>OZ244975.1:0-1395608 GCA_965222905.1 Vicinamibacterales bacterium | reverse complement strand
CCGTCGGGGCGCGCCTCAAGCGCGCCGGCATGCACTGGTCCGTCAACGGCGCCAATGCCATCCTCGCCCTGCGCTGCTGCATCCTCAGCGGACGCTTCGAAGCCTTCTGGGAACGACGAAACGCCGCCGCATGAGACAGCACCTCACAAATCTGACGTGCACCCCGCCGCGTCGACGATGGCGTTGACGTCCAGCCGGTACTCGAGGTCCAGGTCCGGCAGATCGCCGGACTGACCGAAGCGATCCACGCCGAGCGGGACCACCCGCTGCCGCCGGACGGACGCCAGCCACGACAGGGTGGCCGGGTGTGGGTCGATCACCGTGATCGGGCCTGCTCCCTCGTGCAGGGGCTCGAGCGACCGTCGACGCACGGCACGACGGCCTTGTCGGTGTCAAGAGAGGGCGAGACGACAAAGGGAGCGGTGGGGAGACCGCATGTGGTCTTTACACCGCTCCTTGGCGCTGATGGGCAACGTTGCCGCCCCGCCCAAACACTACCAGTTGGCCAGCAAACGCTTGAACTATACCACCCCGCGACCCATCGCCTCGTAGGCCACCGCCTCGGCGCGGCCGACCTCGTCGACGCGCACGACCAGAAGCTTCGGTTGCGGCGCCCACGCGAGGCGGACCACCGCAATCTCAGGACCAGGGATCACCAGCGCCACAGCACCCCGGTCTTAGATGCCGCGCCGCGCACATCTGCTCTCCCCAGATCTCGGTCGACTCCCGCGCCGCCATCACACTCATCCCGTCACTGCCACGCGGGCCACCGCCGCCGTCTGCACCGCGCGGGTCGACGCCCGGAGCCGACGTTAGGACAGTGACGGAAACTACGTTGCCACGTTCGCGGGCGCGAGCCCAGGATCACGGGCCTGGGGCGTCACGCCAGTTGGCAAAGTTGTATCGATCACTGTACTTACCGCCGCCCGAGACGAGCATCTGCGTCAGCTCGCCGACCCTGACCGTCGCCAGACCGGTCGCCGTGATGGTCACCAGCGACCGCCGCCACGCCGGCATGATCCCGGTCGGCCCCGACCACTCCACGCCGGCCGCCATGTCGTCCGTCAAACCCTGGACGACGAACATCCCTCGCTCGGTGACGATGCGGAAGATCGCGCCGGCCACCGCACCGGAGAGCGAGTAGACGAGCACCGTTCCGGAACCAGCCCCGGAAGAGGAACGAGAGCTGCGGGATGACCATCCAGGGGATGAAGACCGATCCGCCAACCGTCCGAAGCCGGCCCAAGCGGTCTTGCGGAGTGTGATTGAGTCCAGATCGAAATTGTGAACAGAATAGGGAACTGAAATTCCGTTGTGCTTTGTAAGTTGTTTATTGCAAATGGGTTACGAAGACAGCGCAGAGTTCGGTGCGGAATCCACCACTCGGAGTCGGGGAGCGCCTTCGCAGGGGTCCGTGCGGACGATGGCGAGCCCGTGCTCAGTTCGCTTTCGACCGGTAACGGACTGCTACATGTACATCGAATGCACATGCCAGCGGGCACGCCCTCCGAGATTTGACACCCTAAGTGACACCCTACGGAGCGGACGCCCGTGCGATCTCTGGACACCCCTGGAAGCGAAAGGTGCCGATTCCCTCAAGAAACAGGCCGTTCTGGACGCCAGCGCACACCACTGGACAGCGTGATTTTGTTCTCTTAATCTGCGGGTTTGGGGTTCGAGTCCCCGGCGGCTCACCACTTTTTCCTAGGGAATTCGCGACTTTCGCCTTCGGGGGCGAATAGTTTGACACCCTAACTGACACCCTAACTCGGGAAAACGGCCCCCGGAATCAGGCATGCAAGGAATGAATCGTGCGCGGATCGACACCCTGAGCGAGCAGCAGCGTCGCCGCCGTGCGCCGCAGGTCGTGGTAGCGAATGGCCGGAAGGTTGGCGTCTCGCAGGATCGCCTTGAACAGCCGGTTGAGGTTGCGCTCGTCGAGCGGCGTGCCGACGGTCGACGTGAAAACCAGCCCGGACTCGCGCCACCTTGCCCCGGCGGCCAGCCGCTCCTCAAGTTGGCGCAGTCGATGCGCGCGCAGAGCGTCGGTCACCAAGCCGGGGATCGTGATGGTGCGACGACTGCGATTCGTCTTGGGTTCCGCAAACCGCCCGGTGGTTCGCACCGCCTCCGGATCCCCCCCCGGCCCGCTCCAGAGCCTGACGCACCGACAGCTCGCCGGCCTGAGATTCACGGCATCCCAACGCAAGCCCAAGGCTTCGCCGCGCCGCAACCCAAGGCCGAGCCCGACCGAAATGAGAGCCTCAAGCCGATGGCCGGCGACGACCTCGAGCAGGGTTCTAGCCTGATCGGGCGTCAGCGGCTGGATCTCCCGGGCGCGATACCGCGGCGGATCCGTCAGGGCGGCCGCGTTGCGCAACACGAGTTCCCACCGAAGCGCTTGATTCAGTGCGGCGCGCAGCACTGACCGCGCGTACCGCGTCGTCCGAGCACTCGCCCCATTCTTCTGATGGCGCCGCAACCAGGCGGCGACGTCGTGTGGAGCGAGCTTGGCGTCTTTCGACGGCGCTTGCCGTCCTGCCAGCCGAGGTCCACGCGGGCCATCCATCGTCCGTCCGCTCGCCTCGTAATGCTGCCTTCACCGCGTCCACGACGCGTTGACATCGTCCGATCTCCTCCTGTGGTCGATTCGCCGTGATGCGCTCGATGCTTCGCGATCCAGCACGCCGTGAAGCGACCACCCGGTACGCCACCAAGTACTTCTCCGAAGCTCCTGCCGACCTCGTTGCGGACGGCAACCCGAGTTCCTGCCGACCGTCGCGGCAGGGTGTGCCGTGCCGCGTGCCCACGCCCGCATTACTGCGACGTGGCTTGGCTCGTCGTGTGCGCGGCGGCGAGCACACATCGTCGAAGCCTGCTGCCCGCGTTCGGACACCGGTACCGGTCGGGCCCGGCTGTCCCTACGGCGTTCCGCGTCTCGACCGATCAACGTCCCTCGTCCGTGTGAGTTGCCGAAGTGCCTCCACGGGCAAGCGGCGAACCCCTCCCAACCGCACCCAGGGGATTTCGCCCCTGTTCATCAGCTCGTACAACTTGCTGCGGCTGACCCGAAGAGCCGCGGCCGCTTCGGCTGGCCGATAGAACAAAGGCTCCATTTGCGGCACTCGCGGGTGACTCTCTCCAGTGAGTTGCCGAAGTGCCTCCACGGGCAAGCGGCGAACCCCTCCCAACCGCATCCAGGGGATCTCGCCGCTGTTCATCAGCTCGTACAACTTGCTGGGGCTGACCCGAAGAAGCTCGGCCGCTTCGGCTGGCCGATAGAGCAGGGGCTCTACTCACGGGTAACTCTCTCCAGGTGGAGCTTTCGCATCTTGTGGTCCGGGGCACATGGCTCGCTCCTTTGGCGCGCGTCCAACGTTCGCGGCCAAAGGCAGCGTAGTGACCCGCGGTCGTTCTACTGCCGCCGGGACCCTCGACAGCAGTCGATGCAGGCTACCCAGCACTGACGTGCCGGAGGATCGTCTTCGTCACGCGGGAGCGAACGCGCGCGGGCCCCGGCCCGGGACGATGTGCTCGACGTCGTGTCGGGTGAGCGTACTCGTCACCGTGTGAGCAACACGCCACTCGTCGATTGGTTAGACGACCTGGCCGACGTGCTGCCATCGACGGCATCCATCGGTGCGACACAATTTCCGTCGGCTGGCGGCGACATTCTCGCGAAAACGATCCCTGCCTCGCCCCGTCCAGTCGATCATCCGCGCCTCGAAGACGAACTCGAAATCGGACGGCCTGACGGCGGGCAGCGCAGCGCAGGACCCGCGAAGCGGAGCGAGGGCCTATCCCGTCGTCCCGGGGACCGGCCTCAACCCACCCACACCTGTTTCAGGAGAACCCAAAGTCACCGACGCCGGCGCCGATGATGGCGATAGCGGTCGTGTCGCTGTTCGTGTTCACGTGGCCAGCCGGGATCCGCGGCCGGATTCGATACCGGCGACTGTCGCCCACGGATGGCGGTGCGGCCGGGTGGTTAGACTGGGTGACGATGCGGAAACGGCTGTATCTGGCGAACCCCTACGGCTTTTCCGCCCAGCAGCGGTCTGGGGCGCTCGCGGCGCTGGTTGGGGCGCTGGAAGCGGCCGGCGCCGAGGTATGGGAGCCGTTCGCCCGCAACAATCCGGTCGATAAGACCGCGCCAGGGTGGGCCTACCGGGTTGGACAGGCGGACCTGCGGGACGTGCGGACAGCGGACGGGCTGTTCGCGGTGGTCAACGGCTGCCCGCCGGACGAAGGGGTGATGGTGGAGCTCGGCCTGGCGATCGCCTGGGGCAAGCCGACGTTCTTGTTCCGTGACGACTTCCGCCGGTTGTTGGCGAGCTCGAGGAAGTGATCAGTATGACCAGCTGGTCATACTGCAGAGCATTTTTCAGTTGGCGGCGCGGCAGCAAACGTCCGGCAGTGGCAAGGCGTGTCACCGCGCCGGTGACCGAAAAATGGGATTGGACTGAACCGCTACCCCGCCGCTCGGCTATGGGCGTTGCATTGTCGGCGGACGGAGCGCCCGGGCGTCCCACGGGGCGTTGCATGGAGGTTGCCGGCCGACGGCGGTCGGCGAGGATGACCGGGAAGGCCGTTCCGCAGCCGTCGGGAGGGGTCGGAGACGCAACTCTACCGGCCCGGGGCCTCCCGGGAACTGCGAAGGGTGCCTGGCGGGCGTCGATGGGCTTGTCACGACGAATCCAGGATGACCGGACACCACCCCCAGGCGCCGGCGAGGTCAACGGCCTGCATGTTCCCGTCGTGGCACCGGGGACACCGGCGCAACGAGCGACCGGTCAACGCCTCATAGCGATCCCGATAGTCAGTGGCGACCGGGCCGGCCTCCGCTGCCGGTGGTGGCGTGCATAGCAAGCGGCGGCACTCGGTGAGCTTCTGCTGGCGGTTGCGATTGGCGAGGAAGCCGTAGTGCCGAATGCGGTGGAAGCCGGGCGGGAGCACGTGGAGCAGCATGCGCCGGATGAACTCGGTCGCCGTCAGCGTCATGGTCTTCTTGCGCGACGCGCCAGCCCGGCGGTAGTCGGTGTAGCGGAAGCGCACGGAGTCGTCGTGGAGGCTGCACAGGCGCTGGTTGCTGATGGCGATCCGGTGGGTGTACCGGCCGAGGTAGTCGAGGACCTGTTCGGGGCCGGCGAAGGGTCGCTTCGCATAGACCACCCATTCGGTCTCGCGGGCCGGCCGAAGGTGCTCGGCGAAGCACCGGGGGTCGGAGAGGGGCTGTAGCGCCCCGGCGAAGCGCAGCTGTTCGGACTCGAAGGCGTCCTCCAGCGCCGCGAGAAGAACCCGACGGAAGTAGCGCGAGAGCACCCGGACCGGCAGGAAGAATCCGGGTCGGCAGGCAACCCAGCCACTGCCGTCTCTCGCGAGCCCCCCACCCGGGATGACGCAGTGCAGATGGGGATGATGGACGAGCGTCTGGCCCCAGGTGTGCAGGACGGCGAAGAAGCCGATCTCGGCGCCGAGGTGGCGGGGGTCGGCCGCTATGGTGCGGAGCGTCTCGGCGACGGCCCGGAAGAGGAGACCGTAGACGACGGCCTTGTTCTGGGTGGCGACCTCGGCGATCGCCGGGGGCACGGTGAAGACGACGTGGAAGTACTCGGTGGGCAGCAGGTCCGCCCGGCGCCGTTCGAGCCACGTTGCGCGGGCCAGCGACTGACAGGTCGGACAGTGGCGGTTGCGACAGGAGTTGTACCAGACGCGCCGATGGCCGCAGTGGTCACACTGCTCGACGTGGCCGCCGAGGGCGGCGGTGCGGCATTGCTCGATGGCCGTCATCACGCGGCTGTGCGCCGTCGAGAGGGCGGCTCCGACTTCGGCCCGGAAGGTATCGCCGTAGCGGCGGAACACCTCCGCCACGGTAAGCGCGGCGCGCGGCACGACCGTAGCTCAGTCGACGACCTGGGTGCGTTCTGGGACGGGCCGTGGGAGCAGATCCAGCGGACTCGCGGTCGAGCAGACCGTGGTGGTCGCGATCCGCAGGTACTGCGCCGTGGTCGCCAGACTCCGATGCCCGAGCAGGAGCTGGATGGTGCGCAGGTCGGTGCCGGCCTCGAGCAGATGGACGGCAAACGCATGGCGGAGCGAATGTGGCGAAACCGCTTTGGCGAGGCGCGCGCGGCGGGCGGCGATCTGGCATGCACGCTGGACCGCTGCCCGCGTGATCGGCGTCTCGGGACGCTCGCCGGGAAAGAGCCAGTGGCGGGGCCGTTCGACTTTCCACCAGGTGCGCAGGACCGCCAGCAGCTTCGGCGAGAGCATCACGTAGCGGTCCTTCTGTCCCTTGCCCTTCGCGATGCGCAGCACCATGCGTGCGCTGTCGATGGCGGACACGGTGAGGTGAACGGCCTCGGAGATGCGCAGACCGGCGGCGTAGCACGTGGTCAGGATGGCGTGATGCTTCGCGGCTTTCACCCCGTCGAGAAACTGGACCACTTCTTCCGGGCTGAGCACGACCGGTAGGGACCGCGGCTTCTTCGGCGCGGGGATCATGTCGTCGAAGACCCACCGCTTCTGGAGCGTGACCCGATAGAGGAAGCGAAGCGCCGACACGGCGACGACCAGCGAGCTCGGGGCGAGACGACGTTCGTTGGTCAGGTAGACCTGGTAGGCGCGAATCTGCTCCGGACCGAGACGAGCCGGGGAACGGTCGAAGTAACGAGCGAACCGTGCGACGGTCTCGACGTACGTCCGTTGGGTGCACTCCGACAGCCGCCGCACCTGCATGTCTTCGAGCATGCGTTGACGAAGGGAAGCCATGAGACGCTCCTCTGTGGAGGGCCTGGGGGATTCCAGGCACTCGCAGACCAGCGTATGGCGAAGCTCACGACGGGCTGTGGGGGCTCGACGATCTGGCCGGACGTCTCAGTGTCGGCGGGTCGATCCGCCGTCTACCGCGGAGCGGTTTAGTCCAATGATCAGTATGACCAGCATCGCGTTATGACAAGTGACTGTCAGCCGAGCGCCGTTGCCCCTGGCGTGGCGGGCGTCGGCGCCGCCGCGAGCTTGACATAGTACGCATGGTCTCTACGGGTTCCCGGTGTCAGGGGGCCAAGGAGGAGACCATGCTTGAAACTCTCTCCGTTCGCCCACGCATCTGCGACCAGATCCGGTCCGGGCCGTTGGGTGGCTGGGTCGACGACTTCGTCGACGTACTCATGACGCGCGGGTACGCGACGAGCACCGTGCGCCGGTACGTGCGAGCCGCCGCGATCTTCGGTGTCTGGCTGGACCAGCAGCGCGTTGCGGCGACGGATGTTGACGAGACGCTGGTCACTCGGTTCGTGACCGGGCTGTCACGGCGACCGTCTTCGACGCGCCTGAGCGGCGTGCTCCCGGATGTGGCATACGGCGTCCGTCTGCTGGCCGCGCATCTGTGGACCCGAGGGGTAGCGGCGCGCCCTGTCCCGGTCGCCGCGCCATGCGAGTCCGAGCAGTGGCTGCAACGCTTCGACGATCACCTCGTGCAAGCGCATGGCCTGGTCGTCGGGACCCGGCGGATGTACCGGCGCTACGCCGTAGCCTTTCTTGCCGAGTGCGCGGGGACGCCGACGCCCGACTGGTCCCGCCTCACCGTGCCGACGATCGCGGCGTTCGTGCAGGTCCGGGCAAGCGGGCTTTGTCAGTCGTCCTGCCGCAACCCGGCCACGGCCACCCGTGCGTTTCTTCGCTTCCTGACCGCCCACGGCGTGGTTCCCGCCGGCATCGAGGGCGCCGTGCCGACCATCCGCGAATGGAAGCACGCCAGACTGCCCCGCGCCCTCGCCGATGCCGAGGTGCAGCGGGTGCTGGCCGCAGTGGACGAGACGCGCCCCAACGGTCGTCGTGACCGCGCCATTCTGCTGCTGCTGAGCCGGCTTGGACTCCGGGCAGCAGAGGCCGCAGCCCTCACGGTGAAGGACGTCGACTGGCACAACGGGATTGTCCGTGTGGCCGGCAAAGGAGGAAAGGAGCGACGACTCCCGTTGCCGGCCGACGTCGGGGCGGCCCTGGTCGCCACGTTGCGCTCGCGGCCCCCGGCGAGTCCGCCGGACCTGATCTTCGTAACCGCGCTGCCACCGTATCGGCAGCTCGGCGGGTCGGGCGTCACGGCCATCGCCACACGGGCGCTGCGTCGCGCCGGCGTCATCGTCCCGCGGCCCGGCGCCCACCTGTTCCGACACGCCTTTGCGTCCCGGATGGTCCGCCGCGACGTGCCGATGAAGACCGTCGCGGACCTGCTTGGCCATGCCCGCCTGGAGACCACCACCATCTACGCCAAGCTGGACCGCGAGACCCTGGCGACGATCGCCCTGCCGTGGCCCGGAGGTGCACGATGACCGGCGAGGCTTGGCGCCAGTACTTGCAGACCTACGTCGCGTTGCGCCGCGCCATCGGCTTCACCATGCAACGGGAAGTACGCCTCCTGCAGGACTTCGTCGAGCATCTCGAACGGCGCGGCCACGACGCCCCGGTTGCGCAGGCCGCCGTCGAGTGGGCCTCGGCGAGCACCGAAAGCCAGCACGCGGGGCGGTTGAGCATCGTGCGCGGGTTTCTCACGATGGTCCGCGCCGCCGAGCCCGACGTCGACGTGCCCGGCGCCGGGCTGGTTCGCACGTACAAACGTCCCATCCCGCGCATCCTCGCGCCCGACGAGATCGTTGCTCTGATGGACGCTGCCCGCTCCCTCGGACCACCCAATGCGCTTCGTCCGCACACCGTCGCCACCGTGATCGGCCTGTTGGCCAGCTGCGGCCTCCGCGCCGGCGAGGCGATTCGCCTCGACATCGATCACGTCGATCTCGTCGGTACTCCGCCGTGCCTCCAGATTCAGCGCACCAAGTTCCGGAAGTCGCGCCTCGTGCCGCTCCATCCCACGACCGCCGCCGCGCTGCGGGCCTACACCGAGCAACGCCGGGTTCTCGGCTACGACGGCTTGTGTGGCGCCTTCTTCGTCTCCGAACGCGGCGCCAGACTCCACTACCACGCCCTCGCCCGGACCTTCGTGCAGTTGGCCCGCCAGCTCGGCCTGCGCGGGCCGGCCGGCACCCCGGGCGTCAGCCTGCACAAGCTGCGCCACAGCTTCGCCGTGGGCAGGCTCGCCGCCTGGGCGCAGCAAGGAGTCGTAGTCCGCGATCGGCTCCCCGCGCTCGCCGTCTACCTCGGCCACGTCAGCCCGCAAAACACCTACTGGTATCTGACGGCCACACCGCCGGTGCTCGAACCGGCCGCCGCGCGGTTCGAGGCGTTCGTCGCCGGGGAGGGAACGCCATGACTGCCCGTGCCCCGCTCGGCCCATTGCTTCGTGCGTTCTTCGCCGACCATCTCCTGCAGCAGAAGGCCGTCAGCCCACAGACCATCCACGCCTACCGCGACGCCTTTCGCCGGCTGCTGACGTTTCTGGACCAGCACCGTCAGCGCAAGCCCGAGGTGCTCACACTCGACGACCTCGACGCTCCCGTCATCCTCGCGTTTCTCGACCACCTCGAAGAAGACCGCGCCAACAGCATTGCGTCGCGCAATGCGCGTCTGGGCGCCGTCCGTTCCTTCGTCCGGTTCGCAGCGCTACGTACGCCTGAGTGCGTCGACCTGGCGTCTCGCGTCCTGGCCATTCCCCGTAAACGCACGCCGCGACGACAGGTCGCCTACCTGACGCGTACGGAAATGGACGCCATCCTGACAGGCTGTGACCGTTCGACCCACGGCGGACGGCGGGACCACGTCCTCCTGCTGACGCTGTACAACACCGGGGCGCGGGTCTCCGAACTCATTGCGGTGCGGCGCTCCCACGTACGCTTCGGCCCCACCGCGGTCGTCCAGCTCTTCGGAAAGGGCCGCAAGGAGCGAACGGTTCCCCTGTGGACCAGGACCAGCCGCTGCCTGCGCCAGTGGTTCGACGAAGAGCGCGAAGCCGCGCCCGACTATGCGTTCCGCAACGCGCGGGGCGACCGCCTGACGAGGCAGGGCGTCACCCATCTGCTCGATCAGGCCTGCCGGCGAGCTCGCGAGCGATGTCCGAGCCTGGACGCCAAGCGCGTGTCGCCGCATGTCGTCCGCCACACTACCGCGATGCACCTGCTCCAGGCCGGCGTCGACATGGCGACCATCGCGCTGTGGCTCGGCCACGAGCGACTCGAAACCACCCATCAATACGTCGAGGCGGACCTGCAACTCAAGGAAGACGCTCTGCGAAAACTCGAGCCGCTCGGCCAAAGAACGCAGCGGTTCAAGGCCGACTCCTCGCTGTTGGCCTTCCTGGCGAGCCTCTGATTATGACAAGCAGACGACCTGCTGGACCCCGACCGCCACCGTCTCGCCGACGGTCACTTGTCATAACGCGATGCTGGTCATACTGATCATTTCTGAAGTTCCGTCGACTGGCTGTGGACGACCCTGCTGATCGCGTCATTCGGTGTCTTCGTCGCGAGCCGGACGCTGGCGGTTGCGCTCCTGCTGGCTGAGTTCAGCCTCCCGGCGACGAAAGCTGCTCCCTTCGATGCGAAGGATCTCGACGTGGTGGGTCAGCCGGTCGATCAGGGCGACGGCGCACGAGGCGTTGGGAAAGACGGTGTCCCAGTTCTTGAAAGGCAGGTTGGTGGTGATCAGCAGGGAGCGGTGTTCGTAGCGGCGGCTGACGAGCTGGAAGATCAGGTCCGCGGCACGGGCGTCGTAGGCGAGGTAGCCCAGTTCGTCGACGCACAATAGCGCGGGGCGCGTGTAGTGGCGCAGACGGCGTTCGAGTGCGCGGGCGGTCTCCTGTCCGTTGAGGTCGAGCAGCAGGTCGGCGGCGGTGGTGAAGAGTGCGGAGTGTCCGGCGAGGACAGCCTGATGGGCGATGTTCTTCGCCAACATTGTCTTTCCCAGGCCTTGCGCGCCGAGAATTACGACGTTCTCGCCGCGGGCGAGGAAGTCGAGCGAGAGGATGCGTTCGAGGGCAGGTCGGTCCAGCGCGGTGGGCCAGTCCCAGTCCCAGTCGGCGAGCGGTTTGAAGCGTCCGAGTCGGGCGCGCTTGAGCCGGCTCTCGACGCTGCGGCGCTGTTTTTCTTCGAGTTCGGCGGCGACGATGTGCTCGAGCAGGACGGTGGCGCTCCAGCGCTTGCGGGTGGACTGGGCGATGATGTCGTTCAGCTCGTCGGCGGTGCGGTTGAGCCCGAGGCGGCGGAGGTCAGTCGCCAGCGTCGTCGGGGTTTTTCTGTCCGAGGGCATCGTAAGTCTCCAGGTCGTGCGGCCGGACATCGAGGTCACGCAGCCCTGGCCGGTCGGGCAGCGTGAGTCGGAGCGGGGGTTTGAGTCCGCGCTGCCGGCGTCGGGTTTCGAGGATGTGGGTGATGGAGCCGGCGCCGAGGGCATCGCGTTGGAGGGCGATGTCGACGGCGGCGGCCAGCTCCTGCGGCCCGTAGTCGTCGAGCAGGGCGAGCAGCCGGGTGGCGTGCGGTCGCAGGGCCTCTCCTCGCTCGGCAAGGCGCTCGAAGAGCGTTGCGGTGGCGGGGACGGCGGCGCGCAGCCGGTCGCGGGTGGTGTGGACGTTGGCCTGGCGAGTGGCGGCGAGCAGGCCTTCCAGATGGGCGGGGTCCTCGACGGTCAGCCCGGTGTTGTATGTGCGGTGATGGTTGGCCAGCTCGTTCTGTCCGTCGAGGATGCGGATGCGGGTGGCCGAGGCGACCAGGGTCAGCGGCTTGCGGACGTGGGTGTGGGGAATCGAGTAGAGGTTGCGGTCGAAGCGGACGTAGGGGGTCTTTCCGGAGCGGACGGCGCGCACCAGGTCGGTCTCGAAGGGATGGGCAGGCAGCGGCAGCAGGCGGGGCTTCTCTTCGGCCCAGACGTCGGCGACACTGCGGTCGGGGTGGTCGGGATGACGTCGGCGGTGGGCGACATCGTCTCGCCAGCGGCGGAACTGGGCGTTGATGTCGTCGAGGTCGCGGAAGGGCCGCGCGGCGAAGAACGCGTGCCGGAGGTATTGGATCTGCCTCTCGATTTTTCCCTTCTCATTCCCGCGTCCGGGTGTACAGGGGCGCGGTGCGAAGTGGTAATGGCCGGCGAGGTCGAGCAGGCGGGGATGAAACTGGACGGCGGCGCCGCGGCGGTCGAGCACGGCGCTGCGCAGATTGTCGTACACCAGGTTGCGTGCGGCGCCTTCCAGCGCGTCGAAGGCGGCGACGTGACCCCGCAGGAAGCTCTCCAGCGTCTGGTCGAGGGTGAACAGCGCGGCCAGCGCCCGCGAGTAGCCGAGGACCATGACGAATCCGGAGACGGTGCGTGTGCCTTGTCCGATGCGGACCTTGCCGAACGAGCCCCAGTCGACTTGTGCGGATTCGCCAGCCAAGGTGACGACCCGGCGGTAGACGGCGCGGCTGGTCTCGGGCCGCAGGCGCCGCACGAGTTTGCGTACGGGGAAGACCGAACCGGCATAGCCACGCTGGCGCACCATCTCGTGGATCCGCGTCGCGCGCAGCCGTGGGTACTGCGTCAGGGTGTCGCGGATGAACGGCAGATACGGGTCTATGATGCTGGACCGCCACACGCTGGGAGGGACGTCTGGCGACTCGCGCTCGACCGCGGCGCGGACTGTCTCACGGTGGAGGCCGAGTTGGGCCGCGATGGTCCCGATCTTCCAGTGCTCGGCGTAGTACAGGCGCCGGATCTCGGCGCGTTGCGCGGGCGTGATCATCCTTCCTCCTTGTCCCCGCGATGCGCGGCTCGCGCATCGGAACCAGCCACTGGCTCGTCCGCCCGCAGACCACGCAACGCGTGGCAACGAGGGGCTGAACCGGGGCGGCGTCAGGGACGGGGAGTCTGGTCGATCGCAGCGCTGCGGGGGAAGACTGATCCATCACGCCGCGGCGGCGGTCGCGGTAGGCGCGCTGCTGGTCGCGGTGGTCGAGACGGCCCTCGGGACTCCGCTGATGTCGCGCCCTGGCAGCCCGCACCGATCGGCGACGGCCGGCCGCCTGGCAGCGCAGCGTGCAGTAGGCATGGCCGCGATCACACGCTACGCAGATGGCGAACAGGCGGCTGCAGTATCGGCAGGTCTTCTGGCGTAACGGCTGGTCCACGGCGTCGGAGCGCGTGGGCCAAGCTCCGACTGGACAGCGCCGCGCCGGCCGTGGCACAACAACGGTGACCGGCTCGGTCTGTCGGAGCTCGGGGCGGTCACGAGGGTCCGGCTCTATCCCGGGCCCTCACCCCCACGCTTGAGTCCGCTTCAACGCTACCCGACTGCGGTGGAACCTCGCCAGCCCAGCGGTCGTCCCGAACTCCCTCCGGTCAGGCACGCGCGCCGACGACCCGTTCATCGGCGAGCTGGCGGTTATGCCGGCGTTGCGCTGGCGTCCGAAGGCGTCCGTAGCGTTCCGCCAAGTGCCCCGGAGTCGCGAAGCGGAGCGGAGGATTCGCGCGCGGCCGAGCGTCAACGCCCATCCGGACGTGGTCCGCGCGCGCGAGAGCGCCGCCTCCAGGCGCGCCTGGCGCAACAACCGACACCGAGCGTTCCCACGGTCGACGCGTGCGCCAGACGAGCCTTCCGCGGCACTCGAGTTGTCGCTCGACCGAACGCCCTCGCCGGTTCGTCGTCGTCGACCACACCGTCCGGCCCAACCCGGCCGTTCCGTCTCGCGAGAGTACCCCGGCCGGGCATGACCAACACCGACGTCCGGGACGTCATGCCCGGCCGCAGAGCAGGCAGGCCCGCGGGTCCTTGGCGCTTTCGTCCCCTCCCCCGGACCCCCTCCCGGGGCTCGCCGCCGCGCTTCGCGGACTCACCTGCGATTTCCTCAGTGACCATTGACAGGCGGTCTTGAACCGATTTGGCTTCAATTTCCGTCACTTCTCGAGGCTCGTTGACACCGGTGCGCCGGCAGCGAGGTGTACCCGCTGAACCTGATGCTGTTCGCCGGGCTTCCAGAGAGCGGGTGGGAGTCCTACTGGTACGGCTCGGTCGAAGAGATCGCCGATCCGGACAAGGCGCTGGCGCGGTGGCTTCTGGACCGGACGCATCCAGGCGCACGCCGCGCGACAGGGCCTTGACGAAACGGGAATCAGGCCGAAGGGCGTGCAGCGAAGTGCAATCTGGGCCGTACGCTGGCGGAGGGGCGCGAGCACACGCACCGCCGTGGTCCCGGTTCGGGGCTGCCGGTTGGACCGGCATTCCGAACAGTAAGGTGGAACGGTTCGGGAACCGCGATCCCCCGCAGAACTCCGGCTCGTCGAAGGCGTCGTCGGGCACTCACCTGGCGGTCGAGATCGCCCCTCCTTGGGTAGCAGGAATTGTGAGGCAACGACACCTGCCGGGTAGCAGTCTTTGTGAGGCAATGCGCCGGCCAAAATAATTGTCGTTGATCAGCGTGGTCTTCTCCTGCCGTTGCTGTCCGGGTCTATCCCCGCTGCGTCGGGGCATTCCGCACCGTTCAGCGCTCGTGGTCTCCTCGCCTCCGCGCTTCCTCCTCCGGTGCGCTTCCTGCGGGTAGTGGCCCCTCGGGTGGTGGTGGCGGCGGCGCCGTGCCCCATATCATCTGTGTTCTTCCGGTTCTGCTCTTCTCCCTGGCTCTGTCGGCCAGTTCGACTATCGTGGAGATCTGGAATCCTGTGTTCCGGACGATGTAATCGGTGAGGCCGCTTCGTTCGACTGCCCCTTCGATTTCGGCCCTGCTCCCCGAGGCGAGCGTTTCCTTCCGTTGTTCTCCGTCTTCGGTCAGCGTCTGCACTTCGAGCCGCTCACGGTTCCATCTCAGCGTGACCTGCCGATATCGGCAGTCCAGGGCGCCTTCCACCGCGTGTGCTGCCGGGTTCGCTGCGATGTCCCGGAACGCTTCCGGCACGCTCTCTAACTCCGTCCGCGCCTTGCCTTGGTGGTACAGCGTTAGCCCTTCCCATCGCTCTGTGATCAGCTCGATCGCCTTTCTCGATAGGCAGTTCACTGCGATCTCAAGCGCTTTCCGGTCCATCCGCCGTGCCACGGCGATGTCGTAGACGTCCTTGGTGGGGGAGAGCAGACCTCGTCCCGTCAGCTTCCCGGCGAGGATTTGCGCGCTGCTCAGCACGCGTTCCGGGCGACCGTTGACGGTGCGCGTCAGTTGCGCTCCCCTTGGTCGGGACCGCGACTCGAACAGGTCGACCAGTGATTTCCCGCCGAAGCTCACGACGAGCTGGTTTCCCGTGCCGTGCCACTCGGTTGCTCCCAGCGCTTCGAGCCTTGCGATGTAGTGCCGGTTCTGTTCCGGTTCCAGCCGGTCTTCTCTGGTCCCGGGTTCGAGCTTCAGGTCGATGTCCTTCGTCGCACGGTGTTCCCACTCGGCAGCCAGCAGGGTGCCGCCCCCCAAGGCCCACTGTTCCCCTGGGTCCAGGATTTCGACCAGCGCCTCGTCGAGGCTGCTCCGGATGTGCTCCCACAGGTCTCCCGGCGGGTTCGGCAGGTGCAACCGCTTCGGCGTCATCTGTTACACCACAGGAAACGCGTCGTCGGGGACCATTTCCTGGCGCTCGGCGTGCGCGTTGACGTACCGGTACGCCTCCCACCACGGTAGCTCCACGCGCTGCATCGCGCGGGCGAGCATCCGCCAACTGTAGGCGCGTTCCGACCATGCCCACCACAGGTCCTCGATGGTTGCGTGCATGACCCACGAGCAGAGCACGCTCTGCTCGCGCTCGTTCGGTTCCTCTTGTCGCATAGCGTGGTACAGCTCGGCTGCTGTCGGCGGCTTTACGTCTCCCGCGCACCGGGATGCGAACACGCGGCTCACCGTTTCGCTGCGCGCCTCGATCTGGTTCGGCTCGCGCTCCGGCTGCAGCCGTCGGCGCAGTTCCGTCGGCGCCAGCTCGTTCCTGAAGGCCTCCGGCGGGGCCAGCCTGCACGGCTCCTGGTTCGGGTCGTTGATCAGCATCGCTCTTATCGTCGCACGAGACTGAGTTCCCTGTTTCCCGCGCCCGCGGGGCAACCCGTTGCCGGTCTCGTCATGGACGAGAAGACCACGGTTCATCCCCGCACGTGCGAGGGATCCCGCCCCAGGATCTCCGGCGTAGCGTGATGGGAGACCGGTACATCCCCGCTGTGCGGGGTGCTTCTTCCACCTCTCTTGATGGGAGAGATTGCCAGGGTTTATTCCCGCCGCGGCGGGGCGGGCCGAATCGGCCGCTTCAGCCGTGTGCTCCGCACGGGTTCACCCCCGGGCGTGCGGGCGGGCCGTCACTCGGATGCCGTCTGGACAGTTCCAGGTGCGGTTCTTCGCCCCGTGTGAGCGGGGCTTTGCCGGTTCAGGACCGGACCGCCTTCGGTCCGGACGGTTCAACTTCCCGGCCCCAGTCATTTGTCTATCGTGTGGGAGCGCGGGCGTTCGGTCTGCCGCCGCTTCAATGCGTCCGGCGGCCGTTCCGGCAGCCCGCTCATGTTCCGGTCTCCGCCCGGGGTGGTTGCCTTTCGGGGCTCGGCGTCTCGTCCCGCCGCCCGGTGCGCCTCCCCGGCTTCGGGCGTTTCGATCTGTCGGATGTCGACCGTGCGGCGCTCGTTGATGTGCTCGAGCACCTTCTTGAGGATCGCTTGCGGCCTTATGTTCCGCCTCATCAGGTATCTACTGATACCGCGCGCCTCGAAGTCCCGTTTCAACGTATCGGCCGTCGACTCGTACTCGCGCTCCTGCCCGTTGACGGTCAGTGTTCTCACCACCGCCCGGCCCGTTCCGGCCCGGATTATCGTGTCGGCGTAGCGGTACTCCCGCAGCGCCCTGGCTGTCCTGTCTGCCAGCTCTTCGGGCGGGATCCGGTCCTCTCCCTTCACTCCGGCGAGTTTCGTGCCGGCTTCCTCGGCGATCTTCGCCTTTGCCGCCTCCCACAAGCTGGCGATCACGCGCCGTTCTTCTTCCGTCAGCGCGTTGAGCGCCTGCTCGAACCCTCTGCGTCCGGTTTTCGCCGCGTAGCAGATGTCGAACAGGTCCCGCGCCACCGCGTGCCCTTCGATGGCGCGTCTGAACTTTCCCGCGAATATCTGCGCGTCGCTCAGGCGCCGGGCCGGCGCGCCGTCGATTTCGATCCGTTCTTCGTGGCCCGGCAGTTGCCGGCCACTGCTGAATATGTCGACCTTGCCCTCGGGCTCGTATTCGACGCTCAGCTTCTGGTCCGGCGCTTCGAGCCGGCTGCCGCCCTGGCTCTCGATCAGCTGGTCGATCCGTGCGTTGCCGTCGGCTCCGAGCGCCGACATGCTCAGCCCCGGAGCGATCAGGATGTCGATGTCCGTACTCGTCCGGTGTTTCCAGTCGGCGGCCAGCGCGGTTCCTCCGCCCAGGTGCCAATCTTCGTGCTCCAGCGTTACGCACTCTCTCGTCAGAGCGTCGACGAGTTCGAGGGCCTTCGGCCAGCACCTTTTCGCGGCTTTGGGCAGTTCAACGCGTCTTGGTTGCATCGGCGGCCTCTGTCGGCGGTTGCGCGAAGTTGTTGAGGAATTGGCTCTTCGGACTGGTTTCCCAGCCGTGCCGGTACATCGCTGTGACCAGCTCGCGCAGCGTGTGCATGCCGTCGGCCCAGGCCTTGAGCAGCTCCCACTTTTCGCTTTCACACAGCCAGGTCGTAAAGACCGCCCGCTGGCGCCTGTCGGGTTCGGTGGCCCGGATGGCGTCGTACAGTTCGCCCGGCGTCGGCGGCTTCGGCCAGCCGCAGCAGACTTGGCCGAACCGTCCTCTGACGGTCGGCGACTTCCTGCCTCCGGCTCGCACCGAGGCTTCGTACGACGCTCCGAGCAGCTCGCGCTTGCGTCGCTCCGGCATCGCCTCGTCCACGAACCGGGCGGGCGGGAGAACCGTGATGTCGTGGCGGATGAGTCCGCTGCGGGCGAACTCTTCGTCGTAGGCCGGGTCCCACGGATCCGTGCAGGGTGTCCTGTCAGTCGTTTCTGTCATGCCGCTCTGTTCCCGGCGCCGCTGAGTTCGGACAGCTCCTCCTCGTCCTGGTTCCCAGGGTGGTGCAGTGTTGTCAGCACCGCGTGGCTCGCTTCAGTCTGCTCAGGGCCCACCAGGTGGGCGCGGACCTGCAGCCGATGCCGGGGATTGCCACGGTGCCGACCGCGTCGGTTGTGAGTAGCGCATCCATGCGCTCACGCTATCACGGGCGGCAGGGCCTCGATCCGTTCGGACTCCGTCTTCTGTGCCGATGCTCGATCCCGCTACTGTTCTGGCCGGTATCCCCGCGGCTGCGGGGCTTTCCTCGTCGTCGACACGCACGTCTGCGCCGTGAACGGTAGACCCCCGCCGTTCCGGGGTGCTTCGATGGAGTTGCGGGCTGCGGTCCTCCGTGTGCGGTTCATACCCGCACGCGCGGGGGAAGAGGCCAGGATGGCGTCAGAGCCTCCCACAGCAATCGGGGCCATCCCCGCGGTCTCACCGCGGGGAGTCGGAGGAGTTCTCGAGGAGCTCGCGTCCGCTGCCGCGAAAATCAATGTCGGGAAGAATCGCCTGCGGCTTGAACGTGACGCGGTAGTGATAAGCGCTGACGCGCGCCGCGTCGAGCTGCTCCGCGAAGTAGGTGACGTTGTCGCTGAGACCGAGAAAGTGCTTCTTATACTCGGCGTCGCCGACCTTGCAGGTCACCTCGAGCTGATTCGACTGGTCCTCGACCGAGCAGAGACCCTCGATCGCCAGAAGGTAGGTGTCGGTGATCCCGTTGAGGAACACGACCCGCCTCATGATCTCGAAGTTGTCCGCCGCCCGCGAGAGGTTGCTCGATGCGATCTGCGCATCGTTGCAGGCCGCGGCGGCCGCCAGCGCCGCCGCCAGAACCATCATCTTCTTCATGGCTGTGCTCCGCCCAGGACGCGGTCAACAAGGAGCGTTCGCAGTTCGCGGACGTCGTTCTCGAGCTTCGTCGTCCGCTCCGCCAGGTCGTCGACCCGGTCTCCGAGCTCGTCGATGCGCCGGTTCACGCTCGTGTTCAGGTCGTCGATCCGCGTGCCCAGGCTCTGGCTGAGCGCGTCGATCTGGTGGTTCGTGCTGGTCTGCAGCGCCTCGATCTGTTGCGTGGTGCTGTTGTGCAGGGCGACGGTCACCGTCAGCAGCACGGCCGTGCCTGCTACTACCGCCGTGATGACTGCGATCTTGTCGCTCATCGCCTCGCCCTGACGATACCACGCGAACGGTTCATCCCCGCGCGCGGGGTCGTCCAGGGTGAGGAGCTGGTCACGGTCCAAGGCGAGGGTTTATTCCCGCGTGCGCGGGGCCGCCGGTCGCCGTCCGCCGGGTCGGCGTCAACGTGAACGGTTCATCTCGTGCGCTTGCGGGGCCATCGTTGGAGATACCCCTGGGGCAGCGATTTCTCGCGGGTCATCCGCGCGTGTGCGGCGCGACCGCCGCGTCTTACGTGCGCCACGGCTTTTTCCGGCCGCTTGGCGCGCGTTCCTGTCCTCTCCGGGTGTAACATCCGTGTCCCCTCGCGGCAGGCTTCTTCCCGCCGCCTCGACGCTTGGCGTCTCGTGACCGGAGGTATGCGCAGCGGGCCCCCTCGTTGCACCGCCGGCTGGCAGTGCGGCCCTTTCCCGGCGCTGAGGCGCCCGTTCTCGGTGTGGCGTCGGTTGCGGATTCTCTTCGAGCGGCGGGCGCTGTTTCCCGTCGCGACCGCGAGCGGTGTTTGAGCGCGGTGGTCGTCAGTCAGGCGGCTTTCTGCGGGTTCGGTCCGGTGTTCGGAGTCGCCAGCAGCGCGTCGCGCAGCAGGATGCGGAGGACGTCGCCCACCGCCCGGTCGTCGGACCCGAACTCGTAGGCTGCCCGCGCGACCTGGCGCCGCCACTCCTTGTCCAGCCGGTTTCTGACGTACTCGTCGCAGAGTGCGTCGATCTCGAACGGTTCGAGCCCGTCGGTTTCCGGCCGAAGCCGCTCCGCGGTGGCGGCGACCCACTTCCCCGGTTTCAGGTCGGCCTCGATCCGCTTTCCGAACTCCGTCAGCTTGAGCGGGCTGCTGCCGGCCGCTGTCCGCTCCGTACCGCCCACGCGCAACAGCAGGGTGTCGAGCGTTCTACGCGTTTCCGACTGCTGGTTGCGGACCTCGTCGCGGAGCGTCCTCGACTCCTTTTCGATCCGCTCCTCGAGCAGTGCCCGTTGGGCGTCCATCCGGTCGCCGAGCTCCTTCAACCCGTCGCGGAGCGTCTGCTGCCCCGCCTCCATTCGCTGGGTCCAGCGTGCGCCGTGCCACAACAGGGCGATGACGGCGATTGCCGCGAGGATGCTCGTCGGGTTCGAGATCCAGTCGGTGAGCCAGTCTTCCACGGCTATCGTCCTCCTGCCATTGTCGGTGCCCGGCGTGTGGTGGTCAACCCGTGGATCGCTCGTCGCTCCCCGCGCGTGGGGTGGCCGAACCTCACCATCCTTCTCTCCGTCCTGTAGGGGCTTCATCCCCGTGACCGCGGAGTGGACCAGCGTCGCGCAGCGGCCGACGAGCGCCACCGGGGTTCATCCCCGCGCGTGGGGTCATGTTGTCCGCAGTCCGGCCGCGCCGTCGAGGCCCTCGGGCTTGGGCCGGTGATATCCCCGGCCGGCCAGCTCGGCTTGCGCTGCCGTGTCTTCTCCTACCAGCTGACCCTTGTGCGTCCCATGCCGCCGTGGTTCGCGCCGGGCAGGTGCGCGCTCTCGCTGCGCTGCAGGTCGACTCCGAGCTCGAAGCGGACGTCGCCGGCCTCGCCGGCGGCGAGTGTGTAACCGAGCTGGTAGGTCCGGCCGAAGGTCGCCGTGCTGAAGCCGAACCGCGGCGTTCCCACGAAGCGGCCGGCGGCCAGGCCATAGCCGATCTCGCCTTCGAGGCGCCGGCCGTCCTGGTAGCCGAAGCCCCGCATCGCATCGCCGCGCCACAGCGTCTCGGCGCTTCCCATGGCGCTGGCGCCCCAGGCCGGGGCGATCCGGGCGTTCAGCCCGTACGGCGTCGACGTCGGGTTGTAGCTCACCGTCACGGCCACGCCGCGCTCCCTGAACTCCTCGGCCTGATGCACCAGCAACGTGCGGATCCGCACGTCGACCGCCAGCCCGCTGGCCGCGTCGGTCACCACCAGGCCGGCGCCGACGTCGATGCCCGCGCCGGTCTCGGCGTCGCCGCCGTCGCGGCGCAGTCCGACCTCGATTACCGGTTTGAGCGCGAGCCGTTCCATCAACGTGTACGATCGGGACCCTTCGATCCCGGTCCGCATGCGTGTGACCCCCGCGTGTGCGGCGGCCAGATTCCCGTTCGGTCCGCTCGAGCCGGCAATCGACGTGCCGACCCACAGCGCGTCGGCCTTGAACGTCAGATCGAGCCCCGGGCCCGAGACCAGCTCGCCGCGCGTGCCGCCGGCGGCCATCGCCATCGACATGCCCGATTCCTGCGGGCCGCCGCCCGCGGTCAGGATCATCCGGCCGGCGCCGTAGCCGGCCACGCCCCACACCGTGATCCGTTCGGTGGCGCGGTAGCCGATCCACGGATACAGGCCGGTGACGCTCGACCTCACCTCGCCGCTCGTCACTCCGTCGTACTCGCCGATGCCCACGCTATGCGCCAGCGCCACGCCGGTGATCATCCGGTCCCACCGGTAGTCGGCTCCCAGTGTCCGCGTCCGCACGTCGCCGCCGAGCGCGATGCGTCCCTGGCGGCCCGAGAAGCTCGACTGCGCCGACTGCGTCCATATGGAGATGGTGCCGCCGCCGCGTTTGCGGGTGAGCCGCAACCCGGCTGCGGCCAGCGGGTCGTCGTCCATCCGGCTGTTCATACTGTTCCTCGATCGGCGCCTTGGCCGGCTCCGGTCCAGCCAGGGGGAGTTGCCGTTGCCGCCCCTGGCGTCGGGGTGCATTGCGCTCATGCTTCCGGGGAGCGTCTCCACGCCGTTGCCGGCCGGTCCCCGCGCTCCGCTGCGCAGGTCCACGGCCAGCCCGGCGCGTTCGGGTGGGCCTTCGATTCGCGTCTCGATCTGGTCGACGATGTGCGACGCGCTGGCGCGTCCGAACCTGGCAATCAGGGCGATCGGTATCGCGTCGTGGTTCTTGATCGTGCCGATCCCCTCGTTGTCGCTTATCGTTGCGCTTTGTGCGCCCTTCAGCTTGACCTTGAACTGCTCTTCATCCTCGTCCACGTCGTCATCGAGGATCGGTACCGAGACGTACTTCAGTGTTTCGCCCGCCGCGAACGTGAGTTTTCCGCGTTGGGCCGTGTAGTCGCTGCCTGCCTTTGCAGTGCCGTTCTCGGTCTCATACTGGACCGAGACCGGTGCGGGCGCCGTCCCGCTGAGACTTACGGCGAACCGCAACTCGCTGTCGGTTCCTTCGGTACCCTGCGCGTCGCCTATCCCGAAGCTGAGAGGCCCGAGGAGCCACGCGCGCGCCTCCTCCCGAATTGTGTGACCGCCCAATACGGCGCCGCGCGGCAACACTATCTCGATGTGTCGCTCGTCGGGCGGATCGATGGTCAGGAAGAAGATTGTGGCCGTGCTCTCATAGAGGTCGACAATGAGCCCGGCGCTCAGGCGTACATTGGCCTTGAAGTCGGCTATGTCGACGTCGAAGACAGGCAATCGGAAATCCAGCCTGACGTCGAAGTTGCCGCCATTCGTGCGTGGCCTGATCAGGTCGAACTCGGCCCCCTGGTCGTTGTCGTCGATAGTCCCGTTCGCCGTGCCGTCAGACACGGCGAGACCACTGCTGGGATTGGTAAGCACGACAGCGAACTTCTCGGGATCCTCGATGACGGTGTCGTCACGCACAGGCACCTCGATCACCGCCCGCGGCTTGCCCTGACTGACCCGCGGGGGATCGAAGGTCAGCGTGCCGCTCTTGGCGGTGTAGTCGTTGCCGGCCATCGCGTCCAAATCTCTCGTGGCGTACTCCACGGTGACGGTCTCCACCGGCGGCGCGGAGAGTGTCACGGTGAACCGGATCCGGTCATCCCCCTCGGTAGCCCTTGCATCAGCGATGCTGACCGACACTCCTCCCGGTCCCATGATCCATATACGAGCCGTGTACTGCATGACAGCACCGGCGATTTCTCTGCTTTCGTTGATCGTGAGTTCAATATGGCACTCGCCGTCGGGATCGACTTCGACGGGGGTGCGGCTCTTTTTCATAGATTGCTATCTCGCTCATTCATAAGGGTTTATGTCCGAGGACACTCCCTCTTCAGTGCGTTTTGAGGGGTGACAGCGTCCGGCGAGCGCCCCATCCGCCTCTTTTCGGGCCGCCGCCCGACCCGACCACGACGCCGGCACGCGCCGGTCCCCCTCAGGCGCGCTCCCTTCTGGACATTCGCGGGGTGCGGCTCTTCATAGAGGATTTTTCGCCCTATTCATGGGCTCTTTTGCCCGCGGATGCGTCTCCCCAGTGGCCATTTCGGGAGGGACATCAAGCAGGCCAGCGCGTACCGGCGTCTTTTCGGCAGCCAGCCGAGCCTCGTCACGGCGCCGAACACCTTCGGTCTTCTCCCCGACAGGCGCGCTCCCTTCTGGACATTCGCGCGGCGTTCTGGTACGGTGCCGTGGGAAGGGAGGCAGGCCTGCGATGGCTGTGACGACAGGATTCCAGGGACGTACATTCGACGTGCCCCGAACCGGCGTCCCGTGCATCGATCCCCCGAGGCGAGCCCCGTGCGCAGCGGCCGATGCTGTCTTCGCGGATGCCAAAGCCTTCCTTTCGTCCAGCGAAGCCCGGCAGATGAGCGAGAGCGAACTCGAACGGGAACTGCACCGGCGGGGCCAGGAGTTGGTGCGCAAGCTCCTGCAAGGACATCGCGACCAACGCAGCCCGAAAGAGGCTGCTGGTCCGGCCGAGGGCAAGGGCACCAGCGGTGTCGAGTGCTCGGAGCCGCGCGAGCACGAAAGCCACGCCGAAACGGCCTCCGGCACGATGCAGGTTGTGGGTCTGGGCTGCGCGCGGCGCGGTCACGACGGCTTGCATCGGCTCGATGCCGCGCTGAACCTGCTGCCGGAGCGCTACTGGGTCGAGATGCGCCGCCGCGTGACCATCGCGACCGCCTCGCGGGCACCGCCGCGTACGCCCTGGAAGCCACCGTGGTACTCGACATCATCCACGTGGCAGCGGCGACGCGGCGTGCGGTGCTCGTCGCCGGCTCATCGAAGGGCCTGTCGGCATTTGGTCCGCGATCCGATGGGAGCCGACCGGCGCACGGTGACACTTGGCTCCAGTTGCGGCGGTCCGCAGCCGCCGCGGGTAGCCGGAGCCTGGATGCGTACTGAGGAAGAACCTGGCCAGCGCGGTGCTGGCGCGCGGCCTGGACAAGCGGCGGTTACGGGGGTTACGGGAGCGTTGAGCCATGCAAGTTGTTCTCCGCCGCACCGCTCCACCCGCCCCGGCGCCCTATGCGGCGGCGGAGGCTTCTTTCGCGGAGACCAAAGCCTACCTTTCTTCGCGCGAGGCCCTGCAGATGCGTGAGAGCGACCTCGAACGGGAGTTGAACCGGCGTGGTCAGGAGTTGATGCGCAAGCTCCTGCAAGGGCACCTCGACCAACGCAGCCCGGGGGAGGCGGCGGGTCCGGTCGAGGGGGCCGACGGCGTCGAGCGTTCGGAGCGGCGGCTGCACGACCGGCAGTTGGAGACGACCTTCGGGACGGTGGCGGTCGAGCGCCTGGGCTACGCGCGGCACGGTCACGACAGTCTGCATCCGCTCGATGCGTCGCTGAACCTGCCGGCTGAGCGTTACTCGCTCGAGGTGCGCCGCCGGGTGGCCGAAGCGGCCGCATCGCGGTCGTTCGACGAAGCGCTGTTCGAGCTGTCTCGCCATAGCGGGGCCGATGTGCCCAAGCGTCAGGCGGAACAGTTGGTCGCTCGCGCGGCTGAGGACTTCGACGCCTTCTACGCGGCGCGCCGAGCGGCGGCGGGCGAGCCGGTCGCTGACGAGTCGGTTGTGGTGCTCACCTTCGACGGCAAGGGCGTGGTGCTGCATCACGAGGACCTGCGCGAGGCGACGCGCAAGGCGGCCGAGAGGCGCCGGCGGCAACGCGAGCAGCTCTCCCCGTTCAACCGCCTGCGGCCGGGCGAGAAGAAGCACGCCAAACGCATGGCGACGGTGGCCGCCGTCTACGCGGTCGCGCCGTTGGTGCGCAGCCCGGAGGATTTCCTGCAGAGCCTGATGCCCCGACAGCCGGCGGCCAAGGCCAAGAATCGGGCCAAGACCGCGGCGGTGCGTCCTCGCCCGGTGGCCAAACGGGTCTGGGCGAGCCTCGAACACGATCCGGCCGAGGTGGTCGCCGAGGCGATGCTGGAAGCCGAGCGCCACGACCCGGAGCGCGTCAAGCGCTGGGTCGTGCTCGTCGACGGCGCCGAGACGCAACTCGCCCTCGTCGAAGCGGGCGCCGCCGCCTACGGCGTCGACGTGACGGTGATCCTCGACATCATTCACGTGGTCGAGTACGTCTGGAAGGCGGCGCACGTGTTCCATCGCGAGGGGAGCCCCGACGCGGCGCATTGGGCCTGGACGCGCGTGCAGAGCATTCTCGAGGGCAAGTCCAGCAAGGTGGCCGCGGCGATGCGGCGGGCGGCGACCGTCGCAGGCTTGTCGAGCGACACCCGCAAGCCGGTCGATACGTGCGCCGACTACCTGCAGAAGTACGCGCCGTATCTGCACTACGACCGCTACCTCGCGGCGGGCTATCCCATCGCCACCGGCGTGATCGAAGGGGCGTGCCGGTACCTGGTCCGCGACCGGATGGAGTTGACCGGAGCCCGCTGGCGGCTGGTCGGCGCCGAGGCGGTCCTGAAGCTGAGGGCGCTACGGGCCAGCGGCGACTTCGATGCGTACTGGGACTTCCACGAAGCGCGCGAGTACGAGCGGAACCACGCCCAGCGCTACGCTGACGGGATAGCACCGCCGGTCAGCGAGCCGCCCCCATCGCCCTCCTCACCTCGCCTTCGCCGGGTCAAGTAGCTCTTGCCATGCCGCTCGCAGCCCCTCCTGGACCCCTCTGGACCGCCGACGCAAAAGAGCCGCACCCATCTGGCAGAGGCTCGTGCCGGATGCGGAACCATTGAGGCAGTTCCCCCCCAACGCCACCCAAGAGCCCCCACACCCAGAGTGGCAGATCCAACAGATCCATTTACTGGCTGGCGAACGTCAGCAGGTCGGAGAAGAACTCGCGAATCTTCTTCCGCGGTCGGGATTTCAGCGTGTAGACGACCCGCCAGCCCCGCGCTCGCTCGCTTCGCGAGACGGCCCGGCGAACCGCAGCCTCGTGCGTACGAAGCAGGCGCTCCACGTGTTCCCGGGGCAGGCTGGTTTCCCTCGCGATGCCGTCGACGGTCCTGAAGTCCCAGTTGGGATTCGCAAGCGCCGCGTGCACTCTCGCCCAGTCGTCGGCCCGGTGCTCAGCGTCGGCCTGATGCTCGGTCATGAGGATCTCGGAGCTGACCATCTAAGTATACCGTAGCAGCACGTTCGTGTCCGCGTCCACGTCCCACGTCCACGTGCGCGTTCGATCCGCATTCGCGTCCACGTCCGCAACCCTGCCCCCCCCAAGGCGGCGCGTACGCCCGGGCCGGCCGGTGGCAAGAAGTCGCCGGCCGGCTGTGCGGCTACCGAGCTCCGCGGGATGCCAACGTGCGCACCTGGTCCGCGGCGTCCGGTGCGCTCCGGCCGGCCGGTGGCAAGAAGTCGCCGGCCGGCTGTGCGGCTACCGAGCTCCGCCGCGTAGTCGAGTGGCTCACTCTCCTCGTCGCGCAGCCACAACTGCCGGCGGCGTCAGATGTCGAAGTCCGTACCTGAATCTTGAGCAGGCCCTGGCGCTCACCTCGAGGGGGCGCGCCCGGCGGCCTGTCGAGCCCCACGAGGACCGTCCTCCCCGCGTGATGATCGCCATCCACGCCGATCCGGAGGTTCGGGACTAGTTGCGGGCGATCGCCTACGAGCAGAAGGTCCCGCTCCGCGGCCTGGTCTTCGCGCTCTTGTCCGCCATCTTCTACCAGCGTGCAGATCGATGATCCCGCGGCCGCGGTGCAGTAGTGAAGTTCCGGAGCGGTTATCTACTGCGCGTCGAGCGCCAACTGAATCCGGAGCGCGCGATCGAGGTCTGCGGTTTCGTCGGGCGTCAGGCGTCCGATTGTCTGGGCGATCCGGTTCCGCGACACCGTGCGAATCTGGTTGGCCACGGCCCGCGAGGGTCTTGCCAGACCGCTGGTGCGAGACCCGCAGCGCGACTCGTAGGGGCGCAGTTCCCGGTCGGGGAGGTTGGTGACGGGCACGACCTGGACGACCGCATCGAAACGACACGCGACAGCGTTGGAAACGACTACCGCCGGCCGCGTCTTCCGGATCTCTCGTCCCTCCGTGGGATCGAAGCGAACGCTCACGACGATGCCCCGTTCCAGCGGCGAGCTCATTCGGAAACCTCGGCGTCGGCGCTCTCCCACTCCCGGTTGATCCGTTCCGCCTCGTCTCGGTCGGCCCGGTACGCTTCCTCGAGGCGGCGCGCCAGGTCGCGGGCCCGATAGGCCTTGATCGCCTCGCAGACGAGAGCGCTGGCATTGGGGGTGGCGCGGAGGTACCGTGCGATGTCCGCCGGCACCGAGATGGTCACCCGCGTTCTCGTTCCGGATGTGGTGGGCGGCATCGACATCTCCAGGGGAAGTGGCGTTCGATAGATTGACGTCATACCTATTTTATGATGAAACGTGCGGGGACAAGGTCGTAACTCAACTACCTCGAGAGTGATGAGGGCGATGCTGGCAGCCGATGGAGCCTCGCGTCCGGCTCGCGCCGTATAATCCCGGTGGCGGGAATCCGAATCGGGGAGGCAGAGGATGAGTCAGTCAAGAACCGTGCGTTGCGTGGTCGGCAGCGCGATCGCCGGGGTGATGCTGGTCGTTCCGGTGGCGAGCATGGCGCAGCCGTCGCAGGAAGCACGGTGGAGCGTGCCGCGTACCGCGGACGGCCGGCCCGACCTGCAGGGGGTGTGGGCCAACAACACCGCCACGCCCCTGGAGCGTCCGGTGTCGCTGGGCGACAAGGCCACGCTGACCGACGAGGAGCTGGCGCGGCTGCAGGAGCGCTACGCCCGGCTCTTCGCGAGCGGCGAGAGCGACGCGGCGTTCGCGGACAGCGTGTTCGTGGCCGCCCTCGGCGAGCAGGAGGACTTCTCTTCCCGTGACGCGGGCACCGGCAACTACAACCAGTTCTGGCTGGTCGACCGCGAGTTCGACAACCGCACCTCGCTGGTGTTCGATCCCCCGAACGGACGGGTGCCGGCCTTCACCGCGGAGGCGCAGCGGCAGATCGATGGCCGAATTGCCCATCTCGCCGACAATCCGGCGTCGTCGTGGACCGACCGGCGGTTGCAGGAGCGCTGCATCACCTTCGGGATGCCGAACCTGTTCGCCGGCTACAACAGCTACTACCGGATCATCCAGACGCCCGGCCACGTGGTGTTCCTGCACGAGATGATCCACGACGCGCGGGTCATCCCCCTGGACGGCTCACCGCACGTCGACGACGCCATCCGGCAGTGGCACGGCGACGCACGCGGCTACTGGGACGGGGACACGCTGGTCGTCGAGACCACCAACTTCTCGGCCGGCAGCGAGTCGCCGGCCGCGCTGTACCAGCGGACGCGCGGGTCCGCGGAGCGGTTGCGCCTCGTCGAGCGCTTCACGCGCGTCGGCCCCGACACCCTGCAGCACGAGTTCACGGTAGACGATCCGGGCACCTACGCGGGCCAGTGGACGGCCATGATACCGCTGGCGCGCAAGGACGAGCTGCTCTTCGAGTACGCCTGCCACGAAGGGAACATCGGCATGGAGGGGATCCTCTCCGGCCATCGCGCGGAGGAGCGAGAGGCCGCGGATGCCGCCGCCGGCTCGCGGTAGGGAAACTCATCCGGCGCGGCGCACGGCCGCCGCCGGGATGATTCTGGCCATTCTCTCCCCGGTGGGCTTCGCGCCGGTGGTCCATGCGCAGCCGCAGGAACCGGAGCCCGGCACGCTCGACCCGCGTGAGACGGCCGGGGTGCCCCCCACCGTCATCGCGGGGGCCGGGTTCGCCGTCGCCGGCGTGCTCGACCGTCCGCCGCCGCCGCGAGCGCCGGAAGTGATCGCGCGCGATGCGCTGGGGCGGGCCACCGTCCGCGCCGTCAAGCTGGCCACCGGGCTCCGCCTCGACGGCCGCCTCGACGAGCCGGTGTACCGCACCGTCCCCGCCATCACCGACTTCGTGCAGCAGATGCCGGTCGAGGGCGCGCCGGCGAGCGAGCGGACCGACGCCTGGATTCTGTTCGACGCAACGAATCTGTACGTTGCGGGCCGCGTGTGGGACTCGGCGCCCCCGAGCGCGTGGGTGGCGAACGAGATGCAGCGCGACACGCCCCAGCTCCGCGAGAACGACTCGTTCTGGATCGCCCTCGACACGTTCAACGACCGGCGCAACGGCGTTGCGTTCTACACGAATTCGCTCGGCGCGCTCGGCGATTTCGCCATCACCAACGAGGGCAATCCGAACGGCGACTGGAATCCGGTGTGGGACGTCCGGGTGGGGCGGTTCGAGGGTGGCTGGACCGTCGAGATGGAGATTCCGTTCAAGTCCCTGCGCTACCGGCCGGGGCCGGCGCCGGTGTGGGGAATGCAGCTCCGCCGGCTCGTGCGGCGGAAGAACGAGCAGACCTACCTCACGCCGGTGCCCATCTCGGTGGGGCGCCGGGGGATCTTCCGCGTCTCCGACGCCGCCCTGCTGGTCGGGCTCGAGCTGCCCGACGAGGGCAACATCCTGGAAGTCAAGCCGTACGGCATCGGCGGGCGCACGACCGTCGTCGACGCCAGCCCGCCGGTCGCCTGGGACGGCGACGGCGGCCTCGACGTCAAGTACGGCCTGACCCAGAACCTGACCGCCGACCTGACGTACAACACCGACTTCGCCCAGGTCGAGGCGGACGAGCAGCAGGTGAACCTGACCCGGTTCAGCCTGTTCTTCCCCGAGAAGCGCGAGTTCTTCCTCGAAGGACGCGGCATCTTCGACTTCGCCCGCGGCGGCGGCCCGAGCTCTCGCGACAGCACGCTGCGGCAGATCGGCGGCGGCGGGGGCCGCAGCTCGTTCGGGAGCGGGAACGCGCCGACGCTCTTCTACTCGCGGCGGATCGGTCTGCAGGGCGGCGTGGTGGTGCCGATCGTCGGGGGCGGCCGCGTCACCGGCAAGGTGGGCGACTTCGACGTCGGGGCGTTGAACATCCAGACCCGGGAGCAGCGGTTGTCCGGCTCCGAGGGGCTGGCCGCCGAGTCGACGAACTTCACCGTCGTGCGCCTGAAGCGGGACGTCCTGCGCCGCAGCGCCGTCGGCGCGCTGTTCACGAACCGCTCCGTATCGGTCGCAGGGGAAGAGCCGGGCGCCAACCGCGTGTTCGGGGCGGACGCCACCCTGGCCTTCTACGACAACGTGAGCGTCGTCAGCTACTTCGCACGGACGCAGACGCCCGGCTTCGAGAGCCGGGACAAGAGCTACCAGGGCCAGCTCATCCATGCCGGAGACCGCTACGGTCTGACCGCCGAGCATCTCGTCGTCGAGGACAACTTCATACCCGAGGTGGGCTTCCTCCGCCGCGACAACTTCCGTCGATCGTTTGCCTCCGGACGCTTCAGTCCGCGCCCGCGGTCGCTGGAGGCGATACGCCAGTTCCGGCTCGAGGCGAGCTTCGATCACATCCTGACCGCCGATACGGGCATTCTGGAGACGAAGCAGACCCAGGTGGGCTTTTCCACGGAGTTCGAGACCAGCGACCGGCTGGGGCTGACGGTCGCGGACAACTACGAGTTCCTGGTCGAGCCGTTCGAGCCGGGACCGGGCGTGGTCCTGCCGGTGGGCGGCTACGGCTTCCGCGACGTCGAGGCGACGTACACGGTCGGGGCCCAGCGCCGCCTGACCGGCATCGTCACGGTGCGCGGCGGCGAGTACTTCAACGGGAACATCCGGTCCATCGGCTTCAGCCGCGGCCGGCTGGCGCTCACTCCGGAGCTGTCGATCGAGCCGACGCTGTCGGAGAACTGGATCGACACGCCGCAGGGCTCGTTCCACACCCGCCTGATCGTCTCGCGCGTCACCTACACGTTCTCGCCCCGCATGTTCTTCGCCGGCCTGATTCAGTACAACTCGGGGGCGGATACGGTCAGCACCAATCTCCGCCTGCGGTGGGAGTACAGCCCCGGCAGCGAGATCTTCGTCGTCTATACCGAAGACCGCGACAGCGATCCGTTGCGGCCCGATCGTTTCGACGGCTTCTCCGCGCTTCGCAACCGCGGTCTGGTGGTGAAGGTGAACCGGTTGTTCCGCTTCTAGAACTCCGAGCCTGCGAGGCGTTTCGGGGCGCTGGAGCGGCGTGCGTTCGGCTTGCCGGGATCGGATGTTACGTCGCCGCGCGAAAACCCGTAGAATCTTCAGCAGGAGCCTTCGGCGCGGGGCCCGGCTCCATTGGACACGATGCGCGCTCGCACGATATTCGCAACGCTCGGCCTTGCGGCGCTTCTCCCTTCCCATCTGGCCGCGCAGGGCCGGCCGACCCCTGTCGAGCGCGATCCGGCGCCGACGTTCACGTCCGGCGTGGACATGGTGACGGTCCACGTCTCGGTTCGCGATCGCAGTGGGCGCATCGTGCGCGATCTCGCCCCCGGGGACTTTCGTCTCATCGACAGCGGCTTCGGACGCCGCATCGAAGCCGTCTTCCCCAGCGATGCGGCGCTCAGCGTCGCGGTGCTCGTCGACATCAGCGGCAGCATGGCGGTCGACCGCAACATCGATCGTGCCCGGCGCGCCATCGACGCGATAGTCGGGTCGCTGCAGCCTGGACGGGACGAGCTCGCGCTCTTCACCTTCGACACGGTTCTGAGGGAGATCGCGCCGTTCACCGGCGACTTCAGCCGGTTCGCGGCGCTCGAGCTGGTCGAGTCGCCCTACGGCCAGACCTCGCTCTACGACGCGATCGCCGACGCGGCAACGCTCGTGGGCCGCCGCGGCAACCGCCACCGCGCGTTGCTCGTCGTGACCGACGGCGTGGACAACGGCAGTCTTCGTTCCGCGGCGGAGGTGTCCAGCATCGCGAGCGCCATCGCCGTGCCGGTGCACGTGATGACGGTGGGCGGTCCGCTGGATCGACGCGACGGGGTGGGCGGCGCGGCGGGCGCCGACGGCGCCGCAGTCGGGGCATCGCTGGCGGACCTGGCGCGCTGGACCGGGGGCAGCGTGCGCGCCACCGGCACCCGCGACGATCTGCTCGCGGCGCTCGCCGAATTGCTGACCGGCTTGCGCTACCAGTACGTCCTGACCTTCCAGCCCGGCTTCCGGCGCGGATGGCATCCCATCGAGATACGGACGGCTGATGATAATCTGGTGGTCCATGCCCGCGGCGGATACGTGGCGGGGCGGGCTCGGCTGAAGTGGTAGGGTCACACGAATTGTTTCAGGAGGAAACATGCGGAAGATGCGGACGACGGTGAAGATGATGGCGCTGGCGGCGGTAATCGTGCTGGTCGCGTCGGCCTGTGCGACGCGGGGCTTCGTGCGCACCGAGGACGCCGTGGTGGACGCCAAGGTGGACACGCTGGCGGGCACGGTGGAAGAGACCCAGGAGCGGACGGTCCAGAACGCGGAACGGATCGGCCAGGTCGACCAGCGTGCCCAGGCGGCCAACATGGCGGCCCAGACGTCGCAGGCGGCGGCGGACGCGGCGGCCATGGCGGCCGAGGACGTCGACGGGCGCGTCGATCAGGTCGAGGCCGCGGCGAGTCGGCTGATCCTGGAGGTCACGATCAACGAGGCGCAGGGCGGATTCGGAAGCACCCAGTCGGATCTGCCGGACGCGGCGCGTGTCCGGCTCGATCAGTTGATCCTCCAGCTCGCCGGCAGCGGGCAGGCCTCGTTCATCGAGATCGAGGGGCACACGGACAATACCGGCGACGAGACCTACAACATGCGGCTCGGCCTGCGTCGCGCCGAGGCCGTCAAGACGTACCTGTACGAGCAGCACAACGTCCCGCTGCACAAGATGAACACCATCAGCTACGGCGAGAGCCGCCCGGCAATGCCGAACGACTCCCGCGAGAACCGGGCGCAGAACCGGCGCGTCGTGGTGAGGGTCCGGTCGTAGTCTTCGTGCGGTCGCAGTTTTCGTGCGGGGGCGGTCGGCGGCGCGCCGTTACGTCCCCGCTTTCCCCGCGGCAACCCCGTCCGGCCGCGCGAGCCGTGGTGAACCAGCGGCGTGTGCGGCAGTTCCAGGAGCGCGACAATGGCAGAAGAAAAGCAGAAGATTGACCCGCGCGTCTTCGATCTCTACGACGAGTATTGCCACGGCCACATCGACCGGCGCGAGTTTCTGAGCCGCGCCGCGGTCATCACGGTCGGCGGCGTCTCCGCGCTCTGGATGGCGCAGGCGCTCCTGCCGCGTTACGCCGAGGCGCAGACGATCTCCTTCACCGACTCGCGTATGAAGGGGACCTACGTCGAATACCCGTCACCCGGCGGAACGTCCGGCGAGATGCGCGGGTACCTCGTGCAGCCGACCGGCGACGGGCCGTTTCCGGCGGTGCTGGTCATTCACGAGAATCGCGGTCTGAACCCGCACATCGAGGACGTGGCGCGGCGCGCGGCGGTGGCCGGTTTCCTGGCGCTGGCCCCCGACGGGCTGTCGCCGGTCGGGGGCTATCCCGGCAACGACGACGACGGCCGCACGCTGCAGCGGAGCATCGATCCGGCGACGCTGGATCAGGACATGATCAACAGCGCGCGCTATCTCAAGGCCCACGCACTCTCCAACGGTCGATTGGGCGCCACCGGTTTCTGCTGGGGCGGCGGGATGACCAACCGGCTCGCGGCGGAGCTGGGCGGCGATCTGAACGCCGGGGTCCCGTTCTATGGCGCCTCGGCCGCCACCGCGGAGGTGCCGAAGATCGAGGCTTCGCTGATGATCATCTACGCCGAGTCGGACCCGCGCATCAACGCCATGTGGCCCGAGTACGAGGGGGCGTTGCAGGCGAACGGCGTGGACCACGAGATGCACATGTTCCCGGGGACGCTGCACGGCTTCCACAACAACTCGACGCCGCGCTACAACGAGTCGGCCGCGAATCTGGCGTGGAACCGCACGGTGGGCTTCTTCCGGCGGCATCTCACCGCGTAGGCAGGTTTCGCACATTCCCGCCCGGGGGCGCCAGGGGTGCCCCCGGGGACCCGCTACTGGTTGGCGGCCGCCGGTGCCGGCACGTCACGCAGGCGCTCCTGCACCGTACCCGGAATACCGAGCCGGGCGTCGGCGCCGAGGTTCTCGATGAACGCCGCGGTTTCCGGCCAGCTCTGGAACTGGAACGACTGCTTGGACCCTTCGGCCATGCGATAGGCGGTGCGCCCGCGGAAGTCCCGCGCGTCGATGTCGGCCCCCTGCGCCACCAGGTACTCGATTACTTCGTTCAGCCCCCGGAACGCGGCGCCGTGGAGGGCCGTGAATCCCGCTTCGTTGGCGCCGTTGACGTCCGCCCCCGCCTCGACCAGGATCTCGACCGCCCGTTCCGCGCCCGGCGACCGGACTCCCCGCGGTTCGCGCGGCGTATACGTCGAGCGCCCGAGTCCCGCCGCCACCATGAGTGGCGTCGTGCCGTCCGTCGTAGTCAGGTGCGGGTCGGCCCCTGTCCCCAGGAGCAGGCGGAGGATCTCGGCGCTGGCGCGGCTTGCGGCCCCCTCGACGGCTCCGGTGCCTTCGGGCCTTCCGAAGCGGATGTCCTTGACCCGCGCATTCGCGCTGTAGGCGGCGACCCACAGCGGCGTGGCCCCCAGAAGATCGCCGGTGCCGACGGCGAACGGTTCGAACGCGCCCTTCCTGGGATAGCCGATGTAGCTCATGAACATGGCGGACGTGGCAATGCGGGCGTTCGGGTTCGCGCCGCGCGCCAGCAGCGCCTTCACCACTGGCAGCGCACGGACGGGATCGAACGCCGAGCTGCCCAGGGTGCTGTACCGCGCGCCGCCGCCGTGGCGCCGGTTCCAGTCGGCGAGCCAGGTGTCGACGCGCCCGACGGCGGCATGCAGGGCGGTCACCCCGCCCATCGCGCCGTTCGGGTCGGCGCCTTCTTCGAGCAGGAACCGTGCGAACGCGTCATGGCCGCGGATGATCGCGTACGGCAACGCATGCGTGCCGTCGACGCCGGTGTGGTTGACGTCGACGCCTGCCTCGAGCAGGAGGCCGGCCATGTCGACGTCGCCGTTGCGTGCCGCGAACAGCAGCGGCGTGAAGCCGGCGGCGGTCGACGCCCGCGGTTCGGCCCCCGCGGCGAGCAGCGCGCGGACGGTCTCGGGATGCGATTCGCCCACCGCCCACATCAGGGCGGTGCTGCGGGTCCGGGCCGTCGCGGCGTCGACGTCCGCGCCATGCGCAACGAGTCGGTTCACCACCCGCACGTCTCCGGTCCGGGCGGCGATCATCAGCGCGGTAAGCCCGCTGGTCTGCGCCGCGTCCACGTCGGCGCCCGCGGCGAGGAGCCGGTCGACCATGGCGGGGCTCGCGTTCTCGGCGGCCCGTTGCAGAGGCGTCACGCCGTGATCGTCAGCCGCGTTCACGTCGGCGCCGGCTCGGAGCAGCATCTCGACCATGTCCAGGTCGTCGCGGTGGGCGGCCCAGAGGAGCGCGGTGGTCCCGTCGGCCCGTGGCGTGTCGGCGTCGACGCCCGCCGCAAGCAGGGAGCGTACGGCCGCGGCATCCTGGGCCGCCGCGGCGGCGACGAGCCGGTGGTCCTGACCGGCCGCGGGCGCGGCTGCAGTCAGTGCCAAAGGCATGAACCATCCGAGAAAGCGGCGGCGGAAGTTGGTGTCCATCGTCAGCGGGTCACGGTCACGGTCAGGTTCTCGGTGGTCTGCAACGCGCTGTCGCCGGCGATGGCGCGCAGCATGTACGTGCCGGGCTCGTCGAAGGTCGCGTCGATCTCCCAGCGTCCGTCCGGGGGCAGCGGGGGCAGGATGTAGGGCGGCGACCATGGCGAGTTCGAGTAGACCCGCGTGTCCTGCCACGTCTTCAACTGGGTCGGACCGAAGTTCACCATCGAAGCATCGCCGCGGTAGACCATCCACGAGAAGCGCAGGCCGGGCGGATTGCCGGGCACGATCTGCCGGGGCGGCGTGTACGCCGGGTGCGGCTGGCCGGGCTCCGCCTGCGGCGGCTCGTAGTTGCCGGACGGCAAGCCGTCGTCGCCGACGTACGCCACGAGCCGTAGCGGCTCGCCCACGCGGGCCCGGCGCGGCTGGTCGACGGCGAGGCGCAGCGACGGGAACTCGTTGTCCCGCCACTCGTCCCGCACGCGCCCGAAGTTGGCCCCCATCTCGGTGGCGATGGTCTGCCGGTCGAGCAGGTAGTCGGTGCGCAGCGAGCCGTAGGCGCGCTCCGTCCGCCCGTTGGTGGTCAACGTCCAGACCACCTCGTTGTCGCCGAAATCGGCCGGCACCTCCACCGTGAACAGGAACAGGTTCCGCCGCGGGTAGAAGTGCGTCGGCTGGCCCCGGTCCGGGCCGCCGGGCTCGATGCGGTTGTCGGGCCCGATCGGGACGTCCAGCTCCTCTTCCCAGTTCGAGTTCATGTAGCCGAAGAACAGCGTGTAGGAGCCGTCGTCGTTCTGCCACCAACCCTCGTAGGCGGGCGAGACGCTCTGCCCCCGCGAGTAGGTGAACCGGGTCTGGGCGCCCGCATGGGCATGCGCCAGCACGAGCAGGAGGGCGAGGGCCGCCCCTCTGCGGAACCACTGCGTCAGCATTGCTCCGGTCTCCCGCACGACACTACTGGTCGTTGTCCGCCGCGTCGACCTGCGACGGGAACTCCACCTGGCACAGGGGACAGCCGATCTGGTGGTCGTTCGCGGTCAGGCCCAGCCGCTCGCGGCGCCCGGCCATCTCCGCCTCGAACTGCTCGTCGGTCAGCTCCAGCGCCTCGCCGAGGTCGATGAACATGTTGGCGACCGAGCGGCGTCCCCCGCCCGACCAGTTGCGCGGGTCGGCGACGTTGCGGTTGGCGACGGTGGTGTCCAGCCAGCCGATGATGTGCAGGATGGTCCCCTTCGGCAGCAGCGGAGCGTAGTCGTCCTGGTAGATGTACTGCTTGACCCAGTTGTGGTCGTAGCCGACGCAGTTCAGCGTCTCGATGTTGTGGCCCCAGATCGCCTCCACGCACATGCGCATGCCGGGGGCGTGCTGGTGCGGCTCGAACGACACGACCTTGGTGTGCTCCTCCAGGACCCGGTAGGCGTGCAGCTCCTGGTCGGACTGGTCCGGCTTGATGTCGATATCGACGCCGTTGCCCACGAACGTCCGCGAGTGCGAGATCTCCGGCTCGTAGCCCTTCGGGTGCAGCTTGAACGCGAACTTCAGGTGCGCGCTCGTCTCGCGGCCATTCGCGTGCAGGTGCGCCGTCTCGAGCTCCAGGGACGACCCGGCGGGGAGCAGCCGCCCGGCCTTCAGCGGGAAGATGTCCGCGTTGCGGCCCACCTCGTGGACGGGGAAGCGCGTCGCCGACTCGACGTCCGAGCCTTCCGGCGTCACCGCCCCGTAGGTCATGTGGTGAAACACGTAGCGGCCGCCGACGGTGTCGCCGGTGCCGTCGGGCGGGATGTCGTTGAACTCCTTCACCTCGACCGCGGCCACGTAGCGGTCCTCGGTCAGCCCGGTCGGAATGGTCCCGAGCGAGGTCCACTTGTCCGGCGCGGCGGAGGGTACGGTCACCGCCGGCGACTCCAGGATCAGGTCGGGCTTGCCGATGGCCCATTCGTTCGCGTCGGCGAACACGAGCGGCGGCGGCAGGTCGGCCCGGTTGCCGAGCGGCGCGCCGTTGTCGGCCCAGATTGCGATCTTCTCGATCTCTTCCTCGCTCAGCGACAGATCGTTCTTGAAATGCTGGATGCCGAGATCCCGCTCGACGAACCACGGCGGCATGGCGCCGCGCTGGCTCCGCAGGCCGGTGCGCATCTTGATGGCGCGCGCCCACGGCCGGACGTCCTCGTAGGTGAGGAGCGACATCGGGGCGACCGACGCCGGCCGGTGGCACTGCTGGCAGCTCCGCTGGAGGATCGGCGCGATGTCCTTCGCGAACGTCACCTCCGCCGCCGTGTCACCCGACTGGGCGCTCGCCGCGGCGGGCGCCATGAGACCGACGAAACCGACGAGCGCGAGCCCGAGAACATGCTGAGCCTTCATCGCTGACATTCCTCCCCGGAAGCTGGCCGAACGAATTCCCTAGCGTACTTTCTTTGGAAGTCAGCCTGCAACCTGCGCTGGCCACGGGCTGATGGTAATCTCCTGCCATGCAGTCCACTATCGACGCCGCAGGCCGCGTCGTCATCCCGAAATCGATGCGTGACAGCCTGGGGCTGACGGGAGGACAGACGATCGAGATCCGCGAGCGGGACGGCGCCATCGAGATCGAGCCGGCGGCCACGCCGATGCGGCTCGAGGAACGCGACGGCCATCTGGTGGCCGTTCCCGACCACGAGCTTCCGGCGCTGACGGACGATCTCGTTCGCGCCACACTCGAACGAGTCCGGCGTTGATGCTGGAGGCAGCCCGATGATCACCGAGAGCGCGCTCGTCGCCCTGGCCGGCCTGGTGGCCATCGTCGCCCTCCTCTTCCTGCTGATCACGCGCTTCAAGTGGCACGTCTTCCTGGCGCTGCTCGTGCCGATCGTGCTGTTCGCGCTGATTCCGGGCATCGACCGGCAGTTGTTCATCGACGCCTTCGAGCAGGGCTTCGGACGCACGATCCAGAGCATCGCGGTGGTCATCGTCCTCGGCTCGGTGCTGGCCGAGGCTCTGAAACACACCGGCGGCATCGAGCGGATTACCGCGTCGATGATCCGCTGGGTCGGCGAGACGCGCATGCCGCTGGCCCTGACCCTGAGCGGCTTCGTCATCGGCCTCGCCATCTTCTCCGACGTCGGCTACGTCATCCTCAACCCGCTGGTCCATTCCGCCGCGATCAGCAGCGGCCTGAACATGAGCGTGATGGCGACGGGGCTGGTCGGCGCGATGCAGCTCACGCACGCCATGGTGCCTCCGACGCCCGGTCCGCTGGCCGCGGTGGCCCTGGTGGGGGCGGACATCGGCAGCGTAATCCTGTACGGCGGCATCGCCACCCTGATCGCCTCGCTGGCCGGCTGGGCCTACGCGCGGGCCGTCGGTCCGTACATCGACTCGCCGCCCTCGAGCGAGTTCGTCGGCCAGTCGTTCATCGAGCAGGGGCGCGAGGCGGAGCTGCCGGCGACCTGGCGCGCCTACGCGCCGATACTGATCCCTCTCGCCCTCATCGCGGGCCAGAGCGTGACGGCGTTCGCCCTGCCGGCAGAGCACTTCGTCAACCGGGCCATGCTCTACTTGGGCTGGCCGGTCGTCGCGCTCGGCATCGGCATTCTGCTCGCCTATGTCAACACGAAGGCAGACCAGGCCGCGGCCCGGACCAGCACCTGGATCGAGGAGGCGCTGCGCGGGTCCGCCATGATCATCATGGTGACCGGGCTCGGCGGCGCCCTCAGCCAGATCCTGCGCGCGACGCCGGCGGTGGAGGCGATCGCCGAGGCGGTGGCCGCGACGGGGCTGCCGCCCATCTTCCTGCCGTTCGTGCTCGGGGTGGCCGGCAACCTGATCACCGGCTCGACGACGGTGGGCGTGATCACCGCCGCGTCGGTGGCGGCCCCGATGATGGACACGCTCGGCCTCAGCCCGGAGGCGACGATGCTGGCCGGCGCGGCCGGATCGATCATCATCAAGTACGTCAACTCCAGCTACTTCTGGGTCTGCACGTCGCTGTCGCGGATGCCGCTCAAGTCGGCGCTCCTGTCCTACGGCGGGGTCACCCTGGTGAACGGGGTTACCGCGATGGCCGTGGTGTACGTGCTCTGGGTCGTGGGGTTGATCTGACCGGGGCTGCCATGGAGGGTTTCGCAGCGTCACGAGCCGGTTCGACGCGGCGACAGCTGCGGATCGGCGCGTTCCCGGACGCCGGGTTTCGCGGTGGAAGAAGTCTCGGGTCCATGATCGGGCGTGAGCCGGCCGGCAGTCGATCGAGGAGCACAGCATGGCCGTAGCAGTGGAGCGGGAACGCGTCGCGGACGTCCACCGGTACCGTTTCACCGTCGACGAGTTCGCGCGCATGGGCGAAGCCCGGATCTTCACCGAAGACGACCGGGTGGAGGCAGGTGCGGCGGCGCGGCGGTGAGGTGGTCGCCACCAGGGTGCCGCAGCTCCGCTTTTCAGTCGACGACATTTTTGCGGATCTTGGGCGTCTTCCTGACTGAATCCTGAGTTCTACCGGCTCGGTCCGCGGATTCGGGTGTGCTCCCCGTGTGCTGATACACTGCGCGGAAACCGCACGCCCGGGCCGTGTCGGCCAGGTTCCGCTCTGTTACAGGAGGCCACCGTGGGCAAGATCGAGAAGCGCTGGCGTCAGGGAATGTCGCGCCGGGAGGCGCTCGCCGGGCTCGCGTCGTTCCTGGCCGCGTCGCCGCTGCTCCACGCGCAGCGCGACCCGTGGCCGCTCGGGCCGCACCGTCGCTTCCTCGGCTTCGACGAGATGCGCGACGTGTTCGACTTCGAGCCGATCTTCCGCGCCAACGTGCCGCTGTCGGTCTACGACTACACGGCGCACGGGACCGAGTCGGAGTTCACGCTCTACCGCAACCGCGACGCCTTCGCGTGGGTGGACCTCATCGACCGCGGCGGCGTCGATCCGAAGGACGTCGACACGTCGAAGGAGCTGTTCGGGCACCGGATGCCGAGCCCCATCATGCTCGCGCCGACGGCCCGCCAGCGGGACCTGCATCCCGACGGCGAGCTGGGGATGCACCGGGCGGCGACCACCACGGGGACCACGATGATCGTCAGCAACGCATCGAGCCTCCCGTTTGCCCGAATCGCCCAGGCGGCCGAGGGGCCGCTCTGGTTCCAGCGCTACGCCACGCGCGAGATGGAGCCCAACCGGGTGGCCCTCGGCGGCGCGCAGGAGGTGGGGTCCCAGACGATCGTCGTGACCATCGACCAGCAGGCCTCCTTCTACGAGCGCGATCTCCACGACCGGCACCTCGGCGGTACCCCTCGCCGGGTGACGCGGCCGACGCCGCAGAACCCCGCGAACCCGTACCGGGTCGGCGCCGGCCGGCTGTGGTACGAGTGGCAGCTCTTCGACGACCTGCGGCCGATGTGCCAAGTCCCGATGCTGGCCAAGGGGATCCTGACCGGCGAGGGCGCGAAAAAGTGCGTGGAGCACGGTTGCGACGGCGTCATCGTCTCCAACCACGGCGGGCGCGCCATCGACTACGGCCCATCGAGTCTGGAAGTGCTGGAAGAGGTGGTCGAAGCAGTGGGCGGCCGGGTGCCGGTGCTCATCGACAGCGGCTTCCGCCGCGGCAGCGACGCGCTGAAGGCGCTGGCCCTCGGCGCCGACGCGGTCTGCTTCGGGCGCGCGTCCCGCTGGGGCCTCGGCGCGTTCGGGGAGGAGGGCGCCCAGAAGGTGCTGGAGATCCTCAATGCCGAGCTGAAGCAGGCGATGGCGGCGGCGGGCGTGGCCTCCCTTGCCAAGATCGACCGCAGCATCGTGAAGACGAACTTCCCATAGTGGACAGGAAGAAAGGCGCACGGCGATGAAGGTCGACAGGCGGGAGTCCCTGCGGAAGTTCGGCGCGTTCCTGGCCGATTCTCCCCTCGCGCAGGCCGAGCCGGCCGGCTCCTCCCTTGCGCAAGGAGAGTCGGGCGGCGGGGCGCCTCCCTCGGACCGGCTGGCCCCGGTGCTCGAGCTGCTCAACGTCCCCGAGTTCGAGGCGATGGCGCGCCTCGTGCTCCCGCCCGCGCGGTTCGAGGAGATCGGCGGCGGCCACCGCACGTCGTTCGACAGGATGACGTTCCGGCAGCGACTGATGGTCTACGCGATGGACCTCGACCTGACCACGCGGTTGTTCGGGTACGACATGTTCGCCCCGATCATCGTCGGCCCGGTCGCCAATCAGGGCGACATCCATCCCGAGGGCGAGATCGCAACGGCGCGCGGCGCGTCGGCCGGCAAGGCGGTCATGGTGGCGACCCGCCAGTCGAGCCAGCCCATCGACCAGGTTGTCGCGGCGAGCGACGAGCCGGTCTGGTATCAGCTCTACGCCGACAGCGGCGCGCTGCGGGACGACGCGGCACAGGCCGTCGACGCCGGCTGCCGGGCGCTGTGTCTCACCGTCGGCGTGTCGTCCGACCACAGGCCCACTGCTACCGACTGGAACGCGGTGGCCGCGCTCGCGCAGGCGGTGGACGTCCCGGTCGTCGTCAAGGGAGTCATGAGCGTTGCCGCCGCCGAGAGCGCGCTGGGGGCCGGCGCGCAGGGACTGGTGGTATCCAACCACGGCGGTCTCGTCGATCGCGGCAGCGGTGCCCTGGCGATAGACGTACTGCCGGCGGTGGCGGACGCAGTCGCGGGGCGCGTGCCGGTGCTCGTCGACGGCAGCTTCCGGCGCGGAACGGACGTTCTCAAGGGGCTCGCGCTCGGCGCCGCCGCAGTCATGGTGGCCAGGCCGCCCATGTGGGGCCTTGCCGCCTACGGCGCCGAAGGCGTGCAGGCCGTCGTCGAGATCCTGCAGACCGAGCTGGCCCGCAACATGGCCGCCTCGGGCCGCCCGACGATCGCGATGATCGACCGCGAGCTGGTGCGGTTCGACTCGCGGTAGGCGCGGCCGACAGCAGTCCGCAGCTTGAGAACAGGGCAGAGGTGCAGCCGGCGGCGCGACCGCCCGGATGTGCGAGATCAGGTCGTGTCGACTCTGGCGAAAAAGAAGCGGCCTCGCGATCCAAATCAGTTGGGCAAGCTCGTCGTCGACATCGCGACGGGCGCAGCCCAGGACTCCGCTCCTCCTGGTCCACAACGGGCGGGTGGCCTCAAGGGCGGTCCGGCCAGGGCGAACCGGCTGACACCGGAGGAGCGGACGGAAATCGCGAAACTGGCCGCCCAGGCACGCTGGAAGAGGTAACCCGCTACTGCTGCTGGCGCTCCGCAACATCCTCGCTGAAATTGGTCCAACCTCTGGATTTTTACAACGACACAGGAATGGTCTGCCCCCATCCATCGGCCATCGCCGAGGGCAGCACGAATTGCCGTATTTTGACGAGGTGGCGCGTGAGGTAATCCCAGCGGTCCATCTGCTTCTGCATCTGCCCAACGATTAGGCCGGGGTGCCGCTGATGGAGCTTCGCAAACGCCACAACGTCCTTCTCGTAGTAATACGGCTTCTTTCGCAGCAGAAACGAATGCAGCCCGTCTCGCGGAGCACAGAAATCCGCCGCCGCCGCATTCGCAGCGATTTCCTCTGGGAGAATCGTGATCCCCGCGCGGGGTGCTCCGGCCAAGTCTTCGTCGATCACTTCCTCGTTCTGGCCGTCCCTTCGAAGCACGTGCTCAATCTCGTGGCGCAGGACGAACCAGAAGTTGTCGATGGTGGCGCCGGTACGCGCGCGTGAGCCATGTCGTAGGCGAGCTGCAGCCGGGCAAAAAAGTCGCCGTCCGTATCGAAAGCGTCAGCCAGCGCCCGCGCCATGTCGGCACTGATGTTGCGCTTCCCGGACAGATGTTGACGCCCTGCTCCGGGACACCAAGGACAAAGGCGAGGTCGCGCTGAAGCCAACCCCGCTCCTCCATCTCTTCCTTGATGTAAAAGCCCGGATGCTTCACCCATGTTGCATTCGTGGCAGTCATTTGAATCCCCAATTCAGTGGTAGGCTGGGGTCGGGCTCCTTTGATCGCCGGCGTCGAGCCCTCGACGCGGCTGCGGCGCATTCAGGTGAGGCGGCGCTGCCGGGCCAGATGCGCGCCGACGGCCAGCAGGAGCAACGCCAGCAGGGCCAGCCCCGGGGCCGGGGCGGCCGGCACCGCCGCGCAGGCCACCTGCCGGGTGGCGTCGGCCTGCAGGTCCTCTCGACGGGTCCTGGGCGGCGTGCGACGTATCGGCGGAGCGCGAGCCGTCGGCCTCACGGATGGAGCCGCCGCTTATCGCGTCGGCGGGAATGCCGACCCCGTCCATGTCGCAGTCGCCGGCCTGCACGGTATAGGTGAAGTAGATCACGCCGTCGAGCGTCCGGACGTCGGGACGATAGCGCGCCTCCCGCATCTCTTCGCCGATGCGCTGCGCCAGCACCGGCTCCCCGCTCACCGCGACCGCCTTGTGAAACCGGACGTACCAGTAGATCTCGTCGCCGGGACGGTACACGTTGCCGGCCGGTACGAAAAACGAGCTGAGCCCGATGCCGTCGATGGCCGGCGGAACGCCGCGGGAGCCGCCGTCGACCGCATGGGTGGTGGGCGTGAAGCCGCTCAGGTCGACTTCGACACCGGCCAGCGACACCTTGGCCATGCGGACTTCGTCGTCGTCGGCCGCGTCGACGCTCTGCACCGTGTAGTAGAACTGGGCCCGGCTGCCGTTCTGGTAGATGCGGCCTTCGACCCGCCGGGTGTTCTCCCCGAGGACCAGCTCCAGCACCGGATGACTGCCTGACATCGAGACCGGCACGGCGGGAACGATCCGGGCTCGTATCACATCGCCGCGGTGCCACGTGGTCCCGTCGTGAGGCTCGTCGAACCAGAGATCCCACACCTGCCCCGCCGCCGGAGGCGCGGCGAGACTGCCGACCAGAAGCGAGACCGCCAAGCAACAGAAGACACGCCCGAACCGTCGCATTCGCTCCCCTCTCTCAAGGCCGTAGACATCCTCGAACAGGGTAACCCGAGGTCGCCTTTGCATGCAGTGCTTGGCGCCGGGTACGGGAGCCTCGCCACGCGCGGGCTCGACGTGCATCCGAAGGGGAAGGAGACCGTCACCGACCGGGTGGTAGGATGACTCATGGCCTCCAGCCGCCTCGCCGGGCAGGTTGCATCCGCCGCGGAGCCCACCCTGGAGTTCCCGGGTTGCCGCCCCGTCCGCATCACGCGCGACGCCATCGCCGATCATGAGGGCCGGATAGAGTACTGGAACGCGGCGACCGAGACGGCGTGGGTCGCGCGCGAGCCGACCACGGTCTACCACGAGGGCCCGGGCCAGCAGTTGATCGGTCTGTTGACGCGGATCGCGGCAGTGCGCGGGGCGCCGATCCTGACCCTCGGCACGGCGGATCTACTACTGCGCGACGCGCAGGGACAGCGGCAGCGGATTCTGCAGGCGGACCAGATCGTGTACCTGGACCCGGTGGAGACGCGGCCAAGGGGCGCCGCCGTCGAGGTGGGCGCGGATCCTCTGCCGGACGTCGTGCTGGAGGTGGACTACGCGACCGACGTGCGGCGGGGGAAACTGGGGCTGTACGAGGCGTGGGGCTTCCCGGAGGTGTGGGTCGAGGTGCCGGAGGGCGGTTCGTCGCGCCGCCGGCCGGGTCTTGCGATCCACCGGCGGGCGGCGGACGGCTACCGGGCGGTGGCGGCCAGCGTCGCCCTGTCGGGCTGGACCGCCGCGGAGATCCACGCGGCGCTGAACGAATCGGCGTTGTCGGAGGAGACGCGCGCGGTGCTCGAACGCGTGGGCCGTGTCCTCGGAGAGGCCGCGGGGACGGGGCCCGACGACGATGTGTGGCTCGGCGCCCAGCGCCGCGCGGCGCGCGCCGATGGTCGTGCGGCAGGCCGCACCGAGGGCAGCCTGGAGGTTGTTCGGGCGATCCTGCGAAACCGTGGGCTGGCCGTCTCGGAGCGACTGGCCGAACTACTGGCTGAACACCTTGCGGGAGACGACCCCGATGCGCTCGTCGCCGCCGCCCTGGCGTGTCGCGACGAAGCGGACCTGGTCGCCCGCCTGGACCTGCGGCGCCGCGCCGGCCGGCGCGCGAGCACCCGGGACCGCTGAATACCACGGAATTCGAGAGGAGTCTCGTTACATGTACGCCATGAAGCGTTTCGTGACCACCGTTGCGGCCGTGCTGTGCGTCGGCGCGCCCGCCGCGGCGCAGGAGCCGTCCGCGGAGATGGTCGAGTGGCCCTACGTGGGCTCCGATCAGGCGGCCTCGAAGTACTCGCCGCTCGCCGACGTCGACGTCTCCAGCGTCGAGCGTCTGGAGATCGCCTGGACGTGGGAGCCGAACGAGCTGCCGAACCAGGAGTTCCGGACGCGTCCGGGCAGCTTCGAGGTGATGCCGCTGATGATCGACAACGTCGTCTACGTGTCGACGATGTACACGCGGGTGGTCGCGCTCGACGCGGAGACCGGCGAGCAGCTCTGGGCGTTCGATCCCGAGGCATGGCGCACGGGGCCGGACGGCGGTCCTCCGGGCGGCTTCAAGCACCGTGGCGTGGCGGTCTGGCCGGCGAACGCCAACCGGGCGGCGGGCGCGGATGAAAACACGCGGATCTTCATCAACAGCCGCGACAGCCTGTACGCGCTGAACGCTGCCGACGGGTCCCTCGATCCGTCGTTCGGCGACGACGGCCGGGTGCTGCTCACCGAGAACTTCCCGAATCCGGTCAGCCACGAGATGTTCGACCAGACGTCGCCGCCCGTTGTCTTCGAGGACCTGGTAATCGTCGGCAGCCGCGTCCCGGATCGCATCCAGCAGCGGTTCGACACGCCCGGATCGGTGCAGGCGTTCGATGTGCATACCGGCGAGCGGCGCTGGGTCTTCTACACGGTGCCGCAGTCGAACGACGCGTTCGGGGCTGACACCTGGGAAGACGGGTCGTGGCGCTTCACCGGGCACGCCAACGTCTGGGGCCTGATGTCGCTCGACGCCGAGCGCGGGCTGCTGTACATCCCGACCAGCACGCCGAGCAGCGACTACTGGGGCGGCCGCCGTCTCGGCGCCAACCTGTTCGCCGAGTCGCTCGTCTGCCTCGACGCGCGGACCGGGCAGCGCGAGTGGCACTTCCAGGCGGTGCACCACGGCCTGTGGGACTACGACTTCACGTCGGCGCCGAATCTGATGACCCTGGAGGTGGACGGGCGCACCATCGACGCGGTGGCGGAGGTTTCCAAGCAGGGCTTCGCCTACGTGTTCGATCGGGTGACGGGGGAGCCGGTCTGGCCGATCGAGGAGCGGCCGGTCGACATCGAGACCGACGTGCCGGGCGAGGTCGTGTATCCGACGCAGCCGTTTCCGACGAAGCCGCCGCCGTTTGCCGGGCAGGGGGTGTCGCTCGACGACGCGAACGATCTGACTCCGGAGATCCACCGTATCGCGGTGGAGGAGCTGCAGACCTACCGGCTCGGGCCGCTCTTCACGCCGCCCAGTCTGCGGGGCACGCTGCAGCGGCCACGGGTGGACGGCGGCGCGAACTGGGGCGGTGCGGCGTTCGATCCGACGACCAACCGGCTCTACGTACGGACGTCCGAAGGGGTCTCGGCCAACCAGGTATGCGAGACCGATCCGAATCTGCCGGAGGTCGACGTCGCCTACACGAACAACTGCCCGCGCGGCGGCTCGGCCGGCATCTTCCAGGGACTCGGAGGCTACGTGCCGGCGGAGCGGAGCCGACTCGGGCCGATCCCGCTCATCAAGCCGCCGTACGCGCGGCTCGTCTCCATCGACCTGAACGCCGGCGACATCGCCTGGAGCGTGCCGTTCGGCGAGGGCAGCCGGGTCATGCGTTCGCATCCGCTGCTGCGCGATGTCGAGCTGCCGGACCGGCTCGGGACGCCGGGCGCGCCGGGCCCGCTGGTCACCGGCGGCGGGCTCGTCTTTCTGGGCGGCGGCGATCCGTATCTGTATGCGTTCGATGCAGAGACGGGTCGCGAGGTGAGCCGCGTGCCCACCGAGTTCCGGACCAGTGGCAACCCGATGACCTACCGCTCGCGCGCGGGCCGGCAGTTCGTCGTGATCGCCACCGGCGCCGGTCCCGATGCCCGGCTCGTGGCGTTCTCGCTGCCGGCGGAGTAGGGGAGTGTGACGCCAGTAAGGACAGTGATCGATATAAAGTCTTCAACTTCATCGGGGTAACAGTTTGTAATTCCATTCCCCGTGAAACGCATCGGGGACCAGCGCGAGTGCGTCCATCTCTTCCTTGGTCACCGTAAGGACAGTGATCGATATAAAGTCTTCAACTTCATCGGGGTAACAGTTTGTAATTCCATTCCCCGTGAAACGCATCGGGGACCAGCGCGAGTGCGTCCATCTCTTCCTTGGTCACCGTAACGCCTGTGGGATATTCCCCGGCGTCGAGTTCGGCCCGGACCCGGAGCCCGGTGGCTGTCCGGACGTTCCCGATGCGGTCGACGATGGTCTCGTACGTCGTCAGCGGGGTGCCGCGCCAGTTCGCCGTGATGTGACAGAAGAGCCGGTGCTCGATCTTGTTCCACTTGCTGGTGCCGGGTGGAAAATGACTCACCTCGATGGTCAGTCCGGTCTCGTCGGCCAACTGTTGAAGCTCATGCTTCCAGGCGCGCAACCGATACCCGTTGCTCCCGCCCGCATCGGCCGTGATGAACAGGGTCGTGGCCTCGGGGTAGGCGCCGCAACCCATCTGATGCCACCAGTGTCGAATCGACGCCACCGCGAACGCCGGTGTGTCGTGGTCCCAGCCCACGCTCACCCAGGCTTCGTTGCGCGCCATGTCGTAGACGCCGTACGGAATCGCCTTGCCCTCGGCGTCGGTCGGGAAATCATGCACCAGCACCGCCGGCGGCGTGCCCTTCGGCTGCCATTCCCGCCCGCCGTTCTTGAAGTTCCCGACCAGCTCCTTCTTCTTCGTGTCGACCGAGATCACCGGCTGGCCGGCGGTCAGATGCTCGTCCGCGGTCTGGTTGATGTGCTCGAACTGCGCGTTGCGGTCCGGATGCGTGGCGCCTTCCTGCCGTTTGCGCGGCGATTGCAGCCGGTAGCCCAGGCGGTGCAGCAGCCGGCCCACAGTGGTCGAACTCACCCGCCACCCCTGCTCGGTCAGCGCCGCCGCCAGCTTCGCGCGACTCTTGCACGTCCAGCGCAGCGGCGAGGTCGGGTCGCCGCGCGTGAGCGGATCCACCAGCGCTTGGAGCGCGGCCTGGATGCCGGGTTGATCCTGCTGGATGCGGGGCCGTCCGCCGCCAGGGCGTCGAATGCGGTCCGTCGGCGCCTCGTCGCGGGCAATCTCCCGGCGCCCCTTGCGAATCGTCTCCCGAGCCACACCGGTGGCCGACGAAACCACCGCGTCGCCGCCGTAGCCGATGGCGAGCGACTCGGCCGCCGCCCACCGGCGGCGACTGCGCTCGTCCAACACGGGCGCGACCACGGCATACTTCGCAACCAGGGTCGCTTCCAGCTCGATGTCTCGCTTCATACCTCCAGTATGACCAGCAACCCAGCAGATGGCAAACTAGTTTCGCGCAGTGTCCTAACGCCCGTGGGATACTCCCCGGCGTCGAGTTCGGCCCGGACCCGGAGCCCGGTGGCTGTCCGAACGTTCCCGATGCGGTCGACGATGGTCTCGTACGTCGTCAGCGGGGTGCCGCGCCAGTTCGCCGTGATGTGACAGAAGAGCCGGTGCTCGATCTTGTTCCACTTGCTGGTGCCGGGTGGAAAATGACTCACCTCGATGGTCAGTCCGGTCTCGTCGGCCAACTGTTGAAGCTCATGCTTCCAGGCGCGCAACCGATACCCGTTGCTCCCGCCCGCATCGGCCGTGATGAACAGGGTCGTGGCCTCGGGGTAGGCGCCGCAACCCATCTGATGCCACCAGTGTCGAATCGACGCCACCGCGAACGCCGGTGTGTCGTGGTCCCAGCCCACGCTCACCCAGGCTTCGTTGCGCGCCATGTCGTAGACGCCGTACGGAATCGCCTTGCCCTCGGCGTCGGTCGGGAAATCATGCACCAGCACCGCCGGCGGCGTGCCCTTCGGCTGCCATTCCCGCCCGCCGTTCTTGAAGTTCCCGACCAGCTCCTTCTTCTTCGTGTCGACCGAGATCACCGGCTGGCCGGCGGTCAGATGCTCGTCCGCGGTCTGGTTGATGTGCTCGAACTGCGCGTTACGGTCCGGATGCGTGGCGCCTTCCTGCCGTTTGCGCGGCGATTGCAGCCGGTAGCCCAGGCGGTGCAGCAGCCGGCCCACAGTGGTCGAACTCACCCGCCACCCCTGCTCGGTCAGCGCCGCCGCCAGCTTCGCGCGACTCTTGCACGTCCAGCGCAGCGGCGAAGTCGGGTCGCCGCGCGTGAGCGGATCCACCAGCGCTTGGAGCGCGGCCTGGATGCCGGGTTGATCCTGCTGGATGCGGGGCCGTCCGCCGCCAGGGCGTCGGATGCGGTCCGTCGGCGCCTCGTCGCGGGAAATCTCCCGGCGCCCCTTGCGAATCGTCTCCCGAGCCACACCGGTGGCCGACGAAACCACCGCGTCGCCGCCGTAGCCGATGGCGAGCGACTCGGCCGCCGCCCACCGGCGGCGACTGCGCTCGTCCAACACGGGCGCGACCACGGCATACTTCGCAACCAGGGTCGCTTCCAGCTCGATGTCTCGCTTCATACCTCCAGTATGACCAGCAACCCAGCAGATGGCAAACTAGTTTCGCGCAGTGTCCTAAGAGCGTTGCAGGCGTGTTGCGTTCCGTATCGTGTAGGATAGCCTCGACGCGACGTAGTTCGAGCCACAAGGCAGAATCGTCTGAGACCGGACTCGAAAGGGCACGAGGCGAATGTACCAACCTGACATGGAACCCGAGCAGATCGAGGGCCTCGGCGATGCCCAGAGTTCATTCTGGCGGGATTACCCGATCGACGATCTGCTGATTCGTCAAGAGAGCCGTACCGTCGGTGGAGTGCTGCAACGAATCAACGACGGACGGTTCGTAATGAACCCGGATTTCCAGCGTGACTTCGTTTGGGACGAAAGCAAGCAGAGCAAGCTTGTCGAGTCGATCATCATGCGGATTCCGCTTCCGGTCCTCTATCTCGCGGAAGACGAGGAGGGGCGGATGGTGGTCGTGGACGGATTGCAGCGGTTGTCGACGTTCAAACGCTTCGTGGACAACGAGCTGAAACTGAAGTTGCCCGAGCGACCCCCGCTGCACGGGAAGAGATTCAAGGACCTGCCGCCCAAGCTCCAGAACCGCGTTGAGGACTGCAATCTCGTTCTCTACGTCATCCACGAGAAGGTGCCGGAGCAGGCCAGGCTGGACATCTTCGATCGTGTGAACAGCGGTGTGCCGTTGACGCGTCAGCAGATGCGCAACAGCCTGTACACGGGCGCCGCGACTCGATTCCTGAAGACGGAAGCGAATACGGATCTCTTTCTGCAGGCGACCGGGCATAGCCTGAAGACGTCGACCATGCGCGACCGCGAGTTCGTCAATCGGTTCTGCGCGTTCCAGATTCTGGACCTCGAATCGTATCGCGACATGGACGAATACCTTGCCGCAGGGCTGAGAAAGATGAACGCCGAACCGGCGACCCTGGAGCGGTTGTCCTTGCAGTTCGGAACGACGTTGAGCAACAACCTGCATCTGTTCGGCAAACATGCGTTCAGGAAGCATGTTCGTAACCAGGACTCGCGCTCGGTGCTGAACGCGTCGCTGTGGGATGTGATGTCCACGGGGCTGTCTCGCTACGACGAACCGCTCGTGAAGAACCACTCCGATTCACTGCGGGGCGCCTTCTATCGCCTAATGGCCAACGACACGTTCGTGGACGCCATTACGTACGGTCCCAACGATCCCAAGAAAGTCAAGCGTCGTTTCTCCATGGCGGAGACGATACTGGAAGAGGTGCTCGGTGTTGATCCGTCTTGACCTTCGGACGTTCAAGTGCTTTGAGCTGTTGCGGTTGCCGCTTGCTCCGCTCACATTGCTCTCCGGCCCGAACTCGTCGGGGAAATCGTCCATCCTGCAGGCGCTCGTGCTTCTGCATCAGACGATGCGCGAGCACGAATGGTCTACGCGGCTGGCGCTCAATGGCGCCGGGGTACGGTTGGGCACGGTAGTGGATGTCGTCGACGAAGTGCATGGCCGTACCGGATTCGAGATTGGTGTGGCGGCAGATGAGGCGGCCTGTCATTGGTTGTTCCACGGGGATCGACGGGAAATGTCCATGCAGGTGACTCGGGTGACAGTCGACGGTTGCGCGACCGAGCAGCCTTCGACGTTGCGGCACCTGTTGCCGCCGAGTGTCGATGGAAGCGTTGCGCCATTGGCCACTCGCCTTCGCGGACTTACGTACATCACGGCAGAGCGTGTCGGCCCCCAGGAAGCGTATCCGCTTGAGGACCCTTACGATGCCGATCTGGTCGGGGCCAAGGGCGAACACGCGGTTAGGACACTGCGCGAAACTAGTTTGCCATCTGCTGGGTTGCTGGTCATACTGGAGGTATGAAGCGAGACATCGAGCTGGAAGCGACCCTGGTTGCGAAGTATGCCGTGGTCGCGCCCGTGTTGGACGAGCGCAGTCGCCGCCGGTGGGCGGCGGCCGAGTCGCTCGCCATCGGCTACGGCGGCGACGCGGTGGTTTCGTCGGCCACCGGTGTGGCTCGGGAGACGATTCGCAAGGGGCGCCGGGAGATTTCCCGCGACGAGGCGCCGACGGACCGCATCCGACGCCCTGGCGGCGGACGGCCCCGCATCCAGCAGGATCAACCCGGCATCCAGGCCGCGCTCCAAGCGCTGGTGGATCCGCTCACGCGCGGCGACCCGACCTCGCCGCTGCGCTGGACGTGCAAGAGTCGCGCGAAGCTGGCGGCGGCGCTGACCGAGCAGGGGTGGCGGGTGAGTTCGACCACTGTGGGCCGGCTGCTGCACCGCCTGGGCTACCGGCTGCAATCGCCGCGCAAACGGCAGGAAGGCGCCACGCATCCGGACCGCAACGCGCAGTTCGAGCACATCAACCAGACCGCGGACGAGCATCTGACCGCCGGCCAGCCGGTGATCTCGGTCGACACGAAGAAGAAGGAGCTGGTCGGGAACTTCAAGAACGGCGGGCGGGAATGGCAGCCGAAGGGCACGCCGCCGGCGGTGCTGGTGCATGATTTCCCGACCGACGCCGAGGGCAAGGCGATTCCGTACGGCGTCTACGACATGGCGCGCAACGAAGCCTGGGTGAGCGTGGGCTGGGACCACGACACACCGGCGTTCGCGGTGGCGTCGATTCGACACTGGTGGCATCAGATGGGTTGCGGCGCCTACCCCGAGGCCACGACCCTGTTCATCACGGCCGATGCGGGCGGGAGCAACGGGTATCGGTTGCGCGCCTGGAAGCATGAGCTTCAACAGTTGGCCGACGAGACCGGACTGACCATCGAGGTGAGTCATTTTCCACCCGGCACCAGCAAGTGGAACAAGATCGAGCACCGGCTCTTCTGTCACATCACGGCGAACTGGCGCGGCACCCCGCTGACGACGTACGAGACCATCGTCGACCGCATCGGGAACGTCCGGACAGCCACCGGGCTCCGGGTCCGGGCCGAACTCGACGCCGGGGAATATCCCACAGGCGTTACGGTGACCAAGGAACAGATGGACGCACTCGCGCTGGTCCCCGATGCGTTTCACGGGGAATGGAATTACAAACTGTTACCCCGATCAAGTTGAAGACTTTATATCGATCACTGTCCTTAGTGTGCTGCATTGGGGGCGCGACGAACCTGTGTTGCCCAAATTGGCGTTGCCGGGCGCGCCGCGCAGGCGGCTGCGGCAGGTCGAGGCTCGCATGCGCACGCTCTTTCCCGGTTGCGGCGTGGACTTGCAGCAAGTGCCACAGACGAACGCGGTGACACTCGGTTTACGCACGGCCGACGACACTGGGTTGGGTGCGGCTCTTTTGCGTCGGCGGTCCAGAGGGGTCCAGGAGGGGCTGCGAGCGGCATGGCAAGAGCTACTTGACCCGGCGAAGGCGAGGTGAGGAGGGCGATGGGGGCGGCTCGCTGACCGGCGGTGCTATCCCGTCAGCGTAGCGCTGGGCGTGGTTCCGCTCGTACTCGCGCGCTTCGTGGAAGTCCCAGTACGCATCGAAGTCGCCGCTGGCCCGTAGCGCCCGCAGCTTCAGGACCGCCTCGGCGCCGACCAGCCGCCAGCGGGCTCCGGTCAACTCCATCCGGTCGCGGACCAGGTACCGGCACGCCCCTTCGATCACGCCGGTGGCGATGGGATAGCCCGCCGCGAGGTAGCGGTCGTAGTGCAGATACGGCGCGTACTTCTGCAGGTAGTCGGCGCACGTATCGACCGGCTTGCGGGTGTCGCTCGACAAGCCTGCGACGGTCGCCGCCCGCCGCATCGCCGCGGCCACCTTGCTGGACTTGCCCTCGAGAATGCTCTGCACGCGCGTCCAGGCCCAATGCGCCGCGTCGGGGCTCCCCTCGCGATGGAACACGTGCGCCGCCTTCCAGACGTACTCGACCACGTGAATGATGTCGAGGATCACCGTCACGTCGACGCCGTAGGCGGCGGCGCCCGCTTCGACGAGGGCGAGTTGCGTCTCGGCGCCGTCGACGAGCACGACCCAGCGCTTGACGCGCTCCGGGTCGTGGCGCTCGGCTTCCAGCATCGCCTCGGCGACCACCTCGGCCGGATCGTGTTCGAGGCTCGCCCAGACCCGTTTGGCCACCGGGCGAGGACGCACCGCCGCGGTCTTGGCCCGATTCTTGGCCTTGGCCGCCGGCTGTCGGGGCATCAGGCTCTGCAGGAAATCCTCCGGGCTGCGCACCAACGGCGCGACCGCGTAGACGGCGGCCACCGTCGCCATGCGTTTGGCGTGCTTCTTCTCGCCCGGCCGCAGGCGGTTGAACGGGGAGAGCTGCTCGCGTTGCCGCCGGCGCCTCTCGGCCGCCTTGCGCGTCGCCTCGCGCAGGTCCTCGTGATGCAGCACCACGCCCTTGCCGTCGAAGGTGAGCACCACAACCGACTCGTCAGCGACCGGCTCGCCCGCCGCCGCTCGGCGCGCCGCGTAGAAGGCGTCGAAGTCCTCAGCCGCGCGAGCGACCAACTGTTCCGCCTGATGGGTATTCCGGTGAAGTGGAACAGCGTTTCCGGGGATCTGGAACACGGTTTCCGGCGAAGTGGAACGCTCGTCGGAGCGTAGCGACGTTCGTCGGTCAGTTCCCTCCCCTCGGTGTCGCAGCAGACCTTCAAGATTCTACTCGTGACGTGGTGTTCGAGAGCATGGACGAAGATGCCTGTGGAGCCTGTGGGCGCCGTCTGCGGCGTCCAAGGTGTTGTGGGAAACGCGCCTTCGGCGACCGCTCAGTTGCGCCGAACGCATCGCGCGCGTTTTCCACATCACCGGCAGGATCCACAGGCCGGACGGACCCGACGGGCCCCCGGTCGCGCGTGTCGCCGGCGCGATGGTTCTGGGCTTCGCTTCGCCGCGGTAATGGCGTTGCCGTTCTGGTGCTCATGTCGTCTCCTTCGGGCGGTTGTTCGGCGCGTCGTGCGTACGTCGCATCGAGCGGCCCTTCAGCTCGATGCGGTGCGCGTCGTGGAGCAGGCGGTCGCAGATGGCGTCGGCCTGGTTGGGGTCACCGATGACGGCGTGCCAGTCGGTCACCGGCAACTGGCTGGCGATCAGCGTGGAGGCGCGTTCGGCGCGGTCCTCGATCACCTCGGTCAGGTCGCGGCGCTCGGCGTCACGCAACGGCGCGAGCATCCAGTCGTCGATGGCGAGCAGGTCGAGCTTTGCCAGCCGCGCCATCAGCCGCGTGTAGGAACCGTCTCCGCGGCCGACGGCCACCTCGTGCAACAGGCGCGGCATGCGGACGTAGCGGGCGGTGAAGCCGCGGCGACACGCCCGTTCGACGAAGGCGCAACAGAGAAAACTCTTCCCGATTCCACACGGCCCGGTGACGATCAAGTTGTGGCGCTCGGCGAGCCACGCGCAGGTTCCCAGCGTCAGGACCTGCTGGCGGTTGAGCCGTCGGGCAGGCGTGAAGTCGACGGCCTCGAGCGTCGCCGGATGACGCAGCTTGGCCGTCTGCAGGCGCCGTTGCAGCTTGCGCTGTTCGCGGGCCGTCCACTCGGCGTCGACCAGCAGGCCGAAACGCTCCTCGAAGCCGAGCGTGGCGGCCTCGCCGCTCTGCAGTTGTTGCTGGACGGCGTCGGCCATCGCGCCCAGCTTCATGGCGTTGAGTTTGTCGACGGTCTGTTCGATCAGCATCGGTCCTCCTCCTCGGTCGTGGCCGCGGCGTAGTAGTCGGCGCCGCGGATGTTGGTGTGCGTGGGCGTCGGGGTCGTCTCGGCCGCCGGCTCCAGAGGCAGACGGTCCTGGCCGGCGGCGAGAATGTTCTTGACGGTGCGATAGCGGTAGGAGCCGAGTGCCATCGCGCGAGCGCTCGCCGCGTCGAGCCGGTCGTTCCCGTACTGCTGTCCCAGGCGCATGATCCCCAGGCAGGCTCGATACCCTTGCTCCGGGTGCGGGCGACGCTCGATGATCTGGGCGACGAGCTGTCCGGTCGCCGGTCCGGCCTGCTCGGCCCAACGGATCAGCCGCGACGGCGTCCACTCGGCATGCGCGCGGTGGGCGCTCGGCATGTGCTCGCGATGGGTGGACGGCTGCCCGTCGTAGCGCCGCCGGTGCGACGTCAGTCGCTTGCCGCGATAGAAGATCTCGACCGTGTTCGTGGTGTAGCGGACCTCGACCTGCTCGCGGACCAGCTGGAACGGCACGCTATAGACGTGGCGCTCGACCTCGACGTGGTAGTCGATGTTGGCGCGGCACAGCTTCCAGTGCGCCAGGACGTAGCGCGCGGTCGGCAGGGACCGGAGCGCCGGCCGGTCGACCTGCTCGTAGAGGGCGCGGCGGCTGACGCCCAGCTTCTTCATCGGCCGGTCGTTGAGCTCGTCGAGCAGGACGCGGATCGCGGCGTTCAACGGGCCGAGCTCGAAGAAGGTCTGGTCGCGGAGGCGGGCGAGTATCCACCGCTGTGCGATGAGTACACAATTCTCCACAGCAGCCTTATCCCGAGGTTTCCTCGGTCGCGCCGGAACGACGACGGCGCCGTAGTGGGTGGCCAGGTCCTCGTAGGTGCGGTTGACGCCGGGCTCGTAGCGGCAGGGGCGGGTGATGGCGCTCTTGAGCTGGTCGGGGACCCACAACGTGGTAGCGCCGCCGAAGTACTCCACCATGCGGATATGCGCGTCGATCCAGTCCGGCAACTGCTGGGTCTCGGTCGCCGCGGCGTAGGTGAGGCTGCTGGCGCCGAGCACGGCGACGAACAGTTCGACGCGTCGGAGCTCACCCGTGCGCCGGTCGACCAGGCTCGGCCGCTTGCCGGAGTAGTCGATGAACGTCTTCTCGCCGGCGCGGTGCACCTGCCGCATCGACGGCCGCAGCCGCCGCGTCCATTGCCGGTAGATCTCGCAGAACTGGGTGCGGCCGTAGCCGTCCGGATGGATTTGCGCGTACTCCTCCCACAGCAACTGCAGCGTGACGCTGTCGCGCTTGAGCTCGCGGTGGATGTACGCGCAGTCGGGCCGGATCCGGTCGTGCACCGGCGCGGCGCGTGGAAACAATCGAGCCTCGAGCGCCGCGTCGTCCAAATCGGCCGGCAACGGCCAGCCGAGCCCACGTTGCGCCGCCCTCTGCAGATAGCGATTGACCGTCCCCACGCCGACGGCGCACGCCTGCGCCACCGCCTGGTGGGACAGTCCTTGCTCGTGCTTGAGTCGTAAAACCTCGCGGATCTTCCTCATCAGCAGCCTCCGTGCCGGCATCGCCACGCCCCTCCTGTCGAAAGGGCAAGAGCATGCCGGGTCAAGCTACCGACGAGCGTTCACGACCTCCGGAACCGCTGTTCCACTTCCTCCGGAATCGATGTTCCACTTCCTCCGGATTCCGTGTTCCACTTCCTCCGGAATACCCACCTGACGCTTGGGCACCTGGGCCCCGCTATGGCGAGACAGCTCGAACAGCGCTTCGTCGAACGACCGCGATGCGGCCGCTTCCGCCACCCGGCGGCGCACCTCCAGCGAGTAACGCTCAGCCGGCAGGTTCAGCGACGCATCGAGCGGATGCAGACTGTCGTGACCGGGATGCGCGTAGCCCAGGCGCTCGACCGCCACCGTGCCAAAGGTCGTCTCCAACTGCCGGTCGTGCAGCCGCCGCTCCGAACGCTCGACACCGTCGGCCCCCTCGACCGGACCCGCCGCCTCCCCCGGGCTGCGTTGGTCGAGGTGCCCTTGCAGGAGCTTGCGCATCAACTCCTGACCACGCCGGTTCAACTCCCGTTCGAGGTCGCTCTCACGCATCTGCAGGGCCTCGCGCGAAGAAAGGTAGGCTTTGGTCTCCGCGAAAGAAGCCTCCGCCGCCGCATAGGGCGCCGGGGCGGGTGGAGCGGTGCGGCGGGGAACAACGTGCATGGCTCAACGCTCCCGTAACCGCCGCTTGTCCAGGCCGCGCGCCAGCACCGCGCTGGCCAGGTTCTTCCGCAGTACGCATCAAGGCTCCGGCTACCCGCGGCGGCTGAGCGCCGGTCGTCTCCCATCGGGTCGCGGACCAAATGCCGACAGGCCCTTCGATGAGCCGGCGACGAGCACCGCACGCCGCGTCGCCGCTGCCACGTGGATGATGTCGAGTACCACGGTGGCTTCCAGGGCGTACGCGGTGGTGCCCGCGAGGCGGTCGCGATGGTCACGCGGCGGCGCATCTCGACCCAGTAGCGCTCCGGCAGCAGGTTCAGCGCGGCATCGAGCCGATGCAAGCCGTCGTGACCGCGCCGCGCGCAGCCCAGACCCACAACCTGCATCGTGCCGGAGGCCGTTTCGGCGTGGCTTTCGTGCTCGCGCGGCTCCGAGCACTCGACACCGCTGGTGTCCTCGGCCGGACCAGCAGCCTCTTTCGGGCTGCGTTGGTCGCGATGTCCTTGCAGGAGCTTGCGCACCAACTCCTGGCCCCGCCGGTGCAGTTCCCGTTCGAGTTCGCTCTCGCTCATCTGCCGGGCTTCGCTGGACGAGAGGAAGGCTTTGGCATCCGCGAAGACAGCATCGGCCGCTGCGCACGGGGCTCGCCTCGGGGGATCGATGCAAGGGACGCAGGTTCGGGGCACGTCGAATGTACGTCCCTGGAATCCTGTCGTCACAGCCATCGCAGGTCTGCCTCCCTTCCCACGGCACCGTACCAGAACGCCGCGCGAATGTCCAGAAGGGAGCGCGCCTGTCGGGGAGAAGACCGAAGGTGTTCGGCGCCGTGACGAGGCTCGGCTGGCTGCCGAAAAGACGCCGGTACGCGCTGGCCTGCTTGATGTCCCTCCCGAAATGGCCACTGGGGAGACGCATCCGCGGGCAAAAGAGCCCATGAATAGGGCGAAAAATCCTCTATGAAGAGCCGCACCCCGCGAATGTCCAGAAGGGAGCGCGCCTGAGGGGGACCGGCGCGTGCCGGCGTCGTGGTCGGGTCGGGCGGCGGCCCGAAAAGAGGCGGATGGGGCGCTCGCCGGACGCTGTCACCCCTCAAAACGCACTGAAGAGGGAGTGTCCTCGGACATAAACCCTTATGAATGAGCGAGATAGCAATCTATGAAAAAGAGCCGCACCCCACTGGGTTCCACCGGCCCGTACATACCGGGTTTGGCTTGACGCAGATTCTCCCCATCGTCGTTGCGGCCCTGTCGGAAGCCCAGGGTGACATCATGCTGATCGAGAACCCGGAAGTGCACCTGCACCCGGCCGGCCAGGCGCTAATGGGGGAGTTCCTGGCGGACGTGGCGCGCGCCGGGGTGCAGGTCATCGTGGAGACGCACAGCGATCATGTCCTGAACGGTATACGCCGCGCGGTCAAGACCGGACGTGTCAAACCGGAACAGGTACTTGTTCACTTCTTCCGACCCCGATCCGACGATGGTGCGCAGGTATACAGTCCGACGCTCGACGCCGCGGGCAACATCGACATCTGGCCGGAAGGCTTCTTCGATCAGTTCGACAAGGACATGAACTATTTCGCCGGGTGGGGCGATTGACGTGGAGTTGATCTTCAATGAGCTCTCGGTCCATGGACAGTTTGCCGACGTCGCGACGTTCAGGACAGCTATTGGCCGGGTCATGGGCATGCGCAGGGTCGTGCAGCGGTTCGGGAGAGAGTTGTACTGTCATCGCGGTCTTGTCAACAGTCAGGTGATGCACGGTATGACGATGCCGCAGGCCGTTCAGGCGCTGGATCAGAACAGCAGGCGTGCGTTGATGCAGTGGTTGACGCGGCACGGCCCGTTCTGGGAGGACGCCCGGGAACATGGAGAGGACGATTACCTGGACTGCTTCAGATACGAGGGCCGCATCGTAACGGATTCCGCTGTTGGCGAAGCGGCCTTCTGTGAGCTTCATGGGCTGGAGCGCGGACTCGTCAGCCTGGTTCCGTCGTCCTGGCGATTCTCGCCTGTGCCAGTCGAATTTCATGAGGACGATGGGGTCCGAGGCATCAACGTTGGCAATTTCTGGGATACCGATGGGTTGGCAGCCCGTCTGGAGGAAAAACAGCCGCCGGTCAGGTCCTGGAGAGAACTGGAGGCTGCGGCCCGCGTCCGCTGTCAGAATCTGACGTTTTCGCCGGACGGCTTCGAGCCACTTCACGGACACCCCTTTCATGAGGGAGCGGCGGATCGAATCCTGTTGCGGCTGCTCGTGTTGCAGAAAATGAGGAGTTGCTTCGATGATCGCGGTGAGCGGACAACCGAGGGGTACCGGCTCTATCAGAAGCACTTCACCGGCGACAAGGCTTGGTTCTCGGATTCGTCGACATCGGAGAAGAACGACTTCGAGGAGGAATTAAAGTTCCCGCATCCGTCCGCGCGTGGCGAATGGTTGTCTTGCACTTGGCACGGCAAGGTCAAATCGCCACAGCTTCGAATTCATTTCTCTTGGCCTATTCGAGCAACTGAGCCACTATGTGGGACCCAAGATAACAAAACGGTAGCGAGGTGGATTCCCTTTGGATCGACTTCACCAAGGGACTCGGCGCGCCCATCGGCGCGGTGCTGGCGGGGTCCCGCGACTTCATCGGCGCGGCACGGCGCTACAAGCAACACGTCGCCGCTCTGTGTCGCCTCGTCGCCCTGCGCACTGCGTCGCGCGCACTGCTGTTGCCGTGCAAGACGATCTGCGGCGGCAGGACTGTGACGATGGACCGGAGACCGGAGGCCGTGGAGGGCGAGCTCGCGGTCGGGACGCTGCTGATGCACACGGAGGTCCTGGTCACGCGCCAAGTATCGGCCCAGGTGAAGGTCCGGGGCGGCGTTCGGGTTGCGCCGTTCATCTACCCGCTGATGCTGCAACCTGTCGTGCTCGGCGTGTGGGGTTTCTGATCAGTCCCAGCCGATATAGCGCCGCCCGCCCCACGCCATTCTCGAACCGCGAGATCCGGGTTAACGAAGCCTGCGACCTGTCCGAACAACCGGGACCACTTCAGTGTGACGGAGCGGTCTTAACAATATCACCCGGAAACCTGCTACGATGCACAGCATCGAGGAGGACGCGACACATGGCGACATACGCGATATGGAACAACAAGGGGGGCGTGGGGAAGAGCTATCTGACGTTTCAGTTGGCCTGCGAGTACGCCCGTGTACACCCAACGGAGCGGGTGCTGGTTGTCGACTTTTGCCCGCAAGCCAACTCTTCCGGCATGCTTCTCGGCGGCATGGAGGCTGGCGAAGCCGTGCTAGGGGTTCTGTCGAGTCAGACCCCGCCAAGAACGATCTCCGGATATATCGAGGATCGAATCACGAGTCCCTACTTGGATCCCCACACCGGCCTGAATTACGTCACCAGTGTGTCGTCCAGAAACCAGCACGTTCCCCCGAACGTTGACCTCGTGGCCGGAGATGAGCAGCTCGAAATTCAGGCCTCACGGGTCCTTGCCGCAACCAACCCCGGCCCGCCGGACGCTTGGCGAGCTGTACATACCTGGGCCAGTGATCTGATTGAGGACATCAAGAGAGCTTCGGGGCAAGGAAGCACAACTGTGTTTTTCGACTGCAATCCAAGCTTTGCAATATACACCGAACTCGCCTTGTCCGCTGCGGACAGGTTGATTGTGCCGTTCTCCGCCGATGGGGCCTCACGCAGGGCAGTAAGAGCCGTTTTGTCACTGGTATACGGGATCGCGCGCCGACCGGGCGCTCAACGGTCGCAATACTTTCTCAACGCTCAACAGTTCCGCATGCGTGTTCCTCGCATATACAGCTATGTCGGCAATCGGTTGACTCAGTACATTCGGTCAGCCAGGGCATTCAGGACAGTCGTTCAGGAAATCGGCAATGAGATTTGGAGTGTATGGAGTTCGAACCCGAATCTGTTTCACGTGCATCCTGACGGACATTCTGCTCCAAGTCGAAGGAGGGACTTCGAGGCGATGTTCCAGGCAGAAGTGCCTGACGCTAACACGGCCTCGGTCGTTTCGACCTCGTTGGGAATACCGATTTGCGTGCTGCCTGCCGGCCTGAAGGCCGTAGCCGGCAGGCAGGTCATGGTGAACCAGAGTCAGTTGGACAGGCAGCAACCCGCAATGCGTGCGCTGGCGGAGTCTATCGAGTAGGTGGACGGCGGGACCTGAAGGCGGGGACCTACCGGCCACGTTCAAGTGCCCGCTGATCCCGTTCGGGCTCGACCCCGCCGGCTGGCAGCCGCAGGACTCGGCGTATCATGGGCGACATGACCGCCACCGGCCCGCCGCGGCATTCCGGGGCGCAGGCAAGGCGCAGATCCTCAAGGTCCGAGCTGGCGGCTCGGGAGGGGTAGGGGGAGTGGACACCGTCGTCTCGCTTTCCAGCGACACCGAGACCCGCCCGACGCCGGGCATGCGCGCGGCCATGGCGGCGGCCGAGGTCGGCGACGAGCAGAAGGGACAGGATCCGACCGTCGCGCGGCTGCAGGAACGCGTGGCGGATCTGCTCGGCAAGGAGGCGGCGCTGTGGCTGCCGACCGGCACGATGTGCAACCTGGTGGCGGTCAAGACGCACACCCGGCCGGGGGACGCCCTGGTGGCCGAGGCGATGGCCCACGTCATCCGGGCGGAGTCGGGCGGGGCGGCGCTCGCCTCCGGCGTCATGGTGCAGGGAATCCACACCGAGCGGGGCATCTTCACGCCGGCGGAGCTCGAAGTCGCTATGGACCGGGTGGTGGCGGTGCCGGTGCCTTACGGGCAACCGGTCGGGCTGGTATGCGTCGAGCAGACCCACAACTTCGGCGGCGGCGCGGTCTGGTCGCGGGAGGAGCTCGCCGGCGTTTCGGCGACGGCGCGGGCGCGGAGCGTGCCGCTGCACATGGACGGCGCGCGGCTGATGAACGCCAGCGTGGCGAGCGGCGTCCCGGCGGCGGTGTTCGCGGCCGAGGTGGATTCCCTCTGGATCGATTTCACCAAGGGACTCGGCGCACCCATCGGCGCGGTGCTGGCGGGGTCCCGCGACTTCATCGGCGCGGCACGGCGCTACAAGCAGCTCTTCGGCGGGGCCATGCGGCAGGCTGGGGTGGCTGCGGCGGGCTGCCTGTACGCCCTCGACCACCATGTCGAGAGGCTGGCCGAGGACCACGAGCACGCCCGTCTGCTGGCACGCGGCCTGGGCGCCATCGACGGCATCGAGGTGCGCACCCCCGCGCCGGAGACCAACATGGTCTTCTTCGACGTGAGCGGGCTCGGTCTGAGCAACCGGCAGTTCGTCGACCGGCTGGCCGCAGCCGGCGTGCGGGTGAGCGGCGCGGGGGGCCAGATTCGGGCAGTGACGCACCTCGACGTCTCGCGGCAAGGCATCGAGAGGGCGCTTGCCGTGATCGGCGAGATCGCTTCCGCGGCGCGCGACTGACCCGAGCTAGCGCTGCCCTTGCCCCAAAACTTTTCGCTGGACTTCCTGCCGCCACTTCGCTACGGTGGCCGGCATGGAGATTCAGAATCAGGTCTCCCGTATTCTACGAGACAACCTCGCCCGACTGCGCGACGTGCTGGACGAGGCGACCGCGGCGGGCGTCGGCAGCCTCGTTCAGGTCGCCGACCGCGTCTGTGAAGCGTTCGATTTTCGCGACGGGCGGGACCGGTGGCAACGCGCGAGCTGCTGCCGGGCGTTGTCCGACCTGCAGGCGGCCGGCCACGTCTCGCTGCCTGCGGGTCGAGGTGCCCGCGGTGGTGGGGGCCGGGCGCGGGTGCTCCCGCACCCGCTGGCGCCGGCGGTGGACGTGCCGGGCACGGTCGGCGAGGTTGTGGGTCTGACCCTGGAGCTGGTGGAAACCGACGAGCAGCGGCAGGTCTGGAACACGCTGATGGCCTACGAGCACCCGCGCGGGGCCGGTCCGTTCGTCGGCCCGCAACTGCGGTATCTGGTGGGTTCGGCGCATGGCTGGCTGGGCGGGGTCGGGTTTGCGGCGAGTGCGCGGCGGCTGCGGTCCCGCGACGCCTGGGTCGGGTGGGACGATGCGGGCCGGCGCGCGCACCTGCACCGGGTGTTGGGGCTGTGCCGGCTGCTGGTGCGCCCCGGCATCGTGTGTCGCAACCTGGCCTCGCACGTGCTGGGCCGGGTCGTCCGGACGGTCGGCGACGACTGCGAGGGGCTGTATGGCTATCGCCCCTGGCTGCTGGAGACGTTCGTCGACGAGACCGAACAGACGGGGGCGAGCGTGCGCGCGGCGAACTGGGTTCGGGTAGGTGCAACCTGCGGTCGCGGTCGTGGGGACCGGCGACACGCGGCGCTGGAAACGCGCAAGGCGGTGTATATGTACGCCTTGGAGCCGGCGTGGCGCACCCGCCTGGCGGCGCCCGCAGCGGTCGTGGCGCCGCTGGCGGTTGGCGACGGTCTCGACGCCGCGGTCTGGGCGGACCACGAGTTCGGCGGGGCGCGGTTGGGCGACGCGCGTCTGAGCGCGCGGCTGGTGCAGAGCGCGCAGCAAATGGCAGAGTCTCCGATGCGCGCCATCACCGGCGCCGCCCACGGCGCCCGCGCCCTGGTGAAGGGCCATTACCGGCTGATCGACCAACCCGCCGACAGCGCGGTGACGGTCGGCAACATCCTCGCGCCGCATCGCGAGCGCACGCTGCGCCGGATGCAGGCGCACGACACGGTGCTGTGCATACAGGACGGCACCCGCCTGAACTTCACCCGGCGCGGCCGGACACAGGGGCTGGGGGCCGTCGGCTCGAACCAGACCGGCGCGGTGGCGCGCGGCCTGGAGTTGCACACGACCTTGGCCGTCAATCCCGACGGGGTGGCCCTGGGCGTGCTGCGGGCCGCCTTCGACGCGCCCGCGTCCCCGAACCCCGAGGCGGAAGGCGAGCCGCCCCCGAAGCCGCGCGAGGAGCGCAAGTCGTTCCGTTGGATCGAGGGACTGCGCGACTGCGCGCAGGCGGCCGAGCCCTTGTCCGAGACCCGCGTGGTGTGCGTGATGGACCGCGAGGCCGACTTCCTCGACCTGTTCGTCGAGCACCGCGCGGCTGCCCCGCAGATCGACCTGCTGATCCGCGCCAAGGCCGACCGCGTCCTCGGCAGGGAAAAGACGCCCGACGGGCAGACGGTCTCGCGCCGTCTGTTCGATACGGTGCGCAACGCGCCGGCCCGAGGCGCCGCCAAGGTCGAGGTGCAGCGGCTGAGCGCGCGCGTGAAGGCCAGCAAACAGGCCCGCAAGGACCGCCGCGAGGCGCGTGTCGCCGACGTGACGCTGCGCTACCAGCAGGTGCCGCTGCCCTGCCCCGGCGACGAGCCGGTCGCACTGTGGGTCGTCCACGTGCGCGAGGAACAACCGCCGCCCGCGGCCGAGCCGCTGGAGTGGTTCCTGCTGACCACGTTGCGGGTGAGCAGCGCCGACGACGCCACGCGCATCCTGCAATGGTACGTCCGGCGCTGGCGCATCGAAGAATACTTCCGGGTGCTCAAGTCCGGCTGCAAGGTCGAGGAGTTGCAGCACCACACGGCCGAGCGGCTCGAACGCGCCATGGCCATCAAGATGGTCATCGGGTGGCGCATCCAGTTGATGGTCCAACTCGGGCGCGAAGTGCCCGACCTGCCGAGCGACCTGCTGTTCTCCGATGGCGAGTTGCGCGTGCTCGCCACCTTCGCCCGCTCACGCAGGCTGCCGCCGCCGGCGCGCCTCGGCGACGCCGTCGGTCTGGTCGGGCGCCTGGGCGGGTGGCTCGGACGCCAACGCGACCCGCCCGGCGCACAACTGATGTGGCACGGCTACACCCAACTGGTTGCCATGACCTTCGGCTTTGAACTACGGGACGAATTCGGATGACCTCCTGCTCATTACAGTCCAGCCTCGGACATCCGGGGCACGGGCAGAGCTAGCGCTGGCGCTACATCGCCGATCGCTGCAATTTCGATATCATCCGGACTAGGGAGACCACCGACCGTGACACGAGTGGAGCAATGGATCGCGTTCGCGGCGCTCGCGGCGACTGTCATCGGCGCGGCCTTCTGGATCGGAGCCACGATGGCCACCGCGGCCGACGTCGACGCAATTCGCCGGACGCTCGCGGACGATCGCGAAGCGCTCGAAGGCGAAATCGGCACGATTCGCCAAGCGCTCGGAACCAACCGCGAAGCGACCGAGGCTGAGTTGTCTGAAGTTCGCGAACTGCTCGACGACAACATGCGCGAGTTGCGCCACGATAGACATCGACGGGGCGGGGCGCCAAGTGGAGCGAGATAGTGCCGAATGGCGCATACCGGCCGAGCGCATGAAGGGAGGCCGCGAGCATAGAGTGCCGTTGTCCCGCGCCGCGATAGATACGCTGGAGGTTGTGAGGAGCCTGTATAGCCCGGCCGGCTGATGCTTCCCGTCCCCGACACGTGCCGTGAAAGAGATACAGGTGTCGACACTGGCACAGGTTCTGAGGGGGATCTACTGCGCCCGCTGCACGGTACACGGCTTCCGCTCCTCGTTCCGCGACTAGATTCCTTGAACGAGCACCATCCTTACAGATGAGTCATAGCGGATGCCCTGCTTCCGGTCGTTGGCCGAAAACGGGTGCGGCAGCCGCGCCAACCACTTGCGCAGCAGCGCGTCGATCTTGTCTGCCGTCAGGCCGTCGGCCAGCCGCTGCATCGCCGCCCGACGAGAGCAGCCGCGCGTAGGTGGCGCCGGTGGCCGGGTTGTGGCGGCGCTCGGTGCGCAGCACGCGCGCCTTCTCCTGCGCCTTGCCGATGTAGAGCACGCCCTCGCCCCCGGACCAGTTGCGCAGGTACTCCTGCGTGCGGTCGTCCTTGCGCTCGCCCCGGCGGAACGACACGACGTCGATGCCGTTGCGTTCGGCGTACTCGAGGGCCAGCGTCGTGTGCTGCGACAGGATCTCGGCGACGGATCGTGCTACCTTCATGGCTCGGGCTCCGGTCGATGGGCTCCCCATCGGCCAGTCTATGGCCACCGCCGCCATTGTGCGACTAATGAACGCGGCCTCGCGCCGCAGAGGGAGCAGCGGCCGGAGTCCGACCCGCCGTCAGCAGATGGCGAGACCTACACGCTCGTCGGTCTGAGGCGGAGCCTCGCTAGAGTAGAGGGCAGACGAGGAGCACCGGATGCGAGAACGACGCGTCGGGATTCAAGAACTCGAGGGGAACCTGAACGGGTGCCTGGACGAGGTACGGAGGGGTACGACGCTCCTCCTCACGGACGGGGGTCATCGGGTTGCACGCCTCGTCCCGGAACCGAGAGTAAGCGAGACGAAGGACGCCCCGGCAATCATCGCCTGGAGCGGTCGGCGGCTGAAGGAGACCAAGCCCAAGGCGCGCCTGCGGGGCGGGGGCAGCATGGCCGACATCGTCACGGAGAACCGCAGGTGACGCTGCTCTACGTAGACACGAGCGCGCTGTTCAGGCGCTACGTGGAGGAGAACGAGTCAGAAGCAGTACTCGCTCGGATCGAAGAGGCGCCAGCCGTCGGAACGGCGCTGATCACGCGCGTGGAGGTTGCAGCCGCGCTGGCACAGGCTGTGCGGCAGCGGCGGATGGCTTGAAACGAGGCCCAGGAGGCCGAGCGCGAGTTCCTGGACCACTGGGACGACCACCATGTCGAGAGGCTGGCCGAGGACCATCGGCACGCCAGCCTGCTGGCGAGCGGCTTGGCGGCCATCGAGAGGGCGCTCGACACCGTCCGCGAGATCGCCTGCGCACCGGGCGACTGACGCGGCGACCGACCGTCTTCCCATGCCGCGTGCGTCGCCATCGTGACGAGCGGTCGTTGTGTGAAGGCATACCCCTTGGTATGCTTTTATGCATGCGCACCACGATAGACGTCAACGACGAGCTGCTGCGCGCCGCCAAGTCCCATGCGGCTCGTGACCGACGGACGCTGAAGGCCGTGGTCGAGCAGGCGTTGCGGGAGTTCCTGGCGGGACCGGCGCGCGCCTTTGCGGACGGTCCGCCGATTCCGGTCTTTCGCGGGCAAGGCGTGCAGGCGGGAGTGGACCTGACGGACAACGCGGCGCTCGAGAGCCGGATGAATGCAGAGCCCTGACGTCAACGTCCTGGTGAGCGCCTTTCGCGCGGACGCCTCGCATCATGATCTCTGTCGCACGTGGCTGGACGGCGCCTTCTCCGGCCGTCAGCCGGTCGGCCTTTCGGAGCTGGTGCTGAGCGGCGTCTTGCGCGTCCTGACCCACCCGAGGGTCTTCCATCCACCGACTCCCACCGAGGCGGCTGCCGCTTTCGTCGACGCGCTGCTTGCCCAGCCCCCGACCGTCACGGTGCGACCCGGAACCGGCCACTGGCGTATCTTCCGCGACCTGTTCGCCGCGCGTCACCTGACCGGAAACCGGATTCCGGACGCGTATCACGCGGCACTCGCAATCGAGCACGGTTGCGAATGGGTCACGCTCGACCACGGTTTCTCGAGGTATCCCGGCCTGAGATGCCGGAACCTGCTGGACAGTTGACGTCGGTGTCGTCGACGATCAGCCCTGCAGCTTCCGGCCGAAGGCCGCTGGCAGGAGATCCCGCGGGTCGCACCGGGCGCGGCCGCGCGGACCCGAAAGTGAGGACTGTCCACAATGACCCGACTCCATCGCGTCCGGCGTTTCTCCCTGGTCCTGCTGTTCGGCGCCGCTTTCGCCTCGACGGCCGGGGCGCAGGCCGTTGACGTCACGACCGCCAGCATCGAGGACCTGAACCGCGCATTCGAGACCGGCGCGCTGACCTCGGAGCAGCTCGTCGGGCGCTACCTGGCCCGCGTCGCGGCGTACGACGACGCCGGCCCGGAGCTCAACGCCGTCATCACACTGAATCCGGAAGCGCTGGCGAGGGCGCGCGCGCTCGACGCGGAGCGGGCGGCGGACGGCCCGCGCTCGCCGCTGCACGGGATCCCGGTCGTCCTGAAGGACAACTTCGACACGGCGGACATGCCGACCACCGCCGGCTCGGTCCTGCTGGCCGGCTCGCTGCCGCCGGACGACGCCTTTCTGGTGCGGAAGCTCCGCGACGCCGGCGCCATCATCCTGGCCAAGGTCAACATGAGCGAGTTCGCCTCCGGCGGCGCGATGAGCTCGCTCGGCGGGCGTACCCGGAACCCCCACGACCTGACCCGCACGCCGTCCGGGTCGTCCGGCGGAACCGGAGCGGCCATTGCGGCGGCCTTCGCGCAGGTGGGACTGGGGACCGACACCGGAGGGTCGGTGCGCGGACCGTCGACGGCCAACGGCATCGCCGGGCTCAAGCCGACCTACGGGCTGCTCAGCCGTGACGGCATCGTCCCGCTGGCCCTCTCGTTCGACACCGCCGGACCCATGGCGCGGCACGTGTACGACGTCGCCGCCGCGCTCGGGGTCATGGCCGGGGTCGATCCGGCCGACGACGCCACAGCGGCCGGCGCCGGGCGCTTCGAGACCGACTACACGCGGTACCTGGACCCGGACGCGCTGCAAGGTGCGCGGATCGGGATCGCCCGCGACTTTCTCGGCCAGGACGCGGAGGTCGACTGGATCGTCGAGGCGTCGCTCGACGTGATGCGCGATGCCGGGGCCACGATCGTCGACGTGCGCCTTCCGGACTGGCTGCTCGACGCTCCCGGCGACTTCTACGCCCCGATCCGCTACCGCGAGTTCCGGGCGCAGATTGCGGACTATCTGGCGACTCTGAAGCCCGGTTTCCCGACGAATCTGGCCGGGCTGATCGAGCGCGCGGCGCGCGTCAACGGACGGGCCGACGGCGCCGGACCCAATCCGGGCCGCTGGCGCCTGATGCGGGAGGAAGAGGCGAGCGGCGACCTCTCCGACCCGGAGTACGGCGCGGTGCGCGAGCACGGCCTGCTTCTCGTGCGCACCGCCATCGGCGGGATCATGGACGCCGAGAACCTCGCGGCCATCGTCTACCCGACCTCGCCCCGGCGGCCCGGCCGCGCCGACATCGCGCCCGCGCCGGCGGGCGGCGGCGGACGCTCGGCCACGCGCTACGCGAACCTGACCGGCTTTCCGGATCTCATCGTGCCGGCCGGTTTCAGCGGCGAGGGTCTTCCCGTCGGCCTGTCGTTCCTGGGCCGCGCCTTCGACGAGCCGCGCCTGCTGGCCCTGGGCTACGCGTTCGAGCAGGCGACCGGCGCCCGCCGCCTGCCGGTGCACACGCCGCCGCTGGGGCCGTGATGGCGCACGACGTGAGGGACTCGCGTGGCGTAGAATCGAGGACGGGCGCATTCCCGATTTCCCGGAGCAGTGCAGTGTGTAGGCAAAGATGGACTGTGAGGCTGGGGGAGGTTGAGCCGGTCTTCGGACAGACGGGGAGGGTGGTCCTGGACATTACGGCTCGGACTGCCCATGATGGTGCGTTGAAATGGACAAGACCATCGACACCCCGAGCCGCGAGATCGATCTTGGCAACATTCCCGTCCACCTGCGCACTGCCCTCCGGCGGGCGCTGGAGTTTGAGGCGCGTGCTCCAGCGCCCAGGTCGGCAGAGGAAGCGGAGCAGTGCGAAGAGCAGCTGCGGGCCATCGCGGACGAGTTCTTCGGCGCCCTCCTCACCCCCGTGCTGCAACGCGCGGTGTGCTCCGCCGCGGTTGGCGACGCGGCGAGCGCCCTCGTGCGCCACCTGCCCCGGCGGATGCGGAGCGACGGCCTGGAGACCGTCAACGTTCGCACCTCCCGGGGCACGACGGTGCCGGTCACGACGCCGTACTACCGCGAGAAACACGCCCGTGGGGCGAAGCGGAGGCCGGGACTCTACCCCGCCTTGGTGGTGCTGGGCATCTACGACCGGTGCACGCCGAAGCTGGCCTCGGATGCAAGCCGCGCGGTCGCCATGCACAGCTCGCTGGCCGAAGCGCAGGCGCAGCTCCGCTCCGACGGCATCGTCCTGGATATCAAGACCCTCCGCTCGACCGCCTATCGCTACGCTGCGCGGGCCCGAGCGGCCCAGCAGAGCGCGGCGTGCGGTCTGCTGGACCGCGTGACCGGGAAGCGGGTGGTCGTCTCCCTCGACGGGGGCCGCGTCCGCGTGAGGCGCAAGAAGCGTGGCCCCAAGACGAAGAAGGGGCGCAACCGATTCCATACCGACTGGAAGGAACCGAAGCTCCTCATCCTGTACGTCGTCGGCGACGACGGGCGACCGTCTCAGACGTGGGCCCCGATCATCGACGGCACGCTCCGGGGACCGGAGGCGGTCTTCGCCCTGCTGTTGTCGTACGCGCGGCAGATCGGCCTCAACGCCGCTGACAAGGTGCTCTTCATCGCCGACGGCGCGCCCTGGATCTGGCGACGCCTCCAGCGCCTCATCGCCGCGCTCGGGCTCTCGCCGACACAGGTGCTGGGGCTGATCGACTTCTATCATGCCGCCAAGCAACTCTCCGACGCGGTCAAGCTGCGCCGCTGGAGCGCGACGCAACGCACCCGCTGGCTCAACCGCACGCGGGGGCTGCTCAAGCGAGCACGCGTGGACGAGGTGATCACGGCCCTGCGGGAGCTGTGCCGCGGGCGCACGGCCGGCAAGATCCGCACGCACCTCAACTACTTCCTGAAGAACCGTCATCGTTTCGCCTACACCACAATGGTCGGGCTCGGGCTTCCGCGGGGCAGCGGTGCCGTCGAAAGCGCCATCCGTCGCGTCATCAATCTCCGCATCAAGGGCGCATCCATCTATTGGCTGCCGGAGAGCGTCGACGCGATTCTTCTCCTGCGGTCTTTCTATAAGTCCGGCAGATGGAACTGTTTGCAGCGGATGGCCATGACGCCGGTGGGTGTGAGCGCGTGACCGGGAAATCGGGAATGCGCCCATCGAGGACGGAGGTCGCGGTCCGGAATGAACGAGAAGGGTGAAGCTGAAACGTCGGCCGCCGACAGCGCATCGCGACAGGCACTCAGGCAACTGGTCGATCCCCAGCCGGAGCGCCACGATCTGGTCATCGGTTTCGTCGGCGCGATCGGGACGGCGTGGGCTCCGGTCCTCCAGGCGTTCGAGATCTCTCTGCGTCGGTTCGACAGGCGGTGCAGGAATGGACGTCAGTGGTGATGTCGACCGATACGTCGATTCCGTCTTCGGCTTTCCGTTTCTGACGCCGGGTCCACATGAAAGAAGGCATGTGGTTCGCGCAGGGCGCTGCGCTTCGTTCCGGCGCTCCCGCGCGACAGGTCGGCGTCGCCCTGATTCCGAAGAGGGTGCGGCTCTTCTTCGTTGGCGGCCCAATCAGTCTCTCCGGCGGCGGCGAGGCAGGAGGCAATTGGATCCGTCAAGGCGTGGTGAGGAGCGGCGGAGGGTCCGGTGGCCGACGGTACTTCTGTCGTCAGCGACCGATGGGGGACTTCCGCTGGTCCTCGCGCGCTTCGTGAGAGGTCTCAGTACGCATCAAGGCTCCGGCTGCCCGCGGCGGCTGAGGACCGCCGCAACTGCAGCCAAGTGTCACCGCGGGCCGGTCGACTCCCATCGGGTCGCGGACCAAATGCCGACAGGCCCTTCGATGAGCCGGCGACGAGCACCGCACGCCGCGTCGCCGCTGCCACGTGGATGATGTCGAGTACCGCGGTGGCTTCCAGGGCGTACGCGGTGGTGCCCGCGAGGCGGTCGCGATGGTCACGCGGCGGCGCATCTCGACCAAGTAGCGCTCCGGTAGCAGGTTCAGTGCGGCATCAAGCCGATGCAAGCCGTCGTGACCGCGCCGCGCGCAGCCCAGACCCACAACCTGCATCGTGCCGGAGGTCGTTTCGGCGTGGCTTTCGTGCTCGCGCGGCTCCGAGCACTCGACACCGCTGGTGTCCTCGGCCGGACCAGCAGCCTCTTTCGGGCTGCGTTGGTCGCGATGTCCTTGCAGGAGCTTGCGTACCAAATCCTGACCCCGCCGGTGCAGTTCCCGTTCGAGTTCGCTCTCGCTCATCTGCCGGGCTTCGCTGGACGAGAGGAAGGCTTTGGCATCCGCGAAGATAGCATCGGCCGCTACGCACGGGGCCGGGCTCGGGAGATCGATGCAAGGGACGCCGGTTTGCGGCACGTCGAATGTACGTCCCTGGAATCCTGTCGTCACAGCCATCGCAGGCCTGCCTCCCTTCCCACGGCACCGTACCAGAACGCCGCGCGAATGTCCAGAAGGGAGCGCGCCTGAGGGGGACAGACCGACGGTGTTCGGCACCGTTTCGAGGCTCGGCTGGCCGCCGGAAAGACGCGGGTACGCGCTGGCTTGGTTGCTGTCCCCCCGAAATGAGCACTGGAGAGACGCATCCGCGGGCAAAAAGGCCCATGAATAGGGCAAAAACTCCTCTACGAAGAAGAGCCGCACCCTTCCGAAGATCGGCACGCCGGTAGTCGCCGGCACCAACGAAGTGCCCAGGCCGGGAGGTGGCAATATTGGGACGGAGACCGTCCCGACCACCGGGACTTTCGGGAAGGACAGGATCCCAATCCGAACTACATGAAGGGAGTAGTACAAGAGCTGCTGGAGCGGCTGAAGAAGCACGATTGGCTCGTGGATGACAAGAGGGATCTGCCCGGTCCGGCGCTCGTCGAGCAGGCAAGACAGCCCGACGATACAGGAAGCTCGGTTCTCGGAGGGGCGCGCGCATCTGCGCTGATTGAGTTCACGCGCTGCCTGCACGCGGAACAGGCTGCGATCATCAATGCCGCACGTTCAGGCGTGAGCACGCAGGACGCGATCCTCTACAGCACGACGTTTCCCTGTCATGAGTGCGCGAAGATGATCATCGGAGCCGGGATCGTCGAGGTGCACTACATCGAGCCGTACCCCAAGAGCCTGGTCGACAGACTCTATAGACACCTCATTGACACGTCGCCGCCGGTACGGGCTGAACGAGGGCTGGTTCGAAGCAAGGTCCCATTCTATCAGTTTCTGGGGATAGCGCCTCGTCACTACTCGCGCGCCTTCACGGCGGGAGAGAGAAAGACTGGCGATAGTCTGGGGGTGCGGCTCTTCTTCGTCGGCGGCCGAATCAGTCTCTGCGGCAGCGAGGCAGGAGGCAATTGGATCTGTCACGGCGTGGTGAGGGAGCAGCGGAGGGGACCGGTGGCCGATGGTACTTGTGCGGTCAGCGACGGCTGGGGGTGTTCCGCTGGTACTCGCGCGCTTGGTGGAGGGTCTCAGTACGCATCAATGCGCCGGCGGCCCGTGGCGGCTTGAGGACCGTCGCAACTGCAGCCAAGTGTCACCGTGCGCCGGTCGACTACCATCCGGTCGCGGGCCAAATGCCGACAGGCCTTCAATGAGCTGGGCGACGAGCACCGCACGCCGCATCGCCGCTGCCACGTGGATAATGTCGAGTACCACTGTGGCTTCCAGGGCGTACGCGGTGGTGCCCGCGAAGCGGTCGCGATGGTCACGCCGCGGCGCATATCGACCAAGGAGCGCTCCGGCAGCAGGTTCAGCGCGGCATCGAGCGGATGCAGGCCGTCGTGACCGCGCCGCGCGCAGCCCAGACCCACAACCGGCATCGTGCCGGAGGTCGTTTCGGCGTGGCTATCGTGCTCGCGCCGCGCCGAGCACTCGACACCACTGGCGTCCTCGGCCGGACCGGCAACCTGTCCCGGGCTGCGTTGGTCGTGATGTCCTTGCAGGAGCTTGCGTACCAACTTCTGGCCCCGCCGGTGCAGTTCCCGTTCGAGTTCGCTCTCGCTCATCTGCCGGGCTTCGTTGGAGGAGAGGAAGGCTTTGGCATCCGCGAAGACAGCATCGGCCGCTGCGCACGGGGCCGGGCTCGGGAGATCGATGCGAGGGACGCCGGTTCGCGCCTCTGGCACGTCGAATCTACGTTCCTGGAATCCTGTCGTCAGAGCCATCACAGGTCTGTCCCCCTGCCCATGGAACCGTACCAGAACGCCGCGCGAATGTCCAGAAGGGAGCGCGCCCGAGGGGGACAGACCGACGGTATTCGGTACCGTTTCGAAGGCTCGGCTGGCCGCCGGAAAGACGCGGGTACGCGCTGGCTTGGTTGCTGTCCCCCCGAAATGAGCACTGGAGAGACGCATCCGCGGGCAAAAAGGCCCATGAATAGGGCAAAAACTCCTCTACGAAGAAGAGCCGCACCCATAGTCTGGTCGCATTCAAGAGAAATGAGGCTTGTCCCCGCACTTCGGGTTGGAGCGCGACAGCGACTGAGCAGGCGGAGTCCGTCGCTGTTGCATCGATATCGCGAATTGTCCAGGAGCTCGCGGCCGGCCGCCCGGATCGCATTGGAAGCGCGGATGCGGATCTGGAGCGACAAGCCGAGCCGACCCCCACGCGAGAAGCGGAAGGGAAGCGGAGATCACAAGGCTGAAGGATCCAGGTAAATGGACGAGAACAGCAGAAGAAACAGAGAAGCGGCGGAACGAGCGGAACGCTATCTGAAGGAGATTCCTCTTCACCTGCTTGGTCCAGCCGGCCGGATTCTGGTGTCGAATCCGCCTCCATCGGCAAAGCCGGACGCCACGGAGCCGCCCCCCCTGCGAGGCATCGACGGCCGGCGGACCAAACGCCAGTCGCCGTCTCAGTCCCCATTGCTTGTGAGCGTGCCTTCGGACTGACCCGGAACTGGCGGAGAAGCTCCGCAAGCGTGAGGATCGGAGCGCGGCGTCGCGTGGTGGAGGCCGCTCTTGCAGATGCTCCCGCGGTTGACACGCCGCTTCAAGGCGCAGACCATGTGTGCTCACCGTCGAGGGAGGAACGACATGCTGATTACCCGCCGCCAGTTCGTCTCCGTCACTGCCACGGCCGCCGCGGCGCTCGGCGCCGGCGCGGCTCGCCCGCGCGCGGCGTCCTACGACCTCGTCGTCCAGGGCGGTCGGGTCATCGATCCGTCGCTGGGGATCGACGCCGTCCGCGACGTGGGGATCGCCGGCGGCCGTATCGCGGCGGTCGAGCCGGGCCTCGACGCCGGCGACGCGCAGGTGGTCGACGCACGCGGGCGGTTCGTGGTGCCCGGCCTCATCGACGTGCACACCCACTACGCGCGCGAGGCGCAGGGGCCGCGGGTCTGCCTGGAGGACGGTGTGACCGCCTGGGTCGATGCGGGCTCGGCGGGGGCCGACGCCATCGCCGATCAGGTGGCCGTGGCGCGCTCGGCGCCGCAGCAGGGGCGCGTGCTCGTCAACATCGGGCGGCAGGGCATCCTGCCGGGCGGCGACACCATGGACCTCGACCTGGCCGACGTCGGGGCGGCGCGGGAGGCCATCGCGCTGCACCGCGACTACGTGGTCGGGGTCAAGGCGCGGCTGTCGCGCAACGTGGCGGCCGACGACGTCGAGGTGCTGCGCCGTACGCAGGCGGCGGCCTCGGCCTTCGACCTGCCGGTGATGATCCACATGGGACAGACGGTCTCGCCGCTGTCCACGGTGTTCGCCCTGCTCAAGCCGGGCGACGTGGTCACCCACATGTACGCACCGCCGCCCAACGCCATCGTCGGCGACGACGGCCGCATCCGGCCGGCGGTCCTGGAGGCCAGGCGCCGGGGCGTCCGCTTCGACGTGGCCAACGGCCGCACCGGCCACATCCGCTGGGACACCTTCGACGCGATCATGCAGACCGGCTTCCTGCCCGACACCATCTCCACGGACGGCAGCGTCACCAGCCGCGGCGTGCCGGGGGTCGTGGACCTGCCGAACGTCATGTCGAAGTTCCTCGACGCGGGGATGAGCCTGTCGCAGGTGGTGGCGTGCGTCACCGCCAACGCCTCGCGGGTCTTTCCGCACCTGAACGACCGCGGGACGCTCCACGTGGGGGCGCGGGCCGACCTGGCGCTGCTGGAGCTGCGCAACGGCCGCTTCGACTTCGTCGACAACTACGACAACGTGCGCGAGGGCGGGCAGCGTCTCTTCCCGCGCGGGACGGTGCTCGGCGGCGAGTGGATGCCGCGCGCTGCCTGACCGGCGCGTTCGCGCGCTGCCTGACCGGAGGGCCGGACGCAAGGCCGTGGTTCGAGGGGGGACGGAATGACACTGCGCTCACCGACGGCGGCGACGTTGGCAGTCCCGGCAGCCGGCGCTCCCGCGTCGCGCCGCGTGATCCGGGTGGGTAACCGGTCTCGATGCCACGCGGCCTTGCGCCACGGGCTCCTGGCCCTGGCGATCGCGTCGCTGGCGCCGGGCGCGACCGGGACACGGTCGGCTGCCGCCCAGGACGGCGGGGCCGGGCCGCGCTTCGTCACCCACGTCATCGACGGTGAGCTGGCCAGCGGCTACCAGCCGGTGGTGACGGATCTGAATCGCGACGGGCGGCCGGACGTCATCGGTCTGTCCACGCGGACCGAAGAGCTGGCCTGGTACGAGAACCCGGGCTGGGAGCGGCACGTGCTGACCACCGGGCTGAGCCGCTCCATCAACGCGGCGGCGCGAGATCTGGACGGCGACGGGATTCCGGAGATCGCGCTGGCCCACGAGTTCGGGACCACGCACGCGGCCAGCCTCGGCATCCTGAGCCTGCTGACCCAAGAGAGCGATCCGACCCGACCCTGGCGCATCCGGGAGGTCGATCGCACGCCGACCGTTCACCGCATCCGTTGGGCCGATGCGGACGGCACGGGTCGTCCGGTGCTGGTGAGCGCACCGCTCTCCGGTCCGGCCGCGGAGCCGCCGGAGTACCGCGATGCGGTGCCCGTCTACTGGTACCGACCCGACGACTGGACGCGCCGCACCGTCACGAACGCCGGGCAGGGCGTGGTGCACGGACTGCTCGTCAAGCCGTGGCGCGATGCCCCGGGCGATGCCGTGTTCACGGCCAGCTTCGGCGGCGTGCATGTGCATCGCTACCTGGACGGCGAATGGAGCCGCGAGACCGTCGCCCCCGGCGCTCTCGACCCGTGGCCCGGGAGCGGGTCGAGCGAGGTGGAGGTCGGGCGCCTGGGCGAGCGTGACTTCGTGGCGACGATCGAGCCGTGGCACGGCCCGCAGGTCGTCGTCTATCGCGAAGAGGCCGGTTCGTGGGAGCGGCAGGTAATCGACGAGATCGGTAGCGGCCATACCATCGTGACCGCGGACTTCGACGGCGACGGGCGGGACGAGATCGTCACCGGGGACCGCGGCGACACGCGCCGCCTCTATCTGTACGCCGCCGTCGATGCGGACGGAGCCGCGTGGTCGCGCCACGTGCTCGACGAAGACATGTCCCCGTCGGGATGCGCGGTAGCCGATATGAACGGCGACGGCCGCATCGATCTGGTCTGCATCGGCGGCCGCACCGCCAACCTCAAGTGGTACGAAAACGTCTCGCCGTGAGCGGGCTACCGGTGCCGGTCGGTCCTCAGTTCCCTGATGCGCCGGCCGGCCGGTGCAGCCGTTCCAGGGTCTCGAGGCGCTGGTCGACCTTGCCGAAGGCGATCTCGACGGCTCGCAGGCGGTCGTCCATGCGGCGGAGGTCGTTGCGGATATCGGCGTTGTCGGCGGAGAGGTCGGCCTTGACGGTGGCAATCTCGACAACGACGGCGTCGATTCGGCCGGTCAGTTCGGTGCGCAGGTCGTCGATGCGGGTGTTCACGTCGTCGATGCGGGTGTTCACGCCGGCGAACTGCACGGAGAGCAGTCCGCTGAGCGAGACGGCCGCTGCGACGATGGTTCCGATGATGGCTTTCGTATCGGTACTCATGGGTTTGTGCACCGTTTCTCCTACGGTATCAGCGGTCGGCGTCGCCGGCAAAGTGCAATCACGTACGCGGATCGCGCCTGGGTTACCTGGACGGAAGGGCGCCACGGATCGACCTCGGCGGCCAGTGCAATCACCTGCACAGGGTCGCTTTGCCCGAGGACCGCGCTTCGTCACCCACGTCATCGACGGTGAACTGACCAGCGGCTACCAGCCGGTGGTGACGGGTCTGAATCGCGACGGGCGGCCGGACGTCATCGGTCTGTCCACGCGGACCGAAGAACTGGCCTGGTACGAGAACCCGGGCTGGGAGCGGCACGTGCTGACCACCGGGCTGAGCCGCTCCATCAACGCGGCGGCGCGAGATCTGGACGGCGACGGGATTCCGGAGATCGCGCTGGGTGCCCGTCTACTGGTACCGACCCGTCGCGAAGAGGCCGGCTCGTGGGAGCGACGGGTAATCGACGAGATCGGTAGCGGCCGTACCATCGTGACCGCGGACTTCGACGGCGACGGTCGGGACGAGATTTTCACCGGGGAACCGCGGCGACACGCGCCGCCTCTATCTGTACGCCGCCGTCGATGCGGACGGAGCCGCGTGGGCGTGCCACGTGCTCGACGAAGACATGTCCCCGTCGGGATGCGCGGTAGCCGATATGAACGGCGATGCCCGCATCGATCTGGTCTGCATCGGCGGCCGCACCGCGAATCTCAAGTGTTACGAGAACGTCTCGCCGTGAGCGAAGAATCCGGGGCGCGCTACAATGTCGGCCATGGTTCAGCACAGTGCGTTCGCGGCCGCGCTCGGCGCGGTCCTGCTCGCGGCGGTTCCCGTGTCCGTGGAAGCGCAGGACCACCCGGGCGCCGGACCCTACCGGCAGGTGTGCCAGCTCTGCCACGGCACGGCAGGTGGCGGCGACATCGCCCCGGCGCTGGTTCCTTTCGGGTTCGACGCGGACTACGTTCTCGCCGTGGTCCGCGAGGGCTACGGGCAGATGCCGCCCATCTCGCGGCGCGAGCTCGACGACGACGCGGTGCGGCAGGTGGCGGCCTATCTGGAGGTCCTGACGTCGCCGCCGGCCGAGCCGGAGCCTCCGGCGCAGGAGGCCGAAGCGGAGGTGGCCCAGGCGGACGCGGGTCCGGCGGTCGAATACGACGGCCCGCGCACGCCGGAGGGACAGCCCGACCTGAACGGGATCTGGCAGACGCTGAACTCGGCATCGTGGGACATACGACCGCACAACGCGCAGGACGGCGTCCCGGCCGGGCTCGGCGTGGTCGAGGGGGGCGTCATCCCCTATCAGGAGTGGGCGGCGGCGCAGCAGCAGGAGAACTACGCGAACCGGCTAACCGCGGACCCGTTGCGGCAGTGCTTCCTGCCGGGGGTGCCGCGCGTCACGTATCTGCCGTTCCCGTTCCGCATCCTGCAGACCCCCGACCACGTCGTCATCACCTACGAGTTCGCCCACGTGGTGCGCATCATCTATACGGACGGCAGTCCCCATCCGCTGCCCAACGACTTCTGGCTGGGCGACTCGCGCGGCCACTGGGACGGCGACACCCTGGTGGTCGACACCACGCACTTCAACGGTCGGACCTGGTTCGACGCGGCGGGCAACTTTCACGGCGACCAGTTGCACGTGGTCGAGCGCTACACGCCAATCACGCCCTACCATGTCGACTACGAGGTGACCATCGAGGACCCGGAGGTCTTCACCCGGCCCTGGACCATGCGCATGCCGCTGTACCGGCGTCTGGACGCCGGGCTGCAGCTTCTGGACTACGATTGTGTCGATTTCATCCTGCAGGCGCTGACGGCGCCGGAGGGAGGTGCGCGGTGACCCAGCGAGGATTCGGTTTCGGTGTCATCACGGCGATCGCGGCGCTCGGCCTGCTCGGCCCGGCGGTGCTGCCCGCTTTCGTCCACGCCCAGGGAGGCGAGCCGGTGGACTTCGATCCGCCCCGCACCCCGTGGGGCGATCCCGACCTGCGGGGTTACTACCTGCCCTCCCTGCCGCAGTTCCTCGAGACGCGGGCGAGCGACGAGTGGCAGCCCGAGGAGGGGACCAACCGCGGTCAGGGCGCCGCGTTCTCGCGCTTCTTCGAGCCCGACCCGGACGCGCCGCCGCGGCCGGCGCGGGTCGCGCGCCCGATGATCGTCGACCCGCCGGACGGGAAGGTGCCGCTGCAGCCGTGGGCGTCCGAGCAGCGCGGCGAGATCATGGCCCGGCAGGACGAACTCGCCCACCTGGACCCGCGCGTCAAGTGCCTGCCGTCGGCGCTGCCCCGGGCGCACCTGCCGGTCGGCTACAACACGTACCAGATCCTGCAGATCCCCGGCTACGTGATCATGCTCTACGAGTGGAACCACCTCTACCGGTACATTCCGCTCGACGGCCGGCCGCACCTGCCGCCCGACGTCCGCCTCGGGATGGGCGACTCGCGCGGCCACTGGGAGGGTGAAACGCTGGTGGTCGACGTCACCAACTTCACGGACAACACCTGGCCGGTCGGTCACGGCGCGCCGCCGGAGGGGGCGCCGGCCAGCGCGCTGACCACGGGCCACGGCGTGTTCCACAGCGGTGACCTGCACGTCGTCGAGCGCTTCACGTTCGTCGACGCCGACACGATTCGGTACACCGCGACCATCGAGGACCCGAACGTGTTCACGCAGCCGTGGACCATCGAGTTCAACGCCCTGCGGCGGGCTCCCGAGGGGCACATGCTGTTCGAGTACGCCTGTCACGAGGGCAACGGCCGCAACCTCGAGCTGATGACCGGCGTCGACGTCGGCTCGGCGCGGGTGCAGGTCAGGTAGTCCGCCCGGGCTGGACGGGGCGGGAATCGACGTCGAGGGGGAGACGATGCGAACGAAGCGCGCTACGGCGATGACGGCTGCGACGGGGTTCGGAACGGCCGGAATCCTTGTATTCGGGCTGCTCGCGGGAGCGGGCCCGGTGGCGGCACACCATGCTTTCTCCGCCGAGTTCGACGCCGACCGCCCGCTGCGGCTCGTGGGTACGGTCTCGAGGACCGAGTGGATCAACCCGCATTCGTGGATCCACGTCGACGTCGAGGGCGAGGACGGCGAGGTCGTCACCTGGGCCATCGAGTGCGGCGCCCCCAACGCCCTGATGCGCCGCGGGCTGAACAAGAACTCCGTTCCCGTCGGCACCGAGCTCGTCATCGACGGCTTCGGCGCCAAGAACGGCTCGACCACCGCGAACGCGAGGGACATCACGTTCCCGGACGGATCGCAGTTCTTCGTCGGCTCGTCCGGCACCGGCGCCCCCTACGAGCGTCGCTGACCGGCGGCGGGCGAACGACCGTGGCGTGGCATGCCGCCGATCCGCCAGGCGGCCATGCGCAGGAGGGGGAAAGATGACGGGATCAGGGACGAGGCTCGCGGCGGCGGCGGCTCTTGCGGCGGGTCTCCTGTCGATGTGGACGGTGGTTCCTTTCGCGCAGTCGGGGGCGCGCGAGCCGGTCAGCATCGCGCAGTTCGACCGCTGGATGGAAGAGCTGTCGAACTGGGGCCGCTGGGGCGAGGACGACCAGATCGGCGCCGCCAACCTGATGACGGCGGCCAAGCGCCTGGAGGCGGCGGCCCTGGTGCGGACCGGCGAGACGGTCTCCCTGTCGCACGATTTCCTCACCGAAGAGGCGGTGGACGCGGCCGAGCCCTACGTGTTGCAGATGCAGGTGAATCCGGAGGGGCAGAACTCCGGCGACCGGGTGGAGGTCTACTTCCACGGCGTGACCTACTCCCATCTCGACGGGCTGTGCCACGTCTTCTACAAGGACCGGCTCTACAACGGCCACGACTACCGGGACGTGGTGACCGGCGACGGGTGCTCGCTGATGGACACCACGCGGATGAAGGACGGGCTGGTGACGCGCGGCGTGCTGGTCGACATGCCGCGGCTGAAGGGGGTGCCGTACCTGGAGCCGGGCACGAAGCTGTACCGCGAGGACATCGAGGCCTGGGAGGAGTACGCCGGGGTCCGGCTGGGATCCGGCGACGCGCTGCTGCTGCGGACCGGCCGCTGGGCGCAACGCGACGCGGTCGGACCGACCCGCGAGATGGCGGGCTGGGACGCCTCGGTGATTCCGTTCCTGGCCGAGCGCGACGTCGCGCTGCTGGGCGCCGACTCGGTCCACGAGGCGCCGAACAGCGTGCCAGGGCTACGCGTGAACCCCATTCACCGCTTCGCCATCGTCTCCCGCGGCATGAACCTGCTGGACAACATCGACCTCGACGCGGCGGCGGAGACCGCGGCCCGGCTCAACCGCTGGGAGTTCATGCTCGTCGTCGCGCCGCTGCGGGTGCCGGGCGGCACGGGGTCGCCGGTGAATCCGATCGCCATCTTCTGATGGATGCGACGGTGCGGTCCGGTAGCGGGCGGCGGTTTCTCGCGAGCAGGAAAGAGGTTCCGATGAGTTGCAGATTGCTCCGTGCGATGGTCTGGGCGCTGGCGGTGCCGGCGGTGCTCGTTCTGCTGCCGGCGGCGGCCGTGGGCCAGTCCGGGGGAGACGAGGGTTGGACGGCGGCGCGGACCGGCTGGGGCGACCCCGATCTGCAGGGGCTCTGGACGTCGGCGACGCTCACGCCGCTCGAACGGCCCGCCCGGCAGCCGGAACGGGCGCTGCTGAGCGACGAGGAGGCGGCCGCCATCGAGCAGGAGTCGGCCGCGCGGCGGGCGGCTTCGGACGGCAAGTCGGCTCCCGGCAGCGTCGGCGGCTACAACCAGGTCTGGATGGACGCGGGCACCCGGATCGTCGGCGACCGGCGCACGTCCTTGATCGTCGATCCGCCGGAGGGCGTCATCCCCTGGATCCCGGAGAAGAGGGTCGAGAGCGACCGCGAGCGCGCCCGCTACGGCGTCGGCCCGTTCCACTCCTACACCGACCTCGACACCGGCGAGCGCTGCATCACCGACGGCCTGCCCAACATGGTCCCGCTGCAGCCGTACAACATGAACATGCGCATCCTGCAGACGCCGGGCCAAGTGGTGATGCTGCACGAGATGTACCACGAGCTGCGGGTCATACCCCTCGACGACCGGCCCCGGACCGGCATCGCGCAGTGGACGGGCGAGGCGCGCGGGCGCTGGGAGGAGGAGACGCTGGTGGTCGAGACGATCGACTTCGTCGACAGGCCGGAGACCTGGTGGAGCGCCCCGTGGCGGGCCGCGCGTCCCAGCCTGCGTCTGGTCGAGCGGTTCACCCGCGTCGGACCGGACACGATCGACTACACCTTCACGCTCGAGGATCCGCTTTCGTTCACGCGCCCGTGGACCGCGGCGGCGCCGATGACCACCAACCAGGCGGCGCGCGGCGTGACCGCGGGCGAGATGTGGGAGTACGCCTGCCACGAGGGCAACCACGCGATGATCAACGTCCTGGCCGGCGCCCGGGCCGAGGAGGCGGAGGCCGCGCGCGGCAAGTGACGCGGTAGTGACCGCGGCGCCCGCCGGGAGTTGCCCGCGATTGAGTCTGCGCCGTCGAATGTCGACGCAACCGCCGGCACGCCATTTGCTTGCATCCATATCGGTTGCAACGTGGCGTGTGTGTGCTACGGTGGTCCCAGGGTGGAGGCGTGATGACGACGGTGCAGGTGGTGGCGGTGGTGACCGGGCTCATGTTGACGTCGGCGGCGACGATCGCCGGCGTGTTGTTCGGCGTCTGGCGGATGTTTGCGCACTACGAGGCGCGGAACGACGTGGCGCATCGCGATCTCGGAATGCGCATCGATGGCACGAACACCCGGGTTGACGGCGTCAGGACCGACCTCGGTGGGCGGATAGAGGACCTGAGCAAGGACCTCGGCGCGCGCATCGATGGCACGAACACCCGGGTTGACGGCGTCAGGACCGACCTCGGTGGGCGGATAGAGGACCTGAGCAAGGACCTCTGCGCGCGGATAGACGGTGTCAGCGAGGATCTCGGCGGTCGCGTCGACAAGATGAACGCCAGGATCGACGACGTGCACGTGAATTTCGGTACGCGGATCGATGGTTTGAACGCGGACGTCGGCAAGCGTGTCGACGGCGTCAACACGCGGCTCGATGCGCTGTATCAGCCGTCGGTTGCCAGGGAGGCCTGATCTTGCTGGATCCGGAACTCGGGAACGCGCCCGAACGGGCGACGAGGAGGGTGCGATGAGCCTTCGAGGTTTCGTTGCGGCGTATGTGGTAATCGCAGTTGCGGCGCTGGTGCTGCCGGCCGCGGCCGGAGCCCAGGACGAGGCGGGGCCGCGAACGGGGTGGGGCGATCCGGACCTTCAGGGAGTCTGGAACAACGCGACGCTGACGCCATTCCAGCGGCCCGTGCAGTTGGGTACGCAGGAGTTTCTGACGGAGGAAGAGGCTGCCACCGTCGCGCAGCGGAACGTCGACCGCAACTCCGAGCTGTGGGACGCCCCGGCGCGGCGGGCCGAGGCGGGAGGTAACGTCGGCGCCTACAACAACTTCTGGATGGAGCGGGGCACGAGCGTGGTGCCGACCCGGCGGACGTCCGTCATCACCGACCCGCCGAACGGCCGGCTGCCCGAGGTGACGTCGGAGGTGGAACGCTGGCTCAACTCGGACGAGGCGGCCCTTCGGACGGCGATGCGGCGCGGCGATCTGCCGGTGGAAACCTACGAGCAGCTCGACGGCGGCGACCGCTGCCTCTGGTACCGCGGCGTCCCGTCCTTCCCCACCGGCTACAACAACAACTACCTGATCGTCCAGAACCCGGACTACGTGCTGATCCTGCAGGAGCACATCCACGATGTCCGGTACATCCCGCTGGACGGTCGGCCCCACCTGCCGGAGTCTGTCCGGCAGTTCGCGGGCAGCTCCCGCGGCCGCTGGGAGGGCGATACGCTGGTCGTCGAGACGCGCAACTTCAACGATCATGCGTTCATCCGCAACTTCAACGCGGACCTGACCCCCGATCTGGTGGTGGAGGAACGGTTCACGCGCGTCTCGGACGACGTCCTCGACTACGAGTTCACGGTCGACGATCCGAACGTCTGGACGCAGCCTTGGAAGGGATCCCTCCCCATGTGGCGCAACTCGGAGCCGCTCTACGAGTACGCCTGCCACGAGGGCAATTACGGCCTGACGAACATCCTGGCCGGGTCGCGCCAGCAGGAAGCGGAGGAAGCCGCCGCGGCGGCTTCGAAGTAGGTCGACCGGCCGGCGCCGCCTGCCTCGTGTGGGCGGCGTCATTCCCCCGGATCGATGATCGCGGCGGCCGAGCCGGTCAGCTCCACGATGTGCAGGCCGGTGTCGGCGCGGTCCACCAGGTAGATCAGGCCGCGATCGTCGACCTCCACGTTGTTCGTCTGGATCGCCACCTGGCAGGTTTCGACCCCGGCGATCGTCGCGCAGCGCTCGGCCGTCCGCTCGGTGGTGGCCGGGATGTAGTACGCGACCTCCTGCATGTTGAACGGGTCGCGGACGTCGATGACCCGGGCGCCCGCGTTGAACCACGACACGACCATCAGCTTCCCGTAGAAGGGGGGCTCCATCGACCACTGGGGGGCGTGCGGGCCGAAGCGGCCGCCCCGCCCGCAGAAGCCGCCGCTCGATTCCGACACCTGGAAGGTCCCGATCGGCAGGGGATGGGCCTCGTCCGTGATGTCGAGCATGAGCGTGACGTGGCGCGTCTCCTGGCACGCGTTGCCGGTCGACTCGGAGACGACGAACAGGAAGTCGCGCGTCGCGTTGTCGCGGTTGCCCGCGTAGTCGGCGATCTCCACGTTGAGCAGCGGCATCGCGGTATGCCCGCCCCAGTACGACGGCAGATCGATCCGGCCGATCTGCGGGTAGGCCAGGCCGGCGGGGCTCGCCGCGAGGGGGGCTGCGGCGTCCGGGTCGCCGTTCAGCAGGCGGTCGCGGTCGAGGATCTGCACGGCGCCGTTGGCCGAGGTGCCGTACGCCAGGTAGACGCGGTCGTCCAGCCGGACCGCCTCGTGGACGCCGGAGCCGCCCGGGATGGGGCCGCCCGCGTCGGGCTGGACGCCGGGCAAGCTGAAGTCGCGGATCCGCTCCGGAGCGGCCGGATCGGCCAGGTCGAAGATCTGCAGGATGCGCGGGGCGCGCCAGCCGTCGACGGTGCCGGCCAGGTAGGCGACGCCGGTGTCGCACTCCCACCAGTTCTTGTGGGTGTGCTGCTCGCCGCTCGGAGTACGTCCCATCTCGGCCACCGTTCCCACGAGCTCGGGCAGGGCGGGGTCGGTGACGTCCCAAGTCTCGTGGCTGCGGTTGCCGTTGGAGCGGAGCAGGTAGAACCGGCCCGCCCCCGCGGCGGGGAGCTGCTCGCCCGAGCAGACCTGCACCATCTGCGCGCCGCTCGTGCCGCCGGTCGCCGGGATGTGGGCCAGGTAGACCGGTGCATCCGGGGCGGTGACGTCGACCACCGACGTGCCGTTCGGCTCGACCGCGCCGGTCAGCGGGTTCAGGGCCTCTCCCGCGTGGTGGCCGACGTACAGGATCCGGCGCTCCCCCTGGCGGACGGGCAGCGGCTGATACGCGGAGCGCGCCTGCAGGTCGCTGGTCCCGACGAGCCGGGTGTTGGAGCGCTCCTCGCCGTGGCCGGCGTTGCCGGTCTGCGCCGGCAGTGGGACGGTGGCGGCGACGGCGAGCACGGCGGCGATCGACAGGGAAATCCAGCGGTTCATGGTCTGCCTCCCGGATAGCGGATTCACGGCCGGCGCCCCGGCTCTCGGTCAGGTTACCCGAAGCCGCCGCGACCCGTCTGCTCGCGGTCCGTCCGCGCGCCGGGCGCTACGGTCGGCGAACGGCGGCGTTCGGCCGCGGTTGCGGCCCGCCCCCCCGAAGGCGTAGCATGAGCGCAGGGTCGCCCGCGTGCGTCTCGGGGAGGATCGCGATGTCCAACGGGTTCAGGATGCGTGGCCGGATTGCGGCGGGGACGGCGTTGGCCGCCGTGACCATGGTCCTCTGGCTGTCGGCGCTGCCGGCCGCCGCACAGGTGCAGGTCTACCAGGCTCCGCGGCTGCCCGGGACCTCGAATCCCGACCTGTCCGGGATCTGGCAGGCGTTCGTCACCGCCAACTGGAACCTGGAGGACCACGGCGCCGAGGCGGGTCCGTTCCCCCGGCAGCTCGGGGTGTGGGGCGCGCAGCCGCCGGGCCAGAGCGTGGTCGTGGGGGGCGGGATTCCCTACCGGCCGGAGGCGCTTGCGAAGCGGGAGGAGAACGCCCGCACCCGTCTGACCGTCGATCCGGACAACATCAACACGGTCGGGGATCCGGAGGCGAAGTGCTACATGCCGGGGGTGCCGCGCGCCACCTACATGCCCTTCCCGTTCCAGATCATCCAGAGCACCGACCGCATCGTCGTCGCCTACCAGTTCGCCAACGCCAACCGCACGATTCCGATCGGGGGCACGATGCCGTCCCCGGTCGATTTCTGGATGGGCTGGTCGAACGGCCACTGGGACGGCGACACGCTGGTGGTGGAGGTGACCGGGTTCCACGACCTGTCGTGGTTCGACCGGGCCGGCAACCACCACGGCGCCGGGTTGCGCGTGATCGAGCGCTATACGCCGATCAGTCCGTACCACATGCAGTACGAGGCGACGATAGAGGACGACGCGGTGTTCACGCGGCCGTGGACCATCCGGTTCCCCCTGTATCGCCGCATGGAGGAGGACGTGCGCCTGCTGGAGTTCAAGTGCGTGGACCTCGCCGAGGAGTACGTGTACGGGGGCCTGGCCGACGAGCCGGCCCGCTGAGGGAGGTGCGAAGGTGAGATTTCGAGGGCGGGCGGCGGGACTGCTGGCGTTGGTGTTCGCGGTCGGCTTGCTGGCGACGGCGCCGGCCGCCGGGCAGGCGCAGGACGACTACGAAGCGCCGCGGACCCCGTGGGGCGATCCGAACCTGCAGGGGCTGTGGGACACGCGGACCTACACGCCGCTGGAACGGCCGCCGGAGTTCGGCGACCGCGAGTTCATGACGGCGGAGGAGGCGGCCGAGCGCGAGCGTCTCGGCCTGCGCCGCATCGTGAGCGACGACGACGACGACCTGCTCGCGGCCGAGCTCGTGGAGCAGGACGTGGAGCGGTACGCGCGGTCCGACCGGCCCGACGACGGCCGGCCCGGCTTCCGCATCGCCGGAGCCGAGTACAACGCCTTCTGGAGCGCGGATCCCACCACGCCGCGGCTGTCCCTGCGCACGTCCCAGATCATCGATCCGCGCGATGGGCAGATGCCCCCGCTGACGCGCGCGGCGTTGACGATCTGGGAGGACCGCGAGGCCGCGCGGCGCGCGCGCAGCCAGGCCGACGACTGGGAGGACCGCGGACTCTCGGAGCGCTGCATCACGCGCAACGGCCTGCCGGGCGAGATGCTCGGCAGCTCGCAGCAGCCGCTCAAGGAGATCGTGCAGAGCCCCGGCTACGTGTCCATCGTGATGCCGTACGGCTACGTGCGCATCATCCCGGTCAACGACCCGACGCCCGTCGGGTCCGACATCCGCCAGTGGAACGGCTACTCGCGCGGCCGCTGGGACGGCGACACGCTGGTCGTCGAGACCGCCAACTTCAAGAACACGGTGAAGAACGTCGCCCCCGCGCACGGCGGCCCGTTCGGCGGGTCCGGCCACGTGCACTACTACCTGGGCACCGGCGAGACCCTGCGGCTCACCGAGCGCTTCACGCGCATCGACGCGGACACGCTGGAGTACCGCTACACGATCGAGGATCCGAACGTCTTCGTGCGACCCTGGTCCGCCGTCAACTACTTCACCCTCGACGAGTGGAGCCAGGCCGGCTTCCAGGACCGGATCTTCGAGTATGCCTGCCACGAGCACAACTACGGGATGATCAACGCCATCCGCGGCGCGCGGGTCGACCGGCAGTGGGCGCTCGACGAGGCGCTGCGCGAGGCGGGTGTGCGCGAGGGCGAGCTGGAAGAGAAACGGGAAGAGCTGCGGGCCTGGGAAGCCGCGAACCAGGACGGCCGCTGAGGCGCAGCCGGACGAGGTCGTGAGACATTGGAAGCAGGAGGGCAGGACAAATGCGAGCCGCACATGCACTGGTCGGGATAGCCGTCGGCGGTCTGTTGGCGATGGCCGTCGCCGCGCCGGCGGGGGCGCACCACGCCTTCGCGGCGGAGTTCGATGCCAGCAACCCGGTCGAGCTGACCGGGACGGTGGTTCGGATGGAGTGGGTCAACCCCCACACCTGGATCCACATCGACGTCGCGCAGGACGACGGCACCACCGAACGGTGGATGGTCGAGGGCGGCCCGCCGACCTCGCTCCTGCGGCGCGGATTCACCCGGGCCTCGCTGCTCGCGGGCACCGAGGTGTTCGTCGACGGCTTCCGGGCCAAGGACGGCTCGCAGAAGGCCAACGGCCGGGACGTGACGTTCACCGACGGGAGCAAGCTGTTCCTCGGGTCGTCGGGCACCGGCGCGCCGCGGGACGGGCGGGACGCGACCGAGCCGGAGTAGCGCGGGCACCCGGATTGGCCGGCACGGCGGGACTTGCGGAGGGCAAGATGAAGATCCGATCTGTCGTCGCAGCGGTCGTACTCGTGCTCGCCGCGGTTGCTCTGTCGCCGGTCGCGGCGGCCGGCCAGGAGACGGCGCCGCGCACCGCGTGGGGGCATCCCGACCTGCAGGGCACCTACACCAGCAAGACCATCACACCGCTCCAGCGCCCCGCGGAGCTGGCCGAGCGGGCGCTGCTGACCGCCGAGGAGGTGGCGAGCATCGAACGCGAGGTCCTCGATCTGAACGCGGCGCTGCTGCAGCGGCCGGCGCGTAGGACGGAGGCCACCCGGAGCGTCGACGTCGGCGAGGACGGCGCGCCCGGCTTCTACAACAACTTCTGGCTCGATCGGGGCACGACGTCGACCGGCCGGACCTCCATCGTCGTCGATCCGCCCGACGGCCGGATCCCGCCGCTGACCCCGGAGGCGCAGCAGGACGAGGACGCGCGCCTGGCCGCGCGCAGCGCCCGCGGCCCGGCCGACACCTGGAGCGACATGGACCTCAACGACCGCTGCATGCTGTGGTCGGCGGGGCCGCCGATGCTGCCGACCGGCTACAACAACAACTACCTGATCCTGCAGACGCCGGAGTTCGTCGTCATCCACGTCGAGATGATCCACGACACGCGCATCATCCCGCTCGACGGCCGCCCCCGCCTGGGGCAGCCGATCCCGCAGTGGCTGGGCGAGATGCGCGGCCACTGGGAGGGCGAGACGCTCGTCGTCGAGACCCGCAACATCGCCCGCAGCGAGGAGGGCTCGTCGTTCGGCAACGACGTGGTCCGCATCCGCGCCGCCAACGGCGGCCGCACCGAGAGCCTGCGCGTGGTCGAGCGCTTCACGCGGGTCGACGGCGACACCCTCGGCTACGAGTTCACGGTCGAGGACCCGACCCGCTGGACCAGCCCGTGGTCCGGCGATCTGCCGCTGCGGCGGACCGACGAGTCGCTCTTCGAGTACGCCTGCCACGAGGGCAACTACAGCATCGTCAACATGCTGAGCGGCGCGCGGGCGGAGGAGCGTCCGGCCGCCGGGGGCGAGGGAGCGGCGCGCTGACGGCCCGATGAGCATCCTGAAGATGGCTTGGCGGAACATCGGCCGCAACCGCCGGCGGACGGTGGTCACGGTGGCGGCGATGGCGTTCGGCCTCTTCGCCATGGTCATCTGGTTCGCCATGCTCCAGGGTCTGCTGGCCGACATGGAGCAGACGGTCACCGACGTCGAGATCGGCGACCTGCAGATCCACGCGCCGACCTACCTCGACGAACCGTCGCTCTACACGGTCATCGAAGACATCGACGCCCTGATCCCCGCGCTGGAGGCGGCGGGGTTCCGCGCGAGTCCGCGGCTGGTCGGCGGGGGGCTCGCCGCTGCCGGCGTGTCGGCGGCCGGTGCGTCGTTGCGGGGCGTGAACGTGCGGGACGACGCCCGCGTCAGTGCGATCTCGACACGCCTGGCCGAAGGAACTTGGCTCGACGAAGGCGATCCGGCCGGCGTCGTCGTCGGACGGCGGCTCGCCCGGACGCTCGATCTGGAGCTCGGCGGCGAGCTGATCGTCCTGAGCCAGGCGACCGACGGCAGTATCGCGAACGATCTCTACGCCGTGCGCGGGATCCTGCAGAGCGTGAGCGACAGCGTGGACCGCTCCACGGTCTTTCTCACCGCGGCGGCGTTCCGCGAGCTGTTCGTCATGCCCTCGGGCGCGCACCGGATAGTGGTGCGCAAGCCGGACGACCTCGAGCTGCCGCTGGCCGTCGAGACGGTGCGGGGGCTTGCCCCCGACCTCGACACCCGTTCGTGGCGGACGCTGCTGCCGACGCTGGCGACCTATCTCGACTCGGCCAGCGCGTCGATGCAGATCGTCTCCGCCGTCATCTACATCGTCGTCGCGATTCTCATCCTGAACGCGATGCTGATGGCGGTGTTCGAGCGCATCCGGGAGTTCGGCGTCCTGAAGGCGCTGGGGGTCGAGCCGCGCCAGGTGATGTCGCTCATCTTCGTGGAGAGCGCGCTGCAGACCGGTCTCGCCCTGGCGATCGGCATGGTGCTCGCCGCCCCGGCGCTGCTGTACCTCGTCGACGTCGGCATCGACACGGGCGCGCTCGGCGGGGTCCAGGTCCTGAGCGCCTCCTTCGCGTCGGTCTGGCGGGCGGCGGTGACGCCGGCCACGTTCGTGGTCCCGACGGCGAACCTGGTCGTCCTGGTGCTACTCGCGGTGACCTACCCGGCCCTGAAGGCGGCCCGCATCAGTCCCGTGGAGGCGATGCGGCACCAGTGAAGGGGTGAGAGCGATGAAGGGCAGCAGTCTCGCGACGATGGCGTGGCGCAACCTGTGGCGGAATCGCCGCCGCACGTACATCACGCTCTCGGCGATCGTCTTCGGCGTTTTCCTGTCCATCGTCATGATGGCGATGCAGGATCGCAACTGGGCCGACATGATCCGGCTGGCGGCCCGACTGGGCGCCGGACACGTGACGCTCCAGCATCCGGAGTATCTCGACAGCCCGACGATGACGCGTACGGTGCAGGGGACGGGCCGGCTGAAGCGCCTCGCGGCGGACGACGAGCGCGTCATCCGGGTCGTCGAGCGCATCACCGGGTTCAACATGCTGGCGACCGCGCGCGAGAACGTCGGGGCCGGGTTCATTGCGGTCTCCCCGGAGCAGGAGGACGACGAGACGTTGTCGCTCCTCGAGGCGATCGTCGAAGGCGAGTTCTTCGAATCCTCGACCGACCGCGGGATCATCCTGGGCGAGAAGCTCGCCTCGAACCTGGACGTCGAGCTCGGGTCGAAGCTGGTCTACACGCTGACGGACAAGGATGGCGAGATCGTGAGCGCCCTGGCGCGCGTCTCCGGCATCGTGCGGACCGGCTCGCCGAGCGTCGACGCGGGCATCTGCCTGCTGCCGATCGGCACGGTGCGGGAGGTGCTCGGCTTCGCGCCCGACGAAGCGATCCAGATCGCGGTGTTCGTCGACGATCAGCGCGCCAGCGACGCGGTGGCCGCCGATCTTGCCGCCGGCGTTCCGGGAGACGTGGCCGTGTTGGCATGGCACGAGCTGCAGCCGGATCTGGCCGTCTTCATCGCCATGAAGGTCGGCGGCGCCAAGGTCATGATGCTGGTGCTCGCCGCGCTCGTGGCGGCCGGGATCTTCAACACGCTCTTCGTCAGCGTGATGGAGCGCCTGCGCGAGTTCGGCATCATGCTCGCCGTCGGCTTCAGTCCGGGGCAGCTCTTCCGGCTGATCATGCTGGAGAGCGCCTGGCTGGCGGTGGTCGGCCTGGCCGCCGCCGCCGTGGTCACCATCGGACCCTATCTCTATCTCGCGTCGACGGGCATCGACGTATCGGGCATGATCCCGGCGGACCAGATGGAGATCGCCGGCGTCGGCATGTCGACGACCTTGCAGGTCGGCATCTACGGCGACAGCGTGACCCTTATCGGCGTGTCGGCGCTCGCCGCCATCCTGCTGTCCGGCGTCTATCCCGCCTGGCGGGCGGGACAGGCCGATCCGGTAGAAACGATTCGCCTGGTCTAGGAGAGGTCCAGGAGCCTTCATGAACGGTGGCAACGGCGAGGTTCCGGTCGTCGCGCTCGAGGACGTCGCCAAGGTCTACCGGCAGGGGGATCAGCGCGTGGAGGCGCTGCGCGGCCTCACGATGACGGTGGGCAGCGGGGAGTTCACGGCCATCAGCGGCCCGTCGGGGTCCGGCAAGACGACCGCCCTCAACCTGATCGGCGCACTGGACACGCCGACGTCGGGCACGGTCCGCCTCGAGGGCGCAGACCTGGGGACGCTCACCCGCAAGCAGCTCAGCCACCTGCGCCGCGACCGCATCGGCTTCGTCTTTCAGGCCTACAACCTGCTGCCGGTCCTCAGCGCCTACGAGAACGCCGAGATCGTGATGGCCGTGCAGGGAGTCGCCGAGGCGGAGCGCCGGGAACGGGTCATGGATCTGCTGGCCCGCGTCGGGCTCGAGGGCATGGAGCACCGGCGCCCGTCGGAGCTCTCGGGTGGCCAGCAGCAGCGCGTGGCCATCGCGCGGGCGATCGCGTCCCGCCCGGCCGTCGTCCTGGCCGACGAGCCGACCGCCAACGTCGACTCCACCACGGCCGAGGCGTTGCTCGATATGATGGAGAACCTGAACCGCGAGCAGCAGGTCACCTTCCTGTTCTCGACGCACGATCCGCGGGTCATGGCGCGTGCGCGCCGACTGGTGCGCCTCGTCGACGGCCGCATCGAGAACGACGACGTCCGCGCCTGAGATACCTTGATCGGATCCGGTATCAGATGACGGTGATGGGCAAGTCAGCGGTCGGAGAACCGCATTCGGCGAACGCACGGACATGCTCGGCAATGAGGTCGAACTCGATCCGGTATTCGCCCGCCGTCTCGATGGTCGGCAGCACGACCTGTAGCGTCATGTGATCGCCGGGCGGGACATCGCGCGGCAGCAAGGTCCGCGACCACTTCGGATCGATACAGGTGTCCGGGTCGATGCGGTGGAGATTCGCGGCAAGCTGGGTAGTGCCGCGCTGGTCCGGCGTGCCGCACAGCCAGCGCGTATCACCGGTGTTGGTCAGCCGCACGTGGAGTTGCATGGGGGCGCCGGCGGTCACGCGTTCGCGGTCGACGGCCGGTTCGATGCGGGCCTGCAGGTTGTCGGGGTTGCGTGTCGTGGGGTGGTACTCCCCCTTGTAGAGAATGATATAGGTCGTCGTGCGGATCGCCTCCGTCCACAATCCCCAGTAGTGGACCAGCTCGCGGCCCAGGAGGAAGTCCCGCAGGTTGCCCACCGGCACCTCGACCGACAGCGGCAGACCGATCGGGACCACGGTCATCTTGCTGAAACCGCAGGCGAGGGCACACGACTCCAGGGACTCCACGTCGACGTCGTTTTCCAGCACGTCCCAGGCGTCCATTTCGTGCCGGCTCTCCCTGGTGTGACTGTGTCCGGGGGCCGGCTCGCACATCGCCACCACGCCAGTGGTCTTGAGCACGCGCGCCATCTCCCGCAGGATTTCGTCCTGATTCGGGACGTGATGGAAGGCGTCGTACAGGATGATCTTGTCGACGTGCCCGTCGGGCAGCGGGATCCGGCGCCCGTCGTAGGGGAGGAACCGCGGGTCGAGCCCCCAGTCGGTGAGCGGGTCGCGCTCGAACAGTTGATGTCCCATCTCCAGCGCGGTGGGGGAGACGTCGACGGCGATGGTCGGGCAGCCATAACGGTTCAGGAAATGGAGCAGCCAGCAGGTGCCGGCGCCGAGTTCCATCACGATGTCGCCGGGAGCGAGGCGGAGCCAATGCGCGACAACACCGACGTCGAAGAATCGTTGCGCGAAGTGTTTGACGTCGGTGTACGGCTTGCCCAGCAGGAAACGTCGATCCTCGTGCTCGGCAAAGTAGCGGTCGGCGGCGGCGTTGGTACTACAAGGATTGCGGCAGGCGACGGTCTTCGGACAAGGCGGGCAGGATGTCGCGAAACGCGTAGTGATTCCAGCCGAAGACTTCCTTGATTGCCATCGAGATGTCGAATCCCTGCTGTTCGACCGTCTCGACCGGCACCGTCAAGTTGAAGTCGAAAGGCCATACACAGTGCCCTTCGAACTCCTCGTTCCAGGATCCGACGACATAGACCGGCGCCGGCAGCGCGGCCTGCCCGAGCTCGCCGGACCAGTGCCGCAGGATGTGCTCCTCCATGTGCACGCCCTTCAGGAGCTTCATGAAATCGGCGTACTCGCCGCGGCCGATCTCCAGCGTCGGATGGCCCGGTTTGGCGAAGCCGGGGGCCAGATTGGGGATGACCAGGAGGGGGCGTCCGGTGAAACGGTTGCGGATTCGTGCGGCGGCGGCGTACGTGGTGCGAAGGGTGTCGATCTGGCTCTGGATGTAAAAGGGCGACATCCGCAGCCGTTGCTCGGTGCCTCGCTTGACGCTTGCCGCGTGGTGATAGAGGTAGATGGCGTCGAAGAAATGGCTGCGCGTACGACGGTCGTCCGAGAACTGCCCGGTCGAGGACAGTTGGATCTCCTCGCCGACGAGGTACGGGAACTCGCCGTAGACGTCCGCGAAGGCCTGTCTCGCGTTCACGATCGTTTGTTGCATGGCGACCGCTTCGCGCGTATCGAGCGGCAGACGCCCCCAGGTGTGCGTTCCGAAGATGAAGACTACCGGACGTCCGTCCAGGGTGAAGATCCGGGCCGGACTGACGCGGCGCACGTCGTTGAGGAAGTGGGCCATCGCAAAGAAGTCATCGCGGAAGCTCGACTGCACGATGGTCGAAAGAAAGTTGATTCGCCCGCCGGTGAACGGCAGCGTCAGAGTGGCCTCGTAGAGCAGGCAGACGTGGCGGGTGCCGACGTTCGGCGCCTGCAGGAATCCGCTGAAGTAGTTGCGGTTGTTCTGGTTGGGCGAGCGCTCCGAGATCCAGCTCAAGGCGTCCACCGTGACGCCGAACTCGTTCTTCAGATCATGGAAGGTCGTTTCGACCTCCGGATCGAACGACCGATAGTTGCCTCCCTTGAAACGGACGGTCTGGGTGCCGGGAGGGCGGTCGAAGGCGTTGTACCAACCATAGTGCCAGGCGACGGTGATCGGCCGGCGGAGCGTCGGCCCGTTTGATTCGCCGTAGTGCTGGATGGAATGCGTGACGGAGTCGACGACCAGAGGCTCGACGACGGCGCGTCCGAACACGTCGGCCCGGTAGTCGAAGCCGGGCCGCGGCGTGAGAGCGAACCCGCGCTGGTTGTACAGGGCAGTGCTGGCGATCTCCCGGTCGAGGACGCTCATCGTACCGCTGCCATCGACGTCGGCGATGTACGGCGGCAGTAGCGTCGAGTCTTGCTGGCCGCGAAGGGCAGGCGTCTGCACCGCACCGCCGGCAAGCGCGATGCCGGCGGTACGCAGAAACTGCCGCCTCGACGGCTCTTGCGGGTCACGATTCATCGTGTCACTTGGTATCCGGAGCGAGGTGGGCGTCGGCGCATCGGGAAGTTCAGCAGCAACCGCTGGGATGGATGCGCTTTCCCCGCCGCCGCGCGCGGTACTCTACCATATCGACTGCGACGTCACGAACGTTCCTGCACGTCGAAAATACTACGCGGACACCGGCACGTGGGCCAGCCATCGCCGCGGGTTGTCGACCAGGATCTTGCGAATGGTCGTCGCCGGCACGCCGTGGTAGCGCAGCTTCGGCACGAACTGCACGAGGACGGTCGAGAAGCCGTTGCCCCAGTTGGCCTTGATCTGCGTGGTGTTGGCGAAGTCGGACGACAGCAGGATGTGGTCCTCGTAGCCTGCTTCGAGGGCGTTGAGGACCATGTCCACCTTCTCGCGCTCCGGGATGAAGGACGCGCTCATCCGGTGCCCGACCGTGTCGAAGCCGATGAAGGCGCCGCGGCCGGCGATCTCCTTGTGCGTCTCCCAGCCCGGATCGTCGGACCGCTGGATGGTCGACAGGTGCCCGATGCACAGGTGGGCCAGGTCCGCTCCCGCCGACTCGTAGCGGTCGATCTGCTCGATGGCGCAGGATGGACAGCTCTCGTGCGGCACGTGGGTGAAGATCGGCAGCCCGGTCCGGCGGTGCACCTGGCTGACGGCGCGGATCATCCGGCGCTCGTCGCCGTGCATGGCCGGAAAGGAGCTGCCCACCTCGCCGAGGGCGCCCCACCGCTCGCGGGCCGCCTGCTCGATCAGGTGCGCCGCGAGCTGGTCCTCGTCCATCCCGGCGATCGCCTCCGGGTAGCGCGGCCGCAGGAAGTAGCTGCCTCCGGCGACCACGTGGACGCCGGACCGCGTCGCCATCGCGGTGAGATTCTCGATTTGCTGTTGCGTGCGCGGCCCGGTGGAAGAGTCGACGATGCAGCTCACGCCGTCGAAGGCGGCCATGCGCAGCTCCTCGACCAGCAGGTCGACCATCTCGTCGTTGGTCGGCGGCGGGGGCGGGGGCGTGCCGGGTCGCCGCGGATCGGCCGGCGGGCTGCTGTAGTCGAACGAGAGATGTTCGTGGAACAGGGTAGCCCCCGAGCCGATCGCCACCGGGTCGACGTCGGCCAGCACCGTGCGCACGATGGCGCCGTCCGGGAAAGTGACCGAGGACGTGTCCCGTGTCCCTGCCTGCCGTCCTGCCGCCCGCAGGTCCGCGCCCGATTTCCAGGCCGTGGCGAGTCCGATCCCCGTCCCGGCTCCGAGCAGTCGCACCGCCTCCCGGCGGCTCATGCCGGCCGTCCGCGCGTCCCTTCGGGTCATGCTCTGCCTCCCGTGATACCCAGGGAGTATATTGGGTGGATTCGACACCATGCAGAGGGGGTTCAGATGCACCATCGAGTTCTCGCGTCCGTGAGCGTAGCGGCCCTGGTTGCCGCTTTCGTGCTGCTGCCGGCGGTACCCGCGGCGGCCCAGACCGACCTGCGGACCGGTTGGGGGGCTCCGGACCTGCAGGGCATCTGGGACTTCCGCACCATAACGCCGCTGGAGCGCCCGGAAGATCTGGGCGACCAGGCGTTTCTGACCGCGGAAGAGGCGGCCAACCTCGAGCAGGAGGTGATCGACCGGAACACCGAGCTGGCGCGCCGCGCGGCCCGGCGCACGACGGCCACCGAGAGCGTAGATCGGGGCGAGGAGGGTGCGCCCGGCTTCTACAACAACTTCTGGCTCGACCGGGGTACTCGCACCGTCGGGACACGGCGCACGTCGCTGATCGTGGATCCGCCGAACGGCCGGCTCCCCGAGATGTCGCCCGAGGGTCGGGAGCGCACGGAGGCGCGGCGCGCGTACCTGCGCGAGCATCCCGCCGACTCCTGGCTGGACCGCAGCGCCTTCGACCGCTGCATCCTCGGCTTCAACGCCGGCCCGCCGATCACTCCCGGGGGCTACAACCAGAACCTGCAGGTCTTCCAGACTTCCGACGAGGTGGTTCTGGTGACCGAGATGGTGCACACCGTGCGGGTCGTGCCGCTCGACGGCCGGCCGTCGCTTCCCGGTCACGTCCGCCAGTGGTCGGGCGAGTCGCGCGGCCACTGGGAGGGCGACACCCTGGTGATCGAGACGACGAACTTCAACGACCAGCGCCGCTGGCGGGGCACCACCCGCAACATGACCCTGGTCGAGCGCCTGACCCGGGTGGACGCGGACACGCTGGACTACACGTACACGGTGACCGATCCGGAGACCTGGACGAGCCCGTGGACGGCGTCGATCCCGATGCGGCGGAGCGACGAGCCGCTGTACGAGTACGCCTGCCACGAGGGCAACTACAGCATGCCGGGGATCCTCGGCGGACATCGCGTGGAGGAAGCCGAGGCCGCCGCCGCGGCCGTCGCCGCCCAGTCGAACGACTGGACCCGGCCGTTTCCCGGCCACCGGGTGATCGGCAACCTCTACGCCGTCGGCACCTATGGCCTCGCCGTGTTTCTCGTCACCTCGGACGAAGGGCACTTCCTGATCAACACCGGGCTCGAAGATTCGATTCCGCTGATCCGCGACAACATCGAATCGCTCGGGTTCCGGCTCGAAGACGTGAAGGTGCTGCTGCAGATGCAGGCGCACTGGGATCACACCGCCGCCCTGGCCCAGATCAAGGAGGCGGTCGGGGCCGAGATGTGGGCGACGGTCGAGGACGCGCCGGTGCTGGAGGACGGCGGGTTCAGCGACCCGCACTTCGGCGGCCGGCAATCGTTCAGGCCGGTGGCGGTCGACCGGATCATCGAGGACGGCGAGGTGCTGGAGCTGGGCGACGTGCGCCTGACGGTGATGTCGAGTCCGGGACACACCGCCGGCAGCTCCAGCTACCTGATGACGGTGACGGAGGGCGGCCGCGACTACAGCGTAGCCATCGCCAACATGAACACCATCAACCCCGGCAAGCAGCTCGTCGTCGATCCCACCTACCCGGGGGTGGCCGACGACTTCGCCGAGACGTTCCGCCGGCAGAAGGCGCTGGACGTCGACGTCTGGGTCTCGGCCCACGGCGGGCAGTACGGCCTGCACGACAAGTACGAGCCGGGGCAGGAGTACAGCCCGGACACGTTCGTCGACCCGGAGGGCTTCCGCGAGGCGGTGCAGCGCCTGGAGGGCCTCTACCTGGCGCAGCTCGAGTCCGAGCGGCAATGACGTCGATCAGGATGCGCGACGGGACGCCTTTTCGGGACAAGGTGTACGCGGTACCTCGATCCTCGAGGCAATGAGCGCGGTCAACCGCTGGCGAGACCCTGAGTCCCTGCGGTGGTGCGCCTCCCGGACTCGTCGTGCACGGTCAGCGGCTGGATCTGCCGGCGGTCGTCGGGATGGGCTCACTTGCAACTGCTGTGCTGGTAAGGTGGGGCGATGGAGGTCACGTACAGCCCGAGCACGGAGCTGGAAGCGCTGCTGAAGTCCGTCGACCGGCCGGGAGACTACTTCGCCCACGGTCGGTCCTTCCATCCCATGCCGCGGATCGCGGTGGACGGGGTCGGGGTGCTGTCCTTCCCGGTGCCGGATGCGCAGATTCGCGCCCTGATCGGCGTGGCGGAGCGTGCGCCGTACGGCAGGGGTCCGGACACGCGGGTGGATACCTCGGTCCGCGACTGCCGGCAGATCGGCGCGGCGCGGATGCAGGTGGCCGGCCGTGCCTGGCCGGAGACGTTCGCGCGGATCCTCGGTGCGGCGGGCGAGGGTCTCGGCTGCCCCGTCGAGCGCCTCGAGGCGCACCTCTACAAGCTGCTCATCTACGAGCGGGAAGGGTTCTTCGCGCCGCACAGCGACACCGAGAAGGCCGACGGCATGGTCGCCACGCTCTCGCTGTCGCTGCCCGCGGCGGGCGCCGGCGGCGAGCTGGTGGTCCGCCACGGAGGCCGCGAGACCGTGATCGACATGCAGGCGGAGGAGCCGTCGGAGCTGGCTTTCGCGGCGTTCTACGCCGATTGCGTGCACGAGACACGTCCGGTCCGGGAGGGGCACCGCCTGTCGCTGGTGTTCAACCTGTGCCTGCGACCCGGCGACACCGGGAGACCCCCGAGGGCGCCCGACCACGACGACCGGGTCGCCGACGTCGCGGAGCATCTCGCCGAGTTGGGTTCCGGCGGCGCGGGCGGCAAGCTGGCGTGGGCGCTCGAACACCAGTACACGGAGGCGGGCCTGTCCTTCGACGTGCTGAAGAACGGCGACGCGGCGGTTGCGCGGGTGCTGGGCGAGGCGGCGGCGCGCGCCGGGTGCGTATGCCACGCGGCCATCGTTCACGTGCAGGAACAGGGCGAGCCCACCATCGAGGGCGAGTACCTCGACAGGTGGAGCGTGACGGAGCAGGACGCCGGCGATATGGAGATCGACGAGGTGTTCGACACCGATCACTGGCTCGACGGCTGGATCGGCCGGGACGGCAGCCGGCCGGCGTTCGAACGCATCCCGCTGCTTCCGGGCGAGCTGCTGCCGCGGGGGGCGCTCGACGGCGCCGAGCCCGACCGCCAGTGGTTGCGGGAAGCAACGGGCAACGAGGGGATCACGCTGCAGCGCGCGTACCGCCGCACGGCGCTCGTGGTCTGGCCCCGCGCGAAGACGCTGGACGTCATGGCCAGCGCGGGGGTCGGCCGCGCCGTCGCCTGGCTGACGGAGGAACGGGGCCGCGCCGCCGGCACCGGGGATCCCATCGAGCCGCTTGCCTCACGGCTGATCGACGTCTGGCCGAGCGACGACTCCGATACCGAGGGGATGGGCAGCTCGGGCAGGTACAACCTGTTCGAGGATCTCGGCCACGAGGGCGAGGCGACCACCGCCGAGTCGGTCCGCGCGGAGATGCTCCGCCTGCTGGCCGCGCTCGGAGATGCGTCCCTGGGCGTGCGGTTCCTGAACCGCGTCGTCCGGACCCGCTACGCCGGCGGCGAGCATGACGCGCTGCTGCGGGTGATCGAGTTGATCGGGCCTCGCGCCGCGGCGGAGTTCCTGCCCGACTTTCTCCGCGAGCACTTCGCGAATCTGGCCGCGGACAACCTGACGCTCCTGCGCGAGGTGGGCGATCTCGAGTCGGCGGGGGACGCCTGGCGGGACACGTTGCGGGAAACCCTCCGGGCGGTGTTTCAGGCCCTGCCCGCCGCGCTGGCGGCGCAGGCCGAGGAGCGCTCCTTCGCCTGGCTCTTCGATCGGCGGCAACCGTTGGACGAGGGCGTCGTCCGCGACCTGTTCGCGCTGGCGTGGCGTTGCGGCCTGACGGACGAAGCGGAGACGGCGGCGCGGGCCATCGGCAGCCATCCGCATTCCGTGTCGCCGTACCGCGCGCTGCCGGCTGCCCTGAGTGCGCTGCGCGGCGAGGCAGGCCTGCCGGCCACGGCTGCCTATGCGAGCCTGTGGCGCCAGGCGGCGGATGCTCTGCTGGACCGCAGCTCGACGGCGCCGAAGGAACCGTGCGACTGGAAAATCGCCGCCGACCTCTCCTGCGACTGCGATCTGTGCGGAAAGCTGCGCGCCTTCTGCGAAGACCCGGCCGCCCGGCAGGAGCGCTTTTCGTTGCGGGAGGACCTGCGCTCCCACCTCGAGCGCACCATCGAGCGGGACGGGCTGGACCTCGACGTCGAGACCGAGCGCCGGGGGCGCCCCCATACCCTGGTCTGCACCAAGAACCGCGCCAGCCACGCGCGGCGGCTCGAGGAGTACGCGGAGGACGAATCGTGCATGCGCACGTTGCTCGAGTCGGCGCCGGATCGGCCGGAGGCCGGGACCCTGCCGCCCGCGGTCGAAAGCGACCTCGAGCGGCTGCAGCAGGCCGTTGCGGCGGCGGCTGGATCGGATTGAGCGAGGTGCGTGCTAACGCGAGACGACCAGCAGCACCCCGACCACGACCACGGCGGAGCAGCCCAGCGACCAGAGCGACAGCGTTTCGTCCGCGAGGAGGTAGCCCACGACGAGCGCGATGACCGGGTTCACGTAGGCGTAGGTGGCCGCCTTGGTCGGGGTCGTCGCCTTCAACAGCCACAGGTAGCAGCCGTAGGCCACCGATCCGAACGCCGCGACGTAGAACCACGCCCCGAAAGCGGCCGGGGATACCGTGGACCAGTCGAGCGTGGCGAGCTCGCCGGACGCCGCCGAGATGGCCAGCAGGACGGCGCCGCCGCCGAGCATCTGCATGCCGGCCGACAGCCAGTGCGATGCCGGCTGCGGCGCGTGGCGGGAATAGACCGAGCCGGTCGCCCACAGGAGGCTGGCGATGACGATGGTGCCGGCGCCGACCGCATCGAGCGACCGCGCGCCGGCGAGGTCGGTCGGATTCACCAGCAGAGCCACTCCCGTGAACCCCAGCGCGAGCCCGAGTATCACGTGTCCCGGCGGGCGGGCGCCGCGCGGCCGTGCCCAGTCGGCGAGCGCCACCCAGAACGGCACCATCGAGACCAGCAGGGCGCCGATGCCGGAGGGCACGCGCTGCAACGCCCAACTCACCAGTCCGTTGCCGCCCGCCGCCATCAGCAGGCCGATGAGCCCGGTCGTCAGCCAGTCGCGGGCGGTCGGCCGCGCCGTGCCGCGGTGCGCGGCCAGGGCCACGAAGACCGCCCCCGCGCCCAGGAAGCGCCCGGCCGCCATCAGGAACGGCGGGATCTCGGCCACGCCCCACCGGATGGCGAGATAGGTTGAGCCCCAGATGACGTAGACGGCGGCGAAGGCGGCGACCAGCGAGACGCGCGAGGGATGGGTCATGGGGCAGGCCGTGCGATGCGCGATGAGCGAGCCGGGAAGAGCCGGAAAGAGCCGGAAGCCGGCGAGGAGCCGCGGAAACCGAGCATCTTAGCATTGGGGCCGTCGGTCCCGGCGTCCACGGAATCGGCGGACCCGGCGGTGGCCGGGTATCCTGGACGCCGATGCCTTCAGCCGCGGGCCGCCGGACGCCGGGCCTTCCGTCGGGTGCGAATCACAGGACGCGAAAGCCCTCCTGCCGGGCGGCGTCGGCCAGCCTGGCGTCGCTGCTGACCACGTCGAGCTCGGAGGGATCTTCATCCGACGCGGTGAGCGCCGCCGCCAACTGCAGTGCGGCGGCGCCGCGCAGCGGATGGACGCGCAGCAGGCGAACGGCACGCCGTCGCACCCGCTCCAACGGACGAACCTCCGTCCAGCCCCCCGAGAGCTCCTGCAGTCGCGCCAGCGATCGGTCGAGGTCGCCGCTGTCGAGGCTTCCCTCGCGGCGAAGCCGGTTCAACGCCGACGCGCACTCGATCCAGCTCCCCCACCACGTCACGATGCCGTGATCCCGGCGCAGAATGGAACGCCTGTCGTCACTCGCCGCGCTTCGTCCACAAGGAGCGACACCAGGGCCGAAGAATCCCAGTACCTCATCGACCCTCTTCGCGTTCCGCAACGACGAGCCGGCTCGCGCTGACCCCGGCGGCCAGACGCGGGACGGATGCGGCCAGAAAGCGTTCCATCTCGAGCGGCGCACGGGGAGGATCGGCGACGCCCCGTCGGACGAGCTCGGCTTCGGCCTCCCCGGCCGTCAGCTCCGTCGTGTGGTACGACTCGATCCGGGCTACCGGCTTGCCGTGACTCGTAATGAGCACGGTCTCGCCGCGGCGGACCTCCTCCAGGAGCGCGCTCAGACCGTTCTTGGCCTCGCTAACGCTGGCGCTTTTCATATGGCCATTCACGCTATATCGTTATGGGTCATATGTCCATGCGGGCGGCGCGTCACGGGGTCGCCCGAGGCGAACGCGGCAATCGGCGATATTCGTTCTACGGCGCAGACTCCTGGCGCGCGCGTAGAGTGCAGCAGCGACGGGCGGGAGAAGCATGAGACGAGTCGCGGTGGTCACGGGCGCGTCGAGCGGCATCGGGAGGGCGCTGGCCCTCGAGCTGGCTCGTGACGGCTACGACCTCGGACTTACCGCCCGCCGCCTGGATCGGCTGGAGAGCCTCGCCGCCGCCATCCGCGTCAGCGGGGCCCGCGCCGAGTGCGTCGCGGCCGACGCCGCCCGCCGGGACGAGACGCACGCGGCGATGCGGACGCTCGCGGAGCGGCTGGGTCCCATCTACCTGCTCGTGGCCAATGCGGGCATCGGGCTCGGGACGGACGCTCTGGAACCCGACGCGGATGCGCTGGAAGCCGAGTTCCGCGTGAATTTCTTCGGTGCCTTCTATGCCATCGAGGCGGTCATCCCGTCGATGCGGGAGCAGCGGGCCGGTCACGTGGTGGCGATATCGAGTCTCGCCGGCTACCGCGGGTTGCCCGGCGCGGCCGGTTACTGCGCCACGAAGGCGGCCCTCTCGCGGCTGATCGAGGGGATGCGTCCGGACTGGGCGCTGGCCGGCATCGCCGCCACGATCGTCCATCCCGGCTACGTGCGCTCGGAGTTGACGGATCGAAACCGCTTCCGTATGCCTTTCCTGATGGAGACCGATCGCGCGGCCCGGCTGATCGCCCGCGCGATCCGGCGGAAGAAGAAGCTCTGCGAGTTCCCGTGGCAGATGTCCTTTCTCGTGCGCTGCATCGTGCGGTTCCTGCCGGACCGGCTGCTGGTGACCCGGGTCCGCGCGGACAAGCAGCGCGCCCGTCTCTGACGCCCGTCCGCCCGTCGTCCAGCGGGCCGCCTGGCCGGGGGGTTACAGCTCTTCGAGGAGCTCGCGCAGCCTGAACACCGTGCGGTGGTTCCTCACCGTCACTTGCTTGTAGACAGGCGCCGCGGCCAGTCTCATCCACGTCGTCCGGTTCTGGTGCTGCTTCGAGATCGACCAGAAGATCACGCCCGGACCGGTGGCGAGCGCTTCGATGTCGGGCTTCGGGACGGGTAGTCGCTCGATGGCGCGCCGCGGGCTGACGCCGCGGAGGGTGAACAGCGCGTTGTGCTTCCGGTCGTCGTCCCGGCCCCAGGCCGGCGGGGCCGCCGCGACCGCCGCCCGGTAGCGCGCGCGGGCGAAGACGACCGCCTGCACCGGATTCGAGAGCCGTTCCGACAGCCGTGCCTCGACGGCGCGAGTCAGTGCCGCGACGCGCGTTTCGGCCGAGCGGAACAGGACGTTGCCGCTCTGGATGTAGGTCCGGACGCTCTCGAGCTCGAGTCCGAGTTCCTCGAAGCAGCGGATCAGGTCGTCCTTGCCGATGACGTTCTGCCCGCCGACGTTGAGGCCGCGCAGCAGGGCGAGGAATCGCGGGGCCGTACAGGACATGGTGGTATCGCCGGTCCGGACCCGCTCTCTCAGTCCTCGCCGGTGACCTGGACGACGAGACGCAAGTCGGTTTCGAGCGCCGAGTCGCTGGCCCGCAGCTCCAGCGTGTAGGTCCCCGGAACGTCGAAACGGGCCAGGGTACGGGGCTCGTCCGGTGCGCTGAACCTCACCGCACCGGGACCCTCGACCATCCGCCAGGCGCTCGCCAGCCGCCCTTCGCGGGGCAGTCCCTCGTCCCGGACGCTGCCGAAGAGCTTCAGCTCTGCCCCGACTGCCACCGAAACCGCCGGCGGCTCTCCGTCGGGTCCGCCGCGCAGGCCAAGGAAGCGGACGAGCGGCGACCGGTTGAGGCAGACCCCGCGGGGCGCGTTCGCGACGTCCACGTCGCGCAGGACCGAGCCGGCGGTGCGGTCGTCGAGCTCCCAGTTGTACTGCAGCATGTCCTCGCTGGTGGACGTCGTCGTGCCGGCGTGGGAGAGCGTCCAGCGCAGTCCGCCGGTGAAGTCCGCGTCCAGCACCATGATGCACTGGAAGCGGTGGTGTCCCGGCGCGAACGTGGTCGGCTGGAGGCGGTCGGCCGGCTCCGTTCCGAAGGCGTTGGCCGGACCGGGCGGGACGGTCACCGTATCGAAGTTGTGGCTGAAGTAGGCGTACGAGATGACGTAGAAGCCTTCATCGGTGACGTGAAACCCGTCGTAGACCGGGTAGATCGGCTGGTTCGACTGCGCCGCGGCGGGTGCCGTGGACACGCCGGCGGCCAGCGCGGTGACGAGAAGCGACGAAAGGAATGGGCGGACGATCATGCGATGCTCCTGAGCTGTTCGGACCAAGGTGTAGACTCGGAAGAATAGCGGGAGAATTCGAGCGGCGCCGCCGCGTGCGGCGCGGCGCCGGGTGAACGGGGAGAAGAAGACATGCGTCGAGTCTGGAATCTCGTGGCAGTTTGCGCAGCGGCCGGAATCGTGGTGGGCGTCTCGGCCACCGCTCTCGCCGCCGAGCCGGCGCAGCCGGAAACGGCACTGCAGGAGCAGGAGGCGCCGACCTTCACCCGCGACGTGCTGCCGATTCTCCAGCGCTCGTGCCAGCGCTGCCACCGTCCCGGCACCGGGGCGCCGATGTCGCTGCTGACCTGGCAGGAGACGCGGCCGTGGGCGCGGGCCATCAGGGACCGCGTGGTCACCCGGCAGATGCCGCCCTGGCACGCCGACCGCGGCGTCGGGGAGTACACCGCCGACCCGTCCCTGAGCGACGAGGAGATCGCCGCCGTCGCGGCCTGGGTCGACGCCGGCGCGCCGCGCGGCAACCCGGCCGACGCGCCGCCCCCGATCGATCTGGCCAACCTGAACGAGTGGACGTACGGCGAGCCGGATCTGATCGTCCAGATGAAGGAAGGATTCAGGATTCCGGCCGAGGGCGCCGACTTCTACCCGTCCGAGATCGTGGATCCGGGCCTGACCGAGGACCGCTACGTCAAGTGGGTGCAGGTCATCCCCGAGGCGTACTGCTGCGTGCACCATTCGCATGTCTACGTCAGCGTGCCCGAGACCGCCGAGGACCTCGAGGAGTTCCGGCTCGGCATGGGCTCGAACACCGCCGAGATCGACCTGATCGAGTACGCCATGGGCAGCACCGGGCAGTACTACCCGGCGGGCACCGGCCGCAAGCTGCCGGCCGGCGGCCTGTTCCGCTTCGCGCCGCACTACCACCCCTGGGGCGAGGAGACGATCGACCGGCAGAAGGTCGGCATCAAGTTCTATCCCGAGGGTGAGGTGCCCGAGCTCATCGTCACCGCGCACCGCATCCGCACCGGCATCGGCCACGACTGGAAGCTGAACCGCGAGGCGGTCGAGGACCGGCTGCTGCGCGCCGGCTACGACCTCGACCTGCACGCCGACCGCATGCCGCCCGGCGCCCTGATCGACGACAACACGCTGAACGGCGTCGCGCTGCTGAGCATCCCGCCCCACAGCGTCGTCCGCCACGAGCGCTTCTGGCCGCTGCCGCAGGCGGCCCTGATCCTGAGCTTCCAGCCTCATATGCACTTCCGCGGCAAGCGGATGCTGCTCGAGGCCATCCACGTCGACGGCCGCCGCGAGGTGCTGACCGACGTCACCAACTACGAGCAGACGTGGCAGATCGTCTATTCCTACAAGGAGCCGCACCTGTTCCCGAAGGGGACCATCCTGCACACCGTCTCGTGGCACGACAACACCGCCAACAATCGCCACAACCCGGACCCGTCGGCGTGGGTCGGCTGGGGCGGCCGCACCATGGACGAGATGGGCCACGGCTGGACCGACGTGGCGTTCATGACCGACGAGCAGTACGCCCGGCGTGTCGCCGAGCGGGAGGCGCAGGCGAACGACGAGTAGTCTCGGGGCCTGGTTGTTGGTCTGGCGCCTTCTGCACTGCAGAACGCAATAGCGAACTGACGCATTCGAGCACCTCCTGACCTGGTAGCGGACAACCGCGGCGCACGTCACGAACAAGCACGGGCTGTTCCAGGCGCTCCACGGCCAAGCCAGGATCCGTGCCTGGAGGGACCACAGCCTCTGCGCCATTTTGGACCGGGCGGTGGAAGGAATGCGCGGTGTCCGCGAACGGTTCGAGGCGCGTCGGGCCGCGGTGCAATCCGAGTACGAGGAGAAGCTTCGGGATCTTCAGAAGAGTCGCATCTCCTCCGCGACGAAGTCGGGGAGTGCGAAAACCGTCCCGGAGTACACGGGCTCCATCGATGCCCGGCCGGTGAGGGAGCTGATCCAGGAGTTGCTCGAGGGCGGCGAGGACGCGTTCGAGCGACGACGCCGCAAGTACGGGTTCTGAGGTGTAGCGGTGACGACGACGAAGCTTCGCGAGTTGATCGTGAACGGCGAGAACTCCCACCTGGAATTCAAGCGTGACGAAATCGAGAACCACAAACTGGCCAAGGAACTTGTGGCGTTTGCCAACCTGGGAGGTGGGTGCGTCCTGCTCGGCGTCGACCGTGACGGGAGCGTTCACGGACTCGCCAGGCAGGATCCGCGGGCCAACACCGAAGACGACGAGCAAGGGGGGCGCACGTACCAGCACCTTGAAGAGTGGGTGATGCAGGCCTGCCGGGACAAGATACGGCCGGAGATCATTCCCTATTTCGAGATCTTCCGCGATGTCGAGCCGGGCCGTGACGTCGCGGCGGTTCAGGTGGCGCGTGGATGGAGCGTGCACCATGTCTGGCACAACCAGCGACGCACCTACTGCATTCGCGTCGGCAGTTTGAGCCGCGAGGCGAGCCCCGAGGAGTTGGCGCGCCTGTTTCAGCAGCGGGGCGCCTTCCGTTCGGAACTCCGGCCGGTATCGGGTACGTCGATCGCGGATCTGGATCGCCGCCGCCTCGAGGACTACTTCACGCAGATCCGTCAGCAGGACACGCCTGCATCGACGCCGTCGGACCAATGGCGAAGGGAAACGGCTGCGTGGGCGCGGGACCAGGACCAGGAACATTGGAGGTCGCTGGTCGACTACAAGGAACAGGAGTGGCGTGCGGAGCGGGAGGCGGACTGGGTTTCGCTTCTCGTCAACACCGAGGTCCTCGACGACGGCGACCGGCAGCCGGCGACCGTTGCCGGGCTGCTGCTGTTCGGCAGCAATCCCAGCCGATACCTTCCCCAGGCGAAGATCGATGCGGCCGCCTATTTGGGGACCGAGAAGGACTATGACGCCGGAGAGCGCTGTACGCTACGCGGGCCGATCGTCCGTCTGCAGGACGCCGGCGGCGCCATCCTCGAACCCGGTCTCGTGGAGCGGGCGGTGGCGTTCGTCAGGCGCAACATCGATACGGTGAGGTTGGAGGATGGTGTGCGGCGGCAGGCGCGCTGGGACTATCCCGAAGACGCGGTTCGCGAGGCGGTCGTCAACGCAATCGTGCATCGCGACTACCTGCTGTCGGGAACGGACATCGAGTTGAGCATCTACCTCGATCGGCTCGAGGTCGTGTCGCCTGGCCGCTTGCCCAACGGCATCACGCCGGCCCGCATGCGCAGCGGATGCCGGAGCGCCCGCAACGAACTCTTGAAGGACGTGATGCGGGACTACGGGTACCCCGAGCACATGGGGATGGGCATACCGCGGAAGATCATGCGTAGCATGCGTGATCACAACGGCACCGATCCGGAACTGGTCGAGACAGACGAAGGGTTCCTTCTGCGGTTGTGGAAGAACCCTCGCGCATGATGTGCTCAGGAGGATCTCCAATGTTCCGGAAACCGGTCTTCTGGGCGGCTTTCGCCGCTCTCTCCGTGGCCTGCGCGGCGTTCGCCGTCGCCAACTTCCCGCGCGCGTTCTCCATCGTCGAGCTCGACCTGGAGATGGACCGCGAGGCGGCCCTGTCCCAGGCGCGGCGACTCGCCGGCGAGCTCGGCTGGGGGCCGTCGGACTACCGGCAGGCGGCGAGCTTCCGGGTCGACGACCGCGTCCGCAGCTTCGTCGAGCTCGAAGGAGGTGGCCCCGAGGCGTTCGCGGGGCTGCTGAGCGACGGTCCGTTCCATCCCTACCAGTGGGTCGTGCGGCACTTCCGCGCCGGCGAGGTGCGGGAGGTCGAGGTGCGCTTTCGGCCCGACGGGACGCCCTACGGCTTCCGCGAGCGGTTGGCGGAGGACGCCACCGGCGCAATGCTCGACGCGGACGCGGCCCGTTCCATCGCCGAGAACGGCTCCGGCGCTCCGTGGAACGTCGCGCTTGAACGCTACGAGCCGGTGGAGTCGTCGCAGGAGGAACGCCCCGGCGGGCGGATCGACCACACCTTCGTCTACGAGCGAACCGACGTGCAGGCCGGGGAGGGCCGCTTCCGCCTGCGCCTGGTCGTCGGCGGCGACCGGTTGACCGAGCTCACGCACGTCCTGCAGGTGCCGGAGGCCTTCGACCGCCGCTACGAGGAGATGCGCTCCGCCAACGAGGGCATCACCATCGCCGGCAGCTTCGCGATGCTCCTGATCTACGGGGTCGGGGGACTCGGCGTCGGGCTGTTCGTGCTGCTGCGGCAGCGGCGGGTGCTGTGGCGGATGCCGCTCGTCTGGGGCGGGTCGATCGCTTTCGCGCAATTGCTGGCCGGGCTCAACCAGTGGCCCCTGCTGTGGATGGGCTACGACACCGCGCTGTCCGAGACAAGCTTCGCGATCCAGCAGGTGACGACGCAGGTCGCCGCGTTCCTGGCGTTCACCGGGGTCTTCGCGTTGTCGTTCATGGCGGCCGAGAGCCTGTCGCGGCGCGCGTTCCCGGAGCATCTGCAATTCTGGCGCTGCTGGTCGCAGGAGGGCGCCCGGTCGTGGCCGGTTCTGGGCCACACGGTGGGGGGTTACCTGATCGTCGGCATCGACCTGGCGTTTCTCGTCGCCTTCTACTGGATCACCGTCGGCTACCTGGGATGGTGGTCGCCGTCCGACGCGCTGTTGAATCCCGATTCGCTGGCGACGGTGCTGCCGTGGCTCAGCCCGCTCGCGATTTCGCTCCAGGCCGGGTTCTGGGAGGAGTGTCTCTTCCGGGCCGTCCCGCTCGCCGGCGCCGCGCTCATCGGGGACCGCTTCGGCAATCGCCGGGCATGGATCGCGGGCGCGTTTCTCCTGCAGATCGTGATCTTCGGGGCCGGCCATGCCGCCTATCCGACGCAACCGTCCTACGCCCGGCTCATCGAGCTGATCGTACCGTCGACCATCTTCGGGCTGCTGTACCTGCGCTTCGGTCTCCTGCCGGCCATCGTCATGCACTTCGCATTCGACGCGGTGCTGTTCGGGATTCCGCTCTTCGTGTCGTCGGCGCCGGGGGCGTGGGTGGACCAGGGCCTCTTCGGGCTCATCTTCCTCACCCCGCTGTGGGTGGTCCTCAGCGCTCGGTACCGCGGCGGGGGCTGGATCGAGGCGCCGGCCGCGCTGCGGAACGCGGCGTGGAGCCCGCCGGTGGCGGAGGCGCCCGCGGAGCCGTCGCCGGCGCCGGTCAGGGAGTCGGCCGGACTGCCGTCTCTACCGGTGGTCGCCGCGGTCGGCGTGGTCGGGCTCGGGCTCTGGGCCTACACCGCCGCAACTCCGGGCGAATCGCCGCGGCTCGCGGTGGGGCGCGCCGAGGCCGTGGCGGCGGCCCGCGAGGTAGTGGCGGCGCAGGGCGTCGAGCCGGGCGACTGGACGGAGACGAGCCGGGTCATCAGCGGTCTCGACCTGGCGCACCGCTTCGTCTGGAGCGAGGCGGGCGAGGACCGGCACCGCGTGTTGCTCGGCGAGTACCTGGCCCCGCCGCGCTGGCGCGTGCGCTACGCGCGCTTCGAGGGCGACGTGGCGGCGCGCGCCGAGGAGCACGTCGTCTGGATCGGACCGGACGGGGCGCCCGGGCGGCTGGAGCACCGGCTCGCGGAGGATGCCGCAGGCGCCACGCTGTCGGAGGAGGACGCACGCACGTTGGCCCGGGATGCGCTCGCCGGGCTGGGTGCCGCCGCGGACCTGTCCGAGGTATCGGCGGAGGAGTTGCGACGGCCCGCTCGCACCGACTGGACGTTCACCTTCCGCGACGAGACCGCCGGCGACCTCGCCGCTGGGGAGGCGCGGGTGGCGGTGGAGATTGCCGGCGACGAGGTGCTCGACACGCGCCGCTACGTCTTTTTGCCCGAGGAGTGGCGCCGTGCGGACGAGCAGCGGCGGACGACGCTGTCGATCGCCGGTATCGCGTCGAACATCGTGCTGGGCCTGCTGCTGGTGGCGGGCGCGGTCCTGGCCGTGGTCCGCTGGACCCGCGGGGCGTTCGACCTCGAGGTTGCGCTGGCGGCAGCAGGGATCGCGATGGTCGGAGCGGTCGTCACCATGGCCAACAACTGGCCGCTGCTGATGAACGGCCTGTCCACTGCCCAGCCGCTCCCGCTGCAGCTCGGCATCGGCGTGGTGGGCGGCCTGATCGGAGCCGGCCTGATCGCGACCCTGCTCGGGCTGCTGGCCGGCCACACCGCGGTGCTTGCGAGAGGAGGATCGGCGGAAGACCGCGGGCTCGTGACATGGACGGGCCTCGCCCTCGGGATCGGGTTTCTCGGCGCGCTCGCCCCGGCCGGCGCCGCGCTCGGTGGCGGCCTGCCGCCGTGGTCCGCCTACGGTCCCGCATCCGCGGCGGCTCCCTGGCTGGCCGCCGCTCTCGCGCCGCTGCAGGGGTATCTGACCCTGGGGCTCCTGACGCTGCTGGTCGTCACGGCGGCCAATACGCTGACCGCACACTGGACGCGCCGGCAGACCGCCGCCGGAGTTGCGCTGGTGCTCGTCGGGGCCATGCTGGCGCCCGGAACGTCGCCGGACGACCTGCTGTCGTGGGCGCTCGTGGGGCTGCCAGGCGGGGGCTTGCTGCTGGGCGCCTACGTGTGGGTTCTCCGGGACCGCCCGGCTCTCGTCGTCCTCGCGGCCGCCGCCATGACCGTCCCGAACGTCCTGGACCGCGGACTGGAGCAGGCCTACGGGGGCGCGCTCGTCGGATCGCTGCTGGGCGCCGTCCTGGTCTCGTACATCGCCTGGCGCTGGTTCGTGCACTTGATGCCGGCCCGGTAGCGCCTTGGTCTTTTTCGTGCCGCGCGGCGGTGCGGCTGGGGGCGCGCGCAATCAGCGCTCATGGAGTGCGTCTCGCGTCCAGCGGCCGGGTCCCCGTTCCGCCGTTGATTTCAAGCAGAGCTCCACGATCCGCTGGCGAGCCTTGGATACTATAGTGATGCTGGTCGTGCTCGACAGCAGCGTACTGGTCGCCGGATTCCGGTCGAGGCGCGGCGCGTCGTTCAGAACGCTGGAGCTGCTGCGAGACGACCGGTTTCAGGTTGCCATGTCAGTGGCGCTCGCGCTGGAATACGAGGCGGTGCTGGTGCGGCAAGCACGCGAGCTCGACCGGTCGCGGACGGAAGCGATCGGCCTCGTCGACTTCCTGTGCGGCATCGGATCCCATCATGACGTGCACTTTCTCTGGCGGCCGACGTTGCGGGACCCGCGCGACGAGTTCATTCTGGAACTTGCGGTTGCTTCGGCATCCCACGCCATCGTCACGCACAACATTCGGGATTTTCGCGGAGCGGAGGCGTTCGGTATCCAGGTTGTCACCCCCGCTGCCTTTCTGCGGTTGATCGAGGAGGAATCATGAGCAGTCTCTCCGTTCGGCTGCCCGACTCGCTGCACGACAAGGTACGGGAGCTGGCCCGTCGAGACGACGTTTCGATCAATCAATTCATTGCCACCGCGGTTGCCGAGAAGGCCTCGGCTCTGCTGACGGTCGACTACCTGGAGCAGCGAGCCGGGCGCGCCGACCCGGATCTCTTCGACCGGGTGTTGCGCCGAGTGCCGGATGTTCCTCCGCTGCCGGGCGATGAGCTTCCGGCGGACATTCCGTCGTCGCCGACGGCAAATCCGGCGAAGGGCTTGAGCCCGAACCCCACCCGACGCCGTTCGGTGCGCAATCGTTAGCCGTTACGGCGTCTTGAAGGGTAGGATGCGCGAGTAGAGCGATTATCGATGGCGCGGAATCTACGGGGGATCCTGATGCATTCGAGACGAACCGACCGGCATTCGGGCGGCTGGCTGTGGGGAACGCTGGTTGCGGCGGTAGCGCTGGCGACGGCGCCGCAGGCCGCGTCGGCCCAGCTCGCATCGGCGGAGTACACGGCGGCGGAGGCCGAGGCGGGCCGTGCGCTCTACGACCGCGACTGCGCGGCCTGCCACATGCCGAACCTGCGCGGGTCGTTCGAGGCGCCGGAGCTGGCGGGCCCGACGTTCCGCGGGGGGTGGGGCGAGCAGCCGGTCGCGGACCTGCTGGATCTCATCGGCGTGACGATGCCGCCGGAGAGCGCCGGCTCGCTGGCGCCGGAGGAGTACGCGAGCATCGTCGCCTACATCCTGCAGCAGAACGACTACGAAGCAGGCGCCGTCGCGCTGGGCGGGGTCACCGCGCCCGCCGCGGGTCAGGCCTCCAGCGGGCAGCCGCTGGCGGTCGCCGCGTCGGCCAATCTGCCGGGCGGAACGTCAACGCTGCATCCCATCGCCGAGCGCCCGCCGGTCACCGACGCGATGCTGCTGGATCCCGACCCGGAGGACTGGCTGATCTACCGGCGCACCTACGACGGCTGGGGGCACAGCCCGCTGGACCAGATCGACCGCGACAACGTCGGCGACCTGCAGTTGGCGTGGGTCTGGTCGATGGCCGACGGGCGCAACCAGCCGACTCCGCTGGTCTACGACGGGGTGATGTATCTCGCCAATCCCGGGAACGTCGTGCAGGCGCTCGACGCGGTCACCGGGACGCTGCTCTGGGAGTACCGGCGGCCGCTTCCCGAGGCGCTGCGCGGAGCCAACAGCCGCAACCTCGCCATTTACGACGACAAGATCTACATGGGCACCCGCGACGCCCACGTGGTGGCGCTCGACACGCGCACCGGCGAGCTGGTCTGGGAGACGCGGATGGCCGACTACAACGACGGCTACTCCAACTCCAGCGGGCCGATCGTGGCCGGCGGGCGGGTCGTCAACGGCATCAACGGGTGCTCGCGGTTCATGCCCGACAGTTGCTTCATCACCGCGCACGACGCGACGACCGGCGAGGAGCTGTGGCGCCGGCTGACGATTGCCGCGCCCGGCGAGCCGGGCGGCGACTCGTGGGGCGACCTGCCGCTGGCCCTGCGCGGCGGCGGCGACTCGTGGATTCCCGGCAGCTACGATCCGGAGCTGAACCTGTTCTTCTGGCCGGTGGCGCAGGCCAAGCCGTGGGTGCCGGTCAGCCGCGGGCTGACCGTCCACGACCCGGCGCTCTACACCAACTCCACCCTGGCCCTGAACCCCGCCGACGGCTCGATCCGGTGGTACCGGCAGCACGTGCCGGGCGAGGCGCTCGACCTCGACGAGGGATTCGAGCAGGTGCTGATCGACAGCGCCGGCCGCAAGGCGCTGCTCACCATCGGCAAGCACGGCGTCCTGTGGAAGCTCGACCGCGAGTCGGGCGAGTACCTCGGACACGTGGAGACCGTCTTCCAGAACGTCTTCGAGAGCATCGACCCGGAGACCGGCGTGGTGACCTACCGCCAGGACATCGCCGACATGGGCATCGGCGACTGGGTGTCCGTCTGTCCGAGCACCGCCGGCGGCCACAACTGGCACGCGTCGGGCTACAGCCCGGAGACGCGCTCGCTGATCATCCCGCTGAGCCAGAGCTGCCTGGAGATCGCCGGCCGCGAGGTCGCCCTGGAGATCGGCTCCGGCGGCTCGCAGGCCGATAGAACCTGGTTCGAGATGCCGGGCACCGACGGCAACCTGGGCAAGCTGGCCGCCTACGACGTCGACACCCTGGAGGAGCGCTGGAGCATCGAGCAGCGCGCCGCGTTCATGACCGCGGTGCTGACCACCGCCGGCGGGCTGGCCTTCGCCGGCGACGTCGACCGCTACTTCCGGGCGCACGACGCGGCCACCGGCGAGGTGCTCTGGGAGACGCGGCTCGGGACGTCCGTGCAGGGGTTCCCGGTCACCTACGGCGTCGACGGCACGCAGTACCTGGCCGTGTCGACCGGTCTCGGCGGGGGCAGCCCGCGGCGCGTGCCGGCGCTGCTGAGCCCGGACATCGTGCATCCGGACACCGGCAACGCCCTGTACGTGTTCAAGTTGCGGCAGTAGGTGGGCGGGAAGGCCGCGCCTCCCTGGAGAGGGATGGCCTGGGCGGAAAGCGGAGCCGCAAGGCGACGGTTTCCGCCCAGGCGGCTCGCGCGGGGCGGCGGCAGGCTGCCTGCGGCGGCGTCACTCGACGGTTTCGGGCCGGCGCAGTTCCCGGTCCATCAACACGGCCACGTTCTCGCGGATCTCGGCCAGGAGCCCGTGGATGGCGCGCATCTCGGCGCGCATCTCGGCATGTTCGGCGCGCATCTCGGCATGTTCGGCGCGCATCTCTACATGTTCGGCGCGCATCTCGGCATGTTCGGCGCGCATCTCGGCGCGGATGTCACCGACCTGTGCGTTGGTGTCGTCGATGCGCCTGTTCGTCGCACATTGGCTGAACGCCAGGGTCACGGCGGAGAGGGCGATGGTGGCGCAGACGGCGATGACGTTCCGGTCCCAGCCGTCCCGCCGTGTCGACCCCGCCCCCGGCGCCGCGGTGTCGCGAGGTTCCGGTGGAACGGTGGCGGACACCCGTCCAGTCTACATCACGCGGATTCGCGGCCGCGCCGGTTCCTGACGGTTCCATCGCGCACGCCACTTTGTGATTGACAGGCCGCGGGCGAACGAACACATTGGACGGAGCAGGTCATCCGGGAAGGAGGCACGTCCATGAGCGTCCGCACCTGGTTCGGGGTTCCTGTCGTGCTTGCCTGTCTGTTCGTGCCGGTATCCGCGGCGGCCCAGGGCGGCGGCGATTTCGGCGTCGGCTACAGCATCGTCCGCAACGGCAGCCTTGCCGAGAACGCCAGCCTCCTGCCGGGCGGCTGGTACACGAGCGGCGCCGCCAACGTGTCTTCGCGGCTGGCGATTGCGTGGCGCGCCAGCGGGGCGTTCAACTTCGGCATTCCTCCCGGCGAGCACCCGGTGAACCTGTCGCGCGCAGCCCAGGCCGCCGCCGCCGACAACAAGATCACCGTCGTGCCTCCCTCGCGCCACGAGGAGTTCCAGGGGCTGTCGTATCACCGCGCCGAGGCGCTCTGGTGCTCGCCGACGCTGTCGCCGAACGCCGGTGACTGCGGCGTGCAGATCAACTCGATCGGCGCCGGGGCGGGGCCGCGGCTCTACTTCGGTGAACCCGGGGGCGTGCGGCCCTGGGTGCAGGTGCTGGCCGGCGCGGTCCGCGTGGTCCGCAAGATCGACTTCTACGTCCACACCGCGACCAACTTCGCGGTCATGCCCGGGTTCGGGGTCGACGTTCCGATCAACGATCGGGCAGGGTTCCGCCTGGACGTCGCCTACGCGCACTCGTTCGTCCCGCACCCCTCCCGTTCGGCCTCGTCGTTCCGGGTCGTCGACTCCTCGTCGAACTTCCTGTTCCACGACAGCGCCGGCTCGATTCCCGGCATCCGCGACAACGTTCAGGGGGTCTACGACCCGGCGGACCTCGGGGGCGGCGGGGACTTCAAGGAGTGGCGGATAGGCGTCGGCGTGATCTTCAACGTGGGCCGCTGGGGCATCTGAGCGCACAGCGAGCCGAGCGATGACTGCCCGGGCGGCGATCCTGGCGGGTGTGTGGTGCGTGGCCGTTTCGGCGGGCGCGCCGGCGTTCGCGCCAGCCGAAGCGCCGGCGTTCGCGCCAGCCGAGGCGCCGGCGTTCGCGCCAGCCGAGGCGCCGGCGTTCGCGCCAGCCGAGGCGCCGGCGTTCGCGCCAGCCGAGGCGCCGGCGTTCGCGCCAGCCGAGGCGCCGGCGTTCGCGCTCCCGGCTGCCCCGACGTTCACGCGCGACGTGGCGCCGGTCCTGTACGCGCACTGCGCGGTCTGCCACCGTGACGGCGGTCCCGCTCAGTTCAGCCTCGTCACCTACGCAGAGGTGCGCCCCTGGGCGCGCGCCATCCGGCAGGCGACCGCCGCGCGCACGATGCCCCCCTGGAAGCCTGCGCCCGGTCACGGCGGCCCGTTCGCGGGGGAGCGGCGAATGCGCGAGGACGAGATCGCCCTCCTCGATCGCTGGGTGGAGCAGGGCGCGAGAGAGGGGGACCCGGACGATCTGGCTCCTCCGCCAGTCCGGACCTCCGCCTGGGAGCTCGGCCCGCCGGACCTGGTGCTGGCTCTGCCCGAGCCGTACGAGCTCGCGGCCGGAGGGGAGGACGAGTACCGCAACTTCGTTCTCCCGGTTCCCCTGGCGACCACCCGTTTCGTTCGAGCCTTCGACTTCCGGCCGTCCGGCCGGGCGATCCACCATGCGCGGCTGCTGATCGATCCCGCGCGGACCGCGCGCCGTCTGGACCGGCGTGATCCGGCGCCGGGGTACGACGACGCGCTGGACGACGACGCCCGCTTTCCGGACGGGCACCTGCTCGCCTGGGCGCCCGGCCGGGTCCCCGCGTTCGAGCCGGAGGAGCTGGCGTGGCGGCTCGATCCCGGAGTGGACCTGGTGCTGCAGTTGCACCTGCCGGCGTCGGACGTTCCCGAGCGCATCGCGCCGCGGGTGGGGCTCTACTTCGCCGACGCCCCGCCGACCGGGGCGCCGACGGCGGTGCTCCTCGGCGACAAGACGATCGACATCCCGGCCGGCGCCGCGCCGCACGTGATCGAGGACACGTTGCGTCTGCCGGTCGACGTGGCGGTGCTGTCGGTCTATCCCCACGCCCACTACCTGGGGCGCGATCTGCAGGGATTCGCGACCCTGCCCGACGGATCGCGCCGCTGGCTGGTGCGGATCGACGACTGGGACTTCAACTGGCAGGACGAGTACCGCCTGGCGGAGCCGTTGTTCCTGCCGGCCGGGACGACGTTGAGCATGCGCTACGTCTACGACAACTCGGCCGCCAACCGGCGCAATCCGAGCCACCCGCCGCGGCGCGTCCGCTACGGCCGCCGGTCGACCGACGAGATGGCCGAGCTGGTGGTGAAGGTGCGCACCGGGACCCCGGCCGAGCGCGAGCGGCTGTCTCAGGTCCTGACGCGGAAGGCCAACGCGGTGGACCTGGCCGGGGCGGAGAAGCGTGCCCGCGACGAGCCGCGCGACTTCCGGGCGCACCACGAGCTGGGGATCTACCACCTGGAGGCGGGGCGCGTGGCGGAGGCGGCGGATCGCTTCCGGCGCGTCCTGCGCCTGAACCCCGGCTTCGCGCCCGCACACTACAACCTCGGGATCATCGCGGGGGGCGCGGGACGGCTGGCCGCCGCCGCGGCGCGGTTCGAGGCGGCGCTGGCCCACGATCCGGAGCACGTGGGGGCGCTGACCAACTACGGCATCCTGCTGCATGCGCTGGGCCGGCCGGCGGAGGCGGTGGGACGCTACCGGGCCGCGATCGGCATCGAGCCGGACGTGCCCGAGACCCACAACAACCTGGCCGTCGCCCTGCTGGCGCTGGGGCGGGCGGCCGAGGCGGTCCCGGCGGCCGAGCAGGCGGCGCGGCTCACGGGATGGCAGGACGCGCAGGTGATCGAGACGCTGGCGGCGGCCCGCGCCGCGGCGGGCGCCTCCGGGCTGTCACCCGAGTGAGGACAGGCATGCAGCGGACGGCCCGTCCGAACGGCGAAGGAGGACTCGTCATGAGACAGGTGTTCTGGCGCATCGGGATCGCCGCGTTCGCGGTGGCGCTGCCGGCGGCGGCGCTGGCGCAGAGCAGCATCACCGGACAGGTCACGGACAACACCGGCGGGATCCTTCCGGGCGTGACGGTCGAGGCGTCCAGCCCGGTGCTGATCGAGGGATCGCGCCTCGGGGTCACCGACGGCGCGGGCCGTTACACCATCGTCGACCTGCAGCCGGGAGACTACGTCGTCACGTTCACGCTGGTGGGGTTCTCGACCCAGATCCGCGACGGCCTGACCCTGCCCGGCGACTTCACGCTGACGGTCGACGCGACGCTGGCGGTCGGCGCGCTCGAGGAGACGATCACCGTCAGCGGCCAGGCCCCGATCGTGGACGTGCAGCGGGTGGCGCGGGTCGAGACTCTGACCCGCGAGATCCAGGAGGCGATTCCGACCGGCGGCAGCCTCTGGAACTACGCCGCGCTGGTGCCGGGGGTCAAGCCGATTCGGCCCGACGTCGGCGGCTCGCGCGCCATGCAGCAGAGCTGGATGTTCGGCCGCGGGGCGAGCTCGCGCCAGACGACCCTGGAGGTCGACGGCATGACGCTGAACACCTTCCTCGACGACGGCCGCGTCAAGCCGTACAACAACCCGCAGATGACGCAGGAGATGTCCGTCTCCACCAACGCGATGAACGCGGAGACGGGACACGGCGGCGTGCGGATCAACATCATCCCGCGCGAGGGGGGCAACAGCTTCAGCGGGTCGCTCTTCGGCAGCACCACCCCGGGCGCCCTGTCCCAGGACAACTTCAACGAGCGGCTGCGGCGGGTCGGCGTCGCGGAGGGGACCACGCCCAGGCTGGCCAGCACCTACGATGCCCAGTTCGGGTTCGGCGGGCCCATCCGGCAGGACCGGATCTGGTTCTTCACCGCGGGGCGCCAGTGGAGCACCAACCAGGAGGTGCTCAACGCCACGAACCGGGACGGCTCGACCGCCATCGACGACAACCGCATCCGGAGCGGTCTCGTCCGGTTCACCACGCAGGTGAACGACACCAACAAGTGGGTCGCCTACATCGACAAGGCGCACCGCAACCGGTTCCACGAGTTCAGCGCCCTCGAGGACCGCGACACCGCCTCGACGAACGTCGACACCATCAACTACTACAACGCGAACACGAAGTGGACCTCGACGATCAGCAACCGCCTGCTGTTCGAGACCGGCTTCTCGTTCGTCGGCCAGGCGGACCGGTTCGCCAACCAGGACGGCATCATCGTGGACCGGCCGGACAACCTCTTCACGTGCATCGAGTCGCCCTGCCACCCCGGCTCGATGAGCCCCGAGCAGGCCGCCATCCAGGGCCTGAACGGCGCGGCGGTCCACCCCTGGTACGGCGCGGGCCTCGACGGCGGCGGGGTACGGCGGGTCGACGGCCGGTTGGGCGGCTACAGCTACTCTTCGCGCGGCCTCGACCAGACGAGCCTGCCGTACAGCTCCAGCTTCCTCGCCTCGATGTCGTACGTCACCGGATCGCACAACTTCCGGATGGGGTTCACGAACGACTGGGGCCACATCACCGAGGGCCAGTCGGGGAACGCCGACCTCGCCCTGGTGAACTACAGCAGCGGCCTGAGCCCGTTCGACCACTACGTGAGCTGGATCGACGCGGGCCATCCCTACGCGCGGTGCGACGCGGCCGGCCTGAACTGCGGCCGGCTGGGAGCGCCGGAGTCGGTGCGGGTCTCCAACACGCCGAACCTCAACACGCGCGCGGTGAAGTACTCGACGGCCGTCTACGCGCAGGATTCCTGGACCATCGATCGACTGACGATCAACGCCGGCGTGCGGATGGAGATCGCCAAGCCGTCGAGCCCCGAGGTCGGCAAGCCGGCCGGCCGGTTCACCACGGCGGCGCTCTTCCCCGCCGCTCCCGACTGCGGCCCGGTGTCCGGCGACCCGCGGGAGCTGGTGGCGATGCGCCAGCTCGACCTGTGCATGCCCACCATGGGTCCCGACATCGCGCCGCGCTTCAGCGCGGTGTGGGACATCTTCGGCAGCGGGCGGACGGCGCTCAAGTTCGGCTGGAACCGCTACTACCACGCGTTCGGAATCACCGGCGTCTTCCGCCTGCAGAACTACGCCGGCGCCGCGGCGCGCACCGACGAGCGCGACTGGTTCGACGTCGCCCTGATGCCGGGCAGCAGCACCCCGATGGGGGCTCCCGGCTGCGAGCGGACCGCGACCTGCGCCAATCCCTACGGGACCGACGGCGACAACATCGTGCAGGACTGGGAGATCGGCCCGACCGCCGACGCCTCGTTCGCGACCGGCGTGGGCGGCGGCTCGGCCCGCAAACCGCACCCGGACCTGCAGCGCAAGTTCGACGACCTGATCTCGGTCACCCTGCAGCACGAGGTCGCCCCCGGCGTGTCGCTGATGGCCGAGTACCGGCGCCGGTCGACGAAGGAGAACACGGTGCGGACGTTCGTCAACCGGACGTTCGACTTCGAGCAGCTTCCCGACGGCACGGTGCGCTTCATCGACAACGCGAACTGGGTGAAGGAGGTCGACTTCCTGGCGCCCGGTCCCTACACCGGGATCATCCCGATCTACGGCATCCATCCCGCTGCCGAGAGGCGCACCGAGCAGTTGGACGAGACCGTGTTCGGGCACTTCCCGGACGTGTTCGGCAACTTCGAGCTCGGCCTCAGCGCGCGGCTGCCCAACGGCGGCACGGTCTTCGGCGGCTGGACGGCGGAGACGCCGGGGCGCGGCGAGGCGGGGGGCATCGAGAACTACTGCGGGATCATCCTGCAGCAGTCGCGCGGCGACTACTTCACCGCCGACCCGAACTCGTACCGCTTCTGCGACGAGTACACGACGCCGCGGAACTGGCGCAACGAGTTCAAGCTGTCGGGCTCGCTTCCCCTGCCGGGGGGCCTGCGGCTGGCCGGCTCCTACCAGGCCTACCCGGCGACCGGGAACTCGATCGGCAGCGGCATGGTGGGCGAGGAGGCCTTCCGCGTGGACTCGCGCGGCACCGACAACAACAACCTCAACTATGCAGCCCCGTTCTACACGGCCGACAACTGCATCGCCCCGTGCCGGTTGGACGGCGCCATCGCCCCCTCGCTCCGGTCCGGGCAACTCGGCTACTCGTCGTTCTACGACGTGGAGCTGATGCCGCAGGACACCGTCAAGTACCTGCCGCACTGGACGACGCTCGACCTGAGCATCGCCCGCACGTTCAACGCGGGAGGCTGGTCCTGGGAGGCGCGACTCGACGCGTTCAACGCGTTGAACAACGGCATCGAGCTGCGGCACCGCTCCGGCTCGCGCGGGCGGCGTCTCAACGACGCGACGTTCGAGCAGGCCCAGGAGGTGCTGGTTGGCCGCGTCCTGCGCGTCACCTTCGCGGCGCGGTTCTGAGGAAGCGCCCGCTTCCGCGGAAGCGGGCGCTTCGGAGGACAGATCGTCGAAGCCTCAGCCGGCGTCGAGCTTGCCGAGGGCCCAGCGGCGGAAGGCGTCGAGGTCGCCCAGTTCGTTACGGATGGCCCGGTAGGCGATGCCGTGGTCGATGGTCAGGTAGTCGTGCACGAGCACGTTGCGGAAGCTGGCCCAGCTTTGCAGGCGTTCGGACAGCGCCGGGTCGATCTCTCCCGCCTGCTCCAGCACGACGAAGATGTCGCGGTTCGTGTCCGGCGTTCGCAGGCCCACGTCGGAGATCCAGTGATGGCGATGTCGATCGTCGCTTCCATCGCCAGGTGCAGGTAGCGTGCGGCGAGGTCGTGGATCTTCGGGTCGGCGACGTAGGCGGCCCTACTGGCCTGGCCGAGGCTGCGCAGCCGCTGCAGGTAGTCTTCGAGTGCGTCGAGCCGCTTCGAGAAGATCGCGGTATCGACCATCATGGCGGGGCCGTCCCTCTTTCAGCCGGCGTATCAGCAGTCGCGTCTGCTCGCGCAGCCGTGGTTCGAAGTCGAGGTATTCCCTGAGCGTGCCGTGCACGAAGCGTACGCGCTCCGCGTCGGAGCATGCGTACAGCAGGACACCGTCCCGGACGACCCGGTGTCGCAGGAGCGGGGGGGCGTGGTTGAGGATGACAAGGTCGATCAGGTCGCTGCGGACGGCGCCGGTCATCGCCGGGATGAGTCGGAAGTAGGAGTCCTTGAGCGCTCCCGGGCCGTCGGCGCAGGCGTCGTCGACCAGGACGGCGACGTCGACGTCGCTGTCCCGGCGCTCCGTGCCGCGAGCCCGGCTCCCGAACAGCCAGGCAAGGCGCACCGTCGGCTCCGTCCGCAGGCCGCGCGCGAGGCTGTCGCGCAATTGGCGAGCCGGTGCGTCCGGGGGGCTTGCGTCGGCAGAGTGCATTCCGAAACCAATGTACCACGCCAAAGAACGCTTGGTGTACGGCCCGCGGCTGGGTAACAATATGCAGTTGAGCCGACGCGCCGCTCGGATGGCGCCGACACACGCTCGGTTCTGGAGGCTTCAGAAATGTCACTCACAACCGGTTGCCGATTCGGATTCGCCGTTCTCCTGACGGTCGCGCTCGGCGCCCTGGCCGCACCGGCCGTCGCCGCCGCGCAGGATGCCCACGAGGTCACGTTCACGAAGGACGTCGCGCCGATCCTGCAGCGCTCGTGCCAGGAGTGCCACCGCACGGGCTCGATCGCCCCGATGTCGCTGCTGACCTACGAGGACGCGCGGCCGTGGGCGCGGTCGATCAAGGAGAAGGTGGTCACGCGCGCGATGCCGCCGTGGTACATCGACAAGAACATCGGCATACAGGGCTTCAAGTACGACTACTCGCTGACCGACGACGAGATCGCCACGGTCGCGGCCTGGGTCGACGCCGGCGCGCCGCGCGGGAACCCCGCCGACATGCCGCCGCCCCGCGAGTTCCGGAACATCGCCGAGTGGAAGATCGGCGAGCCCGACTGGGTGGTCGAGATCCCCGAGCCGTTCGTGGTCGCGGCCGAGGCGCCCAACTGGTGGGGCAACCTGGAGTCCGAGTCCGGCCTGACCGAGGACCGCTGGATCAGGGCGGTCGAGACCAAGCCGTCGATCGAGGGCTTCCCGGTGGTGCACCACGCGGTTACAGGGATGGTGAACGACGACACGGAGGACACCAGCGGCATCGGCGAGTTCCTCAACGAGTACGCGCTCGGCAAGAACGGCGACATCTTCCCGGACGGCACCGGGCGGCAGATCAAGGCGGGCGCGAAGATCCGCTTCAACATGCACTACGCCGCGATCGGTGTGGAGACGACCGACCGCACGCGGGTCGGCCTGCAGTTCTACCCCCGGGGCGTCGTCCCGGAGCGCAAGCTCATCTCCGCGCACGTCGGCGACGACGAGGACATCGACATCCCGGCGGGTGCGTCCAACGTGCGGCACGACGGCTACTACCGCCTGAAGGAGAACGCCCACATCACCGCGTTCCAGGCGCACCTGCACAACCTCGGCAAACGGCAGTGCCTCGAGGCGATCTACCCGGACAACAGCAAGGACATCCTGAGCTGCGCCGATTGGGACTTCGGGTGGCACATCGTCTACAACTACGAGGACGACGTGGCGCCGCTCCTGCCGCGGGACACGCTCCTGCACGTGACGAGCTGGCACGACAACTCCGAGGCGAACCGCTGGAACGACGATCCGACCAACTGGGCCGGCTTCGGCCAGCGTTCGAGCGACGAGATGAGCTTCTCGTGGGTGAGCTGGTACGAGCTCGACGACGAGGAGTTCGAGAAGGAAGTCGCCGCCCGCGAGGCGCTCAGCGCCAACGACAACGACTAGCCGCGGCGCGCGGCGGCGCGCGCGTGGATTGGAGCGAAGCCTTCGCGGTCGTGGATCGCGGAGGCTTCGTGCCGTTGCGATGTTCGAAAGAGGTAGCGAGAAGAGCATCATGAGGGGTCAGATTCGCATCGTTCGTGCAGTGGCCGCGGCCGCCTTGCTGGCCGCGGTGTCGATCGCGTCCCCGGCGGCGGCCCAGGAGCGCTGGAACCGGGGCCAGAACGTGCAGCCGGTCTTCGAGGGGTGGGAGCGGAACGACGACGGGTCGTTCACCATGGTCTTCGGCTACCTGAACCGCAACTACGAGGAGCAGCCGATCATCCCGGTCGGACCGAACAACCTCTTCGAGCCGGGTCGGGCCGACCGCGGCCAGCCGACCCACTTCTACAACCGGCGGCAGCAGTTCGTCTTCAGCGTCCGCGTGCCGGCCGACTGGGGACGGGAGCAGGACCTCGTCTGGACCGTCACCCACAACGGCCGCGCCGACCGGGCGGTCGGGCATCTCTGGCCGGTCTGGGAGATCGACGCCGGTGTCCGGCGCCTGAACCGCGGCACCGGCTCGGCTCAGGGCTACGCCGACAACCAGCGGCCGTTCATCAGCCTGGAAGGTGGCGACGAGCTGGAGGTGACGCTGCCGGATTCGATCGAGATCGCCGTCATCGCCGGCGACGACGGCATCCCGCCCCCGAACCCGCGGCTCGCGGAGCGGACGCCGCGCCGGGGGCCGAAGTCGCAGGCCGTCGTCGATCCGCGCAGCGCGGCGGCCACCGGCCTGGCGGTCACCTGGCTCCAGTGGCGCGGTCCGGGCGCCGTTTCGTTCGATCCGCAGGTCCCGGAGATCGGAGAGGGCGGGCGGGCCGTGACGCGGGTCAGCTTCAGCGCGCCGGGTACGTACGTGCTCCAGGCGGTGGCGGACGATACGGTTCACCTCGTTCCCGTCAACGTGACGGTGAACGTGAAGCCCGCACCGACCGCACCGTAGCCGGGGAACACGCACCAGACAGGCGGTTCGGCCGCGGCGGCGCGGTCGGACAGGAGGTCGCCATGGCTTTCCGACCGCTTCTACCACGCCGGCGACACGCTGCCTTCAGGACGGCGCGCCCGCCCCGGGCTCGTCTCCTTCTGTTCGCCTTGCTGGCCGGCGCCGTCGTCACCGCCCGTCCCGCCGGCGTCGCGCCGCGCGCCCAGGAACTGCAGGCAGGCGAGGCGCAGGCGTACGTCGCCGCGCTCAGGCGCGACCGGCCGGTCATGGGGCTGGGGCCCGCCGACTTCCGCGTGGAGGAGGACGGCGACCGGCGCGAGGTGCTCCGGGTCGAACCGGCGATGGTCGGCTTCGACGTGGCGCTGCTCGTCGACGACAGCATGGTCGCCGGCAACAATCTCGTCCATATCCGCGAGGCGCTGGTGTCCTTCGTCGACGCGATGCGCGGCCATCGCATCAGCCTGATCGCGTTCGGCGATCAGCGTCAGACCCTCGTCGACTACACGACCGATACGGGGTTGCTCACGGAGGCGGCGGAGCGCTTCTCAGGCTTCTCGGATACCAGCGCGTATCTCGTCGCCGCGGTCGACGAGACCGCTCTGGAGCTGGCCGCGCGGAGGTCGATGCGTCCGGCGATTGTCCTGGTGACCAGCGAAGGGCGCGGCATGCAGGACATGTCCGTTCGCGGGAGCGGGCTGCCTGCGCGGGGACGGAGCACACCGGATGCCAGCCGCGACCAGGACGCCGAGGCGGTCGCCGAGCGCCTGCGGAGCTACGGCGTCGTCATGCACGCCCTGGCGTTGACGAGCCTGCGGCAGGTCGGCTTTTCCGACTTCGGGCGCAGCAACGGTCTGGCCACCATCACGTCGGGGGCGGGCGCGTTCCGGTGGATGCAGGAGAACCGCGAGCGCGAGCGCATGCTCGACCAGGGCCCGAACGACTCCGGCGGCCGGCTCTACAAGGTGTCGTCGACCTCAGGCATGGCGGAACGACTCCAGCGCATCGCGACGGAGCTGACCAGTCAGTACCTGGTCACCTATCACCGTCCCGCGCTCGACGAGCCGCCGGAGGAGCTCCGGGTGCGGGTCGACCGGCGGCGGGTGACGGTGCGCGCCACGCCCGTGCGTTACCACATCCCGCCCGCCACGGTGTTCGTCGTCGGCGGGGTCGTCGGCGGCGAGACCGTCTATCATCATTCGCCCACCTGCCGGGGGCTGGCCCCCGGCCTGATCGGGCAGGCGATCCCGGTGCCGCTCGCTGCTCTCGGCTCCGGCGGCAGGATGTGCCCGCACTGCCCGGGCGCCCGGACGCATCTCGATGCCGGCGCGGCGGGTGGACGCTAGGAGTCTGCGTTTTCGGGCTGGCAGTCATCGGCGGCTCGCGCATGGAGCAGCGCATCTGCCGGGCGGCACCTTGGTACGCCATGACCAACCGGACACCACAACGAGTCACGGCACTCGGAGTGCGCAACTACCGGGCGCTGCGCGACGTCACGTTGAAGGAGCTGACGCCCCTGACGGTGTTGCTGGGTCCGAACGGCAGCGGTAAATCGACGGTATTCGACGTGTTCGCCTTCCTGTCCCAGTGCTTCACGGACGGTGTTCGCAAGGCCTGGGATCGCCGGGGGCGTTTTCGCGAGTTGCACAGCCGCGACAGCGATGGACCGATCGTTGTCGAGCTGAAGTATCGCGAGGGCGCCAGGACGCCGCTCATTACCTATCACTTGGAGCTGGAAGAGGAGGGCGGGCGTCCGGTGGTCAGTCATGAGTTCCTGCGCTGGACCCGCGGCGGTGGCTCGGGTCGGCCCTTCAACTTCATGGAGTATCGGCGTGGCGAAGGCGCGGTGATTACCGGCGAAGCACCGGAGCGGACGGACACGCGGGTGCCCCGTCGACTTGCAGGCTCGGACGTGTTGGCGGTAAGCACCCTCGGAATGCTCGCCGAGAACCCGCGCGTTGTAGCGTTGCGGGAATTCGTCTCGAGCTGGCACCTCTCGTATCTGTCCGCCGAAGCGGCCCGGCGCAATCCTGAAGCGGGGGGGGAAGAGCAACTCTCGTCGACAGGCGCCAACCTCGCGAACGTCATCCAGTACTTGTACGAACAGCATCCGGAAAGACTGAAGACAATCTTCGAAGTACTGCGCCGTCGAGTTCCGCGCGTCGAGCAAGCCAAAGCGACGGCCCTGGCCGATGGGAGTCTCGTGCTGCGAATAAAGGACGCGCCATTCGCAGCACCGGTACTGTCGAAGTTTGCGTCGGACGGTACGTTGAAGATGCTCGCTTACCTGACGCTTTTGCACGATCCGGCGCCGCCGCGGCTGATCGGAGTGGAGGAGCCGGAGAACTTCCTGCATCCACGCCTGCTTCCCGAGTTGGCGGAAGAGTGCAGGGCGGCGAGTGAACGCACTCAAATGCTCGTCACGACGCATTCGCCGTTCTTCCTCAACGCCGCACGATCCAGAGAGGTACGGGTGCTGTGGCGAGACGGTGAGGGCTACACGCAAGTCCGGAGAGTGTCCGACATAGCGGGGATCGACGAGTTCCTCGAGGAAGGAGCCACGCTCGGCGACTTGTGGATGGAGGGGCAGTTCGGGATCGGCGATCCGCTGGTGAACCAGGGCGAGCCCTTACGTGGACGACAGGGGCGAACGCGCTGATGCACCTCGTGCTCCTGGTTGAAGAGCAGTCGATGGAGGCGTTCCTGCAGACGCTGCTGCCGCGATTTCTCCCGGAAACCCATAGCCATGAGATCCATGCGTTTCAGGGCAAGGGAGATCTGAAAAGGAAGCTCGCGGCTCGGTTGCGGGCCTATGCCAGATGGCTGCCCGACGACTCGCGCATATTCGTGCTGGTGGATCGTGACAGAGATGATTGCGTTGCGCTCAAGAACGAACTCGATGCAACGGCAGGCAGCGCGGGTCTTCGCACACGCTCGCCCGATCGTCGATGGCAGGTGGCGAACAGGATCGTGATCGAGGAGTTGGAGGCGTGGTATTTCGGCGACTGGCAGGCCGTGCAAGGAGCCTACCCGAAGGTGTCGCCACATATCCCGAATCGTAGAGGGTATCGCGATCCAGACGTCATAGCGGATACGTGGGAAGCGTTCGAGCGCATTCTCCAGAAGTATGGCTATTTCTCGAACGGTCTGCGAAAGACGGAGGCGGCGCGGGCAATTGCACAGCACATGGACCCTGCCGTGAACCGTTCCGGAAGTTTCTTCGTGTTTCATCACACGCTCATGGAAGCCGTGTCCGCCGACGCCGGGTGACCGGCCGGCGTACTCTTTCGAGTCATGCCTGACCCGCTCGACGGAATCCGCGTCCTCGACTTCGGCCGCTTCATCGCCGGCCCGTTCTGTGCCGCGCTGCTCGCCGACCTCGGCGCCGACGTGATTCGGGTCGAGAAGGTGCGGGGCGGGGAGGACCGCTTCCTCATGCCGGTGACCGAGGCCGGCGACGGCGCCTACTACCTGCAGGTGAACCGCGGCAAGCGGGGGATGACCCTGAACCCGCGCACGCCGGAGGGGCGGCACGTGCTCCAGCGGCTGGTGGCGCAGACCGACGTGGTCGTGGCGAACCTGCCGGATGCTGCGCTGAAGAGCCTCGGGCTCGACTACGACGCGCTTTCGACCGTCAAGCCGGACGTGATCCTGACCAGCGTGTCGGCGTTCGGCGCCGGCGGTCCGTCGTCCCACCGGCTCGGGTTCGACGGCATCGGGCAGGCAATGTCAGGCATCATGTATCTCTCCGGCCGCCCGGGCGAGCCGACCAAGGCCTACTGTCCGTACGTCGACTTCACGACCGCGCTGGTCGCGACGGTGGGCACGCTGGCGGCGCTGCTGGTGCGGCGCGATACCGGCCAGGGCCAGCACGTGCGGGCGTCGCTGCTCGCCTCGGCGCTCACGATCGCCAACGGGATGCTGATGGAGCAGGCGATGATCCGCTCGGACCGGGTGGCCACCGGCAACCGCAGCCAGACGCAGGCGCCGTCGGATGCCTTCCGCACCCGCGACGGCTGGGTGCTGGTGCAGTGCATCGGCCAGCCGCTATTCAAGCGGTGGACGGAGCTCGTCGGCGAGCCGCACTGGCTGGACGATCCGCGCTTCGCCGACGACCGGTCCCGTGGCGACCACGGGGCGGCGATCAGCGAGCGGATGGCCGAGTGGTGCGGCGAGCGGACCACAGACGAGGCGCTGGCCGCGCTCGATGCGGCGCGGATCCCGGCCGGGCCGGTGCTGTCCCCGCAGCAGGTGCTCGACGACGCGCACGTGCAGGCCATCGGCTTTCTGCGGTCGGTGGCCTCTCCCGGCGCCGAGGTGGAGGCGCCGGTGGCGGAGACGCCGTTCTCGTTGTCGGCGGCGCCGGCCGGCATCCGCGGGCGCGCGCCGGGGCTCGGCGAGCACACAGACACCATCCTGGCCGACCTCGGGTACTCGGCCCCGGCGGTCGCGGCGCTGCACCAGCGCGGCGTCGTCTGATCGCCGCGCCCGTCGTCCCTCTCTGCTGGCAGGCGGTACGCCCCGGCGTCTCTGACCGCTCTCTTCACATCTGGCGTGTAGTCCGCCATCAAGCGGCAACGCCGACGACAGTGTGACGCCGCGCCAGCAGTTCGAATGAGACAGGATCAGCGGCGTCGATGCCGTTCATTTGAAGTAGCTCGGGAATGATCGTTTTCAGGCGCTGCCATCGCTTCGCCCCGTCCCAGCGATTACAGGTCGGTACGACTTGCCCCGGCTTGCCGTGGCCGTGGGTCCGGCGCTGGCACGATACCTTCCGGGGATTCGGGGCTGGGGCCGCGAACTGGTCCGGCCCGCCACTATACTCTCCCGCGATGAACTCGCTCGTCGACGACACCGTCGCTCCCGTGCTCGTGGTGTCCTGCTCGCTCAACTCCGCCAGCCGCTCGCACACACTGGCCGTCGCCGCCGGCGAGGCGCTCGGGGTGATCGGCGCCCCGCACGAGCTGCTCGATCTGCGCGAATGGGAGCTGCCGATCTGCGACGGAGAGGCCTGCTACGACCACCCGTCGATCGGGCCGGTGACGGAGAAGGTCGCCGCCGCGTCCGCCATCCTGATCGCGTCGCCGGTCTACAACTACGATCTGAACGCCGCCGTCAAGAACTTCGTGGAGCTGACCGGGAAGGCCTGGGGGCAGAAACCGGTCGGGTTTCTCTGTGCGGCCGGGGGGCAGCGGAGCTACATGTCGCCGATCGGTCTCGCCAACAGCCTGATGTTCGACTTCCGCTGCCACATCCTTCCGCGCTACGTCTATGCGACGAAGGACGATTTCACGGCGGGGCACGAGCCGTCGGCGGAGCTCGTCGGCCGCGTCCGGCAGCTCGCGCAGGCCGCGGTCGATCTGGCCGCCGCGCTCCGCTGGGTGGCGGGCCGGCGCAACGAGGGAGCCTGATGTCCGTTACGACCACCGCGGCCACGACCGCCCCGAGCCGCAGCGCCGACTTCGACCTCAGCCCCGAGCAGCGGCAAGTGCGGTCCGCCGTCCGGGAGTTCGCAGAGGGGGAGATCCTGCCGTTCGTCGAGGAGCACGAGCGCGCGGAACGGTACCCGGCCGAGCTGATCCGCAAGCTGGTGCCGCTCGGCTACCTGACGCCGCTGCTGCCGGAGGCCTACGGCGGGGGCGGCGCCGGCGTGGTCACCTACGGCGTGATCTGCGAGGAGCTGGCGCGCATCGACTGGGTCGTCGCGTCGGTGGTCTCGGTGACCAACTCGCTCGTCGCCGGATCCATCGTCCGCTTCGGGACCGACGCCCAGCGCGACCGCTGGCTGCCGGGAATCTGCGACGGGTCGGTGCTGACCGCGGCCGCCCTGACCGAGCCGGGAGGCGGCAGCGATCTGGCCGCGGTGCAGACCCGGGCGGAACGGACCGCCGGCGGCTGGTCGCTGAGCGGATCGAAGGTGTTCATCTCGCACGCCGCGCACGCCGGCCTGCTGCTGGTGGCGGCGACCGTCGATCCCGCGCAGCGTCACCGGGGCGTCACCGTCTTCCTGGTCGATCCCCGTGCCGAAGGGGTCGCGATCGGCGACCTGCCGATGCGCACCCTGAAGCGGGACAACCTGGCCACCATCCACTTCGACCGGGTTGCCCTGGGGGACGACGCGGTGCTGGGAGAGGTGGGGCGGGGGTTCCCGATCCTCGGCGCGGCCCTCGACATGGGGCGCTTCTCGGTGGCCGCGCGCTGCGTGGGACAGGCGCAGCGGGCCATCGACCTGAGCGTGCCGTACGCCACCGAGCGGGAGGCGTTCGGCCGGCCGATCGGCGAGTTCCAGATGACCCAGCAGAAGATCGCCGACATGATCTGCCGGACGGAGTCGGCGCGAGCGCTGGTCTACCGCCTCGGCCGCATGAAGGACGCCGGCATCGAGCGCTGCTCGGTGGAGGCGTCGATGGCGAAGCTGATCGCGAGCGAGGCGGCCACCGCCAACGCTCTCGACGCCATCCAGATCCACGGCGGCTACGGGTTCTCGGCGGAGTACGAGGTCGGCCGCCTGCTGCTCGAGGCGAAGACGCTGGAGGTGGGCGAAGGCACGAGCGAGCTGCACCGCAGGGTGATCGCCGAGCATGCCCTCGGCCTCCGCGGCCGCTAATCCTCGGCAGGAGAGCGTCGTGCATTCACTGGAGAAGGTTCGGCGAAAATCCCCGATGCTTCGGGACCCAGGCGCCTTTTCGGGGCGCACTGATCAAACGGTGATCTCGACCGCGACTCTCCCTGCGTCCGTTGCGGAGCCTGCCCGGTCGGCGCTCGTAGCGGCTACCGATGCCTGGTGCGCGCTCCTCGGTCCCCGTCTCCATTCGCTCGTGCTCTTCGGTTCGGTGGCCAGGGGCCGGAGCACCGCCCGCTCGGACATCGATCTCCTGGTGATTGCCGACGGCTTCCCTCGGAGTCTGCGCGAGCGCCGGCGCTCGCTCCTTGCGGCGTGGTCGCGGGTACGGGCGCGACAAGGGTTGCCGGCCGTCGAATGGAACCTCGTGACCAAGTCGCCGGAAGAGGCGCGGCGCCACAGCCCGCTCTATCTCGACATCGTCGAGGACGGCATCCTGCTGATTGACCGCGCGGGCTTCTTCCGGACCGTGCTCGACGGCATGCGCGCTCGCATGCAGCAGATCGGGAGCCGGCGGGTGTTTCTCGATGACGGACGCTGGTACTGGGACTTGAAGCCGGATTTTCGTTTCGGCGAGGTCGTGCAGATATGACCAGCACGCGCATGGGGCGGCGCTACATCGAGGAGGCCGGGAGCCGAGTCGAGCTGGTCGGTATCGCCCTGCAGCGCAAGCTGTGGGCCACCGTCGTGCGCGAGGCGCAGGAGTGCGTGGAACTGTTCCTGAAGGGCGCTCTGCGACTTGTCGCGGTCGAGCCGACGCGTACCCACGACGTCGGCGAGGTCCTTCGCCGCGAGGCCACGCGCTTTCCGGACTGGTTTCGCACGGAGATCGATCATCTGGCGTCCATCTCGACCGAGATGGCAGGCGACCGCGGGATTGCGTTCTACGGTGACGAGCGTCAGGATATCGGACCGCAGGATCTGTTCGACCGGAACGATGCCGAACGGGCGGTTCGCAACCTGGAGTACGTTGAGGATCTCTGCTCCCGCCTGCTCGCCGCCGCCCCCGACTGAGGCGGGCGATGCCCGAAAGCGGTCTCTATCCGAGGTGCCGGGAGACGGTGAAACCCGCGGCTCCCTGCCTGCGTAGACACCTGATAGGGTCGGAGCAGGGGAGAGGGACCATGGCCAGTCATTCCAACCGTACCAGAGCCGCCGTCGCCGCGTGCTGGATCGGGTTGTTCGTGTTCTCGATGGCGCCGGCCGGCGCCGTTGCCGTACAGACGGAGCCGACCGCCGAGGAGGCCGCGCTGGCCGGCGCCGTCCGCGAGCGCTTCGAGGTGGACCTCCGGCCCGACGGTCTGGCCTTGACGTCGACCGGCGCCGACGGTGCGGCGCGCGTGATCACCCTCGGCGACGGCGTGGTTGCCGTGGACGGCGTACCGGTGTCCGGGCTCGAATTGCGACGTGCGTTCGGAGCTGACGCCGACCTGGTGCTGCGCGTCACGTATCTCGGGGACGCGGCCCGGCAGGCGTTGTTCGGCGGCGCTGACGGCGATGCCGCAGACCTGCCCGAGCAGGGCGAGACGACTCCCGCCGGGCAGCCTGCCGCGGCGCCGGCGGCCCCGGCCGCGTCCGGCCAGCCTGCTGCGCCCACGTCGTCGCCGGCGCAGGCTGCGGCGGCCCCTCCCGTCGCGGCGGCCCCTCCCGTCGCGCCGGCGCAGCCCGCCGCTCCTGCCGCTGCCGAGCAGACCACCGCGGACCCCGGCCCCGAGTCCGCCGGCGGGTCGGACGACGCGCCGGCGGTCCGCAGGACCACTCGCGGAGATGTGTTCCGCGTCGGTGGGCCTGTCACGATCGAGCGCGACGAGCGGGTTCGGGGCGACGCGACGGTGATCCTGGGCCCGCTCACGGTCGAGGGGGAAGTCACCGGCGACGTCGTGGTGATCGCCGGGCCGGTCCGCTTCGGTCGGGACGCGGTGGTGCGCGGCGACGTCACCGTCGTCGCCGGGTCGTTGCGGCGCGCGCCTTCGGCGGCGTTGCGGGGCTCCGTGACGCAGGTGGGTCTGGGTAGCGTCCGCGGCTACACGGATTCCGGTCGCCGCTGGCAGGTCGGGTGGCCCGGCGGCTGGCTGGGGACCGGGGACCTCATCGGGACGGCCATGCGCCTTTTCCTGCTGGCGCTGCTGGCGTCCGGCATCGTGCTCGTGGCGCGGGGCCCGGTCGAGCGGATCGCGCAGCGTGCGAGCGCCGAGCCGCTCAAGGCCGGCGTCGTCGGCGTCCTGGCCCAGATGCTGGCCGTGCCGCTGCTGGTGTCCGGGATCCTGATGGCGGTGATCTCCATCGTGGGGATACCGCTGCTGCTGCTCCTCCCGTTCATCTTCATGGCCGCCGGACTCATGATGCTGGCGGGGTTCAGCGGCGCCGTGCTCGGCACCGGCCAGTTGATCCGGGACCGGATGGGCGCGTCGGGCTCGGCCGCCTACGCGAGCGTCTGGTCCGGCGCCGCTCTGATTCTCCTGCCGACCATGGCGGGAGAAGCGTTGGGGATCGCCGGCGGCTTCTTCCGGGGCCTGGGCGCGCTGCTGGTGCTGTTCGGCTTCCTGCTGGAGTACGCGGCCTGGACCGCGGGGCTCGGCGCCCTGATCCTGAACCGGTTCTCGCCGGCGCCGGGCGCATCGCCGCCGCCGGGACTTCCCGCGCTGCCACCGGTCCCCGCGCCGCCACCGGCCCCCGCGCCGGCCGCGCCGGCCGGAGCCACCGCTGCGCCATCGTCCGCCGATCCGGTCGAGCCGCCGGCGGCTCCGGGAACGGAAGCGCCGGATGCGAATCGGGACGCGCGCTGAGGACGCGCGCCGCCTCGCGCAACACGCGCATGGAGGGAGGAATCGCGTTGCCGGGGATGCGAGCGGCGACCGCTACTCGAAGCGTACCGATTCGAGCAGAGCGACGACGCGCTCGTCCCAGGCCTCGACCGTTCCGGCGGGGCCGGTGAGTCTGAAGAAGTACGGTCCGGCCGGCGTCTCCACCACCGCCGCCTTCAGGTGGAACTCGGGCTTGTGGTAGCGCATTCCCGAGCCGGGGCGAACCTCGGCCGCGTAGATGCCGGGCACGTCGAGCGTCGTCACCGCCAGGTCCCCGGCCATGAAGGTCGTGGTCGTCGCGACGTCGGCCGAACGGCGTCCATCCGGTTGCAGCATCTGGCCGGTCCACCGTTCCAGGTTGGCCTCTACGGTTCCGCCGGAGCCGCCGAAGTAGAAGACCGTCAGGTCGGCGTCCTCGGCATCGCCGGCGGTCTTCGGCAGGGTGAACCGGGCCACGCGCATCGGCGACGAGACCGGCACGGCGATCCACTCCGGCGGCGGGTCGAAAGCCAACCCCGGCTCCTGCGCCCTCCCCGTCAGAATCAGCAGAAGCGCGAGGCAGACGGCCGGCGCGATCGGGAGTGCGTCGGTTTTTCGTCTCGGGATGTTCATCATGGGGTTCCTGTTCGTATCCGGATTCTATCCCGCCCGGTGCGGGCGCTTCCAGACTGCTATCATCAAGGGTTTCCGACAGGGCCATGGTGCGGAGCCGCCAGGTGGTCGTGCCGATCCTCGGGGAACAGGGAGACCAGGGTGCCCGCCGACATCCCGCACGTGAAGGTTACGCTCGACAACGGGCTCGACGTCATCGTGCACGAGGATCGCCACTGCCCGATCGTCGCCGTCAACGTCTGGTACCACGTCGGGTCCAAGAACGAACGGCCCGGCCGGACCGGCTTCGCGCACCTGTTCGAGCACCTGATGTTCGAGGGCTCCGAGCACCACGACAGCGGGTACTTCCGGCCGCTGCAGGAGGCGGGCGGGACGCTGAACGGATCGACCAGCGCGGACCGCACCAACTACTGGGAGGTGGTGCCGCGCGGAGCCCTGGAGCGGGCGCTGTGGATGGAGTCGGACCGGATGGGGTACCTGCTGCCGGCCCTGACCCGGGAGAAGCTGGACACGCAGCGCGACGTCGTGCTGAACGAGCGGCGGCAGAGCTACGAGAACCGGCCGTACGGGCTCGCGTCGATGACCCTGACGGCGGCCCACTACCCCGAGGACCATCCCTATCACTGGCCGGTCATCGGTTGGCCCGACGACGTGCGCGCGGCGACTCTCGACGACGTGCGGGATTTCTTCGCGACGTACTACCATCCCGCCAACGCGTCGCTGGCGATTGCCGGTGACGTGCGCGCCGCCGACGCGATTCGGGCGGCCCGCGCGCACTTCGAGGAGATTCCCGCGGGACCGGCGCCGCCGCCGGTGGTCGCGCCGCCGCCGGCGCGCGACCGGGCCTCCGCGCTGCTGCTGGAGGATCGGGTGGAGTCGCCCCGGCTGTACCTCGGATGGGTGACGCCGCGGCTGTTCGCACCGCGGGACGCCGAGCTGGATCTGGCCGCGACCGTGCTCGCCGGCGGAAAGTCCTCCCGACTGTATCGCGCTCTGCTGCAGGACCGGCGGCTCGCCCTCGACGTGACGGCGCACCAGCACTCGCTCGAGGTCTCCGGCCGCTTCGGAGTGGTCGCGACGGCGGCCCCGGACCACAACCTGGACGAGCTGGAGACCGTCATCAGCGCGGAGATCGCGCGACTGGCGGCGGACGGCCCGACCCGCGCGGAACTCGAGCGCGCCCGTCACCGGATCGAGGCGGACCACGCGTGGCAGCGCCAGTCCGTCGGGGGGTTCGGCGGTCGGTCGGACCTGCTGAACACGTACAACGTCTACACCGGCACGCCCGCGTACGCCGCGGCAGACTTCGACCGGTACCTGGAGGCGACCCCCGAGAGTCTGGCCGCCACCGTCTCCGCCGAGCTCGGGACGGGCTCGCGGATCGCTCTCAGCGTCGTTCCGGCCGGCCGCCGGGACGCCGCGCTCTCCGGCTCGACGCCGGTGGAGACGCGCTAGTGGCGGTCGACAGAAGCGGGCTGCCGTCCGTCGGCGCGGCGGCGCCGTTGCGGTTTCCCGCCATCGGGCGCGAGACCCTGTCGAACGGCGTCCGGCTCTGGACCGTCGACCACCACGAGCAGGAGCTGATCAGCTTCCTGCTGCTCGTTCCGTCCGGATCGGCGGCCGACCCGCCCGGATACGAAGGGCTCGCCGCCCTCACCGCCGATCTGCTGGACGACGGCACGCTACGGCGGTCGGGAATCGATCTGCACGACGCGCTCGGCCGGATCGGGGGCCGGCTCGGGACCGAGGTCACGAGCGACGCCACCCTGCTGTCCATCACCGCTCTCGCGCGTCATGCCGGGGACGCCCTGGCGCTGCTGATCGAGCTGGCGACCGAGCCATGCTTCGATCCGGCAGAGGTCGAACGGGTCCGGACGCTGCGGATCAGCCGCATCGCCCAGATGCGGCACGTCGCCGGTGCGGTCGCCGAACGGGCGTTCCTGCGGTCGGTCTACGGAACGCATCCCTACGGCCACACGCCGGCCGGTACCCGGAGCGCGCTCGAGCGAGCGACCGTCGACGATATCCGCGCGTTCCACACCGCCCACTACACGCCGGGCCGCTGGACCCTGATCGCGTCCGGCGGTGGCCGGGCCGGACAGGCGCGGGACCTGGCGCCGCTCGTGTCCGGCGTTCCCGCCGCCGCGCTCCCCGCGGGCCGCGATCCGGCGCCCTCCGCCGGAGACGCCGGGCCGGCGGATCCCTCGCCGGTCGGCCGGCTCACGTTCGTGTCCCGCGCCGGCGCGGTGCAGTCGGAGATCCGCATCGGACACCTCGGCGTTGTGCGTCGGGCCGCGGACTACCCGGCCATCATGGTCATGAACATGGTGCTCGGCGGGCAGTTCGTCAGTCGGCTCAATCTCAATCTTCGCGAGGCCAGGGGCTACACCTACGGCATCCGAACGGCGTTCGACGGCCGCCGCCGGCGGGGGCCGTTCGTGCTGCAGACGGCGGTCGATGCCGCGGTGACCGGCGAGGCTGTCCGCGAGGCGGTGCGGGAGATCGTCGAGATCCGCGATGTCCGGCCCGTGACCCGCGACGAGCTCGCGACGGCCCGGCCGGTCCTCACCAGCGGCTTCGCGCGCAACTTCGAGACAGCCGGGCAAGTGGCGCACGCGGCGCTGCGTCTGGCGTTGTTCGAGCTGCCCGACGACGAGTACACGACCTTCGTCTCGCGGGTGGCGGCGGTCGACGCCGCCGCGGCGGCCGATGCGGCCATACGCCGCCTCGATCCCGACGCCCTCCGGGTGGTGGTGGTAGGCCCCCCGGAGGTCGGGCCGTCGCTGGCGGCGCTCGGCTTTGGAGAGCCGGTCGAGGCGACGGTGGACGAATTCATTCGATGACGGTAAAACCGAATCGCGTTCCCGTTCGTTATATACGTCAGGCGCTTCAATCATGTCTCTGGTCCGTTTCAGCATGAGCCTGGTCGGCATCGCCGGTCTGCTGGCCGCCGTACTGGCCGCGGCTACGATCTGGCTGCTGTTCACCGAGCCGGTGACCGTGGCGGACGCCGTTACGGAGGGGAACGTGACGCCCCTCGTCCGCGAGTTGGCCGGGTTTCTCTACGAGGCGGTCTGGAACCTGCTGCGCTACCTGCACGTCCGGATGTAGGCCCGTGACCCGGGGGCTCTTCAGAGGGCCCGCCGCAGGAAGCGGACGAGCACGAATCCGTCCAGCCAGTTGAACGGCGCCATCCCCGTGCTGTAGTGGCCGCAGGGCAGCACGAAGACCTCCGGATCGAGCCCCCGCCGGCGGAAGTCGGCGACCAGTTTCCGGGAGAGCCGCACCGGGAACGAGAGGTCGTAGCGCGCGTACACCAGCAGGGTGCGTGTGCCGCGCATGCGATCGAGGAAGGGCGCGGGGCTGATCGGCAGCCATGCATCGCGCAGCAGCTCCAGGTCGACCGACCCCTCGAGTCCGGCGCGGACGTGCGCGGTCGACAGCCCCTCCCACACGACGTCGGCGAAGTACGGCGAGATGTGGTTGAGCGCCGCCGCCGAGATGCGGGGGTCGTGCGCGGCGGCGAGCATCGACAGGCAGGAGCCCAGGCTGGTGCCGAGAACGCCGATGCGTTCGTATCCCCGCGACTCGAGCCAGTCGACCGTGCGCCGCGTGTCGAGGACCGCCTGGCGGCAGACCTGGACGGTCCGGCCGATGTTGGCGCTGACGATGTAGTCGGCGCGATGCAACTCCGGTGGCATGCGGGAGTCGTGGTACGGCAGGCTGAGGCGGACCGCGCTGACCCCGAATCGCGCGAGCAGCCGGGCCAGCGTCATGTGGCTGCCCGGGTCCGCGTTCCAGTGGGGGAGCACGACGACGGCGCGGCGGGGCTCGCCGGGTTCGAAGGACGCGGGAAAGTACCGCGCGTGGACCGTGTCGTTGTCGGGATGCGGCGTCCGGAACGCGCTCGGGAAGCGCAGGTGGTGGCCGTCGAAGCGAAAGTCGCGGCCCCGCGGCGCCGCGTAGAAGCGCTCGCTGCGGGCGGTGGCGTCCGCTGCCCACGCGCGCAGGGTCTCGCCCGGCGAGCCCGCGGCACCGCGGCCGGCTTCGTCCGTCCGGGGGGCGGCCTCCCGCTCGGCGTCGGGAATCCAATCGAGGCCCCATTCGAACGGTCGGACGACCCGGTCGGTCGTCACCGCGACCAGGCGGCGTTCCCATTCGTGAAAGAGCCGTGCGATCAAGTCCGTACCAGCCGGCAATGCTACTATGCGCGGGTCATGAGCGTGAAACACGTCGGCGTCAAGGACGCCCGCACCCTGCAGACCGACGAGGGCTACACCTACATCGATGTCCGCTCGACTCCCGAGTACGATGGCGGGCATCCGGCGGGCGCCCTCAACGTGCCGCTTCTGAATCTCGACCCCGCCACCCGGCAGATGCAGCCGAACCTGGACTTCCTGGCCGTCGTCAAAGGGACGCAGGCCCCGGACGCCAAGCTGTTGATCGGCTGCCAGATGGGCGGCCGCTCGGCGCGCGCGGCCGATATCCTCGCCGCGGCGGGCTACGCCGACGTCAGCAACGTGCTCGGCGGCTTCGGCGGGGCGCGCGACCGCGCCACCGGTGCGGTGGTGCACGAGGGTTGGGCGGAGGCCGGGCTGCCGGTCGAGACCGGGGCGACTCCCGGCGGCAGCTACGACGAGCTGCGGGCAAAGGCGAAGGATCAGGCCGGGTAGAGCTGGAGCTGGACCACGGCCGGGCCGGGCGGGACGACCCGCCTACCCGCGGATGGCGTCCTCGCAGGCGGCGGCCAGGGCGAGCAGCCGTTCCGTTCCGTCGCGCCGTCCGACGAGCTGGGCGCCCGCCGGCAGTCCGCCTGCCGTCCCGCACGGGATGGAGATCGCCGGGTGTCCCGTCACGTCGAAGAGCTGCGTCAGCCGCAGCGTCAAAGTGCGGGTGGTCTCGCTCGTATCCCCGATGGCGATCGACTCGGTGCCGAGACGCGGAGGTGCGACCGGCAGCGTCGGCAGGAGCAGCGCGTCGCAGTGCTCGAGCGCCGCGTCCACCTCGCCGGTCAGAATCCGCCGTCCGCGTTGCGCCCGCACGTAGTCCTCGGCCAGCACGTAACGGCCCAGCTCGAGCCGCAGCCGCACCCCGCGGCCGTACTCGTCCGGCCGGTGGTCGAGATCGGTCCGATGGTGGTCGGCCGCTTCCGCGAGTTGCGTATGCAGGTAGATCGGGCCGGTGTCGGCGGCATGGGGGATATCCACGTCGTCGATCCGGCAGCCCGCCCGCGCCAGCCGCTCGACGGCGCCGGCGAAGGCGCGCTCCACCGCCGGTTCCAGCAGGTCGAGGAAGTAGCGGCGGGGGAGGCCGAGGCGCGGCCGCGGATCGACCGGAGGCGCATCCTCGTGTGCGGCGACGTCGCCCCTCCGCGGGCCGTCGCGCATGATCCGGTACAGCATCGCCGCGTCGCCGACCGAGCGCGCGATCGGGCCGACGTGGTCGAGCGACGGCGCCAGCGGCACGATCCCGGCGCCGCTCACTTCGCCGTGGGCCGGCTTCAGACCGACCACGCCGCAGGCCGACGCGGGGATGCGAATCGAGCCCCCGGTATCGGTCCCGATGGAGGCCAGGGCCATGCCCGCGGCGACCGACACCGCCGAGCCGCTGCTCGACCCGCCGGGGACGTGCTCCGGCGCGTGGGGATTGCGGGTCGGACCGTAGGCCGATTCCTCCCCGGTGGTGCCGAACGCGAACTCGTGCAGGTTGCATTTGCCGAGGACGACGGCGCCGGCCGCTCGCAGGCGTGCGGTGACCGGCGCGTCCGCGGCCGCGCGGTGTCCGGCCCGCAGCCGGGAGGCGGCGGTGGTCGGAGCGCCCGCGAGGTCGATGATGTCCTTCAGCGAGATCGGGATGCCGTGCAGCGGGCCGCGGTCGACGCCGCGCTCCAGCTCCGCGTCCAGCGCCCGCGCCTGCCGCCGCGCCTCGTCCGACAGCACGGTGATGAACGCATTGAGGACGGGCTCGCGCTCCGCGATCGCCGCGAGGCACTCCTCCGCGATCGCCGTCGCGGTGACCGCCCCGCGGCGCAGGGCCGATCCGAGCTCGGCAATGGTCGTTCCGGGCGACACGATCATCGCTCGTCACCGGGTGCAGCGGGTGGCGGGCCGCTGTCGGCCGGTTGCGAATCGCCGGCGGGGTCGGCCGAGCCCGCGAGATCCTCCCGCGCCCGGTCGGCCGCGCGGAGCGCACGGGTGGCCTGGAACAGCATGTCGAGCAGCGGCTCGAGATCGGGCAGTCCGCGCCGCATTGCGTCGTGCCGCGCGTGTTCGAGCCAGTCGTCGAGCCGCATGGTGCGCCGGGATCAGATCATCGCGTCGTCCCGGAACTGCTCGCCGCGCGCGAAGCGTCCCGGATCGAACGCACCGATGTCGAGACGCGTCGACGCCCCGGTCATGAGCAGCTCGGCCAGCGCCGACCCCGTCGCCGGGGCCATCATCAGACCGTGGCCGCTGAAGCCGTTGGCGAGGTAGAAGCCCGCCAGCTTCGGGTGCTCGCCGAGCAGGGGGTTGTGGTCGGGGGTCATCTCGTACAGGCCCGCCCACCCCTCGACCAGCTCGGCCGCCTCGAAGGCCGGCAGACGTGCGACGAGCGGCGGCCGGAAGTCGGTCGCCCAGCGGTCTGCGTCGCAGTCGAAGTTCTCCCCGGGCGGCTCGTCCAGCTTCGTGCAGGCGACGACGATGCGATCCGGATCGCCGGGCGCGACCGGGTCGTCGTGGCGCCAGTGGACGCCGCCCGGGTCGATCACCACCGGGAACCGGTAGGGCCAGCGGTGCGGCAGGGCGCAGCGGAAAAGGTGCTGGCGGACCGGTGTCACCGGCAGATCGAGATCGGCCAGCGCGGCGAGCCTCGCGGCGAAGGGGCCGGCGGCGTTGACCACCGCCCGCGCGTCGAGCGTCACGCCGCCGTCGAGCGTCACGCCGCCGACGCGTCCGCCCGCCACCCGGAGGCCGGTGACTTCGCCGGTGACATGGGTCGCCCCGGCCGCGGCGGCCGCGTGCCGGAAGCCGGCCAGCACCTCGCGCGGATTCGCGTAGCCGTCGTCCGGCCCGAAGACGCCGAAGCGGACGTCGTCGAGGGCCAGATCGGGCACGCGGGCGCGAATGGCGTCGACGTCGAGACGCTCGACGCGCGCCCCGAGTGCGCGCTGCCGTGCGTAGCGCCGCTCCAGCCGCTCCGCGTTCTCGTCGTTCGCCAGGAACAGGTAGCCGCGCTGGCGGAACCACGCCCGCGGCCGATGCTCCGGCGTCTGCATCGCCGTGTCGAACCGCTCGTAGAAGCGGACGCTGTGTTGGGCGAACCGGATGTTGGCGGCAGAGCCGAACTGCTGGCGCACCCCGCCCATGGCCAGAAACGACGAGGCGCGCCGATAGGTCGGGTCGCGTTCGACGACGGTTACCCCGCCTTCGAAGCCGCCGGCCCGCAGGTGCCAGGCGATGCTCGAGCCGACGACGCCGCCGCCGACGATGACGATGCGGTCAGGGGACATGAGTCGGTGCGGGCGCGACGGTCTCCGGCGCTACGCGTGCCGCTCGGTCCCGTCCGCCGGCAGCCGCGGCGCCGTCCTCGATGTACTGCTTGAGGGCGTCGAGCGACATCTTCCACCCGGAGGTCATGTCGTCCTGGTAGCGCTTCCAGCGGGCGCCGTCGTCCGCGCCGCTCTGCCGGACCCGAACCTGCGTGGCCGGCCCGTCGATGCTGCAGGTGACCTCCAGCCCCATCGGGCCGAGCGGCTCCTCGCCCGCGGGCAGCCAGTAGGCGTTGGCCACGAACAGCTCGCGGCCGGGGCGGTACTCCATGACCGTGCCGTGGAACACGCCGCCGGCCAAGCCGTTCGCGTCTCCCCATTCCAGGGCGTACGCGCCGAGCGGGCGCGGCGTGGTGACCGAGTGGAGGACGCCCCACCAGGCGGCCAGCGCACGGGAATCGAAGAACGCCGCCAGCACGCGGGTCGGCGCCCCGATGATGCGGATGGCGCGATCGACACGGAGCCCCCCGTTTTTGGACATAGGCTGGATCAACAATCCTATCACTCGCGCACGGGATCGGGGCGCAGGAGGCGCAGGAGAGCGCAGGAGCGAAGTCCTGCGCCGGATCGCGATCGGCGAGGCGCCCGGCCCGGCCGGCTCACCCGGACCGGCCGGCTCAGTAGAGAAGGCAGTCCCGCCTGATCGTCTCGAACGCCGCGAGGTGTCCTCCCACCCCGAGGCGATGTCGGTGGCGGTCCGGCCCGCTTCGAGTTCGCGCCGCAGTGCCGCCGAGCCGGCCAGGATGTCGATCGGCATCCTGGCGTGCTCGTACTCGTACGGCGGCTCGCGCCAGCCGAAGCGGTCGCCGAGCGCTTCGCGGCACGCCGCGATCGCCGCGACCCCGGCCAGCACCGGCCGGAACGCGCGGCGGTCGGTGACGTGCATCTGGCAGCCGCCGCAGGGCCGCCCGGCGTGCTTCTGGAACGTCGGCTCGAACGTGACGGGCCGGAAGTGGACGCCGGGCAACGCGAGCCCGTTCAGCGTGCCGGCCAGCGCCGCCGGATCGATGCCCGGCGCGCCCAGCAGCTCGAACGGGCGGGTGGTGCCGCGCCCCTCCGACAGCAGCGTCCCCTCCAGCAGCACCGCGCCGGGATAGACGACCGCGCTCTCGATGGTCGGCAGGTTCGGCGACGGGATGACCCAGGGAGCGCCGGCGTCGTCGTGGTACATCGCACGCGACCAGCCGCCGAGCGGAATGACCTGCAGGTCGGCGCCGATGCCGAAGCGCTCGTTGAACAGCCGCGCCAGCTCGCCGATCGTCAATCCGTGCCGTAGCGGGATCGGGAACTGCCCGACGAACGACGCGAACGCCGGGTTGAGGACCGGTCCCTCCAGCGCCTCGCCGCCGATCGGGTTGGGCCGGTCGCACACCACCACCCGCAGCCCGCACCGCCGCGCCGCCCGCAGGCAATTGGCCATCGTGTAGATGTACGTGTAGACGCGCGTCCCGACGTCCTGCAGGTCGATCACCAGCAGATCGAGCCCGTCCAGCATCTCGGCCGTCGGCTCCCGGGTGTCGCTGTAGAGCGAGTGGACCGGCACGCCCAGCCGTGGATGCCGCGCGTGGGCGGTCTCGACCATGTTGTCCTGCACGTCGGCGTGGAAGCCGTGCTGCGGCCCGAACACCGCGGCCAGCGTCACGCCGGGCTCGGCGGCGATCCGGTCCACGACGTGGCGGAACGCGCCGTCGACCGACGCGGGGTTCGAGACGACGCCGACGCGGCGGCCGGCCAGCATGCCGGAGGCGAGGAGGCGTTCGAAGCCGAGAGTTACCGGCATCGGGTCACCTGCGCCTATCCGGATGCGTCGTCCGGAAGGCCGAAGAAGAGCGTGAGCCAGCCTTGCATGTCCTCATAGGCCACGGCCTTTCCCGTGGAATGCAGATAGGCGCGCATGTTGTCGGAGAATCCCTGTCCGGCGAAGACGACGATGCCCGGAATGGGCCACGCCGCGATGTCCTGAATCGTCGCCGGAATCTTCTCTTCCGCGGAGCCGCCGACGCCCTGGTACTTGCATTCGATGCCGAGGCTCCGGCCGGAATCGGTGTGACGCAGCACCAGATCGATACGGCGCTCCGCACCCCAGAGTCTTCGGGCGACCTTGATCTGCCTGCCGACGCGAAGCCCCAGCCGTTCGGCCAAGTGCGCCACCTCACGCTCGAGGTCCGAGCCGCTCGATACGGCCGCCCGCCCCCCGGACATCTACGCCGCACGCCTCGGTACATTGGTGATGATGTACTCGAGAACATGACCCCTGCGAGAGGCCTTGGAATTGATGGCGCGACGAGCAGGAACGGTGTGTGCCTCGATGTTGAGCTTCTCTGCTTCCGGGTTGTCCTTGTACAGCGTCCTGATCTCCGGCGCCGTCGAGTTGCTGAGTACTACGTGGCATCCTTTGCGCACCAGCTCGAACACTACCCGCTGAAGCTCGCGCTGGTCTTCACTGTCGAAACCATCCGAGGTGTAGGACGTGAAGTGCGCTGTCGTACTCAGCGGGGCGTACGGCGGATCGAAATAGATGAAGTCGCCCTCCCGTGCCGATCGCACTACGGTCTTGAACGAGACGTGTTCCATCTTCACGGAGAGTTCCGACAGTGTGGAGGACACCCTCCGGAGGTTCTCCTCGTCGCAGATCCTGGGGTTCTTGTACCTGCCGCGGGGGACATTGAACAGCCCACTCGAGTTCAGGCGGAACAGGCCGTTGTAGCCGGTGCGGTTGAGGTAGATGAGCATCCCCGCGAGCTCGGGCGAGTACGCCTCCGGACGCGGGTGACGACCGTTCGTGATGGCTGCGCGCGCCGGGTTGAAGACCTCGTCCCGGATGCGATAGTAGTGCTCCTCCGGCGCTGCCGCATGGTCCGCCGCGAGTTTCCGGAGATGTCCGATCACCGCGTGCGGCTCGTCGCGCAGGCGGAGGCAGCAGCCGATCAAATCGGCGTTGACGTCGGTAAGTCTTACCCTGCCGCGCTGCAGCGCGCCGCTGTCGGCGAGGTCGAAGAAGACAGCCGCGCTGCCCAGGAACGGCTCGTGGTAGGTGTCGAACTCTGCCGGGTAGAACTCCCGAAGCCGGGGCAGGAGCTGCCGCTTGCCGCCCGCCCATTTCAGGAACGGCCGAGCGCGCCGATCACCGACGGCCCGTTGCCCGCCGGCACGATTCAAGGCCGCCGTCGAGGATGCCTGGACGCCCAAGGCGAGTTGCGGAGCCGAGCCCATCGGGATGGTGGTGCTGACGACGGCACATCCTAGCATGGGTCCCGGTTCCGGAGTGTGCGATGTGCTAGCATCTGATGGATGCGCACCACGGTGAATATCGACGACGATGTCCTTCTGGCCGCCAAGGGTCTGGCGCGCCGGGACGGAAGCAGCATCGGAGCAGTGCTTTCCGATCTTGCGCGCAGAGGGCTGAACGGCGTTTCGTCGCGGGGCGGAGTCGCGGAGAGCGACGACTTCTGCGGCTTCAGGCCGCTGCCGAAGCGCGGCGGGCCCGTCACAAACGAGTTGATCGACCGGTTGCGCGACGACGGACCCTACTAGGCCAGGCCGCCTCGAGGTCGACTTGCGCGCTCTGCTGGATGTCAACGTCCTCGTGGCCCTCCTCGATCGTGATCACACCCTGCACCAACAGGGCCGGCAATGGTTCGAGCGGGAGATGCGTCCTGCGCCATTACCCAGAACGGCTTGATCCGCATCCTGAGCCAGCCGAGCTACCCGAGCCCGGTGTCCATTCTGGAGGCGACGGACCTTCTGGCCACCGCGACATCGGCGCCGCACCACGAGCACTGGCGCAGCGAGGTCTCGATTCTCGACGAGACGATCTTCGATCGGTCGCGCATTCACGGGCCGAGACAGCTCACCGATGTCTACCTGCTCGGCCTGGCGGCGCACCACGGCGGGCGCCTCGTCACTTTCGATCGCACGATTGCGTTGACCGCGGTACGGACGGCGCGCCCACACAACCTCGTCGTCCTCTGAGCACCCATGACCGGCGCGGAGCGTTACTGCGGGTTCAGGGAAAGAGATTCCTGAACTCGTCGCAGGCCGCGACCAGAGACGGTGGAGCAGGGACTCGGAGTTCTCCCGTCGTGCACATGTCAGCGAGCGCGCGGACGTGTGGCTTGCAGTCGGTTTCGTTTACAGTGGCGCCGGCGAGATATGCGAGCCATGTCTCTATGTTTCGCCTCGGTACCGTAAGGACGACGCGGTCGTGGGTTTTCCGCGGCGGGATGCCCGACTCGCGGCAGGACGCATCCAATTGCCGGAGACGCTTCGTCGGATCGGTTTTGTCCGCGTCAATCATGACGACCAGCGCGGCATTGACAGTGGATGCCCGTAACGCCTTCAGTTCCCGGGGATACTGTTCGCGAACGAACTGTTCGGCTGATCCCTCGCTGGCCGGCGCTGACACCACCCGGATTCTGTGATTGGTTCGACGCTTCAGGAAACGATAGACAAAGACGGAATGTTGCTTGTCTTCACAAAGGACGATCACCTGCGCCGGCTTCATGGCGCCCATCCCCGAGCGAAGACTTCGGACATCCGCAGACCGGTGTCGTTCTTCGGTTCGATGATGCGCGTGTGGCTCTCCGGTTCACGTGCGAGCCATACCGTGTTGTCGGCCAGGAAGTCGATGGCCTCCGGATGATGGGATATCAGCACCACTTGTGGAAGCGTATCTCCGGCGCCATCTTCGAGCTCGGCAAGCCACGGTTGCAGCTCGGGCAGCGTCACGTAGTTGTCGGGCTCGTCGAGGAAAAGTGTGCGCGGAAGGTTGCCGGAATCATCGGGTGAACCGGAGTCCGGGACCGTCGCGAAAACCAGCGAGTAGAGGATTATCAGAGCTCGTTGGCCGTCGGAAAGTTGATCGAAGCTATAGGAACGGGATGGTCCGTCATCGCCCGGCGAGAACGTGGCCAGGAGTTCTCGATAGTCACCGATTCGTGCCGACAGCTTCAGGCCGGCGAATCCCGGCAGTATCTTCGCCAAGAGACTCGTTGCCTGCTGGAGCTGGTGTGGATCGTTCAGAATCTGGCCGCGGTACCAGGCGGCGAAGTTCGTGCCGTCGGCAATCAGGACGTCGGATTCACCCTCCGATCCGCTGTCAATCTGGTTTGGGGCCAGAGAGAGCGTCTGAAAAGTGGACAATAGACCGCGAAACAGGTGCAGACGCGAATAGAGGTGTTCGTCGGATTCCGTCGCCAAAGCGGAGCGGTTCCGGCCAAAGGGATAGGCGTGTCCTTCGCTGCCGTCGTCGCGGTATAGTTGCAGCTTCCGGTCGCATGATGACAACACCGGCTTGCCGTCATGCACAAGACGCTCGCTCTTGACTTCGACACCTCTGTCGTCAGGCTGGTGCTCGATGACGAGTTTGTATAGGAACACACCGCGGTCCGTGGAGAATTCGAGCTCGAAGCGCTGCTCCCGTTTCGTAGTCCATCTCGTGAGGTCGTCCGCCGAGAACAGCCTGTCGACACGCCAGTCGCAGGCGAAATCGCGCAGCTTGCCCACCACCTCGAATACGGCCGACTTGCCGCAACCATTGGGTCCGGCAAGCAGCGTCAGGTTATCGAGGCGCAGGTCGAAGTTGGTGAGGCACTTGTAATTGTCGATGTGGATGCGCTCCAGCATGCCGGGCTGATTGTAGCAGAGGCGTCGCCCGCGCCCGCGAGTACGCTCCGGCTTGTCCGGGTGCGGGATGCACACGGGTGGCGGCGGCCGATTCCGGATCGCGTCGTCGTCGTCGTCGTCGTCGAGCGTCACGACGGCGTTTGCCATCGGAGCGGCCGGGACGCCAGAATGTGCGCAGCGCGAAGGAGGATCGTGACCGTACCTGACGTCGAGCTGCATCAAGACCTGCGAAGCGCCGTCGGCGAGCTGTGCCGGCGGTTTCCCGATTCCTATTGGCGGGACCTCGACCGGGAGGAAGCCTATCCCGGGGAGTTCGTCCGGACGCTCACCGAGGCGGGCTACCTGGCCGCCCTGATACCGGAGCAGTACGGCGGCTCGGGGCTGGGCATCACCGAGGCGGCGATCATCCTGGAGGAGGTCAACCGCTCCGGCGGCAACGCGGCGGCGTGCCACGCGCAGATGTACATCATGGGGACGCTGCTGCGGCACGGTTCGGAGGAGCAGAAAGGCGAGTACCTGCCGAAGATAGCCAGCGGCGAGTTGCGGCTGCAGGCGTTCGGGGTGACCGAGCCGACCACCGGCACCGACACCACGCAGCTCCAGACCATGGCGGTGCGCGACGGGGACCATTACATCGTCAACGGCCAGAAGGTGTGGATCTCGCGGGCCGAGTACTCGGACCTGATGCTGCTGATAGCGCGCACGACGCCGCGCGAGGAGGTCGTCAAGAAGACGGACGGGCTGTCGGTCTTCCTCGTCGACCTGCGCTCCGCGGTCGGGAACGGCGTCACCATCCGGCCCCTGCGGGCGATGATGAACCACGCCACCACCGAGGTGTTCTTCGACAACCTCGCGGTGCCGGCCGAGAACCGCATCGGCGAGGAGGGGCGGGGCTTCCGCTACCTGCTCGACGGGCTGAACGCCGAGCGCATCCTGATTGCCGCCGAGTGCGTCGGCGACGGGCGCTGGTTCATCGAGCGTGCGGTCAAGTACGCCAACGAGCGGATCGTCTTCAACCGGCCGATCGGCAAGAACCAGGGCGTGCAGTTCCCGATCGCCCGCGCCCACGTCAACGTGGAGGCGGCCGACCTGATGCGGGCCCGCGCGGCCGAGCTGTTCGACGGCGGCCAGCCGTGCGGGGCCGAGGCCAACATGGCCAAGCTGCTCGCGGCCGACGCCTCGTGGGAGGCGGCCAACGTGGCCCTGCAGACGTTCGGCGGCTTCGGCTTCGCCGAGGACTACGACATCGAGCGGAAGTTCCGCGAGACCCGGCTCTACCAGGTGGCGCCGATCTCGACGAACCTCATCCTCTCCTACATCGCCGAGCACGTGCTCGGCCTGCCGCGCTCCTTCTGATGGCCGGCCCTCTCGACGGGGTGACGGTGGTCACCCTGGAGCAGGCGGTCGCGGCGCCGTTCGCCACCCGGCAGCTCGCCGACCTGGGCGCGCGGGTCATCAAGGTGGAGCGCCCCGTCGTCGGCGACTTCGCCCGCGGCTACGACGCGACGGTCAAGGGGCTGTCGAGCCACTTCGTCTGGCTGAACCGCTCGAAGGAGTCGCTGACCCTCGACCTGAAGCGGCCCGAAGCGCGCGAGGTGGTGGGGCGGCTGATCGACGGGGCGGACGTTTTCGTGCAGAACCTCGCGCCCGGCGCGGCCGATCGGCTCGGGCTCGACGCCGGGACGCTGCGCGGTCGCCGGCCGCGGCTGGTCGTCTGCAACGTCTCCGGCTACGGCGCCACCGGCCCCTTTCGCGACAAGAAGGCGTACGACCTGCTGGTGCAGGCCGAGGCCGGCCTGGTCTCGATTACCGGCACCCCGGACCAGGTGGTGAAATCGTCCATCTCGGTTGCCGACATCGCGGCCGGCATGTACGCCTACTCGGGGGTGCTGACGGCCCTGTTCCGTCGCGAGCGCAGCGGGGAAGGGGCCACCATCGAGGTCTCGATGCTCGAGGCGCTCGGCGAGTGGATGGGCTTTCCCCTCTACTACACGCTGTACGGCGGGACGCCCCCGGCCCGCTGCGGCGCGCGGCACGCCGCCATCGCGCCCTACGGTCCGTTCGAGGGCGCCGACGGCGAGACGGTGTTCCTCGGACTGCAGAACGAGCGGGAGTGGGTGCGCTTCTGCGCCGAGGTGCTCGAACGCCCGGCCCTGGCCAGCGACCCGCGCTTCGACGCCAACGCGAAGCGGGTGGCCAATCGCGACGCGCTGGAAGCTGCCATCCGGGAGGTGTTCGCGACCCTGACGGCCGAGGAGATCGTCGCCCGTCTCGACGCGGCGCAGATCGCCAACGGCCGCATGAACTCGGTCGCGCAGCTCGCCGAGCATCCGCAGCTCCGGGCCCGCGACCGGTGGCGCGAGGTGCCGTCGAGCGCCGGCCCCCTGCGGGCAACCCTGCCCCCGGCGACCCTCGACGGCGCCGAGCCCCGCATGGACGCCATCCCCGAGGTCGGCGAGCACACCGACGCGATTCTCGGCGAGCTCGGGTACGCGCCGGACACCGTCGCCGCCTGGCGGCAGGCGGGCATCGTCTGACGTGCTACGCTCGTTCGGATGTTCGACACCTTCGCCATCGCCCGCGCGTTGGCTGCCGCGGACCTCACGCCGGCGCAGGTCGAAGCGATCACCGATGCCGTGCGGCAGGCCGCCGACCACGGCGACCATGTGACGCGGGATCAGCTCAACGCCGGAATCACGGCGATTCGCGCGGAGCTCGCAGCGCTCGAGCTCCGCCTGATCAAGTGGATCGTCGGAACCGGACTCGCGGTCGTCGCGGCCGGGATTGCCGCTGTGGTCGGCATCCTGCGGTTGCTCGGATAGGGTGCCGGCGTGGGAGCAGGGGCGTCGCGTTCCCGACCGCGCCGCGCGTGTTCTGCTGACGGTCATCGATCATGATCCGGATGCGGTCGTCCGAGCGCTGGGCGGGTGATGCTGGCACGGCCGGGCGCACGGCTTGGCAAGCGTCCGCACCAACCTCCGGCGATTGCCTGCAGAACCGGCGCCAAGGTCGGCCGCTGATTTACAATTTCCTGATCGTGGCGCCCGCGAGTCCGTCGCGTGAGCAACGCTCTCCAGGAGAACGCCCATGCCCGTGAAGGAAGGTTGGACCGGCCGCGTCTACGAGGACTTCGAGCTCGGCGACGTCTACCGGCACCCGCTCGGCCGGACCGTGCTCGCGGCCGACAACGTCTGGTTCACGCTGCTGTCGCAGAACGTCAACAAGATCCACTTCGATTCGGTCTACGCCGAGAAGACGGAGTTCGGCCAGCGGCTCGTCGATTCGACGTTCACCCTGGCCCTCGTCACCGGCCAGTCGACGATGGACCTGTCCGTCAACGTGATGGCCAACCTCGGCTGGGACGAGGTGCGGCTGCCCGCCCCGGTCTTCGAAGGGGACACGATTTACTCGGAGAGCGAGGTGCTGGACAAGCGCGAGTCGAAGTCGCGGCCCAACGTCGGCATCGTGACCGTGAAGACGCGCGGCTTCAAGCAGGACGGCACGGTCGTCATCACCTACAAGCGGACGTTCATGGTCTACCGGCGCGGGCACGTGCCGGAGTACGCGAGTGCGCGCCCGGAGGTGAAGGCATGACCGGCGGCGGTGCGCGGCGGCCAGTGGCGCCGGGCGTGCTGGTGCTGGCCGTCGCCGTGCTCGCCATTCTCGCCGCCGGCGCCTGCGGCGGCGAGCCGCGGACGGTGGTGGAAGGCGACCTCGCGTTCGTCGGCGTCAACGTCCTGCCGATGGACAGCGAGCGGGTCATCGAGCACCAGACGGTAGTGGTAGACGAAGGGCGGATCGCGTCGATAGACCCGAGCGGACGCGTCGAGCCGGCCGAGGGGATGGAGGTCGTCGAGGCGGAAGGGCACTACCTCATGCCGGGGCTCACCGAGATGCACGGGCACCTGCCGAGCCCGCGCATGAGCGACGAGGACATCCGGAACCTGCTGTTCCTGTACCTCGCCAACGGGGTGACGACGGTCCGCGGCATGCAGGGCGATCCGTCGCAGTTCGACCTGCGCGCTTCCATCGAGCGCGGGCGGCTGCTCGGCCCCCACCTGTACCTGGCCAGCGTGTCGATGAGCGGCGCGCGGGTGACGACGCCGGAGGAGGCGGAGCAGCTCGCCCGCCGCTACCGGGCGGACGGCTACGACCTGATCAAGACGCACGAGGGGCTGAGCCCGGAGGTCTTCGACGCCTTGGCCGCCACCGCGGCCGAGGTGGGCATCCCCTTCGGTGGGCACGTCTCGGACTTCGTCGGCCTGCGGCGGGCGCTCGAGCTGGGCCAGGTGTCCGTCGACCATCTGGACAACTACGTCGAGGCGCTGGTCCCCGCGGACACGCGGCCGGACGACGAGCGCGGGCTGGCCGCCGCCGGCGCGCTCATCGACCGGGTGGACGAGTCGCGGATCCCGGAGCTGGTGCAGGCGACGGTCGACGCCGGCGCGTGGGTGGTGCCGACGATGGTGCTCTGGGAGACCGCGTTCTACAACGCCCGCGGGTCGGTGGACGTGCTGCCCGAGCGGCCGGAGGTGCGCTACATGCCGCCGGAGACGGTCGACCGCTGGCGGCAGGCGGTCGACACCCGGCTGGGAGCCACCGACGTGGAGACCAACCGGCGGGTGGCCGCGCTGCGCCGGCGGATCCTCGCGGCGCTGCACGCCGGCGGCGCCAACATCGCCCTCGGGACCGACTCGCCGCAGATCTTCAGCGTGCCCGGCTTCGCGATGCACCACGAGATGGCGCTCTACGTCGACGTGGGGATGACCTCCTACGAGGTGCTGGAGATCGGCACGCGGCGGCCGGCCGAGTACTTCGGCGCGACGGACGAGTTCGGCACGGTGGCGGTGGGCCGGCGCGCCGACCTCGTACTCCTCGCGGGTAATCCGCTGGACGACGTCGGCAACGTGCGCGGCCCGGCCGGCGTGATGATCGGCGGCCGGTGGCTCCCGGCGGCGCAGATCGCGGAGCGCCTGACGCAGATCGCCCGCTTCTACGGCAACGAATAGACCGGCGCTCCGTATGTGGGCTGCCGGGTCCGATTCCGCTGGAGGCAGCATTCGATGACCGCCATCTCCCGGTTCGCGGAGTTCGTCTCGTCGGTCGAGGTCCCCGCCGCCGCCCGAGCCGCGGGGCGCGACGCGGTGCAGGACACGGTCGGCGTCGCCCTGGCCGGCGCCCCCGAGCCGGCCGCCCGTATCGTGCGGCGGGTGGCGCGGTCCGACGGCGGATCCGGCGCGTGCAGCGTCCTCGGGACGGAGCAGACGGCGGGCCCCACCTACGCCGCGCTCGCCAACGGCACCGCCGCCCATGCCCTGGACTTCGACGACATGTGCTGGGTGTCGCTGGCGCATCCGAGCGCGCCGCTCGTCGCCGCCGGGCTGGCCGCGGGGGAGGCGGCCGGCGCCTCCGGCCGGGCGCTGCTGGACGCCTACGCCGTCGGCTTCGAGATGGAATGCGCGCTCGGCGCGGTGATGAACCCCGCCCACTACGAGCAGGGCTGGCACTGCACTTCGACAATCGGCACCATCGGCGCGGCGGCCGCCGCGGCCCGTGTCATGAGTCTGGACGCCGAGACGACGGGCCGGGCGCTGTCCATCGCCGCATCCGAGGCGTGCGGCCTGAAGGAGAACTTCGGGACGATGGTCAAGCCGCTGCAGGGCGGGCTGGCTGCCCGCAACGGCGTGCTGGCGGCGCTCCTCGCGCGCGAGGCGTTCACCGCGTCGGAGCGGGCCATCGACGGCCCGCAGGGGTTTCTGGTCGCCATGCGCAGCGCCGGGCGGGATCTGTCGGAGGCCATCGACCGACTCGGGCGGCGCTGGGAGATCGTCGAGGGCGGCATCACCGTCAAGCTGTACCCGTCGTGCGCGGCCACGCACCCCACCATCGATACGCTGATCGACCTGCGGCGCGAGCACGACGTCGACCCGGCCGCGGTCGAGGCGGTGGAGGTCGACGTCGATCCGGTGACCCCGACCGTGCTCATCCACGCCCGGCCGGCCACCGGACTCGAAGGGAAGTTCAGCCTGCACTACTGCGCCGCCGTTGCGCTGGCGTTTGGGCGGGTCGGCATCGACACCTTCGAGGAGGTTGCGATGCGGGCGCCGGAGGTGGCGCGGCTCGTTCCGCGCGTGAGCATGCGGGCTGACGACCGGCTCGGCCGCGAGTCGCCGCCGCTCACCGAGGCCCGCGTGAAGGTGCGGCTCGCCGGCGGGCGGACGCTGGAGCGGTTCGTCCGGGGTGCGCGCGGCTATCCCTCGCGTCCGCCGTCGCAGGAGGAGCTGGACGGCAAGTTCACCACGTGCGCCCGGCGGGCGGTGTCCGCCGCCGCGGCCGCCGCGGCGCTCGACTTTCTGCGGGGGCTCGATACCGCGGCGGCTGTTCGCGATCTCGCCGGCCGGCTGGCCGTCGGGTCCGCGGAGCCGCAACCGGTCTGAGGCGATGGCCGAGAAGCCAACGTTCCGCGTGCGCCGCAGCCTGCTGTTCGTCCCCGCGGTCCGGCCCGACCGCTATCCCAAGGCGTTGGCCACCGGGGCCGACGCGGTCTGCATGGACCTGGAGGACGGCGTCTCGTTCGCCGCGAAGGACGAGGCGCGGGAGAAGGCGCTGGCCCTGTTCGCCGGACGCGAGCCGGTGCGCGCCGAGGTCAGCCTGCGCATCAACGACCCGAAGACCGAGCTCGGCCAGCGCGACCTGGACGCGGTGCGGCGATCCGGCATCCGTCCCGACGCGCTCATGCTGCCGAAGTGCGAGGGCCCGGAGGAGATCCGCGACGTGGCGCGCGCGCTGGGCGACACCCTGCCCGAGCTGCCCCTCATCGTGATGGTCGAGACAGCCCGTGGCGTGGCCGCCGCCGAGGCGATTGCGGCTGCGACCCCGACCGTCTCGGCGGTTTTCTTCGGCGCCATCGACTTCGCGGCCGACGTCGGGTGCGAGGTGGGCTGGGACGCCGCCCTCTACGCGCGCTCGCGCGTGGTGGTCGCCGCGGCGGTCGCCGGGGTCGGCGCTCTCGATTCGCCGTTCATGGACGTGCCCGCGCTCGACGGCCTGGCCGCCGAGAGCCGCCGCACGCGCGGGCTCGGCTTCGGCGGCAAGGCCGCCATCCACCCGACGCAGGTCGCGGTCATCCAGGCGGCGTTCTCGCCGGGGGCGGAGGAGGTGGCCTGGGCGTGGCGCATCGTCGACGCCTACGACCGGAACCGGGGCGGGGTTCTGCTGGTGGACGGCAAGCTGATCGAACGGCCGGTCATCGCGTCGGCGAAACGGACGCTGGCGGTCGCGGCGGCGGTGGAGTCGGGCGGCGCTCCGGCCGGCTGATCGCGTCAGCTCGCGCGGGCCGCCGGCATGGCGGCGACGTCCGTGGTGGTCCGCCGTTCCTTGCGCATCGCGTCCAGCCGGTCGTGGGCCAGCGCGTTCTGGATCAGCGGCAGGTAGAAGGCGCCGTCCCCCTCGATGGCGATCACGTCCTCGTCGACGGTCGCCCATTCCAGGTCGACCAGCGCGTCCCACACCGGGCGGTGCTCGGCGACCGGGTCCCGCCCGACCAGGGCCAGGTGGCGCCGGCGATCGACCTCCAGGCTCTGCAGCTCCTGGAACAGCAGGTGGAGGCGGAGGTCGGTGGTGGAGTAGCGGAAGCCGCGCATCACCGGAAACCGCCCGGCGTCTATGTCGCGAAAGTAGTCGTCGACCCGGACCTGGTTGATGTAGGCCCAGCCGGGGTCTTGCGGCGTACCGAAGAAGAACGAGATGCCGGCGAATCCCCAGCCCCAGGCGTCGTAGCCGACCAGCCGCCCCTGGTCCTCGCGGAACGGCTTGCGGAACAGCTCTTCGTACAGATAGCTGCTCGGCATGGGCCCGCGGCGCTCGAAGTCGTAGGGGGTCACCTGCGTGAAGCCCTCCGAAACGAGATAGTCCCGGCCGATCCGGTACATTTCGAGGTTCTGCTCGGTCGACGGCAGCGCGTCGCGCCGGTTGCGCGCGAAGTCGGTGCGCCCGGCGACGTTCAGCTCGTAGTGCGTCAGGTGCGTGATGCCGGCGTCGACCAGCGCCTTCAGGTCGCGCAGCATGTGGTCTGTCGTCTGGTTCGGCCAACCGAAGATCAGGTCGACGCTGACCGGCAGGCCTAGCGTCCGGCACGAGTCGAGCGTCCGGAAGACCTGATCCGCGGTCTGCTTGCGCCCGCTCGCCTTGATCAGCTCGTTGTCGAGCTGCTGCGCGCCCATGCTGATGCGGTTGATGCCGCACGCCTTCATGGCGGCCAGCTTCTCGTGGCTGAACGTCTGCGGTATGCCTTCCAGCGTCACCTCGATGTCGGGCGGGACGTCGAAGACGCCGCGGACGATGTCCATCAGGGCGGCGTACTGGTCGGCCTTGTAGAGGTTGGAGGTGCCGCCCCCGAAATAGATGCTCGCCAGCTCGGCGTCCTCGAGGTGGGGGCGGAACATCTCGCCTTCGCGCGTCAGGTAGTCGAGGTAGGTGTCGAGCTGCTGCCTGTCGCGGTAGACCTCGGTCGGAAACAGGCAGAATCCGCAGCGTCCCGGATTGGTCGGCAGGCAGTACGGCGTCCCGACGTACAGGTTGATCCGCTTGTGGACGCCGCCGACCGCGTGCCGCCGGTTGTGCATGACGGCCGGCACGGAGACGTCCCGATCGAGCCAGAAGACGGGCGACGGATGCCCGTGCAGGACCTTGTTGCTCTGCCGGCGGCGCCGGTGCGAGTCGATGTAGGTGCGTACCTCTCGTATGTCACGCATCGCGGATGCCCTTCGCAGGATCCGTATGCCGGCGTCGCGGGAGCTACGTCACGACATTGCGGGCGGCACCGTACGTGTCGCCACCGTCGACCGGATTCCGTGTCCCGCTGGCGGCGCTGGGCTCCCCATCCAGCAGGATTCGAACGCCTCCATTGTAACTCACCGCACCGGGCCGGGCGGCCGTTCACCGCTAGCGCACGCGGGCGAGGACGCCGTGCAGGTGGTTGAATTCGATGCGGGTCGGCTCGGCGGGGATCGGGATCTCCACCTCGACCTCCGGCCGATCGATCCAGATCCGGCGGACGATCGGTTCGCGGTCGCGGAACTCCAGGCGGATGGGGACGGCCATCCGGAATCCCGGCGGAACGTCCTCCTGCCGCACGCGGCCGTGCAGCACGAACGGCTCCCGCGCGTCGCGCAGGGGCGACACGTCGAGGTCCGGGCGGTACGTCGGCACGTCGACGCCGTAGACCCACTGGTCGAAGAACCAGTCCATCGGCTCGCCGAAGGCCTCCGTCACCGCCGCCTCGAACGAGCGGGTGCTCGCGACCTTGCCGACGTGGTCGCGCATGAACCCGCGCATCAGGTCGCGGAACCGGTCGTCGTCGCCGGTGTCGAGGTCCATCAGGAGCATGCGGAGCATGTGCAGGATGAAGGCGCCCTTCTCGTAGACGATCAGGCGGTAGTCGAACGGCGTGTCGGTGGTGCGCAGCCGGAAGCCCACCACCAGCGCTCCCGACTCGTTGCCGTCGCTCTCGCGGATGATGGCGGGCCGGAAGCCGTAGCGCTTCCCGAAGCCCTGGCCGACGTTGACCTCCCCGAGGGCGTCCAGGCGCCAGGCGTCGAGCATGTCCCGGAACTGGTCCTCCTCGCCGAGACCCGCCAGCGCGTAGAGCGCGGCCGAATAGTTCGCGAATCCCTCCGTCATCCACTGGTCGCGGTACGACTCCCAGTCCGCCCCCGCGCCCCACCACTGGTGGGCGACCTCGTGGGCGCGGAACAGCTCGGACTCTCCCGTATGCAACGCGCCGAACACCTGGAAGGTCAGCAGGACGAGGCCGGGAAACGCCTGTCCGCCGGATCCCCGCGTCTCGGTGACCAGCAGCGAATCGAACGGATAGGGTCCGAAGTAGTCGTTGTAGGTGCGCAACGACCCGAAGAGGTCGTCCAGGGTCTTCTCGCGGTTGCCGGGCGCGAAGCCGAGGTGGTTGCGGTCCGCGTACACGGCGACCGAGGGCAGGCCCTCGCGCGTCACCTCGTCCACCTCGAACCGCCCCATGTGGAACGACATCGTCCCCCGGACCGGCCGGTTCGTCGTCCAGCGCATGATCCGGGTGTCGTCCTCGACCCGTTCGTCGGCCAGCACGCCGCCGCTCGCGATCCGCAGCCGCTCGGGCACGCGGAACGTCAGGTCGAAGCGCCGCTTCCGGTTGTCCGGATGCCGGGGGATCCAGTAGGTGGTGTCCTTGAGCAGGTAGCCGGAGGCGTCGCGCAGGCGCTCGACCAGCTCGGCCTCGTAGGCGATCTCCAGCACGAACCGCTCGCCGGCCGCGACCGGCCGCGGCAAGAGCACGACGAGCCACGGGTCGTGCAGGTCCTCGTCGAAGCGCCGGTCGTGGGTCTCCTGCACGTAGTGGATCCGCTCGCCCGCGATTGCCACCGGCTCGTCCGGGCCGGGCGGCTCGTCGTCCGCCTCGTCCGGCGGCGCGCGGCCGGGGGCGAGCAGCCCCACCCGCGTCACGTCGTCGACAGCGGGGGGCAGGTCGAGACGCCAGCGGACGTCGTTGACGTCGGCGAAGGGCGAGATGCTCAGCCGCAGCCCGGACAGCGGCACGAGCGGCTCGACGACCAACGCGACGCTCGCCTTTGCGTCGCCGTTGCTCTCGATGGCCAGGTCGACGTCGGTACGCGCTACCTGCACGCGTGGGAACCAACGCTCCCGGTCCGGGATGAGCAGGCGGGGCGACAGGCCGTAGTCGCGGAAGCTCCACTCGTCGTCGTCCCGCTCGGCGTCCGGATCGACGGGCCCCTCGGCCTCCGGATCGCGGGGGAAGCGGCCGACCGTCGCTTCCCGCGTCGCGGGCTCGAACTCGTCCAGCGCGTGAAAGCCCATCCAGACGTCGGTCATCTTCCGGCGGTTGTCGAACTCCCCGATGACGACTTCCTCCAGGTCCAGCGGCTCGATCTCGATGGAGAACCAGTCGTGCTCGCGTCCATCGATCTCGGCGAAGAAGTAGGGACGGTCGGGCGCCGCCAGCCCCGACGCGGCTTGCCAGAGGTCCAGTGCGACGCGGGCATCGGGGTTCCGCAGTCTGTCCTCGAGGAGCGTCTCGCGCCGGTCTTCGAGCAGGTCCACCGCGCGCTCGAGCTGCCGCCGCGCCCTGCGTCCGCCCCTGGCCGGCGGGGGCTCGGTGACGAGCGCGCGGAGCCGTTCGCCGAGGTCGCCGGAGAACCAGAACACGAACCGCTCGAACTCCTCCTCGAGGTGGTCCTCGTCGATCAGCTTGCGGAGCTGCTGGTGCTCCACGCCGTCCGGCGGCCACGCACGAACGGTGCCGCGTCCGAGATACACGGCGACCGGGGCACGATCACCGATCGGGGGGACCAGGTAGAGCTCGCCGCGCTCGAGCTCGAACTCGAAGCGGTCGATCCACAGCCGTTCGCCGAGGATGTGGCCGGCCGGCTCGGGCTCGGCCGCGCGCAGCGCGTCGTACAACGCGGGCGGACCGAGGCCGGGCTCGTCGTCGTCGGCCGCGGACGCGACGCCGGCCAGCAGGGAGAGCGCGGTGAGGGTGCTGACGAGAGCCAGCACGAACCGCGGAGCGGCGGAGGGGGAATTGCGCACGCCCCGCATGATGCCGGTTTTGCCGGCCGGGGTAAAGCCGTTCGCGTCGATGTGATCAGACGAGCCGCTGTGCCACGAGCTCGCCTTCGGGCAAGAGGTGCCGAGCGATCTCGACGCTCCAGGGCTCGCAGATCCGGCCGTCGTCGATATCCGTGGCAAGCTGATGCGGCGCGACGAAGCTCCCGCTGAGTGACGTGCCCCGGCGCTCGAAAAACTCGGTGGCGCTCAGGGCGACGGCGACGTCGTCCGTCTGCGCACGCCACTCATGGACGATGGCGACGTGGCGGCGCGTCCTGTCGCCGGCTCGACTCCGGATCCAGACCGCGCCGAGCAACTTCAGTTCCCGTGGCTCGACGCTGAGACGGAGCTCCTCCTGAAGCTCACGAATCGCGCCGTGTCCGATGGATGGCCCATTGGCGCCATCCTCCCGTCTGATATGACCGCCGGCCCAGATCACGATCTTGCCGTGGAGCGGGTTGTCCTTGCGCTGCTCCTTGCGCTTCAGTCGCAGGATGTCGCCGCGCCGGTTGCGCACTATCACGACCGGCAGCGCCTGAACCAGCTCGAGGTCGGACTCCACCGTCTCACGGCTTCTGAACGCGCCCTTGGTGGTGAACAAATCGACAAGCTGTTGCGCCGCCGTCTTGCCGATCCAGGTCCCCGCCTCGAAGAGTGGCGCCGCGGTGTCCGCGGGAAGAAACAGGATCTCCTCTTCGAGCTGTTCCTCGATCAGACCGAGGACGAGGTCGGCGACTTCCTCGGCGGTCGCCTGGGGGCCGGCCGAGACACTCCGCGACGTGTCGACCTCGAAGATCTGGAAGTGCTTCCTTCGCAGCCTTCCAGCGGTTTCCCGGGTCGTCTCGAGCATGGTGCGCAGCACGTCATCGTTCATGATGGAGCCGGTCGCTCCGTCGACCGGCAGGTAGCCGCGTTCGCGTTCCATCGAGTCGGCGGGGGACGCTGTCATCACGATCACGCCGGTAATGCGTCTGCGCCAATCGTCCATCAGGAGAAATCTCTCGATCAGCTCCCGCTCGGCCTTTCGGATTCTGGCAAGGCGCTCCATGATCGCGAACCAGTTCACCGCGTCGAACAAGCCCCGGTCGAGAATCAGTACATCCGGATCACCGGGCCGCGACGGGATCTGCGTCTTCTCCAGGATTCGAGACAGCGTCGTACAGGCAGTCCAGACGTTGAAATTGGCGTGTTTCTTGTCCCGAATCGGACAGATCGATGCGTGTTCCACGACGACCTCGACACGGAACCCGCACCGCTTGAGAAAGGCATGGACTTGGCCGAGCGTGGTGGTCTTGCCCGCCTTCGGGACGCCGGCGAATTCGATCACCACCGGTTTCCTGGCCGTCCTGAACCGCTCGGCGGCGGCTTCGGCGCGTTGCTGCAGTGCTGACTTCATTCCGCTGTTCGGCAGGAGGTTGGTGCGGAAGGGGGGATTTGAACCCCCACGAGCCATTGGCTCACCAGCCCCTCAAGCTGGCGCGTCTGCCGTTCCGCCACTTCCGCGTTCGTGGGCGGGCGTCCGGCCGGACGTTCCGGCGCGGCTACTGCGGATCTTCGGTCGTCGCCGAGTCCCCGGTCTCGGAGTCTTCGTCCGCTACGGACGGCTCCGCCAGGGTCGCCGGTTCCTCGACCTCGACGGGCGCCGTCTCCGGCGCGTCGAGGCCGCCGAGCACCGAGCTCGGTCCCCGCTGTCCGATCATCGCCAGGACCAGCGAGCCGGCCATGAACGTCGCCCCGAGCACCGTCGTCACGCGGGTCAGCAACGAGGCGCCGGCGCGCGCGCCGAACGCGGCCTGCGACCCCCCGCCGCCGAACGCGGCGGCGATGTCGCCCCCCTTGCCCTGCTGAAGCAGCACGACGACTATGAGCAGCAGGCACGAGAGCACGTAGACGCCGGACAGAATGATGTTCAGCACAGCCTCTAATGATACTCCAATCAGCGCGGTCGGCCGGCAGCGATGATCTCGGCGAAGCGGTGCGGGTCGAGGCTGGCGCCGCCGACGAGCGCCCCGTCGACGTCCGGCTGGGCGGACAGGTCGGCGGCGTTGGCGGGCTTGACGCTCCCGCCGTACAGCAGGCGGCAGCCGTCCGCGGCCTCCTGCCCGACCAGCGCCGCCAGGCGCCGGCGGGCGTGCGCGTGCGCCTCCTGCGCCTGTTCGGGCGTTGCGGTGCGGCCGGTGCCGATGGCCCAGACCGGCTCGTAGGCGACGACGATCGAGCCCACCTCAGCGGCGGCCAGTCCGGCCAGCCCGCCGGCGATCTGCCGGTCGAGCACCGCCGCCGTCTCGTCTGCCTCGCGCTCGGCGAGGGTCTCGCCGATGCAGACGATCGGCGTCAGGCCGGCCGCGAGGACCGCCCGCGTCTTGCGGTTGACCGCGCCGTCGTCCTCGCCGAACAGGTGGCGCCGCTCGGAGTGGCCGACGATGACGTGGCTCGCGCCTGCGTCCTGGACCATTGCCAGGCTCACCTCGCCGGTGAACGCTCCCTGCGGCTCCCAGTGGACGTTCTGCGCGGCGGCGGCGACGTTGCTGCCGCGGCACGCGCCGGCCACCGCCGCGAGCGCCGTCAACGGGGGCGCCAGCACGATCTCGGCGTCGGCGACGTCGGCCACCAGGGGCAGGAACGCCGTCGTGAACGCGGTCGCCTCGGCGACCGTCTTGTGCATCTTCCAGTTGGCCGCCAGTACCGGCTTGCGCATCGTTCTCTCCATCCCCGGCCGGAGCGCTCATTCGCTGTCCGGCAGCGCCGCGACGCCCGGCAGGGCGCGGCCCCCGAGAAACTCCAGTGACGCCCCGCCGCCGGTCGAGATGTGCGTCACCTGCTCGCTGACCCCGGCCTTGGCGACGGCGGCGACCGAATCGCCCCCGCCGACGACGGTCGTGGCGTCCGAGGCGGCGACCGCCCGCGCGACGGCTAGCGTCCCCTGGCTGAACGCGTCGACCTCGAACACGCCCAGCGGTCCGTTCCAGACCACGGTTCGGGCCGAGCCGATGATGTCCGCGTAGGTCTTCTGCGTCCGAGGACCGACGTCGACGCCCAGCCGCTCGCCGATGGCCGGGTCGTCCACCGCGAGGCACTCGCAGGCGGCGCCGGCCTCGAGCCCGGTGGCGACCACGTGATCCGCCGGCAGCTCCAGCCGCACGTGGCGCTCGGCCGCGCTGCGCTCGACGCTCCGCGTGGTTTCGACCAGATCCGGCTCGACCAGCGAGCGGCCGGTCGGCAGCCCGCGCGCCCGGAAGAAGGTGTAGGCCATGGCCCCGCCGACGAGCAGCGCGTCGACCCGCGGCAGCAGGTTCTCGATGACCTCCAGCTTGCCGGACACCTTCGCGCCGCCGAGCACCGCCACGAACGGTCTCTCCGGGGCGGCCAGCAGGGCCCCGAGGTGCTCCAGCTCGCGGTCGAGCAGCAGTCCCGCCGCGGCGCCGGCGGCGTGGGCGACGATGCCGGCGGTCGAGGCGTGGGCGCGGTGCGCCGAGCCGAACGCGTCGTTGACGTAGATGTCCGCCAGCGCCGCCAGCGCCGCCGCGAAGTCAGGGTCGTTCGCTTCCTCCCCCGCGTGAAAGCGGAGGTTCTCCAGCAGGGTCACGCCGCCCGGACCGGCCTGCGCGATCGCCTGCCGGGCCGGCTCGCCGATGCAGTCGGCAGCGAAGCTCACCCCCCGGCCGAGCAGCTCCGCCAGCCGCGCCGCCACCGGCCGGAGACTCAGCTCGGGCTTCGGCCTGCCCTGCGGCCGGCCGAGGTGCGAGGCCAGCACGAGCGATGCGCCACGGTCGAGGGCGTACCGCAGCGTCGGCAGCGCCGCCCGCACGCGGGTGTCGTCGGCCACGGCGCCCTCCGCCAGCGGCACGTTGAAGTCGACGCGCACGAACGCGCGCCGGCCGGCGAGGTCGAGGTCGCGAATGGAGCGCTTGGCCACGCTTGACCGCCTACGCGCTCCTGGCCGCGATCAGCTTCACCAGGTCGACGCAGCGGGACGAGTAGCCCCACTCGTTGTCGTACCACGAGAGCACCTTGACGAAGTCGCCCTCCATCACCTTCGTGTACGACGCGTCGACGATCGACGAGTGCGGATTCCCCTTGAAGTCGATCGAGACCAGCGGTTCCCGCGACAACTGGAGGATGCCGGCGAGCGGGCCGCCGGCCGCGGCGCCGAACGCGGCGTTGACCTCCTCCGCGCTGGCTTTGCTGCCGATCTCGGCCACCAGGTCGACCACCGACACGTTGGGTGTCGGCACCCGCATCGCGATTCCGTCGAGCCGGCCCTGCAGCTCCGGCAGCACCTGGCCGACCGCGGCCGCGGCGCCGGTGGTGGTCGGGATCATCGAGATGCCGGCCGCCCGCGCCCGCCGCAGATCGCTGTGCGGCAGGTCGAGCAGCTTCTGGTCGTTGGTGTACGAATGGACCGTCGTCATCCAGCCGCGGAGCAGGCCGAAGCTCTCGTGAAGCACCTTGGCCACCGGGGCCAGGCAGTTGGTGGTGCACGACGCGTTGGAGATGATCCTGTGCTGCGCCGGGTCGTAGGTGTCGTCGTTGACGCCGAGCACCAGGGTCAGGTCGGGGCCCTTGGCCGGCGCGCTGATGATCACGGTCTTCGCGCCCGCGGCGAGGTGCTTGGCCGCGTCGTCCCGCCTGGTGAACAGGCCGGTCGACTCCACCACGATCTCCACGCCGAGGTCGCCCCAGGGCAGGGCCGCCGGGTCGCGCTCGGACAGCACCTTGAAGTGGCGCGCGCCGACGCGCAGCCCGTCGCCTTCCACCGCGACCTCGTCGGACAGGTTGCCGAGCACCGAGTCGTACTTGAACAGGTGGGCCAGCGTCTCCGGATTCGTTATGTCGTTGACGGCGACGAAATCGATCTCCCGCTCCCCGCTCTGCAGGGCGGCCCGCATGATGTTGCGACCGATCCGTCCGAACCCGTTGATTCCCACCTTGATGGCCATTGCTTCTCCTCCGTGAGACCTTGCATCTCGACGATCCTGTTGTTTCGATAATGTGACAGCCGACAATTGCGGCGTTGCACTCCCCGGCGGGGCCTCCCGTGCGGAAGCCAAACGAACAATTGTACCGACGGCCGCGGAAGCGGGTCAAACCGCAACGCGGGCAGCGGCTGGCAAGGTACAATCCAGGATGAGATCGGGGACGGTGACAGCCGAGGAACGCTGGCCATGACTGTCCGGCACGACCTGCGAGACGTTGGACTCCGATGGCCTCCGGATTGCACCCTCGGCCCGGAGCTGCGCCGCCGCCTCGAGGAACGGTGGGAACGCCTCAAGCGCTACGGAATGGAGCTCCGTCCCTGCGCTCTGGCTCCCCCCGAGGCATTCAGCGACGAGCTCGCTCCACTCGATCCCGGCTACTGGTTCTGGCCTCGCATCGATCCCGATCGCACCGGACCCCGCAGCGCCACGATCGAGGCCCGGCTCGGTCTCGGTTGCGCCGGCTGGATCCGGCAACCGACGCCGGCCGAGTTCCACGAAGCCGTGCATGCCGAGAATCCGTCGCCCCGGCAACAGACCATCGTCTACGCCTGGGCTCTCGAATCCACGGAGACCGAGCTCGTCCACGCCTGGGCCGAGCGGGCGTACAGTTGGCGCACCCTCGTCACCGCTCTCCACAATGCCGACTTCGACGTGTACCCTCGAATCCGCATCATCAACCATTACGCCCTGGTTGGCGAAACGAGCGGCTTCGAACCATGGGAAGACTGACCGCACCTTCCTCCCCGGACTCCCCGGAGAAGCTTGTACTCACCGAGCCGTCCAAAACCCTGTGGACGGCCGTACGGGGCCAACTCGACCGCCTCCGCCGCTCGTACGAAACAAGGCCCGCAAGCTGGATGATGGGCGGCGGATCCATCCTGGCCGCCCGCTGGCGTCACCGGCAGAGCGCGGACATCGACCTGACCACGTCCGCCAACTGGCAGATCGAAGACCTCGACCGCCGTGACTCCAATGTCTTCACCGAAGCCATGAAGCCCTTCGGCGGGAGTCTCACAGGCTACAGCAAAGGCTCCATCCGGATGTCCTTTCCGCACGGTCGCCTTCACGTCTACAAGGTCCCGCCGTCGCCTGCCGCCGGTAACGCCATCGCCGCCCTCAACGACCGTTTCTTCGACGTGCTCTCAACCACCCAGATCCTCGCCGGAAAGTTGCTGAATCGTCTCACCGACGCGCCGGCCCGCGATCTCTACGACGTGGTCATCGCCTGCCGCCGCCAGCCACAACAGCTCGAGTGGGCTGTCAATACCCTTTCCCCCGAGACCCAGCGCGACGCCGCACTCATATGGCACACTCGCCGTCGCAACATCGAACGCGACGCCGGTCGAACCCTCAAGCCCATATCTCCGGACACACCGCTCGAAGTCCCCGTCTCAGACCTCGTCGACAGCGCCATCGCCGCCGTCAACGATGCGTGCTACGAGACCATCGACATCGAACCTGCCGCCCCCGGCCGCCCCGCCAACATAGTTACCGTGACCGCCGGCGGCGAGACCAGACGCATCCCGGTCACCCGCGTCGCCATCGACCATACTCTCGAGAGCACCGGCATGAACCACTGCCTCGCGGCCAGGTACATCGATATCGACCGCTTCATCGACTCCCTGCACACCGAACGCGAGTAGCCGGTCCCGCCTACTTCGATGCATCTCATCTATACCATCCTGCTGTTCGTCTACTTCCTGGCCGTCCTGCCGGCGACCGCGTACGGCGTGTGGCGCCGGGGCAAGGAGCCCGGAAGTCTGCGCGAGCGGTTCGGCCGCCTGCCGGCCGCGGTCAATCCGGACCGCCGGCCGTCCATCTGGGTGCACGCCGTCTCCGTCGGCGAGGCGCTCGCCGCCCGGCCGCTGCTGCGGGGGCTGCGGGCGGCGTATCCGGAGCACCGCCTGGTCGTGTCCACAACGACCGCGACGGGGCAACGGGTGGCCCGTGGCTTCGGTGGCGAGGTCGACGCGGTGTGCTACGCGCCGTTCGACTTTCGGCCGTTCGTGAACCGCGCCCTCGACCGGATCGCGCCCGAGCTGCTCCTCGTGGTCGATACCGAGATCTGGCCGAATCTGCTTCGGGCCTGCCGGCGGCGCGGGGTGGGCTCCCTGATCGTCAACGGCCGGCTGTCCGACCGCTCGTTCCGGCGCTATCGTCTCGTTCGCGGCTGCATGCGGCGGGTGCTGGCCGACGTGGGGCGCGTCTGCGCACAGACGGAGGCATGGGCGCAGCGGTTCGTGGCAATCGGGGCGGACCCGGCCCGCGTGGTGGTCGCCGGCAGCCTGAAGTTCGACGCGGTCGGCGGTCAGCCGACCGGGTTGCCGCTCGATTCCGGGGCAGGGGCGGCGACGGATGACGGCCTGCGGGCGGCGTTCGACTTCGCGCGGACCCGGCCGGTGCTGATTGCCGCCAGCACGTTGCGGGGCGAAGAGGAGCCGGTGCTGCGCGCGTTCGGCCGCGTCCGGCAGACGGCGCCGGACGTGCTGCTGGTGATCGCCGCGCGCCATCCGGAGCGGTTCGACGAAGCGCGGGGGATCGCCGCGCGCGCAGGGTATCGCGTGCGGATGCGGAGTGCTCTCGAACTTGGGCGTGATCCAGGCGCCGAGGTGGTGATCCTGAACACGCTGGGCGAGCTGGGCCGGCTGTTCGAGATCGCGTCGGCGGTGTTCGTCGGCGGGAGCCTCGTCCCGGCCGGCGGTCACAACCCGATCGAGCCGGCGGCGTTCGGCCGGGCGATCGTCTTCGGCCCCCACATGGAGAACTTCGCCGACGTGGCGCGCGAGCTCGTGGCGCGCGGCGCGGCGATCCAGGTGCGGGACGCGGATGAGCTGGAGGAGACGCTGGCCGGCCTGATGCAGGATGGCGAGCGGCGGTCGCGGCTCGGTGAGGCGGCGCGCGCCGTCGTCGATCGGAACCGTGGGGCAACGCGGCGCACGCTGGAAGCGGCGGCGGAGCTGCTGCCGCCGGGGACAGGGCCGAGCGCGGCGGCGGAGGCCGGGACGTGCTGAGCGCGCTGAGCGCTCTCTACGCGGGCGGGGCCGCGTGGCGCCGGCGGTGGTACGAGCGGCGACCGGGAGCACGGCGCCGATTGTCGCGGCCCGTCGTCAGCGTCGGCGCGCTGGCCGCCGGCGGCAGCGGCAAGACGCCGCTGGCCGCCCTCGTCGCCGAGCTGCTGCGGGACGCGGGAGAACGCCCGGCGGTCCTGAGCCGCGGCTACGGGCGGCGGATGCGCACCCGCGGCGTCGTCGTCGTGCGCGACCCGGAGGGGCTGCGCGCCGGAATCGACACCGCCGGCGACGAGCCGCGCATGCTCGCCGAGCGCCTCGACGGGGTGTCGGTGCTGGTGAGCCGCCAACGCTACCCGGCGGGGCGTCTGGCCGAGACGCGGCTGGGCGCGACCGTGCACGTCCTCGACGACGGGTTCCAGCACCTGCAGCTCGCCCGCGACCTCGACCTCGTGCTCGCGAGCGCGGACGACGTGGACCAGCCGACGTTCCCGGCCGGACGCCTGCGCGAGCGCCCGGCGACGGCACGCCTGGCCGACGCCCTCGTCGTCGAGGCGTCCGACGCCGCCGCGGCCGGCGCGGTGGCCGAACGGCTCGGCGTGCCGACCTGGTTTCTGTTGCGCCGATCGCTGGGGCCTCCCCGCCCGATCGCGGGCACGACCGCGCGGGCCGGGTTGTCGGCAGGCCGCGTGCTGGCGGTGGCGGGCATCGCCGCGCCGGAACGCTTCCGGCACGCGCTGGCCGCCGCCGGATTCGAGGTTGCCGGCGCGCTCGCGTTCGCGGATCATCATCCGTTCACGCCGGCCGACGTGCGCCGCATCGCCGCGCTGGCCGCCGCGCACGGCGCCGGCCTGGTGCTGACCACCGAGAAGGACGCCGTGCGCCTTGCACCGCTCGCGCCGTTCGATTTTGCCGTCGCCGCCGTGCCGTTGCGCGTGACGGTCGAGCCGGCCGACCGCTTTCGGGCGTGGCTGCTCGAGCGCGTCGCCGGCGCGGGAGACGGCAGGTGAGCGTCTCGATCCGCCACCGGCTGGAGTACGGCGCCGTCCTGGCGGTCCGGATGCTGGCGAGGACGCTTCCGCGGCCGGTGAGCCTGGCCGCCGGCGGGGCGCTCGGGGCGCTCTTCCACCGTCTCCACGGCTCGCGCCGCGAGCTGGCGGTGGCCAACCTGCGCGCGGCATTCCCGGAGCGGACGGAAGCGGACTGCCGGGCCGTCCTGCGCGCGACGTTCGCGCAGCTCGGCCGCCACATCGTCGACTTTCTCTGCTTCGACGCGATGAGCCTGGAGCAGATGCTGCCGCTGGTCGACGTCGAGGGCGCCGAGCACGTCCGGCGGGCGATGGCCCGCGGCCGGGGGGTGATGTACTTCGCCGGTCACTTCGGAAGCTGGGAGCTGCAGATCATCGTGCATGCGCTGTGCTTCCAGCCCATCGTCATGGTCGCGCGCACCCTCGACAACCCGCTCCTCGAACGGCTCGTGGAGCGGATTCGCACCCGGGTCGGCACGCGCGTTCTGCCGCGGCAGGGGGCGCTGCGCGAGCTGCTGCGCGAGCTGCGCCGCGGCGGATCCGTCGGCATGATGATCGACCAGCACATCCAGGATCGCAGCGCCGTCGACGTCGATTTCTTCGGGCGCCCCGCCTCGACGACGTCGGCGATCGCGTCGCTCGCGCTGCACACCGGCGCGGCCATCGTTCCGGTCTTCGCGCTGCCCCTGCCCGGCAACCGCTACCGGCTGGTCTACGAGGCGCCGATTACCCCGCCGGACCCGGACGATCCCGACGCGGTTCGCGTCTATACGCAGCGCTGCACCGATCTGCTGGAGCGGTACGTCCGGCGCGACCCGTGTCTGTGGCTGTGGATGCATCGCCGCTGGCGACGGTTTTCGGGCTAGAATCCAGGCGCCCTACCGTGAGTCCACCGCCAGGAGCGTACCCGCAGCGGCACGAAGCCGACCTCCCGTTCCGGCTCATCGGTCTGGCCGAGCGATTCGCCGGCCGGCGGATCCTGGTGATCGGCGACGTCATCGCCGACCAGTTCCTCTACGGGCGCCCGGCCCGCGTCTCGCGCGAGGCTCCTGTCCTCATCCTCGAGCACGATCGCACCGCGGTGGTGCCCGGCGGCGCCGGCAACGCGGCGAGCAACGCCGGGGCCCTCGGGGGCGAGTCCCGGCTCGTGGGCCTCGTCGGTCCCGGCGACCGGGAGCTGCTGGACGGGCTGCGGGCGCGGGTCGACACCTCGCGCGTGCTGCGCCCGGCGGGCTATCGGGCGCCGGTCAAGACCCGTATCCTCGCCGGAGGCCTGCATACGGCGCGCCAGCAGATCGTGCGGGTCGATCGCGGGCCGTGCGGCGATCCGGCCGCGGCGTCCGCCGACTTCGGGCAGGCGGCGCTCGACGCGCTCGACGGCTGCGACGCGGTGCTCGTCTCGGACTACGGGTCCGGGCTGGTGACGCCGGCGCTGTTCGCCCGGCTGCGCGAGCGCCTCGCGCCTCGCGGCGGGCGGCTGCCGATTCCGATGCTCGTCGACTCGCGCCACAACCTGGCCGCCTTCCGGGGTTGCACCGCGTGCACGCCGAACGAGGCGGAGGCGGAGCAGGTGCTCGGCGGGCCGATCGGCGACGATCCGGCGCGCCTCGAGCGCGCCGGGAGGGATTTGCTGGAGCGGACGGAGGCGGGCGGCGTGGTCGTCACCCGCGGCAGCCGCGGGATGGCGGTGTTCGTCCCCGGGCTGGCGACCGACCACATCGGCATATTCGGGTCCGACGAGGTGGCCGACGTGACCGGGGCGGGAGACACCGTCGTCGCGACGCTCACGCTCGCCCTCGCGGCCGGTGCGTCGCTGTACGAGGCGGCGCGCCTCGCCAACTACGCGGGCGGCCTGGTGGTGATGAAGCGCGGCACCGCAACGGTCGCCGGCGGCGAGCTTATCCGGGCGATCCGGGCCGATCTCGAGCGCGATCGGCGAGAGGAGCGCTGAGGGCGGTGGGGGGCGTCGTCTCGCACGATCGGGCCGCGGCGCTGGTGGCGGCGGACCGCGCCGCCGGGCGCACCGTCGCGCTCGCCAACGGATGCTTCGATCTTCTGCACGTCGGGCACGTCCGCTACCTGCGCGGCGCGGCGGCGGAAGCCGACCGGCTGCTCGTCGCCGTCAACGCCGACCGGTCGGTGGCGGCGCTGAAGGGGAGCGGCCGCCCGCTGCAGGACGCCGCGGAGCGGGCGGAGATTCTGGCCGCGCTCGAGATGGTCGACTACGTCGTGATCTTCGAGGAGGCCACGGTTGCCGGTCTGCTGGAGCGATTGCGCCCCGACGTCCACTGCAAGGGGACCGACTACACCGTGGATACGGTGCCGGAGCGCGAGGTCGTGCGCGCCTACGGCGGGCGGACCGCCATCGTCGGCGACCCGAAGGACCACTCGACGCGCGACCTCCTGAGCCGGATATCCCGGGCGCGGCCCGGATGAGCCGGACCGACGAGATGCGTGTCCTGATCGTCCGTCTCGGGGCGCTCGGCGACGTCGTTCACACGATTCCGGTCGTCGCCGCCCTTGGGCGCCGGTTTCCGGGCGCCGTCGTCGACTGGGTGATCGATGAACGCTACGCCGGCCTGCTGGACCTGGTGCCGGGGCTCGACCGCCGCCTCGTGCTGCGCACCCGCGGCCGGCCGGCGGTGGCGGGCTGGGCGGCGCTGCGCCGCGAGCTGCGGGAAGTGCCGTACGACGTCGCCCTCGACGTGCAGGGACTCGGCAAGTCGGCGCTCGTGGCGCGGCTCAGCGGCGCGCGCCGCGTCATCGGCTTCGGGGCGCCGTTCCTGCGCGAGCGCTGGGCGCGCTGGCTCCATACCGAGACCGCCGACCCGGGCCGCCCGCGGCACGTCGTCGACCGCAACCTGGGCATTCTCGGCGCCCTGGGGGTCGCCGACCGCGACTGGAGATTCCCGATCCGGGTGGGTGCGTCGCCGGCCGTGGACGCGCTGCGGCGGCGTCTCGGCCCGGCGGGCGGCGGCTACGTCATGATCAACCCCAACGCCGCGTGGTCCACCAAGCGCTGGCCGCCCGAGCGCTACGGCGCGGTCGCGGCGCACGTCGGCCGAGCGCACGGCCGGCCGTGCGTCGTGCTTCGGGGGCCGGGGGACGAGGTCCGCGCCGCCGCCGTGGTGGCGGCGTCGGAGGGCGCGGCGGTGCCGGCGCCCCCGACCGACCTCGTCGAGCTGGCCGCGCTGCTGCGGGCCGGTGCGCTGCTGGTATCGGGCGACACCGGGCCGCTGCACCTCGCCGCCGCGCTCGGGACGCCGGTGGTGGGCCTGTACGGACCGAGCGATCCGGCCCGCAACGGTCCCTGGTCGGCGGACGACGAGATCGTCTCCGCGTTTGCCGACTGCGCCTGCGCCGCGCGGCGGGCCGGGACCGGACGCGAGGTCCACATGGTGCGCCGCTGCCGGGCACGCACCGGCTGTCTGGACACCATCGCGGTCGAGCAGGTCTGCGCCGCCGTCGACCGGCGCCTGCGGAGCATCGAACGCTGCGGAGATGCCGGCACCCGACATGCTTGATCTCGACGCCAACCCGTTCCTCCGCTTCCTGTTCCACGTCGCGCGCCGCCGCGTGATCGCCGGCTTCGTCGTCGCGGCGGTGGCGTTCGCGGGCGCCCGACCGTCGTGGCAATCGCTCTCCGCCGGCGTCCCGATCGCGCTGCTGGGGGAAGGCCTGCGGCTCTGGGCGGCCGGCCATCTCGTCAAGGGCCGCGAGGTGACGATGTCGGGGCCGTACGGTCTGATGCGGCATCCGCTGTACTGCGGATCCACCGTCATCGGCGTCGGCTTCGTCGTGGCGGCCGCCTCGCCGCTCGTGGCCGGCGTCGTGCTGGCGTACCTTGCCGTGATGACGGCGGCGGCGATCCGGCTCGAGGAGGCGACCCTGCGGGCGGACTTCGGCGACACCTACGCGCGCTACGCGGCGGGCGACGCGACGGCCCCGCCCCGCCGGTTCAGCCTGCGCCGCGCCACCGCCAACGGCGAGCACCTGGCCGTGCTCGGGCTGGCCGCCGCGGTGGCGTTGCTGTGCGCGAAGGCGTGGCTGGCGGGGCGACCGTAGCCCTGTGCCACGGACCGTCACGACTTCGCGCTCCGTCACGACTTCGCGGTATAGTCGCAGCACTGCCGTTGCGGCCGGTTGCGGCCCGCTTCGGGGCGGTTAGCTCAGGTGGTAGAGCGCCGGTTTTACACACCGGTTGTCACAGGTTCGACTCCTGTACCGCCCACCAGTTTCCCAGCGGGAAGCGCTCGCAACGGGCCGGCGGCTCGGGATCGGAGTCGCCCGGGTCGGGCGGAAATACGATATAATCGTTCTGCTGCGCAGCCGTTGCGCGCTGACCTTGCGGGGTCGTAGTTCAGTTGGTTAGAACGCCGGCCTGTCACGCCGGAGGTCGCGAGTTCGAGTCTCGTCGGCCCCGCCATTCACTTTCCCCAACCCATCACGGTGTCCGGTCGCGCGGGCTCCGTGCCGCGTGGACGACTACGGCGCCGACCCGCCGCCCTGCAGCTCGATTGCGGCGACCCCCACGCCCAACTCTCGCGGGGGCCGGGTCGGGCCCAGGTGCGTGTTGCTGCGCAGCTCGATGTCCAGGGTGGGCGAGTCCAGCGCGCACGCGCCGAGCGGCAGGGTCTCCTCCCAGCGTCCCCAGACGGGGCCCTCGAACAGCGGGCATCCGTTGACCGCGATCCGCAGTCGCTTCTGCGGTCCCGTCGTCAGGATGCGGACAGTCAGCGCGGACGGTGGAAACAGCGGATCGATCGCCACCGACAGCCGCCCTGCGCCGGTTGTCCAGCGGAACAGACCATGCACGGTCCCTTCGGCAGGCAGAAAGCCGGAGGACTCGACGTGCCGGAGCGCCGGTATCCTCTGCGCGATCAGGTTGACCGCCCTCCGGTGGCTCGCGATCCCGGGCGCTTCCAGCAGCACGGCCGCGCCATCCGGGCCGTGCCGGATCGCAAACACGCCCACGCGGTTGGCGCCCGGCCGCAACAGGGCCGGGTCGACGAGGGCCTCCCACGGCAGGGCGTATCCGAACGCCGCAAAGGAATAGACTCGCGTGACCGCCGCCACCACCCCGTTGACCGCGACCGCGAGGGGCGGAACGGCCGCTTGGGGGTCGCGCAGGACGATCCCGCCCATGAGGCGCGCCGGCACGAGGTCGGCCTGCGGATCGATGTTGCGCAGCGCGGGAAGGTCGTCGACGACGACTTCGAAGTGGGCCAGCCGATCCGACAGCAGGTCGGCGACCGGCGTGCCGACGAGTCTGTCGTACTCGCCCAGACGGGGTCGGGTCGGATCTCCGGTCTCGAAGCGCTCGAGCTTGTGCGCGACGCTCTCCGCGATCGCGGCGCCGAGGTCGGCCGGGCCATGCAGCCGATCGCGCGCCTGGTTCAGGAACATCGTTTTCGAGGGGCGCTGAGGCCGGCCGGCTGCGAGGACGTTCTCGCCGTCGGTCTCCCAGGGCGGACGGACCCCAATCGCGGCGGCGAGCGTCGGCAGGACGTCGATGGTCTCCACGTTCGCGCCCGTGACGCGTCCCCGCTGCTGACCGGGCAGCTTGATCAACAGGGGCACGGCCGCGACATCGGCGAAATTCTCCTCGGTCGGCAGCCGGAACCGCAGGCCCGGCCGCAGACTGGCGCCGTGGTCCGCCGTCACCACGATGAGCGCGTCGTCGTAGAGCCCGACGGTGCGCAGGCGCTCCAGCAGCGCGCCCAGCAGCGCGTCGGTGTACTGCACCTGCAGCAGGTGCCTCTGGTAGTCGAGAGTGACGGCCCAGGCGTCCTCGCGCCATCGATCCCGGACCCCCGCGACGATTTGGGGGCGCTGGGTGTGCGGGCGTCCGTCCGGCAGGTGGATCCACGGCTCGTGCGGCAGCAGCACGTGCAGGAAGTGGAGCGGCGGCCGGCCGCCGGCGGCCGGCGCGATCGAGGCGATGTAGTCGGCGGCGCTGCTGCGTCGATCCTGCACCCGCTGGGTGTTCCAGCGGCCGATGAACGTATCGTCGGCCGCGAAGTCGCGCCAGGACTGGGTGACCGGCGGCAGCTCGGCGGAGAGGCCGGCCGGCAGCACCGCCAGCGGATAGACGACGGTCAGGTCGCTCAGCACCCCCGCGAGCCAGGCGCCCGCGCCGGGACGGCGGGACGCGCACAGCGTCCCGGGACACAGCTCGGTCAGCGGCTCCAGGACGTGGAGGCGGTAGTGCGACCCGAGCAGGGTGAACAGGTTGCCCGGATGGTCGCTCGCCGTCGGCAGCCGTCCCGGCGCCGGGTAGTTCCCGGTGACGATCGCGGGCAGGGCGGCCTGCGTCCAGCCGCTCACCGCGCTGGCGTTGCGGAACCAGGTCGCGTCGTCGGCCAGCGCGGCGAAGTTCGGATACAGGCGCCGGTCGATCCCGCCCTCGCGGTCCAGCAGCGAGACCAGCGGAAACTGATCGAACACGACGACCACCACCGGCGGAGCCGGGTCGTGGAAGGCTACGCCCGCGATCGGCGCGGGCGCATCGCCGCTCGACGACAGCAGCGGTGCGATCGCCGGCTGCATCAGGAACACGGCCGGCGCCACGAGCGCCGCCGGCGAGAGACAGGTGGCGAAGAGGCGGGCCGTGGACGACCGGACGTAGCTCCAGCCGGCCAGCGCGCCGCAAGCCGCGGCGATGCCGAACGACGCATCGGTGCTCCAGCCGGCGGCCTGCTTGACGGCGGCGAGCGCGACCGCCGCCGCCAGGGCGCCCACCCCGACGCCGGCGGCCAGGGCGTGGGGCCGTCGGCCGAGTCGGCGGGCGAGGCGGAGCACCGCCCACCCGCACGCGGGACCGGCCAGGCAGAGCAGCAGGACCAGTCCCAGCAGGTCGCCGGGCCGGGTGTCGTGGGCAACGAAGAACTCGGGGCTCCGGCTCAGCAGGTCGAACAGCGGCTGGGCCACGGCCACGGCCCAGAGGCCGGCTACGTGCAGCGCTTCCAGGCCGGCGGGCGGTGTGTCCGCACTAGATGTCCGCATCGGCTTTCGGCCGGCAGTGGTACAGGGTCCGGGTCCCGGAGGTCAACGTCTCCCGTCCCACCAGGTGAAAATGCCGGGACAGCGCGGCCTCGGCCGTCCCGCGGGCATAGTCGGGCGGTGTGCCGTCGCGCTGGCGCAACAGACGCTCTACCATCGGGTCGCCGCGATCGACGAACTCCAGGACCACCTCGGCCCCGAAGCCCGCCAGCCAGTCGGTGAAGTCGTCGAAGGGAACGTTGCGGCCGATGACCACGTGGTGCACCAGGGCCAGGCACAGGACGAGTTCCGGCGAGCAGCGCCGGGAGAGCGGAAGGCGTTCCCGGCCGCGCCAGCCCAGGCCGGGCGACGGATCGGCGACGTCGGCCACCAGCGGCAGGACGTTGGCATGTCCTTCCTCCCGCAACGCCCGGTACAGGCGGTCGATGACGACGTGGTCGGCGTCGAGGGCCAGGACGTAGTCCGCGTGCCCGGCCGCCAGCCGGGAGTAGACCCCGGTGTTGCAGCCGACGTCCCAGACGAGCGGCCAGCGTCGCGATTCCAGGACCCGCTGCACGAAGGCGGCCTTGTGCTCCAGATCGGTATCGCCGTAGCCGTGCTCGCGACCGTACTCGGACCAGGTGGAGCGCGCGGGCGTCCAGCGCAGCCCCTCGACCGTCCGGCGCAGGCGGGCGACGTTGTTCCGGATGAGCGCGGCCCCGAAGCCGGCGGCGTGCAGCTCCGCCCTGACGTCGTCGTCCGAGTCCTCGTAGCGGGCCTGCGCCCTGGCCTGCAGGTACACGTGCGCCAGCACGCCGGGCCGCAGGCAGTCGCGGGCCGACAGCAGCGACCGGCACTCGCCGGCGGTGATGCCCTCGAGGCGCCCGCGCAGCCACGGATGGAACGGCACGTTGCGGTAGGCCTGCAGAAAGAGCGGGTACAGGAAGGTCTCGCAGAACTGGCGGTATCCGGCCCACGGGTCGCCGGGCTCGTACGCGGTGAACGAGCCGAGGTCGATGAAGGTCGGGCGCATTCCCAGCCACTGGACGTTGAACGGGGTGGCGTCCTTCAGCGTCATCTCCTCGTCGAGCGCCGCGAGCGTGAGGTCGAGCTGCAGGAGCGCCGCCTCCTTCAGCATGCCGAAGGACCACTCGTACGGGTACGACACGACCGGGATGCGGGCATGCTCCAGCACCGCCGCCCACGTCGGGTCCAGGGCCGGGAGATCCTCCCGGTCCGTCACCTCCCGCGTGCCGACGAGGTGGCCCTGCCCGGTCATCCGCCCGTAGAAGCGGGTGCCCGCGAGCCGCCGCCAGTCGGCCAGGGCGCGTTGCGTGAGGGCGCGGAACACCGCGCCCTCGTGGTGGAATACCCGGGTGTCGGGATCCCGGAAGGATCCGGGCTCGAAGCTCGGAGGCCCGTTCGGCGCCACCGTCAGTGCCTGTCGCGCTCGGCCGTCTTGCGCCCGAAACGTACCGTCAGGCGATGCCAGTACAGCCTCGTCACGACGCCGACCGCCGCGAAGCCGCCGAGGAGGACCTGCAGGAGCATGCTGCCGCTGCCGGGATCCAGGTAGGCCTCGACCGGCCGTTCGATCACGAAGAGGGCGGCCACGGCGAGCGCTGCAACGGAGAATGTGTTCTTCATTTGCGTACCATTATCGGGCGTGTGTCCATTATGCAACAACGACGTAGCATGATCGTTGAATCTCGGGGTGAACGGGGGCGGTCATGAGGCCCGCGATCTTTCTCGACCGGGACGGGACCCTCAACGAGGACGTCGGCTACCTCGACCGCCTGGAGCGCCTGCGGCTGTTTCCGTGGAGCCTCGACGCGGTGCGCCTGCTGCGCCGCGCCGGGTACGCCGTGGTGGTGGTGACCAACCAGGGCGGGGTGGCGCGCGGCTTCGTGACCGAGGCGTTCGTCGACGAGGTCCGGCGGGTCATCGACCGGCGCCTGGGCGCCATCGGCGAGCGTCTGGACGGGCACTACCAGTGTCCGCACGAGCCGCACGCGCCGGTCGCGGCGTACCGCCGGCAGTGCGACTGCCGCAAGCCGCTGCCCGGGCTCGTCCACCGCGCGGTCCGGGACCTCGACCTCGACCTGGCGCGCTCGGTCGTGGTGGGCGACAAGTGGAGCGACGTGGCCCTGGCGCGCGCCGCCGGCACGCGCGGCGTCCTGGTCAGGACCGGGTACGGCCGGAGCCAGGAGCAGGCGCCGCCCGCGAGCCTCCGGCCCGACGCCGTCGCCGATACGCTGATGGACGCGGCGAGCTGGATCCTGCGGCACCCGGACGCGCGTACCTGACGCTCGCTGCGCGGGGGGAGGAACCGTCCTTCGACTTGTGGTATCGTGATTTCACTTGATGCAGCGTCGATTTTCCAGGTCGATGCGGGCGGCATCCGCGACATCGTCGGACTGCTCGAAGAGCACGAGGCACCGGAGGCAGCATGACCGAGGCTGAACTGAAACAGAAGCTCAAGGACTTCTGTGATCAACTGGACCGGTTGGGGTACTCCGCAGCCGCGAAGGATCACCGCTGCCGTGGCGCGCGGCTGTTCGCCATGTTCCTTGCTGGCCGGACATGGGTGAAGAACGACGTCCCTGCCGACTGGAAGGATTGCTGTTGATGACCCCGGAGATTGTGTCCGTCGTGCTCACCGGCGCGGGCGTGCTGCTCGGCGTCTGGCGCATCCAGGCGCACTACGAGACTCGCAACGATACGGCGCATACCGAACTGCGCGCGGCGATCTCCCGACTGGACGAGCACGTGCGCACGCAAGGTGAACGGCTCGCGCGCTTGGAAGGCAAGCTCCTCACCGTTCTTGGCGAGGCCTACGGGGACTGACCGGGTCCAAACCCGACCACTACCGCAGCGGCGCGGTGCGGGGCGGTTTCCCGGTCGCGCCGTGCTACGATGCCGGCAGGGCGATGCCGTTCCATGAAATCGTCGGCCACCGGGCAGTGATCGCGCGCGTCTCGCAGGCGGTCGCGAGGGATTCGCTGCCTCCCAGCTTGCTGCTGACCGGTCCCGGCGGGGTCGGCAAGCGGCTGCTGGCCGAGGCGATCGCCCAGGCGCTCAACTGCGGCGCGCCGCGGCGGGACGAGTCCGGCCTCGCGGTCGACGCCTGCGGTAGCTGCTCGGCGTGCCGGCGCATCGCGCGCGGCATCTACCCGGACGTAGTGGTCCTCGCACCCGGCGAAAGCGGGTCGATCGGCATCGACCCGGTGCGGGAGGCGCTCGCGCAGGTGGGCTACCGCCCGTTCGAGGGGCGGCGGCGGGTGATCGTCGTCGACGATGCCGATCTGCTCCTTCCGCCGGCCCAGAACGCGCTGTTGAAGACGCTGGAGGAGCCGCCGCCGCGGTCGCAGTTCGTGCTGGTGACGGCGCGGCCCGACATGCTGCTGGACACGGTCCGGTCGCGCTGTCCCCGCCTGCGGCTCGGCCATCTCGACGTCGACGAGGTCGCGGGAATCCTGAGGCGGCGGCCTGAAATCGACGCGCGGGCCGCCCGCGCGGCCGCCGCGGCGGCCGGCGGCAGCGCCGGCCGCGCCCTGCAGTTGGCGTCGAGCGACCGGGAGGGGACCCGCGAGGCGGCGGTCGGGCTGCTGCGGTCGGTGTCGGCGGCGCGCGACGCGCGGGCGCGCCTGGACGGCGCCCGGGTCTTCGCGGCGGGGGCGGCGGGGAAGGGCTCGAAGCGCGCGCCGGCCGCCGACCGGCGGGAGCTGCGCGAGCGGTTGCGGGCGCTGGCTTCGCTGCTGCGCGACGTCGCGGCGATCGCGGCCGGCGCCGCCGTGCCGCTCGCCAACGCCGACCTCGACGGCGCGCTCCGCGAGCTGGCCGCCGCCTGGGGCGGCGCGCGCGGCCGGCAGGCGTTCGCCGCGGTCGACGAGGCGCTCGACGCGGTGGAGCGGAACGCGAGTCCGAAGGTGGTGGCCGACTGGGTGGCGTGCCGGATTTGAGGACGCGAACATGAGCACTCCCGCGGCGCCCTTCGTCAGCGTCAAGTTCGACCCGGTGGGGCGCGTCCGGCGCTTCCTGCTCGAGGGCGTCGAGTTCGAGCCGCCGCTCAAGCCGGGCGACGAGGTGGTCGTCGCGCGGGGCGACCAGCGCGCGTACGCCACCGTCGCCCCGACCCTGCCGCAGACGGCCGAGCGGGTGGCGCCGTCGCCGAAGTCGGCCGACCGGGTGGTCCGGCGGGCGACCCCGCGGGACGTCGCGTCGCGCGCCGAGCACCGCCGCCGCGAGCGCGAGGCGCAGCGCATCTGCGCCCTGAAGATCAACGAGCACGGCCTGCCGATGAAGCTGATCCGGGCCGAGCAGCAGCTCGACCGCGCCTATCTCGTCTTCTATTTCACCGCCGACGGACGGGTCGACTTCCGGGAGCTGGTCCGCGACCTCGCGACCGAGTTCCACTGCCGCATCGAGATGCGGCAGGTCGGCGCGCGGGACGAGGCGAAGCTGCTGGGCGGGTACGGCACCTGCGGGCGCCCGCTCTGCTGCACGACGTGGCTGCGGGGCTTCGAGCCGATCTCCATCAAGATGGCCAAGCGCCAGAACCTCAGCCTCAGCCCGTCGCGCCTGTCCGGCCTGTGCGGCCGGCTCAAGTGCTGCCTGCGCTACGAGCTGCCGAACGCGGCGGGCGAGCAGTTCGCCGGCTGCGCCCACGAGGGGTCGTGCAGCCGCACCGGCTCGTGCGGCTCCGGCTCGTGCGGCGATTGCGGCTCCGGGGGCTGCGGCGGCTGCGGTTCCGCGTGAGCGCCGGCCGGTCCGAACCCATGCCACTCCCCCGCATCGGCATCACGACCGGAGATCCGGCCGGCATCGGTCCGGAGGTGGCCGGGCGCGCCGCGCGCGATCCGTCGGTGCTGGAGGTCTGCGAGCCGGTCCTCTACGAAACGCCGGGCAGCGGCGCCTGCCGGCCGGGCGTGGTGTCGGCGGTGGCCGGGCGTGCGGCCTACCAGGCGGTCACGCGCGCCGTCCGGGACGCAATGGCGGGGCGCATCGACGCGGTGACCACGGGTCCGGTCAACAAGCAGGCGTGGGCGCGGGCCGGGTTGCGCTGGCGCGGGCACACCGAGCTGCTGGCCGAGCTGACCGGCGCCGGCGAGGTCCGGATGATGTTCTACGCGGGGCGCCTGTCGGTGGTGCTCGCCACCGTGCACGTGCCGCTGGCCCACGTGCCCGCGCTGCTGACCCGCGAGCGGCTGGAGACGACCATCGCCCTCGCGCACGCCGAGCTGCCCCGCTTCGGGGTGGCGCGGCCGCGGCTGGCGCTGGCCGGCCTGAATCCGCACGCCGGCGAGGGCGGCCTGCTGGGCAACGAGGAGCAGAAAGTGTTCGCGCCGGTGGTCGAGAGCTGCCGCGCGCGCGGCGTCGACGTCAGCGAACCGATTCCGGGCGACACGGTGTTCCGCCGCGCCGCCGACGGCGAGTTCGACGCGGTGATCGCCTGCTACCACGATCAGGGCCTCATACCGATCAAGCTGATGGCCTTCGGCCGGGCCGTCAACGTCACCCTGGGCCTCCCGATCGTGCGGACGTCGGTGGACCACGGCACCGCCTTCGACATCGCGGGCCAGGGCAAGGCCGATCCGGCGGCGATGATTGCCGCCGTGCGGCTGGCCGCGCGGCTCGCCGCCGTGCGGCCCGTGGCGACCGTGAGCGGCTGACGAGCCCCGCCATGCCAGCGCCGACGAAGGCCGACGCCGCCGAGGGCATCCACCCGATCGCGGACAACCGCAAGGCGCGGCACGACTACCACGTCTTCGACACCTACGAGGCGGGCGTCGTCCTGCTCGGCACCGAGGTGAAGGCGATCCGCGAGGGGCGGGTCAACCTGAAGGACAGCTACGGCAAGGTCGAGGCCGGCGAGGTGTTCCTGCACAACCTGCACGTCAGCCCCTACAGCCACCGCGGCTACGCCGAGCACGAGCCGCTGCGGCGGCGCAAGCTGCTGCTGAACAAGCGGGAGATCCGCAAGCTGATCGGGAAGATGGTCGAGCGCGGGTTCACCCTGGTGCCGGTCCGGATGTACTTCCGGAAGGGCCTGGTGAAGGTGACGGTGGGCGTCGCGAAGGGCAAGAGGACCTACGACAAGCGCGAGACCATCAAGCGCCGCCAGGTCGATCGCGAGACCCGCGCCCTGGTGAAGGAACGCTCGCGGTGAGGGCGCTGGTGACCGGCGCGGGCGGACAGCTCGGCCGGACGGTGGCGCGCGTGCTCGCGGACGGTTGCGACGTCGTGCCGCTGACCCGCGCCGGCATCGAGATGCCGCACTGGCGGGACGCGGTGGCGCGCTACGCGCGGTGGGGTAGTGTCTCAGTTTGAAATGCAACCCCAAACCAGAGCACCGCGAGGCAAGCTGGCAGCATTGACAGGGCCTTCTGTGTCAATGCACAATTCAGCGCAACGCGCGCAGGGCATCGCAGAGCCGGCTGCACCGGCCACCGCCCCTTTTCCCCTTGACCCCTGCCGCCAGCCGGGACAACATGGAACTTTAGGGCACGTTCTTTCTGGAGGGAATGGCCCCTCCAGAGCTGGGGGGAGGACGCATGCCGAAAGGCCCGCAGGGGCAGTGGCGGCCGGCTGATCCGGTTGCCTGCGCCGTCCACGTCGGCCGGCTCGCGACCGGCGAGATCCAGGAAACCCACGAAGCTCCGCGCCGCAAAGATCCTGTAGGGGACAGCCGGCGTGCCAGCCAGGGCGGCAACGCCCGCGCGGCCAGCCTGACGCCCGAGCGCCGGCGTAACTTGGCGGCTGGCGCGGCCAACGCGCGGTGGGGAAGATGATTGTTGCGTGAGTCACGCTTACCCTCGCCGTTGAGCCCACTTCTGCCAGAGCATGACGAACGTCGCTCCTACGTCGTCGTGGGCCAGCGTGCTGCACGCTATCGTCTCTCGAAAGGACCCGAAGACGCCCATGTCGTTCTACACGCGCGCTATCTGGATGATTATCGCTGGCGTTGCAGGATCAAGTTGGGAGGGCTCTGGTGTCAGCGTTGAAGCCAGATCCGCAGCCCTCTACGGTTGGCTGGCGCTTGGCACTGCTCTCCTCATCTGGGTTGCGTTTCTGAATTGGTACCGCCCGGAGCATCTCCTGTACGGTGCCGAGACCCACTTTGAGAAGTGGAAGATCGCCTTTGGCTCCGATCAGGGGGCGGCCGCCCAGTCGGACTTGGCCAATCTCGGGAAGGCGCGAACAGTGTGATGCGTGCCGTTCTCATCGCCTGTTCCGGCCTCACGAAGGATGAGTACCCCACGCTCTCTGAGGCGGTCCAGAAGAGCGGTCAGCACTGGTGGCACTTCCTGGACTCCGTGTGGATCGTAGAAACCACCGAGACCGCCGAAGACATGGGCGATAGGCTTGCGGATATCGTGAGGGAAATGGGGAAAGAACAGAAGGTGCTCGCGATTGAGATCACCGGCAGGTATGAAGGGTGGCTACCTAAGAAAGCGTGGGATTGGATGAGTAGGCACGTCAAGAAAGAGACCGCAGACCGCAAGGTTAGTTGACATAATTGCTTGCAGTCTGTATCATTTTGAAATATGAACAGGCTGTCAGTTGCCAAGCGCGCGACCATCATCAACCTGCTCGTTGAGGGCGCGTCCCTGCGGTCGATCAGCCGCGTCACGGGCGCGTCCATCAACACCGCCACCAAGCTGCTCGTGGACGCTGGCGCGGCCTGCGTTGCGTTCCACAACGAGACGGTCCGCAACGTCAATGCGGAACACGTCCAGGTCGATGAGATCTGGCAGTTCTGCTACGCGAAGGCGAAGAACGTCGAGACCGCGAAGGCCGCGCCGGAAGGTGCAGGCGACACGTGGACGTGGACGGCGATCGACGCGGACTCAAAGCTGATCGTCTCGTGGCTGCTCGGCGAGCGTGACGGGCAGGCCGCCTACGACTTCATGATGGATCTGGCCGAGCGGTTGACCGCCCGCGTGCAGCTCACGTCGGACGGCCTGCGAGTCTACGAGGGTGCGGTGGAGGATGCGTTCGGGGCCGACGTGGACTACGCGCAGTTGATTAAGGTGTTCGGAAACCCGCGCGAGACGGCCGCGCGCTACAGCCCGGGAGAGTGCAAGGGCACGTTCACGCGGACCGTTCAGGGCGAGCCGGACCCGGACCACATCAACACGTCGTACGTTGAGCGGCACAACCTCACGATGCGGATGTCGATGCGCCGGTTCACGCGGCTCACCAACGCGTTCTCGGAGAAGCTGCGGAACCACGCGGCCGCGCTGGCGCTCTACTTCGTGCACTACAACTTCTGCCGCCTGCACAAGACGCTGCGGATGTCGCCTGCGATGGCAGCTGGCGTGACCGACACCCTGCGCGATGCCGAGTGGATCGTCGGGCTGATCGACGCCCGCACCGCGAAGCCCGGACCGCGCGGACCCTACAAGAAGCGCGCCGCCGCGCAGGATTCAAACTGAGACACTACCCGCGGTTGCGAGGGTAGGACGAGAGGAGTAGAGTCGGAGCAGTGACGAAAGACACGTGGGCAATCATCGGGACGATGGTGACGGTCGGGAGCATCATCGCGGCGCTCGGAGGGATCGCGATCAACCAGAACAGCCGGTTGAACACGCGGATCAACGACGTGAACCCCCGCATCGGGGACCTGCGAGCCGAAATCAACACCCGATTCAGCGACCTCGACGGCGACGTCGGCAACCTCCGGAGCGACGTGCGGGAGATGGGCGAACGCCTGCGCAACGTCGAGATCCAGTTCGCCAAGGTGGACCAACGGTTGCTGACGCTCGAGCGCGCAATCATCCCCGCCGCCGACAGCGACGAGTAGATCGGGATCAGCCGCGCTGGAGCGAGCAGGCAAGAGATGATCCTGGTCGACACGAGCTCGCGGTGAGGGCGCTGGTGACCGGCGCGGGCGGACAGCTCGGCCGGACGGTGGCGCGCGTGCTCGCGGACGGTTGCGACGTCGTGCCGCTGACCCGCGCGGAACTCGACGTCACCGACGAGTCCCGGGTGCGCTCGGCGGTGGCCGAAGCGCGTCCCGGCGTCATCGTCAACTGCGCCGCCTACAACGCCGTCGACGAGGCGGAGGACGACGCGGTCGCGGCGCTGGAGGTGAACGCGTTCGGCGTCCGGTCGCTGGCGCGCGCCGCGGCGGAGATCGACGCCACCCTCGTCCACTACGGGACCGACTTCGTCTTCGACGGGTCCGCGTCCGAGCCCTACCGCGAAGAGGACGAGCCCAATCCGCAGAGCGTCTACGCCGCGTCGAAGCTGCTGGGGGAGTGGTTCGCGCGAGGGGCGCGACACTACGTGCTGCGGGTCGAGAGCCTGTTCGGCGGCGGCATGAACGGGCCGGGGGCGGACGGACGCCGTCCCGGCGGCAGCCTCGACCGCATCGCCGGCGCGCTGCTCGAGGGGCGCGCGGTCCGGGCGTTCGTCGACCGGGTCGTGTCGCCGAGCCACGTCGAGGACGTCGCCGCGGCCACGGTCTCGTTGCTGCGGGCCGCGCCGGCGCCCGGGTTGTACCACTGCGTCGGGTCGGGTCACGCCACGTGGCTCGAGGTGGCCAGGGAGCTGGCCGAGCGGCTCGGCGTGGAGCCCGTCATCCGCGGCATCACCCTGGACGAGCTGAACCTGCGCGCTGCGCGCCCCCGGTTCTGCGCGTTGTCGAACCGCAAGCTCGCCGCCGCCGGCATCGAGATGCCGCACTGGCGGGACGCGGTGGCGCGCTACGCCGGTATCCGGCGGCGTGGATCATGACGCGAGGGCGCTTCGGCTTCGTCGTGTCTTCATCGCTCTCGCCCTTGATCGGCGAGCAGGATATTGTCGATCCTGGTGTTTACCGCAGCGATTTGAGCGGTCAGATCGCGGCGCACGCCGTCGACCTCCCGGCGCACGATAGCCCAAACCGCGACGATCACGCCGAGTCCGGTCAGCAGCGTGGCGAGAGTTTCCTGGGTCATCGCCCTGACCCAAGTATATCGCATACACGTGGGGCATGCCTGGTGACGCCGCTGCTGTGCCTGCCGCCGCCGGGGTGGAGATGCCGCACCGGCGGGATGCGGTGGCGCGCTGCGCGCGCAAGTCTCGTCGCCGCGACGGCTGCGATCGGGGCGGGCGCCTGGATCGGTGCGCGAGCAGGTGAGACAATCCGCAAATGCGCCGATGGTTCGGCCGGTCGGAGCTGCTCCAACGCGTCCCGCGCGGGTGCTGGTGGTTTCTGTACGCGGCAGTCGCGCTGACGGCGCTCTGGCAACTGGCGGCAACCCTGGCGCCCGCCACAGGGTTCAAACGCGAGTACTACTATCCCCTCCACCGCGATACGGCCCCGGCCGCATTCGACGCCCCGGTCATCCCGCGCGTCGACGATCGGGCCGTGAGCCTGGACCTGGCGTTCATCGCCGAACGGAACCTGCCGAACCGGGACTACTTGATTCGCTGGCGCGGCGTCTGGTTCTCCCCGCGCCCGGAACGAATCGAGTTTCGGGCCGGCGCCGACGATGGCGTGATCGTGCGGGTGGACGACGAGGTCGTGATCGCGGCCGAATTGACCATCCGGAGACAGACCGTCGCGCTGGAGACCGGTGTGCATCGACTCGAGATCGACCACTGGCAACGCGGGGGCCCCAGGACGCTGAGCGTGCAATGGGCGCCGCCTGCCGGCCGGTTGGAGCCGGTCGGCGCCAACCGCGTGTTCCCGGCGGACCCGGGTGTGCACGGCTACCTGCTGGCGACGGTGTCCGCGCAGTTGGGGAACCTGGTGCTGCTCGTCTGGGTCGCCGGCGCCGCGATTCTGTCCGGGCGAATGGCCTATCTGGCGGGGCGCACGGCCTGCCGGGTAGCCGCGGCACTTACCGCAAGCGAGGTGCGCGGCCGTTTGCGCGTCGTCTTGTTTCCCGCGCTGCTCGGCCCGAGCCAGTTGCTGCTCTTTGGGCCGTGGATCGTGCATACCACCAATCGGGCTGAGTTCCTCGTGCCGTTCCTGACCCTCGCGCCACGCTGGATCTGGCTGCTCGCACCGATCGCGGGTGCGCTGGCGGCATTCGGGTTCATCCTGCCGCCGCGGTGGTTTCGGGGCTACGTCGCAGCGCTCTGCGCGGTCGGCGTGCTGCTCTGGGTGCAGGGAAATCTGCTGGTCGCCGAGTACGGCCTGCTGGACGGCGGAGGCCTCGACCTCGCGTCGCACGCCTGGCGCGGCCCGTTCGAAGTCTGCCTGTGGATCGCCGCGGTCGGCCTGGCGACGTTCTTCGCAAACGCGGTGAGCCGGGCGGCACCGGCGGCAAGCGTGCTGTTGATGTCACTGCAGGCTGTCGTCCTGTTGGGGCTGACGCTCGCGCCGCCCGGCGGGTCGAGCAGCGACGGGGACGATGCGGTAGCCGGCTGGAGTCCGGTGCCACCGGAAGTCTACGAGCTGTCACGCAGCCGGAACATCATCCACATCGTGCTCGACATGTTCCCGTCGCACATGTTGGCCGAGATCCGGGACGCCGACCCCTCCACCTTCGATCGCGCGTGGTCCGGATTCACTTTCTACCGGGATCACCTGGGCGCCTTTCCGACCACGTTGGCCAGCATGCCGGCGATGCTCACCGGCATCCCGTATCGCAACGACATGCGAATGTCGGCCTACCGACGGGCGCATCCCTCCGTCTTCCACGCGCTCGGGCAGCACGGGTACCGGCTCAGGTCAGCGACCGCCTACTTCCGCGATCATCCCGGCGCAGCGTTCCCCGGCGCCGAGGACGCCGTTGAATACACCATCCCGAGACCGTACGGCAGCTACCGCACCTACCTCGACAGCACGGCGGCCCAACTGCTGGATCTGTCTCTGTTCCGGCACGCACCGCACGGCGTCAAGGCCGACGTCTATCGCGACGGAGCGTGGTTGCTGCAGCAGCGGGCTGCGTCGCTTTGGGGGCCGATTTCCGGCGCGCCGCGGGCTCTTGGAGACACGGCGTTCCTGATGGATTTCACCAGCGGGATGGAGGCAGGCGGTGAATCCCCCATGTACTCGTTCCTGCACGTGATCACGCCCCATCCACCGATCGCCACGGACGCAGACTGCGAATACGTGGGTGGGGTGGGTCTGCCCGGGCAGGTTACGTGGATCAGGCACGCTGCGCGTTGACGGTCGTGCAGGCACTCCTCGACCGACTGCGTACGCTCGACCTCTACGACCGCAGCGCCATCGTCGTCACGTCCGATCATGGGCTGGGCCTGTTCGGCCCGCGCGATGCCCCAACCGAGCGGGAAGTCGTGCCATCCGGAAAATCGCTGCGGCGAATGAAGCTCGAGGCCACGCCCGTGCTCCTGATAAAGCCGTTCGGCGCGCGGGGGCCACTGCAGCTCTCGAACGCGCCCACCTCGGTCGTCGACCTGCCGGCCACGCTGCTCGACCTGGCCGGCCTGCCGAACACCCTGGGAAGCGGGAAGTCGGCGCCGGCACTGGATCCGGCAATTCCCCGCGAGCGCACGTACGCGGATCACGCCTGGGGACGCGGAGGCCAGAACGACTTCCAGAGCCGGTACTTCGACGTCCTCCACCTGTACTCGGTCAACGGACAGGTAACCAGCTCGGACGCCTGGCGCTACCAGCGGGCGATCTTCAACCCGACGGCCAACCGTAACGCGCAGTACCGGGCTCATCGGATCGGCATGTCGGCGGTTGAAGACGACACGGCGGAACCCTCCGTCCGGGGAGTCTACCGAACCGACGACTACGCCGCCTTCTTCCTGAGGCCCGACACCGAACGCATTGCGTTCGACGTCCGCCAGGCGCCAGATTCAGCCTCGCAGACGGTGACCGTGCGGGTCGATGGCCACATGGTCGGCCGGCTCTCGCTCTCCGGCGACACCTGGCGCAGCTTCGAGCATCCGGTCGAACCGCGCGACGTGGGCGACAGCCCGTTCTGCATCGAGTTGCTGGTGAGCCCGGCGGCGCCCGACGTCGAGAGTCGGTCGCACGGGGCCATGGTCCGGGGCGGCTTCTGACAGGCGGTCGAAACCGTCGGGGTCGCACGTGCGTTCGGAAGCGGTCGTCAACTGCGCTGCGTACAACGCGGTCGGCGACGCGGAGGACGACGCGGTGGCGCGTTACGCGCAGGTTCGCCGCGCCAGCATTGCGTGATAACCTGCAAGGGATGGCCTTCGACACGCACGCGGCCGTGAAGATGTTGACCAGCGCGGGCGCCAAGGAAGAGCTCGCCGTCGCCGTGGTCGATATCGCTCGGCAGGCCAGCGCCGCACACGATCACGAGCTCGCTACGAAGGCCGACCTGGCCAACCTGAAGGCGGATCTGACGTGGCGTCTCGTCGCCGCGATGGCGGCGATCGGCGCCATTCTGAGGTTCGTCGGCTGACAGGATCGTGACGAAGGACACGAAGGCGATCATCGGCACGATCCCGGACACCAAACCGTCTCGAGGCTATTCTGCAGGTTGATTGGGCTTCACGGCCTGTTCGACAGCACGCAGACGGTCATCGATGCCGCGGAGGTCTGTTCGCATGTCGCGGAGATCCTCGCGCATGTCGGCGCGAAGCTCGCGCACGTCGGCGCGGACGCCGCTGATCTGCATGCTCAAGGCAATCGCGATAGCGATGACGGTCCCGAGAATCCACTGGGCATCTCGACTCGGCATTATCGACAGACTACCACACACGTGCACAACTCGCCGTTGCCCAACAACGCCGCGCGATCCGTCGCCGTACGCTCGCCGTTACCAGCCACGGCAGCGTCACCAGTGCCGCCGCCCCCATCCGCGCCGCGCACGCCGTCGGTCCAATCGAGCCGCGGGGCGTCACCTCCGGCGCAAAGCGCCCGGTTTACCTCATACGCCGCGTCGACGCTCCTCCGATACGCGGGCGAGCAGCTCGGCCGCCGTCCCGCACTCGATGATCCAGTCGCCAACCTCCGCCAACCGGCCCGCGTCGGCAACATCCTCCAGCGCGGCGGCCAGCCGCCGCGCTGTGGCTGCGTCGAACTTCCGCTCCGCCTGCCGGCACAACAGCGCCCGTTCTTCGGCGCGGCCCTGCGCGCACGCATCGACCGGCTTGCGGGTGTCCTTCGACAAGCCGGCGACGGTCGCCGCACGCCGCATCGCCGCCGCCACCTTGCTGGACTTGCCCTCGAGAATGCTCCGCACGCGCGTCCAGACCCAGCACTCCAACTCGGGGCTCCTAGCGAAGTCCTCGACCTGTCTGAACAACCGGGACCACTTCAAATACCCAGATGTTCTGGAGTGAATTCATCGTCATCGTGCTGACGCTGCCAGATCGGCCGCCTCGTCCGAACCCGCCGCGCCAGGGCGGCAGGCCGACGACGGCGACCGGGGGCGTCGTCGAACGGCAGGTTGCGCGGCGGGTCGGCCGCAGCAGCTCGGAGTACGGCCAGGACTGGCCGCCCGAGCGATCAATCGTGAGCATCGGCACCGACGCCGCGGACGGTCAGCCCGCGTGAAATGGCCGCCGTGGCCTGACGCTTGTCGTGCGTCCAGAACTCCAGCGGTTCGCCGTCGGCGGCAGCGGCCAGAAGCTCCGCCGTTGCGACGTGGCTCGCATCGATCGCGCGCAGGTTGACCGCGAACGAACTCTTCGCCCGGTCGATCACCGTGCCGTCCACAGGCGTGAGATCCGTCATCGCCAGCAGCTCGGTCAGCTCCTTGCGCTTGATGGCCGTCTCGGCATCGCTCAGGCCGCCGAGTAGCCGCTCGCGATCGACGGCACGGAACGCTTCGACTTCGATGAGTCGGGAGGACACCACATGGTCGCCGGCCAGCAGCGGCACCGACGGCCCGAACTCAACGAACAGGACTCGGAGCACCGCGCTTGCGTCGACGTACTTCATCGGGATCCTCGCGGACGGCGCGGAGCGACGACTGGATATCCACGTGCCGCTCGATGGTGGAGATTCTCAGAGCGCCCCAGTCCTGAGTCCCGGGCTGGAGCCGGCCCTCGCGCACCAGGCGGTCACGCCAGGAAAGCGGCTCCCTGCGAGCGGGTCCCAACTCGGCAATCGGGTTGTCCCGATCCCTGACGGTTATCCTCTCCCCACGCGAAGCCTGCCGCAGATACCGGCTCAAGTGGGACTTGAGCTCGGTGACCTTGATGGACTGCATGACCACATTTTAGGACCATTATGGTCCTGATCGCGACGACGGAGGGCGGCCGGTCGGTCTCGAATCCGAGACAGGGTCCTCACCTTGGGGCTGATGGTATTCTTACGCCGCGTCGACGCTCATCCGATACGCGGGCGAGCAGCTCGGCCGCCGTCCCGCACTCGATGATCCAGTCGCCAACCTCCGCCAACCGGCCCGCGTCGGCAACATCCTCCAGCGCGGCGGCCAGCCGGCGCGCTGTGGCTGCGTCGAACTTCCGCTCCGCCTGCCGGCACAACAGCGCCCGTTCTTCGGCGCGGCCCTGCTCTCGGCCCTGCTCTCGGCCCTGCTCTCGGCCCTGCGCGATCCCCTGCTCTCGGCCCTGCGCGCGGCCTTCTTCGACCCACTCCTCGGTCCACTCTCGAACCTGTTCCGCCAGCATCGTGCGTACCTCCTCCAGCCGCGGCAGCGACTCGGACTCCCCGCCCCGGAGACGCCGCGGCAACAACACCTGCGCCACCCACGACCGGAACGCTTGCGTCAACTCCTCGTCACCCTGCTCCCGCAGCAGACCGATCAACGACCCCAACAACGCCGGCAGCCGCTCCCGATCACGACTCGTCTCCAGCGCGATCAGCGCCGACACCAGATTGCCGCCCGGCGCTGCCGCAGATCGTGGCTGACATGGCTGGCCGGGAGCGGAGCGAGGGAGGCGAAGTCGAGGGCGCCGCTCCAGTCGCGGGCGGCGAAGCCGTGCAACAGGTCCTCGACCATGCGTGGCTGGGAGAACAACTGTTTGTACGCGGGATCATCCATGGCCGCAACGCCGCAATCATATCGCGGCAGCCCATCCATCCGGGTTCGTTGACCTTGGGGCGACGGCGGGCGCTGAAGCGCCGGTTGAACGCGGACCCCACCGGCTACGCCAGCGCCACGGCGGCATGCGCTGGCCCACTGTCGAGCGACATCCGGACTCGACCTCCCGGGGTCTTCGCCAAGGCGCGGGAGCAGCCGGGCGCGTTGGCCGGCGACGAACGCGAGGCGAACGGCCGGCGCCCGCTGCCGCGCCGAGAGCACAGGCCCTGCCGCATGCGCGCGATTCCAGCATAGAGGGCCGGCATGCAGTGAAGCCGCCGCAATCGAGCCGCGGGCGTCACCTCCGGCGCAAAGCGCCCGGTACACCTCATACGCCGCGTCGACGCTCATCCGATACGCGGGCGAGCAGCTCGGCCGCGGTCCCGCACTCGATGATCCAGTCGCCAACCTCCGCCAACCGGCCCGGGTCGGCAACGTCCTCCAGCGCGGCGGCCAGCCGCCGCGCTGTGGCTGCGTCGAACTTTCGCTCCGCCTGCCGGCACAACAGCGCCCGTTCTTCGGCGCGGCCCTGCGCGATCCCCTGCTCTCGGCCCTGCTCTCGGCCCTGCGCGATCCCCTGCTCTCGGCCCTGCGCGATCCCCTGCTCTCGGCCCTGCGCGATCCCCTGCTCTCGGCCCTGCGCGATCCCCTGCTCTCGGCCCTGCGCGATCCCCTGCTCTCGGCCTTCTTCGACCCACTCCTCGGTCCACTCTCGAACCTGTTCCGCCAGCATCGTGCGTACCTCCTCCAGCCGCGGCAGCGACTCGGACTCCCCGCCCCGGAGACGCCGCGGCAACAACACCTGCGCCACCCACGACCGGAACGCTTGCGTCAACTCCTCGTCACCCTGCGGGTGCACGACATCATTGTGAGATGAGCGTCAGGCGGCATTTGCGGCTCGTCGCTCCCAGAAGTCCTCGAAGCGTCCGCTGAGGATGCAGCAGCGCAGGGCGATGATGGCGTTGGCCCCGGCGACGGTCCAGCGCATGCCGGTGCGCTTGAGCCGTGCACCGATCTGCTTGCATCCGGCCTCGACGACGCCCGACGAGACGCACAGGCCCTTGGCCCGGAACCGCGGATAGCGCCTGCGGTGTCGGTTCCCGAATGCATAGTGTATGCACTGTCCCGCCTCGGGCGTGGTCTCGACATGGATGCGCAGCGCTGCGACGAGGGCGCGGAGCCGGCCGGCGTCCAGCTCGGCACGGCGGTCCCCGGCCCACCGGTCGGCCGGGTCCGTCCCGGCGCCATAGGATGGCCTCGGCGACGTCGCACAGCGCCATCCACTGCGCGGCGATGTCGAGGCTTGGTGATGGACTGCCTGTTCGAGGGCCTCGAAGTCCGCCACGCCGGCGCGCCCGGGGGGGCGGCGGCCGACGTAGCGCGCAGTGCCACTTCTCGAAGATTCTCCTTGACAACTTCCTGACGGCAGGTTGTCGGCGGTGCAGGATGACTGCCGGAACGGCTCTCAAACCGACACATCGACACGCTGCGGCCCGCAACCGCGGAAGGTGACCCCAAACCGTCGCCCCGCCCCGGCAAGACGCGCACAGACGCTCTCAAGCCGTTGCAAAACAAGGGTTTACAATAGATGCATGAGTGTCGCGTCAGAGCATACCTGCCCGGTTCGCTGCGGAGACGAGCCCACGACTGCAACGGTCGGCAGCGAGGCCACCGTCATCGACATGTCGATGTCGGCCATCGCGCCGACGGCCACCACGACCGCTCCGGCATCCATCGAGGAACACCGCGCGGCGGTACTCCGGCGCCGCGACGAGGCCGAGCGCCTCGGGGATGACATCGCCGAGTTGTCATCCCGAATCCAGGCCGCCACCTATCAGTTGCTCGTGATGCTTCGCGCGTTCGACGAGCGCGAGGGGTGGAGTGGCTTCCAGTCCTGCGCGCACTGGCTGCACTGGCGCACCGGACTGGCCCTGGGCGCCGCCCGCGAGAAGGTGCGCGTGGCCCGCGCGCTGGGAGACCTCCCGCTGCTGAGCGACGCGATGTGGCGGGGGCAGCTCTCGTACTCCAAGGTGCGGGCGCTGACGCGGGTGGCGACACCGGACAACGAGCGGCGGCTGCTCGGTTTCGCGGAGTGCGCGCCGGCCTCCTACGTCGAGCGTCTGGCGCGGGCGTGGGCCCGGGTCGACCGGCAGGCGGAGGCGGCCGACGACCGGCGGCGGCACGAACGCCGGAACCTGAACACCTGGGTCGACGACGACGGGATGGTGGTGATCCGCGGGCGGCTGTCGCCCGAGGTGGGTGCGGTGGTGCGGCGGGCGCTGGAGTCGGCAGCCGACCGGTTGCGGACGGACGTCTCTGCGGAGGAGGCCGCCGAGACCAGCTTCGGCCAGCGGCAGGCGGACGCGCTGGGACTGCTGGCGGAAAGCGCCTTGTCGTCCGATCCGGACCGCGGAACGGCGGGGGATCGGTACCAGGTCGTGCTGCACGTCGAGCCGGAGTCGCTGCGGACCGACGCAGCGGACGTTTCCGCGGAGACGCGGCCGGCCGGAGCCGGCGGACGGGCGAGCGTTTCCGCGGAGGCGCAGCGGACCGACGCAGCGGACGTCTCCGCGGAGACGCGGCCGGCTGCGGCGTCACGGGCCGCTCTCGCCGGGCACGCCGCGCTCGAGGACGCCGACGGGCTCCGCGTGTCGGCCGAGACCGCCCGCCGCATGGCGTGCGATGTCGGGGCGGTCGTGATGCGACACGACGCGGACGGCTCGGTCCTCGATGTGGGGCGGAAGACCCGGACCGTCCCGCCGGCGCTCCGGCGGGCGCTGCTGGCGCGGGACCGCCAGTGCCGGTTCCCCGGCTGCAACGCGCGGCGCTGCGACGCCCACCACGTCCGGCACTGGGCCGACGGCGGTTCGACCCGGCTCGACAACTTGGTGCTGCTCTGCCGCCGGCACCATCGGGCGGTCCATGAGGAGGGCTTCCTGGTTCGGATGGGTCCGTCCGGCGACGCCACGTTCTGCTGGCCCGACGGCCGGCCGTTTCCCGCCGTGCCGGCCGCGCCCCGTTGGACCGGGCCGCCTCTGGCGCCCACCGACGCCCGCCTCGCCGCGGCCAGCATCGAGATCGGACCGGACACGGCGACCCCGGACTGGCACGGCGAACGGCTCGATCTCGGCTACGCGATCGACGTGCTGTGGACGCCGCGGACCGAGTCCGGCGCCGCCGCTGTCGCCACGCGGCCGTAGTCCGTCGCGAGACCCCGCGCAGAACCGAGAGCGGCGAGGCGCCCGCGTGGCAAGGCTCGGCGCCGCACGGGTTGTACCACTGCGTCGGGTCGGGTCACGCCACCTGGTTCGACGTGGCGGCGGTGCCGGCGGGGGAGCCGGCCGAGCGCCTCGGCGTGCAGTCCGCCATCCGCGGCATCACCCTGGACGAGTTGAACCTGCGCGCTCCGAGCCCCCGGTTCTGCGCGCTGTCGAACCGCAAGCTCGCCGCGGCGGGCATCGAGATGCCGCACTGGCGGGACGCGGTGGCGCGCTACGCCGGTATCCGGCTGCGCTCATAAGGCGCCCGGTTCACCTCATACGCCGCGTCGACGCTCATCCGATACGCGGCCGAGCAGCTCGGCCGCCGTCCCGCACTCGATGATCCAGTCGCCAACCTCCGCCAACCGGCCCGGGTCGGCAACGTCCTCCAGCGCGGCGGCCAGCCGCCGCGCTGTGGCTGCGTCGAACTTCCGCTCCGCCTGCCGGCACAACAGCGCCCGTTCTTCGGCGCGGCCCTGCGCGATCCCCTGCTCTCGGCCCTGCGCGATCCCCTGCTCTCGGCCCTGCGCGATCCCCTTCTCGCGGCCTTCTTCGACCCACTCCTCGGTCCACTCTCGAACCTGTTCCGCCAGCATCGTGCGCACCTCCTCCAGCCGCGGCAGCGACTCGGACTCCCCACCCCGTAAACGCCGCGGCAACAACACCTGCGCCACCCACGACCGGAACGCCTGCGTCAACTCCTCGTCACCCTGCTCCCGCAGCAGACCGATCAACGACCCCAACAACGCCGGCAGCCGCTCCCGATCACGACTCGTCTCCAGCGCGATCAGCGCCGACACCAGATTGCCGCCCGGCAGATCGATATCCCCGACGCGGCCCTCGTCCAGCAGAAGGGAGCGGCTCCAGTCGCGGGCGGCGAAGCCGTGCAACAGGTCCTCGACCATGCGTGGCCGGGAGAACAACTGTTTGTACGCGGGATCATCCATGGCACAATCCCGCAATCAGATCCCGGCCGCCCATCCCAACATTTTCCCCTACAAGCCTACAACCTGCCGCGCCTTGCAGCTGGAATCGCACGGCGCATGCACGTTACCGTCGTGATCATGTCCTGGCGGGTCCGTTTTCGCCCGCACCCGCGATGAGAGACCCGACGATCGACGTCGCCAGCGCGGCCGGCGAGATGTCGATCGCGGTCACCGGGGCCCGCGGGAACTCGCGCGCGAGCGCCACCGCGAGACAGCCGGAGCCGGTCCCGACGTCGGCGACCCTGAGCGGCGCGTTCCGGCGATCGCCGAGCAGCTTGACCGCGGCCTCGCCGATCAGCTTGCCGCAGCCCTCGCACGGCACGCCGTGCTCCTCGCAGAAGGTCTTCAACTGCAACGCCGCGGCCGGCCAGACGGTGTTCCACATCCATCCGCACCTGCTCGCCGGCCGGGACATGACCTGGCCGCCCGGGTAGGGCTGGCTGCTGATCCTGGACTTCAATGCCGCTCTTCCTCGGTGGCATCAGCCCACCCCTCGCTGGGGATTGGCTCCTGAGGGACCGAGAGTTCAGCCGGCATGTTCGGCGTTCAACTCCACGCCACGGCGACGATAATGGACTCGGATGAGTTCGTCCGGAATGATGCTCATTCCAGACCGCCAAGCGATCGCCCAAGGGGTCTCCGGTTGATGGGTCAAGCGCGACAGTTGGATCCCTGAGTATTCGCCGTATCGCTGGAACACCTGATCGATCAGGTGTTGCTGTTGTCGAGCCAGCCGGTCGCCGTGCGGCGCTCCCTGCTCGGCGATGGGATCCCCTCGGTACTTCCGGTACTTCCGGTAGACGCTTCGCACCACAGGGCCGTACCGCCACGCCTCGACGGGCTCGCCAATGAGTGGTTGGTCGAGCAACCCGAGCATCCAACCGTGGCTGATGTAGACGAGCTTGATGACCTGCATTGGGGTCAGCACGCGCCCAATGCCAGCGGCCTGATGCAGAAGACGCTCAGAGACGTACGACGGTGGTACCGGTGGACAAATCATGGCATGCCTCCTCTCCAAACCATGACGGAAGGCCTCCACGCGCGGACGATTCTACCGGGATCCTGATCGCGACGGTGAACAGAACAGCCAGTTGAACACGCGGATCAACGAGCGTTGTGTGATGGTCCGGTCACGGCATGGCGCCGCTGTCCGGTGCTGCACCCAGGCGGTCTCGTTCGAGCCAGCCCTCGAGTCGCGCCACTCGGCGACCTACGCGGTTGACGGGCGCACCCCGGTAGAGCCGGGCTCAGCGCGTGAAGAGAGCGGTCATGATGGCGAGCAGCGCCGTGAACTGCATGCCGGCGAGCCAGATGAACTGGCGCGACATTCGCTGTTCGAGCGCGTCGAACCGCCGCTCCACCTGCACCTTGAACGCCTGTAGACCCGCGTCGCTGGCGTCGAACCTGGCGTCGATGCCGACGAACTTCTTGTCGACGGTATCGAACCTGGCGTCGCTGGCGTCGCCGTCGCGTCCATGGGGCGAATCGATCGGGAGACCCGCGCCAGGGTGATCGCGCCGATCTCGACGTCACCGACGAGTCCCGCGTGCCGCGGTGGCCGGCCTCGGTCCCGGCGTGATCGTCAACTGTTCCAGGTGGGCCATTCGTTCCCGCAGCAGGCTCATCTGCCCGCCCTGGGCGTTGCAGCCAGCGCCCGCAAGGAGTAGATTCACCACGGTGACGAACGAGACGAAGATCATCCTCGGATCGAGCCAGACAGCTAGCGTACCGAGAGACAGATGGAGAGCGCCGGAATCAACCCGATCGTGCTGACCGCCATGGGCGTGGTCGCAGCAGTACTGCTCGGCGTGTGGGGGATCGCGGCGCGTTACGGCAGCCGGCTGCGCGACAGGATAGACGCGCAGGTCGGACAGCTTCGAGACCGGATCGACTCCCAGGGAAAGGAGACGACCGAGCAGCTCGGGCAGCTCTGAGAACGAATGGCCAAGCTCGAAGGGCTCCTGGAAGGGCTGCGGGAAGCGATCACCGGAAAGCGGTTCGCCTAGGAGTCTGCGCCGCAGAAAAAACGATGCGACAATCGTAGGCCAGACCGACGACGGAAGGACTTGATGTCGACGACTTTTCGCCCCTACGCACCGGACCAATCGCTGCTGTTGCCTCCCGACGTGCGGGAGTGGCTGCCCGAGGGCCACTTGGCGCACCACATCAGCGATCTGGTGGACGATCTGGATCTGACCGCGTTTTACGCGCCGTACGAGGGAGACGGCCGCCGCAACGCGCCGTATGAGCCCCGGATGATGGTGAAGGTTCTGCTCTACGCGTACGCGACCGGGGTGTTCTCGTCGCGCCGGGTGGCGCGGAGGCTGGAAGAGGACGTGGCGTTCCGGGTGCTGGCGGCGGGAAACTTTCCGCAACACCGGACGCTGTGCGAGTTTCGGCGTCGGCACCTGGAGGATTTCCAGGCGCTGTTCGTGGAGGTGGTCCGTCTGGCGCAGGAGTTGGGTCTGGCGCGCTTGGGGAAGCTGTCGATCGACGGGACGAAGGTGCGTGCGAACGCGAGCAAGCGCAAGGCGATGAGCTACGACCGGATGCAGGAAGAGGAACAGCGCCTGGAAAGCGAGATCGAGGCGCTGTTGCGCAAGGCGGACGCGGTTGACGAGGCCGAGGACGCGCGCTTGGGCGCGGAGGTTCGGGGCGATGATCTGCCGGCGGAGTTGCACCGGCGGGAAGCGCGTTTGGCAGCGATTCGGGCGGCGAAGGCGCGTCTGGAAGCAAAGCAACGGGCGGCAGACGACGCGCGGGGTCGGCAGCCGGGTCAGGACCGGAACCCGAAGGGCGGTCGGCCGTACAAGCGGGCGTATGGCGAGCCGGACGAGAAGGCGCAGAGCAACTTCACGGACCCTGAGAGCTCGATCATGAAGACGAGCAGTGAGGGGTTCCAGCAGTGCTACAACGCGCAGGCGGCGGTGGACGCGGAGCACCAGTTGGTGGTGGCGACGGATCTGACGGCGAACGCGAGCGACCAGGGTGAGTTGCCGGTGTTGCTCGACGCGGTGAAGGAAACGTTCGACGCGCAGCCGGAGACGGTGCTGGCCGATGCGGGGTACTGCAACGAGCGGGACCTGAAGGACCTGGAAAAGCGGGGCGTTGACGGGTATGTGGCGCCGGGCCGGGAGGGCAAGCAGGCGGCTACCCGCGATCTGGAGGCCCATCCGGCGACGGGTCGCATGATGGAGAAGCTGGCGACGCCGGCGGGCCGGACGGCGTATGCGGAGCGCAAGTGGTTGTCGGAGGCTCCCTACGGTTGGATCAAGCACGCGCTGGGCTTCCGGCGCTTCAGTTTGCGTGGACTGGCGAAGGTGCGCTGCGAGTGGGACCTGGTGTGCCTGGCGTTGAACGTCAAGCGCCTGCACGTGCTGATGGCGGCGTAGGATGCGGGGAATGCGGCTCGCCACGGCGGCAAATCGACGCGCACCGCGGTCTCTGGCGGCCCGTGCGGCCCGCGAGGACCAAATTTTGCTCTCTGTTCGCCAACCACCGAAAATCCACCCCGCCCGGCCGACCGGCGAAGCCGCCCCGACACGGAGCTCAGGGCGTGGGCTGGCGACCCGTTTCGTGCCGCAAGCGTCCTGCGGCGCAGACTCCTAGCCCCAAAATCGTCGCCTGCGGCTACGAAGGCGCGCCTGGTGTTCGGGCTGACCGAGGCGTCGACCAAGCGGCGCGCGACCGTGAACGTGCACACGTTGACTACATCGAAGTGCTCTACCCGGCCTTGCGTAACGCGGCCGCCGCCTGCCAGAGATCCCAGTCGGCCTGGAGGCCCATCCAGAACTCCGGTGACATCTCGAACAACTGTGCGAGCCGGAGTGCGGTATCCGCCGTGATCCCACGTCGGCCGCGAATCACTTCATTCAAGCGGTTCAGCGGGATCTTCATGCGCCGGGCCGCCTCGACTTGCGTGAGGTTCGCCGGCCGGAGAAACTCCTCACGCAGCATCTCCCCGGGCGACGTCGGTGGACGCTTCAGATCCAGTACAGACAGCGGCCCCTCAGTGGTAGTCCTCGCACGTGACCGCATCGGCAGAGCCTCCCTCAAACCGAAACGTGATCCGATATTGCTCGTTCACCCGCATGCTGTAGCACCCGATCCGATCGCCTTTCAGCGCCTCCAGACGATTGCCTGCGGGTAGCCGCAGATCCTGGATCGTCCGCGCGCGGTGCAGCGCGTCCAGTTTCCGCCGGATCACAGGCCACAACGGCTTCGGCAGCCGTCGGGCGACTTTCGTATCGCGGCCGTAGTAGACATCGGCCGTTCCCACGTCGGCGAACGACCGGATCACACCGCTAAATTACACGATTAACGGTGAATCATCAACTTTGGGCGGCGCGTGTCGCGTTAACCAGGCTGGACCCGTGTTCACGGCGTCGCGCGTCGTCCGCCGCCCGCTGCGCCGCCTCCAGACGCGCCTTCGCCGTCCGGATCGCCGCCAGACGATCCTCTCGGCGGCGCAACTCCGCCGGCAGGTCGTCGCCGCGCTCGTCCGCCCCGAAGCGCGCGTCCTCGGCCGCGTCGGCGTCCCCCGCCGCCTCCAGCAGCCCCTGGATCTCGCCGACCAGGCGCCGTTCCTCCTCCTGCATCCGCCCGTAGCTCATCGCCTTGTGCCCGCCGCCAGCATCCGGAACGCCACGTCCTCTTCCAGCTTCCTCGCGACCCCCCGCGACGAAAACACCCCCGTCGCATACGCGTAGATCAGCACCTTCACCATCATCCGCGGCTCATACGGCGCGTTGCGCCGCCCGTCCCCCTCATACGGGACGTAAAACGCCGTCAGATCCAAACCGTCCACCAGATCGCTGACGTGGTGCGCCAAGTGGCCCTCCGGCAACCACGCCCGCACGTCGGGCGGCAACAGCAGCGATTGGTCCGGTGCGTAGGGGCGAAAAGTCGTCGACATCAAGTCCTTCCGTCGTCGGTCTGGCCTACGATTGTCGCATCGTTTTTCTGCGGCGCAGACTCCTAGCCTGCGCCCGGTTCACCTCATACGCCGCGTCGACGCTCATCCGATACGCGGGCGAGCAGATCGGCCGCCGTCCCGCACTCGATGATCCAGTCGCCAACCTGCGCCAACCGGCCCGCGTCGGCAACGTCCTCCAGCGCGGCGGCCAGCCGCCGCGCTGTGGCTGCGTCGAACTTCCGCTCCGCCTGCCGGCACAACAGCGCCCGTTCTTCGGCGCGGCCCTGCGCGATCCCCTGCTCGCGGCCTTGTTCGACCCACTCCTCGGTCCACTCTCGAACCTGTTCCGCCAGCATCGTGCGCACCTCCTCCAGCCGCGGCAGCGACTCGGACTCCCCACCCCGGAAACGCCGCGGCAACAACACTTGCGCCATCCACGACCGGAACGCCTGCGTCAACTCCTCGTCACCCTGCTCCCGCAGCAGACCGATCAACGACCCCAACAACTCCGGCAGCCGCTCCCGATCACGACTCGTCTCCAGCGCGATCAGCGCCGACACCAGATTGCCGCCCGGCGCTGCCGCAGATCGTGGCTGACATAGCTGGCCGGCAGTGGAGCCAGGGAGGCGAAGTCGAGGGAGCGGCTCCAGTCGCGGGCGGCGAAGCCGTGCAACAGGTCCTCGACCATGCGTGGCCGGGAGAACAACTGTTTGTACGCGGGATCATCCATGGCACAACCCCGCAATCAGATCCCGGCCGCCCATCCCGACATTTCCCCTACAAGCCTACAACCTGCCGCGCCTCGCAGCTGGAATCGCACGGCGCATGCACGTTACCGTCGTGATCATGCCTGCCCGGCCCCGGGCAGGAGGCCAGCACCTACAACAGCGGCGTCGTCCACGCCGGCATCTATTACGCGCGGGATTCCCTGAAGGCCGTCCTCTGCTGATCCTGGACTTCAAAGGTGCGCGTCCGGCACCGCGTGAGGCGAAAGCGGGCTCAGCGTATCACCTGTTGAAAGCAATGCGCTCCCGAAGGTCCTTTCCGTGGGCCTCGATCTGCACTCATGGAAACCTTCGACGTGGTAGCGGGAATCGCGGCGCGGGTGCTCGCGGCGGAGCACGGGCGGTACGGTTGGCGGCTGGCGGTCAGGATTGCTCTTGCCCGACGCGGTCTCGTTCGATCCAGCCCTCGAGCCGCGCCAAGCGTTGGCCGAGGCCGGACACTTCGGCCGTCAGTCCCTCGATGCGGCTGCCGACAGATTCTGCGAGATGGTCTATTCGACGGCTCAGGCCGGCGTGGGCCGCGTCGTTGCGCCGCTCGGCCTGCACCTGGTTGCGCCAGATGAAGGCAGCGAACGCTACCGTCACGGTCACGTTGATGCCGGCCAGCGCCAGCAGCTCGCTCATGGTCTCTTCCACCCTCTCTTCCGCCGTGCGGCCCAGCATGCAACGATTCGGCGCGACCGACGCCCGCGGCGGCGGCGACCCGATCGATGCGCTCGTCAGGCACGCGCGAAGACGCACGTTCAGACCGATACAGGCAGCGTAACACTTCCCCAGCCATGACCGCCAACGTCCCGCCCTGGCCACTTCAGTGAGAGTATGCTTGGAGAAGAGGTTGCTGGGCGTTGCAGCCAGCGCCCGCAAGGAGTAGATTCGCCACGGTGACGAACGAGACGAAGATCATCCTCGGATCGACGATCGGAACGGTCCTGACGACGGCAATCGGACTGGCCGTCCTGATCACGACCCTCTTCGTGAACCTCGGCAGCCGGATCGAGGCGCTGCGCGAAGACATGCGCGAGGACTACCAGCGGCTCGACGATCGGATGCGAACGGTCGAGCAGGGCTTCGCGAAAATCGACCAGCGGCTCGCGACACTCGAGCGCGCAGTAATCCCCGCGGCCGAACCCGCCGAATAACCGACCCGCGTCACGGTGAAGGAAGTACCAGCTAGCGTGCCGAGAGACAGATGGAGAGCGCTGGAATCATCCCGATCGTGCTGACCGCCATGGGCGTGGTCGCAGCAGTACTGCTCGGCGTGTGGGGGATCGCGGCGCGTTACGGCAGCCGGCTGCGCGACAGGATAGACGCGCAGGTCGGACAGCTTCGAGACCGGATCGACTCCCAGGGAAAGGAGACGACCGAGCAGCTCGGGCAGCTCCGAGAACGAATGGCCAAGCTCGAAGGGCTCCTGGAAGGGCTGCGGGAAGCGATCACCGGAAAGCGGTTCGCCTAGCCCTGCCCGTGGCCCATAATTTTTTGCTGGACTTCCTGCCGCCACTTCGCTACGGTGGCCGGCATGGAGATTCAGAATCAGGTCTCACGTATTCTACGGGACAACCTCGCCCGCCTGCGCGACGTGCTGGACGGGGCGGTTTCGCAGGGTGTCGGCAGCCTCGGCCAAGTCGCTGATCGCGTCTGTGAAGCGTTCGATTTCCGCGACGGACGGGGCCGGTGGCAACGCGCGAGCTGCTGCCGGGCGTTGTCCGACCTGCAGGCGGCCGGCCACGTCTCGCTGCCTGCGGGTCGAGGTGCCCGCGGTGGTGGGGGCCGGGCGCGGGTGCTCCCGCACCCGCTGGCGCCGGCGGTGGACGTGCCGGACACGGTCGGCAAGGTTGTGGGTCTGACCCTGGAGCTGGTGGAAACCGACGAGCAGCGGCAGGTCTGGAACACGCTGATGGCGTACGAGCACCCGCGCGGGGCTGGTCCGTTCGTCGGCCCGCAACTGCGGTATCTGGTGGGTTCGGCGCATGGCTGGCTGGGCGGGGTCGGGTTTGCGGCGAGTGCGCGGCGGCTGCGGTCCCGCGACGCCTGGGTCGGGTGGGACGATGCGGGCCGGCGCGCGCACCTGCACCGGGTGTTGGGACTGTGCCGGCTGCTGGTGCGCCCCGGCATTATGTGTCGCAACCTGGCCTCGCACGTGCTGGGCCGGGTCGTCCGGACGGTCGGCGACGACTGCGAGGGTCTGTATGGCTATCGCCCCTGGCTGCTGGAGACGTTCGTCGACGAGACCGAACAGACGGGGGCGAGCGTGCGCGCGGCGAACTGGGTTCGGGTGGGTGAGACCTGCGGTCGCGGTCGCCAGGATCGCACGCACGCGGCGCCGGAAACGCGCAAGGCGGTGTATATGTATGCGTTGGAGCCGGCGTGGCACACCCGCCTCGCAGTGCCTGCACCGGTCTTGGCGCCGCTGGCGGTTGGCGACGGTCTCGACGCCGCGGTCTGGGCGGAGCACGAGTTCGGCGGGGCGCGTTTGGGCGACGCGCGTCTGAGCGCGCGGCTGGTGCAGAGCGCGCAGCAAATGGCAGAGTCTCCGATGCGCGCCATCACCGGCGCCGCCCACGGCGCCCGCGCGATGGTCAAGGGCCATTACCGGCTGATCGACCAGCCCGCCGACAGTGCGGTGACGGTCGACAACATCCTCGCGCCGCATCGCGAGCAGACGCTGCGCCGGATGCAGGCGCACGACACGGTGCTGTGCATCCAGGACGGCACCCGGTTGAACTTCACCCGGCGCGGGCAGACGCAGGGGCTGGGGGCCATCGGCTCGAACCAGACCGGGGCGGTGGCGCGCGGCCTGGAGTTGCACACGACCTTGGCCGTCAATCCCGACGGGCTGGCGTTGGGCGTGCTGCGGGCCGCCTTCGACGCGCCTGCGCCCCCGAATCCCGAGGCGGAAGGCGAGCCGCCCCCGAAGCCGCGCGAGGAGCGCAAGTCGTTCCGTTGGATCGAGGGGCTGCGCGACTGCGCGCAGGCAGCCGAACAATTGTCCGAGACCCGCGTGGTGTGCGTGATGGACCGCGAGGCCGATTTCCTCGACCTGTTCGTCGAGCACCGCGCGGCTGCCCAGCAGGTCGACCTGCTGGTCCGCGCCAAGGCCGACCGCGTCCTCGGCAGGGAAAAGACGCCCGACGGGCAGACGGTCTCACGCCGTCTGTTCGATACGGTGCGCAACGCGCCGGCCCGAGGCGCCGCCAAGGTCGAGGTGCAGCGGCTGAGCGCGCGCGTGAAGGCCAGCAAACAGGCCCGCAAGGACCGCCGGGCGGAGCGGGTCGCCGACGTGACGCTGCGCTACCAGCAGGTGCCGCTGCCCTGCCCCGGCGACGAGCCGGTCGCACTGTGGGTCGTCCACGTGCGCGAGGAACAACCACCGCCCGCGGTCGAGCCGCTGGAGTGGTTCCTGCTGACCACGTTGCCCGTGAGCAGCGCCGACGACGCCATGCGCATCCTGCAATGGTACGTCCGGCGCTGGCGCATCGAAGAATACTTCCGGGTGCTCAAGTCCGGCTGCAAGGTCGAGGAGTTGCAGCACCACACGGCCGAGCGGCTCGAACGCGCCATGGCCATCAAGATGGTCATCGCGTGGCGCATCCAGTTGATGGTCCAACTCGGGCGCGAAGTGCCCGACCTGCCGGGCGACCTGCTGTTCTCCGATGGCGAGTTGCGCGTGCTCGCCACCTTCGCCCGCTCACGCAAGCTGCCGCCGCCGACGCGCCTCGGCGACGCTGTCGGCCTGGTCGGGCGCCTCGGCGGGTGGCTCGGACGCCAACGCGACCCGCCCGGCGCACAGTTGATGTGGCACGGCTACACTCAACTGGTTGCCATGACCTTTGGCTTCGAACTGCGGGACGAGTTCGGATGACCTCCTGCTCACTACAGTCCAGCCCCGGACATCCGGGGCACGGGCAGGGCTAGCGTGCGCCGTCGAGAGTCCGTGTCGGCAGCGAGAACGGCGCCGGCCGTCCGCACCGGCGTCCCCGTTCCCCCGATCCGCGCGCTCAGGTTCGCCACGTCGCCGACGACGATGGTGCCCGGCGCGCCGTCCGGGATGTCCAGGCGGGCGGTTCCGAGCTCGTCGAGACGCCCGGTCCAGAGACGCATCCGCGGCGTCGACGCGGCCAGCACGATAGCTGCCGGCGTGTGGGCGTTCCAGCCGCGCCTGAGCAGCGTCTCGGCGAGGCGCGCGCGGTTCCGCAGTCCCATCAGCACGATCACCGTCATCGATCCGGGCGCCACCGCGCCCAGGATCGGCTCGAACGCTTCCGCCGCGTGTCCCGACACCACCGTGAATCCGGCGGCGAGCCCGCGGTGCGTCACCGGGATGCCGGCCAGGGCCGGCGCCGCGACCGCCGCCGTGATGCCCGGGACGACCTCGAACGGGATGCCGGCGGCGCGGAGCGCGAGCGCTTCCTCGCCACCCCGCCCGAGCAGGAACGGGTCGCCGTTCTTCAGCCGCACCACGCGCTTGCCACGGCGCGCGCCGCGGATCATCACCTGGTGGATCGTCTCCTGGTCCACCGACGGTCGTCCGGCCCGCTTGCTGACGCTGAAGTGCTGTGCGCGGGTCGCCAGGGCCGTGACCTCGGCCGGAACGAGTCCGTCGTACAGCAGCAGGTCCGCCTCGGCGAGGCGCCGCGACGCCTTCAGGGTCAGCAACTCCGGATCCCCGGGACCGGCGCCGACAAGCGACACGAAGCCGAGCCTGTCGGGCGCCGCGGATAGTTTCGCGCCGACCGTCATGACGCCGATGCCTCCGGTGGCGCAGCCGCGGAATCGTTGCCTGTATCGTCCCGGTCACGCGCGTACAGCCTGACGAGCGCGTCGAGCAGCTCGGGGCGCCGCGCTTCCATCGGCACCTGCTCGGCCCGCCACCGCGCACGCATCCGGGCAGCCTCGGACAGCCAGCGCTCGAGCTCCTCCGGCGGCAGCACGGCGTCGAGACCCTCGCGCAGCAGGCCGGCCAGGGCCGGCGCTCGCCCGTCGGTCGAGACGGCGAACGTCACGCCTGCGCGCCGAACGACGCCGCCGAGGTAGAGGCTGGCGTTCGGCGGATCGTCGACCGCGTTGACGAACACGCACCGGGCCTCGGCAGTCCGCGCCACCTCCCGGTTGACCGCCGGCGTCGCCGCCGCCACGACGAGCCACGCGCCGTCGAGATCGGCCGGCCGGAACTCGCGTTCGATCCGCGTCACGTCCGCCGCGGCCGCCTCGTCGACCCACTCCGGCGCCACCACGGTGACGTCGGCCCCCGCGTCGAGCAGCCCACGCAGCTTCGACGCGGCGACCGGCCCGGCGCCGACCACCACCACGCGCCGGCCGGCCAGCTTCAGAAAGGCCGGGTAGAGGTGCATCTCCCTATCGCTCCTCAACGCGGGGACGTCGCCGGGCCGTGCAGCCCGCACTCGGTTTTGGCGCTGTCGCGCCAGCGCCCCGCGCGATCGTCCTCGTCCGGTCCCACCCGGCTCGTGCACGGGTGGCAGCCGATGCTCGGATACCCCAGATCATGCAGCGGATTGTACGGCACGTCGTGTTCCACGATGTGGCGCCGGATATCCTGCTTCGTCCACGCGACGAGCGGGTTGATCTTCGCGATCCCGAACTTCGCGTCCCACTCGACGACCCGGGCGCCGGCGCGCTGCGGCGTCTGATCGCGTCGGATGGCGGTGATCCAGGCGTCCACGCGGGCCAGTTCCACGTCGAGCGGCGCCACCTTGCGGATCCCGCAGCAGCGGTCCGGCGCCCGCTCCCACAGGCGGTCGCCGTGCGCCAGCGCCTGCTCGTCGAGGGTCGCCTCCGGGGCCACGCGGCGGATCGTCAGGTCGTAGCGCTTTTCCAGGCCGCGCCAGAGCGCGTAGGTCTCTTCGAAGAAGAGGCCGGTGTCGAGGGTGAACAGATCGATCGGCAGCCGCTGCCGTCCGATCAGATCGATCAGGACGCAGCCCTCGGGACCGAATCCGGTCGCGAACGTCAGCCGCTGCGCGTAACGTTCCACGGCCCACCGCAGCAGGTCGGCGGCCGGCCTGTCTTCGAGCTCGGCGGCGAATCGTTCGAGCGTGTCTCCGCGTTGGTCGTGCCCACGATCGGTGACTACGTCGAATGTCACGAGGCATCTCCTTTTCGGGGCCGCGCACGGGCCCCCGTCACATCCCGAAAATCGCCAACGGAACGCCGATCGCCACGAGCACGACGGCCAGCGCGGCCCGTAGCGACTGTTCCGGCACGCCGGTAGCGAGCCGCGCTCCGGTCAATACACCCGGTACGGCGCCGGCGAGTACCGCCCCGGCCAGGGCGACGTCGACGCGCCCCGCATTTGCATGGCCCAGCGTGGCCACCACGGACAGCACGAGCGCGTGCACGAGGTCGGTCCCGACCGTCTCGCGCGCCCCCAGCGGGTAGGCCAACGCCAGCATGCAGAGGAGAAGCGACCCGCTGCCGATGCTGGTCATGCTCACGAGGACGCCGGTAACGAAGCCGAGCCCGATCGTCACTGCGGCCGCCGGTGTCCGGCGTAGGCGCAGCCGGCCGGCCAGCGTCACGCGCAGCAGAAGCGCCGCGCCGGCCGCCACCAGCACGAACCCGAGGGCATGGGTCAGCCACGTCTCGATCCGGTCGACCGGCAGCCGGTTCAGGATCGCCATGCCGGCCAGCGCACCCGGAATCGATCCGGCGGCGAGGCGTCCGACGGTCGGCCAGTGCACTTCTCGGCGGAACGCGTAGAACCCGCCGCCGAAGAGCTTCATGCCGCTGGCGATCAGCACGTCCGAGCCGATGGCGACCGACGGCGGGACGCGGGCGAACAGAATCAGCGCCGGCGTCAGCAGTGCGCCGCCGCCGGTCGAGGTGGCGCCGACCAGCAGGCCGGCGGCGAATCCAATGGCAGTAGGGGCGAAGTCCGTCACGTCAGGTTCCACTCGCGGTCCGGAAGCCACAAAAAAAGCCCGGAGGGCGTCTGCCCCCCGGGCCTTCGGGTCGTGCGTCGTCTGCTCAGTCTCGTTTACGGTTCGGCGTGCAACGCGGGACGACCGTCGGCGCGGGGGAGCCCTCGGGGCTCCATGCAACAACAACAACAGGCGCAGGTGGTCAACGGGGTCGTCATCACGGTGCGTGCGTTCCAGCCATTGTAGTCCGGCGGCGCGGTCGTGCGTCAAGCGACGCGCACCAGCCCCCCCATCGCTTCCCAGGCGTCGGGAGTCGCGTGCTAGAGTGAAGGGTTTGCCGTGTCGTCCGACCGGCCTGCAGAGAGGGAGCACGCACCTTGTCCGATCATCTGATCGCCCCGCACGGCGGGGCTCTCGTCAGTCTCTTCGCCGACCATGATCGATGCGCCGCACTGAAGGCTGAATCGCGCGACTGGCCGTCGCACGATCTGACGCCGCGCCAGCTCTGCGACCTGGAGCTGCTCGCCAACGGTGCGTTCTCTCCGCTCGCCGGTTTCCTGGGCCGCCGCGACTACGACCGGGTCTGCGCCGAGATGCGTCTGGGCGACGGGACCCTGTGGCCCATGCCGATCACGCTCGACGTGCCGGACGCGCTCGCTTCCTCGCTGTCGCCCGGATCGCAGCTCGCGCTGCGCGACGAAGAGGGCGTCATGGTGGCCGTCCTCGACGTCGAGGACGTCTGGCAGCCGGACCGGGAGGCGGAAGCGGCGGCGGTGTTCGGCACGAACAACCCGGAGCATCCGGGCGTCGCGCATCTGCTGGACCGGACCCAGCCGTGCTACGTGGGCGGGCGGCTGGCGGCGGTGCAGCCGGTGACGCACTACGACTACCGGTTGCTGCGCCACACGCCGGCCGAGCTGCGCGCCGAGTTCGCCAAGCTGGGGTGGACGAAGGTGGTCGCGTTCCAGACGCGCAACCCGATGCACCGGGCGCACCAGGAGCTGACGTTGCGGGCGGCCAAGGAGGTCGAGGCGAGCCTGCTCATCCATCCGGTGGTCGGCCTGACCAAGCCGGGCGACGTGGATCACTACACGCGCGTCCGCTGTTACCAGGCGTTGCTGCCGCGCTATCCCTCCAGGACGGCGGTGCTGTCGCTGCTGCCACTGGCGATGCGGATGGGCGGCCCGCGCGAGGCGGTCTGGCACGCCATCATCCGCAAGAACCACGGGTGCACCCACCTGATCGTCGGGCGGGACCACGCCGGCCCCGGCAGCGACTCGGCCGGCAACCCGTTCTACGGGCCGTACGACGCGCAGGAGCTGCTGCGGCAGCACGAGGCCGAGCTGGGCGTCACGATGGTGCCCTTCAAGATGATGGTCTACGTCGAGGACCGCGATTCGTACGTGCCGGTCGACGAGGTCCCGGAGGGGACGCGCACCCTCAACCTGTCGGGTACCGAGTTGCGGCAGCGGCTCGCGGAAGGGAAGGACATCCCGTCGTGGTTCACCTTCCCGGACGTCGCCGGGGAGCTGCGGCGGAGTCATCCGCCCCGTGACCGGCAGGGCGTGACCGTCTTCTTCACCGGGCTGTCGGGATCGGGCAAGTCCACCATCGCCAACGCGCTGCTCGTCAAGTCCCTCGAGTTCGGCGGCCGGCCGGTGACGCTGCTCGACGGCGACCTCGTGCGGAAGCACCTGTCGAGCGAGCTCGGCTTCTCGAAGGAGCACCGCGACATCAACATCCGGCGCATCGGCTACGTGGCGTCGGAGATCACCAGGAACGGCGGCATCGCCGTCTGCGCCCCGATCGCACCGTACGACGCGGTGCGCAAGGACGTGCGCGCGATGGTCGAGCCGGTCGGCGGCTTCATTCTGGTCCACGTCGACACGCCGCTCGAGGTGTGCGAGCAGCGCGACCGCAAGGGGCTCTACGCCAAGGCGCGGGCCGGCATCATCAAGGAGTTCACCGGGATCTCCGACCCCTACGAGGCGCCGGCGGATGCCGAGCTGACGTTGGACACGACGGCGCTGACGCCCGACGAGGCGGCGCAACAGATCGTTCTGCACCTGGAGAAGGCAGGCTACGTCGGCGCGGCGGACTGAGCGTTGCGGGCGGGAGGGTTGGTTTTCCCCTCGGCGAGACAACGCCTCCCGTCGTGCGGGCTTGACGAACAGGTGCGAGTGCGTCGATTCTCCCTCAGAGACGCGACCAGATGCGATGAGCCAGCCAATGGACCCGTCCGAGCGTTTCCGCGAGGCCATCGCCCGCTTCGACGGCGCGAACGCCGAGGATCCCAACGTCGAGACGGCGGACGGCGCCGCGCATCCGAAGGAACTCCTCTATGCCCAGCGGATGTCCGCTGCGCTCGAGCGGTTCGCCCCGGAGGCCTCCGAGGTCGTCCGCCTCGCGGTGCGCTGCCAGCACATCCGCCGCTGGACGGTGCGGCGCGACCGCTATCCCGAGGGGCGCGACGGATACCGCCGCTGGCGGACCGACCTGGGCCGCTTCCATGCGGACACCGCGGGCGACATCCTGCGCGAGGTGGGCTACGACGACGCGACCGTCGGGCGCGTGCAGGCGCTGCTCCGCAAGGAGCGGTTGAAGGCCGATCCCGAGGTGCAACTTCTCGAGGACGTCGTCTGTCTGGTCTTTCTCGGCCACTACCTCACGCCGTTCGCGGCACGACACGAGGATGAGAAGGTCGTGGGGATTTTGCAGAGGACGTGGCGGAAGATGTCGGATCGGGGCCGGGCCGCCGCACTCCGTCTCGATCTGGCGCCGGAGCTGCGGGCGCTGGTGAACCGGGCGGTCGGCTGATTGGCGGCGCCCCGAACCATGCGCTTCTTCAACACCGAGGGTCCCGTCCGAGCGGACGACCACTACCATATCCCGCCGCTCGAACGGGTGAATCTGAACGATCTCCTCGATCTCGTCCGCGACAAGAAGTACTTCGTGCTCCACGCCCCGCGTCAGACCGGCAAGACGTCGGCGCTGCTCGCGTTACGCGATCTGCTGAATGCCGGCGGCGACTACCGCTGCGTGTACGCCAACGTGGAGACCGCCCAGGCGTCGCGCGAGGACGTGGCGGAGGGCATGCGCACGGTCCTGGCCGAGTTGGCGCTCGAGGCGAGCATCACGCTCGGCGACGACACGCTGGAGGGTGTCTGGCCCGGCGTGCTGGCGCGGGTGGGGCCGGCCCAGGCGTTGCGGCAGGCCCTGCTGCGCTGGTGCATGGCCGATTCGAAGCCGCTGGTGTTGCTGATCGACGAGATCGATACCCTGGTCGGGGACACGCTGCTGTCGGTGCTGCGGCAGTTGCGGACCGGCTACCCGCGGCGCCCCGGAGGCTTCCCGCACAGCGTGATCCTTTGCGGGGTGCGGGACGTGCGCGACTATCGCATCCACTCCACGGCGCAGAACGCGCTGGTGCTCGGCGGCAGCGCGTTCAACATCAAGTCGAAGTCGTTGCGGCTGGGCGACTTCACCGAGACGGAGACCCGGGCGCTGCTCGCGCAGCACACGGAAGAGACCGGGCAGGCGTTCGCGCCGGAAGCGCTGGAGCTGATCTGGACCCGCACGGCGGGACAGCCGTGGCTGGTCAACGCGCTGTGCCGGGAGGCGTGCTTCGACAGCGAGGCGGGACGCGACCGCTCCCGCACGATCACGGCGGACGACATCCTGGACGCTCAGGAGAGACTGATCCTGGCGCGCGTGACGCACCTGGACGACCTGGCCGACAAGCTGCGGGAGGAGCGGGTGCGACGGGTGGTGGCGCCGATGCTGACCGGCGCCGCGGACCGGGACGGCTATGCGGACCGGGGCCGGGACGTGGAGTACGCGCGAGACCTCGGCCTGCTGGCGCAGGACGACGCGAAGCGCATCGCCAACCCGATCTACGCGGAGGTGATTCCGCGCGAGCTGACGTGGGTGGCGCAGGACGACGTCGAGGCGGAGGCATCCTCGTACGTGGACGCAGGCGGGGGCCTGGACGTGGATGCGCTCCTGGAGGGCTTCCAGCAGTTCTTCCGGGAGCACTCGGAGCACTGGACCCAGCGCTTCGACCGGTATCGGGAGGCCGGACCGCAACTGCTGCTGCAGGCATATCTGCAGAAGGTGGTGAACGGGGGCGGCCGCATTGAGCGGGAGTACGCCCTGGGCCGGGGGCGGGTGGACCTGCTGATCGTCTGGCCGCACGGGGACCGCAAGCGCCGGTTCGTGGTGGAGTGCAAGATGCGCCGCGACGGGCTGGAAGGAACGATCCGCGAGGGGGTCGAGCAGACGCGCGGCTACATGGACCGCTGCGGGGCGGAGTCCGGCCACCTGATCGTCTTCGACCGCTCTGAGGACAGGACGTGGGAGGAGAAGATCTTCCGCCGCGGACCGGCCGCGGACGGCGCGCCGGTCACCGTCTGGGGCATGTAAGGCTCTCCTTGACCAACTACCAGCCGAACTTGCGCCGCACCGCGACCCGCTCCGGCGACACCTGCACGTCGAGGTCCCGCGTCACGCGATTGTCCGGCAGCGTCAGCAGAACTGCGCCGAGCCCGACCGCGCCGATGCCGGCCCAGGCCAGCTTGGGACGGGTGAATGAAGCCTCGGTCGATGCGTCGCGAAGATCGGTGTCGAACGGTGGGTCGGGGCTCTGGTAGAAGCACTGGGTCGTCTGGCCCTCGTAGGTGTGGGTGCTGTAGCCCTCGGGGCAGACATCGGTCTCGTAGTCGAAAGCCGCGATCACGAGGCCTGCTCCCGCCAGGATGGATACGATTCCCGTCGTCTTGCGCGACTGCGCGGCCGCCGGGGCCGCCGCGGAAAGCAGGACGAGAACGCATACCGCCGCAGCAAGGATTCTCTTCGTCGCCTTCATCGCCTTCATCGCCGCCAGTCCTCCTGCGGACAGCGGTCGCCCGACGGGTGTTCGCGTGACTTTCTCCATCGTGACTCGGTCAGCTTCAGAAGACCGCGAGTGGATTGATCGCGGCGCCGGCCCCGTTGGGCACCGTCAGCGGGGCGAGGACGAACATGAACTCCCAGCGGTTCAGCTCGGCGGCGACAGCGGCCAGCGCCTCGAGGTCGGGACCGTCGATGAGCGGCATGCCGAGGGCAACGAGCGTGAACATGTGCATCGGTAGCGTGGTGCGGCCCTCGATCGGGCCGCCGTCGACGACGCCGCCGTCCGCGAGGAGCAGCGCGATGTCGCGCGCCCTGACGAACGGCATGATGGAGTTGTCGTAGCCGCCGCTGCCGGCCGTCCGCAGGAACAGCGCGTCGCCGGACGAGACGGTGATGCCGGTGCGTCGCTCCCACGCTTCGATGTCCTCGGTCCGTACCCGTCCGGCGCCGGGCATGTCCATGAGGACGCCGCGCGTCACGATGCCGTCCCTCAGCGGATAGACGCCGTTCTTCGTACAGCCGTTCTCCACCGTGGCGGTCTCGTCGAACCGCCGGCCGTTGTAGGTCATCCCGTCCCATGCCACGTGGCAGAGCGCGTCGAGATGGGTCAGGGGGCTCCCGTGATAGCCGATCCGGTGCTGCTCCTCGATCCACTCCGCGCGCTCTCCCAGGCCGGACCCGCCGAGCGCGAAGACGTTGACGAACCCGCGCTGGAAGGTGACTTCCGCGCCCGGCACCGGATCGCGCGAGAGCGAGACGGTTCGCCCCGCCGTGACAAGCGAGGCCGCCTCGACTCGCTTTTCCTCCGTGACGAGATTGAGCGTGCCGAGCTCGTCGTCGGGGCCCCAGCGGCCCCAGTTGGAGAGCTCCGCCATCCAGCGGTCGAACTGCTCGGCGGTGACGCTGCTCGCGGGGCGTGCCTGCTCCGGTTCCTGGCCGGCGACGGGGTATCCGGACGGCAGGCCGTCGGCGAGTGCGAGGACGATGGTAACGGCGCCGGTCGTGGCCGCGATCTTCATGCGTCGGTTCTCCGTTGCCGATCCGTATCGGCGGTCATTCCGTCCCTTCCCGGCGCCGTGGCGCTGCGCCCCCGACGGCGTCAGTCGTCGTCGAGGCCGAACGCGTAGACGACGTTGCCGGCCGCAATCGCCACGTACTGCTTCCCGTCCACCGCGTAGGAGATCGGCGCGGCGCGCACCTGGGCGCCGACGGTCATGTGCCAGAGCTCCTCGCCGCTGACGGCGTCGAGCGCGTAGAAGTAGCCGTCGATGCTGCCGCCGAAGACGAGGTCGCCGGCGGTGGCGAGCAGGCCGGCCCAGGTCCACGGCTGGATGCGGTACTCCCAACGCCGGTCGCCGGTGCGGGGGTCGATGGCGCGCACCGCGCTGGTGTACTCGTCGGCGGGCAGGATCTGCTGCTGGCCGCCGCCGATGAAACGGTCTCCTTCGACGTAATCCTCGTCGCGGATGAAGAACTGGGCCTCGCCGTCGTAGGACATGACGTAGAGCAGCCCGGTGCGCGGGCTGTAGGCGGGCGACATCCAGTTGGTGGCGCCGCCCGCGGGCGGCGAGACGACGATGCCTTCCTCGTTCGGGAACATGCCGGGGACGCGGATCGGCCGGCCGTTCTCGTCGAGCCCCTGCGCCCAGGTCTGCCGCGCGAACGGCTTGCCGAGGAGGAATTCCCCGGTCTCGCGGTCGATGGTGTAGTAGAAGCCGTTGCGGTTGGCCCACATCATGACGCGCCGTGACTCGCCCGCGATGTCGAGGTCGGCCAGCACCGGGATCTGGATCGCGTCCCAGTCGTGCACGTCGTGCGGCGTGAACTGGAAGTACCAGGCCATCTCGCCGGTGTCGCCGTCGAGGGCCAGCGCCGAGTCCGCGTACAGGTTGTCACCGCCCCGGACTTCCCCGTTGTAGTCCGGTCCGGGGTTGCCGGTGCCCCAGTAGACGAGGTCGAGGTCCGGATCGTACGAGCCGGTTATCCAGGTCGGCGAGCCGCCGGTGCGCCACGAGTCGCCGGACCAGCTCTGGTTGTCCGGGTGGTCGGGTCCGGGAATGGTGTAGGTTCGCCACGCTCGGACGCCGGACTCGGCGTTGTACGAGTCGAGGAAGCCGCGGATGCCGAACTCACCGCCGGCGATCCCGGTCACCACCTGGTCCTTGACGACGAGCGGCGCCGCGGTCTTGCTGTAGCCCCCGCGGTGGTCGGCCACCTCGCGGTTCCAGAGGAGGTTGCCGGTGCGGGCGTCGATGGCCACCAGGTGGGCGTCGAGGGTGCTCATGTAGAGCGTCTCCCCGAGGATTGCGACCCCCCGGTTGTTGCGGCCGCAGCAGATGCGCAGATCCTCCGGCAACTCGTGCTCGTAGCGCCAGAACTGCCGCCCGGTCGCGGCGTCGAGGGCGACGACGTTGCTCGGCGCCTCGGTGACGAACATCACGCCGTCCACGACCAGCGGGGTGGTCTCGGCCCGGTCGAGGGCCGGGATCTGGTACGCCCACTTCAGCTCGAGCTGGTTGACGTTGCGGATGTGGATCTGGTCGAGCCCGCTGAAGCGCTGGCTGTCGAAGGTCCCCGAGTACATCAGCCAGTTCTGCGGCTCGTCGGTCGCCGCGACCAGACGCTCCCAGGTGACGGGGGAGAACGCGGGCGCGGCGCCGGCGTCCGCGGGCTCCTGGCCGGCTGCCGGGTGGACGAATGCGAACAGCGCGACGACCAGTGCGAGCCTTTTCATCGGTCAACTCCCTTTCCGTTCCGAACGGCGCTCGGCGGCTCCGGCGTCATTCGCCAGATCGCGGCGGCGACGCTGCCGACAACCGAGTGCATTACCGCGGAAATCGCGCTGGGGATCGCCACCAGCGGGTTCGCGAAATTCTGCCGGGCCAGGACGACGCCGAGTCCCGAGTTCTGCATGCCCACTTCTATTGCGGCCGTCCGGGCCGCCTGCTCGCGGCCAATCAGGGCCCGAGCGACCCCGTAGCCGAGCGCGAATCCCCCGACGTGGAGGCAGAGCACGGCGAGGAGCAGGCGCCCGCCCGCTTCTATCACCTGCTCGCGTCCCCCACCGATGACGGACGCGGCAATCAGCACGATCGTCGCCACCGCCACCAGCGGCGCCACCGGCAGCACCCGGCTGCAGGCGGCGGGGAAGCGTGCCTTGAGGACGGCGCCGGCCACCACCGGCAGGACGACCACCTGCACCGTGTCGAGCAGCAGCCCGCCGGCCGGCACGTCGATGCGGCTGCCCGCGAGAAGCGCGGTCAGGGTCGGGGTCATCAGCACCGCCAGCAGCGTGGAGGCGGTCGTCATCGTCACGGAGAGGGCGACGTCGGCGCGGGCCAGAAACGTGATGACGTTCGAGGCGGTCCCGCCCGGACAGCACGAAACGAGGATCAGACCGACGGCAAAGGGCGTCGGCAGGTCGAGCAGCCAGCCGATGCTCCACCCGAGCAGCGGCATCAGCGTGTATTGGAGCGCGACGCCCGGCAGGACGCTGGTCCGTTCGCGGGCGATGCGGCGGAAGTCCTCGAACCCCACCGTCATCCCCATGCTCAGCATGATGACGCCCAGGCCGATGGTGATGAACGGCCCGCTGAACCAGGTGAACAGCTCGGGGCGGACGAGGGCGATACCGCTGGCGAGGAGCAGCCAGAGCGGAAACGCGTTGGTGAGGGCGGTCAGCACCGGCAACTCGCGTGCATTGTATGGCTGCGGGGGCGCCGGGTTCCAGCGGGCCTGAAGCGGGCCGGGGTGGCGGCGGGCTACTTGACATGCAATCTGCATGCAGATAGTCTGATCGCATGCCGAACCTGCAGGTCAGGAACGTTCCCGCGGAGCTTCATCGGGTGCTCAAGGCGAAGGCGGCCTTCGAGGGAGCGTCGTTGTCCGATTTCGTGCTCGCGGAGTTGGAGAAGCTCGCGCGGCGGCCGACGCCGCGCGAGCTTCTCGAGCGGCTGCGACAGCGCTCCGCGGTACATCCGAACCCGCCGGCGGCCGACGTCATCCGCGACCGGCGCGAGCAGCGCTAGGGCATCGCTCGCGCACGAACAGGCGGAAGCAATCTCTGTCCTGCAATTTCTGTTTTGCCATGCTCGTCGCAGACGCGTCCGCGGTCGTGGAGATCCTCATGGCGACGTCTACGGGCTTCATCATCGAGCAACGCATGTTCGGCTCGGGGGAGTCCGTCGCGGCGCCGCATCTGCTCGACGTCGAAGTCCTGCACGTGATTCGCAGATTCAACCGGACGAACCAGTTGACCGCGATTCGCGCCGAACAGGCGCTCGACGACCTCGATGCGCTGGAGATCACCCGCTACGATCATGAGATCCTGCGTCCGGCGATGTGGCGGCTGCGAGACAATCTGACTGCGTACGACGCTGCCTATGTGGCGCTGGCCGAGCTTCTCGACGCCACGATCGTCACCTGCGACGGCAGGCTGGCTCGGTCGCGCGGCCACGCTGCGAGGTTCCATGTCTATCCGCAGCCGGACCGCGACGAAGCCGGCGGCAACGGAGAGTCGCCCGAGCGGTGACGCGGATCGCGAGGTATGTTCGCCCCGGCCAGCCGACGTTGCGGCGTCGACAGGCCGTGCATCACATGAATCGACGAGAGGACACGTTCAATGGGGTTCGAACCTGATCTGCTGAAGGGCAAGGCGGCGCTGGTGACCGGCGGCGGCACCGGCATCTGTCGCGGGCTGTCGCTGGCCCTTGCCGCGCACGGCTGCGACGTGGTGATCACCAGCCGCAAGGCGGAGCACCTGGAGCCGACCCGTCGCGAGATTGAGGCGCTGGGCGTCCGGGGGCTGGCGGTGGCGGGCGACGTCCGGGACCCGGCGGCGGTCGACGCCGCGATGGCGCAGGCGGTCGATGCGTTCGGACGCCTCGACATCCTGGTGAACGGCGCGGCGGGCAACTTTCTCTGCCGGGCGGAGGACCTGTCGCCGAACGCGTTCGGTGCGGTGGTCGACATCGATCTCAAGGGGACGTTTCACATGTGCCGCGCGGCGCTGCCGCACCTGAAGAAGCAAGGCGGGGTCGTGCTGAACATCAGCGCCACGCTGCACTACTTCGGCACCGCCGCGCAGCTCCACGTCTCGGCCGCCAAGGCCGGGGTCGACGCGCTGACCCGCGTGCTCGCCGTCGAGTGGGGGGAGTACGGCATCCGCGTCAACGGCATCGCGCCCGGGCCGATCACCGATACCGAGGGGGTGCGCCGCCTCCTCGTCGGACCGGCGAAGGACCGGGTGGTGGAGATGACGCCGCTCCGCCGCCTCGGCGCCATCGACGACGTCTCGAAGGCGGCGCTCTACCTCTGCTCGGACCTCGCGTCGTTCGTCAGCGGGGTCACCCTGGTGGTCGACGGCGGGCTCTGGTTGACGTCGAGCCGCATGGCAGAGGCGTGGGACCTCGCCGTCGAGGCCGCGCAGGGGCAAGCGTAACCAGTCCAGGCGCAGGCGCCGCAACTTCGGCTCGTGCGCGGGCTCGTCTCGACGGACGGGCCGGCTACACGCGCTGGTAGTCCGCGCGCCAACTCTTGATCGCCTGCTTGATGGTCTTCTGGTCGGCGTTCTCGTCGAGCGCCCGGCGGGTCAGAGCCGGCAGCTCCTCGTCGCCGGCGAACCGCAGGGCGACGTGCTGCGCGGTCGACACGTCGTCGATGCGCGGCTTGAGGTCATCCGGCAGCAGACGCTCCATGCGCAGGCGTTCCTCGAGGCGGATGACGCGGTCCTGTGCCTTGAGGGCATTGACGCGGGAGAAGAGTCCCACCAGCACCAACGCGACCGCCACGCCGACGCGGTTCAACGCTTCGAGCGCGATTCCATCGAGGAGCCCGGCCAGGGCCAGGACGAGGTTGAGCGCCAGCAGCGGCAGCGCGACGTAGTGGAACAGCGGCACGAGCTTCGCGTGGTTCGCGTAGGTCTGGGGGCGTTTTTCGGACATGATTGATCTCCTGTGGGCGTGCGGGTGGATTGTGGGGCGACGGGTCGAACGGCTCCTGACGCCCACTATAGACCGTCGGGTCGCCGGTCCCGCGGGCGCTACGACGGATCGAACGTATGAGAGGCAGGAGGGAACGATGAGCGAGCTGGCCAAGCAGCAGTGCGTGCCGTGCCGGGGCGGCGTCCCGCCGTTGACCGGCGCGGAGCTGAGCGACTTCCAGGAGCGGCTGGGAGGCGAATGGAACGTCGTCGAGCAGCACCACCTGGAGAAGATCTACAAGTTCGACGACTTCCGGCAGGCGCTCGACTTCACGATCCGCGTGGGCGAGATGGCTGAGGAGCAGGACCATCATCCCGACCTCTATCTGACCTGGGGCCGGGTGAAGATCACGATCTGGACCCACAAGATCGACGGATTGACCGAGAGCGACTTCGTCTTCGCGGCGAAGGCGGACGCGTTGCGATGACTGCGGCGTTCTCGCTGCTGCTTGCTGGAAGCGTGATCACGGCCGCAAGTCTGCCGTCGGGGGCGGCGTCGACCGCGAGTGCGCAATCGACCACGCGACAGGACTCCCCGAGGCCCCGGGCTCGCGACCTGGGAATCGAGGTCGGCGTCTTCCCGCCGGGCGAGTTCAACGCGATCACCGACGTGGAGGGGGTCCTTGTCGGGCACGCCACCATCGTCCGGGGCGACAGCGTCCGCACCGGCGTCACCGCGATTCGTCCGCACGGCGGCAACGTCTTCTTCGATCGCGTACCCGCCGCGATCTACACCGGCAACGGATTCGGCAAGCTGCTCGGCGTCACCCAGGTCCGCGAGCTGGGCGAGCTGGAGACTCCCGTCCTTCTGACCTGCACGCTGTGCGTCTGGAAGGCGGCCGACGCCCTGGTCCAATGGGCTCTCGACGCGCAGGACATGCAGGGCGTGCGGTCCATCAACCCGGTCGTCGGCGAGACCAACGACGGCGGCCTCAACGACATTCGTGTCCGGCCGGTGACTGCCGGCGACGTGCGGGCGGCGCTGGACGGAGCGGCGGCGGGGCCCGTGGAGGAAGGCGCGGTCGGGGCCGGGACCGGCACGTCGGCGTTCGGCTGGAAGGGCGGCATCGGCACGAGCTCGCGCGTGCTCCCGGCGTCGCTGGGCGGCTACGCCGTCGGCGTGCTGGTGCAGTCCAACTTCGGCGGCATCCTGCAGATTCTGGGCGCGCCGGTAGGGCGGGAGCTGGGCCGGTACGCGTTCAGCGCCCAGGTCGGCGGGAACGGTGACGGCGACTCAGGAGATCCCGGACGGGAAGAGAGCGAGGATCAGTCGCAGGGATCGATCATGATGGTCGTGGCCACCGACGCGCCGCTATCGGAGCGCAACCTGGAGCGGGTGGCGCGCCGCGCCGTGATGGGGCTGGCTCGGACCGGGTCGTTCGCCGGCAACGGGTCGGGCGACTACGTGATCAGCTTCTCGACCGCACCGGGCGTGCGGCGACGGCCGGGCGACCGGGTGCGGACCGTGGAGGACCTCTCGAACGGCGACATGTCGGCCCTCTTTCAGGCGACGGTGGAAGCGACCGAAGAGGCGATCTACAACTCCCTGTTCAGAGCGGTCACGGTAAGCAGCCGCTGGGGGACGCGGGAGGCGCTGCCCATCGAGGCGGTGATGGACGTGCTCGAACGCCACGGCGTGGTCCGGCGCTGAGCCGCGAACGGCAGCCCTTCAGGGCCGAGCGGCGGTGTTCGAATCGTGCCAGCTCACCGGGTCGCCCACGTTGATCTCTCCGTCGTCGAGCACCTCGGCGAAGGCGCCGCCGGCCCACGCCGGATCGAGCGCGCCGCGCAGGCCGGGTTGGGCGGCGTCCATGTGCGCGCACGGCCGGGTCTCGCCGTGGATCAGGAAACGGCACGATCCGATGCGCAGCGTGCGCCCGCGGGTATTGTCGAGGTCGATGCCGCCGACGAGCAGGTTGGCGCGCCGCAGGGTCGGGTCGACGTCGTCGGCCAGCGCCTCGTTCACACCGTCCCAGCGCCGGCGGGCGATGATCGTCACCTGCCGCTTCCCGCCCTGATCGGCGTTCCCCTCCAGGCCTCGCCCGGCGCGCAGGGTGGCGCGTTCGACCGCGTCCATCGGGCCGCGATGGAACCGCTTGATCCACAACCGTTCGAGTCGTCCTGTCATAACCCCGCTAGTGTAAGATCATCGGTTGATGAGTACGCTGACAACCGATCTACAGGGCAGGGCCGACGCGTCGCGCGCGTCGCTCGACGCCTGGGTGCGGGAGGTGGTCGCGTGGCATTTCGACCCGGCGACCGGCTCCCCGTTCTGGCTGGAGTGGGCCGAGAAGGCGGGCTGGGATCCGCGGCGCCAGGTCGACGGCTTCGACGATCTCCGGAAGTTCGGCCACTTCGAGGACGAATGGCTGCGCGGCGGTCCGGTCCGCCGCTGGGTGCCGCGGGCCTACGCGGACAAGCCGATCTTCGTGTTCGAGACGGGCGGGACGACCGGCATACCGAAGAGCCGCATCGCCATCGACGACTTCCGGACCGACTACGAGCTGTTCTCCGACACGCTGCCCGACGAGTGCTTCCCGAAGGGGGCCAACTGGCTGATGCTCGGGCCGAGCGGTCCGCGCCGCCTGCGCCTCGCGGTGGAGCATCTCGCGCAGCATCGCGGCGGCATCTGCTTCTGCGTCGATCTCGACCCGCGCTGGGTGATCAAGCTGATCAGGAAGGGCTGGATGGATCACCTGAAGGCCTACCAGGCCCACGTGATCGACCAGGCCATCTCCACGCTGTCGGCCGGTCACGACATCAAGTGCCTGTTCTCGACGCCGAAGCTGATCGAGGCGCTGGCGAACCGCCTCGAGGAGGAAGGCTCCAGCATCCGCGAGGCCGGCATCACCGGCATCTTCGCCGGCGGCACCGAGTTCACGCCGCAGTGGAACCGGTTCGCGAACGAGGAGCTGCTCGACGGCGTCTACATGACGCCGACCTACGGCAACACGCTGATGGGGCTGGCGGCGAGCCCGCCGAGCGGAGCGGCCGAAGACTACAAGATTACGTATCATGCGCCGCAGCCACGGGCCGTGCTGCAGGTGGTGGATCCCGACGACGCGGACCGGGTCGTCGACTATGGCGGCACGGGCCGCGTGATGCTGACCACGCTGACCAAGGAGTTCTTCGTGCCGCGTTTCCTGGAGCGCGACGAGGGCGAGCGCGAGCCCCCGTGCGAGCAGTATCCGTGGGACGGGGTCAGCGGCGTGCGGCCGTTCAGCGCGCTGGCGACCTCCACCACCGTCGGGGTCTACTAGCCGGGAAACCGCGATGAAGTCCGCCGCATGCATGGTGTCGACGCACGAGCGCGGTGTGTTCCAACGAGCAACCAGCGCACGAGCGTCCAATGAAGGAGCGGGTGTAACGATGCGAACCGAACTGCTGCGCGTCAACTGGAAAGTCCTGGCCGGCCTGGTCCTGGTGCCGGCACTCGCGGTCTTCGGCTGCGGCGGCGGTGGCGGCATGGAAGCCGAGCCCGAGATGGCGGAAGAGCCGATGGCCGAAGAGGCGCCGGCGCCGAGCGGACCGCCGCGGGTCTTCTTCGTAGCGCCGCTGGACGGCGATCAGATGTCGAGCGATCACGACGTCGAGCTCGAGTTCGGCGCGGAGAACACCATGATCTCCGCCATTCCGGAGGGATTCGATCCGGAGGCCGACGAGCCGCGCGCCGACATGGGCCATTACCATGTCGGTGTCGACACCGGCTGCCTGCCGGCCGGCGAGATCATTCCGCAGGGCGCGGGCTGGGTGCACTTCGGCGACGGCTCGAACGTGTTCACGCTGCAGGTCCAGCCCGGCTCCTACGAACTCTCTCTGCAGATCGGCGACGATCTGCACCGCACGCAGGAGGGCCTCTGCGAGACGATCAGCATCGAGGTGGCCGACGGGATCTAGCCGGATCCCGTCCAGGACGATTCGGGACGTTCCCGGCGCGGCGGCAGGACGACCGGCCGCCGGGACCTTGGAAGGAACGAAGAGTGATGCGATTCGACGGCGTGTGGACGAGTCTATCGTGGTGGCAGGCGTGGCTCTGGTGATGTTGGCGGCGGGCGCCGCGGGTGCGGCGGCCCAGGAGGCGCGCGTCTTCTTCGTGTCGCCGGCAGACGGATCGCAGCACTCGGAGGACGTGGTCAGCATCGAGTTCGGGGCCGAGAACTACCCGATCTCCGCCATCCCGGAGGGGTTCGATCAGGAGACCGGCACCCCGCGCGAAGGCGTGGGGCATTACCACCTGGGATACAACACGGGCTGCCTGCCGGTGGGCGAGATCACCCCGCAGGGCGAGGGGTGGCAGCATTTCGGCGACGGCTCGAACACGACGACGCTGGAGAACGCGCCGGCCGGCACGTACGAGTTGACCGTCCAGATTGGCGACGATCAGCACCGCACGCAGGAGGGTCTCTGCGCGACCGACGATCAGCATCGAGGTGACCGACTAGGATCCGGCGGCCGCCACGGGCTGCGGCAGTCCGTGGCGGAACCCCGCGTAGAGCACCGAGAGCGGAGAGCACCGTGATTCATTTCCCAGCGCTCCGGTGGGGCACGCCCTACCGGAGCCTCGACGTCGACAAGGTCGTCCGTTTCGACACCGGCGAGCCGGTGGCCGAGGTGAGCCAAGCCAACCCGGGCATCATCGCGCGCGATCTGCGCAAGGCGGCCCGCGCCCGGCACGTGCTCCGCGAGGTGCACCCGGCCGATCTCGTGCAGATGGTGAAGAAGGCCGGGGAGCTGTTCTCCACGGCCGAGCTGCCGCTCGGCGACGGCACGCAGACGCCGAACGAGTTCGTCCGCCAGCAGTCCGCCACCACCGGGCTGCCGGAGCACATGTGCCGGATGAACATGGAGAAGCTCCGGTTCGTGCTCGACCACATCGACGAGATCCTCGCCTCGCTGACCCGTCACCTCGATCCCGGCATTCTCGCGCGGGGCTACGGGGAAGAGGGCGGCGTGATGCGCAGCTACCAGGCGACCACGCCGGTGCTGGGGATCGTGCTGCCGTCGAACTCGCCGGGCGTGCACAGCCTGTGGCTGCCGATCATCCCGCTGCAGATCGGGCTCGTGCTCAAGCCGGGACCGCAGGAGCCGTGGACGCCGTGGCGGATGGTGCAGGCCTTCTTCGAGGCTGGTGTGCCGCGCGAGGCGGTGGCGCTCTATCCGGGGCTCGGCGAGGTAGGTGCGGCGGTGCTCAACAACTCCGGGCGGAGCCTGATCTTCGGCGGCACGGCCACCGTCGAGCAGTACGCCGCGAACCCGGGCGTGCAGGTGCACGGGCCCGGCTTCAGCAAGATCCTGATCGGCGACGACGAGGCGGACAACTGGGAGCAGCATCTCGATCTGATGGTCGACAGCGTGCTCATCAACAGCGGCCGGGGTTGCATCAACTGCTCCGGCATCTGGACGCCGCGCCACGGCCGGGCCATCGCCGACGCGCTCGCCGAGAGGATCGGACCGATCGAGCCGCTGCCGCCCGAGGATCCGAACGCCTCGCTCGCCGCATTCACGGTGCCGGGGCAGGCGCCCGCCATCTCGGCCGACATCGACGCGGCGCTCGGGGAGTCGGGCGTGGTGGAGGTGACGGCGGCACACCACCCGGACGGCCGCCTCGTGTCGCGCGAGCGGTGCGACTACCTGCGACCGACGGTCGTCTTCTGTCCGTCGTCCGCCGCGGCGATGGCGAAGAAGGAGTACATGTTCCCGTTCGTCACCGTGGTCGAGTGCGAGCAGCGGAAGATGATCGCGGAGATCGGGCCGACGCTGGTCGCGACGGCGCTGACGAAGGATACGGCGTTCGAACAGGAGCTGCTCGACGCGCGGAACATCGACCGGCTGAACCTGGGGCCGATCCCGACGATCAAGCTCGACTGGCTCCAACCGCACGAGGGCAACATCGTCGACTTTCTCTTCCGGCCGCGCGCCTTCCAGCGCGCCTCTTAGGAGCCGGAGCGGGGGCTGTCGTGCTCGATGTCAGTCAGCTCACCAAGACGTATCCGACGGTCCGCGGACCGTTGCCCATCCTGACCGACGTCTCGTTCTCGCTGTCGCGCGGGGACGCGGCGTCGATCATGGGGCCTTCGGGCAGCGGCAAGAGCACGCTGCTCTACATCATCGGTGCGCTCGAGCCGCCGACCAGCGGAAGGGTGACGCTGAACGGTGCCGACCCGTTCATCCTCGACGAGCGGAAGCAGGCCGCCTTCCGGAACTCGCAGGTCGGCTTCGTGTTCCAGGATCACCTGTTGCTCCCGCAGTGCACGGTGCTGGAGAACGTGCTGGTGCCGACGCTGGTCGGCAGGCCCGGCCCGGCCGTCACGAAGCGCGCCGCGTCGCTGCTCGAGCAGGTCGGCCTCGAGGATCGCATGGAGCATCGTCCGGCCGAGCTCTCCGGCGGCGAGCGGCAGCGGGTGGCCCTCGCGCGGGCGCTCGTCCAGGAGCCGCCCCTCGTCGTCTGCGACGAGCCGACCGGGAACCTGGACCGGCAGTCGGCGGACGTCATCACGTCGCTGCTGTTCACTTTGCACGAGCAGCAGAACAACGTGCTCCTCATCGTGACGCACAACCCGGAGCTGGCGAACCGCTGTTCCATCCGGTATCGCCTCGACAACCAGAAGCTCGCGATCGCGTCCGACTAGACCCGGACAGGGAGGAGGCGCGCGCATGAGCCTGCTCGCTCTCATCCAGCGGAACGTTCTTCACTACTGGCGCACGAATCTCGCGGTCGTCGCCGGCGTCGCGGTGGCGGTCGCCGTGCTGGCCGGGGCGTTGCTCGTCGGCGCGTCGGTGCGGTCGAGCCTGCGCGCGCTGGCGCTCGAGCGTCTGGGGGCCGTCGACCGCGTGGTGACGAGCGCCCGCTTCGTGCCCGAGGCGTTTGCCGCCGGCGTGCTGGCGGCCGACGTACTGGACGGACAGTTCGCCACCGCCGCGCCGCTGGTGGCGGTAGAGGGTTTCGTGACGCACCAGGCCAGCGGCCGGCGTGCGTCGGGGGTGCAGGTCTACGGAGTCGACGAGCGTTTCTGGACGTTCCACGGACTCGACCCCGAGACGTTCGCCGTGGGACGCAACGCCGCGTTGGTGAGCGGCGGGTTGGCGGGTGAGCTGGATGCCGCCCCCGACGATGCCCTGCTGGTGCGCGTCGAGAAGCCGTCGGCGGTGCCGCTCAGCTCGCTGCACGGCCGGCGCGACGACGTCGGCCGCACGCTGCGGCTCGGCATCGGCCGCGTGCTCGAGGCCGCCGAGCTCGGCGAGTTCTCGTTCCGGCCGCAGCAGGGGCTGGCCCGCTCGGTGTTCGTGCCGCTGGCGCGGCTGCAGGGAGAGCTGGAGCAGGAAGGGCGCGTCAATACGTTGCTGCTCGGCCACGCCTCCGGGGGCGGGAGCGGCGACGGTGGGCTCGGAGCAGGGGAGGATGCGGCGCGGCAGGCGGCGGCGGAGGCGGCGGTCCGCGGCGAGGCGACCCTGGAGAGTCTCGGCCTGCGGGTGCGGTCGATTCCCGACCATGACACCGTCGCCGTGGAGTCGGCGGCGGGGCTGCTGACCGACGAGACGGTTGCGGCGGTCGAGCAGGTGGCGGCGGGTCTCGGCCTGCGCGCCGAGCCGGTGCTCTCCTACCTGGCCAACCAGATCCGCAGCGGGGACCGGATCACGCCGTACTCGGTGGTCGCCGCCCGCGACCTGTCGGCGGTCAGCGACGTGAACGTGCGCGACGACCCGGGAGAGCCCACGCCGGTCATCCTGAACCAGTGGACGGCGGACGATCTCGGCGCCGCGCCGGGCGATCCGCTGACGATCGAGTACTACCTGTGGGCCGACGAGGGGCGGCTGACGACCCACGAAACCGAGATGCGGGTGGCCGGTGTCGTCCCGATTGCCGGCGCCGCCGACGATCCCGACCTCACGCCCGACTACCCGGGCATCACCGAGGCGACCAACGTCATCGACTGGGATCCGCCGTTCCCGGTCGACCTGGAGTTGATCCGTCCGGCGGACGAGACCTACTGGGACGATCACCGCACGACGCCGAAGGCGTTCATTCCGCTCGCGGCCGGGCAACGGCTGTGGGCGTCGCGTTGGGGCCAGGTGACGTCGGTCCGACTCTTCGCGCCGCCGGGCGAGGGCCTGGCCGCGGCCAGGGACCGGTTCGCCGCCGCCCTGCGCGAAGCGCTCGACCCGTTGTCTCTCGGGTTCGTCGTCTACCCGGCCCGCTCCCTGGCGCTGGAGGCGTCGGCCGGGGTGACCGACTTCGGGCTGTACTTCGTCTATTTCAGCTTCTTCCTGGTGGTCTCGGCACTGTTGCTGGCGAGCCTCTTCTTCCGCCTGGGCGTCGAGCAGCGCCTGCGCGAGATCGGTTTGCTGCGCGCCACCGGGTTTCCCGCGCCTGCCATCCGCCGCGTGTTTCTGACCGAGGGGGGGATCCTCTCGGTGCTCGGCAGCGCGCTCGGCGTCGTCGGCGCGGTGCTCTACGCGGAGCTCATCATGCTGGGCCTGCGGACCTGGTGGGTAGATGCGGTCGGGACGACGCGGTTGACCCTCGACGTGTCGCCGGCAATGCTGGCCGCCGGGGCGGCGGGCGGCGTCCTGGCCGCGCTCGGGTCTATCGGCTGGACGTTGCGTGCGCTGGCCCCGGCCTCGCCGCGCAGCCTGCTGACCGGCGCGGTGGCCGAGGTGACCGGGGTCGCGGAAGTCGCCGCGCCGCCGGCGCCCGCCGGGACACGGGTGTGGCGGATCGGCATTCTGCTGGTCGGCGGCGGGGTCGCCCTGGTCGGGGTGGCTGCGGCCGGACTGATCGGCGCCACCGGCGGGTTCTTCGGCGGCGGGCTGACGCTGCTGGCCGCGCTGCTCGTGTTGGCGTGGGCGTGGCTGAATCAGCGGCCGAGCCGCCATGCAGACGGGGCCTGGTCGGTGTCCGCGGTGGGATTCCGCAACGCGTCGTACCGGCCTGGACGCAGCGTGCTCTGCATCGCGCTGATCGCGTTCGCGGCGTTCATCATCGTGGCGGTCGACGCATTCCGGCGCGAGGGTGCGGGAGACGTGCTGGATCGCGCCTCCGGCACCGGCGGCTATACCCTGCTGGCCGACACGCTGCTGCCGGTGGTGCAGGACCCATCGAGCGCGGAGGGACAGGACGAACTGTTCATCGGGGATCTGTTCGCCGAGGGCGAGGCGCTGGCCGGGGTGACCCTGGCGCGCTTCCGCCTGCGGCCCGGCGAGGATGCCAGTTGCCTGAATCTGTACCAGGCGAAGGATCCGCGCGTCCTGGCCCCGTCCGCGGCGTTCGTGGCCGAGGGCCGGTTCGGGTTCGGCGCCACCGCCGCCGAGACGCCGGAGGAGGAAGCGAACCCGTGGCTGCTGCTCGACCGCGAGTTCGAGGACGGCGCGATTCCCGCCCTGGCCGACGCCACGTCGCTGGCCTATGCGCTCCACCTGTCGATCGGCGACGACTTCGTCCTGAACCGCGACACCGACCGGCCGATCACGCTGCGCATCGTCGGGGCGCTCTCGGACAGCATCTTCCAGCGCGAACTGCTGATCGGCGAGCGTCACTTCCAGCGCGTGTTTCCCGACTACGACGGGTACCGCTTCTTCCTCATCGACGCGCCGCCCGAGCGTACGGCCGAGGTGAGCGCGGCGCTCGAGGATCGGCTGGTCGACTTCGGATTCGACGTCGTGTCGGCCGCGGAACGCCTCGCGGCGTTTCATCGCGTCGAGAACACCTATCTCGCGACCTTTCAGACCCTGGGCGGACTCGGTCTGATCCTCGGCACGTTCGGGCTCGGCGCGGTTCTGCTGCGCAACGTGCTGGAGCGCCGCCGCGAGCTCGCCCTGATGCGGGCGGTCGGCTACAACGCCGGCCACCTGTCGCTGATGGTGCTCGCGGAGAACGCGTTTCTTCTCTTCTCGGGGCTGGCTATCGGCGCCGGCTGCGCCATCGTCGCCATCGCACCGGCATGGCTGGAGCGGGGCGGGGGGGTGCCGCTGCTCTCGCTGGGCGGTCTGCTGTTCGTCGTCGTCGCCGCCGGCCTGGTCGCGTCGCTGGCCGCGACTCTGGCCGCGGTGCGGTCCCCGCTCCTCGGGGCGCTGCGCGCCGAGTAGACGAGTGGTGTCTGTGGTATGTTGTGAAACGGACCGGTCGCGGGGCGGCCAGGGAGGCGACAGTGAACGTCCTGAACCGCGTAAGGCTGATTCTGGCGGAAACGTTGGATTCGCCGTTCACGGATTCATACCTCGTGACGATTGACGGTCGCACCGTCGTTCTGAAGCAGGCAGGAAGCTACGAGGGCATCGACCTGAGCGGCGTCGATCTGCATCGCGCGCACTTGGAGAACGTGAACCTGAAGCGGGCCAGGCTGGCGGGCGCCAATCTGTGGGGGGCGCACCTCGCTGGAGCCAATCTGGAGGGAGCCGACTTGAAGAACGCCGTCTTGACGGGGGCCGATCTGAGGGGCGCTGTCTTGACCGGGGCGGATCTCAGTGGCGCCAGAATCGATCGCGCAGCGCTGTCGAAGGCTCTTGGCATTCAATCGGTTGCCTGAGCGATGGAGTCGATACCATCCTCCTTCAAGCTGACCCTGCTGGTTGTTGCGCTTCTGACCGCGGTGAGCTTTACGGGGTTGGTGCTACTCGCCTTCTTCGGTAGCGCCGCTACTGAAGAATCGGAGATTCCCCATCTGCAGGCGCTCCTGTCGGCGACGTGCGATTTTGGTTTCAAGGCTGGCTTCGGTGGTCTTCTGGGACTGTTGGGCGCGAAGACGAGTTGAAGCTGATCGCCGTACGTTCCAAGGAGTCTCGCAACGATGATCACCACCCAGTCTCGCGATCACGTTACGGTCGTTCGGCTGGAGCACGGCAAGGTCAACGCCTTCGACATCGAGTTGATGAGAGGCTGGATCGCCGAGCTCGCGCGGCTCGAACAGGCTGACACGTCCGCCGTGGTCCTGACCGGTACCGGCGCGGTGTTCTCGGCCGGTGTGGAGTTGCGCCGGCTGACCGAGGGGGGGCGCGACTACGTCAAGGCGTTCCTGCCGCTGCTCGGTGACGCTTTCTTCAAGACATTCACGTTCTCGAAGCCGCTGATCGCCGCGGTCAACGGGCACGCCATCGCCGGCGGCTGCGTGCTGGCGTGCGCCTGCGACTACCGCGTCATGGCCGAGGGCAAGGGCCGGATGGGGACGCCCGAGCTGTCGGTCGGGGTTCCGTTTCCGAGCATGGCGATGGAGATTCTCCGGCTCGTGGTCCCTCCGCACAGGCTTCAGGCAGTCATCTATCGGGGACTCACCTGCACGCCGGACGACGCGCTCGCGAACGGCTTCGTCGACGAGCTGGCCGCTCCGGACGCGCTCCTCGATCGCGCCGTCGAGGTGGCGGCGCACCTCGGTTCGCTGCCCCCTGCCTCTTTCGCGCTCACGAAGCGCATCATCCGGCAGCCGAGCCGGGACCGGGTCGTGCGCTACATGCGGTCGGTGGACGAGGAAGTGCTGGAGGCGTGGATGTCATCCCGGGTGCAGAACGCCGTCCGCGCATACGTCGAGCGAACGCTCCGCAAGTAGCAGTCCCTTCTCTTCGTTCGTTCCGCGGAGCGTGGCCACTGGGTCCTCCAGGCCCGATCCGGGTGATGCATGATGTGGATGTATATTGGTGGTGAAATCATCTGGTGAGGATGTGTGATGCGCACGACGATCAGCATCGATTCGCGAGTGCTGGAAGCGTTGGTCCAGGCCACGGGTGCCCGATCCAGGAGCGCGGCGCTCAACCGGGCTGCCGAGGAGTACCTGCGTCGCAAGAAACTGGACGCGCTCAAGGCCGCATGGCCCGGGATGGGGACGGTAGATGTCAGACGCGAAGCCAGGGAGGCCGACCGGCGGCGCGAGCGGTTCCTTGAGAGCCTGACGTGAGGCCGGGATGGTCATCGCCGACACGTCGATCTGGATCAATGCCCAGCGGCAGCCGGATTCCGACGATTCGGAGGAGTTCTGGCGTCTCTATGATGCCAGGAAGATCGCGATGGTCGGGCCCGTGCTCGCAGAGCTGCTGCACGGGTCGCGGACGCGCCGCGAGTTCGACACACTGCTCGCGCACGTCGACGCTCTGCGCTATCTGGAAGTCGACCGCGAGACCTGGAAGCGGGTCGGCCGCATCAGACGCGACCTGAGTCGAGAGGGCGCTCTGATCGGATTCCCGGACTCGATTACCGCGGCGTTGGCGATGCAGCACGGGTGCTTCGTGTACACCCTCGACGGCGATTTCGAACGGGTGCCCGGTCTGCGTATCCACCGCCGTACGGCTCCGTGAGATCCTCATGAAGATCCGTCGCGTCGCGACCGAAACGACGTGCGATTGCGAATCGTCCGAGGCGGGGCGCGGATCGTCCGTGTCCGGCCGTTACCGAGGAGGCAAGATGCTCCGACGATTGCTCGTTCCGATGGCGTGCCTCGCCGCGCTCGCAGCGTTGGCGGCGCCGGCGTCCGCGCAGACGAAGCTGCTCCGCTTTCCGGACATCCACGGCGACTGGGTGGTCTTCAGCCATGCCGGAGACCTCTGGCTCGCTTCGACCGAAGGAGGCCTGGCGACCCGGCTGACCGCCCATCCCGGGCTGGAGCTCTTTCCGAGGTTCTCGCCCGACGGATCGCGCATTGCATTCACCGGGCAGTACGACGGCGATGAGCAGGTCTACGTCATCCCGGCGTCCGGCGGGGTGCCGCGGCAGCTCACGTACTATCCGGCGCGCGGTCCGCTGGCCCCGCGCTGGGGCTACGACAACCAGGTCTACGACTGGTCGCCGGACGGACGGGCGGTCCTGTTCCGGTCGCTGCGCTACAGCACGGACCTGTCCGACAGCCGGCTGTTCCTTGCCTCGGCCGACGGAGGGCTGCCGGTTCCCCTGCCGATGCCCGAGTCCGGGGCGGGGGACCTGTCGCCGGACGGGACGCGCGTCGTCTACTCTCCGCTGTTCCGCGACTTCCGGACCTGGAAGCGGTACGAAGGGGGCTGGGCGCAGGAGCTCTACATCTTCGACCGCGAGACGCACGTGGTCGAGCGGGTGACGACGCACCGGCGCGCCGACCGCGATCCGATGTGGATCGGCAATGCGATCTACTTCACCTCGGACCGGGACGGCACGCTCAACCTGTACAGCTACGACCTCGCCTCGCGCGAGACGACGCAGCTCACCGACAGCGATACCTGGGACGTGCGCTGGCCGGGCGACGACGGCGCGAACCGGATCGTCTACGAGCTGAACGGCGAGCTGCAGATCTACACGATCGACGAGCGCACTTCGCGGCCGATCTCCATCACGGTGCCGGACGACGGTCTGGCGAAGCGGCCGTCGCGGGTGGCGGCGGCGGACCTGATCGAGGATGCGGAGCTCAGCCCGAAGGGGGAGCGGGCGCTCTTCGTGGCGCGGGGAGACGTCTTCACGGCCCCCATCGAGAACGGCCCGACCCGCAACCTGACGCGCAGCTCGTCGGCGCACGACAAGTGGGCGCGCTGGTCGCCCGACGGCCGCCGAATCGCATACGTGTCGGATGCGACCGGCGAGGACGAGATCTATCTGATCGCCCAGGACGGATCCGGTAACCCGGAGCAGCTCACCAGCGGCGGGCAGGCGATGCTGTACGCGCCGGAGTGGTCGCCGAACGGCAAGCACCTGGCCTACGGCGACAAGGACGGGCGGCTCTACGTCATCGACGTCGAGACGAAGGAGATCGTCGAGGTCGCGGACGAGGCGCGCGGTCCGCTGCGCGACCATGTCTGGTCGCCCCGGGGCGGCCACCTGGCTTTCTCGATGACCGATCCGACCGAGTTCAGCTCGATCTGGGTCTGGAGCCTGGCCGACCGCACGCTGCAACGGATCACGGACGATCTTTTCCACGAGTGGAATCCGGCGTGGGACCCGGACGGCGACTACCTCTACTACCTGTCCGACCGGCAGTTCGCCCCCCAGCTCGGCTCGTTCGAGTGGAACTACCTCGTCGATCGCGAGACCGGCATCTATGCCCTCGCGCTGCGGAAGGACGTGGAGCATCCGCTGCCGCCCGAGAGCGACGAGGTGGAGGTGACCGGCGATGACGACGACGCGGAAGAGACCGAGGCCGACGGCGAGGAATCGGATGCGGCCGAGGACGGCGATGATGATGATGGCGCCGGCGACGCGGAGGCCCCCATCGCCATCGAGTTCGAAGGGCTCTCCCGGCGCGTCGTGCGCCTGCCGGTGACGTTCGACAACTACGTCGGTCTGAGCGGGGCCGACGACGGCGTCTTCTTCATCCGCGGCGGCGCGCAGTATTACGGCCGGGGGGGCGACGTGCGGCCGGCGCTGCAGCGCTTCACGTTCGAGGATCGCGAGACCGAGACCATCGCGGACGGGATCGGCGGCTACGCGGTGTCGCGCGACGGCGAGAAGGTGCTGGTGCGTGAAGGGGGCGGCTGGAACGTCTACCCGGCGGGCGGCGGCGACGCCACCGCGGTGTCCACCCGGGGGCTCATGGTCGATCGGGTGCCGGCCGAGGAGTGGGCGCAGATCTTCGACGAGGTCTGGCGCCGGTTCCGGGACTTCTTCTACGTCGAGAACATGCACGGCTACGACTGGAAGGCGCTGCGCGACCGGTATCGCCCGCTGCTGGAGCACGTCGCCCATCGATCGGATCTGAACTACGTCATCGGGGAGATGGTGGCGGAGCTCAACGTCAGCCACGCCTATATCGCGGGCGGCGACTGGGAGACGCCCGACCGGCCGCAGGTTGCCCTGCCGGGGGCCGTCTTCGAGCTCGACGCCGCGTCCGGGCGCTACCGCATCGCCGAGATCTTTACGGGCCACAACGAGGAGCCGCGCTACCGGGCGCCGCTCACCGAGATCGGCGTCGACGCGAGCGTGGGCGACTACGTGCTCGCCATCGACGGCGAGGAGCTGCTCGGGTCCGGCAACCCCTACCGCGTGCTGCTGCACCGCGCCGACCGGCCGGTGCGCTTCACGCTGAACACGGAGCCGACGTTCGACGGGGCGCGCGAGGTGACGTTCACCCCGGTCACCGAGGAGCGCAGCCTGCGCTATCTGGCCGAGGTCGAGGCCAACCGAAGCAAGGTGTCTGAGATGACCGACGGCCGGGTCGGCTATCTGCACATCCCGGACATGGGCGCGCAGGGCATCCAGGAGTTCGTCAAGTGGTTCTACGGGCAGGTGCGCAAGGAGGGACTGGTCATCGACGTGCGCGGCAACGGCGGGGGCAACGTCTCCCAGATGCTCATCGAGCGTCTCGGGCGCCGCGTCCTCGGCACCAGCTTCGCGCGGACCTACGACACGCCGGGGACGTATCCGGCGGTCGCGTTCCACGGCCACCTCGTCTGCATCCTCGACGAGGACTCCGCCTCCGACGGCGACATCTTCCCCTACCGCTTCCGCGAGGCCGGCCTCGGTCCGCTGATCGGCAAGCGCTCGTGGGGCGGCGTCATCGGCATCACCAGCCACGGCCCGCTCCTCGACGGCGGCTCGGTCAATGTCCCGCAGTTCGGCACCAACGGCGCCGACGGAAGCTGGGTGGTCGAGAACGTCGGCGTGGAGCCGGACATCGAGGTGGAGAACGACCCGCGCTCGGTCATCGCCGGCCGCGACCCGCAGCTCGAGCGCGCCGTCCAGGAGGTGCTGCGGATGATGCGGGAGAATCCGAAGTCGCTGCCCGAGCGTCCGGCGCCGCCGGTGAAGACGCCGTAGCGTTGGGAATTGGGTGATCTTGCCGGGACGGAGACGCCATGGCGCTGACGCGAGTCGAGTTGGAGAACTTCACGGCTTTCAGGAGCCTGAAGCTGGATCTCTGTCCCGGCATCAATGTCCTGGTCGGCGCCAACGGCACGGGCAAGACGCACCTGATGAGGGTGTGCTACGCGGCGTGCGAGTCCCGAGGAGAAGGTGATTTCACCGGCAAGTTGGTTCGTGTCTTCCTGCCTTCCGGTCGGAGGCCGGGGCGTCTCGTCAGGCGCGGGCCGGATGATGCTTGGGAGGCGATGGCGAGTGTCGAACGCGGCTCCCTGAAGCTGGAGTCCTCGTTCAGGAGCAACCCCCGGCCCGTTTCGCTGAAGCCGTCGACGTTCACCACGCACGAACCCGAGCAGGATGTTGGAGACTGGGACCCGGTGGAGAGCGTCTACATTCCCGTAAAGGAGATGCTCTCCAACGCGCCCGGCTTCCGGTCGCTGTACGCGAAGCGTGAGGTTCACTTCGAGGAGGTCTACTGGGACATTCTCGACAGGGCGTACCTGCCGGCGCTGTGCGGTCCGATGGACGGCCGGCGCGAGCGCATCTTGTCCAGGCTGCGCGGGGCCATCGGGGGCGAGGTCGCAGTCAAGGGCGAGGAGTTCCTTTTGCGCAGCGAACAGGGAGATCTGGAGTTTTCTCTGCTCGCGGAGGGGGTGCGCAAGCTGGCGCTGCTTTGGCTCTTGATCCGGAACGGCACGTTGCAGCCTGATTCCGTGCTCTTCTGGGACGAGCCGGAGACCAACCTGAACCCGAAGCTGTTCGGCGTCGTCATGGACGTCGTCCTGGAATTGCAGCGCCACGGCGTGCAGGTCTTCCTGGCGACCCACGACTACGTCATCCTCAAGGAGCTCGACCTCCGCACAACGGCCGCCGACAAGGTTGCTTTCCACTCACTGTACCTGGAAGAGGAGACCGGTGAAGTCAGGTGCGGCTCGACATACAGTTATCTGGAGATCCACCCCAATGCGATAGCCGACACCTTCACCGATCTCTACGACCGCGAGATCGAACGCAGCCTGGCGAGCACCGCAGGATGACGTCTTCTGAACGGGACGGCCCCGATGGAGAAGGACAGTACCAGGAGCGTCAGTCAAGTGGCCGCGTCCTCTCGCCGCCGCGCCTTCGACACCAGCATCCGCGACAAGGCGATACGCGATCGGCGACGTCGGCTGGCTGCCGAGCAGGCCGAGTTGCTGCCTCGCGTTCGTCAGGCCCTGCTGGAGCTTCGGGAGCCGCTTAACGTTCGGAGCGCGTACATCGTGGGATCCGTGCTGTCCCCCGCATTCTGGCGGGAGTCATCGGACGTAGACGTGGCCGTGTCCGGGTGCTCCCACGCCGTGCTCGATGTCATGAAGGCGCTCGAGGAGGCGACCGGCAGGGAAGTGGACGTGATCGACCTCGACCGGCATCCGTTCCCCGAGTCCTTCGTCCGTTGCGGAGTCAAGGTGTATGGATGAGGCAGCATTCTCGATTCTCGAGGCGGCCCTGCGAGCGCGTTGCCGCGACATCGATCGCATCGTGAATCGCATCGCGGAACGCCGCGGGACGTTCGACCGGGGAAGCGCTGCCGACGTGGACAGTCTGGGCTATCAGCTCCATAACCTCTACGGGGCGTTCGAGCAGTTGTTCGAGGAGGTTGCAAGGTACTTCGAGAACCGCATCGACGACGGCAGGTATCACGCGAATCTGATCAGGCGCATGCAGCTCGACGTCAGGGGCGTTCGGCCGGCCCTGCTGTCGCAAGAGACGGCGCAGGAACTGGACGAGTTGAGACGATTCCGCCATCTCTTCCGCCACGCGTACGCCACGGATCTGAATCCGGCCAAGGTCGCCGAACTGACGGCCAAGGTCGCAGTCATGCGGAGGGCGTTTTCCCGGGACTTCGATCTTTTTCTGTCAATCATGCAGCCGGAATAGGCCCGAGTGAAATCCAATGCCGGACGGTAGTGGGCCAGGGAAGAGCGACTCGGCGCACTCGGCGCCCGGGTTCGTAGGGGCCCTATACGGAAGGACAGCGTCCTTCGGGCGAGACGTCTTCCATTACGTCGTGACGGGTACCGTGTTTGTGTTCGTCGGTAGCGTACCATGGTGGCCGCAAGTTCACAATTTGCTCAAGTCCAGGTTGTCTGAGTTGCAGCCGATTGTCACGGATGCGGGGGTTCAGGCGCCGGCTCTGCTGGTCGCGGGAATCTTGCTGTTTTGCATGGGGCACGTTCTGTTGTCGGTTGGCTTCTGCATCCGGAAACTGTGGAAAAGAATGCTCTGTTGCTGTGACCACGTGAAGCAGTACAAGAGGGCCATTGGGCGCGTCAAGAGACTCAACGGTGACCATGACGTAGTGGCAGAGTGCAGGGATGCCCACATAGGGCTGGAGATGAGAGTTTTCCTTCGGCAACGGGATGTTCACGCCAACTATATCGAGCGGTACAACACTCTCTGGCACTTTCGACTTGGCCTGGCTGCGTCGTTGTTGTCTTCCGGACTCTTCAACATGGTGGTTGGCTGCGTGTGGTGCATATGTCCACTACCAGTGTTTGTCGGCGCGGTCGGAATTGGGTTCGGGCTTCTGCTCATGCGTCAGCACTGGGTGACGAATACGAGCTTCTTGAACCGGGTCGTCGTAGCGTTCAACATCGCGCAGGAAATTCAGAAACAAGAGCAGGAAGCCAAGAAACGGGGAACGCAACCATGAAGTACTTCGCGTACGGCTCCAATATGCTTACCCGGCGGTTGACGCATTCATCGCGTGCGCCGTCCGCCGTGGCTCGGGGCGTCGCGACGATTTCCAGGTTCGCCGTTCGGTTCCACAAGGTCGGCGCGGACGGTTCCGGCAAGTGCACACTCGTCGAGAGCGACGAGGAGTCGGCTGTGGCGTACGGTGTCCTTTACGAGTTGGCGGATTCCGATGGAGACAGGCTCGACCGGGTAGAGGGTGTGCACACGGGCGGCTACAGCCGGTGTTCCGTTCAGCCTCGCTTTCTCGACGGCCGCACCACCGATGCTGTGACCTATGTGGCCGGCGCCCGGCATATCGATGCGGCCCGCGTGCCGTTCGACTGGTACCGCGACCTCGTCGTGGCGGGTGCGGTCGAACATGGACTCCCGCCTTCGTACGTTGAGGAGTTGGCGCAGACTCCAGCGGTTTCCGATCCTGATCGCGCGCGCGCCGAGCGGGCGCGGGGCTTGCTGGGCGGTGCTTGACGACCAGCCGGACAACTATTGCCGCTCCGCCGTGTCGTGGAACAACCCGGGGTAGACGAACGCGCTGCGGATCGTATCGCGGTCAGTCTCGCCGACACCGGCGCGCTGCATGGTCGGTCGCCACTCCGCCCGCACCGTTTCGACGATCCGCTCGAAGATGGCGCCGGCCTCCTCGTTCCGCAGCAGGAACCGGCCGCAGCCGCTCAGCAGGTTGGCTCTGTTGGCGTAACGGCGGAATCGGCCGCAGGTCATCGCAAGGTCACGATGATCCTGCGCGACGACCGGGGATGGCGTCAGGTCGAACGCCGGACTCAGGCGCCACCCGCGGTCGCTGGCGACGATCGCGTGATTGCGGGGGTGATCGTCGAGATTGGACACGGCGGCGTTGAAGCACATCCGCTCGAACAGCTCCCGCAGGTCGGCTCGCGGGTCGGCGCTGGCGCGACGGATCTCGTCGGCCAGGAGCAGGTAGGACCAGTTGGTGCGGTCGACCGGACTGTCGCCGGTCTGCAGCAGCGACAGCGCACTGACCATGCGGTGGCGCCGGTAGCCGGTGTCGGACCGCTCGCGGTCGAAGCGACGCACGAGCAGCACATCGCGATCGGCAACGGTCTCGATACGGCTGTCGACCACGTGCAGGCCGCAACCCCGCGCCAGCAAGAGCAGGCCGTGCTCGACGCGCGGGTGGTTCCAGCGGTCGTTCTGCCGTCCGAACTTGGCGATCCAGAGGCCGCGAGCGTCCTGCACCACCGCCTTCGGACGTGCTCCGCCGAGCGACGTACCCGGCCACAGAAGCTCTTCGACCTGCGCACCGACGGAGCCGGCACGCTCCGGGTCGCCGGCGAGCACGGCATCTGCCGTGCTCTGCAGCCTGTCGAGGTCCAGCGTCCGGTCGAACCGGGGCGTGGAAGGAGGCGGCTCGGCATCGGGACCGAAGCCGAGGGCGCCGGCGCGGTCGTCCGGTCCCCGCAGCAGATAGTCGAATTCCTCCAGGTGCGTGAGACCCGCATGGCGCTCGATGACCCGCCGTCCCCAGGAATCGGGCATCGCGTCGCGAACGGCGCCGAAAAAGCCTCCCATGCGTGCCGTTTCGTAGACGCGGTCGGAGAGGCGCAGCTCGACCGGATCGAGCTCCACGGCGTCCGTCCGCTCCCGGTAGCGGCGGCCGTACACGAACGCGCCGACCGGTTCGCCATGCGATCCTGGCGCCACTCGGAAGCGTCCCGCGGTGACGAATTCCGTAGCGCCGGGCAGGGCGATGTAGACGAAGCACTCGCGGTCAGAAGTCATCGCTCAGGTTCCGGGCGCGTCTGGCGACCCTGGGACCGCGGGAGCGTTCGAGCGCCTTGCCTTGCTCGTCGCGGTCGGGATCCGCCACCCCGTCCAGTTGCGGCAGGAGGCCGAGCGCCCAGAGCGTGCCGAGGTGGGCGGCGATGCCGGTCGTCGGCTTGCCCTTCTCGACATCGGCGATGACGAAGCGCGACACACCCACGCGCTCGGCGAGGACCGCCTGCGGCAGCCTGCGGCGGAGCCGGGCGGTGCGGAGGTTGCGCCCGAGTCGCTCCAGTGCGTCCTGGACGGCGGCGGGCGGCGATTCGGCGATCCTGGTACGGCTTGCCATGTTGCCTGAAGGCTACTTTAAAGGGATTTATGTTGTACCGATTTGACAAACGAAGCCGCTATCGCGCCCGGACGCGGCGTCGCGACGCCAGCGATTCCCGGGTTCGATGTACTGCCCGCCGGCCGCTCGGCGGCGACCCGCGCGACGTCGCGAACGCGACACCCCGCGGTCGGTGGGTTCCCAGGCGGGCATGCGGTCCAGTCCGAGCTATAATGCCCGTTGCCTCTCGTGCCACCCGGTGCGGAGCGAATCGCCCGGCGCATCGTGTCTGGAGGGACTGACGACCATGTCGAAGATGCTGATTGCGCCTCTGGCGGGTCTGGTCGGACTGGCCGCGGCGGTGAGCTTCCAGCCGCTGGTGCACGCCGCCACCCCGAGCCCGCAGGCGGGTGCGCCCGTCGAGCAGGCGGCGGCGCCCGAAGCGCCGTCACGGGAGTTGTTCGACCGCTACTGCGTTACCTGCCACAACGAGCGGCTGCAGACCGCCGGCCTGCTGCTCGACCGGCTCGACGTGAGCCAGGTCCACGCCAACGCCGAGACGCTGGAGAAGGTGGTCCGGAAGCTGCGGAGCGGGCAGATGCCGCCGGAGGGGCGGCCGCGGCCCGATTCGGAGACGATAGACACGTTCGCCGGCGCCCTCGAAGCGGCGCTCGACCATGCCGCGGCGGCCGAGCCCAACCCCGGGCGGGTCGCGTCGCGCCGGCTGAACCGGCTGGAGTACGTCAACGCCGTCGAGGACCTGCTGGTCCTGGAGATCGACGGCGAGGCGTTGCTGCCGAGCGACATGGCCGGTTTCGGGTTCGACAACAACGCCGACGTGCTGTCGATCACCCCGGCGCTGATGTCCCGCTACATCGCCGCGGCCACCAAGATCAGCCGCACCGCGGTCGGCAGTCCCGACAACCGGCCGGTCATGCAGGTCTACGAGGTCGGCTACGAGCGCCGCGACGTCCGGCGCAGCGAGGACATGCCGTTCGCCACCCACGGCGGGCTGGCGGTGCGCCACACGTTTCCGCTCGACGGGGAGTACCTGTTCGCGATCCGGCTGAAGCGCAACGAGACGATCGAGACGATCGACGGCATCGCCGAGGACGAGCACCAGATCGAGCTGCGGATCGATCACGCGCTGGTCCGGCGGTTCCCGATCGGCGGCAAGTTCCCGGGGCCGGACCCCGGGATGCTGATCGCGGTGCCGGAGGACGACGTCGAGGGCCAGCGGCTGCACGAGTACCGGATGACTGCCGACCGCGAGCTGGAGATCCGGATCCAGGTCGGCGCCGGTACGCGGCTGGTGTCCGCCGGCTTCACCGACTCGGCGCCCTCCCCGAACGTGCCGGCCGACCTGCCGGGCATCGACATGCTGTACATCTCGGGACCGTTCAACGGGACCGTCCCGGAGAATACGCCGAGCCGTCAGCGCATCTTCACCTGCCACCCGAGCGACGACAGCGTCCAGGCTGAAGAAGAGGCCTGCGCACGGGAAATCGTCGGGTCCCTGGCGCGGCGCGCCTACCGGCGGCCGGTGGACGGTGCCGACATCGACCTGCTCATGGGCGTCTATCGCGAAGGCCGCGCCGCCCGCGACTTCGAGGCGGGCATCGAGCGCGCTCTCGAAGCGCTGCTGTCGATGCCGAGCTTCCTGCTGCGGCTCGAGCGGCAGCCGGTCGATACGCGGCCCGGCGCCATCTATCGCCTGACCGGTCTGGAGTTGGCCTCGCGGCTCTCGTTCTTCCTCTGGAAGAGCATCCCGGACGACGAGTTGCTCGACCTCGCGGCCGACGACCGGCTGAGCGAACCGGACGTGCTTGCCGGCCAGGTGCGCCGCATGCTCGCCGACCGCCGCGCCACCCGCTTCATGAACGACTTCGTCGGGCAGTGGCTGCAGGTCCGCAACATCCACTCGCAGGATCCGGACGGGGCGCTCTTTGCCGGCTTCAACGACTCGTTGCGTGCCGCGATGGTGCGCGAGACGGAGCTCTTCTTCGAGAGTCAGGTGCGCGAGGACCGGCCCATCCCCGAGCTGCTGCAGGCCGACTACACGTTCCTGAACGAGCAGTTGGCGCGCCACTACGGCATGGACGACGTCTACGGCAGCCGGTTCCGGCGCGTGACGTGGAAAGACGACCGGCGTCACGGGCTGCTGGGCCACGCGAGCCTGCTCACGGTTACGTCCTACGCCAATCGGACGTCGGTGGTGCTGCGCGGCAAGTGGGTGCTGGAGACCCTGCTCGGGTCGCCGCCGCCGCCGCCGCCGGCCAACGTGCCGCCGCTCGAGGAGAACGACCGGGGCAACCCGACGTCGCTGCGCGAGCGGATGGAGCTGCACCGCAGCAGTCCGGTCTGTGCGAGCTGTCACCGCCGGATGGACCCGCTCGGCTTCGCGATGGAGAACTTCGACGCGATCGGCCGCTGGCGGGAGGACGACGGCGGAGCGGAGATCAACTCGACCATCGAGCTGTCGGGGCGCACCATCGACAGCCCGCGCGCCTTCCGCGAGGCGCTGCTGGCCGAGGGCGACAACGAGTTCATCCAGGCGGTCGTGGAGAAGCTGCTGATCTACGCGCTGGGCCGCGGGGTCGACTACTACGACGCGCCGGCCATGCGGCGGATCACGCGCGAGCTGGCGGACGGCGGCTACCGGTGGTCGTCGCTGGTGAGCAAGGTCGTCGCGAGCGATCAGTTCCGGATGCGGCGGGCGCCCCTTCCGGAAGACGGCGTAGCCGCGAATCAGCAGTAGCATCAATCCGGGGTTCGTCCAAGCAAGGGTTCGCAAGGGAGTCCGGCATGTTCATCACCAGGAAGCATCTGTCCCGGCGTACGGTACTGCGCGGCCTCGGCGCGACGGTCGCGCTGCCGCTGCTCGACGGCATGGTCCCCGCCCTGACCGCCATCAGCCGCACCGCGGCGGCCCCAATCCGGCGGCTGGGTGTCTTCTACGTCCCCAACGGGATGTCGATGCCCTACTGGTTCCCGAAGACCGCGGGGCCGATGGACAACCTGCCGCCGACGCTGCAGTCGCTCAACGGCATGAAGGACCGTGTGCTGCTGTGCGGCGGGCTCGACGACGAGGCGGCGAACCTGGTGAAGGGCGGCGGCGACCACGCGCGGTCCGCCGGTACTTTCCTGACCGGGGTGCCGTTCAAGATCACCAACGGCGCCGACGTCTACGCGGCGGTGTCGATGGACCAGATGGCGGCGCGGGAGCTCTCGAAGGAGACCCAGATCGCCTCGCTGGAGCTCGGCATCGAGTCGAACGCGATGGTGGGCAACTGCGACGGCGGTGCGAGCTGCGCCTACACGAACACCATCGCGTGGCGGACTCCGACCACCCCGCTGCCGATCGAGAACGATCCGCGCGCGGTGTTCGAGCGGCTGTTCGGCACCAGCGGCAGCACCGACCCGGAAGCGCGCCGGGCGCGCCTGCGGCGCGACCGCAGCATTCTGGACGCGGTGGGTGCGGAGCTGAAGGATCTGGGAAGGGTCATCGGCCCGGGCGACCAGGTGAAGCTGGACGAGTACCTGGACGCGTTGCGCGACGTCGAGCGCCGCATCCGCATGGCCGAGGATCAGAGCGCGCGCGAGCTGCCGGTCGTCGATCAGCCGGTCGGGGTGCCCAACGACTACCAGGAGCACGCCCGGTTGATGATGGACCTGCTGGCGCTGGCGTACCAGACGGACCTGACCCGCATCAGCACGTTCATGCTGGCGCGCGAGGTGAGCGGGCGGGCCTACCCGGAGATCGGGGTGTCCGACTCGCATCACCCGCTGTCGCATCACCAGGACGAGCCGGCCAAGCTGGAGCGGCTGCACAAGATCAACGAGTACCACTTCCGGCAGTTCGCCTACCTGGTCGAGAAGCTCGCGGGTCTGCCCGAGGGCGACGGCACGATGCTGGACTCGACGCTGTTCCTCTACGGGACCGGCATCAGCGACAGCAACACCCACTTCCACGACGACCTGCCGATTGCCCTGATCGGCGGCAAGGCGGCCGGGATCGAGGGCGGGCGCTACATCCGCTACGCGGACGACACGCCGCTGGCGAACCTGCACATCACGATCCTGGAGAAGCTGGGGATGCCGATCGAGGCGCTCGGCGACAGCACCGGCAAGGTCGACCGGCTCACGGGTGTGTAGGAGGCGAGCGTGAGGAGTTGCAGCGCCCGCGGTCTCGCACTGGGTCTGGTCGCCGCGGCGGCGGTGCTGGCCGGCGCGGGCCTGCGCGCGCAGGACGGTGCGAGGCCGTACCCGATCTACACGGCCGACCACCTTGCCGGCACCATGGAGACACTCGGACCGAACTTCGCCGCGGCGGTCCGCGCCCTCGATGCGGGCGACCACGCCGCGGCGAAGGAGCGGCTTGCCCGCGCACGCGAGCAGCTCGCCACCACGATCACCTTCTGGCGCCAGCACGAGCGCGACGACGCCGTCGGGTTCATCCGGACCGCCGTCCGCGCGATGGACGATCTCGACGCGGCGATGTCGGTGGACGCCGTCGACGCCGAGGCTGCGTCGGGTCTCGCCGCCGAGGTCCAGGCGAGGTGCGCCGCCTGCCACGCGATCTATCGCGAAGCGGACCGGGAGGGCGGCTTCCGCCTCAAGACCGCCGCGCTCGATCGGTAGCATGAACGGCGCCACGACAACGCTCACCGGGCCGCTCGGCTCCACCATCCACGTTCTGCGCGCCGATCCGGCGACGGTGATGGCGCTCGCGGCGATCGACTGGAATCGGTCGTTTCCGCGGGTCTGTCTCGATCCGGTGCGGGGCCTCATCACGCTGATGTCCCCCTCGCGCCTGCACGACGACTTGGCCGAGATCCTCTCGCACATCGTGGACGCCGCCGGCTCCGTCGTGACCGGCGCCTCCAAGGGGCTTCGCACGACCCGTCTTCGCGGGCGGGGCGAACCGCCGGGCACGGGGATGGAGCCCGACTGTGCGTTCTACGTCGGGGCGCGCGCCCGGGGCTATCAGGCGGCTATCGTCGATAGCGAGCTGGCGGCCGACGCCTTCCTGGAACGCACCGCGCCGGATCTTGTGGTCGAGGTCGAGATCACCAGTGCCGACGAAGGGAAAATCGCACGCTACGCCGATCTGGGCGTACGCGAGCTGTGGCGGCTGCACGGCCGGAAGGGGACCCGCGACTTGCGGGTGGACTTTCTCGCCCTCCAGCACGGAACGCCGCCGCGTCGGATCCCGGCCTCGGTCGTCCTCGGCGGCCTTACGCCCGAAGACGTCTGCGAGGCGGTGGACGGCGTACGGTTCAGCATGACGGCCGAGGAGCGGATGGACGCGGTCACCCGCATCGTGCGCTGCAGACAGCGTGCCAGCGTGCGGGTGCGCGAGGCGGATGCGCCGTACTCCGCTCGCTCCGGTTGACGGCCGTAGGCCGCGTGCGTTCCGAAGCGGACCCGATCAGCGGGCGCGGAGCACGAAGAAGTCGTAGCCGTAGAACGCCGAGTACGCGCGCCAGACGTCGATCTCGTGCTGGCACTGGTCGGCCAGCTCCTGCGCCTCCGGTAGATCGCGGTGACGCTCGCGAAACGCCGTCACGTTTCGCTGCAGCGGGCAGTAGTAGTCGTCCCACCAGGCCGACGCGGGCAGCGGGAAGTGGCCCAACGTCTCATAGCCGCACGCCTCGATGGCCGCCAGCAGGGCGGGCGCGTCGCGGATCGCAGGGTATTCCCGATTCCAGAACGCCGCGCATTCGGCGGGCGGGTTCGGCTTCCTCCAGCACACTTCCGTCAGGGCTGCATGTCCGCCGCGTCCAAGCAGCCGGCGCCAGTCTCGCAGACCCGTCTCGACGCCCACGTTGTAGATGGCGCCTTCGCACCAGATCAGATCGAAGGAGCCGTCCGCAAAATCGAGTCGCCGCATGTCGGCCACGCGAGCCTCCAACCGATCCGCGACCCCGAGGCGCCCGGCTGCGCGGTTCAGCAGGTCGATGAACGGCGGGTGGCTGTCGACGGCGACGATGCGCGCCGGAGAGTTCCGCGCCAGCAAGAGCGTCTGGCCGCCGGTGCCGCAACCGACGTCGAGCACACGGGTCCGCGGGCCGACGCCGGGAACGAGGGCGAGCGCGCGGAGCGTGCTCGCTGCATCGCCCGGTCCCTGCCGGGGCAATCCGCTGAACAGCTCGAAGAACAACGCGGTCATCACCCGCCTACTTCAGGCCGTGCCGTGCCTTGAACTCGGGCCAGTTGCGTTTCAGCTCCAGAAATCCGTCCAGGTCTTCGCACAGCAGGAACGGATTGGTCCGCTTCTCGATCGCCAGGGTCGAGCTCGGCCGCACGCCGTAGTCGTGACCCGGCCAGATGGTGGCGTCGTTGGGGAAGGTGTCCAGGACGCGCCGCAGGCTGTTCCACTCCGTCGCGGCGTCCTCGTCGCTCTTCGTGCCGCCGACCTTGCCGACGAATACGAGGTCTCCGGTGAAGAGCAGCCGGTGCGTCGGTTCGTAGAGGACGAGGTGGTCCGCCGCATGCCCCGGCACGTGGAGGCAGTCGAGGGCCAGCGCGCCAATCTCCAACAGCGCCCCGTCGTCGAGCCTGACGCTCGGATCGACCGGACAAGCAGGATGCGCGGCGACCGAGGCGCCGGTCAGACGCACCGCTTCCGGGTTACCCTCCGTGTGGTCGGGGTGTCCGTGCGTGTTGACGACGTGCGTTACGGTCAGTCCCTGCGCCGCGGCCCGCTCGGCGAGCACCGCCGGCGCGTAGGAGGGGTCGATGAGGACGGCGGCCTGCGCGTGCCGGTCGCCGAGGAGGTAGCCGAAGTTCCGGTCGCCGCCGGTGCGGATCTGTTCAAAAACAAGCTGCACGATTGTATATCTTATGATCCGCGTGGTCCTGCGGATCCGGCGCGTGGGCACGCCGCATCATGGCGTCGCCCGGACGCTGGATGCGCGCACGAATTTTCGACTGCGCGGAGCTTGTTTGGGCGGCAGCAGCACTCACGAAGAAAGGGAAGCGTGAACCATGCGTAAGTCTCTCCTTGTCATCGCCGTGGTGGTCGCATCCGGCCTGTTCACCGGACCGGCCCTGTTGGAGCAGATGTCGTCGGGCCCGTACGAGGCGGTCGACGGCTGGATGAAGCCGTTCGCGGAGGACGGCTACGCGTTCGGGTCGCCGACGGGCGTCTTCGCGGAGTCGCCCGACCGGATCTTCGTCGTGCAGCGCGGCGAGATCCGCCTGCCGGATCCGGTGCCGTCCGGCTTCGACGGCTACGTCGGCTCGATCGGCCTGAACGCGCTGGAGGCCGGAGAGAACCGCGTATGGCGGAACTCCATCTTCGTGGTCGACGGCGACGGCAACCTGATCGACGCCTGGACGCAGTGGGACGAGATGTTCGAGGGGGGCGCCGGCCCGCACAAGATCAAGATCAATCCCTTCGATGCGGATCGGAAGGTCTGGGTGGTCGACGAGACCAACCACCAGGTGCACGCTTTCTCGAACGACGGCTCCGAGCTGGTGATGTCGTTGGGCGCCGGCGGCGCAGGTGACGACGAGGCGCACTTCAACCGCCCGCAGGACGTGGCGTTTCTCGAGGACGGCTCGATCTTCGTCGCCGACTCCGACAACTCGCGCGTCGTGAAGCTCGACGCGGAGGGCAACTTCGTCACCACGTGGGGCGTGAACGGCAACGGCCGCGGCGAGTTCGACGCGGTGCACGCGGTGGCCACCGACAGCATCGGCCGCATCTACGTCGCCGACCGGAACAACGACCGGGTGCAGGTGTTCAACGAGACGACGCGCTCGACCTGGTACCACCCGAACATCTCGCCGATCGCCTCCTGGCCCGGCTTCGAGTTTCCGAACGACATCTACGCCACCGGTTACGAGGTCTGGATCGCCGACAACATGCCGACGCGGCTGGTCAAGCTCGACTGGAACGGCAACCCGCAGTTCGAGTTCGACGCGGCGGGCGAGGGGCCGGGGCAGTTCCGCGAGCTGCACCAGTTCTCGGTCGATGCCGAGCGCAACTTCTACGGCGTGGACAACGTCCTCGGCCGGGTGCAGAAGTTCGTGCCGCGGGAAGGGGCCGGCTTCACGCAGTTGATGGGGCGGCCGGATCCGGCATTGCGGTAGGCCTTCGGGGCTCGGCTGTGATTTCGCAAGGGCCTGCTCGCGCCGCGACGCGGGCAGGTCCTTGTGCGCCGAGCGAGGAGATCTTTCATGCGAGAGACGAGATCGTTTCTGCTGGCGACGTTCCTGCTCGTCACGTGTCATCCGGGCGCGCAGGCGGCCCAGGGTGCGCAGGCGGCCCAGGCCACGCCGGGAATCGAGGCTCCGGATCGTGCGGGCTGCGAGGCGCTGCTGCACCTGCGCAACCTGACGATCACCTACGCGGGGCTTTCGGAGACCGGCAACGGCGTGTCCTACTGCTACGTGCGGGGCATCCTGCCCCCGGCCATCCACTTCCACGTGCAGTTGCCGCTCCCGCGTAGCTGGAACGGGAGGTTGCTCAAGTGGGGCGACGGCGGCAAGGACGGGGACCTCGATTTCGCCGACCACCGGGTCGTCGAGGGGTACGCGGTCGCCAACAGCAACACCGGCCACGACAGCGGCGCCGAGCCCGGCTCGTCGTTCGCCTACGACAACCGGCAGGCCGAGATCGACTTCGGCTATCGGGCGGTGCATCTGACCGTCGCGGCGGCGAAGACCCTCGTGCGCGGCTATTACGGCGACGACCCCGCCTACTCGTACTTCGAGGGCTGCTCGACCGGCGGCCGGCAGGGCCTGATGGAGGCGCAACGCTACCCGACGGACTTCGACGGCATCGTGGCCGGGGCGCCCGCCAACCACTACCAGGACATGAACGCGGTCCGCGTCTGGCTGCTGCAACGGATGTTTCGCGACGACTTCGCGGGAGCGCTCGCGTCCGATACCGACGGCGACGGGCGGTTCGACAGCGTCCGCAAGCTCGACCTGCTGGCCGACGCGGTGCTCGCCGCGTGCGACGGGGACGACGGCGTGCAGGACGGGGTCATCGACGATCCGCTGTCGTGCGACTTCGATCCGGACCGCGATTTGGCCGCGCACCGCTGTCCCGCGGGCGCCGACGGCGACGATTGCTTCACCGCGGCGCAGATCCGGACGGTGAAGGACTTCCACGCCGGGCCGCGCGACCGGGACGGACGCACCATCTACGCCGGCAAGCCGTTCGGATCGGAGCGCCAGTGGGCCGGCCTGTTCATTCCCCATACCGGCAATCGGTTCGCGCCGGGGGCCGTGCGGCTGGGCGGCGACCACTTGAACTACCTGTTCTACGAGACGGATCCCGGCGTTCCGCCGGCAGACCTTCTCGACACTTCGAGGGAGCCGGACCGCAAGGCCACGCCGCCGGAGTGGGCCTGGTGGGACTTCGACATCGACGACGCGGCGGCGGGCAAGGGCGACCTGATGAAGGGGATCACCGACGCCGTCGATCCGGACCTGTCCCGGTTCCTGCGGGAGCAGGACGGCAAGCTGCTCGTGTACCACGGCTGGGCCGACGCCCTGGTCGTGCCGCAGCCGACCGTCGCGTACTACGAGGACATGGTCGAGACCACCTTCGGCGGGGACGTGGCGGCGGCCCGCGAACGGGTGCGCCTGTTCATGGCGCCCGGGATGAACCATTGCCGGGGCGGAGCGGGACCCGACACCTGGGACCGGTTGCGGCCGCTCGTCGACTGGGTCGAGCAGGGCGCGGCGCCAGATGCACTGATCGCCACCCACGCGAGTGAAGGCGTTGTCGACAACGAGCGGCCAATATGCGCGTTCCCGGAGCGCGCCGTCTATACCGGTCCCGCCGGGGGCGCCGACGATTCCGCGAACTGGGTCGCGGAGAACTTCACCTGCCGCTGACCGGAGCGGGACGAGGGCATCGATGGGCAGCGATCTGTACGACACCGGCATGGAGATCCGGCGGCGCGTGCTCGGCGACGACTACGTCGACCGCGCGCTGGCCGGCGCGGACGCGTTCAACGAGGAGTTCCAGCAGCTCGTGACCGAGTACTGCTGGGGCAAGGTCTGGGGGCGGTCCACGCTCACCGACAAGCAGCGCAGCCTGAACAACCTCGCCATGACCGCCGCGCTGAACCGGGGCGCCGAATTCAAGGTGCACGTGCGCGGGGCGCTGCGCAACGGCTGTACCGTGGCGGAGATCCGCGACACGCTGCTGCAGGTCGCCGTCTATTGCGGCATCCCGGCCGGGGTCGAGGCGTTCAAGCTGGCGCGCGAGGTGTTGGAGGCCGACGGGGCCGCGATCGAATGAGACGCGTTGCGCCCTACTGCGGCACGTAGGCGGGCGCGGGTCCGCTGAACTGGACCGACTCGTTCCCTGAAGGCGCGCTACCGAACATGCGGGCGGATCGTTCGACTACCTGCGGCGGCGAGCTGCTCGTCAGCACCAGCCACTCGGAAACCGAGCCCGCGTCGAGCGGGCCCATCCGCAACTCCTCGACGTCGTCGACGGCATCGGCGAACGCGCTCTCCTCGAGCGCGCGCCACTCCACGCGCACCGAGGTGTCGCCCTTGTTGGTGAGACGGTAGCGGTACTCGTAGGCGTCGGCCGTTGTTTGCTCGACCTCGGACTCGAAGATTACGTTGACGTAGTACCACAGCTCGTACTCGACGTCGAACGCGCGGGTCCCGCGCGCGGTCACGAGCGGCTCGTAGGTCTCAGGCGGCTGAGCGTCTGCCGGGAGTCCGAGGGCCAGAAGTCCCAGCAACGCTACCGCCAGTCCCGCTACGTATCGGCGGGCGCCAGCCGTGAGGATGACGTGCCGGGCATGCTGCGCACCGGAGACGACCATGAAAGTCATTCTACCAGCCGCAGTGCCGAGACGGTCACTGTTTCGGAACATCTGCGGAGGGATCGGCTTGCCGGCGGGACGGCGGACGAATCGGGATGCAGGTCGCACCGGAACCGCGGAACCAACGGCGGCGAGCGGGGTCGAATACGACAGTGGAGCTCGACCGGTCCGGGTCCATGGCGGGTTCCGACCGGCTCGGGAGAGCACGGGGGGACGCAATGTCGAGGAAATTGGCCGGTTACCTGTTGGTGGCGTTCTTCGCCCCCGTTGCGGTCTCGGCGGGCGGCTGTTCCCAGACGGTCGACGCGAGCGACGCGCTGGGTGTCGCCGCAGTGACGACCGGTTGGCTCGCGACCGAATCGGACACGGGCAACAAGATCGTGCCGGTGTTGTCGTTCCGCCTGGACAACGCCGGGGCGGCGCCGCTCGGCGTGCTGCAGGTGAACGGGATCTTTCGCCGCTCGGGGGAAGAGCTGGATTGGGGCAGCGTGCTGATACGGGCGGTGGGGCGTGAAGGGATCGCCGCCGGTGCGTCGGCCGGTCCGTTCACCCTCCGCTCCGAGCGCGGCTACACGGGTAGCCAGTCGAGTGATGCGCTACTGGCGCATGGCGACTTCGTTGACGTCTCGGTGGTGCTGTTCGCCAAGCATCGGTCGGACCGCTGGGTGCGTCTGGGCACGTTCGACGTCGCCCGGCGGCTGCTGGAGCCGGCGCCGGCCGGGTGACCGCCGCGCGCCGTGGCGCGAGCGTGCCGGGGGGACATTCGGGGAGGGTCGGCCGGCGCCTTGAACATTGCCGCACGCCCGGCGTCCGACTAGACTTACCTGTTTCCCTGCAGATGTGATCTCGATGGAGTTGTTCGCTCGAAGCCCTGCGCGTCCGCGAGCACGGTCCGGACGATTGCTCGCGGCTCTCGCGATCGGATGGCTCGGACCTGGGTTTCCGGCGGAGCCCGCCGCTCAGCCGGCCGGCGCAGTCGTCGTCCCGTTCATCAACGTCACCCGGCAGGCTTCCGACACGTGGATCGGGGCGGGAATCGCCGAGACGGTCTCGAGCGACCTGCGGAGTCTCGGCGTGCCCGTGGTCGGCGATCCGGCCACGGGCGGCGTGCCGGGCGACATCGAGGCGCTGCAGGCCGCTCGCCTGCTCGGCGCGCGCTGGCTGGTGGCGGGCGGCTATCAGCGGATCGGCGACCTGCTGCGCATAACGGCGCGAATCGTAGACGTAGCCACCGGCGAGGTGCGCGGGAGCACGAAGATCGACGGGGCCGTCACCGATCTGTTTCGCACGCAGGACCGGATCGTCGCGGCGCTCGGCGACACCCTCCTTCAGCAGCGCGGAACGCAGGTGGTGGGGCCGGGAGGGGGCGCGGCATTTCCCGCCGGTCGGGTCGACGCCGGTCGGGGCCGGAACGATGGTGCACCCGGCGCTCCGGCTCTCGCAGGCCGGGCCTTCGTCCGTGACGGAGCCCCGTTCGGGCCTGGCCGGACCGCGTCGGAGGAGGCCGCTGGCGCCGGAACCGGTGTGACCGGGATGCTCGAGCTGGAAGACGCGAGCGAGGTCGCCATCCCCGGCAATCGCGACAGCAACGGCGACGGGTCCGGCGACGCGGACGGCAACGGCAACGCCGGCGGACCGCGGCAGGGGGTGGCCGGCAGCCCCGATCCCCGGCGCGGGCGCGGCGGCGGGTTCGCCGCGGCGCCCTTCGCCCGCCGGAGCGTGACCATCGGCCGCACGGCGCAGCCTCCGAACCTCGACGGCCTGCTCGACGACGCGGTGTGGGAGACGGCGACGCATGTCGACGAGTTCGTCCAGATCGCACCGGTGGAGGGCGCCCCGGGAACGGAGGCGACCGAGGTCTGGATGGCGTACGACCGCGACAACCTGTACTTCGCCTTCCACGTCCACTACACCGATCCAGGGATCATCCGGGCCAACCGGGCCGACCGCGACGACATCGGCGGCGACGACCGCATGTCGGTGCTCTTCGACCCGTTTCTCGACCAGCAGCGGGCGTACCAGTTCAGCGTGAACGGCTACGGCGTGCAGAGCGACGAGCTCGTCAATGCCGACGGCAGCCGCGGCGCGTCGCGCAGCCGGTCGCCGCAGCAGTCGCGCTCCGGCGGCGGCGGCCGGGGCGGTCGGTCGGGCGGCGGCGGCGGCAGCGGGCTGAGCAACTCGGGGCAGTTCGGAATCCGCGGCGACCGTTCCTGGAACGCGCTCTACGAGACGCGCGGCCGCATGGTCGAGGACGGCTGGACCGCCGAGATGGCGATCCCGTTCAAGAGCCTCCGCTATCCCGCGAGTGCCGGTGAGGGCGGCCGGCGCTGGGGCTTCCAGATCACCCGCGTGATCCGCGGCAAGTCGGAGGCGCAGTCCTGGTCGCCGATCTCGCGGGGCGTGGCGGGGCAGTTGACGCAGTTCGGGATCCTGGAGGGGCTCTCCGATCTGTCGCGCAGCCGCAACCTGGAGATCCTGCCGGAGCTGACCGGCGCGCGGCTCGGCGCGCTCGACGCGTCCAACGGAGCGTTCGACAACCGGGATCCGTTCGGCGACCTGGGGGTGAGCGTCAAGTACGGCATCACGCCGAACCTGACCGCGGACATGACCTACAACCCCGACTTCTCGCAGATCGAGTCGGACCAGCCGCAGATCGAGACGAACCAGCGCTTCGCGCTCTTCTACCCCGAGCAGCGCCCGTTCTTCCTCGAAGGGCAGGAGATCTTCCAGACCCCGACGCCGCTGACGCTGCTGCACACGCGGACCATCGTCGACCCGCGCTTCGGCGGCAAGCTGACCGGGAAGGTCGGCAGGACCACCCTGGGCGTCATCGTGGCCGACGACGAGGCGGCCGGCCGCCTCGACGACGCGGCCGACTCGCGCTTCGGGACCACCGCGCAAACCTTCGTCGGGCGGGCGCGTTACGACCTCTACTCCGAGTCGTACGTGGGCGCCATCATGACGGCGCGCGAGTTCGGCCACGACTACAACCGCGTGGGAGGCATCGACGGGCGCTTCCGGCTGGGGCGCACGCACCGCTTCAGCTTCATGGGCGTCGCCTCGGAGACGCAGAGCACGGAGTACGGTTTTCTCCGCGGGCCGGCGTTCGAGGCCGACTTCACGCGCCAGGGGCGGAACCTGAGCTACGGGGCCGCCTACGGCAGCGTCGATCCGGAGTTCTGGACCGAGACCGGCTTCCTGCCCCGCTGGAACCTGCGGCAGGCGACCGCCAACGTGGGGTACCGCTGGTGGCCGGAGTCGACCCTCATCACCTGGGGGCCGACGGTCAACTACCTGCGCCTCTACGATCACGTGGGCGTGCTGCAGGACGAGCAGATCCAGGGCATGGCCAGCTTCCAGTTCCGGCACAACATCTCGGTGACCGCCAACGTCAACCGCGATCTGGAGCGCTTCGAGGAGGCCGACTTCCGGAAGAGCGGATACGGCTTCTACGGCGTGATCAGCTCGCGGCTCGTCTCGGTGGTCGGCGGCCTGAACCGGGGCGACGGGATTCTCTACAGCTACGATGGCTTCACGAACCCCTTGACCACGAGTCCCTATCAGCGCGCGATCCTGGGCGAGTCGACGACCGGGAACTTCCTGATCAGCGGCCGTCCGAGCTCCCGTTGGCGGTCGGATCTGACCGGCATCTTCAGCCAGCTCGCCGACCCGACCGCCGGGTTCGAGGTGATCGACGTCAAGATCTTTCGCACGCGCACCACCTACCAGTTCACCGATCGGCTGCTCCTGCGCTACATTCTGGAGCACAACACGTTCGGGAAGACCCTCGGCAACAACCTGCTGATGACGTATCGCATCAACGCCGGGACCGTGGCGTTCCTCGGCTACGACGATCGTTACCGGCAGGGCCGGCGGATCGACGAGATCCTGTTCCCGACCGCTGCGCTGCAGCGGACCAACCGCGCGGTGTTCGGCAAGCTCTCGTATCTGTTCCGCTACTAGGAGTCTGCGTCGCAGAGATATGGTGTTGACGCAGACGCGCTGGACCAGACGGGACCCCGGTCCGGGGTTCCCCCACGAAGGAGACGGACGATGAAATCAGTAGCTGTTGTTGTCGGCGTTTCGGCGTTGCTGCTGCTCGGCGCCGCCGCGGGGGCGTCCGCCCAGCTCACGGCGGCCAGCGAAGGGCCGGTCGCCTACGGGCACCACCACCTGATCGTGACTGACGGGGCCGCCCACAAGCGGTTCTGGGCCGACACCCTCGGCGGGGTGCCGACGCCGTTCGGGCAGTCGGAGATCTACAAGTTCCCGAACGTGCTGGTCTTTGCGCGCGAGGGCGAGCCGAGCGGCGGCACCAAGGGGACGACGGTCAACCACATCGGCTTCCGGGTGCCGAACGTCCGGGCGGCGCTGGCGAAGGTGCGGGCGGCCGGGTACCCGATCGTCACCCGCCAGGAGCTGCCGCCGGCGGTCGCGGTGATCGACCAGATGGCCTACATCGCGGATCAGGACACCTACATCGCCTACGTGATGGGGCCGGACGGCGTGAAGGTGGAGCTGGTCCAGAACCGCGACCAGGCCGAGCCGATCGCGCTGCACCACATTCACTTCGACGCCAACGACGTCGACGCGATGAAGGCGTGGTACGTCGACATGTTCGGCGCGGCGCCCGGCATGCGCGGCTCGTTCGAGGCGGCCGACCTGCCCGGCGTCAACCTCACCTACTCCCCGAACTCCGGGGATCTCGCCGGCACCCAGGGGCGCAGTCTCGATCACATCGGTTTCGAGGTGGACGGCCTGGAGGCCTTTTGCCAGGAGCTCGAGGCGCAAGGCGTGACTTTCGACCGCCCATACCAGGAGATCGAGGCGCTTGGCATCGCGATTGCGTTCTTCACGGACCCGTGGGGCACCTACATCGAGCTGACCGAAGGGCTGGACAAGTACTGATGACGTTCAACCGCGCGCGGCGCCGTCTCGCAGGCTTGCTGGTGCTGGCGGTGCTCGCGCCGGTCTTCGCGTCCGCCCAGCGTCCGGTGCACGTCGACCCGCTGCTGCTGAACCAATACGTCGGTCAGTACCGGTTGTCGCCGAGCTACGTCCTGACGATTTTCGTCGACAACGATCGGCTCTACGTGCGCGCGCCCAACCGCGGCACGCGGCTGCTCGTACCGGTTTCGGAGACCGAGTTCATCGAAGTGGAATCCGGGTTGGGCATCGAGTTCCGCATCCGCGCCGACACACGCCGCGTCGACCACCTGGTCTTCGAGCAGGCGGGGTACGGCCGGCGTGCGGACCGGATCTCGAGCGACGTGGGCCTGGACCCGGCCACCCGCCCCGCGCTGGCGCTCCCCGAGGCGACCTTGGCGCGCTACGTCGGACGGTACGAGGAGCAACCCGGGTTTGCCATCGCGATCACACGGGAAGGCGATCAGTTGCTGGCGCGGATGACGGATCAGGACGCGACAGCGATCTTCGCGGAATCCGAGACCGACTTCTTCTATCGCGAACGCAACGCGCGCATCACGTTTCGCGTAGACGGCGACGACGTCCCCGCCCTGGTGTGGCGCCAGGGCGGGGCGGCGTTCGAGATGCGCCGCATGGACTGATGCGCGACGCCCGGTCCGGGAGGTTCGAGCAACGGAAGGAGTCGCTCGAATCCGGGGCGTAGCAGGTAGGATATGTACATGGTCCAGACCGTCGGCAAACCGGACCCGGTTGCCGAGTTGAAGACGGACGTTGCCGAGTTGAAGACGGACGTAGCCGAGCTGAAGACGGACGTTGCCGAGTTGAAGACGGACGTTGCCGAGTTGAAGACGGACGTTGCCGAGCTCAAGGGCGATTGCCTCGAGTTCAAGCTGCCGCAACGGAGCAGAGCGTTCCTCAGCCAGAAACTGGCGTTGCGCGGGGCGCGCATCATGCAGAGCCCGCTGGGTCTGGAGCTGGGGAACGATCTGAGCGAAGCCGTGGAGCAGGCCGCCGACACGGGCGCGATTACCGACGCCGAGGAGACGCGTATCCTGGCGACCGACCTGATTCTGTGCGCCCGGCGCAAGCGCGACCGGTCCACCGTGTGGGTGGCCGTCGAGGCTTCACACACGATAGACGGCCGCGACATCGACCGGGCGCGCAAGTCCGCGGACATACTGCAGCGCGTATTCGGCGCGGACTCGGTCGCCGCGGCCGTGGGCTACGGCGTCCGAGCCGACGACAAACGCCGCGCCGAGGAAACCGGCGTCCAGGTCTTCGTAATCGAACGCCGTCCCCGGCGTCAGTCCCCGGCCACTTCCGCGTAGACCGCGGTCAGGAACCGCTGCGGGTCGCCCCACTTGGCCTCGTAGTCGGCGGTCGGGCCGGCGGCGAGCACCTCGTCGAAGGTGGCGCCGTCTTCGACGAGCGCCGCCACCTTCGCCCCGACGTCGATGACCATGTCGCGGAACTCGATGACGTCGTCGCGGCTCGATACCACCCCGTGCCCCGGCACGATCTTCGTGTCCGGACCGGCGATGCCGGCGGCGATCCCGAGCGCCTCGATGGTCCCGTCGAGCGTTCCGCCGTTGCCGCGGTCGATCACCGGGAAGGCGACCGTGCGGAACACGTCGCCGAGGTGCAGCACGTCCGAGCCCTTGAAGTGGATGAAGCTGTCCCCGTCGGTGTGGGCCGGCGGAGCGGGCAGGATCTCGACTTCCTCGCCGTTCAGATGAATCCTGATCGCGTCGCTGTAGGTGAGCACCGGCAACGCTATTGCGGGAAGCTGCTCCGCGAGGCGCGACCGGACGCGGTCCTGGGCCAGGATGTCGACGCCCATCCGTCCCATGTTCTCGTTGCCGCCGGTGTGGTCGCCGTGCACGTGGGTATTGATCAGGAAGCGGATGTTGCCGTTCGAGATGCCCCCGATCGCCTCGACGATGCGGTCCGTGAGCGGCGCGAACTGATCGTCGATCATGATGACGCCGTCGTCGCCGACCGACAGGCCGATGTTGCCGCCGCGTCCCGCCACGTAGTGGACGGTGCCGGCGACGTGGTGCGTGGAGATCTCCACCGCGTCCCAGTCGGCGTTCTGCTGGGCGCTGGTCGTGAGGCCGACGATGAACACGGCCGCGACTGCGAACGTGATCCCGACGAGGGTGCTACTGCGATTCATTGACGTTCCCTCCAGAACCGAAGACGCCGCGCTCCCGCGAATCGTTGCGGAAGCCGTACCCCGAATCACCACGATCATAAGGCCGGCGAAGGAGCGTGGACTATAGTGGGAGAGCGACCATGCGGCAGGAGGATGCAGTGAACGTCACGAAAGCACAAGCGACACGCCGGTCAGGTTCCGATCGCCGTCGTTTTCTGAAGCAGGCGGTCGGCGCCGGAGCGGCGCTGGCGGCCACCGGGGTGGGCGGCGGCGTAGCCCGCGCCCAGGCGTCCGATCGGGTCGTCCGGTTCGACCATGTCTCGTTCCCCATGCGCAACACCGGGGCCATGCTCGCGTTCTACCGCGACCTCGGCTTCCCCGTGAACGAGGGGGACCGCATCTGCTCGGTGCACTTCGGCGACAGCAAGATCAACTTGCACCGGCCCGAGATCTGGGAGAGCGGCGAGTTCACGCTGCGAGCCCCGCGGGCGGTGCCGCCGTGCGGCGACTTCTGCGTCGTCTGGGGCGGGAGCGCGGCCGAGTTGGAGCAGATGTTCGAGCGGGTCGGCGCGGTGGTCATCGAGGGGCCGGCGCCCAGGCTGGGCGGTCGCAACGGCGGCGTGGACACCGGGACGAGCCGCTACATCCGGGATCCCGACGGGAACCTGCTCGAGTTCATCATCTATTCGTGACGGGGGCGGTCACGACAGGCCGGAAGCCAGCGTGATCAGGCCGAGCACGAACAGCACCGCCACCCCGGCGACCAGCGCTTTCGCCCCGAAGTCGGTGGTCCCGGGACTCAGGGCATTCAGCAGCCCCACCAGCGCCGCGCCGGTCATCCCCAGCGCCGCGATGCCCAACAGCCCGAAGAACACACTCGCCGTCGCCAAGGCCACCATTTCGCTCACGTGATCCTCCCCGCGGCAATCCGGGCGACCAACGCGGCCGCCGGGAGAAGGACTGTAGCACGGTGACCGTAGCGGGAGAAATCGGTCCGAGAGTTACTCCACTCACGCCGCCGGCGGTCGGCGACCCCCGGGTACTTGGCGGCGACGCCATGCTCGGCGCATCATGATCCAATGCGACGCCGGCTCCTCGTCGACACGGACTCGGCCGTCTTCAACGACGACGCGGCGGCGCTCGCGATGCTGCTGCAGCGGCGCGACCTCTTCGATATGCTCGGGGTCACCGTCGTCGCCGGCAACCACCCCGTGCCGCAGGGCGCCGAGCACATGCTCCACCTGCTCGAGCTGACCGGTGCGGCGGACGTACCGTTGCATCTGGGCGCGAACGCGCCGCTCGTCAACACGGCGGCGCGGGCGGCCCGCTGGGAGGCCGAATGGGGCGCCATCGGGTTCAAGGGCGCCTTCGCGGCCGAGCCCGGGGTGCGGCCGCCGCACGGCGGGCGCTTCGCCGCGACCCGCCCGCGGTCGAGCGACGCCGTGGCCTTCCTCGTCGAGACGATAGAGCGCTACCCGGACGAGGTGACGCTCGTGGCGCTCGGTCCGCTGACCAATCTGGCGCTGGCCCTCCGGCGCCGGCCGGACCTGGCGCCGCGCATCCACGGCCTGGTTTTCATGGGGGGCAGCGCGCGCGTGCCGGGCAACGTGACCCCCGCGGCGGAGTTCAACGTCTGGTTCGACCCGGAGGCGGCGGCCGCGGTGCTGGCGGCGCCGATTCCGCGCGTCGCGATGTTCGGCCTGGACGTCACCAACCACGCGCCGCTACGCAAGACGTTCTTCGACCGCATCGTCGCCGTCGACACCCCGCTCACCCGTCTCATGCGCCACGACATGGGCGCGCGGTTCGAGTGCGACCCGGCGGCCACGTGGTACGTCTGGGACTGCATCACCGCCGCGTGGCTCGTCGAGCCTTCCATCGTGACCGCATCGGAGCGGCTGCCGATCGCGGTCGACACCACGTTCGGTCCGACGTACGGCGCAACCGTCGTCGAGCCTGCCGGCGCGGGAAGCGGCCGCCGCATTCAGGTGATGCTGGATCTGGACGTGGACAGGTTCTACGCGCTGTACGCGGATCTGCTCACGCGGCCGGTTCCGGTTCCAGCAGATCACGGAACGCCGGCTCGATCTCCGGGAACCGGAAGGTGAAGCCTTCCGCGAGAGCCCGGCCAGGCGTCACGTGCTGGCCTTCGAGCAGCAGCCCGGCGACCTCGCCGAGGGCGATCCGGAGCGCGAAGCCGGGGGCCGGCAGGACCGCCGGTCGATGCAGTACGCGGCCGAGGGCCTTCGACAGCTCGCGATTGGAGACGGGGTTGGGCGCGGTCCCGTTGTAGACGCCCTGCGCGCTCTCGTTCTCGATGATCCACTCGAACATCCCGAGCAGGTCGTCGACGTGAATCCACGACACCCACTGCCGGCCGCTGCCGACCGGTCCGCCCACCCCGAGCCGGAACGGCAGCAGCATCTTCGCCAGCGCGCCGCCGCCCCGCCCCTGGACCACTCCGATCCGGATCGTCGCGGTGCGCACGCCGGCGTCCAGGGCGGGTTGCCGGGCGGCCTCCCAGTCGGCGCAGAGCCGTGCGAGGAAGTCGTCGCCGGGAGGGTCGCCGGCCGTGAACCGGCGGTCCGCGCTGGCGCCGTAGTACCCGATGGCAGAGGCGGCGATGAAGACCCGCGGCTTCGCATCCGCAACGGCCTCGGCGAGCCGCCGCGTGGTGTCGACGCGGCTGGACCGCAGCACCCCCTTCTGCCGCGACGTCCACCGCCGCCCGATCAGGTTTTCGCCGGCCAGGTGGATGACGGCGTCACTCTCGGCTGCCGCGGTCCGGATCGCGTCCGGTTCCCAGGTGACGTCTCCAGTGGGACCGCGGCTCACAACCCGCACCGTGTGCTCCGCACTTTCGAGCCGGGCCCTGAGCCGTGAGCCGATGAAGCCGGTGCCGCCCGTCAACAGGATCCTCATGTCGTCCTCCTTTGACCGTGCCGTCTGGCCGCCGCGGTGAGCGTCCTCAGCCCGAGGTCGCTCAACATGCCGCCGGCCAGGAACCGCTGCGCCATCCCGTCCGCCATGCCGACGCACGCCTCGATGGCCTCGAGGCGTTCCCGCAGCACGGTGGCCTCGCGCGAGTCGTCCGGCGAGAGGCGCGGAATCCAGTCGCGGACGCCGTCCAGGATGGGGTCCCACTCCCGCCGCTTCCTGGCCTGGACGATGTTGCGCACCACGGTGGCCAGATCGGTCTCGACCACGTGGCGCGCGCGCCGCTCGCCGGCGTCCTGAACGGTGACGACCAGTCCCCAGTCGCGCAGCTCCTTGCAGGCCATGCTCACGCCCCCCCGGCTCATCCTGAGCCCGGCCATGATCTCCTCGCTGCCGGCGCCGTCGGGTTGGCCGAGAAGCCAGGCGTAGACGCGGGAGGTCCCGGCGGGAATGCCCCAGAACTGCCCGAGCCGGGACCAGAGCTGGATGAACTCGTTGCGGACCTGCTCGGTGGATGCGCGCATGGACCGAAGGTATCATAAAAGTATCTGACATTTCAATATATATTGAATATTACATGCACCGATGACGTGCGCGGCGCCGGCGGATGCCCGCCGGGTGCATGCGCGCGCGGTAGCGCGGCACAAGGCGTCGGCCGCTACTCGCCGCGCAGCGCCAGAACGGGGATCGACCCGGCTGGCGCGCCGCGCCGGCACGGCGACGGCGGTGAGGGCGACGGCGGTGAGCACGATCGACACGGCGAGGAAAGTCATCAGATCCCGTGCGGCTGCATGTTCGGCGCCGGCGCTCACAGCTTCGTCTGCCGTTCCTTCAGCGCCTTGACGAGCAGGTGGATGCCGAGGCCGAGGGGGATGACGGGCCACCACGCGGCGAGCCAGTCGAGCGGGATGCCGAGCAGCGTGTTCGAGAGCAGGACGACGCCCAGAACGATCAGGGTTGCGGCGCCGCCTATCGAGCTCCCCAGGTTCGGGAGCGAGATGTCCATGTCCATGTTCGGAAGATCGATGCCTTCACCGCCGTCGAGGGCCAGGTTGTAGAGGTTGGCGCGCCGGCTGGCGTCGACGATGTTGTAGATGACGAAGAAGGACAGGAAGATCGCCATGGCCGGGACCAGCGCAGGGAACGGACCGCCGCCGGCGGCCAGAAAGGCGATCGTCGTCCCGAACACGACGTTGTGGATGAACCCGATCTTGTAGTACCCGACGTAGATTTGGCCTGCGCCGGGCATCAGCGACAACAGGCCGGCGAGGACCGGGGACTTGGGTTGCAGGCCCGGCGCCGCACCGGGGGGGGCGGCGTAGCGCGTCTGCGCCGCGGCCGGCCGGGAAGGTGCGGGGGTCGCCCGGGCGGCTGGCCCCGGCGCCGCGGGGGATGGCGATGCGGCTGGCCGAGCCGGCGCCGGTACGGCTGGAGGCGTGTCCGGCGGAGCCGGCGGCGATGGCTCGGCCTGCGCCGTGGTCGGCAGCGGGGTCTGCGGAGGTTCCGGGGATCCGTTCATGGTCTGCTCCTTCCGGCCGAGATGGGTGCGGCCTCCGTGGGCGTGGACGAAGAGAACGGCGGGAACGGCAGCTCCGCCAGCATCGCGCCGGCGTCACGGCCGATCGAGTGCAGCGCGTCGACGCCGCCGAACAGGTCGCGGTCCCGCACCGCCTCGAGGAGCTGCCGCCAGTGCCGGTCGAGCTCCGGCGCCGCGCTCGCCGCTCGGCGGCGCCACGCGGACAGGCCGGAGAGCCAACCGGACACTTCGCTCGCGCCGCCGGCCGCGACGCGCACAGTTTCGCCGCGCAGCGCCGCGACGGTACGGTCGAGCGCAGCGACCGACCGGACGCCCGCCGCCTGTGCGCCGGCCGCACTGCGCTCCACGAGGGCCTGCGCTTCCACCGCCGCGGGTCGTAGCGGCGACCAGGACGCGCCGCAGATCAGCCACACCGCCAGCGCGGCGACGTAGCCTGCCTCCCAGGCGACGCGGGGGCGCGTCAGCAGCCGGAGCCCCGTTTCGCGCATCCGATCCCGGAATGCGATCCACCGCGGTTGCCGTGGTCGGGTGCGGGCGAGCACGTCGTCCACGAGGCTCGGATCCGGCGGCAGCTCGGCGAACGCCGGGAGGTCCTCGGCCAGCCGCGCCAGCGCCGTCGCGAGGGCCGCGCATCCGGGGCAGTGCCGCAGGTGGGTATCGAGCAGCTCGCGGTCCACGCGATCGAGCGTGCCGCCCGCCGCGTCGGCCAGCAGGGTCCGCGCCTTTCCGCATCCCGAACCGCTCGTGCGCGCGAGGATCGCCGCGGTCAGGCTGTCGGGAGCCCCGACCGGCGGCAGGCGCTGTCCCTGCATCGACGCCAGGAGCGCGCGGCAGTCGGGGCAGCCGGCGGCGTGCGCCGCGGCGCGCAGTCGCTCGCCCTCCGGCATGGCGCCGTCGACCAGGGCCTCGATGCGGTCGCTGAAGTGGAGGCAGTCCATCGCATCATCCCCGTGGACGGGAAGTCTCGGCGTACGAGGGGTCGACGGCCACGACCTGGCGTGCCAGCTCGATCCGCGCGCGGGTCGAGCGCGACTTCACGGTCCCGAGGGGCAGGCCGAGCAGGCGTGCGATCTCGTCGAGCCGGAGACCCTGAATCTCCTTGAGCAGGATCATCTCGCGGCTTGCGGCGCTCAGGCGCGCGAGCGCTGCGTGGACCGTTCGTTTCCGGCCGTCGGTCAGCCACGCCTGCTCCGGATTCGGCGCGGCGTCCGGCGGCAGTGCGCTCTCGTGCTCGTCGGCCCGCAGATCCTCCGCCGGCGGGCGCGCCTTCCGGCGCCGGAGCTGGTCGATGCACAGGTTGCGCGTGATGCGCAGCAGCCACGCCAGGAAGCGGCCTCCCTCGAAGGCGTCGAGCTGCCGGTAGACGCGTACGAAGGCCTCCTGCGTCACGTCCCGTGCGTCCTCGACGCTGCGCAGATAGTGCCAGGCGAGGCCGTAGGCGCGTCCCTGGCAGACTCTCACGAGCTGTTCCCACGCCAAGTCGTCGCCCCGGCGGCAGCGCTCGACGAGGGCCGCGTGCGGGTCCGGGCCGGCCTCCTGCGTGGTCATCGTGAGAAGGAACGGATCGTGGCGGAAAAGGTTCGCCGGCTCTGCCGCGGCGGGGCGCCGACTATAATCAGGCCCGCGAAATCATCCTTCGAAGCTCAAGGAGGGCCTCATGCCGTCTCCGGCCTCTCGCGCATATCTCGTCTGGCTCATCGCGGCCGTCCTGCTGGCCGCCTCGGCGCTCCCGGCACGGGCGCAGGATGGGGACTTCACGCCGGTCACCGACGCGGTGCTGCAGGATCCCGATCCCGCCGACTGGCTCAACTGGCGCCGCACCCTCGACGGGTGGGGCTACAGCCCGCTCGACCAGGTGGACCGCGACAACGTGGGAGACCTGCAGCTCGCCTGGTCCTGGGGCCTGGAGCCCGGGGTTTCCCAGACGACCCCGATCGTGCACGACGGCGTGATGTACATCGCCAATCCGGGCAACGTCGTGCAGGCGCTCGACGCGCGCACCGGCGACTTCATCTGGGAGTACCGGCGCGAGATGGACGAGCGGCTGCGGACCGCCGCGCAGTTGCGCAGCCTCGCCATCTACGAGGACCTGATCATCCTCAATACGGTGGATGCGCACATCGTCGGCCTCGACGCGCGCACCGGCGAGGAGCGCTGGGACACCGACGTGGCGCCCGACCAGGACGGCTACGGGTTCTCGAGCGGACCGGTGATCGCCGACGGCACGGTCGTGGCGGGGCTGCGCGGCTGCGAGCGCTTCCGCGAGGACACCTGCTACATCGTCGGGGTCGACGGAGGCACCGGGCGGCTGATGTGGCGCACTTCCACCATCGCCCGGCCGGGGGAGCGCGGCGGCGACACCTGGGGCGATCTGCCGCTGCTGTTCCGGGCCGGCAGCGACGCCTGGATTCCGGGCGCCTACGATCCCGTCAACCGTCTCATCTACTACGGCACCGCCCAGGCCAAGCCGTGGTCGCGGGACGCGCGGGGGACCGACGGCGACGCGCTCTACAGCAACTCGACCCTGGCTCTCGATCCCGAGACCGGCGAGATGCGCTGGTTCTTCCAGCACATCCCGGGCGACAGCCACGACATGGACGAGACCTTCGAGCGGATCCTGATCGACTACGACGGCCGCCAGTCGGTGTTCAGCATGGGCAAGCTGGGCATCCTGTGGGAGCTCGACCGCACGACCGGGGCGTTCACCAAGGCCGTCGATCTCGGTTATCAGAACCTGGCCGACGTCGATCCCGAGACCGGCGAGCTCACCTACCGCGAGGGCATGGTGTCGGGCGTGGGCGAGGAGCTCTTCTTCTGCCCGAGCACCGGCGGCTTCAAGGCCCTGCGGGCGATGGCGTACCATCCGGACACCGGCGCCCTGTACGTGCCTCTCAACCTGCAGTGCGAGACGGCCGCCTTCGGACCGGTCGAGATGCGGGCGGGTGGCGGCGGCACCGGCGGCGTGCGGGGCCGGCTGAATCACTTCCATCCGGACGCCCCGGACCAGCTCGGCGAGTTCCAGGCGCTCGACATCCGAACCGGGGAGACGCTGTGGAAGCACCGGCTCCGGGTCCCGTACAACACGGCGGCGCTGACGACGGCGGGGGGCCTGGTCTTCATCGGCGACTGGGAGCGGCACGTCTTCGCCTACGACGCGGCGACCGGCGACCAGCTCTGGCAGAGCCGACTGACCACCATGGCGAACGGCTATCCGATCACCTACGCGGTGGACGGCACGCAGTACGTCGCCTTCGGCGCGGGGGGCCCTCTCGGCGGCTCGAGCTGGACCAGCATCATCCCGGCCGACCTGATCCCCGAGAAGCGCAACCCGCGCCAGGGCAACGCGGTCTTCGTGTTCGCCGTGCCCGACGAGGAGTAGGCGTCCTGGGGGGCGCCGTGCGCTGAGTGTCGCGCCCGCGTGAGTGCGACGAACGACGAATAGTGGAGGTCAACCGTGAGAAAGCACACCGTTCGCCGGTTCGCTCTCGTGCTCGCAGTGGTCGGTTGCGCGGCCGTGGCGGCGGTCCCGGCCTGGCAGTCGGCCGCCACCTACACCGAGGTTGCGGAGTGGCCGCTTCCGGCCACGACCGCGGCCGGCACCCCATCGGTCTGGAACTTCGGCCAGGTGGTCGCCGTGGCCACCGGCGCGGACGGCAACATCCTGGTGCTGCACCGCGGCGCGCAGCCGGTCCTGGTGTTCGAGCCCGACGGCACGTTCGTGCGCGGCTGGGGCGAGGGACTCTTCAGCAACGGCAAGGTCATGGGCGTTGCGCCCGAGGACCGGGCTCCGGGCGCGTCCGGCTACACCGCCGTCTACGGCGCGGCGGGCTGCCACGCCTGCGGCGCGCACGGCATCCGGGTCGGTCCGGACGGCCACGTCTGGGTGGTCGACGCCCCCGGCCACGCCGTCTACAAGTTGCGCGAGACCGGCGAGCTGCTGATGCACCTCGGCACGCCCGGGGTCTCCGGCGCGGGTCACGACACGTTCAACCTGCCGACGGACATCGCCTTCGCTCCGAACGGCGACATCTACGTCAGCGACGGCTACGGCAACGCCCGCATCGTGCGGTTCTCCAGCGACGGCCGGTACCTGGGCGAGTGGGGCTCGCGCGGCACCGGACCGGGCGAGTTCGGCCTGCCGCACGGCATCGCGGTGGCCGGCGACGGCCGCGTCTATGCGGTGGACCGGGACAACCGCCGCGTGCAGGTGTTCGACGCCGAGGGCGCGTTCCTCGACCAGTGGACCGAGCTCACCGGCGTGCAGGCGCTCTTCGTGACGCAGGAGCAGCGGATCTGGGCCGGGGGCGCACTCCGTACCCTCGACGGGGAGATCCTGGCCGAGCTGACGGGCGGGGGCGGCGGTCACGGGATGACCGTCTCGCACGACGGCGAGGTGTTCGCCGCGCAGCTCAGCGGGCGGGTGCAGAAGTTCGTCGCGGGCTCCTCCGACTGACGTCGCCGGGATACCGGCGGCAGACTGTCGGGCACCTGCCCGACCACGCCGCAACCGGTCGCGATACGGTGGCGGCGTGCGAGGCGCTGGATGCCTTCCGCCCCGTATCGCGACTGCAGGACCATCGAGGCTTCCAGGAAGGTCGCCCCCGAGGTCCGGCGCACCACCGCCGCCCCGATCGCCTCGGTGAACGAACGGCGGTCCGGCTCGTCCTGCACAATGGCGAGGAACGCCGACGTGTCGATGACCATCAGCGGGGAACGCCGTGCTCGTCGTACCCGAGGATCTCCTCCGCGGAGCGTTCGTCGAGCACCGGGAGCTTCGCGCATCGCCGCCCGATGTCGTCGAGCTCGTCGGCCAGCGACCGTCCGCTGCGTTCTCGCCTGAGTCGTTCCAGACGGTCTCGAATGGCCTCGGTGACCGCCTCGGTCTTCGTCCGTCCGGTCATCAGTGCCAGTTCTGCCGCCAAGCGTTCCGTCTCCGCGTTCCTGATGTTGAGCGCCATGATGCTACAAACGTAGTTAGTGTCAGCCAGAAAACCCCCGTTTCGGGCGGAGATCTGCGCCAATTCGTGGCATTCTGGGGGTGATGTTGGCGCAAATCCGGTCGCGACGAAGGCGCCTGACGGGCTGCGGGCAAGCGAAGGACAGTATGTCGCCCGGATGTCCTGTTTCAAAGGACAGTAGACCCGTGCCGTCTTTCGACGGCCCGGAATCCGGTCTGATTACGAAGACCGATTGGTCAGGCCACGCGTCGTCGTCGTTTGCGCTCCCGCTTCTGCAGAATCAACCCGATGCGGTGCAGGTTCGCCGCCAGCACTGACAAGGCAACCGTACGGGCGAAGCCCTCCGCACCATGGCTGCGAACGCGGTCGAGTCCCCGATGCTCCAATCCGTTGATGGCAGACTCAATCGCCGGATGCGCTCGCCGCGCGGCCACAAACGACTCCTCCGCCTCCCGCTCGCGGTTGGCCTTCGAAAGATAACCCTTGCCCGGCAACGCATTGACGTCGAGTAGCGCATCGAGCCCGACCCGGTTGGCGGGACTGTGAAAGCCCCGGTCGAAGCTGCACGCCCGCAACTCCGGATACAGTACCTGCGCTTGCTTCACCATCGGCACCACCACGTCCACATCCTCGCCCTCCCACAGGACCTCGTGGTGAAGGATGAATCCATACTGGTCTTCGATAAGGGCGACAGGAACTCCGAGTTCAACCGGCGTGCCCGCCTTGCCTTTGGAAATCCAGCGCGTGTGGCCCTCGAAGATCGAAAAGACCTTCTCCTCGTGAGGAATCGTCTCACCACGCAGAAGACGCCGCTCCACCTGGTCAATCTGCCGCCGCGCATGAGCGACAAAGCCTGCGATGGAGCGACAGGTGAATTCCGCCACGCCCTGGTTCCGCAACGCGTCGAGTGTTGCCTCTGCTCGCTCAACCAGCGTCCGGCAGCGCTCCACATACGCCTCCACCCGCTCCGGATGCCGCTGTGCCCGCCGCGTAGAGCGCACCTTGTTGAACAGTTTCTTGACCTCGCGGCACAGATACCGCCACTGACGCCAGCCGCCCACCGCATGTTTCTCAGCCGCCCGCCCCGTCTCCCGCAACAGGCACCGCACCGCGTCCCACAACAGGTTGACGTCGGTCGGATAATGCACGTCGGTTTCGACCACGAACGAATCACACCGCCCGCGCAATGGCTCGCCAGGCTTTTTTTTGGCGACCTTGTGACCGCTCTCCACCACCAGGCGCCCCACCGCCGACAACAGCTCGGGCGTCAACAACGACACGTTGTCGACCACCGTCTGGTACTCGTAATGCGTCTTGTCACCGAAGTCGCTGTGGCCCAGGAACGCGCGTATCGTATCGTGGTGGTTCGTCAATTCATGAATACGGTCGAAGTCGCAACCCAGCCCCTGCTTCAGGACCCCAAGCACCAGAATCTGCCACAGCTCCATTCCCGGACGCCCGACCGTGCGGTCGGCCTCCGGAAGAATATGTTCGTCCAGCAGCGCAAACAGCCGCTCGCGCAACTCCTCGTCACACCAGATGTGCTGAAGCCCCTTCAACACCGCCGGGATGTCGTCCCGCGACTTCGGGTTGATCCAGATTTCCTCGATCGGCACCTGCCCGAGCTGGAACTGCGATCTGTGAACTTCTCTCATGATGGCAATGTCGCGAAGATGGTCCCGAAATGGGTCGATCCTTGGGAGATCACCCGCAAAGAATACGACATCTCGACGATCTTCGCCACTCAAAATCGGCGGTACACCCTGTAGAATCAATGACTTGCGGGTTTTCCGCCGAACACTAGTTAACGATCTACATCGTATCAACCAAGTTCCTGCAGCGTGAGGTCTTCGAACCGCTGGCCCCTGCGACTCGTCGATTACAGGGTAGCGGTGACCGCGAATGTCGCCGCGGCCGGCTGGCGGAGGGTGAGGTGGAAACAGACTTCCAGTCGTATCTCGAGGCTCGAGTCTCGCGGTTGCAGGGCGCGACCGGGCTGACCGGCGTGACGGTCGCCGTCATGACCGACGGACAGCTTGCAGGGGCAGCCGCCGCCGGCGAACGCCGGCGCGGTTCCGGCCTCCCTGTGACCGTCGGCGACCGCTGGCACGTCGGCTCGATCACGAAGTCGATGACGGCCACCCTGCTGGCCGTGCTCGCAGACGAAGGACGACTGTCCCTGGATGACGCATTGCCGGCGTTGCTGCCCGACATCGAAATGGCGGGCGGCTGGAGCGCCGCTACGCTGCATCATCTACTGACCCACACCGCCGGCGCCGGCGCGGACTTTCCGAACAAGGTGCAGCGCGTCTGGCCCGACACCGCCGAGGAACTGGTGGCGGCGCGGCGCCGCTTCATCGCCGATGTCCTCGCCAGGGAGCCCGAGTCGCCCTGCGGCGAGCGCTTCGCCTATTCCAACGTCGGCTATACGATCGCCGGCCATATCGCCGAGACGGTTGCCGGCAGGCCTTACGAAGCGCTGCTGCATGACCGCGTCTTCGCTCCCCTGATGCTTGCGAGCGCCGGTTTCGGTCCGCCGCAAGGCGATACGCCGAACCAGGAGCCGATCGGACATGTGGTCCTGTTGCGCTGGTTCCGGTTGCGCGCGGACCCGTTCAAGACGCGCGCCGACAACTCGCCGGTAACGAGCCCCGCGGGCGCGGTGCACATGACGATCGGTGATCTGGCGCGCTTCGGTGCGGCCCACCTGGAGGGGGAATCCGCCACGGCGCCACCCCTGCTGCCGCGCGCGGCCTGGGAGCGGTTGCACACCCCCTTTCTCGACGACTACGCGAGCGGCTGGGTGCGTGTCGAGCGCGACTGGGCGGGCGGTTCCGTGCTCTGGCACAACGGCAGCAACACGATGTGGTACGCGCTGCTCATGCTCCTGCCCGCCAGCAACACGGTGCTGGCCCTCGCGACCAACGACGGCGCGATACAGGCAGCCGAGACCGCGTTCGTCGAGCTGGCCCGGGAGCTGGGCGGGCGGGCGCCGGCATCCTGAGCCGGGAGATCGCATGCGGTCGGCGAATGGGATCGATTCCATGGACTGCGAGACACCACGCAGGAGTCCGCGGATACGCGATGTACTACACGGACATCGCACGCGCGCCGCGGGCGAATGTACTCGACCCGCGGAGCGCAACTGACCGAGCGGGACCATACCTCGGCGGTGCCCGCGGTTGCCCCTTGCCGCGACATGCCGCCGCATGCGATGTTCAAGGATGACCTTGCTGTCCCAGGGTCGGCTCGCGGCGCTGTCCGCCCTTGCCGCGACCGTGGCTCTTGCCTTCGGTTCGGACGGGACGGTGGTCGAAGGGTCGGTCGACGATTTCCAGGCCGATCTCGAGACCCGTATCGCGCGGGTGCGGGACAACACCGGTCTCACGGCCGTCGCCGCCGCCTTGATCGTGGACGGAGAACTCGCGGGGGCGGCCGTCAACGGGGAGCGCAGACGGGATTCCGGAATCTCGGTGACCGTCGACGACCGCTGGCACGTCGGCTCGATTACCAAGTCGATGACGGCCACGCTGCTGGCGGTGCTGGAAGACGACGGACTGCTCTCCGCGGACGATACGCTGCCGGCGTTGCTGCCCGATGTCGAGATGGCCGGCGGCTGGAGTGCCTGTACGCTGCATCACCTGGTGACCCACACCGCCGGCGCTCCCCGTGACTTCCCGAGCGAGAGCCAGGCGGTCTGGCCCGCCACCGCGGAGGAGCTGGTCGCCGAAAGGCGGCGCTTCATCGCGGACGTCCTGGCCGCAGAGCCGGAGTCGCCCTGCGGCGAGAGCTTCGCGTATTCGAACGTCGGCTATACCATTGCCGGCCACATCGCCGAGACCATCGCCGGCGAGCCCTATCAGTCCCTGATTCAGAACCGCGTGTTCGCGCCGCTCGCCCTGCTGAGCGCCGGTTTCGGCGCGCCCCGGGGCGAGTACCCGGAGCAGGAGCCGGTCGGTCACCTGGTCCTGTTGCGCCGCCGGATTCCGGCCGACCCCTTCGAGACGCGCGCCGACAACACGCCCCTGATCGCCCCGGCCGGGACGGTCCATATGACGATAGGCGACCTGGCCCGGTACGGCGCCGTTCACTTGGCGGGCGATTACGGAGTCGAGCCGGTGCTGCTGCCCCAATCGAGCTGGCAGCGGCTGCATACGCCGTTCCTCGACGACTACGCCAGCGGCTGGGTCGTCTACGAGCGCGACTGGGCCGGCGGTTCCGTGATCTGGCACAACGGCAGCAATTCGTTCTGGTACGCGTTGCTGATGCTGGTGCCGGCCAGCAACATGGTGCTGGCGTTCGTGACCAACGACGGTGCGATCGAGGTTGCAGACAAGGCGTTCGTGGAGCTGGCCGAGGAGTTGAGCGCGTCTGTACCGGGACCCTGAGCGGGGATCGCATGCCGTCCACATCGCGGTCGCGACGGAGGTGGCGTGTGTCTGCCAGGACCGTGGAGCCCGCCGGTAGGCTCCCGCACCCACGGGCCTTAATATTCTATAAATAGATACTTTAGACGCTTGTATTGCGTTATATTGCTGTTTATTGTGCGTAAGGCCTATCCTCCCTCCGTCCAGCGCGCGTTGCGGGCGCTCGGCCGCGACATCGCCATCGCGCGCCGCAAGCGCCGCATGCCCGTGGCCGACTTCGCGGCACGCATGGGCGTGTCGCAGGGCACGCTCATCCGTCTCGAGAAAGGCGAGGCCGGTGTCGCGATCGGGGCGTTCGCGATGGCGTTGCTGGCCCTGGGCGAGTTGCACCGGATAGAGGAGATCCTGGACGTTTCCCGCGACGATACGGGCCTGATGCTCGACGTCGACAGCCTGCCGCGGCGCATCCGCCGGCCGAAGGCCCGTCGCCTCGGGTAGCGTTGCCCTCTAATGGCCAAGACGACGCGGCGCGTGGGGGTGGCGCTTGGCGAGGCGCTACGTCCCGTCGGCGAGCTCGTGTTCGAGGCCGACGGCCGGCGCGAGACGTGCATGTTCCGCTACGCCGCCGAATGGCTCGCTGGTCCCGCGAGATTCGCCATCGCCCCGACGATGCCGTTGGCCGGAACGCCGTTCTACACCGGCGCCTCGCGAGAGCGCCCGCGCTCCGCCCTGCCGGGGCCGATCGCCGACGGTGCGCCCGATTCGTGGGGGCGCGGACTGATCCGCAAGGCGCTGCCCGGGGTGCTCACGGAGTTGGACTACCTGCTTGCGGCGGACGACGCGACCCGACAGGGCGTGCTCCGCTACCTGGACGAGGAGGGTCGGCCGCTGGCGCGGACGTATCCGCCGACACCGCGCCTCGCCGAGCTGGCCGAGTTGCGGCGCCTCGCCGGCCTGAGCGTCGACGAGCTGAACCGGGATCCGGCCGTCCGGGAGCGGCTGTTGGGGAGCGCCGGCTCGCTCGGCGGGGCGAGGCCGAAGGCGAGCGTCCGCGACGAGCACGGAAACCTGACTATCGCGAAGTTCACCGCCGACGACGACACGATGCCGATTGAGAGAGCCGAAGTGGCGGCGCTGAAGCTGGCGCGGGCTGCCGGGGTGAACGCCGCTGCGGCCCGGATCGAGCTCGGCGACACGGGCCGGCCGGTAGCGCTTGTCGACCGGTTCGACCGCGCCGCCGGCGACAGGGTCCACTATCTCTCCGCGCAATCGTTCATCGGCGCGGAGCCTTCGACAGGCGCGTACTACACGGACATCGCCGACGTGCTGCGGGCGCACGCGCTCGACCCGCGGGCGCAACTGACCGAGCTCTTTCGCCGGCTGCTGTTCACGATTCTCGTGTCGAACAACGACGACCACCTCAAGAACCACGGCCTGCTGCATGCCGGCGAGGGACTGTGGGTTCTGTCTCCCGCCTTCGACATCAATCCTCAGCCGCACCGCCGGCGGCATCTGGAAACCGGCATCAGCGAGATCAGCGGGAACGCGGCTTCCATCGAGGCCGCGGTGGACGCCGCGCCCTTCTTCGACGTCGAACGCGATGCCGCGGTGGCCATGCTGTCAGGCATGGTGTCCGCCATCGACGGCAAGTGGCGGACGTGCTGCCGGGCGGCGGGCATGACCCCCGCGGAAATCGAGATGTACGAGCCGGCTTTCGATCATCACGAGACCCGCATCGCGCGGCGGATGACTCGGACGCGGTAACGGCGCCTCCCGTCTGCGAGGGAATCGGCGTAGACTCCCAGGCAGGCCCGGTTGGGCGGAAATCGGAGGCCGCAGCGCGACCTTGCGGTCGCGTTCGGTGACGGTTTTCGGGCTGGAGTCGCGCAGGCGGCGGAACCCCACGGAACGGAGGCTGAGATGCACCCGACGTGTTTCGTTTTGCGAGGCGTCCTGGTCGTGATCGCGGCGCTGCTGCCGGTGCTGGCGCCGATGCACGCCGGCGCGCAGGACGAGTCCCCCGCGTCGTTCGTCCCCGTCACCGACGCGATGCTCGAGGCCCCGGCGCCCGGCGACTGGCTGACGTGGCGCCGCACGCCCGACGGCTGGGGCTACAGCCCGCTCGACCAGATCGACCGCGAGAATGTCGGCACGCTGCGCCTGGTCTGGACACGCGCGCTGACCGCCGGCAGCCAGGAGGGGACACCGCTGGCCTACGGCGGCGTCCTGTACATGCCGAACCCGCGCGACGTCATCCAGGCCCTCGACGCGGTCACCGGCGATCTGCGCTGGGAGTACCGCCGCGACCTGCCGGACGACGTCGACGATTACGTCGGCGGGTCGACGGTCAACCGGAACATCGCGATCTTCGGGCGCCACATCATCGACACCAGCACCGACGACTACATCTACGCGCTCGACGCCGAGACCGGTCGGCTGGCCTGGGAGACCGAGATCCTCGATTACACGTTGAACGCCGCCCGGCACTCGTCGGGTCCGATCATCGCCGGCGGCAAGGCCGTCTCCGGCCGGAGCTGCCGGCCGGGGGGCGGGCCCGAAGCCTGCGTCATCGCCGCCCACGACGCGGAGACCGGCGCCGAGGTCTGGCGCCGGCGCCTGGTGCCCGCGCCGGGTGAGCCGGGCGACGAGACCTGGGGCGGCGTCCCGTTCGAGGAACGCGTGCACGTCGGATCCTGGATGGCGCCCAGCTACGACCCTGCGCTGAACCTGGTCTACGTCGGCACGTCCGTCACGTCCCCGGCGCCCAAGTTCCTGCTCGGCGGGATCGAGAACAAGCACCTCTACCACAACTCGACGCTGGCGCTCGACGGCGACACCGGCGAGATCGTCTGGTACTACCAGCACCTCAACGACCACTGGGACCTCGATCACCCCTTCGAGCGGCTGCTCGTCGACACCGCGGTGGCCCCGGACCCGGCGGCGGTGAGCTGGATCAACCCGCGTCTCGAGCCCGGCGCGGTGCGCAAGGTGATCACCGGCATCCCCGGCAAGACCGGCGTGGTCTACACGCTGGACCGCGAGACGGGCGAGTTCCTGTGGGCGCGGCCGACCGTCACGCAGAACGTGATCAGCGCCATCGACGGCGCGACCGGCGAGGTGACGGAGAACGCCGAGCTCATTTTCACCGCCGAGGGGCAGGAGGTGCTGACCTGCCCGACCTGGTTCGGCGGCAAGGACTGGGAGGCCGGCGCCTACAGCCCGCGGACCAACCGGATGTACATGCCGCTGCGCAACACCTGCGCCCGCATGATGGCCACGCGCGAGGCGCGCATCCACTACGCGCTCGCCCTGCGCCACCAGCTCGCGCCGGGGACCGACCAGCTCGGCACGATCCAGGCGATCTCGGCCGAGACCGGCGCCACCGAATGGCTCTACGAGCAGCGCGCCGCGACGATGTCTCTCGTCGCGACCGGCGGGGGGCTGATCTTCGGGGGCGACACGAACGGCAGGTTCCGGGCCTTCGACGACGAGACGGGCGAGATCCTGTGGGAGATCAACCTCGGCTCGCCGGTCAGCGGTTTCCCGATCGCCTACGCGGTCGACGGCCGGCAGTACGTGGCGGTGAGCACGGGCACGTCGGGCACCGCGTCGGGCTTCACGCGCCTGACGCCGGAGCTCCGTCCGAGCGCCGGCAACAACCTGTTCGTCTTCGCGCTGCCTGAATAGTCCATCATGGAACACGAATGTTCCCACTTCCGGGCTCGCCGGGTCCTGCTCACCGGCGATGATCACGTCCACCATGTCGCGCGCCAGCGCGTCCTCTCCACGTTCGAGCGAGCGGCGCGCTTCAGCCGCCGATGTTGAAGCGTCCGCCGGCGACGACCGCGCGCGGGAGCGCCGGATACCCGAGCGCGCTCTCGTACATCTCGTCCGTCACGTTGTCGATTCGCAGGAACAGCGTCAGGTCGCGCCGGATGCGAATCTGCCCGCCCGCCGTGAGCAGCGTGTAGCCCGGATTGACGGTGACGTCGACCCCGCGTCCATCGGAGACACGCTGCAGCCCCAGGAACGCGCTGTCGTGCCGGTCACCCGCCACCCGCAGGTTCAGGTGCAGGCTGCCGCGCCCCCGTATGTAGCCGACGCGCAGGTTGGCCGAATGCCGCGGCCGGCGCTGCAACGGCTGTCCGGGCTGGAACTGCTCGCTGGTGCTGACGTTGGCGACCACCTCGCTGTCGACGAGCGCGTACGAGGCGTTCGCCGTCAGCCCGGCGATTGGCCGCTGCAGGCCGAACTCGAGCTCGATGCCGTCGGCGCGCGACCCGTCGATGTTCACGTAGTCGGGTACGCCGTCGCCGGCGTACCCGGGTGAGGGCGAGTAGGCGATCTGGTCCTCGTAGTCATTGGCGAACCACGTGAAGCGCGCCAGCCAGCGCTGGTCGTCGAACGTGAGCTCGGCCCCCGCGTCCACCGTGACCGCCTGCTCCGGGAGCAGGGACCGGTCCCCGTCGACGTACTGCGAGCCGTACAACTGCGAGAAGCTCGGGTTCTTTATTCCGCTGCCGACGTTGGCCGACACCTTCAGCGACGAGAGCGGGCCCTCGCGGAACGGCAGGGGATAGCCCCCCGCGGACAGCTTCGGGTTGACCGAGGCGCCGTAGTGGGCGTTGTCGTCGACGCGCGTCCCGGCCGTCACGAACCAGGCGTCGGCGACGTTGAACTGCTGCTGTACGAAGTAGGAGTGGTTCTCCACCGTCTGCAGCTCGTCGAGCGCGTTGGTCTCGCGGTAGTAGTCGTACCCCGCGCTCAGCACCTGGTTGTCCAGCCAGGTCGCGTTGAGCTGGTAGCGGGCCGCGGGCCGCCGCAACTGCGCCTCGTACTCGAAGGGATAGTCGAAGCCGCTGTACGGGCCGCTCTGCGCGAGGAACCGGCCGGCGGCGAGGCCGGAGGCGTCGGAGGTCAATGCGTCGAACCCTGTCCGGTCGAGCAGCCGTACGAGCCGCGGTCCGGCCGGGTAGAGCGCGCCCGGCGTCCCTTCGAGGATGGCGAAGACGCGGTACTGCGGGTCGCCGATGGCGTCCACGGACTGCCGACCGGACCGGAAGTAGCTCACCGTCGCGGAATGGTCGATGCGCGAGGAGAGGGTCTGGTCGAAGTCGAGGTGCCAGGTCCGGTCGTCCGTGTCGTAGCCGGTGCCGGTGTCGCCCGGCGCGTAGGTGATCGGACCGACCGAGTTGGCGCGGGCGTTGCTGTAGCGGAAACCGGTCCGCAGCCTGGTGCTGTCGCCGAGAATCGCGCCGACGTTGCCGTCGATCGACTGCTGATCGAAGCGGTCGGGCTCGACGAGGAGATCCTGGAACGCGCCGTCGGTGCCGCGGTAGGCGACGCCGAGCTGGTAGTCGATGCGCCGCTGGGCCCCGCCGAGCACTCGGAGGTCGCCGCGTGCGGTTCCGAACGAGCCTGCCTCGATGGAGCCGGACAGTCGCGGGCCGCTGTTCGGCGTCCCCCGCTTCGTGAAGATCTGGATGACGGAGCCGATCGCATCCGAACCGTAGAGCGCCGACTGGGCGCCCCGCACCACCTCGACCCGCTCGATCTCGCTGGCCGAGACACGGCCGAAGTCGTAGTCGCCGCCGTTGGCGTTGACGCGTACGCCGTCGATCAGCACGTGGTTGTAGTCGGACTCGCCGCCGCGCGCGAAGACCGACGTCAGTTGGCCCTCCCGGCCGGTCGACTCGACGTTCAGACCGGGCACGTAGCGCAGTACGTCCGCCACCGAGTGGCTTCCGAGCGTCTCGATGTCGTCCGCGGTGAAGACCGAGTGGGACTCCATGACCGAGGCCTGCGCTTCGGCCGTCCGCGACGCGGTCACGACGACCGTATCGCTCAACGGTGCGATGTCGAGCCGGAAGTCGGCGGTCGCGCCGGTTCCCGCGGTCACGTCAATCGTTCCGGCGGCGAATCCGTCGAGCCGCGCTGTCACGCGATAGCTTCCGTCCGCGGGCAGGTCCAGGAGGTACCGTCCGTCGTGCCCGGTGGTTGTGGCCGAAACCACCCGCAGCCCGCGGAGCGCCTCGATGGTGGCGCCCGGCAGGATCCCGCCGGACGAGTCGGTGACGGTGCCGGCAACGACCGCCGGCTGCTGGGCCTCCAGATGGGCGACGGCGAGCGAACACAGCAGGATGCCGAGCAGGGCGGAATACCGCGTCGTCATGATGTCTTTCCTCTCGTTCGACGACAGGGGCGCCGGCGTACCGAAATCGAGCGCTGCCGAGCCTTGGACGCAGGGCTCGACGAGATGGGAATCGAGTGTAGTGAGCAGCTCTCTGGACGCGTTCTGAAGAGTTCCTGAAGAGTTCCTGAAGTCGGGGACGGCGTCCGGGGCGCTCGTATAGAGTGAGGCGACGGTCGAAAAGACGCCGATTGCCAAGGGTCTCTTCACTTGTTGCTGCATGCCGTCGGACTGCTGTGCGGGCTCGCGGCCGCGGTCTTCGCGACCGCGGTGCGGGACCGCTACGCCGCGCTGGCGCTGGCGGCCGGATTCCTGTTGGGCGTCGCCTGGCTCCAGCCCGGCCCGGGATGGACCGGCGCGGTCGTCGCCGCGACAGCCGGTCTCGCGCTCGTTCGTCCGGCGGGCACTGCGGCGGCGCTGGCCGCACCGCCAGTCGCCGGATTGGCGGGCGGGCTCTGGAGCGGGGTGTTGGGCGGCTACGGTCTGCCGCTGTGGCTTGCGTGTCTGCTCGCGTCCGGCGTCATCGCCGTTGCGGCCGTCTCCTCGGTCCGCGATCCACGGTTTGCGGCGCCCTCGGTTCGTGAGGACGCGCTCGCGGCACTCGGCGTGCTGGGACTGGCCGTCGCGGCCGCGCCGGGAGTGGCGGCCGGGTGGCGCGCCGCACAGGCGATGAATCTCGCGTCGGCAGACACGGTGCGGCCCGGCGTGCATCCGGGCGTGGTCGTCGCGCTCTCGGCGGCCGTCGCACTCGGCGGTCTGCACACACTTCGGAGGCGCGGTTGAACCTGCTCGGGACCCTCGAGAACGGCCTGTTCGCCCTGGCGCAGGTGCTGCGGTTTCCCGTGATCGTGCTGCTCTGGGTGGCCGTCGCGACGGCCGTCTTCCTGGCCGGCGGATGCGTGATGGAATGGCTCGCCCGGCGGCGCGAGCGATCGGGCTTCGATCTGAACGCGTGGCTCGATGCCGGCCCGGTGCTGGGCGGAAGCGGCGCACGCCGGACCGCGCTGCCGGCGCCGCTCCGCCGGCTGCTCGGCGACGTCGAGGCCGAGTGCCTGAAGCCGTCGTTCGCCGACGGCGGTCTGGAGCACCTCGTCCTGGAGCGCGAGGAGCGGGTCCGGCGCACGTTGAACGGGTCGCGCCTGCTGGTGAAGGTGGGTCCGAGCCTGGGCCTGCTCGGGACGCTCATTCCGATGGGGACGGCGCTGGCTTCGCTCACGGCCGGCAACCTCGAGGCGATGGCGGGCCAGATGGTCGTCGCCTTCACGACCACCATCGTCGGTCTGGCGGCCGGGACGGTCGCCTACGTCATCCAGATCGTGCGCCACGGCTGGGTCAACGAGACCGTGCGGGAGCAGCGCTTCCTGGCCGAGCGGCTCGCCGCCGAGCTCGCGCGTGACGTGCCGCGCGAGGTCATTCCGGAGGAACGACGCCATGGGACGCTTTCTGCATCTGCCGTCGCCGGCTGACGCCGAGGACGAGGATCCGTTGTCGGGTGTGGCGAACATCTTCGACGTCTCGGTGGTGTTCATCGTCGGCCTGATGATCACCCTGTTCTCCGTCTATCGCATCGGCGACCTCGTCGATCCGGACAGCGAGGTGACGCTGGTCAAGACGAACGCCGACGGCCTGAGCGAGATCATCGTCAAGCGGGGCACCGAGATCACGGCCTACGAGCTGACCGGCGAGACGCTCGGCGGGCAGGGCGAGCGACTCGGCACCGCCTATCGCCTGGCCGACGGGCAGGTCGTCTACGTGCCCGATTGAGAGGTGCAGCATGACAGCAGCAGCAGCAGCAGCAGCAGCAGCAGCAGTACACCCGCGGCGGCGTAACCCGGCCCGCAGGTGCGCAGACCGAGCCGCCTGGGTGGTAGCCGGAATCGCCCTGCTGACGGTCGGCGCCGCCGCTCCGGCGAGCGCCCAGGGGATCCGCGTCGCGTACCTTACGGGCGATTCCACCCTGCCCGGCCTCCTGCGCGCGTGGAAGGCGGTGCTCGGGAGCGTGCGGACCTGCGCGACCGCGTCTCGGTCGCGTTCGTGACCGAATCGCTGCTCGACTCGGTCGATACCGACGCGGTGCTGCAGAGCGACGTGCTCGTCCTGCACGTTCATGACCAGCACACGCTCGAGCGCTTCGACGCGACGTACGACGTCGACCTCGTCGCCCGCGTCACCGGCCAGGGGCTGGTGCTCGGCGTCGGGGAGGGATTGCTGCCGCAGGAGCACTACGTCGAGCGCGGCGTCGCCTGGGACCGCCGGGCGCGTGCGTTCTGGGAGCACTCGGGCTTCGCGAACCAGGTCGGGCTGCTGAAGTACGTGCTGGCCGCCGCCGGTGTCGCGGGTCTGGCCGTCCCGGAGCCGCAGCCGAGCCTGCAGGCGGGCTACTACTATCCGGATCCGGCGGGGACGGCGGGAGGCGCCGCCGGATCGGGCGGCCGTGCGTTCGCGACCTGGGAGGCGTTCGATGCCTGGCGGCGCGCGGCCGGCAAGCGCCGGCCGGGAGCGCCGCGCGTGGCGGTCGGCTTCTACGGATCCAACTACGACGACGGCGACACCGCGCTCGTCGACGCGGTCATCGCGGAGATCGAGCGGCAGGGCGCCGAGGCGATCCCGATCTTCGGCTATCCGGCCGGCGTCGCGTTCGAGACGCTCCTCCGCGATCCCACGGGGGCGTCGCGGGCGGACGTCGCGCTGGCGTTCCTCTTCCGCTTCGCCGGCCCCGATGCCGGCGAGTCGCTCCGGAAGCTGGACGTCCCGGTCCTCAGCCTCATCAGCCTCTACGGTCGGAGCGAGGCGGAGTGGCGCGCCTCCGCGCAGGGGCTGTCGATGTTCGAGGGGACGTTCCAGGTCGCGGTCCCGGAGCTGGCGGGACTGGTGGCGCCGACGGTGGTGGGGAGCAAGGAGCGCCGCACCGATCCGGACACCGGACTGACCGTCGTCGCCAGTCAGCCGATAGCGTCCCGCGTCGCGATGGCGGTGCGGCGGGCGCTGGGCTACGCGGCGCTCGCGGCGATACCGAACGCCGACAAGCGCGTGGCGGTCCTTTTCTACAACTACCCGCCGGGGAAGGCCGGCATCGGCGCGAGCTACCTCAACGTGGCCGAGTCGCTGGCCAACGTCCTCCAACGCATGCAGGCGGCCGGCTACGACCTCGGCGGAAGCGACGTCGATCTGTCGTCCGGCGCGCTCCTCGATCAGATGACCACCCGGGCGCGCAACGTAGGCGGGTACGCCCCGGGCGAGCTCGATGCGATGTTGGCCAACGGCGGCGCTCTGCGGGCCTGGATGGGGGACTACCTGCGCTGGCTGGACGGCTACGCGCCGGAGCTGCGCGAGAAAGTGATCGCCGACTGGGGCCGCCCGGAGGACGCGACGCTGATGGCGAAGGACGGCAGCCTGGTCATCCCGGCCCTGCGCTTCGGCAACGTGGCGGTTCTGCCGCAGCCGGCGCGCGGGTGGAGCGACGACGGCGAGAAGTTGTATCACGCCAAGGACCTCGCGCCGCATCACCAGTACGTCGCGACCTACTCCTGGTTGCGGGCGCCGGAGCCGGTGGGATTCGGGGCCGACGCGGTCGTCCATCTGGGAACGCACGGGACGCTCGAATGGCTCGACGGCAAGGACCTGGGGTTGTCCGCGGCCGACGCTCCGGACGCGCTGATCGCCGATTTGCCGAACCTGTACGTCTACAACGTCGACGTCGTGGGCGAGGGACTGGTGGCGCGCCGCCGCGGCATGGCGACGCTGGTGGACCACATGGTGCCGCCGTTCGTCAGGAGCGGGCTGCTGCCCGAGCTGGCGGCGCTCAGCGAGAGCGTCGACGACTATCACAACAACGTCCACAAGAACGTGCAGCTCGCCGCGGCGTACGCGGACGAGATACGGCGGCAGGCGGCCGAGCTGGGAATGGTCAAGGACCTCGGGCTGGAGCTGGGGACCGGCGCGGAGATCGAGCACGACACGCTGCACGCCATCGAGGACTACCTGATCGAGCTGCGGGGGCAGAACATCCCGTACGGCCTGCATGCCTTCGGCCGCACCCCGGAGCCGGAAATGCGCGCCGGCACGGTCGACGCGATCGTGTCGGTCGACCGGGACCTGCTGCCGAACGACGCGACGGTGCTGGCGGCCGACATGGAGCGGCGGATCGTCGAATCGGGTCCGCGCGAGCTCGATCATCTGCTGCACGCGCTCGGCGGCGGCTACGTCCCGGCGGGGAACGGCGGCGAGCCCATCCGCAACCCGGACGCCTATCCTACGGGCAAGAACTTCTACGGCATCGATCCCGACAAGGTGCCGAAGCCGGCCGCGTGGAGGCTCGGCGTCTTCCTCGCCGAGCGGCTGCTGAAGGACCACGTTGCCGAGCACGGGCGGTATCCCGAGAAGGTCTCGTTCGTCATCTGGGGCACCGAGACGTTGCGTCACGAGGGGGTGCTCGAATCGCAGATCTTCCATCTTCTCGGCACGCGCCCGGTCTGGGACGCCCGCGGCAAGGTGGTCGGCGTCGAGGTGGTTCCGGCGCGCGAGCTCGGCCGGCCGCGGGTCGACATCGTGATCGCCTCGGCCGCCGAGGGGATGTTCAACAACGTCACCCGGTTGATGGACGAGGCGGTGCAGCGGGTGAAAGTGCTCGAGGAGGCCGAGAACTTCGTCCGCCGTCACTATCTCGCGACCAAGGCCGCGCTGATGGACCGGGGGTACGCCGAGGAGGACGCGGACCGGCGCGCCGCGGTGCGGATCTTCGACGAGCCGCCGGGGACTTTCAACCTGAACACGTCGCGCATCGTAGCGGCGAGCGGCACGTGGGACAGCGACCAGCCGATGGCCGACGAGTACCTGTCGAAGATGGGCCACGGCTACGGCAACGGGTTCTGGGGCGAGCCGATGGAGGACGTGTTCCGCTTGGCGCTCTCCGGCACCGAGAAGGTGGTGCACAGCAGCTCCACCATGCTCTACGGCGCCCTCGACAACGACGACTTCTTCATGTACATGGGCGGCCTCGCGGCGGCCGTGCGGAGCATCGACGGCGAGAGCCCGCAGATGGTGGTCACCAACACGCGCGACCCCGGCCAGCCGGAGATGACGGGCATAGACAAGTTCCTCGGCGCGGAGTTTCGGACGCGCTACGTCAACCCCACCTGGATCGAGGGGATGCAGCGCGAGGGCTACGCCGGCGCAGGGGAGATGCGCGCGTTCGTCGAGTATCTCTGGGGCTGGGACGCCACGGTGCCGGAGACGGTGGACGATGCGATGTGGAACGAGTCGTTCGCGGTATACATCGAGGACCGGCACGACCTCGATCTGAAGGCGTTCTTCGACGAGCACTCGCCCCACGCCTACCAGGACATCACCGGCCGCATGGTCGAGACGATTCGCAAGGGCTACTGGGCGGCTGACGAGGCGACCGCCGAGCGGCTGCTCCGCGAGCATGTCGAGAGCGTCGCCGCGCACGGCGTCGGCTGCTCCGAGCACACCTGCGGCAATCCCCGGCTGCTGCGCTACGTGCTGGAGCAGGGCGCCGCGATGAACCTTCCGGGTCCGGCGCTGAACACCTACCGAGGGGCGATGGAAGCGGCGATTGGCGCCGACATCGAGACCGCCGCGGCCGAGGCCGAGGAGTTCGTCCGGTGGAACGAGTCGCGTCCGGCGCTGACGACGATGAACATCGAGGGGTTCCGGATGGAGGAGTCGGCCGACGCAGTCGAGTCGCTGCCCGTGCCGCCGGCCTCCGGGGCGGACGACGGCGTGTGGGCCCCGCTCTGGGTCGGCGCGCCTGTCCTCGGCTTGCTCGCCATTTGGCGCTGGCGCCGCCACCGGCGGTAGACCCGGAAGGCCCCCATTGCCGAGACTCGTGGCCAAGTCTCTGCCGGGCGTGGCATTGCTGTCGGCCGGGTTGTGCGCCGCACTCGTCGTGGGCGCGGAGTCGGAGACCGTACGAATCAGCCGGAGCGGGCGCGGAGCATACGAAGCGAGCCTCGCGGCGCATCCTCGCGGTTTCGCGGTAGCGTGGCACGACGCTGTCCGCTCCCAGAAGGCGTGGTCGGGCCGCGGCGGTTGCCGTGGTTGGCGATCGGATCCAGTGTGTCTGGATCGAGGAGACGTCGCCCGTGCCGGGGGGCGACGTTGCCGGGAAGAACGCACCGGTCAGCCGGGTGACGGATACCGAACGGGAGTTCTCGACCGTCGTCCGGGCGCAACAGCTCAGTCTCGACGGTGAGCCTCTGGGCGTGGCGCGCCGCATCGCCGACGCGAGCCGCACCACCGTGGAACCTGAATCTGAGCGTGGATGCCGAGGGCGTCCCCTGGGTCTGGCGTCGTGAGCTTCGATGCGCGGTTGGAGACGCACGCCCATGAGCTTTTCCTGGCCCGTGTCGGCCGGGACCCGGCGGCGGTGGAACTTCGACGATGGTGCATCCTCCATCTATCCCGAATTATTCTGGACAGTACGATTTTCTGCTCGACGACATTCGGATCGAGGGGGCGCATTCCCCGATTTCCCGGAACAGTGTGTAGGCAAAGATGGACTGTGAGGCTGGGCGAGGTTGAGCCGGTCTTCGGACAGACGGGGAGGGTGGTACTGGACATTACGGCTCGGACTGCCCATGATGGTGCGTTGAAATGGACAAGAGCGCCATCGACACCCCGAGCCGCGAGATCGATCTTGGCAACATTCCCGTCCACCTGCGCACTGCCCTCCGGCGGGCGCTGGAGTTTGAGGCGCGTGCTCCAGCGCCCAGGTCGGCAGAGGAAACGGAGCAGTGCGAAGAGCAGCTGCGGGCCATCGCGGACGAGTTCTTCGGCGCCCTCCTCACCCCCGTGCTGCAACGCGCGGTGTGCTCGGCCGCGGTTGGCGACGCGGCGAGCGCCCTCGTGCGCCACCTGCCCCGGCGGATGCGGAGCGACGGCCTGGAGACCGTCAACGTTCGCACCTCCCGGGGCACGACGGTGCCGGTCACGACGCCGTACTACCGCGAGAAACACGCCCGTCGGGCGAAGCGGAGGCCGGGACTCTACCCCATAGGCGCTAACTTGTTTGGGCCGCATGATCCTCCTGCAGCTCGGTCCAGCCGAAGTACGCCGAGAGTTGCGGCTGTCGGCGACGTGGCGGCTCCGCGAGCGCACCGGAGATCGTTCGCCAGTCACTGAACAGGCGCGCCAACGGGAGCGGCGGTTCGATGGTGCGCGCGACCTGGTTGAGCATGAACTTGAAGTCACGCCACGGGCTTCGGGGGCGCCGGCGCCGGCACGTCGTAGCCCCAGGGGGAAATCGCGCGGGCGTGGTGAATCAACTTCTCGACCAGCAGCGCCACGAACAGCTTGCCGTAGAGCCACGCCTTGGCGCTGTCGTCGTCGTACTTCGGCAGGTGCCCCAACTGGGCCAGCGACTTGAAGCGCTTGAACACCAATTCGACCTGCCAGCGCAGGCGATACCACTCCAGCACGTCCGCGGCGGAAAAGGGCGGCTCGGGAAAGGTCGTGAAGACGATCACGTACTCGGCGAACCGCAGGGTCGCCGGTTGCACCTGGTTGCCCTTGCGGGCGGCGTCCCGGCGGATTTTCTGGTGCGCCAGGCGGATGGCTTCGGCGGACTTGCGCAGCACGCAGACCCGGCCCGCAACCTCGCACGCAGGGCCTCGGTCGTCGCCCGGCGCCGTGACCATGGTCGCCCAGGAGCTGACCGCGCCCGGACGCGTGACCGACGACACGGCGGCCAGCAGGTCGAACGGCCGTCCGCCCGCCGTGCACAGCGGCAGCACAATCAGCCGCCCGCCCGCGTCGGCCACGTGGCGAATGCCCCGCGCGGTCGAATAGCCGCGGTCGGCCAGCACATGGTCGCCGGCGCGGATCGGGAACTGCGCCAACGATTCTCCCGTGCCCGGCCCCTCGGTTCCCGTCAGCTTGAAGAAGTCGCACGTCAGCGACGGCAGGCCCACGCTGTAGTGCAGGCGCCACAGCGACCCGCTCGGTCCCGGTTCCTTCACCGTCGTCGCATCCACGGCCCGAACCTGGAACGCGGCCCCAGGGACGACCGCCAAGCCCTGCTCCTCGAACAGACGGACACACAGCGCGTGCAACCAACCCTTGGACTTCTTCAGCCGTTTCAGCAGCGCCACGTCCGACAGGTCCGCCAGATGCGCCTGTCGGGCGCGAACCACCGTCTCCCGCAACGAGTGTCCGCAACCGAGGTGCAGCAGAAGGGTCCGCAGCAGGTTGTCGACCGCCTTGTCTTTGCGCAGCCCCTTCAGCGCCCCGGTATCCTGCGCCAGTTCGCGCCAGTCCTGCGGGAGGAACGACAACAGGACCTCCCAGTCCTCGTCCACCGCGCCGGCTTCCGTGTCCTGCATCCGCAGATCAGGATACGCCGGCCACGCCGAGAAAACAAGTTAGCGCCTATGGGACTCTACCCCGCCTTGGTGGTGCTGGGCATCTACGACCGGTGCACGCCGAAGCTGGCCTCGGATGCAAGCCGCGCGGTCGCCATGCACAGCTCGCTGGCCGAAGCGCAGGCGCAGCTCCGCTCCGACGGCATCGCCCTGGATATCAAGACCCTCCGCTCGACCGCCTATCGCTACGCTGCGCGGGCCCGAGCGGCCCAGCAGAGCGCGGCGTGCGGTCTGCTGGACCGCGTGACCGGCAAGCGGGTGGTCGTCTCCCTCGACGGGGGCCGCGTCCGTGTGCGGCGCAAGAAGCGTGGCCCCAAGACGAAGAAGGGGCGCAACCGATTCCATACCGACTGGAAGGAACCGAAGCTCCTCATCCTGTACGTCGTCGGCGACGACGGGCGACCGTCTCAGACGTGGGCCCCGATCATCGACGGCACGCTCCGGGGACCGGAGGCGGTCTTCGCCCTGCTGTTGTCGTACGCGCGGCAGATCGGCCTCAACGCCGCTGACAAGGTGCTCTTCATCGCCGACGGCGCGCCCTGGATCTGGCGACGCCTCCAGCGCCTCATCGCCGCGCTCGGGCTCTCGCCGACACAGGTGCTGGGGCTGATCGACTTCTATCATGCCGCCAAGCAACTCTCGGACGCGGTCAAGCTGCGCCGCTGGAGCGCGACGCAACGCACCCGCTGGCTCAACCGCACGCGGGGGCTGCTCAAGCGAGCACGCGTGGACGAGGTGATCACGGCCCTGCGGGAGCTGTGCCGCGGGCGCACCGCCGGCAAGATCCGCACGCACCTCAACTACTTCCTGAAGAACCGTCATCGTTTCGCCTACACCACAATGGTCGGGCTCGGACTTCCGCGGGGCAGCGGTGCCGTCGAAAGCGCCATCCGTCGCGTCATCAATCTCCGCATCAAGGGCGCATCCATCTATTGGCTACCGGAGAGCGTCGACGCGATTCTTCTCCTGCGGTCTTTCTATAAGTCCGGCAGATGGAACTGTTTGCAGCGGATGGCCATGACGCCGGTGGGTGTGAGCGCGTGACCGGGAAATCGGGAATGCGCCCAGTACAGGCCTCACCACAGGGGTTCGTGGAACCCGAACGAGCACCTATTCCCACGAATAGCTCCGGAAGGCCAGCAACAATCCAGGACTGTCTCAAGGCTGACGTGACACCGGCGGCGACATCGGCGAACTGCGAGACGGAACCGGCAAGCTCAAAGGGACCGTCTCGACGGTCATCCGCAGCCAAGACAAGGTGAGCCGGCAGGAGAAGGAGCACGGAGGACGGAGCGCCGCGCGCGGCCAGACGAAGCACCGGAATCCGGTGCGTAATGACCACTGGTCGCTACGCTTCGATCGTGGCCAGCGCCCCGCCCCCGAACTTCGCCAACCGCACCATGTGGACGCGGCTCAACAGCAACAAGAAATACGAGGCGCCCATCGGCTCGAAGGCAGCCGGGGCTGCCTTCAAGGACAGCTGGACGCTGAGCGACATCGACGTTGCCTGGCACGGCGAGATCGCCGACCGCGAGCCGAAGGTCTACGCCGCGATCGACAACGCCGGGATCGTGCACAGCAAGAGCATGAAGAGCTACCTCATCATGATGACCGTACGGCTGCTCGAGCTGCGGCGGGTATTGAAACCGACCGGGGCGCTCTACCTGCACTGTGATGCGAAGGCCTACGCCTACCTGCGAACGCTGCTTGATGCGGTCTTCGGATGGAACCGATTCCGGAATCTGGCGCCGAGCGAAGGCGAAGCTTCGTTCCAACCCGGTTCCAACTCTCGGACGGAAAGTTGCCGTGAAGCCGGAGCGTCTTTTTCCGCAACGGGTCTTGCTGTGCTGGCTCCGCAGAATCGGGCTGGGGCTCCGGGTCTGCTCCGGGAGCCGATAATCCAGCGGGCAGACCACCGAGCCCGGGTTGCGCCACAACCGGCAGCGGCGACTGCCCTACGGAGGGCACTTTCAACCTGGCAGATGGCCCACGGAGGCAGCTTGACGTCGGGCAACCGGCTGGACAGCGAGGTCGGTACGGGCTGCCAGTCGGCAGCCGCTTCGTCGGGACACCGCGAATCGGGTTCAGGACTCGGAGTTCGGGCGGGACGATCGGGTCGGCCAGGGCCTCGGGGTACTCGACCGGAAGAGTCTGAATCTCGAACTAGGCGTCGATGCGCACCGCCGGGAGAGTCCGATGCTGGGCGGCTCGGACAAGGGGTTCCTCAACGGAACGCACGGTACCTCACTGCCCGTCGAACCAACGCAACGCCTTGTCGACAGTGTGGTGATCTACTCGGAAATGCCGAGCGATCGCCGCGCCGCGCACTCGGCGAGCCCGCATCTCGGCCGCCTTGGCAGCGATCGCCTTGCAGATCGGTGTCGATGGCGGCTCACAGAGCATGACCTCGACCTTGCGTTGACACCAGCACCAACGACAACTAGCGTACCGAGAGACACATGGAGAGCACTGGAATCATCCCGATCGTGCTGACCGCCATGGGCGTGGTCGCAGCAGTACTGCTCGGTGTGTGGGGGATCGCGGCGCGTTACGACAGCCGCCTGCGCGACAGGATAGACGCGCAGGTCGGACAGCTTCGAGACCGGATCGACTCCCAGGGCAAGGAGAACAACGAGCAGCTCGGACAGCTCCGGGAGCGGATCGACTCCCAGAGCAAAGAGAACAACGAGCAGCTCGGACAGCTCCGGGAACGAATGGCGAAGCTCGAAGGGCTCCTGGAAGGGCTGCGGGAAGCGATCACCGGAAAACGGGCCGCCTAGTTCCAGGCTCGGTCACCACACGAGAACGGGGCGGAAAAAAAGCCCGGGCACCGCTAGGAGTCTGCGCCGCAGGAGATTTGCGGCGCGAAATGAGGCGTCCGTCCACGGCCTGAGTCACGTGCCGGGGCGACTTCGCCGGGCGGCGGCGCGCGGTGGGTTTTCGGCAGTTGGCGAACAAAGGACGAAAATCGGTCTCCGCGGGCCGCATGGCCCACCAGAGGCCGCGATCCGAGTCGATTTGTCACCGTTGCGAGCTTCATGCCCCGCCTTTTACGCCGCCATCAGCACGTGCAGGCGCTTGACGTTCAACGCCAGGCACACCAAGTCCCACTCGCCCCGCACCTTCGCCAGTCCACGCAGGCTGAAGCGTCGGAAGCCCAGCACGTGCTTGATCCAGCCGTAGGGAGCCTCCGACAACCACTTGCGCTGCGCATACATCGCCCGGCCCGCCGGCGTCGCCAGCTTCTCCACCATCCGACCCGTCGCCGGATGTTTCTCCAGATTGCGGGTAGCCGCCTGCTTGCCGTCCCGGCCCGGCGCCACATACCCGTCAACGCCCCGCTCTTCCAGGTCCGTCAAGTCTCACTCGTTGCAGTACCCCGCGTCGGCCAGCACCGTCGCCGGCTGCGCGTCGAACGTTTCCTCGACCGTGTCGAGCAACACCGGCAACTCACCCTGGTCGCTCGCGTTCGCCGTCAGATCCGTCGCCACCACCGGCGGGCTGATGCTGAACCCGGGCGCCGGGGCGCCGATCGAGGCGGGCCTGTCGATGGGGATGGCGGCCGGCGGCGGCCGTGGCGAGATCATCGGTGACGGCGACGGCTTTGCGCTCGCAGTGAAGGCCGATGCTCTCTGGGTCGGGACACGGACGAAGGCCGCGAGCGTCCCCGGAGGGAAGCTGAAGGCGAGCAACGCCGCCGTCAGCAGGCTGCGGACCACGATCGAGGGCTCGCAGAAGATGACCATCGGCAGGCGCATGGCGCTGAGCCCGAGCGTCGAGCTCGGGATTCGCCAGGACAGCGGTGACGCCGAGACCGGAGCCGGCATGGACCTGGGCGCAGGGCTGATGTTCGCCGACGGCGGCTCCGGACTCTCCGTGGACCTGCGCATCCGCAGGCTCCTGATGCACCAGGCGGAAGACTTCGCCGAGAGCGGGTTCTCCATCTCGGTGAGCTACGACCCCCGGCCGTCCACCCCGCTCGGCTTCAACGCGCGCGTCGCGCCCGGCTGGGGCACCGACACGATGAGCGGAGCCGAGAGCCTGTGGGGCCGCGAGACGATGGGCGGCATGGGCCACGACCACCTTATGGGCGGCGGCAACCGCCTCGACGCGGAGGCCGGCTACGGGCTGGCGCTCGGCAGTCGCCTGGTCGGCACGCCGCGCGTCGGGATGCGCGCATCGGCGTACGGGCGCGACTACCGCGTCGGCTACGCGATGAGCGCTCTCGAGCAGGGCGCGGTCAACCTGCAGCTCGGCATCGACGCGGAGCGCCGGGAGAGCCCGATGTTCCACGGGTTCGGGCACACGCCGGAGCGAAGCGGCGCCGACCAGCGCGTGATCGGGACCGCCAGCCTCGGCTGGTAGAGACGAGGGCGCGCGAGCGTCAAGACAACACCCCTCCAAGCGCGGCGCGGGGCAACGCGTTGCGCCGAGCCGCCCCGTACACCGCGAACGGAATCACAACGCGCGAGAACGAACTCACCGCTGACGGAACCAGCGGAGCGCCTTCTTGACCGTCTTGGGATCAACGCAGAAGTGCCTGGCGATCGCGACGAAGGGATCGCCGCGCGCGCATGTGCGCGGCCTCAGCGGCGATCGCCTGGAAAACCGGCGTGGTGACCGGATCGCGCAGCTCGATGTCGAACGGGACCTGAGCCAAGGTTCGACACCTTTCGTGGCGTGTTCCGATTCCGGTACAGACACAAGAGCCCCCATGTGGTACAAGTGCAGTGTTAACAACCACTTGCGCCACCACGGAGGCCCTTGCGTGACGACCGACACTGTACCACAGACTGTTCTGTTCCCGGATCTGTTTGACAAGCCGCTGTTCGCCCGGTTCAACCAGGAGCAGGCCAGTTCCGACGGCGGGGCGATCCTGCTGAAGGCCGCCGAGCGCATCTACGGCCTGGTCAAGGCGTTCGCCGGGTGTCTGTTCGACAAGCGGGCGCCGGACAAGACCCGTCACTCGCTCGCGGACCTGATCGGCCAGCGCATCTTTGGCATCGCCTGCGGCCATCCCGACTGCAATGATGGCGACCGTCTCGCCGACGACCCCATCCACAAGCTGCTGCTCGACAGAGACCCGGTTTCGGGCGAGCGCCTGGCGTCGCAGCCGACGCTGTCGCGGTTCGAGAACGCAGTCAACGGCTGCGCGCTCTACCGCATGGCCGACGAGTTGGCCACGCGGGTCATCGAGCGGCATCGCCGCCGTCTGGACGGGCGGGCGCGGTGCATCACGATCGATCTGGACCCGACGGACGACGCGACGCACGGGGCGCAGCAGTGGCGGCAACTTCGGGCGTCACCGACGTGGGGATCGAGCACCACCGACGCCGAGCCTGTGGTAGCAGTGAACGATCATTATACCTTCTTCAATGGCGCGGTCGACCCGCCTCGCGCAACGACGCGGACCTACCCTCCGTCATCCGCTTCATCTACCCTCCCGGAATCCTGCGCCTCGTCGGATAGGTGACGACCCTCGAAGGCCAAGGGAGTTGGTATCTGCGAGGCGCTGGACCGTCTTCGGGTTGTTTGCGGGAGGGGGCGAAATCCTACGCTAAGGTTGAGCACGTGCTCTGCCGCTGGCGAGGTCGCTTGGGATTCCCGGTTCAAGAGGCGAGGACCTTCTCGCCCTGCTCGCGCAACTCTCCCTGCTTGATCCCGAGGTTCGCTGCAGCACCTGCGAAACCGGGGCGCCCTGTCGCGACCGCATCGGCCTGCTCAACGTGCTGCTCGCCGAGGGCATCAATCTCGGCCTGCGCAAGATGGCCGAAGCCACGACCACGCACGGGTTCTGGGAATTGATGCGCATCGCGCGCTGGCACGTCGAAGGCGAAGCGTACGACCGGGCGTTGTCCGTGGTCGTCGAGGCCCAGGCCGCCCTGGCGATGGCGGCCTCCTGGGGTACGGGTCGGACCGCCTCGAGCGACGGCCAGTTCTTCCCGGCCGCCGGCCGCGGCGAAGCCCTCAACCTGGTCAACGCCCGCTACGGAACCGAAACCCGGCCTCCCACTGGTCGGCGGCAAGGTGAACGCGGAGCTGATCGACAGGAACTGTGCGGACATCCTGCGCGTCGCGTCCACCATGGCCGCCGGGACCATGCGGCCGAGCCAGATCCTGCGCAAGGCGGCCGCGTATCCCCGTCAGAACGAGCTGGCGGCCGCCCTGCGGGAAGTCGGCCGCATCGAACGCTCGCTGTTCATGCTCGACTGGACCACCGACCCCGACATGCGCCGCAACCTGACCGGAGAATACCGGTGGCCGGGTGCGCCAACCCACAACGGGCTCAACGTGAATACCCTTAGCGTAGGATTCCGGTGCGCCGTGGCAAGGCGCCATTTCTGCGACGAGTTGGGCTACGTACCGCTCGACAAGGCCGGCGCCGACCTGTTGTTCGGCTTCATCAGCCAGCGCTACGAGCGCTGCAGCCTCATGGTGACGACGAATCTGCCGTTCGCCCGCTGGTCCGAGGTCTTCCTTGACCCGACGGCCGCCGCCGCGGTCATCGACCGCATCGTCCACCACGCGACGGTAACTGCAGACCTCGGGCGACAGCTACAGGTTGCAGGCCGCAAAGCGGAACCAGACGCAGGCGTCCGGCAAGGAGGGAGCACGTTGACGCCCGCGCTCGGCCGACCGCTCCCCGCTCCGTTACGTAACGGCGTAGAGTTGTCTTGTGGCGCTGACAAACGCGGAGCGGCAGGCACGTTACCGGGAGCGGCACAAGGCCGGCGAATCCCGGATCCGGTACCGCCGGCCAGCGGACCGGAGATCGCGGCCACAGCAGTGGAACGACGCGGTGCAGACGCTCCTGGCGTTGCAGGAACAGTACCGGGAGTGGCGCGACGCGTTGCCGGAATCGCTGGCCGGGTCCGCGACCGCGGAGTTGCTCGAGCAGGTCTGCGAGCTGGATCTGTCGGTACTGGAGGCTGTCGAACTGCCCAGGGGCTTCGGGCGTGACGGCTAGCGCTGCCCTGTACCCACATTATTCGTTCTGGACAACTCCAGCACGCGCCCGTCGTCCAATGCGGTAGCCGATGGTTGCGATGGACATTCGTTCGTAACCGCGCCACATGATCTGGTGTCCGGGGGGCGGGTCGTGCGTTCGGTTCTGGTAGCCGCCGAGGATGGCCAGCAGAAGGACTGCGGCGGCGAGATGGTCAGGGGGCGGCAGGCCGAGTTCTTCGGCATAGTCGGTCAGGAAACGCAACTCGATGTCGGTGAACAGCAACTGGGCGTCGCACCCCGGCACGTCACGTCCGAGGAGGGTCATCACCATCAGGCGCCAGGCGATCACGGTATTGATGGTGACCGCGCGTTGGAGCCGGTCGGCGGTGTGGAACGCGAGCTGTTCGACTCGGCATCCGGACTTGAGCACCCGGAACAGGTCTTCGATGCGCCAGCGCCGCAGGTAGTAGCCGATGACCGCGACCGCGGTTTCGGTGCTGTCGACGTCGAGGCTGGTGAGCAGGAACCACTCGACCGCCGGCTCACCGGGCGGCGGCGCGGTTTCGCGCACATGGACCGTTGACAGCGTCACCGGTTCGGCGCCGGCGATGGTCGGCGGCGCCACCACTTGGCGATGGCGCACCTCGGCCCGCGCCACCCGCCCGATGCGTGCCGGGCGGGCCTGCCTGCCGCTGGATTTGCGGCGCGCGCTCAGGCGGTCGATCTCGATCTCGACGTGCCCGTCGGCGGCGCCGGCGCGCATGGCGGCGAACAGCTTCGGGGCGCCCTTGGCGAGACAGCGGTCATGGTGGGCGCGCACCAGCACTTCCACCCGGTTCAGACGGCGCTGCTCGTCGAACACCGCGAAGCAATCCGCCTCCCGGTCCATGACGCTGAGCACCCGCGTCTTGCGGCTCAACGCCGCCGCCGCCCGGTCGATGTCGCGCAGGCCGTCGACCCAGCGCCGCGTCTTGGGGGCCGTCTCCTGCGCCGCCTTGGGGGCTTCCTGCGCCGTCTTGGGGGCCGTCTCCTGCGCCGCCGCCGGCGGTGGCTCGTCCGCCAGCCGCGCCGCGCCGCCCGGCGGCGCCTCGAAACCGCAGCGCAGCACGCCCAGCGGCAGACCCGCGCCATCGACCGCCAGGGTCAGATGCAGATGCAGGCCGAGCGTCTTCGAGGCCGTCTGGTTGCGCCCGATGATGCCCAGCCCCTCGCAGTGCGGGCGCGTCGCAAAGTTCAGATCCGTCCCGTCCTGGATGCACAGCACCGTGTCCTGGCCGCGCATCCGCTGCAGCGTGCGCGCCCGGTGCGGCGCGAGAATGTTCCCGGGCGTGACCGCCGACGACACCGGCTGGTCGATGAGCCGGTAGTAGCCCTTGACCGCCGCGCGGTCGTGGGACGCGTTGGCGGTGATCGCCTCGCCGGGCAACGACGCCAGCAGCCCCGCGCTCTTGACCAGACGCGCCGACAACCGCTGATCGCCCAACGGCGCCCCTCCAAACTCGTTCCCCGTCCAGGCGGCGCTGTCGAGACCGTCAGCCGGCGCCAGCGCCGGCGCCGCGTCGACCCGCGCCACCCCCAACCGCCGCCGCCAGTGCGGCTCCAACTCGTACATATATACCGACTTGACCGGACGAGCCCGCGCGTGGTCGCGGTCCTGGCGCCCGCGACCGGCCGTCTGGCCGACCCACACGAAGTTGGCCGCCTTGAAGCTGGCGCCGTCATGCGCGGGGCCGACGAAGGTCTCCACCAGCCACGGACGATACTGGTAGCGGGCTTCGAAATCCTCCGCCACACGCGCCAGCACCTGGCCCAGCACCTGGCTGGCCAGGTTGCGGCATTGCACCCCGGGGCGGATCAGGAACCGGCTCAGGCACAGCACCCGGTGCAGATGGGCTTGGCGTTGCTCAGCGCTCCATCCCATCCACGCCTCGCGCGCCCGCAATTGCAACGCCGCGGCCGAAAACCCGACCGCGCCCAGCACCCCGTGCGCCGAGACCACCAGATAGCGAACCTGGCAGCCCGCAAAGGTCGTCGTCCCCTGCGGATGCTCGAAGTGCAGCAAGGTATTCCACACCCGGCGCTGCCCGCCTTGCTCTACCCGCTCCAGCGACAACCCCGCGACCGCCTCCACCGTACCCGGCACCGCCGTGGCCGCTGCCACCGGCGCGTCGAAACGCTGCGGCGTGGGCGCGCCCCCGCCGCGCCGCGACGCCGGCAACGCAATCCGCCCCGCCTTGTGCAGCGTGTTGAGCGCCTTGAGACAACCCGCGAGTTGGGCCGACCCGCGCGCATCGACAAACCCGAACTCCGCGCACACCCGCCGCCCCACCGCCGCTCGGTTGTTCAGCGACTCCTGCGACACAATCCGCTCGAGGCGAGCTTGCGACTCCGGCGCACGAAGCGTCTGTAGTATCTGGTTCTGGTGCTCCATGCCGTGACGCTACACGGCGGAAGCTGATTTGTCCAGCCCTGAATGCGGGTACAAGGCAGGGCTAGCGGCCTAGCTGTACCCACATTATTCGTTCTGGACAACTCCAGCACGCTCCCGCCGTCCAATGCGGTAGCCGATGGTTGCGATGGACATTCGTTCGTAACCGCGCCACATGATCTGGTGTCCGGGGGGCGGGTCGTGCGTTCGGTTCTGGTAGCCGCCGAGGATGGCGAGCAGGAGGACTGCGGCGGCGAGATGGTCAGGGGGCGGCAGGCCGAGTTCTTCGGCATAGTCGGTCAGGAAACGCAACTCGATGTCGGTGAACAGCAACTGGGCGTCGCACCCCGGCACGTCACGTCCGAGCAGGGTCATCACCATCAGGCGCCAGGCGATCACGGTATTGATGGTGACCGCGCGTTGGAGCCGGTCGGCGGTGTGGAACGCGAGATGTTCGACTCGGCATCCGGACTTGAGCACCCGGAACAGGTCTTCGATGCGCCAGCGCCGCAGGTAGTAGCCGATGACCGCGACCGCGGTTTCGGTGCTGTCGACGTCGAGACTGGTGAGCAGGAACCACTCGACCGCCGGCTCGCCGGGCGGCGGCGCGGTTTCGCGCACATGGACCGTTGACAGCGCCACCGGTTCGGCGCCGGCGATGGTCGGCGGCGCCACCACCTGGCGATGGCGCACCTCGGCCCGCGCCACCCGCCCGGTGCGCGCCGGGCGGGCCTGCCTGCCGCTGGATTTGCGCCGCGCGCTCAGCCGGTCGATCTCGATCTCGACGTGCCCGTCGGCGGCGCCGGCGCGCATGGCGGCGAACAGCTTCGGGGCGCCCTTGGCGAGACAGCGGTCATGGTGGGCGCGCACCAGCACTTCCACCCGGTTCAGACGGCGCTGCTCGTCGAACACCGCGAAGCAATCCGCCTCGCGGTCCATGACGCTGAGCACCCGCGTCTTGCGGCTCAACGCCGCCGCCGCCCGGTCGATGTCGCGCAGGCCGTCGACCCAGCGCCGCGTCTTGGGGGCCGTCTCCTGCGCCGCCTTGGGGGCCGTCTCCTGCGCCGCCGCCGGCGGCGCCTCGTCCGCCGGGCGCGCCGCGCCGCCCGGCGGCGCCTCGAAACCGCAGCGCAGCACGCCCAGCGGCAGACCCGCGCCATCGACCGCCAGGGTCAGATGCAGATGCAGGCCGAGCGTCTTCGAGGCCGTCTGGTTGCGCCCGATGATGCCCAGCCCCTCGCAGTGCGGGCGCGTCGCAAAGTTCAGATCCGTCCCGTCCTGGATGCACAGCACCGTGTCCTGGCCGCGCATCCGCTGCAGCGTGCGCGCCCGGTGCGGCGCGAGAATGTTCCCGGGCGTGACCGCCGACGACACCGGCTGGTCGATGAGCCGGTAGTAGCCCTTGACCGCCGCGCGGTCGTGGGACGCGTTGGCGGTGATCGCCTCGCCGGGCAACGACGCCAGCAGACCCGCGCTCTTGACCAGACGCGCCGACAACCGCTGATCGCCCAACGGCGCCCCTCCAAACTCGTTCACTGTCCAGGCGCCGCTGTCGAGCCCGTCAGCCGGCGCCAGCGCCGGCGCCGCAGCGACCCGCGCCACCCCCAACCGCCGCCGCCAGTGCGGCTCCAACTCGTACATATATACCGACTTGACCGGACGAGCCCGCGCGTGGTCGCGGTCCTGGCGCCCGCGACCGGCCGTCTGGCCGACCCACACGAAGTTGGCCGCCTTGAAGCTGGCGCCGTCATGCGCCGGGCCGACGAAGGTCTCCACCAGCCACGGACGATACTGGTAGCGGGCTTCGAAATCCTCCGCCACACGCGCCAGCACCTGGCCCAGCACCTGGCTGGCCAGGTTGCGGCATTGCACGCCGGGGCGGATCAGGAACCGGCTCAGGCACAGCACCCGGTGCAGATGGGCTTGGCGTTGCTCAGCGCTCCATCCCATCCACGCCTCGCGCGCCCGCAATTGCAACGCCGCGGCCGAAAACCCGACCGCGCCCAGCACCCCGTGCGCCGAGACCACCAGATAGCGCACCTGGCAGCCCGCAAAGGTCGTCGTCCCCTGCGGATGCTCGAAGTGCAGCAAGGTATTCCACACCCGGCGCTGCCCGCCTTGCTCTACCACCTCCAGCGACAATCCCGCGACCGCCGCCACCGTACCCGGCACCGCCGTGGCCGCCGCCACCGGCGCGTCGAAACGCTGCGGCGTGGGCGCGCCCCCGCCGCGCCGCGACGCCGGCAACGCAATCCGCCCCGCCTTGTGCAGCGTGTTGAGCGCTTTGAGACAACCCGCGAGTTGGGCCGACCCGCGCGCATCGACAAACCCGAACTCCGCGCACACCCGCCGCCCCACCGCCGCTCGGTTGTTCAGCGCCTCCCGCGCCACAATCCGCTCGAGGCGAGCTTGCGACTCCGGCGCACGAAGGGTCTGTAGTATCTGGTTCTGGTGCTCCATGCCGTGACGCTACACGGCGGAAGCTGATTTGTCCAGCCCTGAATGCGGGTACAAGGCAGGCCTAGCCCATGTTTACCAAGTTCGCCCGACGATTTTGTCGATTTGGGGGCCATTTCGAGGAGCGCATCTCTGTAACTTGTTGATTCCAAAGGATCGCGATGCCGCAGAATCAAATGTAGTGCCATAATGTTATGGAATTCCTTGCGCCAGACGGGTGCACCCCGCTATCGTCGCTCCATGTTCATTCGGCGCACCCAAACCCGACGCACCGGCGACGGCAAGCCCTACTTCTCCCATCGGCTGGTCCTCGCCGAACGCCTCGGCAACACCGTGCGCCAGCGCACCCTGCTCAACCTCGGGCGCCACTTCGACATTCCACAGCCACAATGGCCGCTGCTGTGCGTCCGCGTCGCCGACGCGCTGGCCGGCCAGGCACCGCTGGTGGCCGATTGTCCGCCCGCCGTAGATGAAGAGGCACAGCGGATCGCCGCACAGTTGGTGGCGCGCGGCGCCGCCGTACCGGCAGCCGGGCCGGCCGACGTTCAGCCGGTCGACGTCGACTCGCTGCGCCTGATCCGACCCCGTAGCGTCGGCGTCGAGCAGGTCGGCCTGTGGGCGCTCGAGCAAGTGGGCCTGCCGGACTTGCTGACCCGCTTGGGTGTCAACGGCGCCCTGTGCGTCGCCGCCGCCGGCGTCATCGTCGGCCGTCTGGCCCAGCCGGGCTCCGAGCGCGCGACGCATCGTTGGTTGCAGCAGCGCAGCGGCCTCGGAGAGTTGCTCGGGGTCGACTTCGAGACCGTCGGCGCGATGCAGCTCTACCGCGCCTCGGACGCGTTGGTGAAGCATCGCGAGGCGATCGAGGCGCACCTGTTCCAACGGGCCATGGGCCTGTTCGACCTGCAGCCGACCGTCACCCTCTACGACCTGACCAACACCTACTTCGAAGGCGAGGCGAGCGAGCAGCCGCAGGCCAGGCGCGGACACTCGAAGGAGAAGCGCAGCGACTGTCCGCTGCTGACTCTGGGCCTGATGCTCGACGCCAGCGGCTTCGTGCGCCGCTCGCAGGTCTTCGCCGGCAACGTCAGCGAGCACCGCACGCTGGCCGGCATGCTCGAGGCGCTGCAGGCGCCGGCCGGCGCCCTCGTCGTCATGGACCGCGGCGTCGCCACCGACGACTGCATCACGTGGCTGCGCGACAACGGCTACCGCTATCTGGTCGTCAGCCGCGAGCGCCGCCGGCAATTCGACGCCGATGCCGCCGTGTCGGTCCAGACGCAATCCAAGCAGACCGTGCATCTGCACAAGGTGCTCTCCACCGACCCCGACGAGGTGCGCCTGTACTGCTACTCGGAGCAACGGGCCGAGAAGGAACGCGGCATCGTCGAGCGTTTCGCCGCCCGCTTCGAGACGGCCCTGACCAAGCTCAACGACGGGCTGGCGCGCCCCCGAGCCCACAAGCGACTCGGCCAGGTCTGGCAGCGCATCGGGCGACTGAAAGCAAAGCACTCCCGCGTCGCCCCGCACTACCAGATCACCGTCACCGCCGACCAGACCGGCGAGAAGGCCGTCGCCGTCACCTGGACCCGTCGTCCCCAGGACGGCTCGATGGCCACGCATCCGGGCGTCTACTGCCTGCGCAGCAGCCAGACCGACTGGGACGAAGACACCTTGTGGCGCACCTATACCACGCTCACCGACGTCGAGGCCGTCTTCCGCGCGCTGAAGTCCGAGCTCGGCCTGCGTCCCATCTACCACCACAAGCCGCGGCGGGCCGACGGCCACCTGCTCATCACCGTCATCGCCTACCAGCTCGTCCAGGTCATCCGCACCCGGCTGCGCGCCCACGGCGAACACGCCAGTTGGACCACGTTGCGCCGCATCCTCGAAGGCCAGCAGCGCGTCACCGCCACCTTCCGCCGTCCTGATGGACGCACGCTGCACGTGCGCACGGCCACCCAAGCCGAACCCGATCAGCGGGCCCTCTACGACGCACTCGGCGTCGACCCCCAGCCGGGCGGCGTCCGCAAGACGCTCGTCTGACCGACCGGATTCTCCAGTTTGCGCGCGTTTGTAGTGCCACTTGAGCACTTCTGTCAGTGTAAGTTGTTGATTCTAAATTAGGGTCCGCGCCGCGCAAAAATAACTTCCTAGAAGTGCTTATAGTCTCGCTATAGAGCACACCGGTCCCGCAACGGTCTTGTCGGCGACGAGCCCCACCAGGACGGATATTTTCTGGATTCCGGGAGCAGTGTCCGTCCCAGTTTATGGCACAATTGAGGAAAACAGGATTCACAATAGCGCCACAATGAGACCAACCGAGTTCTCCGCCGACACGATCATCGCCTTGCTCCGCAAGCAGACCATCGCCACGCTGCCCGAGGTGATGGCGGCTCTCGGTCCCCGCGCCAGCAGGCGCACCGCTTTTCGCAAGCTCAAGGACCTCGACGCCCGGACCAGCTACTCGCATCGCGGCGGCTACTACACCCTCGACGCAGTCGCCGACTTCGACGAGCACGGCCTGTGGTCCTTCGCCGGGGTCCGCTTCTCCCGCACCGGCACCCTGATCGCAACCGCCGAGTCGTTCGTCAACCACGCCGAGGCCGGACATTTCGTCGACGAGTTGGACAACCTGCTCGCGGTCGGCACCCAGGACCCGCTGCGCAAGCTCGTCGGCGACGGGCGGCTGACGCGGCACAAGCTCGCCGGCCAGTTCCTCTACTGCGCGGCCGACCGCGCGCAGCAGACCCACCAACTGCGCGCGCGGCGCCTGTTGATGGCCACGCCCGGACTCGTGCGACCCCTGCCGGCGGCCGACCTGATGCCGGAGGAACTGCGCGCCGCGATCGTGTTGTTCGCCAGCCTGCTCGACGAGCGGCAGCGACGTCTGTTCGCCGGACTCGAAGCCCTCAAGTGCGGGTGGGGCGGCGACCGGCGCATCGCCCAACTGCTCGGCATCGACCCGTCGACGGTCGCTGCCGGCCGGCGGCAACTCGTCGAGCGCGACGTCGAGCTCGACCGGGTGCGGCGCGCGGGCGGCGGGCGTCCGCCGACGGAAAAAAAACGCCGGAAGTCATCGCCGACATCGAAGCCCTGATGGACCACGAGACGGCCGGCGACCCGCTCAGCGGCCTGAAGTGGACACGCCGCACCACCGCCAAGGTCGCCGCCGAATTGTGCAAGCTCGGCACGGGCATCTGCGCGCGGACCGTCGCCCGGCTCCTCAAGAAGATCGGATTCTCGCTGCGGGTCAACCACAAGAAGCGTGCCGGCGCCTCGCATCCGAACCGCGACGACCAGTTCCAGCACATCGCCGAGCTGCGCGAGCGCTGCGCCGTCGAGAACACACCGGTCATCAGCGTCGACACCAAGAAGAAGGAACTCGTCGGCGCGTTCCGCAATCCCGGCGCCAAGTGGGACCACAGCCCCGAACTGGTCAACGACCACGACTTTCCATCCGCGGCCCAGGGCCGCGCCATCCCCTACGGCATCTACGACCCGCGCGCCAATGCCGGCACCGTCTTCGTCGGCCAAACCGCCGACACCTCCGGCGTTCGCCGTCGACTGCATCGAGAAGTGGTGGCGCACCGAAGGGCACAAGCACTATCCCGAGGCCGAAGCCCTGCAGATCCTGGCCGACGGGGGCGGCAGCAACAGTTGCACCGCGCGTGCCTGGAAGTTCAACCTGCAGCATCGCCTCTGCAACCGGCACGGCTTGCGCGTGACCGTGGCCCACTATCCGCCGGCCACGTCGAAGTGGAATCCCATCGAACACCGCCTCTTCTGTGTGGTCAGCAAGAACTGGGCGGGCCGCCCGCTGGACAGCTACGAGACCATCCTGAAGTACCTGCGCACCACACGCACCGCCACCGGACTGCGCGTGCGCGCGCACTTGGTGCGCAAGACCTACAAGACCGGCGTCAAGGTCACCGACACGCGCAGATGCGGGAGCTACGCATCACACCGAACAGCTTCCTCCCCAAATGGAACTACACCATCGAACCCATGTAACGAAAAACGGAAGTTATTTTTGCTCCGGCCCTTAACATCCCAGCCCGTGCTCAACGGGCCCGTTACGGTCGTGTGGGGATCTGTGCCAGCTCACCGACATTCACCTCGACTCCTTCCACGATAAGCCGCTCTCGGTGTGCGGGGCATCTGAGGGGGTTGCGAAGCGACGGGGACCCCTGCTGAAAAGATCAGCGGATTGTAGCGTAGCTGCGCCGTCAGTCGACGCTTGTAGGTGATGGGACCGCAGTCGATAGGGACGAGAGTGCCAGCGGTGCCGATGCTCCGATGTTGGCTGCCAGGATCGGATTCAATTCAACGCCGGAACTTTGGTACATCAAGACCAAGACAGCACCGAACGTGATCATGAGGATGGTGACCACCCAGTAAAATGGCCTCTTCGCCCAATCTGGCAGGGGTGCGGCTCTTTTTCATAGATTGCTATCTCGCTCATTCATAAGGGTTTATGTCCGAGGACACTCCCTCTTCAGTGCGTTTTGAGGGGTGACAGCGTCCGGCGAGCGCCCCATCCGCCTCTTTTCGGGCCGCCGCCCGACCCGACCACGACGCCGGCACGCGCCGGTCCCCCTCAGGCGCGCTCCCTTCTGGACATTCGCGGGGTGCGGCTCTTCATAGAGGATTTTTCGCCCTATTCATGGGCTCTTTTGCCCGCGGATGCGTCTCCCCAGTGGCCATTTCGGGAGGGACATCAAGCAGGCCAGCGCGTACCGGCGTCTTTTCGGCAGCCAGCCGAGCCTCGTCACGGCGCCGAACACCTTCGGTCTTCTCCCCGACAGGCGCGCTCCCTTCTGGACATTCGCGCGGCGTTCTGGTACGGTGCCGTGGGAAGGGAGGCAGGCCTGCGATGGCTGTGACGACAGGATTCCAGGGACGTACATTCGACGTGCCCCGAACCGGCGTCCCGTGCATCGATCCCCCGAGGCGAGCCCCGTGCGCAGCGGCCGATGCTGTCTTCGCGGATGCCAAAGCCTTCCTCTCGTCCAGCGAAGCCCGGCAGATGAGCGAGAGCGAACTCGAACGGGAACTGCACCGGCGGGGCCAGGAGTTGGTGCGCAAGCTCCTGCAAGGACATCGCGACCAACGCAGCCCGAAAGAGGCTGCTGGTCCGGCCGAGGGCAAGGGCACCAGCGGTGTCGAGTGCTCGGAGCCGCGCGAGCACGAAAGCCACGCCGAAACGGCCTCCGGCACGATGCAGGTTGTGGGTCTGGGCTGCGCGCGGCGCGGTCACGACGGCTTGCATCGGCTCGATGCCGCGCTGAACCTGCTGCCGGAGCGCTACTGGGTCGAGATGCGCCGCCGCGTGACCATCGCGACCGCCTCGCGGGCACCGCCGCGTACGCCCTGGAAGCCACCGTGGTACTCGACATCATCCACGTGGCAGCGGCGACGCGGCGTGCGGTGCTCGTCGCCGGCTCATCGAAGGGCCTGTCGGCATTTGGTCCGCGATCCGATGGGAGCCGACCGGCGCACGGTGACACTTGGCTCCAGTTGCGGCGGTCCGCAGCCGCCGCGGGTAGCCGGAGCCTGGATGCGTACTGAGGAAGAACCTGGCCAGCGCGGTGCTGGCGCGCGGCCTGGACAAGCGGCGGTTACGGGGGTTACGGGAGCGTTGAGCCATGCAAGTTGTTCTCCGCCGCACCGCTCCACCCGCCCCGGCGCCCTATGCGGCGGCGGAGGCTTCTTTCGCGGAGACCAAAGCCTACCTTTCTTCGCGCGAGGCCCTGCAGATGCGTGAGAGCGACCTCGAACGGGAGTTGAACCGGCGTGGTCAGGAGTTGATGCGCAAGCTCCTGCAAGGGCACCTCGACCAACGCAGCCCGGGGGAGGCGGCGGGTCCGGTCGAGGGGGCCGACGGCGTCGAGCGTTCGGAGCGGCGGCTGCACGACCGGCAGTTGGAGACGACCTTCGGGACGGTGGCGGTCGAGCGCCTGGGCTACGCGCGGCACGGTCACGACAGTCTGCATCCGCTCGATGCGTCGCTGAACCTGCCGGCTGAGCGTTACTCGCTCGAGGTGCGCCGCCGGGTGGCCGAAGCGGCCGCATCGCGGTCGTTCGACGAAGCGCTGTTCGAGCTGTCTCGCCATAGCGGGGCCGATGTGCCCAAGCGTCAGGCGGAACAGTTGGTCGCTCGCGCGGCTGAGGACTTCGACGCCTTCTACGCGGCGCGCCGAGCGGCGGCGGGCGAGCCGGTCGCTGACGAGTCGGTTGTGGTGCTCACCTTCGACGGCAAGGGCGTGGTGCTGCATCACGAGGACCTGCGCGAGGCGACGCGCAAGGCGGCCGAGAGGCGCCGGCGGCAACGCGAGCAGCTCTCCCCGTTCAACCGCCTGCGGCCGGGCGAGAAGAAGCACGCCAAACGCATGGCGACGGTGGCCGCCGTCTACGCGGTCGCGCCGTTGGTGCGCAGCCCGGAGGATTTCCTGCAGAGCCTGATGCCCCGACAGCCGGCGGCCAAGGCCAAGAATCGGGCCAAGACCGCGGCGGTGCGTCCTCGCCCGGTGGCCAAACGGGTCTGGGCGAGCCTCGAACACGATCCGGCCGAGGTGGTCGCCGAGGCGATGCTGGAAGCCGAGCGCCACGACCCGGAGCGCGTCAAGCGCTGGGTCGTGCTCGTCGACGGCGCCGAGACGCAACTCGCCCTCGTCGAAGCGGGCGCCGCCGCCTACGGCGTCGACGTGACGGTGATCCTCGACATCATTCACGTGGTCGAGTACGTCTGGAAGGCGGCGCACGTGTTCCATCGCGAGGGGAGCCCCGACGCGGCGCATTGGGCCTGGACGCGCGTGCAGAGCATTCTCGAGGGCAAGTCCAGCAAGGTGGCCGCGGCGATGCGGCGGGCGGCGACCGTCGCAGGCTTGTCGAGCGACACCCGCAAGCCGGTCGATACGTGCGCCGACTACCTGCAGAAGTACGCGCCGTATCTGCACTACGACCGCTACCTCGCGGCGGGCTATCCCATCGCCACCGGCGTGATCGAAGGGGCGTGCCGGTACCTGGTCCGCGACCGGATGGAGTTGACCGGAGCCCGCTGGCGGCTGGTCGGCGCCGAGGCGGTCCTGAAGCTGCGGGCGCTACGGGCCAGCGGCGACTTCGATGCGTACTGGGACTTCCACGAAGCGCGCGAGTACGAGCGGAACCACGCCCAGCGCTACGCTGACGGGATAGCACCGCCGGTCAGCGAGCCGCCCCCATCGCCCTCCTCACCTCGCCTTCGCCGGGTCAAGTAGCTCTTGCCATGCCGCTCGCAGCCCCTCCTGGACCCCTCTGGACCGCCGACGCAAAAGAGCCGCACCCCTTCGACGGTGAAGTCCTTGTCCGATCCGCTTACACCTGCCACACGCGCGCCGCTGCAGTCTTCTCTGTTGGCGATCGTCAACGCCTTCTTCACCGCCTCTGTGGTCGGACTGAAGGATTCCGGCACCCCGTGGAAGCTCAGCGGCACCTCGAAGTTGCTGTCGTCGGTTCGCGGCGTTGCGGGTTGTTGGAACCTGGCCCCGAGCGAGTTGTCCTTGATCGTCATCGTGCCCGTACCGCGGTCGGGGTCGATGACGAGCCTGTTGCTCGGGAGGGCGTTGCTCAGCACGATGCTGAAGGTCTCGTCCTCCTCTGCTCTGGCCGTCCGGAAGATTATTACCTTTCCTCGCTTCCGCGTTTCGCCGGCCTCGAAGGTGAACGTTCCGCTGGACGCCTCGTAGTCGCGCCCGCTGGACGCCGTAACGTCCTCGGTGGCCCAATCCACAGTCGTCCGCACCCGTGCAGCTCCGTCCAGCCTGACGGCGAATTCCAGCACGCCGTCACTCTCGTTGACCTCGGCGTCTTCGATGCTCACTACGGACCGGCCGTACACGACAATCGGCTCCACCTCGCCCATTTCCCGTCCGTTCAGCCCTGTCAGGTCCGTGTGATCCAGGCCGATGGTCAGGTTCCCGGTGACGCCCGAGTCCGGGGTGATGCTGAACCGGTAGACGCGCTCGCGAAGCACTTCCGCCTGCGAAGCCGTGCCGGCCGACTCGTCGCTGCCGGTCTCCTGTACCGTGATCTTCGGCAGCAACTCGTCTTCCTGTATGTCCAACCGGGCGGTCAGATGCAGTTCGACCCTAAAAGGGTCCCCCGAGTGGTATGCGGGCCCAGCGCGGAACTCGCCGCCGATGGGCTTCTTCTCGATAATCGTGCCGACCGCTACGGCGTCGGCGATTCTCCGCGGCCCCTCCTCTGTCCTTGCGTTGCTCAGCCTCACTCTGAACGTCTCGCGCTCGTCCCGGATGTCGTCGTTCAGCGTTTGAATCCGGATCGTTGCTGTCGTGTTGTGGATCCGGTGGATTGTCACCGTCCCGGTCGCAGCCTCGAAGTCCTCCCCTGCTCGCGCCGAGTTGGAAACCTGCTCTGTTGCGTAGTCGATCAGCAGGTCGTGCTCCAGGGCTGTTGGTACCGACACCGTGAACTCCATCCGCTGACCCTCGATTGCCGAGGCGTCGGCTATGGAGACGACTCTCTTGGTGCCGCCGCACCTGCCCGCCTCCGGCACGATGGTGATCTTCACCGTCGACGCCCCGCCCACGGCGGCGCCGTTTGTCCGCGCACCGGTGGCGGTCACGTAGAAGTGCTCCTCGTCCTCGTCTGCGCTGTCGCACGTGACCGGAATACTGATCCCGAACGATCTCGACGCGCCGGGGTGGAACGTGTGCGTGCCGCTGCTGACTGTGTAGTCTTCTGATGCAACCGCGGTTGCATCATCGCCTGCCGACGTCGCCCATCTCACCACCAGCGGATCCTTGCCCGTTCCGGTCAGCGCATCCGGCAACTCGCCGTTGAGCCGGGTGACGAAGTAGAGCGTTCTCTCGCCCGTCCTCTGGTCGAATGCCCATACCGGCGCGTCCCCCGGCTGGTTCTCGACGTTGATGTTTGCGATCCGGACCTCGGCGCTGCCTTCCGTGATTTCCAGCTCGTAGCTCCCCGAGTAGTCAGCCGGCCCCACCCTGCAGTTGAAGGCTCGACTCTCGTTCGCTTGCGTTGCGATCGTCTCAACATCCACCTGCCGCGTTTGCGAGGCCGCGCGGCCGAATGTGAACCATTCGTCCTTGTTTTCGATTCCGGCGTCGGTCGCCTGGAACCGCACTCGAATCCCGGTGTCCAGCCGTCGTCCGCCCGCCTCTTCGACCTTCACTTCGCATCTGGCCGTCTCGCCTTCGGTCACGGTTGGCGTCAATGCCCGGACGGAGACCAGGATCCCCTCTCGAACCCCGTCGGTGTCTTCGATCACGACCGGCAGCGATCTGGTCTTTCCCGGGGTACCCCGAGCTACCAGCAACCCCCCTTTGGGGTTGCCGAGATGAATCTCGAAGCCCTCGTCGACCTCTTGCTCATGCAAGTCGTCATTGAGCGCCCGGAATCTGACGGTCCTTCTCGATTGACTGGCACTGAAGCTCACGGTCTGCGGACCGGGATCTTCGTAGTCTTCGCCTGCAACCGCCCCGCCTGTCGCTACCAACTGGACCTCGACGCTCGTCGGCACGCGGCGTCCCGGTACGTCTATATCCCGCTCGATCGTCACCGACAGCGACTCTCCCTCTGCGACAGACAGAGGCAAGAGATTCCCGTCGTCCGTAGACGCGCGAGAGTCTACGAGCCCCATTTTCGAGTGCACATCGGAAATCGATACGGGTAGCGTGTCAGCGTCGAGCTGCACCTCGACAGGATCGAAGAACTCGATGTGCACGAATTCTTCCGGCTCGCCCGGACAGGCATCGGGCAATGGGCGGATCTCCAGCGTTGCGGAGGACCTGCCCCCGAGGTTCAGAGTGCCGCTCTTGTGCTCGTAGTCGCGGCATGCGCCGACTCCCCGCTCACTGCCGTCGGTACGTGCGAGTTCGGTCTCGTCACCTATCCTGTAGCTGATGGACGCCCCGCTCGGTGCCTGCTCCGTCACGCTGAACTCGATCGTCGTCGTCTCGCCTCCGCGGCGCTTGCGCCGCTTGGAAAGCTCACCACCGGAACGGGGTCTGCAGCCGCGCCGACCGTCACCGTCACGGTCGCGCTCGCCGATGCGCCGCCGCTGTCGATGACCGTGATCTTCAGTTCGTAGGCAGTCTCCGCGGGCGGGCTGGGTGCAATCCAGTCGACGACCCCCGGAGTACTCGTCGTATTGAACGCGCCGTTGCCGCTCCATTCGTAGGATGCGATTGTCCCATCATCCGTCGCCGATGCGGTCAGTCGTATCTTCTCGCCGGCTTCCACCTTGGTTTTTGCTGCCGTGAGCGAGACTGTCGGGGGCTCGTTCCCGAGCTTCGTGACGCTGACCGTCACGCTGTCGCTGGCCGTACCGCCTTGTTTGTTAGTTTTATCGCCGTGGACCGACCTCGGAAGGTCCACCCCCTGGCGCCCCCCGGTTGGGAGCGCCGGGGGTGGCGGTGGTCGGACCGCGAGCCGCTGGGCCGAACAGGGGCCGGAACGGAGTTTGGTCGCCACCGTCTTTTCCTACGGCCTGAATGGATACACGAGCGTGAGGGCTCGAAAACAAGCACAGGAGCAGGAAAAGATGCCAGATCCTACCGTAGTAGGCATTGACATTTCGAAGACGCATCTCGACACCTACATGGCTCCCGCCGGCAAGGCCGCGCGATTCACCAATGACTCGGCGGGGTTCAAGGCGCTCATCGCGTGGATCGACCAGCCGGTTCGCTCGGTCGTGTACGAGCCCACCGGACCTTGGCACCGCGCCTTCGAGGAGGCGCTCCTGCAGGCGGGGCTGCCGCTGGCGCGAGCCAATCCCTTGCAGGCGCGGCGTTTTGCGCAGGCGATGGGACAGCGGGCCAAGACCGACGCCGTAGACGCGCGGGTGCTCGCGCAAATGGGGACGGCGTTGCCTCTGCGGCCGACCGAGGCGTCGCCGCCGACGCACCGCGCCCTCGAGGAACTGCAGGTGGCGCGCGACGCGCTGGTCACGGACCGCACCGCCGCACGGAACCGCCAGAAGCACCTTCGACATCGGCTGTTGAAGCAGCAGAACAAGACGCGGCTGTCACAGATTGACCGGCATCTGGCCGCCGTCGATGCCGCAATCGGCAAGCGGTTGGCCGAAGACGTGGGACTGGCCCGCCGGACCGAGATCCTGACCTCGATCCCGGGCGTGTCGAGCATCACCGCGGCAGGCCTGCTCACCCGGATGCCGGAACTCGGCCGCCTCGACGCCAAGGCGGTCGCCAGCCTGGCGGGTCTCGCGCCGGTCACGCGCCAGTCGGGCGCCTGGCAGGGCCGCAGCTTCATCCAGGGCGGCAGGCCGCGCGTGCGGCGGCTTCTCTACATGCCGGCCCTGGCGGCGGCCCGTTGCAACCCTGACCTGCGTGCGAAGTACCGCCAGCTCCGCGGTCAGGGGAAGCCGCCGAAGGTCGCTCTGACCGCCGTCATGCGCAAGCTCCTCCTGCTGGCCAACGCATTGCTCGAACAGAACCGCTCCTGGTTGCCCGACCGGCCCAGGCGCGGCAGCGCGGCAGCACCGGCGGGAAGTGCGCCGCCCATCGCCGCATGACCAGTCCGTGGGCGCCACGCCTTGCGGGTCGGATTTCGAGCAGCAAAAGACCAAGCGAAGTGCACGTCCGTCTGCGGGCGTGCGCGTAGCGCGGTAGCCGAGCGCACGACCACGGCGGGAATTTGACCGAACGTTGCTACGCGAGGAGCTATGAGAGGGTCGACGGCGGCTGGACGGATCGTCGTCGGCGCCCGTGCCTGCAACGCTTGCAGTGGGACGCCGCGTTGTGCCGTCGTCACGTCGGCAGCGTTCGCATGCTGGCTCACGACCTCGATGTCGATGACTGTCCAGATTTTCTGAGTCCGCCACAGAGGATGAGCGTCATAGAGCGCGCTCGGCAAGTGCAAGGATTGGCCGGACGCCGGGTTCGCCGTGCGCGGCCATCGGAGTCCCGCGCAGGGACGGTCGTTCCCCTGTCGGTACGTACGCTCACCGGAGGTGACGTTGGGATTGGCCGCGACGTTCGACCATCGTACGTACAGGTCGGCGCCGGTGCCCGAATGTACGGATTCACCCCCCGCGGCGGACGAGCTCTTCCCTCGATCCGGGCCCTTGACAACATGGATACTCCGTTGTCGGTGACCGTCACGCTCAGGGTGTACTCCGAATCGGCGTCCGGGCTCGGCGCCGTCCAGTCGACCCGAGCGGACTGATCCATGGGACCCCTCGCCGTGAATGTTCCGGCGTCGTCCTCCTCGCTCCATGCGTACGACTCGATCGTCCCGTCGCTGTCGTCGGCCGCTGCGGTCAGGCTGATCCTGGTCCCGGCTTCGACTCTGGTTTTCGACGCACTGAGTCTCAGTGTTGGCGCTGTGTTGTCGGTTCCCGTGACGCTGACCGTCACGCTGTCGCTGGCCGTACCGCCTGCGTCGTCGGTGACCGTGACGGTCAGGTTGTAGTCTCCGTCCGCGCTGGGCGCGGTCCAGTCCATGCGCGGGGATTTACCATCAGGCCCTCTGGCTGTGAATGTGCCCTCTCCGGACCATGCGTAGGACTCGATCGTCCCGTCGCTGTCGTCGGCCGATGCGGTCAACCTGACCACCTCGCTTCCTGCGACGGTTGTTGTGCTTGCTTCGAGCGTGACTGTCGGCGGCTCGTTCACTTCGGTTATGACGACTGTGAATGTCCGGCTCAGGCTCGCGGTTGCTCCGTCGTCGTCGATGGCGGTCACCGTCACGACGTATTCGGTTTCTTCGTCCGGGCGGGGGGCTATCCATCGTGCCGTCCCTGGCGTTCCGGTGTTCCTGAATGATCCCCGACCCTGCTCCTCGCTCCACTCGTAGGACTCGACAGTGCCATCCGGGTCACTTGCCCCTGGCTTCAATGCTCCGTTCTCGTAGTGGTAGGTGTGCAACCCGACGTCAGCCCCGGGGCCGACCTCGTATCCCGTGTCCGTGCTCGTGGCTGAGCTTGCCGACAGCAGATCCAGCACGGGCGGATGGTTCGGTGTTTCCGTCACCACGATTCTCGTGGTCTTATCGGTTATGCCCCCTTCGTTGTCTCTCACCGCCACTGTCAGCGAGTAGGTCGTTCGCTCGTGCCTGACCGGCGCCGTCCACGTGACGTCTCCGTCGCTCGCCATCGTGCCGAAGCTGCCCGTGTTCGGTGACCCTGTCCATGTGTACGACTCGATCGTGCCGTCCGAGTCGGTGGCTGTGACGTCCAGGGTGACGTCCTCGCCGCCGTCAATCTCGGTTGCGGACGCGCTGACCGTCACCGTCGGCCTGCTGTTCGGCGACTCGCTTCCCTTTACCAGTATCTCCGGCGACGACTCGCTGGCCGATGCTCCGTCGCTGTCGGTGACCGTCACCCGCACCCTGAGCAGCTCGTCGTTCTCCAATCTCGGGGGCGTCCATACGACCGTCCCGGTGCCGCTGGCGCTCACCGTCGTCGCGCCGAACGTTCCTTCTCCCGACCATTGGAACGATTCTGGTCCCAGCGTCCCGAACCCTTTTGTAAAGACCTTCACCTCGAACGTCCGAGCTTCGCCGTCCCCGCCCTGGCTGCCGGCTGTCCACCCTGTCAATTCCGGTGCCTTTGGACTTGGCCGGCTCACCCTCACCTCGACGGAGTCCCGCTTCTGACTTCCATCGTCATCGGTAACCGCCACCTCAAGCGTGTACGTCGTCGGGTTGGTCGGGTTCGGCGCCGTCCACTCCACGACCGCGCCTGTAGCCGGGTCCGAGAACGAGCCTGCGTTCGCCTTGTCCTTCCACTCGTAGGACTCGACCTCGCCGTCCGAGTCGTGGGCGTCGGCCGTCAACGTCACGGTCTCGCCCACGTTGATTGCGTAATCGCTCGCCGTCAGGCTCACGGTCGGCGCCACATTTTTCGCTACCCGGATGCTGACGCTGTCGCTTGCGGTCGCTCCGTCGTCATCGGTGACCGTCAGGGCCAGTATGTAGCTGGTCGCCGCGCTGACGTCCGGTGCCGTCCAGGTGGTATTTCCCGTTTCTACGTCGGCGAACCCGGTCCCGCCTCCGGACCACCGGTACGATTCGATCCTGCCGTCCGTGTCCGCAGCGGTGGACGTCAGCGCCACTACCTCGCCAGGGTGCGCGGTGTAAACGTCAGATGTCACCGACACCGTAGGCGCGCTATTTGCCCCCACCCGTATGCTGACGCTGTCGCTTCCGGTCGCTCCGTCGTTGTCGGTGACGGTCACCGACAACACGTAGTCGGTTGGCACGGCTGGTCCCGGCGCCCTCCACGTGACCTCGGCTCCGTTGCCGCTGAACGTTCCCTCGCCCGACCACTGGTACGATTCGATCGTGCCGTCCGTGTCCGAAGCGCTGGCCGTCAGCGTGAGCCTCCCGCCGCCGTCGACCTCGTAGCTGTCGGCTGCCAGCGTCACCGTCGGCGCATTGGTAGCTTCCGGCTCCGGGCCTTCCACCGTGATGTTCAGGCTGTCGCTTGCGGTCGCTCCCTCGTCGTCGGTGACCGTTACGGTCAGCGTGTACGTCGTTTCGACGTGCGGCCGTGGCGCCGTCCATGTCTTGCTGGTGTTGCCGCCACGGAAGCTGCCCAAGCCGCTCCACTTGTAGGATTCGACCGTTCCGTCCTGATCCACCGCATCCGCAAACAGCCTGAGTCGACCGCCGCTTTCGATCCGATTCCTGTCGCCGCACGGCCACACCTCCGAGCATACTCTTGTCAGCGTCACCCGCGGCGGCCGGTTCTCGTCGTCGTCCTCGATCGTTACCAGCGTCCACTCGTTGTAGCGGTTCGCCAGCTCGGCGTTGGCTGGGTTCGACAGCTCCACCAGGAACCGTTCGTCCTCTTCCTGTACCTCGTCCTGAATGGTCGAGACCCGGATCGTCCTCGTGTGCTCGCTGCAGCTGCCTGAGCATGCCGGGAACCTGACGGTTCCCGATGCCCTGTTGTAGTCGCGTCCGGCGATTGCGCTTTCGTCTTCCGTTGCCCAGTCGACGCTTGCCGCCTCGTGCGCGCCGTTGCCGTCCGGGGGCGTGAACTTCACCGTCAGGCTGACCGCCCCGCCCTCTGTCACCGCTGCGGTCTCCGTCGTCAAGCTGACGGTTCCGGGCCTAACGGGCTCCGGCTCGTTCAGATCGATGATGGTCCCGGTGGCTCGGGCTCTTCCGCAGCCGGTCGGGCATTCCCGGATGACCGGCATGCCGTTGCCGTCGGTTTCGCCGGTCTCGTACCTCGCGACCCAGGCCTCGACCGTGTAGGTCTCGTCCCCCTCGATCTCATCGTCCGGCCAGTGATTGACGAGCGCCACGTTCGGAGTTGGTTGGTGACCGCCGGCGCACGTCTCCTCGGCGCTTTCGCCGGCGTGGCAGAGAGTCCCCGAATCGCCTTCGAAGTCGGGTCCTTCTGTCGCAGTTCCGCTGATCACGCGGAACTGGATCTCCGCGTTGTAGCCCCAAACGCCGTCGATCTCGAACTCCAGCCTCTCCGCTTCGGTTCCCGAAGCGCTGGTGGGCGAGATCGTCGCCATCTGAGCCTCTGCGGGAGCCGCTCCGAGCGCGATCGTCATCATTGCGGCCAGTGCCGTGGTCAGGTATCTCATGCTCGGCCTCGCTGCTTCCCGATGCTTGCCGGGTCTCGGTCGGTGGACATACTGGCACTCTGCGTCGTCTGCGGCGCTTCGAACTCGCAGCTCGGCGGCGTGCTCTGCAAGCCGTTGCTGCCGTCGCGCGCGCGACCCGGCTGTCCAGTCGTTGGCAGTCGTCTCTTGCGGCTGCCGTGATGTCGTCGGTGAGGAACTCGATCCCGGCGTCGTAGCGCCACGATCCGCCCACCGTGAACTCCAGGTTCTCGGTCTCGGTCGCACTGGCCCTGCTGGGCGTGATCGTCGCTTCTTGCGCCTCGGCCGCTCCGCCGGTTGCAAGGGTGGCTATCAGCGTTCACAGCGCAACCCGAGCTGGATGTCTTCGTTCGCGCACGGTCTGTCATCGCCGTGTGCCGCACTCGCAACATCTGGTGCGGGTGCGGCGTCCGGGTCGTGTTCGTGGCGTTGACCCCGGGTCCGCGCTCGGGTTGCCTGGGGGTCGTTCTTCTTCGGCGGTCGGCGGATTCTGGACGGCCCCCGGTTCACACACCTCTCCGGCTGCACACCCGCAGCAGGAGGGGGTTCCGTGGATCGACACGACGACCGCGCTCAGATCAAGCTCGCCCTCGGACGATTTCGGGACGATTCCGGGATCGGGAATTGATTGCGCGTCTCTCGCCGGCTCCTGGTAACGGCTTGGCTTCGAGCTCCAGACGCCAGCCCATCGGCTTGGTGACCGTCCGTCCCAGCCAGCTACTCACCTGTCTGCGCCACATCTACCAGCCCAGGGGTCACCCGGCCGAGCCCGCCGGTCGAGGTGCCGCCCAACATCGGGCTCTCGCGGTGCTGCGCGTCAACCCCCAGCTCGAAGTTCACCTTCCGCTGCTCCAGCACCCCGAGGCCGTAGCCGACCCGGTAGTCCCGGCCATACGCCGACGTGCTGAAGCCGACCTGCGGCGTCCCTACGAAACGGCTCCCCACCGGCAGGCCGTAGCCGACCTCGCCGTCGAGGCGGTTGCCCTGCGCGACGCCGCCGTGCGCCATCCCCGCCATCGTCTCGCGGCCCCACAGCGCCTCGGCCCCGCTCGTCGCCTGGCCGCCCCACGACGGCGCCACCCGCGCCGTAAAGCCCAGCGGCGTCGACGGCGTCGGGTTGTAGCTGAGGGACACCGCCATGCCCCGCTCGCGGAACCCTTCCGCCTGATGCACGAGCAGCGTCCGCACCCGCACATCCACCGCCAGCCCGGTCGATGCGTCCGCCACGATCAGGCCCGCGCCCACGTCCATGCCGACGCCGGTCTCCGCGTCGCCGCCGTCGTGCCGCAGTCCGGCCTCGAGGCTCGGCCTCAGTGACAACCGGCGGCCCAGCGTGTAGTAGGCCCGCGAGCCCTCCAGCCCCGTCCGGAAGCGGGTCACCGCCGCCTCGGCAGCCCTCAACCGCCCCGCCGGGCCGTCCACCCCGTCCATCGACGTGCCGACCCACAGCGCATCGGCCTTGAACGCCAGCTCGAAGCCGGCGGCGCCGCCGCCGACCAGCTCGCCCCGGGTTCCCGCCGCGGCCATTGCCATCGACAGGCCGCTCTCCAGGGCGGGCGCGCCGTCCGGCGTGAGCAGCATGCCGCCGGCGCCGTACCCGGCGACGCCCCATACCGTGACGCGCTCGGTCGCCTTGTAGCCCAGCCACGGGTAGAGGCCGGTTACGGCCGAGGCGACCTGGCCGCCGGCCGCCCCGGCGTACTCGCCCAGGCCCCGGCTGTGCGACAGCGACAGGCCCGCCACCAGCGGTCCCTTCGAGTAGTCGGCCCCGAACATCGCCGTGTTCACGCCGCCGCCGAGCGACAGCGCCCCGTCCTGTCCGGAGAAGTGCGACCGCGCGCTCTGGCTCCAGAACGACAGGATGCCGCCGTGCCGCGTCTCGCGGCTCAGCGCGATCGCCGAGCCCGTCACGACATCGGCGCCGCCCAAGCCGGTCTGGAGCAATCCGCCGCCGTTCAGGCCGCCGTGGGGACCGGCCATCGCGCCCAGGGGCGCAGTGTGCCGTGCGCCGCCGGCGCCCATCGCGGTCGTGCCGAGCGACGCCGAGGAGCCCCCGGGCGAGCCGCCCATCGGCTGGCGCATGGCCGCCCCGGACCCGCCGCCGCCGATGCCGGCGAGCTGGTTGAGGAAGTTCAGCGCGAAGTCCCGCTCTCCGCCGCGCCGCAGCTCCCGGCCGGCGAAGCGGGCCTCGAAGCCCGGTCCGCGGGGCGCCTCGACCCGCTGCTCCACCTGCTCGACCACGTGCACCGCGGCGGTCCGGCCGAACCGCGCCACCAGCGCCAGCGGCAGCGGATCGTGGTTCTTGATCGTTCCCGTGGCCTCGCGGTCGCTCAGCACGCCGGCCGAGGCGTTCGACAGCGTCAGCGTCAGCGTCAGCGTTTCGTTCCCCTCGTCGTGCGAGTCGTCCAGCACCGACACCTCGACGGTCTTCGACGAGTCGCCGGCCGCGAACGAGAGCGTCCCGCTTGCGGCCGTGTAGTCCGAGCCCGCGGTTGCAGTGCTGTTCGACGTGGCGTAGTCGACCGTCATCGCGACTGCCGCCGCGCGGCTCAGCGTGACCGCGAAGGACAGCACCGCGCCTTCGCCCTCATCGACCTCCGCATCGGCGACCGACACGCCTACCGGCCCGGCCACACTCGTCGACACCGCGGCTTCCAGCGACCGGTCGTCGGGTGTCTCCACGGCCCCGGCCGGCAGCGTGATCGACACGGCGCCGTGTCCGTCGGGCTCGACATGAATCGTCCAGCTCCGGTTGGTCCCCTGGGTCTTCCGCCGCGCCCTCGTGACCTCCCCGCCGTCGACCTCGAAGGCGTCGTCGCGCAACGTCGCGTAGCGCAGGTCTTCGACGTCCTCGCTGAACTGCAGCCCGAAGGTGAACGTGCTCGCGCCGTCGTGAGACGCCGGCACGTCCTGGAAGCTCGCGGTCAGCGGCTCGGTCGGCGGGCCTGCCACCGTGGCCGTCACCGCGCTCTCCAGCGACCGGTCGTCGGTTGTGCTCACCGCGCCGGCCGGCAGCGTGATCGACACGGCGCCGCGGCCGTGGGGCTCGACGTGAATCGTCCAGCTCCGGTCGTTCCCCTGGGTCTTCCTCTGCGCTTCGGCTACCTCCCCGCCGTCGACGTCGAAGGCGTCGTCGCGCAACGTCGTGTAGCTCAAGCCTTCGACGTTCTCGCTGAACTGCAGGCCGAAGGTGAACGTGCTCGCGCCGTCGTGAGACGCCGGCACGTCCTGGAAGCTCGCGGTCAGGGCCGGCGCCGTCGGCGTCTCGCTGTTCCTGATGGTGCCGGTCGCCTCGGCGTCGGCGAGCACGGCGGCCGTCGGGCTGCTCAGGGTCAGCGTGAGGGTCTCGCCGTCGTCCTCCACCGTGTCGTCGCTGATCGGCACCGAGACCGTCTTCGCCGTCTCGTTGGACGCGAAGGTCAACGTCCCGCTGGTGGGCGTGTAGTCCTCGCCGGCCGTCGCGGTGCCGTTCGAGGTGGCGTATTGCACCGTGACCGTGTCGCTCACTGCCGGGGCCAGCGTCACCGCGAAGTCCAGCGTCGTGTCATCGCCCTCGGTCGCCTCCGCGTCGGCTACCGACAGCCGGGGGGCGAAAGCCACCTCCTGGGCCACCGCGCTCGACAGCTTCCTGCCGTCGCTCGTGCAGATTGCTCCCGTGTCCGTGCAGTTGTCGGTCAGTCCGAGCGAGAGCGTGACGGTTCCCGTGCCCGACGGCCTGACGGTCACGTCCCACACCGTGTCGCTCCCGCCCGCAAGGGCCGCGGCCGTCACGCTGCCGCCGGTTGCGCCGACCGCGCCGCGCATCTGCTCGGCGGTCGCCGACACGGCGTCGCTGAACTCGACCTGGAAGCTGAACGCGGTGCCGTCATGCGAGGCCGGCACCTCGTCGAACTCGGCCGTCAGCGGCTCCCCGCCCACCTGGCTCGACGAGCAGGCCGTGCCGTTCGTTCCGTTGGAGTGGTCGATCCGGATGCAGATCGACTGACTTGTTCCCCTGTTGTAGGCATCGCTGTAGTCCAGGTTGATCGTCAAAGGACCCTGGTCGGCGGCGGTGCTTGAGATGGGCCGCTGCAGATCCCATCTGTTCGAGTTCCCCACGCGCTTGTACCTCATCATCACGTGTCGCGTCCTGGAATACCCTCCGCCCGACCCTGACCCCCAGTCGTAGCTGATTTCTGCAGGTACGCCCGTGTACTTCAGGGCCACGGCCCAGTTCCCGGAGTCCCCCGTGACCGTGGGATTCCCGTCGGGCCATACACTGTCGTTCTCCGTTGCGTCGAGGCGAAACTGCAGCGTCTGCCCCTCGGTCACGCTCGTGCCGATCGTCTGGATCGACACGGTCGGCACCGCCGCCATGCTGTTGTTGGTGATCAGGCGATTCGTAATTCCCAGCAGGTGGTTTCCCGCATTGTCTGTCAGCGGCCTGCCTTCTGCTTTTGCCGGCGAGTAGCTGAACGTCACCCTGTCGCCGCTGTAAATCGGCCAACTGAGTTCGATCCACAACCACTTCTGCTCCAGCGGCGTGTGGCACCGACCGCCGCCCGCTCTCTTTTTGCACCGCACCTGCGCCAGCTTCTTGGGAAACGGCACTCCGTTGACCTTGATCGTGATCGCGTAGACCACGCCGGAGACCCTCCACATGTTTTCGCTGAAGACCATCTCGATGACGTACGGGTTGAGGACTCTTCCTCCCGTCACGGTCGGCCGCGTTCTGTCCTGCGCCTCGACCGGGCCCGCAGCGAGCAACGTGATCGCGGCCGCGATCACGCTCGTCGACAGAGCCGTCGCCAACGCCCTGGCGCGCCGGGCGGGCGGTTTCTTCCCGCCACGGTCCGCGAACACGGCTGACTTCATCGGAGCGGCATCCGGCCGCCGGTACGAGAACACTCTGCATGCCACACGAGACGGGAGAAAGAGCACGGCAAAACCTCCCGGTTTCTGTTTCCTTGGTTTTCCTGGGTCGTCGTCGCTACCAGCCAGGTACTGCCCGGCGGCGACTCCACAAGACCGCTGACGACGGCGTCGTTCCAACCACGTTTTTCTGAACTCCAGGTTCTCGGTCTCGGTCGCACTGGCCCTGCTGGGCGTGATGGTCGTTCGTTGCGCCCCGGCCGCCCCCCGGGGGCGCATTCCCGATTTCCCGGTCACGCGCTCACACCCACCGGCGTCATGGCCATCCGCTGCAAACAGTTCCATCTGCCGGACTTATAGAAAGACCGCAGGAGAAGAATCGCGTCGACGCTCTCCGGTAGCCAATAGATGGATGCGCCCTTGATGCGGAGATTGATGACGCGACGGATGGCGCTTTCGACGGCGCCGCTGCCCCGCGGAAGCCCGAGCCCGACCATTGTGGTGTAGGCGAAACGATGACGGTTCTTCAGGAAGTAGTTGAGGTGCGTGCGGATCTTGCCGGCGGTGCGCCCGCGGCACAGCTCCCGCAGGGCCGTGATCACCTCGTCCACGCGTGCTCGCTTGAGCAGCCCCCGCGTGCGGTTGAGCCAGCGGGTGCGTTGGGTCGCGCTCCAGCGGCGCAGCTTGACCGCGTCCGAGAGTTGCTTTGCGGCATGATAGAAGTCGATCAGCCCCAGCACCTGTGTCGGCGAGAGCCCGAGCGCGGCGATGAGGCGCTGGAGGCGTCGCCAGATCCAGGGCGCGCCGTCGGCGATGAAGAGCACCTTGTCAGCGGCGTTGAGGCCGATCTGCCGCGCGTACGACAACAGCAGGGCGAAGACCGCCTCCGGTCCCCGGAGCGTGCCGTCGATGATCGGGGCCCACGTCTGAGACGGTCGCCCGTCGTCGCCGACGACGTACAGGATGAGGAGCTTCGGTTCCTTCCAGTCGGTATGGAATCGGTTGCGCCCCTTCTTCGTCTTGGGGCCACGCTTCTTGCGCCTCACACGGACGCGGCCCCCGTCGAGGGAGACGACCACCCGCTTGCCGGTCACGCGGTCCAGCAGACCGCACGCCGCGCTCTGCTGGGCCGCTCGGGCCCGCGCAGCGTAGCGATAGGCGGTCGAGCGGAGGGTCTTGATATCCAGGGCGATGCCGTCGGAGCGGAGCTGCGCCTGCGCTTCGGCCAGCGAGCTGTGCATGGCGACCGCGCGGCTTGCATCGGAGGCCAGCTTCGGCGTGCACCGGTCGTAGATGCCCAGCACCACCAAGGCGGGGTAGAGTCCCGGCCTCCGCTTCGCCCGACGGGCGTGTTTCTCGCGGTAGTACGGCGTCGTGACCGGCACCGTCGTGCCCCGGGAGGTGCGAACGTTGACGGTCTCCAGGCCGTCGCTCCGCATCCGCCGGGGCAGGTGGCGCACGAGGGCGCTCGCTGCGTCGCCAACCGCGGCGGAGCACACCGCGCGTTGCAGCACGGGGGTGAGGAGGGCGCCGAAGAACTCGTCCGCGATGGCCCGCAGCTGCTCTTCGCACTGCTCCACTTCCTCTGCCGACCTGGGCGCTGGAGCACGCGCCTCAAACTCCAGCGCCCGCCGGAGGGCAGTGCGCAGGTGGACGGGAATGTTGCCAAGATCGATCTCGCGGCTCGGGGTGTCGATGGTCTTGTCCATTTCAACGCACCATCATGGGCAGTCCGAGCCGTAATGTCCAGTACCACCCTCCCCGTCTGTCCGAAGACCGGCTCAACCTCCCCCAGCCTCACAGTCCATCTTTGCCTACACACTGCACTGCTCCGGGAAATCGGGAATGCGCCCCCCCCCCGGTTGCAAGGGTGGCTATCAGCGTGCACAGCACCACCCGAGCTGGATGTCTTCGTTCGCGCATGGCATCCCCTCGGTCTTCTCCTGCGGCCCAGCCTACTGACCCAGCGTGATGAACTCGAAACCGACGCTCATCATCGGCAGTGTAGAACACGCGATCTTTCAGGTCGACACGTCAGCGCCGATCCCGAAGCGCCGCACAGCCACCGTAACTAGTAATTCAATTAGGAAAGCAGAAGTCTACTGCCCGGAAGTCGCCGTATAAAAACCGGACCCTCTTTTTCTCTATAATTTTATTGTCAACAACAAGAGAACGTCGTACGCCTGCCGTTTTCCGGTAGGCTGCTGAGGGCGGCAGGAATCAACTGACTCGAGCAGCCGGCGGAGAATACGGGATCGTCTCTTGATTGGTTCGTCAGCGGGGACAGCGTTCTCACCCCAGCTCGGCGAGCGAGAGCACCAACCGCACCAGGTCCACCTGCCGCGAGATGGACTGCTTCCGGTAGATCTGGTTGAGGTGCCAGTAGATGGAGGCTTCCGTGTGCCCCGTCGCCTCGGCCATGTCGCGCACGCTCTTGCCTTCCGCCAGCCGGACCGCGACCTGACTCTCCGATGGCGTCAGCTCCAGGGTCCTGGCCACAAGGTCGGCACTGACGATCCGCTGATGTCCGGGCTCGACAATCAGCACCAACGCGGCCACGTGCCGCGCCCCGTAGTGTGGTTGAGGGACGGCCACGGGCTTGACGTGCACCACGAACGGCGGCAGCACGGGGGAGCGGCGGAGGAGCATCGACGCGCTGACGGGGGCCGCATTGGAGGCCGGCAGCGCGTCGCCGAGCAGCCGCTCGAGACGGACCTGGTCGGCGGGCGCGCGGGTGCGCAGCATCCCGCGCCGGTCCGACAACCCGTCGCCGTTCCGCAGGATGCCGCGAGCGCGGTCGTTGACATCCATGATCCGTCCGTACCGGTCCAGGTGGAGGACGCCTATCCGCGGGTTGTCGAGCAGGGCGGCCGCCGTCGTGTTCCTCGCCTCGGCGCGGACCAACGCCTGCCGGACGCAGATGAACTGGCGGAGGTGGGCCAGCAGCCCGGTGATCATCATGATCTGCGAAGACATCCAGCTATCAGAGTCGACGGGATCCGCGATGGACCAGGCGATGTGGGAGCGGTCAGGCAAATTGACACGCGCGTTCAACCCGTTCTGCATTCTGGCGCGCGGAAGCATCTCGTTGTAGGCAGGCGAGGTCTTCAGCTCCTCGGCGGTGTAAAGATCGCTGATGAGTGCCACGCGACGGTTGGCCAGCCGCCGGAAGCGCGGCACACGCTCGTCAACCGGATGGTAGTTCTCCAGGTATTCGCGCTCCAGGTCTTTGCGGGGCTCTCCGCGGTAGTAGAGCCCGAGCGGACACGCCCGGGCATCCTCTTTCGCGCCGTCGCCCGATGCCTTCGGGCTGGTGTTTCACGTGGCGGCTCCCCTGCAGGATTCGGTCGGGATGATCACGCCGTCCTCGCTCCACTTCGTGGGGACCACCCGTGGCTCCTTCATTCCGGAGATCGATCCCCTCGAGCATCGTTTCTTGCTCCACGGCATGGTGGACCGTCCGCTGCTCTTCACCATGGAGGACTTGAAGCGCCTCCCGTCCGTGACCCGCCCTCATTTCATCGAGTGCGCGGGGAACCGTGCGCGGTCCAGCCACAAGACCGTTCAGGAAACGCACGGGATGACCAGTTGCGCCGAATGGACCGGCGTGCTCCTGTCCGTGCTGCTCGAAGAGGCCGGCGTGAAGGAGGGGGCGTCCTGGGTCGTCGCGGAAGGGTCGGAGGAGGTGAAGGGCGCGTCGAGCTTTCCGCTGGCCAAGGCCATGGACGACTGTGTGGTGGCCTACGGCATGAACGGCGAGGCGCTGCGTCCCCAGAACGGTTTTCCGCTGCGGCTGGTGATTCCCGGCTTCGAGGGAATCTTCAACACGAAGTATCTCAGGCGCATGAAGGTGGTCGACCGGTACTACATGAACTACAACGACTTCGGGCACCTTCGTCCGGACCCGGTGAGCGCCGCGCTGGGTTACCAGATCGGACCGAAATCGGTCATCACGTTTCCTTCCGCGGGACAGCAGCTTCCCGGCCGCGGGTTCTATGAAATCAGCGGCCTGGCCTGGTCCGGTGGGGGCGCCGTTCGCAGGGTGGAGGTCTCCACCGACGGCGGCGGGAGCTGGATGGACGCGGAGCTCAAGGGGACGGTCTATCGGATGGCGCATACCCGGTTCGGCCTCAGGTGGAATTGGGACGGACAGGAGACCGAGCTCCTGTCGCGCTGCACGGACGAGATCGGCCAGGTGCAACCGTTGGAAGCCCAGGTCGCCGAGCACTTCGACGCGTCCGACGATCCCTCATTCAGGGTGCCGGGCCTCGACAACACGATTCAGCCGTGGAGGGTCGCCAGCGATGGGAGCGTTCACAATGGGCGTGCTTAGGGTTGTCGCGCTGGCGATGCTGATGGGGGGCGCCGCGTTGGCGCAGGGGCCCACCTATGGTGTGGGACGAACCCCGACGGCGGAAGAAATCCGTCCCTGGGATATCTCCATCGGTCCCACGGGGGAGGAGCTCCCGCCGGGGAGCGGAACCGCCGCGGAAGGCGCACGGGTCTATCTGCGAACGGGGTGCGCGGGATGCCACGGGAGGGAGGGCGAAGGCGGCCGAGCTCCCAGGCGGGCTCCCAGGTTGGTGAAAGTCGAACCGGGGCCGGATGTCGACCCCTGGGTTGCGGCGCGCATACTGCCGTACCGCTCACCCTACGCGACGACGGTCTGGGACTATATCAATCGCGGCATGCCGCTCAACAGAGAGGGGACGCTGACCGCCGATCAGGTATACGCGCTGACGGCCTTTCTGCTCTTCAAGAACGAGGTCATCGCGGAGGACGCGGTGATGGACGCCGAGAGTCTGCCGCAGGTCGAGATGCCGAATCGTGACGGATGGGCGCCCCTGCCGGACTGGCAGCCGGGGATGCCGCGGCTTCCAGGTTACCCCTACTGACGTACGCGCCGGAACGCTTTCGAAGGGCTGTCGCGCGAGGGACGGAGAACGGATCTTCGTCGTCCTCGCCGGCAGCGCTCCGAAGCAGGAGCCCGCGCGAGTTCGGGTCCGCCTACTTCACGCCGTCGTCTTGCGCCCGCGCGCCGCGCAGGACGTTGCCGACCGCGTAGTTCCCCTCGTGGCAGGCGAACTCGAACAGCTCCCCCGCTGCCACGCCGCGCTCCGACTGGTCCTGCGACAGCGGGAAGCGCACGGTCCAGGGGCGCGTGAAGCGCGTGGGGTCGGTGACGGTGGCCTCGTAGTCGATGGTCTCGGCATCGACGCGCGTGAACCGCTCGACCATGTGCAACTGGCTGGTCGGGGTGCGCCAGGTGTTGTTCCACCGGTCGTGCGGCCTGTCCGGGAAGTCGCGCGACTCCACCACGAGCGTGTCGCCCTCCCAGCGGCCGCGCGGTTCGCCGTTCCACTGCGTGATGTTCACGTGCGGGCGCCCGTCCAGCGGGATGATGCGCCGCTGGTGGAACATCTCGTGGAAGATCACGACATGCTCCGGGGTCTGCAGGATCTGGTGGTTCGGGTTGTAGCCGAACCAGATCTGCGGCAGGCCGTCGCCGAGGCAGCGCTCGCCGGTGTCGAGGTCCAGAACGGAGTTCCAGGGGCCGGAACCGTGCGGGCGCTCGTTGTCGCGGGCGGTGGCGGTGTACGGAATCCGGCCGTCCGGCGGGTCGACAACCAGCGACGTGCGCCGGCTCGGGTCCCAGGCCGTGCCGCCGTCCAGCCAGAAGGCGTTGTAGAAGCCGGGCGTGCCGTCTTCCCGCCAATCCACGTTGCCGCCGGCCGTCGTCGACTCGGCGGGGCGTTCCGCAAGCTGGACGTTGCGCGCCACGGCGCCGTTTTCCAGCGCGGCGACTTCCTCTTCCGAGAGGAACTCCCGCCCCTCGAATTGCGGCGGCCGTTCGAGCGGCGTAAGGGTGGAACCGACCCAGATACCCTGCAGGTCCGGATCCCCCCACGACGTCCGGAGCGCGGCGCCCGGCGCTTCACCCGCGAGCGACTGCGCGTGTACGGCGGCGGCGCCGAGCACCGCCGCGATTGCGAGCGTTGCGACCACGTGCGACAGACCAGAAATCAGACGCTGCATCGCGAGCCTCCTTGACAGTCCCTTGGGATGGATTCGCCGGCACGCCGCACGCTCGAACAGGGCCGATTACCGACTGTCCTCGCGCGGATTCGCCCCTCCCGGCAGCGCCGTGGGGCCAATCGGACCATATTCGCACGCGAGGAGATCGTCAAGCTCGAACGGGTGCCACCCTTCTTTGCGAGATCCTTGACGTCGTGGCTATGCTCTCGTGATGAACTGGCCTCGAACATGGTGGGTGCTCGTGCTGGGGGCCCACCTGGCCGGCGGGGCGCCGGTTTCCGCTCAGAGTGCGGGCGACCGCGAAGTGGAGGCGGCTCTGCAGCGCATCCAGGCCTCCGTCGAGCGCTTCTATTCGCGGGCGCTGACCGTGCTGGCTGACGTTCGCGTCCGCGTGCGGCCAATGGGGCGAGACTTTCGCTCCACGGGTCGAGCCAGAAACCTCTTGTACGAGATGCGGGTGGAGTGGGCGGAGGGGACGGATACGATGGCTCCCGAGCCCGTCGTGATGCGAAGACTCCTGGAAGCCAACGGCCGGCCGGCCGCACCGGAAGACGAGCCCGAGTGTGCCGATCCGGAGCCGTTTTCGGAGGAGCCCCTGGCAATCTTCCTTCCGGCGAGGCGGAAGGACTATGTGTTCAGTTGGTCCGGGCGCGAGCGCGAGGCGGGCCGGGAAACGGACGTCCTCGATTATCGGCTGCGGCACGACGAAGCACCGACCATCGAATGGGAAGGATTCTGCGTCAGCATCGATCTGCCGGGAGAGACTCGCGGAAGGGTCTGGGCCGATGCAGAAAACGGAGATGTGCTGCGCGTGGACGAGCGCCTGGCCGGCATGTTCGAGTTCGCGGTGCCGCCCGAGCAGCGTCGCCGTGGTATGCCTCGGACGATGACCATCGAACGCTCCAACAGCACGGTCCGCTATCGCCGGGTTGCATTCTCCGATCCGGATGAAACGCTGCTGCTACCCTCGTCTATCGAGTCGATGACGGTCTGGCGCAATGCGGGCGTCACGCGGCAGTTCATCACCCAGGAGATCTCGAACTATCGGCGGTTCGTCACGGGCGCGCGCATGATTGAGACTCCGCGCCGTCCCTGACCGCGAGACCGATCAGCGGTCGATCCGGAACGGCACCACGGCGCCGCGGGCGCGCTCGGAGCCCTGGGCCTCGGCCGCGTCGACCTCGAACGGCCGCCCGATGCGGTTGCCGGCGACATCCTCGAGGGTCGCCGCCGCGACGAGTCGATACTCGCCCGGCCGCCACGGCGCGCTCGGCGTGAAGGTCCAGCGCGTCTCACCCTGCTCCACGCGGATCTCCCCGGCCAGCAGCCGGCCGCCGCCGTTCGCCACCCGGAGCGCGCGTTGCAGCAGGCCGTAGTCCAGCGGCATCGGAAAGCGCACCGCGAGGGGATCCCGCGTGCCGCGGGCCGGGAGGTCGAGTCGCCAGGCGGAGGGATCGAGGGCGCGCTCCCGGGCCGGACCCACCCGGAACTCCCGGCGGAACGGCGCCACCAGCGGCTGACCGGCGCCGTCGCGCCAGTCCGCATCGATCACCAGCGTGTACCTGCGGTCCACCGCCAGCGGGCGGCCCAGCTCGGCGTTCGGCCGGATGCCGCGCTTGACGCGCCCCGGGTCGTAGAGAACCGTGTAGCGCGTGCGATCCGCGTTCCACAGGTCGACGTCCAGCGGCAGAAACGGGTCGGCAACCGGGCGGCCGTGCTCGTCGAGCAGCCGGACGTGCGCACTGCCGCCGCCCAGGCCCATCGGCGCGGAGAAGACGATGTACAGGCGGAGGTGGTTCTCCGGCACCTCGGGACCTGTCGGATAGACGGCGACGACGCTCGTCGACGGCTCGCGGTGAGGAGCCGGCACCTCGACCATCGTGCGGAGGGCGTGCGACGGAATGGGTGCGGAACGGCCTCGCGCGGACGGGAGGGACGCCGGATCGAACACCACCTCGTAGCGTTGACCCGCATCGAACGGAAACCGCGGGGTGAAGCGTAGCGCGCCGGCGTGCACGGCGTAGTCCCCGAGCACCGGCGGCAACTCCGCGGAGGCCGGATCCGCCTGCGCGACGTGGACGCGCAGGATTGCCTGCCACGCGTCGCGCGACAGGGCGGTGCGTTCGAGGTGCACCAAATCCGCGGCCGCCAGCCCCGCGACGTCGACGGTCCGCTGCCCGGAGGGCGAGGTGGCCAATCGGATGCGCGGCGCGCCCGGAACGGGTTCCGGCGCCTGGCCGCTCGTCTGCGAGCACCCCGGCGCGACCGCGAGGGCCGCCACCAGGGCGGCGGCCCTCGCCGCATGTCCCATCGGATGCACGCGCCTACGGCAGCGCGGCCGCTTCGAGGTTCAGCCCGCCGCCCGCGGCGTCGACGAGCAGCATCGCCCGCGAAGCATCCAACTGATCCAGTTGCCGCACGCCCTGCAGGGACGCGATGGTCTCGAACGGCACGCCGGCCGTATCGGGGATGGGTTCCGTGATGGCGCCCGCGGCGCCGAACGGCGCCGTCGGCACCTTCATCACGCCGCGCTGGTTGTTCGACAGCAGGATGTAGTCCTGCCCGTCCTTCTCATAGACGATCATGTCGATCGGCCGGTTGCGGTTCCCGAACTCGGCGATCGTCGTCCCCTGGACCTTGCCGCCCGGCGCGAGCGCCGAGACCGGGAACTTGACGAGCGGCGTGCACAGGTAGCTGGCGACGATAGACGGCTCGCCGTCGATCTCGTACGGCACGAACGTGAACACGGGCGAGAACGTTTCGAGCTGCCCGTGGGATCCGTGGTAGATCTCCACGCTCGTCCCCGCGGCCGCCACCCGGAACGGATACGGGATCACGCGCATCTTGGACGCGAACTCCTCGTTCGACAGGCCCGAGACGTACAGGTTGCCGTCGATGTAGGCGATGTGGGTGATGGTCTGCACGCCGATCAGCCCCGCGGGATCGACCTGGTCCGGGTAGTTGCTCACCGGGATCGCCCGCCCGTCCGCGAGCACCAGCGGCGTCTCGGCCGGCGGCGGATTGGGCACCCCGATCCGCGTGTAGCGGACCTCGTCGAATGAAATGACCTCGATCTCGCCCGCTCCGTCCACGCGCAGGAGAACCGGCACGGCGCCGGCGCCCAGCCCGCGCATCACGGAGAGCCAGGTATTGCGTGTCCGCGGGTCGACCACCATGTCGGTGATCAGCAGGTTGCCGGCATCGATGCCGAGCAGCCCGGCGACCTTGCGATCGATCGCGGGCACGTCCTGCGTCCCGGGCACCCCGCCGGCCATCTTCTCGCCCAGATGCAGGGCGGTGATGGACACCTCCTGGGCGTCGGCCGCGAAGATCACGCCGTCGGGCCCGAACGCCAGCTTGCCGATGTGCTGGAACTCGGGCGTGACGCCGGTCGTTGCCTCGGAGTTGGCCGCCGAGCGAGCCCCGGCGACCGCCAGACTCAAGCCGACGACAAGCAGCAGGCCGAAACGGAATGTAGACATGCCGTGGTCTCCTTCCAGCGCATCATACCGTCTTGTCCAGTATCACGTTGCGGCCGACAAGGGGGGGTGCCGATCGCTGCGTGGAGCGTCCCGCCTGACCGCTGAGTCAGAAGTCGACATGCATCGACAGGCGCACCGTCCGACCGCGCAGGAACCCCGTCGGTCGACCGAACAGCGGGGAGGACAGCACGCCGCTGTAGCCGCGCACCTGCGTACTGTTCAACACGTTGTAGAACCGCGCCTGGAAGCGGACCCGCCGTTCCGGGCTCCGTGCGCCCCCCGTTCCGGCGACATCCGTCGGCCGCGGCCGGAACTCCTTGGTGAACGTCATGTCCAGATTGATCCGGGCGGGACCGGTCTCGGAGTTGCGCGCGACCCCCGGCGGCCGGTCCCGAGTCGACTGATCGCCGTTCAGGTCGCGTCCGCTCCGGATGCTGTACGGCCGGCCCGAGCTGGCGCGCAGATTGAAGTTGAAGGCCGTCGCCTCGTAGGTGGCGCGGGCGAGGGCCTTCAGGACGGGGTGCCGCAGCCCGGAATCGCGCGGGAGTCGGACACGGAACTGCGACCGGACCCTGTGCTCCTGCCGGGCCAGCCCCCACGCGGGGAGGTACGGATTGTTGAAGTCGTCGTCGTCCTCGCCGGAGCGGTAGCTGTAGTTCAGGCTCCCCGACAGGCCGATCCCCGCCACCTGCAGACTGCGGCGCCGCTCGAGCCGGACCCGAAAACGCCGGCCCACCGACTTCCCCGTCGATTCGATCTGGTGGATGTTGCCGACGTTGGGGTACAACGGCCGCATCCGATCCACCCTCTCCTGCCGCACGTCGCGCGGCAGCATCAGGATCGCCGGCGGCAGGGGCGTCCCCGGAAACGGCGCATTGACGTTGCGGATGCGCTGCTGCCGGCGCCCGAAGCTCATGCTGTAGGAGACCGACAGGCGCAGTCCGCCGCGCAGTTGCTGCGTCAGGTTGAGCTGCGGATCGAGACTGTAGGGAGACTGGTAGTCGGGATCGAGGCGGTACAGCGACGTGCTCCGTTCGTCGATGGTGACCCGTCCTCCCCGAAACGGATCGGGGAAGGATGGCGACGAGATGGAGAGCTGCTTCTGATACGTCGCCCCGTCGTTGCGGATCAGCCGCACGTGATCCCGGAAGTCCCGGAACCGCACCCGCGACCCGACGCTGACGATGGTGTCGTCGAAGAGGCGGTACTGGAGATTGACGGTCGGATCGAAGCGCAGATAGTCGACCGAGTAGTTGGTCGCCTCGTAGCGCAGCCCCAGACGCAGGCTCGCCCGCTCGCCGAGCTTCCGGTCCGCCTGGAGGTAGCTCTCGACGCCCAGCTCCGTGATGTCCAGCTCTCCATTGCCCGACGTCAGCATGAAGGTGGTCGGCAGCCCGGTGAGCTCGACCGTCTCGCCGCGGCCGTTCAGGTAGGCCGGCGGGGCGCCGCGGCGCAGCGCTTCTTCGACGATTTGCCGGGTCGGTTCGCAGTTCACGCCGGCGAAGCCGGTCGCGCCGCAATAGTCGTGCAGGCTGGCGAAGTCGAACGTGCCGTTGTAGTTGTCCTCCGACAGGCTGTAGTTCCGGTCGTACCGCGCCTCGAACCCGGCCTGGAGGCTCCAGTCCCCGCGCTGCCAGCGCAGCCGGTCCTCCACCTGTATGCGGGTCTCCTCGTCCAGGTTCCGTCTGTTCCCCCCGCCGTGATTGAACGCGTCCGCGACGTCGATCGCCACCCCTTCCGACACCGGCGTCGCGCTCGATCCCCGTCGGCGCATCCGGACCCGCAGGTCGTTGACGAATGCTTCTCCCAGTCTCCGTTCGCTGACCTGGAACGACCAGTCGCGCCGCGCGTCGCGCGTGCCCCGTTCGGCCAGGGTGAAGCCGCCCACGCCGCTGTTCTCGGTGCGGCGGCTCTCGTAGTCGAACCGGACGCCCAGGCTGCGGTTGGAGGCGACCTCGATGTCGGCATCGAGCTCCAGCTCGTGCTCGCGCCGCGGGCGGACGACGCCGTCGAACACGTTGCCGCCCGGCGTGATGGCCCGCAGCGAGTCGCCGGCGCGCTGCCGCGCGTCGGTCGAGGCCTCGACGTCCAGGTCCAGGCGGCCGGGGAGAACCGGGCCGCGCAGGTCGAGGTCGACGTTGCGCGTCTGCCGCGCCGGCTTCGTGCGCTCGCCCGGCGTCGTCGCGTCGAGCGACGCGTCGGCGAAGTCGAGGCTCGCCGAGCGCTCCCACCGGCCCGTTCCCGGGCGGGTGATGATCTCGATGCGTGGCCCCTCGCCGCCGCCGTCGGCCCTGAGCGGCGTGGGATCGATGATGATCTGCGCGATCTCCTCCGGTCGCGGCAGCCGGCCTTCGTCGAAACCGTCGATGATGAAGCCGGATACGTCGTCCTCCGGATCACCGGAGGAATCCGCGCCGGCCAGCAGCAGCAGATAGAGCGTCAGGTCTTCCTCGTCGGCCGGCAGCCCCAGCAGCTCGCCGCCGGAGAGCGTCGTGGCGGTCAGGCTCGACAGCGCGTCGACGGCGAACTCCCCCGCCGTGTCGACGACGTCGACGCTCTCTTCCAGCGCCTCCAGGGCCAGCGTCACCGCCAGCGGCTCCAGGCCGGGGACGGCGTCGACCGTGTGGTCGACGGATCGAAACGCCGGCGCCGAGACGCGTATCCGGTACGAGCCGGCGGGCACCTCCATGCTGAAGTAGCCGTTCCGATCCGTCACCGTCTCCCGCAGCGGCTCCAGGGACCCGCCGGCAAACACGCGCACGGTGACGGCCGACATCACGCCGCCGGTCTCGTCGGAAACGGTCCCCGCTATGTGGGCTGCCGGCTCCCTGGGTCCCAGCGCAGTCTGCAGGGCAGCCGCAGGCTGGCTGCCCGCGAGCAGGAGTCCGAGCGCGACCGCGGCGTGCGCTGTCATCGGTACTGCCTATGTTGACGACGCTGGCGACTGGGCTGCTTACGCGTTGCGCGCGCCGCCATTCCGCCGCCCGCCGGGTGGGAATCCGGCGCGGCTTGGCGGTCTCGGCCACACTGCCTATCGTTTCCCAGGTCAACGGCCGAAACCCCTCGTGTCGGATGAAGACCGACCACGGGACAGAAAATGAAGATCCGTACGATCGTGCTCTCCCTTTCTCTGCTGTCCGGATGCGGCAGCGACGGCTCATCGCCCGCCGCTCCCACTCCCCAGCCACTCGGACCGCCGGCGACGGCGAACGTGGCGGGAACGTGGACAGCGACCATCAGCGCGTCGACGGCCGACATCGTCGGCGGCGGATGTCTCGGAGACGTGGCGCGGGGTCTCGGACTCGGCAAGACCTGGACGGCGACCGTCGAAGTCGCACAGGACGGCACGACCCTCACCGAGACGTCGCTGGGGATCGAAGGTCTTACCTGCAGCTTCAGCGGAACGGTGACGGGCAACACGGTCGATGCCACGGTGGACGCCTGCACGCCGGACGCGATCGCGGTCGGTGTGATCTCCGGCTGCGGTTCCGAGCCCTGGAGTCTGGAGTCCCTGTCGCTCACCGTGGAGGCGACGGTGTCCGGGTCCGTCATCACCGGGAGTCCGACCGCGACGGCGACGGCGGTCAACGGAGACGCCTCCCACTCCGTGTCGGCGACGGGCGAGCTCAGCATGACCCGATGAAGGCACGCAGCGCCCTCCTGATACTGCTCGCGGGGGCACTGGCCTGCATCGATTCGCCGGGCGCGCCGACCCGGACTTTGAGACCGACGGCCGAGTCCCGGCCGGCCGATGCACGATTCGACGACCGATTCTGGCAGGAGCTGATCTTCAACGAGCACGATGCACCGGGCGCGGGGGACTTCGTTCGCGTGCTGTCCAATCCGAGCCCGAACGTCTACATCCGCCTGGGGAATCCCACCGGAACGCGGCAGGTGGTGTCGGGCGACCGGCAGGACCACATCCGCCGCGTGGTTCCAGCCCTGGCCGAACAGATCACCGGCCAGCCGTACCACGGCCGCATCGAGGCGGGAATCGAGGAGCGCGGCGATCGGGAAGGCTGGATCACGGTCCGCTTCGTGACGCGCGCGGAGAACCCCGACATCGGCGCCCGTTGCGGCCTCGCCACCCCCGGCTCCGACCCCGGCAGCATCTGGATCGCGTACGACGACGACCGGTGCTTCCAGAACGGGTACTTCGGCCGGCTGCTCGCCCACGAGCTCGGCCACGCCTTCGGGCTCTGGCACGTCGCGGACCGCCAGGCGCTGATGTCGCCGGAAGCCGGCAGCGACACCGAGTGGTTCACGGAGCGCGAACGGTACCACGCACAACTCGCCTACGAGGTGGGGCGCGGGGCGGCTTACTGCGGGTGGCCGTTCAGCCCCGGGTGCCACGGCGGCACGTGAGCCCGCGTGAAGACCTTGACCTTGAGCACAGCCTGTGCCACGTTAGTCCGATCAGAACTGCCGCATCAGCATGAGCCGCGCGATCCGCGGTCTCGAAGGAGGTCTCAGATGAGTGCTCGACGGTTCCGTTTTCTCGCAGTTGCCATCGTGGCGCTGATGGTTCCACTTGTGGCGGCCGCGCCGGCGGCTGCACAGTCCGGGAGAGACGACGCGGGGTCCCCGGAGGCCTACCGCACGCCGTGGGGACACCCCGACCTGCAGGGCATCTGGAGCTCCTCCGGCGCCACGCCCATGGAGCGGCCGGCCGAGTTCCAGGACCGCGCAACCCTGAGCGACGAAGAGGTCGCCCAGATTCGACGCGCCACCGAGGAGCGCAACCGGCAGCTCCTGCTCGCCAACGCCCAGCGCACCAACGCCGGGGGCAACGTGGGCGCCTACAACAACTTCTGGATGGAGCGCGGCGACCGGACGAACCGCACGTCGATGCTGATCGATCCGCCGAGCGGCCGCTTTCCTCCGCTCACCCCGGAGGGACAGAAGGCCCGCATCAGCCAGCCGCGCGGCGACGACACTTGGGAGGACCGGCACATCTGGGAGCGCTGCGTGACGCGCGGCGGAATGCCCAACGCCATGTTCCCGCGGTCCTACAACAACAACATGCAGGTGTTCCAGACGCCCGATCACGTCGTGATGCTGCTCGAGCAGGTGCACGAGGTGCGCGTGGTGCCGCTGGACGGCCGACCGCCGCTGCCGGGCCACATCGGCCAGTGGAACGGCGATGCGCGCGGGCACTGGGAGGGCGACACCCTCGTCGTCGTGACCACGAATCTCGATCACCGCGTGAGCGCTCTGCAGCCCTGGTCGGCCTTCAGCTCGCACGACGGCTCCGGTGAGGGCATGATGCTCGTCGAGCGCTTCACCCGGGTCGGTCCCGAGACGCTCGAGTACGAGGTCGAGGTCCGCGATCCGCAGATGTACACGCGCTCCTGGACGGTCGCGTATCCGTTCTCGCTCTCACCGGACGTGATGTACGAGTATGCCTGCCACGAGGGCAACCTCGGGATGGAAGGCATCCTCTCCGGCGGCCGCGCCGATGATGCGGCAGGCCGGTAGCACCAGCTCGCCGGGGATCGGCAGGCAGGCGATGAGACCTGCCGGTCCCCACGCGCTCGCACCCCTCCCAACTCACTCGACACCGCTCCGCCGATACCCTCCTGCGTTTTCATCATGCTCATTCGCGGTCTCCGTATAGCAAGAAGCCTGTTCTCCCGCGCCACGGTCGTCCGCCACTGTCCGGGCGCCGCGTTTGCGGCCGCACTCACCCTTGCCGTGTCGGCCCTCGTGCCGCCGCCGGCCCTGGGCGCCAAGGCCGGGGCCTTGAAGCGAGCGACCAGCCGTGTGCTCCGGGGATCGCGCTGGGCGACGTTCGGATTGCGGTCGGCGGCCAGTACCGCCTGATGGGAAACGGCTCGAACTTCGGCTTCCACGACCGCACGATCGGTGGAGAACAACCCGGGTCGCTCATCGGGAACCAGCGATTTCGTACGTGGCTGAACGTCCACGACCGCGATACGTGTCGCTACGGCGCCTACACGCAGTTGGAGATCGGCCATACGGCGCTGGGCTCCGGCGGCGAGTTTCCGAAGACCGTCGGGTCCGGTGACGATCAGGTGGGCATCGAGCTGCGGCGGGGATACCTGTGGTTCAAGCCGACCGAGCAGTCGCTGGTCCGGGCCGGCGTCGTGCCCTGGGAGGATCGCTTCGGCGAGCGTCCCACCTTCAGCAGCCCGCTCTGGACCATCAACCGTGCCGAGACCTCGCAGGCGCCGCTCGCGAACTCCGACTGGGAGTTCACCGTCGGCGGCCTGACCTTCGAGGCGACGGCGAGAGAGAGGTGGCACTACGCGCTCGCCGCGCTGGTGCTCCAGCGCGGCGGGACGATCGTCGGGGATGACGCCGCGGCCTGGTTGCTCGCGGCGGACGTGGATCGCTCGATCGGATCAGCGCTCTGGGGAGCAAGCGTCTACTACCTGCGCGACGGGGCCGGCTACTCGTACGGCGCGTTCGGCGGGCCCTCGATGACCCGCAGCTTCCGCACGCCGATTCACCGCAGCTCGGACCTGTGGATCGGCGGGCGGGGACACATCGAGCATGGACGCGGGTCGACGGCGCTGTTCCTCATCCTGAATACGGGCGAGGTGCCCGACCACGCCTGGACGCACACAGGCTGGGCCGCGAAGGCCGCAACCACGGTGGCCACCCGGCGCGGGACGGTCCATCTGCGCACGCTCTACTCCACCGGCGGCAACACCGCCGACCCGAGCCACTCCGGAGAGTTCCGGACCATCGCGCAGAGCGTGCGGGACAACCGGGGGGCGCAGGCCTACTGGAGCCTGCTGGGACTGACGTCGCCGCGCGGCTCATCCGACGTGAACAACCTGGGGATCGGACTGCAGAACGGAGGACTCGGGCTGCTGACGCTGCAGGCCGGCTACGAGCAGCCGCTGGCCGAACGGTGGACGGGCATCCTGGCTGCGGGCTGGCTGCGCTCCGACACACCGAACCCGGCGAGTGGCTCGACGGCCATCGGTACCGAGTTGCTGGCCGAGGCGCGCTGGCGAATGGGGCCGCTGATGGCGTTGGAGATCGGCGGCGCGCTGCTTCTGACCGGCGACTTCTTCCGGGCGAACGCCAGGACGGAGAGGCCGGCGAGGCTCCACGAGCTGTACACGCGCTGGCAACTCGCGTTCTGAGCGTCGCCTCAACAAAAGCATCTGTGCCGAGACCGAGCGGCCGTCACCCGCGGTTTACGATGCGGCCTGCTCCTCGAGTCGCCCGCTGCCGTCGTCCAGCATCAGCGGCTCCGGCTCCGAGTCGACCAGGTAGGCGAACTCCTTCTCGAACTGCTCGCGCGACACGCCCACGGTGGCCGCCAGCTTCGCCAACTCGTGCGGGTCGTCGAAGTCGTCGCGGCGCAGCCGGATCATGTATCGGTGCGCGATACGGTACCGGGTGGACTCGACGTCGACGAGCCGGACGCGGAATCGCCCCTTGTCCCGATCGATCAGGCGGTCGAACGGGATCGGCACGAACTGGCCGGCATCCAGCGACATCAACGCAGCGTTGCCGCCCTGCAGCAGGTACTTGGCCGCGCAGTAGCCGAGGTCGCGCGTGTACTCCAAGTCGGCCGGTACGGGGTCCGCGCAGCGCAGCTCGTAGCCGATGTTCTTGGCGACCGTGGTAATCTTGAGGCTGAATCCCGCCAGACGGGCCGCGACCTGGGTCTTGAGAATCTCGCCCAGGTTCACCTCCGCAATGCGGACGTTGTCGTGTTCGTCCCGCTCGACGTCGCCGAGTTGCTTCAGGTCCTCGGGATCTATCTTCAGCACGAGCCCTTCGGCCAGGACCGCGACGCCATCGCGGCGCCCGCCGGTCCAGCGCTTGATCATCGCGCCGGCCAGCGTGTCGACGACGGTCTTCAGTCGCACCCGCTCCTGCGGGAACGCCTCGGGAATCAGTGTCAGCGTGGCCCCCGCGGCCTTGCCGATACCGAGCGCCAGGTGCCCCGCCTTGCGGCCCATGGTGATCAGGAAGTACCAGCGCGAGGTGGTCTTGGCGTCGACCATCAGGTTCTTGACGATCTCGACGCCGTGATGGCGCGCGGTCTGGAAGCCGAACGTCTCGACGTGGGACGGCAGATCGAGATCGTTGTCGATGGTCTTCGGCACGTGCACGACGCGCAGCCGGCCCGCGCCGACGCGCTCGAGCTGCATGGCCGAGTACGCGGTGTCGTCGCCGCCGATGGTGATGAGCTGCGACACGTTGAGCCGCAGCAGCGAGGTGACGACGTTCTCGAGCAGCTTCGGATCGGTCGTCGGATTGGCCCGCGACGTGCCGATGACGGAGCCGCCGCGGAAGTGAATCCGACTGACGGCATCGATGGTCAGCGGGGTCACGTGGTCGATGCTGCCGCGCATGATCGACTCGAAGCCGTCGCGAATGCCGACCACCTCGACGTCCTCGAGACAGCAGCGGATGGTCGCCGCCCCGATGACGCTGTTGATTCCCGGCGCCGGGCCGCCACCGACCAGGATCGCGACCTTCTTGTGATGGCTCATCGTCTCCTCAACTCACAGTCGGGCGACAGAGGGGTGAGCGAGACCACGTTCAGCCGGAGCTCCGTTTCGTCCTCGATGAGAAGCCCCTTCGCCCAGACCTTGTAGTCGACGTGACGGGCGACACCGAACTCGTCGAGGGTGCCGATCAACCGGATCCGGCGTACGCCGAGCGCCGCGGACGGCTCCGGCTGCGGCGGCAATCGATCGGCGATCGCTTCCGGGTCCGTGGCGTGAACCAGGTGGAAGGCGCCCTGGTCGTCCGTCTCGACGCAGGCAACCATCATCACGAGCGGCATCGGCTGGGCGGCCGCGGCAGCAGCCGCGGGAGCGCCGGCGGCGCCGGAGAGACTCGTTCCGGAGCCGACCGCCAGGACCATCGCGGCGCACCCCGCAACCGATGCACCACGACGCAACGCATGATTCCTCCACCACGTACAGCTCATCGCGCCGCTCAGACTCTGCCGCGTCATTCCGGCGCCGTGACGCCCGGCACGCTCTTGCGCCACCAGGCGTTGCCGAAGTTGGTGAACGGTCCGCCATCCACCGAGATCCGCGATTCGACCCGATAATTGACGGGCGAGACGAGGCGCGTCGTCATGCGCAGCCGTACCTCCTGCCCGCTCGCCTCGAACGGGGCGGTCTCGTAGTGAATCGTGTAGAAGCCGCCGAGGTCGCCGCCGATGCGGCCGGCCCTCAGCATGGCGAACCCGCGGCTGTCGGTGTCCTGCCGCACGAACGCCCGCTGGCCGGCCAAGTAGATGATGGTCGACTCCGTGGTGAACGGTCCCTCCGGCCCCTCTGCCTCGATCGTCGCGCGGTAGTGCCGGCCGTCCCTGCCGGGCGCGAAGGTCTCCGCGCCCGTGAGCAGGCCGCCCGGCCCCAGCGGGCTGTCGGGCACGCGCCATTCGAAGGTCCAGACACCCGGAAAGTAGGCGTCGTAGTCGAACGTCGGCACCTCGTCGCCCGCCTCGGTGGGCCGGCCGAGGTCCGGGATCTGGCCCTGCGGAAGGCTCGGCGCGTCGGGAGATTCGGAGCGGTCCGGCGGTTGCGGCAAGCCGGGCTCGGCAACGGCTCGCGTCCCGGACCCGGAAAAGACGAGCAGCAACGCCGTCGCGCCCGCGGTCAGAACGTCCCGCACCGCCCCGCACACCCGCCGACCCGCGTGCGCCTTCCCCGCTGGAACCACCCCGCGTCCCGCGCGTGTGTCCAAGACCATCCTCCCGCTGCAATCGATGCGATGCCGACCCCTAGTCCTCGTCGTTCGTGGCCCGCCCGAGCTTCGTCAGATCCTGGCTCTCGACGGTGTACTCGGTGAACGCCTGGTACATCTCGTCCCAGCTCTGCTGTCCCCAGTAGACCTCCAGGTGCGGCCCCGGATTCCAGCGGTTGTTCAGCGAGTTGTCGTAGACGCCGATGCCGGTGATCTTGCTCCCTGCCGGCAGGTCCAGCGGCTCGGCGAGCTCGTAGTGGATCTGCCAGTTGAAGTCGAACCGCGGCACGTCGAGCACCGTCACCTCGTGACCGTCGGGATAGGTCACCACCCACTTCAGGCTCTTGCCCCGCAGGTGCATGTGCGGCGACAGGCCGTACAACGTGATCGGCTCGGTGATCGGCGTGATGCCGGTGATCTTCCAGTCGTCCTCGTAAGGCGGGATGTTGGGGATCCTCGCCCGGCGCACGGTGCCGTCCGCGGCGCGCGTCGGCCTGATCTCCTCGCCCTCGACGATGTAGATGTCGGCGCCGAACGGGTCGGTGGGAAACGCGTTCCCGGCCTGACGGGTCAGCACTTCGTGGGTGACCGGCACGCTGTTGAACCAGATGCCGAGCTTGCTGCGCTCGACCTCGGGCTTGCCGGTCGGGTTGTAGTGCATCGTCCAGCGGATCCACTTGCCGGCGGTCAGCCGCTTGCCGGTACCGGGCCGATGGCGCTCGACGCCCCGCCCCGGCACGTACGAGAGCAGCTTGCTCGTGCCGGGCAGGTTGACCTCGTTGAAGACGCGCTGGGCCACGCGGCCCGAGTCGCCGGCGGCCTCCGCCGCCACCGGCGCCGCGTTCGGATCATCGACCAGCACACCGTCGACCACCATCTTCGCTGCCGGCAGATCGACGACGTAGGCGCCCGAGTGGTGGACCACCGCGTAGTTGCTCGGCTTCAGCTCGAGTACCTCGGCGAAGCGGTCCTCGTCCCACGGAATCGCGGAGTAGAAGTCGATGTAGTCCTCTTCTCCCTCCGCGGCGACGGTGTACTCGACCGGCAGCTCGAAGACGTAGTCCGGGTCGCCGCCTTCGTAGGTCCAGCCTTCCGGAAAGTTCGGCAACGGCGGCAGGTCGGTGGCGAGACCTCTCGGGGCGCCGCCGTCGACCCACGCGACGACCGTGTCGATCTGCGTCTGGTCGAGCCGCCGCTCGTTGCGGAACGGCAGGCTGTTGTCCGCGTCCGCCGGCCACGGCGGCATGGTCCGCGACGCGATCAGGTCCTTGATCGAACGCGCCCACGGGCGGGCCTCCGTGTACGACGTCAGCGACATCGGCGCGATGTTGCCGGGGCGGTGGCAGGTCGCGCAGTTGTCGAACAGGATCGGAGCGACGTCCTTCGTGAACGTCGGAACCTCCTCCGCGGCGCCGCCGGCCAGGGCCGGACCGGCCGCCGCCAACAACACCGCCGCCGAGAGCGCCGCACCGATTGTCGCCCGTCGCATCATGGTGCCCTCTTTCGGATTGCCCTGCGCCGAATCCACGCTCCGCGCGACGGCGGCTCTACTGCAACAGCTCCGCCTTCAGCCAGGAGACCAGCGCGGGCTCCAGCTCCGGGTTCTTGTCGAACATCGGCAGCCCGTGCTCGGGGCCGTCGTATATCTTCGCGGTGGAATGCGAATGACCGGAGCCTTCGACCGCCCCCTTCAGCGCATCGGCCACGCCGGGCGTCACCGTGTCGCCGGTCGCCGCCGCGGCGAACACTGCCAGCTCCGACGACGACGCCATGTTGGCGACGGCGGCCTCGCTCGGCGGACCTGACAGCAGCATCAACGCCTCGACGTCACGGCGCGCCGCGAGGTCGGCAGTGAGCATGGCGCCGCAGCTTGCGCCGCCCGCGCCCACGCGCGCCGCGTCGACGCCCGCCTGCCCGGCGAGATAGTCGAACGCGACGTCGACGTCACCCGGCGCCTGCTGCATGAAGTTCTGAAACCCCATCTCGCGCATCGGCGGGCCGCCGCTGTCGCCGAAGCCGCGCAGGTCCAGGGTCAGCACGTGGACCCCGGCGTCGACGAGTTGCGACGCGATGCCGCTCCACGACGTCCGGTCCATGTTGCACTGGTGGACGAGCAGCATCGCCGGACCGGGCTGGCCGGGGGACATGTAGGTCGCTTTCAGGTTCGTACCGTCCGCGCCGGTGAGATCCACGTCCTGCGACTGCGCCGTCGCCAGCGCAGCCATGACGGTCAACAAAGCGATGCAAGGCAGTGCGACGGATTTCATGATTCCTCCTCGTCGTACCCGGATTCGGGCAGCATGCACGACTCGGAGAATGCAGTCAGGGCTTCTCCGCTCAGTTGCTCCCACCAATCTTTCGATGTATCCACCCCAAGTATGCCTCTCGCAACTTCTCACGCTGTTCTCTGAGCTTCTTTATTCTCTTCTTCGGTCGTGCCGGGATCCTTCAGCCCCTTATCGATTTCTCTGAGTCCCGCCCGGAAATATTGCCGCCGCTCCAGAGGCCCTGCGAACCAACCCCACGCGGTTGACAAGAGCCCTGCCAATGCAGGCCCCCCATAAGCGAAAGCTCTGCGCCACGGCTCGTCTTCGAACAGTTGGCCCAGGGCCACGATGACCGTCGCTACCCCGGTACCGGGAAGTGTGCCCTTCGGAACGAAGGCATCGGTCGACGAACGGCCAACCCCCGCGTCAGGTTGCGTGCCGGGCATCAACCGGACCGGAACCTTGCGATCAGTTCCTCGTTGGCCCTGATGACCTCGGTGACGCCACGGCTCGGACGCGATCTCCGGAGAACGCGCCAAAACACCAACGTGGTGATGAACCATAGCGCGAACGTCACGAGAAAAAGCGTGAGGGCGCCAATCATCACCATCGCCATGAAGAACGAATTCCCCGACTCGACGAACGAGTCCAGAAAGAACACGCTGAGCATGGCTGCGCCGGCCACACAGGCAAGGATCGTCAGCATGGCCCCAGCCCTGACTCTCGCCTCGGGCCAACGTGTGAACTCCCAGAAGGTCGATACCGATTCCAGCGGTGACGGCGGGATCCAGTCGCGTGTCATGTCTCGATCTCCGATTGTACTGCACCAGCCATGCAGGCAGCGCTGCCCGGACTCGGGACGTGCGCGCCTACGACGCCGGCGGCGCGTTGACGCTGTCGAACAGATCGAGCTTCTTCTTGCGTACCTCACGCGTGGTCTTGATGTCGGAGCCGAACTCCAGCCACTCGTCGGCCACCGCCTCGTAGCGCGGCCACGTCGCGAGCCCGTCGCCGTTCGGATCTCCCGTGCGCGCGAAGTTCACCCAGTATCGCGTCATCGCGTGCGAGATCTCGTGATCCCACTCCGTCCAGCCGACCCCCAACAGCCCGGTGTTGCCGAAGGCGTAGGCGAGGTCGCCGGAATGGTACGCACCGTAGCCGTCGGGCCCGTCGGGCATGTCGATGGCGGCGCGCTCGGGGACGTAGATGCGAAACACCGGCGGCGCCTGGCTGAAGAAGTAGAGATAGGCGTCGTTGCCGGCCGCCTCCACCGTGCGCGCCCAGGTTCGCATCTCCCAGACGAAGCTGCGGTCGGCCTGGATCCCCTGGGCGCCCCACTTCGCCGACTTCTCGACGTCCGCCGCGTAGGCGGCCAGCAGCGGGTCCGTGTGGTCGCCGTACTGCTCGCGCAGCAGCAAGACCAGCTCCGCTTGGGTCCGCTCCGGCATGTTGGCGTACAGCGTCGTCCCCTCGTTCGCCAGGGCGCCGACGATGACCGGCACGTCGTTGTGCTCGCCCGCCTCGAAGATCGTGCGGGCCGGCCGCGGCATGAACCAGCCGTCGACGATGGCGCCCGACCCGAGGTCGGAATCGAGCACCGCCGCGGCGTCGAGGCCCCGCAGCTCGGCGAGCGCTTCGGCGCCGTCGCCCTCCACCCCGAGCCCGGCCGCCGCGGCCAGACCCGCCTCGTGCGCCGCCGGCAGGTCGGGCCGGCCGCCGCGGAAACAGCCGCCGGAATGCCCGATCGCCTTGTGGAACAGACCGGACGCCAGCGGCGACGCCAGCAGGTAGCAGACGCTCCACGAGCCGGCCGACTGCCCGAAGATGGTCACGTTTCCCGGGTCGCCGCCGAAGGCCGCGATGTTGTCGCGCACCCATTCCAGGGCCGCCACCTTGTCGAGCAGCCCGTAGTTGCCGGAGGAGGCGTGCGGCGACTCGGCGGTCAGGGCGGGGTGCGCCAGGAAGCCGAACGGTCCGAGCCGGTAGTTGATGGTGACGAGCACGACGCCCTTCTTCGCGAGCGCCGTGCCGTCGAAGATTTTCGCGCTGCCCCAGCCGCCGGTGTGTCCGCCGCCGTGGAACCAGACCATCACCGGCCGCGCCTCGTGCGCCTCTTCCGCCGCGGTCCAGACGTTCAGATACAGGCAGTCCTCGTCGCGTTCCAGATCGCCCCGGGTGTAAACGGAGGATGCCGGCGTGAGCCGCTGCCAGCAGGCCGGCCCGAACGTCGCCGCCGACCGCGCGTCCTCCCACGACGCCTGGGCCCCCGGAGCGCGCCAGCGCGCGTCGCCCACCGGCGGCTCGGCGTACGGCACGCCCCGGAACACGAGGACGCCGTCGTCGCCGGCGACCCGCTCGCCTTCGAGGGTCCCCAGGCCGGTCTCGACGATTGGCCCGAGCGGATCGCCGATCGTATCGCCGGCATCGCCCGGCCCACAGGCCGAGAGGACAAGAGCGCCGCAGAGAACGACCGCAAGCTGATGGGTGCGCATCGTACTCCCCTACTTCTCCTTCGACGCTTCGGCGGCGGCCGCCTTGTCGAGGTTGCGCGCGACCTCCAGGATGTGCCTGGCGTCGTGGTTGCCTTCGTGGCACCCGTACTCGTAAAGCGGCCCCTCCCGCTTCATCAGCGGATACTCGACGCTCCAGGGACGGGTCCAGGTGGACGGATCGGTGACGGTGAACTCGTAGCGGATGTTCTCGTCGTCGATCCGCGTGAAGCGCTCGACGACGTGCAGCCCGGTGCTCGATCCGTTGAAGTGCACCTTGTCGTTGAAGTTGATCGACTCGACGACGAGGGTGTCGCCTTCCCACCGCCCCCGCGAGTCGCCCGACCACTCCCGCATGCTCGCCGCCAGGTGCGGACGGCCGTCGAGCGGAATGATCCGGGCGTCGTTCTCGCGCATCTCCTGCATGACGACCACGTAGTCCTCGGTCTGCAGGATCTGCATCAGGTCGTTGTAGGAGGGGGGCAGCATCGGCGGCCCCTCGTGGCGCCACACCAGGCAGCGCTCCTGGAGCGTGCGGGTCTGGTGGCTGTCGAACGACTGCGGCGAAATGTTCTGGACCAGCCAGCGGCTCTCCGCGCGCCGCAACGCCTCGCGCTCCTGGGCGGACGGGACGAGCGGAGGGATCCTGCCGTTGGGCGGATCGACGATCAGCGACGTGCGGCTGGTCGTGAGCTGTCGCGGCTGGTTCTCGCGCAGCCAGATGGAGTTGTCGTAGTGGATGTTCTCCTGCGTCTGCCGTGTCCGCTCAAGGCGCTCCTCCTCGGTCTCGGCCGCGAGGATGCTGCGCGCACGCAGCGGATCCACCCCTTCGGCGGTCAGGATCTCGTTCAGCTCGGCGAGCTCCTGCTCCGAGAGAAACTCCCGATCCGCGAGGTTGTCGGGCCGTTCCAGCGGCGTGTAGGTCGAGCTCGTCCAGTAGCCCTGCAGGTCCGGGTGCCCCCAGGACGTCCGGGGCGTCGAGTCCGCCGACTGACCGGATGCCGGAACCGGCGCCATGGTCATCGCCGCCGCCAACGCTACAACCGCCACGCCGAGCAAGACGTGCCTTTGCCTCATGACACCCTCCAGTTTGCGTTCACTCCAAGTTCACTCGACGTCGAAATCGTACGTCACGATGTCGCTGTCGCGGTAGCCGAGCCGCCCGCACTGGAACCGGAGCGTCCAGAAGCGCATACGGAACGGGCCGTCGTAGAGCCGCCAGTGGAACGGCGCCTCGCGCTCGGTGGTGTAGACGATCGTGGCTCCCTCGGTGTCGCACCCTAGATCGACGCGCGGTGCGACGTGGAACAGGCCGCCTGTCGGATAGCCGCCAGGGGTGGCGGCGACCGGAGTCATGTCCGGTGTCGAAGCGGCAACGCCGGGATCGGAACCCGGACTGCGTCCCACCCGCGTTGCCGCGACTGCTTGCGCCGGCGGAACATCCCGGCCGGGGCCGACCAGCGCGCGTCCCTCCATGTACGCGGGCGCCGGCACACCCGCCAGCGCCAGGGCGGTCGGCGCGAGATCCAGCAGACTTGCCGGATCTTCCGGCTCGACCGCGCCGGCGATGCGGGCGGGCCAGCGGACGGTGACGGTCGGCGACGGTCCGCGCGCGCCGATCAGGAAAACCACGGTGTCTTCCAACAGGTCGTCGGCCTCGAGCGCCTCGACGACCCGCGCAACCTGCGGCCCGAGGTCTTCGCCGTCGCCGGCCCCCTGCAGCTCGAGGTTGAACAGCGCGAAGAACGGACGGGCGCCCGGACTGCGCGCGCCGCCGCAGCCGAAGGACACCGTGCAGGGAGACTCCCAGTCCTTTTCGCGGCCGCGCCAGTCCGCGGCGGGACCGGCCGCGTCCCACGCGCCCAACAGCCCGGGCTGCGCCAGGTCCTCGACCGGGACGGGCCGGGCGCGCGCCTCGGCGTGGACGCCGCCGTCCACGTGCACGGTCTGGATGGGCGCGGCATGGCCGGACGCCAGATTGTGGCGCGGCGGCCCGGCGCGGCTCGTGTAGTAGCCAGCCTGCCGAAGCTGTTCCGGGAGGACCGTCACGCCGGCCGGCGGCGGACCGACCAACCGACCGGTCGCCGCGTCGAGGCCGAGGGCCGCGGGGGACATTCCGATCAGCAGCGCGGCGCGCGCCGACGCCGGGCCGGACGCAACGGCAGAGGTCTCGGCAACCACGGCTCGGGCTCCGCCGAGGCCGCCGGAAACGGAAGCTCCGTCGAGGGTGTCGGCGACGATCCAGACGATGTTCGGACGCGCCGACTCGCGCGGCTCGGCGCCGGCAGGGGTCCGGTCGAGTCCGCTCCCGCGGGAGTCTCCGGTGCAGCCTGTGCCGAACGCGACCACGGCGCCCAGCGAGGCCGCGACGGTGAGCCTGCTCCACGACCCACCGCTGTCAGCGACAACCGCCACCATCCGCGTCCACTTCATTTCGTGCATCATAACGCCGTCCCGGGGGCACGCGAGCCCGCGAGCAACGACACTGCTTCGCGGCCGGGCGCCTTGACTGGTATCATTACCGAATCCATGGTTCCGGAGTCTCTGCCGTACTCGTTTCGACGCCGCTACCGGCGGCGGCCAGGCATTGCTCCAGGGCCTCTCGGCAGGGATCCGGGTTCCACCATCGAGTGAGTGTCTCCGCACATGAAAAAAACGCAACCTGCTCCGCACATCTTCCGTATCTCCGTCGGGTTCGCGGCCCTCGTCCTGGCGCTCGCGGCCAGCCCGTCGTTCGCGCAGAGCGGCGACGTCGCCCGCACCTGGGACGATCGGCCGGATCTGAACGGCGTCTGGCAGTCGATGAGCACGGCGAACTGGAACCTCGAGGACCATCCGGCCAGCCCCGGACATCCCGACCTCGGCGCCATCGGCGCGATTCCGCCCGGACAGGGCGTCGTCATCGGGGGCGAGATCCCCTACCAGGCCGCGGCGCGGCAGCAGCGGGACGAGAACTTCGCGAACCGCATGAGCGCGGATCCCGAGGCGAAGTGCTTCATGCCCGGCGTGCCGCGGGCCAACTACATGCCGTATCCGTTCCGGATCATCCAGGGCGACCGGAAGATCCTGATGATCCACGGCTTCGCGGATGCGAACCGCACCGTCCACATGGACAAGGACAACCCCGAGCCGCCGCCCATCGACAGTTGGATGGGCCGCTCGCACGGCCGGTGGGAGGACGACACGCTGATCGTGGACGCGGAGGGCTTCCTCGGCGAGGCGTGGTTCGACCGCGCAGGCAACTTCGCGAGCAACCAGTTGCGGGTCCAGGAACGCTACACGCCGCTCGGGCCGAACGTGATCCGCTACGAGGCCACGCTCGAGGATCCCACCGTCTTCACCCGGCCGTGGGACATCAGCCTGCTGCTGTATCGCCGGCTGGAGGAGAACGCACGGGTGCTGGCATTCAAGTGCGTCGAGTTCTCGGAAGATCTGCTGTACGGGCATCTGCGCAGGGAGCCGACCCGCTAGCTAGAGGTCGATCAAGACCACGGAGGAATCGCGTCATGACACTGAAACTGACACGTACTGCACTTGCGCTCCTCGCCGTGGGCGTGCTCGTCGGTGCGGCGCCGGCCGAAGTCCGGGCGGCGGACGCCGACTACCACCACGTCCACATCACCTCGTCCGCGCCACCCGAGTCGGTGCGCTGGTACGCGCGCCACCTCGACTGCGCGCCGATCGCCGACCGCGACGACACGGCGGACTGCTACGGCGTCGAGGTGACCTTCGTCCCGCAGCCGACGATGGGCAGCACGCAGGGGACCGGCGTCAACCACATCGGGTTCTCGTACCCCGACCTGACCGCCAAGATGGCCGAGCTCGAGGAGATCGGCGTCCGCGGCTCCGGCGTGCGGCTGCAGCGTTTCCCCGGCGGCGCGACGCTGCGCGAGGCCCCGGGCGGCTACCTGCACGGTTACATCTTCGACCCGTGGGGCACACGGATCGAGATGGTGGAAGACCAGGAGTACCTCGGCTTTCACCACGTCCACCTGAGCGCGGCCGATCCGCAGGCGACCCTCGGTTGGTACCAGCAGATGTTCGGCGGTGAGCGGGCCACGCACGCGGGCCAGGAGGAAGGTCTGCGATTCGACAGCGTCTGGCTCTTCGCCTCCGAGCACGCCGAAGGCGCGCCGGCCACCACCGAGGGCCGCGCCATCGATCACATCGGCTTCGTCGTCGACGACATCGAGGCCGCCGCGGCCGAGCTGCGCGACGCCGGGGTCGAGTTCCAGGAAGACCCGGTGGTGCCGGAGAACGCCCGTGCGGCCGTGCCGCGCGCCTTCATCTACGGTCCCGACAACGTCCGTCTGGCCCTCGTCGAGACCGGCTTCGTAGGCGTGGACGCGACCGGCACGGCGCCCGTGTTCGCGGACGTGACCGAGCCCTACGACACGCCGCGCACCCCTTGGGGCGAGCCCGATCTGCAGGGCGTCTGGACCGGCAACGCGTCGCACGGCATACCGCTCGAGCGCCCCCTCGACCTGACGGAGATCGAGGCGCTGACGCCGGAGCAGGCGACGGCACGGCGCGAGCGCGGCACCCTCGGCAGCATCTGGGGCTACGAGCGCGAGTGGCGCGACACCACGCTCGGCTACGACAAGAACGCCCCGTCCACGCAGGTGGCGATGATCATCGACCCGCCCGACGGCCGCCTTCCCGCGTTGACGCCGGAAGGCGAGCGACGGGCCGCGCAGGTGGCGAGCGACCGCGCCCGCTACACGACCACCAACATCGCCGGCCCTGAGGAAGCGACGTCGTTCGTCCGCTGCATCACGCGCGGGCTGCCGGGGCTGATGTTCCCCGGGGTCTACAACAACGGCCTGCAGATCTACCAGGGTCCCGGCTTCGTCGCGATCCAGAAGGAGATGATCCACGAGACGCGGGTGATCCCGACGACCCCGCGGCCGAAGGACGGACCGCAGCTCACCTCGTGGCTCGGCAGCGCGCAGGGCCAGTGGGAGGGCGACACGCTGGTGGTCGAGACGACCAATCTCAATGCTCGGGCCTCGTACCGCGGATCGAGCCCCGACATGGTGCTGACCGAGCGGTTCACCAGGATCAGTCCGACGCGGCTCGAGTTCCAGTTCACCGTCGACGACCCCGCGGTCTGGACCGCGCCCTACACCGGACGGTTCACGTTCGACGTCGACGACGAGCAGTACGAGCTGGTCGAGTACGCCTGCCACGAGGGCAACTACGGCATGTTCAACATCCTGAGCGGCGCGCGGGCGCGCGACCGTGAGGCGGCGGAAGCGGACGGCCGATAGGTCTCACGCACCCGCAACAGAGCACGACAGCGAGGTATCGACCGATGCGGAACAGACTGGCACTGACCTTGGCGGGCGTCGCGCTCGCCATCCTGGTAGCGGGCGGCTCGGCGCTCGCGCATCACGCTTTCTCGGCCGAGTTCGACGCGACGAAACCGGTCGCGCTGCGGGGCACGATCACCAAGATGGAGTGGATCAACCCGCACGCCTGGATGCACATCGACGTGACCAACGAGGACGGCTCCGTCGACGCCTGGATGATCGAGGCGGGCCCTCCCGGAGCCCTGGTGCGTCGCGGCTGGCGCCGGGATTCGGTCATCCCCGGCACCGAGGTGCTCGTCGAGGGCTACCAGGCGATCGACGGTGCGTTCCGGGCCAACGGCCGTGACGTCACGTTCCGGGACGGGACGCGGCTCTTCGCCGGCTCGTCCGGCACCGGCGCCCCGCGCGACGGGCGGGACCCGACCGAGCCGGAATAGAATCTCGTTCTCTCACTGAAGCCCGCGAGGCCGGTCCGGTCCTCGCGGGCTTCCTTCTGTACGCCCGCCGGCGTGGTCCTGCCGAAGGCACCCTGCGACGCCATTCCGCGTCACGCGGCGTGTATCCGGCGGCGACCCTCACCTCGAATGGAACGCACTCTCTCCGCCAGTTTCTGGACGCGCTCACGTAGATTCTCGATTGTCCCGGACAAGTCCAGCGTAGCGACCTCCAGTCGCTTGCCGGCGTGGCGCACCCGATGCACCACGTTGTCTGCCTCGCCCTGGGCATACACAAGCAGGCCACCTGGTAGATCGAGCGCCGTAGCGTACGCGAGAAGCTGATAGAGATCCGCATTGGGCACGCGCTCGTCCACGACCCGCTTGTACTTGGCGTCGCCGACGAACGTGCAATGCGGCCCGTCCCACCACGAGAGATCCGGCTTGAGCTGGACACTGCCACCCTCATCGAGGGTCACACCTCGAATGCCGCTGTCGGAGCGGAACGCTTGATCCGAGAGGCTCAGGGCTTCGCGGAGCGCTTGGGTCACGAAGTCCTGAAACACCCGGTTCATGTCCATCAGGAAGCCCGCCGCACGCGTGACACCTCGTTCGGTCTCGATCGTCGAGTAGCGCAGGATGAGCAGGGCCAGGGCGACGATCTCCCGGTAGTGCTCGTTGAGACGATTGAACGACACCTCGGGCAAAGCGTTCGGCGCGAACTCGACGGCGGCAACGTTCCCGAGCGTCGCGTCGACCCAACCCAAGTCAGCGCGCGACTGCCGCGACCGGATGCGCATCAGCCCAAGGCGTGCAGCCGCCGCCTTCACCAGCCGATTCATCAGAATGTCCTCGGTGAAGTCATCGTAACGAACCTCAATCGGGAGAGGAACGCCGAACCTTCGCCGAATCTGTTCGTCCATACGAATTCGCCCGCGGACGACGTGTAGAGTCTCCTCCTCCGTTCTGTAACCGTGGAGCAACCCCTGTGCAAACGCACGCTTGGCAGCCGACGCGAACCCAGGGACCAGCGCCTCGACCAGCGTGTCCTCGTCCCTGAAGTCGAAGCGGTCCCTGTCCCTGAGCCTGAACGCACCCATGGCGTACGAAGCCAGGAACAGCACGCGACCGATGCCCAGCTTCGGTTGAATGGACACCGACAGATCTTCGATCTCGACCGCGCCGATGGTCGCGCCGGGAGTCAGGACGTACGCATGCTCCGAGTCGGGCGCTGGCGCGATGGTGAGCGACGGCAGACAACCGCGAAGCGCACGTCGCGCGCCGAGTGACAGCCGGGTCGGTTCGCTCTGCTCGAACTCCCGCAGATCAAGATGTCTCATCCGCGGTACCGGCCCGGCCGCCGCCCTCGCACCCATCCTCCGCATCGCCGTCACCCTTCCGCCACAGCCGGTCGAATGCGAACTCCTGCAAGCGCTCGTGCTGCCCGTACAGCCGCTCCTCGATATAGGGGAGGACATTGTGCTCCCAGATGTCTCTGACAACGTCCTCGTCGAGGCCGTCCCTCATGAAGCAGCTCGGTCCGATGGCCGCCTGCCGGTCGTCGAGCTCTCTGTTTGCGCGATCCACCAAGTCAGCGACCCACGCCACACCAGATGTGTTCCTGTCCAGCCAGCGCTTGAGCAACCCCTTGACCGGCGCCTTGTCCGGGTGGAACTCCACGAAGTGGAAACGACGACGCAGCGCCAAGTCCACCAACGCAATCGAGCGGTCGGCGGTGTTCATCGTGCCGATGATGTAGAGATTCTTGGGGAGCTCGAACGATTTGTCCGAGTACTGAAGCTGGATCGGCTGATCACGGTACTCGAGCAGGAAGTACAGCTCGCCGAAGACCTTTGCGAGATTGCCCCTGTTGATCTCGTCGATGATGAGGAAGTACTTCGCGGCCGGATCGGAATCCTCTCGCGCGGCTTCCGCCATGGCAATCAATGGTCCGTCCCTGAGCTCGAAGCCGGGCGCTCCGTCAGTCAACTTGGGACGCAACCCTTGAACGAAGTCCTCGTAGGCGTACGAAGGATGAAACTGAACCAGCCGCACACGCTTCTCCGTCCCCGCGAGCGACGCCGCCAACCTCCGCGCGACAAAGGTCTTCCCGGTGCCCGGGGGACCTTGAAAGATGACTTGCCGCTTGTCATCCAACAGTCGCTGAATCTTGCGCAGGTAAACAGAATCGATCAGCAGTTCGTGCGCCAGCGTCTGCAGATCGGACCCGTTTCGAATCGGCGGCACAGGCCCGCCGTCATCGTCATTGTCTGCGGCGTCGCGGGTGAACCGATCCAACAACTCGAACGTCTGCTCGTACTCAGCGGTCTGCCGAAAGACATGCTCGGTGTTTCCGTTGTCCTTGGTGAAGCCGTATCTCGTAGTCTGTCCCGGCAGATCGGCGGTCAGCTTGCTCAACCACAGGACGTGCAACTTGCTATCAGCGCTGCGCCTGTCACGGTAGTCGTTCTTGTAGACGACGCCGATACTACGTCCTTCCGTCACTCCCTTTCTCACCAGCACCACGTCTCCCGGATGGGTGCGGCTCTTTTTCATAGATTGCTATCTCGCTCATTCATAAGGGTTTATGTCCGAGGACACTCCCTCTTCAGTGCGTTTTGAGGGGTGACAGCGTCCGGCGAGCGCCCCATCCGCCTCTTTTCGGGCCGCCGCCCGACCCGACCACGACGCCGGCACGCGCCGGTCCCCCTCAGGCGCGCTCCCTTCTGGACATTCGCGGGGTGCGGCTCTTCATAGAGGATTTTTCGCCCTATTCATGGGCTCTTTTGCCCGCGGATGCGTCTCCCCAGTGGCCATTTCGGGAGGGACATCAAGCAGGCCAGCGCGTACCGGCGTCTTTTCGGCAGCCAGCCGAGCCTCGTCACGGCGCCGAACACCTTCGGTCTTCTCCCCGACAGGCGCGCTCCCTTCTGGACATTCGCGCGGCGTTCTGGTACGGTGCCGTGGGAAGGGAGGCAGACCTGCGATGGCTGTGACGACAGGATTCCAGGGACGTACATTCGACGTGCCCCGAACCTGCGTCCCTTGCATCGATCCCCCGAGGCGAGCCCCGTGCGCAGCGGCCGATGCTGTCTTCGCGGATGCCAAAGCCTTCCTCTCGTCCAGCGAAGCCCGGCAGATGAGCGAGAGCGAACTCGAACGGGAACTGCACCGGCGGGGCCAGGAGTTGGTGCGCAAGCTCCTGCAAGGACATCGCGACCAACGCAGCCCGAAAGAGGCTGCTGGTCCGGCCGAGGACACCAGCGGTGTCGAGTGCTCGGAGCCGCGCGAGCACGAAAGCCACGCCGAAACGGCCTCCGGCACGATGCAGGTTGTGGGTCTGGGCTGCGCGCGGCGCGGTCACGACGGCTTGCATCGTCGGCTCGATGCCGCGCTGAACCTGCTGCCGGAGCGCTACCTGGTCGAGATGCGCCGCCGCGTGACCATCGCGACCGCCTCGCGGGCACCACCGCGTACGCCCTGGAAGCCACCGTGGTACTCGACATCATCCACGTGGCAGCGGCGACGCGGCGTGCGGTGCTCGTCGCCGGCTCATCGAAGGGCCTGTCGGCATTTGGTCCGCGATCCGATGGGAGCCGACCGGCGCACGGTGACACTTGGCTCCAGTTGCGGCGGTCCGCAGCCGCCGCGGGTAGCCGGAGCCTGGATGCGTACTGAGGAAGAACCTGGCCAGCGCGGTGCTGGCGCGCGGCCTGGACAAGCGGCGGTTACGGGGGTTACGGGAGCGTTGAGCCATGCAAGTTGTTCTCCGCCGCACCGCTCCACCCGCCCCGGCGCCCTATGCGGCGGCGGAGGCTTCTTTCGCGGAGACCAAAGCCTACCTTTCTTCGCGCGAGGCCCTGCAGATGCGTGAGAGCGACCTCGAACGGGAGTTGAACCGGCGTGGTCAGGAGTTGATGCGCAAGCTCCTGCAAGGGCACCTCGACCAACGCAGCCCGGGGGAGGCGGCGGGTCCGGTCGAGGGGGCCGACGGCGTCGAGCGTTCGGAGCGGCGGCTGCACGACCGGCAGTTGGAGACGACCTTCGGGACGGTGGCGGTCGAGCGCCTGGGCTACGCGCGGCACGGTCACGACAGTCTGCATCCGCTCGATGCGTCGCTGAACCTGCCGGCTGAGCGTTACTCGCTCGAGGTGCGCCGCCGGGTGGCCGAAGCGGCCGCATCGCGGTCGTTCGACGAAGCGCTGTTCGAGCTGTCTCGCCATAGCGGGGCCCAGGTGCCCAAGCGTCAGGCGGAACAGTTGGTCGCTCGCGCGGCTGAGGACTTCGACGCCTTCTACGCGGCGCCGAGCGGCGGCGGGCGAGCCGGTCGCTGACGAGTCGGTTGTGGTGCTCACCTTCGACGGCAAGGGCGTGGTGCTGCATCACGAGGACCTGCGCGAGGCGACGCGCAAGGCGGCCGAGAGGCGCCGGCGGCAACGCGAGCAGCTCTCCCCGTTCAACCGCCTGCGGCCGGGCGAGAAGAAGCACGCCAAACGCATGGCGACGGTGGCCGCCGTCTACGCGGTCGCGCCGTTGGTGCGCAGCCCGGAGGATTTCCTGCAGAGTTCTCCACCCGGCGGTGCCGGACCCGCGTAGGTATGAAACCAGGGCGCGACGAGGCGACAGCCGGGTGCCGGGGGGTGCGGATCAGCCGGCGGGAAGGCTGCTGAGCCCACGAGTTTCTCTGTAGCCTGATGCCCCGACAGCCGGCGGCCAAGGCCAAGAATCGGGCCAAGACCGCGGCGGTGCGTCCTCGCCCGGTGGCCAAACGGGTCTGGGCGAGCCTCGAACACGATCCGGCCGAGGTGGTCGCCGAGGCGATGCTGGAAGCCGAGCGCCACGACCCGGAGCGCGTCAAGCGCTGGGTCGTGCTCGTCGACGGCGCCGAGACGCAACTCGCCCTCGTCGAAGCGGGCGCCGCCGCCTACGGCGTCGACGTGACGGTGATCCTCGACATCATTCACGTGGTCGAGTACGTCTGGAAGGCGGCGCACGTGTTCCATCGCGAGGGGAGCCCCGACGCGGCGCATTGGGCCTGGACGCGCGTGCAGAGCATTCTCGAGGGCAAGTCCAGCAAGGTGGCCGCGGCGATGCGGCGGGCGGCGACCGTCGCAGGCTTGTCGAGCGACACCCGCAAGCCGGTCGATACGTGCGCCGACTACCTGCAGAAGTACGCGCCGTATCTGCACTACGACCGCTACCTCGCGGCGGGCTATCCCATCGCCACCGGCGTGATCGAAGGGGCGTGCCGGTACCTGGTCCGCGACCGGATGGAGTTGACCGGAGCCCGCTGGCGGCTGGTCGGCGCCGAGGCGGTCCTGAAGCTGCGGGCGCTACGGGCCAGCGGCGACTTCGATGCGTACTGGGACTTCCACGACGCGCGCGAGTACGAGCGGAACCACGCCCAGCGCTACGCTGACGGGATAGCACCGCCGGTCAGCGAGCCGCCCCCATCGCCCTCCTCACCTCGCCTTCGCCGGGTCAAGTAGCTCTTGCCATGCCGCTCGCAGCCCCTCCTGGACCCCTCTGGACCGCCGACGCAAAAGAGCCGCACCCTTCGCAGATCCGGTCTGCTTCGGCGGTCGCACCGCCAACCTCAAGTGGTACGAAACGTCTCGCCGTGAGCGGGCTACCGGTGCCGGTCGGTCGTGCCGGTCCTCAGCTCCCTGATGCGCCGGCCGGCCGGTGGAGCCGCTCCAGGGTCTCGAGGCGCTGGTCGACCTTGCCGAAGGCGATCTCGACGGCTCGCAGGCGGTCGTCCATGCGGCGGAGGTCGGTGCGGATATCGGCGTTGTCGGCGGAGAGGTCGGCCTTGACGGTGGCGATCTCTGTACGCAGGTCGTCGATGCGGGTGTTCACGCCGGCGAACTGCACGGAGAGCAGTCCGCCGAGGGAGACGTTCACCGCGACGATGGTTCCGATGATGGCTTTGGTGTCGTTGCTCATGGGTTGCGCCGTTTTCCCGACGGTAACATCGTTCGGTGCCGCCGCCAAGTGAGATCACGTGCACCGGGTCGCGCCGTCAGCGTCGACAACCAGGACAACGTCCGCGAGGGCGGGCAGCGCCTCCTTCCGCGCGGGACGGTGCTCGGCGGCGAGTGGATTCCGCGAGGGGGGGACGGCATGACGCTGCGAACACGGACGTCATCGGCCGGACGTCATCGGTCTGTCCACGCGGATCGAAGAGCCTGGTACGAAAACCCCGGCTGGCGGCGGCACGTGCTGGCCAGCGGCCTGAACCGCTCCATCAACGCGGCGGCGCGGGACCTCGACGACGACGGCATTCCGGAGATCGCCGTCGCCCACGAGTTCGGGACCACGCACGCGAGCAGCCTCGGGATACTCAGTCTGCTGACCCACATGGGCGACCCGACCGAGCCGTGGCGTATCCGGGAGGTCGACCGCACGCCGACGGTTCACCGCATCCGCTGGGCCGACGCGGACGGCACGGGCCGTCCGGTGCTGGTGAGCGCGCCGCTCTCCGGCCCGGCCGCCGAGCCGCCGGAGTACCGCGACGCGGTGCCCGTCGATCTGGTCTGCATCGGCGGCCGCACCGCCAACCTCGAGTGGTACGAACGTCTCGCCGTGAAGCGGGCCACCGGCGCCGGCCGGTGGTCCTCAGTTCCCTGACGCGCCAGGCTCGGGTGCGGGCCGGTGGAGCCGTTCCAGGGTCTCCAGACGCTGGTCGACCTTGCCGAAGGCGATCTCGACGGCTCGCAGGCGGTCGTCCATGCGGCGGAGGTCGTTGCGGATATCGGCGTTGTCTGCGGAGAGGTCGGCCTTGACGGTGGCGATCTCGACAACGACGGCGTCGATTCGGCCGGTCAGTTCGGTACGCAGGTCGTCGATGCGGGTGTTCACGCCAGCGAACTGCACGGAGAGCAGTCCGCCGAGGGAGACGGCCGCTGCGACGATGGTTCCGATGATTGCTTTGGTGTCGTTGCTCATGGGTTGCGCCGTTTTCCCGACGATATCAGCGTTCGGCGCTGCCGCCAAGTGAGATCACGTGCGCGGATCGTGGCGTCAGCGCCGGAACGGGCGGTCAAGCCGCGCTTCGTCACCCACGTCATCGACGGTGAGCTGGCCAGCGGCTACCATCAGGTCGGCGGCGCGGGCATCGTAGGAGAGGTACCCGAGCTCATCGATTAATGTGGAGCTCCACGAGCCTCTTGCAAAAATCGGTAATCGGCCGGGTTTTCTTTGCCGGAAGCCGCAGGCGAGGGACGGTCAGTGGGCGGGACGTAGCGTCTGAAGGATGGCGGTAGCGGTGGTAGCGGTCACCGCCGACGACGAGCCCGAGACGCGGGGGTTCATGGGGCCTCCCGGCCGGTTATGAGGGCAAGCACGCGCGAAGAGAGGCCGCGCATTTCCCTCACGATCCGTTCCAGTTCGCGGTTGTTCTCGATCCACTCCTGGTAGAGGACGAGTTCGTCTTCGGTGAGCCTCATCCCGACGGTTTTCCCGCGGGCCTTGCGTGTCCAGTAGTGGTAGGGACCGTGCCGGGCGTCCGGGTCGTGGTAGCAGCGGCAGGTGGTCTTCCCACACGCTATCCGGCGGGTCTGGAGGCTGCCCTGGAAGAGAAACCCAAGCGACTGCAGTTCCGCCTTGAGCGCGTCGTATCGCTCCGTGTACTGGCGCATCTGGTCCGCACCGGCCATCGAACCACAGCTTGACATTATTCCTGTGCGTAAATATACAGTAGCTCGCAGGAGCGGTCAACAAGCCATGAATTCCCTGCGCGCCTCGTTCGCCCCCTACTGGGAGTCGATCCAAGCGTACGCTGTTCCCACGGTTGGAGCAGGCGTTGGGTCCACTGACCGAAAAACAGCAGCAGTTGGTGCAGACCCTGGAGGTCATCCGTATCGAGCGCCTGATTCCCCGGTACTTCCGGGCGCCGGGGCGGCCGCCCAAGGACCGCGCGGCGATGGCGCGGGCCTTCGTGGCCAAGGCGGTCTACGACCTGCCGTCGACGCGCGCACTGCTGGACCCCTTGGTTTCCGTCTCCTGGCTTGCCGCCGGTCCTTCAGGACCAGAACACGCAGTCGAAATCCAGAACAATGGGTGTTCACCCCTGAGAATCGGAGGACTGAGCCGAGCCGCGACCCCAAGAGTTTTGCAAGTGGCTCGGCGACGACCAACGGCCTTTCCGTCCTCCGCGAACCGGCTCGGCCGTTTAGCCGCCCTGGGGCAGCGCGCGGGGCGGAGCCGGCGCGAGCACGGTGAACGGCGCCGGACGGGTGGTGAGGGACCAGACCGCCGCCGCGGGCAACGCCAAGGCCCAGCCGCGGACGAGGCCCACGTGGGGGTCGAAGCCGTAGTGGTGGGCCAACTCGTCGACCGGGAGGCCGAACAGAGCTTGCATCAGGACCACCCCGCCGAGACCGGCCAGCGCGCGCCGCCAGGACGAGGACCGGCCGCCGGCCACCGCGATCCAGAGCGCGATGAACAGGCCGACCTGGAAGGCCGGCAGGATCGCCCACGCGCCCTGGTCGTCGGCGAAGACGTGGCCCGCGTGGCCGGCGAGGCCCTGCAGGCCCCCCGCCGCGCCGCCCACGACCGCGCCGAGGACCGGCGCCGCGGCGAACGCGGCCACCGCGCCCGCCCCGATCGCCAGGCACCCCCGCGCCGCGCCGCGCCGCGCCGCGCCCACCGTCCAGAACGCCGCGGCGGCGACCAGCAGGACGGCGACGAGCGTCTGCGAGAAGGCGTGGATGGCCGTCACGTACGACCCGACGACCGCGGCCGGAACGGCCAGCACCAGCAGGCGCGAGACGCCGAGGGCGAAGAAGACGGCCGGCGTCGCCAGCAGCATCGCCGTCCGGCGCTTCCAGCCCAGGGGCGCGGCGAGCGCGCCGGCCAGGTAGAGCGGGATGAGCGGGGTGAAGATGCACTCCTGGGTGACGATGAAGGCGCCGTGCGAGGTGTAGATGAGCGCCCCCTGCACGATCGCCGTCGTGCCCGCCGCGGACAGGATGGTCCCGCCGGCCACGGCGATCCACCCGGCGATCAAGTCGACGGCCGGGCTCTGGTAGAAGAACGGGGCGGTGGCGAAGTAGGCCACCACGAGCAGCGCCGCCAGCAGCAGGAAACGCCGGGCCGCGGGTCCGAGGGCCGCGCCGCCGAGCAGCGCGCCGGCCGCCGCCCCGCCGCCGGGGCCGCCGTCCGCGGCTTCCCCCTGCCGGCCCATCCAGGCGTAGACGAACCCGGCCGCGGCGAGGATCAGGATGCCCGGCCAGACGTAGACGTGCAGCAGATCGAGCAGCGCCCCGTCCTCGGCCACCAGCGACAGGTTGCCGAGCCGGACGACGTTCAGGGCGGTGATGGCGGTCAGGCCGACCGCGGCGCCGCGCAGCCGCTCACCCCAGGTGGCGGGAAAGGCGAGGATCGCCCCGGCGCACAGCGCCATCGGGTCGCCGCCGCTGCAGCTCGCGTCGGCGTAGACGAGGTCCGAGGGCGCGCCGGTGAGCTGGTCGGCCACCCCCTGCTGGAGCTGCGCGAACGGCTCCAGGAGGGTCCGCTCCACCCACGGCAGCCGCATCAGGCCGAACAGCCCGACGAACCAAGCGCCGGTCACGAGCGTGAACCGGAGCATGCCGTTCGACTCCGGTCCGGCCGGCGCGGGGCCGGCCGGCTTCCCGGCGGGCGGGAGCCCGGGCCCGGCCGCCGGGGCCGGTGTATTCGCTGCGTCCATCAGGCCACTCCTTCCCCGCCGGACGGTTCCGCCGCCCGCGTCCCGGCCGCCTCGTCCGCGGCCGGCCGTTCCGCGACCGTCGCCAGCAGGTATCCGTGCCGCCGCAGCCCCAGCCAGCGCCGCGACGCCCGGTCGAACGGCGCGCACGACGCCCCGGTCAGCCGGTCGAGCGGCCGGAGCCACGTGTGGCAGGCGAGGTCGAGCATCCGCAGCCAGCCCGGTATGAACAGGATACCGGTCTCGGCGGTCACCGTAAAGCCGTGGCGCCGCCGCCGGGAAAGGGGACGGACTGCTCGGCGACCACGTGCAGGCCGGCGGCCCGCACTCGTGCGGCCACCGCAGCCAGCATGCCCGCCGCCGCGTCTCCGGCCGGGGACGCTCCGATCACGAGTCGCCAGTGGTTCGGCGCGCTGAGCCGGCGGGTGGCTCCGACCACCTCGTAGCCCTGCTCGAGCAGCAGCTCAGCCAGGTACGAACCGTCCTGCCCGGTGATTCCCGTGATGATGGCGCGTTTCGACACGTATTCCCTACAAGCCTACAACCTGCCGCGCCTTCCAGCTAGAATCGCACGGCGCATGAACGTCACCGTCGTGATCCCGACCTACAACGAGCGCGACAACCTCCCGGTGCTGATCCCGGACGTGCTCCGGCAGGGCGACTACCGCGTGCTCGTCGTCGACGACGACTCTCCCGACGGCACCGGCGAGGTGGCCGACGCCCTCGCCCGCGAGCATCCGGGGCGGGTGGACGTCCTGCACCGCCGGGGGCGCAGGGGCCTCGGCCGGTCCTACGTCGACGGGTTCCGGCGCGTGCTCGCGAGCGACGCCGACCTCGTCTGTCAGATGGACGCCGACCTGTCGCACGGCCCCTCGTACCTGCCGGCGCTGGTCTCGGCGGCCAAGACGTTCGACGTGGTAATCGGCTCCCGCTACCTGCACGGCGTCAACGTCGTGAACTGGCCGCTCCACCGCATCGCGCTCAGCGTGGCGGCCAACCGCTACGTGCGGGCGATCACGGGCGCGCCGGTCGCCGACTGCACCAGCGGCTTCCGCTGCTGGCGGCGGGAGGCGCTCGGCCGCATCCCGCTCGACCGGCTGGTCTCCAACGGGTACGCGTTCCTCATCGAGACCCTCCACGAAGCCCGGCGCCACGGCGCCCGGATCGGCGAGGTCTCGATCGTCTTCGTCGAGCGCCGGCACGGTTGTTCCAAGGTCTCGCTGAACGTGCTCGCGGAGTCGCTGGTCATGCCCTGGCGGCTTCGTTTCCGCCCGCACGTGCGATGAGCGACCCGGCGATAGACGTTGCCGTCGTGGGCGGCGGGGTGGTCGGACTGGCCGCGGCGTGCGCGGTGGCGGCCCGCGGCCGCACGACGTGCGTGATCGAACCCGCCCACCAGGGCGCCGAGGATCGGGGCCGCGGCGAACGCGGCCACGGCGCCGGCGCCCACCGCCAGGCCCGCCCGCGCCGCCGCCCGCCGCGCCGCGCCGCCGAGGACCAGGCCGCCGGCCGACGCCAGGATCAGGATGCCGGGCCAGACGTAGACGTGGAGCAGATCGAGCAGCGCCTTGTTCTCGGCGATCAGCGAGCCGCTCGCCCGGTTCCACGCGGCGGCACGCCGTCTGTTGCCTGGCTTCGAGTTGAATCAGCTCCGCCCCGGCGGCAGCGGCATCCGCGCCCGGAGCGCCCCCGCCGAGCAGACCTTCTCGGACTTCCTGATCCGCCGCGACCGGCGGCAACCCCCGCTCGTGCAGGCCGCGGGAGTCGATTCGCCCGGACTGACCGCATCGCTCGCCATCGCCGAACGGGTCGCGGACCTAGTGGACGAACGCTGGCATAGCCACGCCTCGACCGCGACTTCGACGTCCCGTGGCCGGAGACGGTCGGCGGGGGTGCGGTTTTGACGCCAGCGTCAAGGCCGACTGGGCTGGAGAACGCTCTTTCTGTCGATTGGGGAAGGAGAGGGCCGAGAAAATGACATACGGCCGGCACCCCATGAGCATACGGGGCGCCGGCCGCAAGAAAGAGGAAGAGGATCTCGGTCTAGCTGTTCAGCAACTGCTGCCGACGGCGCAGACGCCGCCGACCCGCCGCCAGGAGACCAGCGCCGAGTGCGAAGGCACCGAAGACCGGCAGCGCCGGCGTCGTCGTCGGCGTCGGCGTTCCCGCCCCTGCCATCGGGGTGGCCTTCATCACGTCGGACCAGCCCTGGTCGTCAGCCCAACTGAAGCCGTTCAGCGTCCGGACGCGGACCGAGTACTCCGTGCCGTTCGTAAGCCCGCCGATGGTCGTCATCGTGGCGGTGCCGAAGTGCGCGTGGCCCGTCCACGCCTTACCCATCGGCATGATCTGCACTTCGTAGCCGGTGGGATCCACGCCGTTGCCGTCTCCTGCTTCCCACTCGGCCATGATGGCCATGTCCATCGCCGTCAGAGTCAAGTCCTCCCCGTCGTCAGGCATGGGGACGGTCAGGGTCGTCTCGGCGGATTCATTGCCCGGGGAAGTCCAGATGCTATTCCCCTCGCTGTTCCTGGCGCGGACTTGGACGAGGTAGCGCGTTCCATGCTTCAACCCGGAGATCGTTGCGGTCGTCGTGTTGCCGACCTTCATGATCATGTCGCTGACCCCGGTGAAGGTATTCCCTGTTTCAACCGCCTCGTAGCGCACGTCGAAGCCGGATGGCATATTCGTCGCATCCTGCGAACCGCGGTTCCACACCACCAGCAATGCGCCGTAGCCGTTGGGCACAACGCTGGAAAGGGTGGGCGCCTCAGGTGCAGCCGTAGTCTGCGCTCCGGCCGGAGCTGCCGACACTAGCAGCATCACCGCCAACAGCAGTACGCCAGTGACAAAAAAGGAACGCCGTGTGCTCATGGTCATGCCTCCTCCACTCCCCGTCGTCGAGACGGTGGACCCTGCGGGTCCCGATTCACGGACTCCGCAGGAGCCCGGCGCCCGCACCATCGCGGGCTTCCTCTCGCAACGGAAAGTCCACCACTCCCCGTGCAGCTACTGTTCGCAAGCTCTCTACCCACGATCAGCATCGCGAAACTCTATCATGCACTATCGGCTGGCGTAAGCTTCGCCTTTAGGGCTTTTCGAGCCGGACGGCCGGACGCAAGCGGTTCTGGATGGGCGGTTCCCGAACGCCCCCCGCTCCTGCCCTGAGCTTCCCGGTCGCCCGCGACCCATAGAGATCCTGGGAGCATGCGCAGGAAAATTACCACCGCCGGCAGCGCCGCGTCAAGCCGCACGGGCTCCGCCACGCGGCCAGCTCGGGCCGTAACTGCCGGTGACGCAACCGGTTCCGGGCGTCATCGATTCGGGCGCGCGGTCTACGCGCGCGGTCTATCTAGATGAACGGCCGCCACGTGTAGAACAGCGCTGCCCCGAGCCCCTGCAGCAGGGCGAACACCACCAGTGCCGGCCCGGACTGCCCAGGCGTGAGCCGTGCGCCCAAGTAGATGAACAGAGGAAAGAGCGTCGAGACGACGCGCCCGACCGAGAGCAGCCCGCCCGAACCGATCGCCAGCGCCAAGTTGACGACGATCCACGAGCCGTAGGCCCACCCCAGCCGGCGCGTCAGCGGCACGACCAGCGCCAGCGCCAGGATCGCCGCGCCGCCGTCGAGCCAGCGCAGCGGCTCGCCCAGCGTCCCGTTGTACAGGACTTCACCGGTCCGGAGCTCCAGGGGGAAGGCGAGCAGCATGTCCACGTCGCTGATGGAGCGCCCCCAGGCGGCTTGGGCGTCGAGCCAAGCGAGCGGATTGCCGGTATGGGCCAACAGGTACAACGAGAACGCGGCCAGTCCGCCGAGCGGCGCCGCAACCGCCAGCCAGGCGCGCGGCGAGCGGGCCCGAGCCTGCAGAGCCAGCAGCGCGAGCGGGATGCAGAGGACGAAGCCGTTGGGACGCGTCAGGCCGGCGAGCGCGCCCCAGACGCACGCCACCCCCCATTCGCCCCGGCGGGCGTGGAAGAAGGCCGCGACGGTGGCCAGCAGGAAGAGGCTCTCCGAATAGGGCGCGCCGTAGAACACGGCGAACGGAAACGCGCACAGCAGCAGTACCGCGCTCGTGGCGGAGCGGTCGTCGAGGTCTTCCCGGGCCAGCCGGTACACGTAGGCCAGCCCCCACAGGAAAGCGGCCAGCGCGACGACGAGCCCCGCCGCGAGGTGCCAGACGTAGTAGCGCTCGTAGCTCAGCCGGACGCCCAGTCCCTCGGGCTCGTTGCCCGCGTTGACGAGCGCGGCGCCCAGGCTCATCAACGCGGGATATGCCGGAAAGAAGGCGACGTTCTGCTGCCCCTCGGCGGCGGGCGACCAGCGGTAGCCGTGTACCGCGATGTCCAGGTACCAGCCGGCGTCCCACCGGAGCGGCAGGTTCACGACTTCACTCTCCGAAATGCGGACCGGCGGTTCACCGTCCGGGAACCCGATCGTCAGGACCGCGAGGACACCGGTGAACAGCACCGCGCCGCGCGTGGCCAGAAACGTCGGCAGCACCCGGCGCAGGGCGACCGACCCGGCCAGGGCGCGGGCGGCAGCCAGGAAACGCAGATGCAACGGCGGACGCGGCCAGGCGAGGTGGCGGACCGCGACCGACGCCGCCAGCAGCACCAGCAGCCGCGCGAGGGAGCTGACCGACAGGGTGGCAACGACCGCGTCGATGCGGATCGGTCCGAAGATCAGCACGCAGAGCAACGTGACGATGAACACGCCGCTGAGGGCATCGAGCAGGCGGGCGGGGAGCGGCAGCTCGCGCCGCGCGTCGGTCGCGGTCATGTCGCCGAAGAGCATGCGTGATCGGACCGAGCGGCGGCAAGGCGGGGTCGGCGCGGACGACTCTCACCCGGGCAGGGTGATTCGTGCCGGCACGGCAATGTATTATCGTGTTCCTGTTCGTAACGGTTGCGGGCGTCGTGGCGAACGCCCGTGTGGTTCCGTTGTCGGGGCCTCCGCGCGACTCGGTGTGCGGAGAGCCATGTTTCTCGGAGGAGGATCACAACATGAAACGCACCCTGAGCATCTTCGCCCTCGTTGTTGCCCTGGTCGTCATCGGACACCCGATGAGCGCGTCCGCACAGGACATGTACCAGGTCAAGATCACGAACCTCACCCCGGGCCAGGCCTTCACCCCCTTCCTGCTGGCGACCCACTCGATGGACGTCAACTTGTACTTGCCGGGCACGCAGGCGTCGGACCATCTCCGCGCCATCGCCGAGATGGGGGACACCAGCGGCATGAAGATGATGCTCGAAGGCATGAAGGGCATGGGCGTCATGGACGTCGTGGCCCAGGGGCACATGCTGAACACTCCCGGCGTCACCACGGAGTTCATGATCTCGGGAATGTACGGCTACCGGGTGAGCCTTGTCTCGATGCTCATCCCGACCAACGACACGTTCGTCGGCGCCAACATGATGCTGCCGATGGAGGGCGGCATGATGGGCTACGCCTACGCGTACGACGCCGGCACCGAGATGAACGACGAGCTGTGCTCGTCGATCCCGAACCCGGCGGGCTACCCGGAATGCGACGCCATGGGCATGGGCATGGCGATCGGCATGGGCGAGGGCGGCATCGTCATCAGCAACGGCATCAACGGCCACGGCGACTTCATGCCGATGGACCGCGACTGGAAGAACCCGGTGGCCCGGATCACGATCACCAAGATGTAGCCGATCCCGGCCACGGCATCGACCGAGCCCCGGCGTGGCGTCGCCGGGGCTCGGTCTCCATTGCGTGCACGTCAGCCGGCCAGCGCCGAACGGGTGGCGGAAAACGGACCCGCCAGGGCATGACCACGACGGAAACGTGCATGCGTCTCCCGGCCACGCATGGTCGAGGACCTGTTGCACGGCTTCGCCGCCCGCGACTGGAGCCGCTCCCTCGACTTCGCCTCCCTGCCTCCACTGCCGGCCAGCTATGTCAGCCACGATCTGCGGCAGCGCCGGGCGGCAATCTGGTGTCGGCGCTGATTGTGCCGGCAGGCGGAGCGGAAGTTCGACGCAGCCACAGCGCGCCGGCTGGCCGCCGCGCTGGAGGATGTTGCCGACGCGGGCCGGTTGGCGGAGGTTGGCGACTGGATCATCGAGTGCGGGACGGCGGCCGAGCTGCTCGCCCGCGTATCGGATGAGCGTCGACGCGGCGTATGAGGTGAACCGGGCGCAGGCTAGGCGAACCGCTTTCCGGTGATCGCTTCCCGCAGCCCTTCCAGGAGCCCTTCGAGCTTGGCCATTCGTTCTCGGAGCTGCCCGAGCTGCTCGGTCGTCTCCTTTCCCTGGGAGTCGATCCGGTCTCGAAGCTGTCCGACCTGCGCGGCTATCCTGTCGCGCAGCCGGCTGTCGTAACGCGCCGCGATCCCCCACACGCCGAGCAGTACTGCTGCGACCACGCCCATGGCGGTCAGCACGATCGGGATGATTCCAGCGCTCTCCATCTGTCTCTCGGTACGCTAGCTGGTACTTCCTTCACCGTGACGCGGGTCGGTTATTCGGCGGGTTCGGCCGCGGGGATTACTGCGCGCTCGAGTGTCGCGAGCCGCTGGTCGATTTTCGCGAAGCCCTGCTCGACCGTTCGCATCCGATCGTCGAGCCGCTGGTAGTCCTCGCGCATGTCTTCGCGCAGCGCCTCGATCCGGCTGCCGAGGTTCACGAAGAGGGTCGTGATCAGGACGGCCAGTCCGATTGCCGTCGTCAGGACCGTTCCGATCGTCGATCCGAGGATGATCTTCGTCTCGTTCGTCACCGTGGCGAATCTACTCCTTGCGGGCGCTGGCTGCAACGCCCAGCAACCTCTTCTCCAAGCATGCTCTCACTGGAGTGGCAGGGCGGGACGTTGGCGGTCATGGCTGGGGGTGTTACGCTGCCTGTATCGGTCTGAACGTGCGTCTTCGCGCGTGCCTGACGAGCGCATCGATCGGGTCGCCGCCGCCGTGGGCGTCGGTCGCGCCGAATCGTTGCATCCTGGGCCGCACGGCGGAAGAGAGGGTGGAAGAGACCATGAGCGAGCTGCTGGCGCTGGCCGGCATCAACGTGACCGTGACGGTAGCATTCGCTGCCTTCATCTGGCGCAACCAGGTGCAGGCCGAGCGGCGCAACGACGCGGCCCACGCCGACCTGAGCCGTCGAATAGACCATCTCGCAGAATCTGTCGGCAGCCGCATCGAGGGACTGACGGCCGAAGTGTCCGGCCTCGGCCAACGCTTGGCGCGGCTCGAGGGCTGGATCGAAAGAGACCGCGTCGGGCAAGAGCAATCCTGACCGCCAGCCGCCAACCGTACCGCCCGTGCTCCGCCGCGAGCACCCGCGCCGCGATTCCCGCTACCACGTCGAAGGTTTCCATGAGTGCAGATCGAGGTCCACGGAAAGGACCTTCGGGAGCGCATTGCTTTCAACAGGTGATACGCTGAGCCTGCTTTCGCCTCACGCGGGGGCGCATTCCCGATTTCCCGGTCACGCGCTCACACCCACCGGCGTCATGGCCATCCGCTGCAAACAGTTCCATCTGCCGGACTTATAGAAAGACCGCAGGAGAAGAATCGCGTCGACGCTCTCCGGTAGCCAATAGATGGATGCGCCCTTGATGCGGAGATTGATGACGCGACGGATGGCGCTTTCGACGGCGCCGCTGCCCCGCGGAAGCCCGAGCCCGACCATTGTGGTGTAGGCGAAACGATGACGGTTCTTCAGGAAGTAGTTGAGGTGCGTGCGGATCTTGCCGGCCGTGCGCCCGCGGCACAGCTCCCGCAGGGCCGTGATCACCTCGTCCACCCGTGCTCGCTTGAGCAGCCCCCGCGTGCGGTTGAGCCAGCGGGTGCGTTGCGTCGCGCTCCAGCGGCGCAGCTTGACCGCGTCGGAGAGTTGCTTTGCGGCATGATAGAAGTCGATCAGCCCCAGCACCTGTGTCGGCGAGAGCCCGAGCGCAGCGATGAGGCGCTGGAGGCGTCGCCAGATCCAGGGCGCGCCGTCGGCGATGAAGAGCACCTTGTCAGCGGCGTTGAGGCCGATCTGCCGCGCGTACGACAACAGCAGGGCGAAGACCGCCTGCGGTCCCCGCAGCGTGCCGTCGATGATCGGGGCCCACGTCTGAGACGGTCGCCCGTCGTCGCCGACGACGTACAGGATGAGGAGCTTCGGTTCCTTCCAGTCGGTATGGAATCGGTTGCGCCCCTTCTTCGTCTTGGGGCCACGCTTCTTGCGCCTCACACGGACGCGGCCCCCGTCGAGGGAGACGACCACCCGCTTGCCGGTCACGCGGTCCAGCAGACCGCACGCCGCGCTCTGCTGGGCCGCTCGGGCCCGCGCAGCGTAGCGATAGGCGGTCGAGCGGAGGGTCTTGATATCCAGGGCGATGCCCTCGGAGCGGAGCTGCGCCTGCGCTTCGGCCAGCGAGCTGTGCATGGCGACCGCGCGGCTTGCATCGGAGGCCAGCTTCGGCGTGCACCGGTCGTAGATGCCCAGCACCACCAAGGCGGGGTAGAGTCCCGGCCTCCGCTTCGCCCGACGGGCGTGTTTCTCGCGGTAGTACGGCGTCGTGACCGGCACCGTCGTGCCCCGGGAGGTGCGAACGTTGACGGTCTCCAGGCCGTCGCTCCGCATCCGCCGGGGCAGGTGGCGCACGAGGGCGCTCGCTGCGTCGCCAACCGCGGCGGAGCGCACCGCGCGTTGCAGCACGGGGGTGAGGAGGGCGCCGAAGAACTCGTCCGCGATGGCCCGCAGCTGCTCTTCGCACTGCTCCGCTTCCTCTGCCGAGCTGGGCGCTGGAGCACGCGCCTCAAATTCCAGCGCCCGCCGGAGGGCAGTGCGCAGGTGGACGGGAATGTTGCCAAGATCGATCTCGCGGCTCGGGGTGTCGATGGCGCTCTTGTCCATTTCAACGCACCATCATGAGCAGTCCGAGCCGTAATGTCCAGTACCACCCTCCCCGTCTGTCCGAAGACCGGCTCAACCTCCCCCAGCCTCACAGTCCCACTGCACTGCTCCGGGAAATCGGGAATGCGCCCCTCACGCGGTGCCGGACGCGCACCTTTGAAGTCCAGGATCAGCAGAGGACGGCCTTCAGGGAATCCCGCGCGTAATAGATGCCGGCGTGGACGACGCCGCTGTTGTAGGTGCTGGCCTGCCCGGGGCCGGGCAGGCATGATCACGACGGTAACGTGCATGCGCCGTGCGATTCCAGTCTGCAAGGCGCGGCAGGTTGTAGGTTTGTAGGGGGAAATGTCGGGATGGGCGGCCGGGATCTGATTGCGGGGTTGTACCATGGATGATCCCGCGTACAAACAGTTGTTCTCCCGGCCACGCATGGTCGAGGACCTGTTGCACGGCTTCGCCCCCCGCGACTGGAGCCGCTCCCTCGACTTCGCCTCCCTGGCTCCACTGCCGGCCAGCCATGTCAGCCACGATCTGCGGCAGCGCCACGGCGACCTCGTGTGGCGCGTGCGCTTCCACGACGAGCAGTGGCTGTACCTGGTGCTGCACTTGGAGTTCCAGTCCACCGTGGACCGCGCGATGGCGGTGCGGATGCTCGCGTATACGACCCTGCTCCAACGAGGATTGGTGGGATGCGCAGACAGACGTCAACAAGCAGATCCTCGGCGGGGCGCTGGCTGTCGTGACGGACGGTGACGACAGCGCCCGGTATGGTGCCCAGACGAGCAGCGCGGCACAGACAGGCCTCCCGTTGGCGTTCAACGCGGACTACGATCTACGTGCGAATCTCACCGCCGAGATCATCGCCGTCCAGGCCGACCTCTCCGCCGAAGATCGCCGTGGTCCGCGACGACCTTCGCCGCATGAACGACCGTCTCCTGGCCGTCGAGCTCGCCTTACGCCAGCGCGAGCGCATGGCGAAGCTCGATGGCTCGCTCGAAGGGTTCCTGGCCGGCCGCCGCGGTCGCGACGCGGCCCGAAGCCTGCGCACCACGGGCACGGGCCAAGCCATTGCCGGCCGCCGCAACGAGCACCGCTCCGGGCCGTCGAGGAAAGCGCGTGCGCCGGGCAGAGGTGGAACGGATGCCGGCGCCGGGCATGGCCGCCTGCCATCCAGGGTTTGGCAACCTGCCAAGTGATTGCACTTGACGACCGGCCACGGCAGTGGTACCTTCGGAGGATGGCGCACGGCATGAGCATGGACACCAAGTGGATCGTCGGCACGGGCGCAGCGATCATCCTGAGCGTCGTCGGGACAGGTGTCGCCCTCGGCGGACTGCTCTCCGTCCAGTTCGCCGCCATCGACGCGCGCTTCGACGATCTGCGTGCGGATCTCGCCGCCGTCAAGGCCGATCTTACCGCCGAGATCGCCGTGGTCCGTGACGACGTCCGCCGCATGGACGACCGTTTCCGGGCCGTCGAGATCGCCTTCGGCAAGGTCGATCAGCGGCTGGAGACCCTCGAACGCCTCCACCTGCCGGGTCCCGATGCCGGCGAGTAGCGTCCCCCGGCCCGTCCTCCGAACCGGGTGACAGCGCTACCCGGGACGACCGCCGGCGGATCGAGGAGAAGCTCGACGAGCACGGCAAGGAGGTCGCCCGCCGACCCGACGGCGGTCGGGAGCCCGTGAGCCGGCCCCTCGGTGCCCAGCAGGACGATGCCCGCCTCGTAGGTGTCGAAGACGTGGTAGCCGGCAAGTGATTGCACTTGACGACCGGCCACGGCCGCGGTAGCTTCGGAGGATGGCGCACGGCATGAGCACGGACACCAAGTGGATCGTCGGCACGGGCGCAGCGATCATCCTGAGCGTCGTCGGGACAGGTGTCGCCCTCGGCGGACTGCTCTCCGTCCAGTTCGCCGCCATCAACGCACGCTTCGACGACGTCAACGCGCGCTTCGACGATCTGCGTGCGGATCTCACCGCCGAGATCGCCGCCCTCAAGGCCGACCTGTCCGGCGAGATCGCCGTGGTCCGTGACGGCGGTGGTCGCGTGCACGGAGAGAAGCGCGAGCGAAGGGGTAAGCACGCGTACCGAGCCCGCCGACCACCGTCCTCACGGGCCTGAACACAGGACACAGCCGACCCGACCAACCGAGCGTCGGGTCGAATAGAGGTGAAGTGCGCCCGGACGTCACAGGGCTTTCGGAGGAAACGGAGCCGCCTGTCAGAAGCCGCCCCGGAGCATGACCCCCTGCGACCGACTCTCGTCGCCGTGCGCCACCGGGCCGACCAGCAACTCGACGCAGAACGGGCTGTCGCCCACGTCGCGCGGTTCGACCGGATGCTCGATGCTGCGCCAGGTATCGCCGGAGAGCGAAAGCCGGCCGACCACGTGGCCGTCGACCCGCACGGTCACCGCCTGCGGGCCTGAATCCGGCGCCTGGCGGACGTCGAACGCGATGCGGTCGGTGTCGGGCCTCAGGAAGCAGGCGGCGTAGTCGTCGGTTCGGTAGACTGCCCGGCCGGAGGGTTCCGCCGTTTCGTCTTCAACCGCCGACATGCCGATCCGATGCGCCCGGTACTGCGCGTTCCTGTCGGCCGTCGGGTCGAAGATCGGACGTGACGACGATGGCGCTGCGGTCGTAGAGGTCGAGCGTCCGCAGCCGGTCGAGGAGCGCCCGCACGGCCAGCAACGCGCAGCGTGCCTGACCCACGTAACCCGCCCGGGTCAGACCCACCCCCCCACCCGCGTATCCGCAGTCTGCGTCCGTCGCGATCGGTGGATGGGGCGTGATCACGTGCAGGAACGAGTACACGGGGGATTCACCGCCTGCCTCGATCCCGCTGGCGAAATCCATCAGGAACGCAGTGTCTCCCAGGGCCCGCGGCGCGCCGGAAATCGGCCCCCAAAGCGACGCGGCCCGCTGCTGCAGCAACCACGCGCCGTCGCGATAGACGTCGGCCTTGACGCCGTGCGGTGCGTGCCGGAACAGAGACAGATCCAGCAGTCGGGCCGCCGTGCTGTCGAGGTAGGTGCGGTAGCTGCCGTACGGTCTCGGAATAGTGTATTCAACGGCGTCCTCGGCGCCGGGGAACGCCGCGCCGGGATGATCGCGGAAGTAGGCGGTCGCCGACCTGAGCCGGTACCCGTGTTGCCCGAGCGCGTGGAAGACGGAGGGATGCGCCCGCCGGTAGGCCGACATTCGCATGTCGTTGCGATACGGGATGCCGGTGAGCATCGCCGGCATGCTGGCCAACGTCGTCGGAAAGGCGCCCAGGTGATTCCGGTAGAAAGTGAATCCGGACCACGTGCGATCAGAAGGTGGAGGGGTCGGCGTCCCAAGAGCGTAGATCGCCGAGTGGCGCGACTCGAGGGCTGGCTCGAACGAGTCCGCCTGTGTGCAGCACCGGACAGTGGAGCCATGCAGTAACGGGACCATCACACAACGCTCGCAACAACTCCCGATCTACTGGTCGCTGTCGGCGGCGGGGACACCGCGAGCGTTCTTCACCGTGACGCGCGTCGGTTATTCGGCGGGTTCGGCCGCGGGGATTACTACGCGCTCGAGTGTCGCGAGCCGCTGGTCGATTTTCGCGAAGCCCTGCTCGACTGTGCGCATCCGATCGTCGAAGACGTGGTAGTCGTGCCGCGCCTTGCGCGAAGCCGGTGCCGTGGTCCACCGCGGTCCGCACGATGGGCAGGCCCAGGGTGACGTTGACGGCCCGGCCGAAGGCCATCAGCTTGATCGGCACGATGCCCTGATCGTGCTGGCCTCCTGCCCGGGGCGGGGCCGCCCGCGACTGGAGCCGCTCCCTCGACTTCGCCTCCCTGGCTCCGCTGCCGGCCAGCTATGTCAGCCACGATCTGCGGCAGCGCCACGGCGACGGCGGTGGAACGCGCCAGCGGACGTATCCGAACTGATCGCATCGGGCGGTGCGGCGCTGGCGCGGTATCAGCCGTCGCAGCGGTACTTTCTGCTGGACGAGGGCCGCGTCGGGGATGCCGATCTGCCGGGCGGCAATCTGGTGTCGGCGCTGATCGCGCTGGAGACGAGTCGTGATCGGGAGCGGCTGCCGGAGTTGTTGGGGTCGTTGATCGGTCTGCTGCGCGAGCAGGGTGACGAGGCCGACCCGGGCCGGTTGGCGGAGATTGGCGACTGGATCATCGAGTGCGGGACGGCGGCCGATCTGTTGGCCCGCGTATCGGATGAGCGTCGACGCGGCGGTAGCCGGCCGCCGCGTGCCCGCGGTCGGCCGCGATCCCATGGGCGGTTCCCGGAATCGGGCGGTAGCAGTCCCGGCGGGCCACCCGCCAGCGCGGCCGGCGAGATGTCGATCGCGGTCACCGGGGCCCGCGGGAACTCGCGCGCGAGCGCCCACCGCGAGACAGCCGGAGCCGGTCCCGACGTCGGCGACCCTGAGCGGCGCGTTCCGGCAATCGCCGAGCAGCTCGACCGCGGCCTCGACGATCAGCTTGCCGCAGCCCTCGCACGGCACGCCGTGCTCCTCGCAGAAGGCGTACAGCCGCTCGCGTCCCTCGACGCAGAGGACGGCCTTCAGGGAATCCCGCGCGTAATAGATGCCGGCGTGGACGACGCCGCTGTTGTAGGTGCTGGCTCTCCTGCCCGGGGCCGGGCAGGCATGATCACGACGGTAACGTGCATGCGCCGTACGATTCTAGCTGCAAGGCGCGGCAGGTTGTAGGCTTGTAGGGGAAATGTCGGGATGGGCGGCCGGGATCTGATTGCGGGGTTGTGCCATGGATGATCCCGCGTACAAACAGTTGTTCTCCCGGCCACGCATGGTCGAGGACCTGTTGCACGGCTTCGCCGCCCGCGACTGGAGCCGCTCCCTCGACTTCGCCTCCCTGGCTCCACTGCCGGCCAGCTATGTCAGCCACGATCTGCGGCAGCGCCATGGCGACCTCGTGTGGCGCGTGCGCTTCCACGACGAGCGGTGGCTGTACCTGGTGCTGCACCTGGAGTTCCAGTCCACCGTGGACCGCGCGATGGCGGTGCGGATGCTCGCGTATACGACCCTGCTGTACCAGAAGCTGATCGGCGAGGGAGTGCTGCGCGAGCACGATGCGCTGCCCCCGGTGCTGCCGATCGTCATCTACAACGGCCGACGGCGGTGGAACGCGGCGGCGGACGTATCCGAGCTGATCGCATCGGGCGGTGCGGCGCTGGCGCGGTATCAGCCGTCGCAGCGGTACTTTCTGCTGGACGAGGGCCGCGTCGGGGATACCGATCTGCCGGGCGGCAATCTGGTGTCGGCGCTGATCGCGCTGGAGACGAGTCGTGATCGGGAGCGGCTGCCGGAGTTGTTGGGGTCGTTGATCGGTCTGCTGCGGGAGCAGGGTGACGAGGAGTTGACGCAGGCGTTCCGGTCGTGGGTGGAGCAGGTGTTGTTGCCGCGGCGTTTCCGGGGCGGGGAGTCCGAGTCGCTGCCGCGGCTGGAGGAGGTGCGCACGATGCTGGCGGAACAGGTTCGAGAGTGGACCGAGGAGTGGGTCGAAGAAGGCCGCGAGCAGGGGATCGCGCAGGGCCGCGAGCAGGGGATCGCGCAGGGCCGCGAGCAGGGGATCGCGCAGGGCCGCGAGCAGGGGATCGCGCAGGGCCGCGAGCAGGGCCGCGAGCAGGGCCGAGAGCAGGGGATCGCGCAGGGCCGCGCCGAAGAACGGGCGCTGTTGTGCCGGCAGGCGGAGCGGAAGTTCGACGCAGCCACAGCGCGCCGGCTGGCCGCCGCGCTGGAAGACGTTGCCGGCGCGGGCCGGTTGGCGGAGGTTGGCGACTGGATCATCGAGTGCGGGACCGCGGCCGAGCTGCTCGCCCGCGTATCGGATGAGCGTCGACGCGGCGTATGAGGTGTACCGGGCGCTTTGCGCCGGAGGTGACGCCCGCGGCTCGATTGCAGCCAGCCCTACCCGGGCGGCCCAGGTCATGTCCCGGCCGGCGAGCAGGTGCAGATGGATGTGGAACACCGTCCGGCCGGCCGCGGCGTTGCAGTTGAAGACCGTCCGGTAGCCGGCCGCCGCGTGCCCGCGGTCGGCCGCGATCCCATGGGCGGTTCCCGGAATCGGGCGGTAGCAGTCCCGGCGGGCCACCCCGCCAGCGCGGCCGGCGAGATGTCGATCGCGGTCACCGGGGCCCGCGGGAACTCGCGCGCGAGCGCCACCGCGAGACAGCCGGAGCCGGTCCCGACGTCGGCGACCCTGAGCGGCGCGTTCCGGCGATCGCCGAGCAGCTCGACCGCGGCCTCGACGATCAGCTTGCCGCAGCCCTCGCACGGCACGCCGTGCTCCTCGCAGAAGGCGTACAGCCGCTCGCGTCCCTCGACGCAGAGGACGGCCTTCAGGGAATCCCGCGCGTAATAGATGCCGGCGTGGACGACGCCGCTGTTGTAGGTGCTGGCTCTCCTGCCCGGGGCCGGGCAGGCATGATCACGACGGTAACGTGCATGCGCCGTGCGATTCCAGCTGCGAGGCGCGGCAGGTTGTAGGCTTGTAGGGGAAATGTCGGGATGGGCGGCCGGGATCTGATTGCGGGGTTGTGCCATGGATGATCCCGCGTACAAACAGTTGTTCTCCCGGCCACGCATGGTCGAGGACCTGTTGCACGGCTTCGCCGCCCGCGACTGGAGCCGCTCCCTCGACTTCGCCTCCCTGGCTCCACTGCCGGCCAGCCATGTCAGCCACGATCTGCGGCAGCGCCATGGCGACCTCGTGTGGCGCGTGCGCTTCCACTACGAGCGGTGGCTGTACCTGGTGCTGCACCTGGAGTTCCAGTCCACCGTGGACCGCGCGATGGCGGTGCGGATGCTCGCGTATACGACCCTGCTGTACCAGAAGCTGATCGGCGAGGGAGTGCTGCGCGAGCACGATGCGCTGCCCCCGGTGCTGCCGATCGTCATCTACAACGGCCGACGGCGGTGGAACGCGGCGGCGGACGTATCCGAGCTGATCGCATCGGGCGGTGCGGCCCTGGCGCGGTATCAGCCGTCGCAGCGGTACTTTCTGCTGGACGAGGGCCGCGTCGGGGATGCCGATCTGCCGGGCGGCAATCTGGTGTCGGCGCTGATCGCGCTGGAGACGAGTCGTGATCGGGAGCGGTTACCGGAGTTGTTGGGGTCGTTGATCGGTCTGCTGCGGGAGCAGGGTGACGAGGAGTTGACGCAGGCGTTCCGGTCGTGGGTGGAGCAGGTGTTGTTGCCGCGGCGTTTCCGGGGCGGGGAGTCCGAGTCGCTGCCGCGGCTGGAGGAGGTGCGCACGATGCTGGCGGAACAGGTTCGAGAGTGGACCGAGGAGTGGGTCGAAGAAGGCCGCGAGCAGGGGATCGCGCAGGGCCGCGAGCAGGGGATCGCGCAGGGCCGCGAGCAGGGGATCGCGCAGGGCCGCGAGCAGGGGATCGCGCAGGGCCGCGAGCAGGGGATCGCGCAGGGCCGCGAGCAGGGCCGAGAGCAGGGCCGCGAGCAGGGCCGAGAGCAGGGGATCGCGCAGGGCCGCGCCGAAGAACGGGCGCTGTTGTGCCGGCAGGCGGAGCGGAAGTTCGACGCAGCCACAGCGCGCCGGCTGGCCGCCGCGCTGGAAGACGTTGCCGGCGCGGGCCGGTTGGCGGAGGTTGGCGACTGGATCATCGAGTGCGGGACCGCGGTCGAGCTGCTCGCCCGCGTATCGGATGAGCGTCGACGCGGCGTATGAGGTGTACCGGGCGCTTTGCGCCGGAGGTGACGCCCGCGGCTCGATTGCAGCCAGCCCTACCCGGGCGGCCCAGGTCATGTCCCGGCCGGCGAGCAGGTGCAGATGGATGTGGAACACCGTCCGGCCGGCCGCGGCGTTGCAGTTGAAGACCGTCCGGTAGCCGGCCGCCGCGTGCCCGCGGTCGGCCGCGATCCCATGGGCGGTTCCCGGAATCGGGCGGTAGCAGTCCCGGCGGGCCACCCCGCCAGCGCGGCCGGCGAGATGTCGATCGCGGTCACCGGGGCCCGCGGGAACTCGCGCGCGAGCGCCACCGCGAGACAGCCGGAGCCGGTCCCGACGTCGGCGACCCTGAGCGGCGCGTTCCGGCGATCGCCGAGCATCTCGACCGCGGCCTCGACGATCAGCTTGCCGCAGCCCTCGCACGGCACGCCGTGCTCCTCGCAGAAGGCGTACAGCCGCTCGCGTCCCTCGACGCAGAGGACGGCCTTCAGGGAATCCCGCGCGTAATAGATGCCGGCGTGGACGACGCCGCTGTTGTAGGTGCTGGCTCTCCTGCCCGGGGCCGGGCAGGCATGATCACGACGGTAACGTGCATGCGCCGTACGATTCTAGCTGCAAGGCGCGGCAGGTTGTAGGCTTGTAGGGGAAATGTCGGGATGGGCGGCCGGGATCTGATTGCGGGGTTGTGCCATGGATGATCCCGCGTACAAACAGTTGTTCTCCCGGCCACGCATGGTCGAGGACCTGTTGCACGGCTTCGCCGCCCGCGACTGGAGCCGCTCCCTCGACTTCGCCTCCCTGGCTCCACTGCCGGCCAGCTATGTCAGCCACGATCTGCGGCAGCGCCATGGCGACCTCGTGTGGCGCGTGCGCTTCCACGACGAGCGGTGGCTGTACCTGGTGCTGCACCTGGAGTTCCAGTCCACCGTGGACCGCGCGATGGCGGTGCGGATGCTCGCGTATACGACCCTGCTGTACCAGAAGCTGATCGGCGAGGGAGTGCTGCGCGAGCACGATGCGCTGCCCCCGGTGCTGCCGATCGTCATCTACAACGGCCGACGGCGGTGGAACGCGGCGGCGGACGTATCCGAGCTGATCGCATCGGGCGGTGCGGCGCTGGCGCGGTATCAGCCGTCGCAGCGGTACTTTCTGCTGGACGAGGGCCGCGTCGGGGATGCCGATCTGCCGGGCGGCAATCTGGTGTCGGCGCTGATCGCGCTGGAGACGAGTCGTGATCGGGAGCGGCTGCCGGAGTTGTTGGGGTCGTTGATCGGTCTGCTGCGGGAGCAGGGTGACGAGGAGTTGACGCAGGCGTTCCGGTCGTGGGTGGAGCAGGTGTTGTTGCCGCGGCGTTTCCGGGGCGGGGAGTCCGAGTCGCTGCCGCGGCTGGAGGAGGTGCGCACGATGCTGGCGGAACAGGTTCGAGAGTGGACCGAGGAGTGGGTCGAAGAAGGCCGCGAGCAGGGGATCGCGCAGGGCCGCGAGCAGGGGATCGCGCAGGGCCGCGAGCAGGGGATCGCGCAGGGCCGCGAGCAGGGGATCGCGCAGGGCCGCGAGCAGGGCCGCGAGCAGGGGATCGCGCAGGGCCGCGCCGAAGAACGGGCGCTGTTGTGCCGGCAGGCGGAGCGGAAGTTCGACGCAGCCACAGCGCGCCGGCTGGCCGCCGCGCTGGAAGACGTTGCCGGCGCGGGCCGGTTGGCGGAGGTTGGCGACTGGATCATCGAGTGCGGGACCGCGGCCGAGCTGCTCGCCCGCGTATCGGATGAGCGTCGACGCGGCGTATGAGGTGTACCGGGCGCTTTGCGCCGGAGGTGACGCCCGCGGCTCGATTGCAGCCAGCCCTACCCGGGCGGCCCAGGTCATGTCCCGGCCGGCGAGCAGGTGCAGATGGATGTGGAACACCGTCCGGCCGGCCGCGGCGTTGCAGTTGAAGACCGTCCGGTAGCCGGCCGCCGCGTGCCCGCGGTCGGCCGCGATCCCATGGGCGGTTCCCGGAATCGGGCGGTAGCAGTCCCGGCGGGCCACCCCGCCAGCGCGGCCGGCGAGATGTCGATCGCGGTCACCGGGGCCCGCGGGAACTCGCGCGCGAGCGCCACCGCGAGACAGCCGGAGCCGGTCCCGACGTCGGCGACCCTGAGCGGCGCGTTCCGGCGATCGCCGAGCAGCTCGACCGCGGCCTCGACGATCAGCTTGCCGCAGCCCTCGCACGGCACGCCGTGCTCCTCGCAGAAGGCGTACAGCCGCTCGCGTCCCTCGACGCAGAGGACGGCCTTCAGGGAATCCCGCGCGTAATAGATGCCGGCGTGGACGACGCCGCTGTTGTAGGTGCTGGCTCTCCTGCCCGGGGCCGGGCAGGCATGATCACGACGGTAGCGTGCATGCGCCGTGCGATTCCAGCTGCGAGGCGCGGCAGGTTGTAGGCTTGTAGGGGAAATGTCGGGATGGGCGGCCGGGATCTGATTGCGGGGTTGTACCATGGATGATCCCGCGTACAAACAGTTGTTCTCCCGGCCACGCATAGTCGAGGACCTGTTGCATGGCTTCGCCGCCCGCGACTGGAGCCGCTCCCTCGACTTCGCCTCCCTGGCTCCACTGCCGGCCAGCCATGTCAGCCACGATCTGCGGCAGCGCCGGGCGGCAATCTGGTGTCGGCGCTGATCGCGCTGGAGACGAGTCGTGATCGGGAGCGGTTGCCGGAGTTGTTGGGGTCGTTGATCGGTCTGCTGCGGGAGCAGGGTGACGAGGAGTTGACGCAGGCGTTCCGGTCGTGGGTGGAGCAGGTGTTGTTGCCGCGGCGTTTCCGGGGCGGGGAGTCCGAGTCGCTGCCGCGGCTGGAGGAGGTGCGCACGATGCTGGCGGAACAGGTTCGAGAGTGGACCGAGGAGTGGGTCGAAGAAGGCCGCGAGCAGGGGATCGCGCAGGGCCGCGAGCAGGGGATCGCGCAGGGCCGCGAGCAGGGGATCGCGCAGGGCCGCGAGCAGGGGATCGCGCAGGGCCGCGAGCAGGGCCGCGAGCAGGGCCGAGAGCAGGGGATCGCGCAGGGCCGCGCCGAAGAACGGGCGCTGTTGTGCCGGCAGGCGGAGCGGAAGTTCGACGCAGCCACAGCGCGCCGGCTGGCCGCCGCGCTGGAAGACGTTGCCGGCGCGGGCCGGTTGGCGGAGGTTGGCGACTGGATCATCGAGTGCGGGACCGCGGCCGAGCTGCTCGCCCGCGTATCGGATGAGCGTCGACGCGGCGTATGAGGTGTACCGGGCGCTTTGCGCCGGAGGTGACGCCCGCGGCTCGATTGCAGCCAGCCCTACCCGGGCGGCCCAGGTCATGTCCCGGCCGGCGAGCAGGTGCAGATGGATGTGGAACACCGTCCGGCCGGCCGCGGCGTTGCAGTTGAAGACCGTCCGGTAGCCGGCCGCCGCGTGCCCGCGGTCGGCCGCGATCCCATGGGCGGTTCCCGGAATCGGGCGGTAGCAGTCCCGGCGGGCCACCCCGCCAGCGCGGCCGGCGAGATGTCGATCGCGGTCACCGGGGCCCGCGGGAACTCGCGCGCGAGCGCCACCGCGAGACAGCCGGAGCCGGTCCCGACGTCGGCGACCCTGAGCGGCGCGTTCCGGCGATCGCCGAGCAGCTCGACCGCGGCCTCGACGATCAGCTTGCCGCAGCCCTCGCACGGCACGCCGTGCTCCTCGCAGAAGGCGTACAGCCGCTCGCGTCCCTCGACGCAGAGGACGGCCTTCAGGGAATCCCGCGCGTAATAGATGCCGGCGTGGACGACGCCGCTGTTGTAGGTGCTGGCTCTCCTGCCCGGGGCCGGGCAGGCATGATCACGACGGTAGCGTGCATGCGCCGTGCGATTCCAGCTGCGAGGCGCGGCAGGTTGTAGGCTTGTAGGGGAAATGTCGGGATGGGCGGCCGGGATCTGATTGCGGGGTTGTACCATGGATGATCCCGCGTACAAACAGTTGTTCTCCCGGCCACGCATAGTCGAGGACCTGTTGCATGGCTTCGCCGCCCGCGACTGGAGCCGCTCCCTCGACTTCGCCTCCCTGGCTCCACTGCCGGCCAGCCATGTCAGCCACGATCTGCGGCAGCGCCGGGCGGCAATCTGGTGTCGGCGCTGATCGCGCTGGAGACGAGTCGTGATCGGGAGCGGTTGCCGGAGTTGTTGGGGTCGTTGATCGGTCTGCTGCGGGAGCAGGGTGACGAGGAGTTGACGCAGGCGTTCCGGTCGTGGGTGGAGCAGGTGTTGTTGCCGCGGCGTTTCCGGGGCGGGGAGTCCGAGTCGCTGCCGCGGCTGGAGGAGGTGCGCACGATGCTGGCGGAACAGGTTCGAGAGTGGACCGAGGAGTGGGTCGAAGAAGGCCGCGAGCAGGGGATCGCGCAGGGCCGCGCCGAAGAACGGGCACTGTTGTGCCGGCAGGCGGAGCGGAAGTTCGACGCCGCCACAGCGCGGCGGCTGGCCGCCGCGCTGGAGGATGTTGCCGGCGCGGGCCGGTTGGCGGAGATTGGCGACTGGATCATCGAGTGCGGGACGGCGGCCGATCTGCTCGCCCGCGTATCGGATGAGCGTCGACGCGGCGTATGAGGTGAACCGGGCGCCTTATGAGCGCAGCCGGATACCGGCGTAGCGCGCCACCGCGTCCCGCCAGTGCGGCATCTCGATGCCCGCCGCGGCGAGCTTGCGGTTCGACAGCGCGCAGAACCGGGAGCGCGGAGCGCGCAGGTTCAACTCGTCCCAGGGTGATGCCGCGGATGGCGGGCTGCACGCCGAGGCGCTCGGCCGGCTCCCCCGCCGGCGCCGCCGCCACGTCGAACCAGGTGGCGTGACCCGACCCGACGCAGTGGTACAACCCGTGCGGCACCGCCGCGGGCGCAGGGGCTTCGGCCGGTCCTACGTCGACGCGTTCCGGCGCGTGCTCGCGAGCGACGCCGACCTCGTCTGCCAGATGGACGCCGACCTGTCGCACGGCCCCTCGTACCTGCCCGCGCTGGTCGCCGCGGCCGGGACGTTCGACGTGGTGATCGGCTCCCGCCACCTGCACGGCGTCAGCGTCGTGAACCGGCCGCTCCACCGCATCGCGCTCAGCGCGGCGGCCAACCGCTACGTGCGGGCGATCACGGGCGCGCCGGTCGCCGACTGCACGAGCGGCTTCCGCTGCAGGCGGCGGGAGGCGCTCGGCCGCATCCCACTCGACCGCCTGGCCTCCAACGGGTACGCGTTCCTCATCGAGACACTCCACGAGGCGCTGCGCCGCGGCGCCCGGATCGGCGAGGTGCCGATACGCTACCAGCCGTGCGCAACGCCACGACGCCGGAGGCGGAGGGCGCCGGCAGGATCGCATCGGGCGCCGGCCGGCTTCCTGATCGGGCTCGCGACCGTCAACCGCAGTGCACGAAACGCGGCGGCGTGCGCCGGAGCATGTTCATTGACCGGTGGCGCCGGTCTGCGCCAACGCCAGGGCCGTTTCGCAACTTGCCGGCAGCTCCGGCACCGGCAGTTGCTCTTGCGCGGTCGCCACGAGGATCTGTCGATTCTGCTCGATGGTGCACGACATCATGAGCGGACCAGACATTGGCCGAACGCGGGCGTGGAACGTCTCGGGCAATCCCTCCGGCATGACGCCGCTGACTTGCGGCGGTTTGTCGCCCTGCTCGGATGGCGTTGTCTCGGATGGCATCGCTTCTCCCAGTCTGCACGACCGGCTCGACACCTCCCGTCGAAGACGAAGGCTCGCAACAACTCCCGATCGTGCCGATAATCGCCTTCGTGTCCTTCGTCATGATCCCGACTCTACTCCTCTGTTCAGGTGGTCGCAACCGTCGTCGGTCCTCCGGGTTTCGCCGTGGAAACAGCCCCCATCGGACCGAACCCGCGCACGCCACATGCCTGGCGTAGTGATACCCTGCCGGCATGGATCCGGATTGGCTGAAACTCGGCGCGGTTGACTTCGCCTCCCTGGCTCCACTGCCGGCCAGCTATGTCAGCCACGACCTGCGGCAGCGCCACGGCGACCTGGTGTGGCGCGTGCGTGCGCTTCCACGTCATCTACAACGGCCGACGGCGGTGGAACGCGCCAGCGGACGTCTCCGAACTGATCGCATCGGGCGGGGCGGCGCTGGCGCGGTATCAGCCGTCGCAGCGGTACTTTCTGCTGGACGAGGGCCGCGTCGGGGATGCCGCTCTGCCGGGCGGGTGGGCGATCGTTGGCAATGCCACCAAGGGACGGAACCGTTTCGGCGTTCGACGGCGGGCTTGCCAACGCTGGCGAAGGTGTGGAACAGTTACACACCTCGATATGCAGGAGCGGGACAGCGTGTCTAGACGGGTCAACATCATGATGGACGATGACGCGTGGCGCGTCATTGAGCAACTGCCTCGGGGCGCTCGAAGCCGCGCCATCAACACGGCGATCCGCGAGTGGTCCGGCGCTTCCGCACGCCGGAACGCCGCCGCGCGCATGGACTCGCTGCGCGCCCGGTTGCCACCGGTCGCCACGGAAGACGTGGTCCGCTGGGTACGCGAGGACCGGGAGCGGCGGCCGTCATGATCGTGATCCCCGACGCGTCGGTGCTCCTCAAGTGGGTGCTTCCGGGCGATGACGAGCAAGATGGCGACGCGGCGCTATTTCTGCGCGACGAGGCCGTAGCCGGCGCCGTGGAGTTGGTCGTCCCGCAGCTCTGGCTCTACGAAGTGGGCAACACGCTGGCGAGGCGGTTTCCCGATCAGGCTGGCGAACTGCTCGCGTCGCTGGCCGACTTCGGCCTGACCGAGGCACGGCTGGACTTGAGATGGAGAACGCAGGCCGTATCCCTCGCCGTCGCGTACGAGGTCGCATTCTACGATGCGGCGTACCACGCCGTGGCGCTCGTTCACGGCGGCGTGTTCGTCACCGCGGACGAACGCTACGTCGCCCGTGCATCGCGAGCGGGTAACGTATCGACGCTGCGGCAGTGGCGGGCGCGGTGATCCGCCGCGGGGAGAGTCCGCAACGGCGAGCGATAATGGACAGCGTGCTGATTGTCTGAAGGAGCTGATGTTGAGCGAGATGGATCGGATCACAACAGACGTGACCGTGTGTGGAGGACGACCTTGCATCCGCGGCCTGCGCATCCGTGTCACAGACGTGTTGGAACTCCTTGCGGCGGGGGCGACGCGAGAGGAAATCCTGCAGGACTTGCCTTACCTGGAGCCCGAGGACATCGTCGCGGTTCTTGAGTTCGCAGCACGCCAGCATGATCATCCTGTGCTCCGGAGCGCGTAATTGCGTTTCCTTGTCGATGCTCAGCTCCCCCCCGCTCTGGCGCGCCGGTTCGAGGCCCTGGGGCACGAGGCGGAGCATGTTGCCGACCGCGGCTTGGCGTCGGCGTCTGACGACGTGATCCGACGGTTGTGATGAACGGCGAAATCTGCATCCTTCGTTACGATGACCGCACCGATTCGGCCAGGACGCCCGCCCGCACTTCGCCCGGGTTCCGCTGGCGCAAACCGCGCTGGAGCGGGGAGAAACCCGGAACTGACCGCGTCACTGGCCATCGCCGAGCGGGTCGCGGACTTGGTGGACGAGACGCTACGGTAGGAGCGCCACATTCTACGAGGCACGCCGTGCGGAGGAGGGCCAGCCGCCACCGGAGGGGTCGGTTGTCGTGCTCAGCTTCGACTGCAAGCCCAGCAACCTCTTCTCCAAGCATGCTCTCACTGAAGTGGCCAGGGCGGGACGTTGGCGGTCATGGCTGGGGAAGTGTTACGCTGCCTGTATCGGATCGAACGAGACCGCGTCGGGCGAGAGCAATCCTGACCGCCAGCCGCCAACCGTACCGCCCGTGCTCCGCCGCGAGCACCCGCGCCGCGATTCCCGCTACCACGTCGAAGGTTTCCATGAGTGCAGATCGAGGCCCACGGAAAGGACCTTCGGGAGCGCATTGCTTTCAACAGGTGATACGCTGAGCCCGCTTTCGCCTCACGCGGTGCCGGACGCGCACCTTTGAAGTCCAGGATCAGCAGAGGACGGCCTTCAGGGAATCCCGCGCGTAATAGATGCCGGCGTGGACGACGCCGCTGTTGTAGGTGCTGGCCTCCTGCCCGGGGCCGGGCAGGCATGATCACGACGGTAACGTGCATGCGCCGTGCGATTCCAGCTGCGAGGCGCGGCAGGTTGTAGGCTTGTAGGGGAAATGTCGGGATGGGCGGCCGGGATCTGATTGCGGGGTTGTGCCATGGATGATCCCGCGTACAAACAGTTGTTCTCCCGGCCACGCATGGTCGAGGACCTGTTGCACGGCTTCGCCGCCCGCGACTGGAGCCGCTCCCTCGACTTCGCCTCCCTGGCTCCACTGCCGGCCAGCTATGTCAGCCACGATCTGCGGCAGCGCCGGGCGGCAATCTGGTGTCGGCGCTGATCGCGCTGGAGACGAGTCGTGATCGGGAGCGGCTGCCGGAGTTGTTGGGGTCGTTGATCGGTCTGCTGCGGGAGCAGGGTGACGAGGAGTTGACGCAGGCGTTCCGGTCGTGGGTGGCGCAGGTGTTGTTGCCGCGGCGTTTCCGGGGTGGGGAGTCCGGGTGGCTGCCGCGGCTGGAGGAGGTGCGCACGATGCTGGCGGAACAGGTTCGGGAGTGGACCGAGGAGTGGGTCGAAGAAGGCCGCGCGCAGGGCCGCGAGCAGGGGATCGCGCAGGGCCGCGCCGAAGAACGGGCGCTGTTGTGCCGGCAGGCGGAGCGGAAGTTCGACGCAGCCACAGCGCGGCGGCTGGCCGCCGCGCTGGAGGATGTTGCCGACGCGGGCCGGTTGGCGGAGGTTGGCGACTGGATCATCGAGTGCGGGACGGCGACCGATCTGCTCGCCCGCGTATCGGATGAGCGTCGACGCGGCGTATGAGGTGAACCGGGCGCAGGCTAGGCCTGCCCGTGCCCCGGATGTCCGGGGCTGGACTGTAGTGAGCAGGAGGTCATCCGAACTCGTCCCGCAGTTCGAAGCCAAAGGTCATGGCAACCAGTTGAGTGTAGCCGTGCCACATCAACTGTGCGCCGGGCGGGTCGCGTTGGCGTCCGAGCCACCCGCCGAGGCGCCCGACCAGGCCGACAGCGTCGCCGAGGCGCGTCGGCGGCGGCAGCTTGCGTGAGCGGGCGAAGGTGGCGAGCACGCGCAACTCGCCATCGGAGAACAGCAGGTCGCCCGGCAGGTCGGGCACTTCGCGCCCGAGTTGGACCATCAACTGGATGCGCCACGCGATGACCATCTTGATGGCCATGGCGCGTTCGAGCCGCTCGGCCGTGTGGTGCTGCAACTCCTCGACCTTGCAGCCGGACTTGAGCACCCGGAAGTATTCTTCGATGCGCCAGCGCCGGACGTACCATTGCAGGATGCGCATGGCGTCGTCGGCGCTGCTCACGGGCAACGTGGTCAGCAGGAACCACTCCAGCGGCTCGACCGCGGGCGGTGGTTGTTCCTCGCGCACGTGGACGACCCACAGTGCGACCGGCTCGTCGCCGGGGCAGGGCAGCGGCACCTGCTGGTAGCGCAGCGTCACGTCGGCGACCCGCTCCGCCCGGCGGTCCTTGCGGGCCTGTTTGCTGGCCTTCACGCGCGCGCTCAGCCGCTGCACCTCGACCTTGGCGGCGCCTCGGGCCGGCGCGTTGCGCACCGTATCGAACAGACGGCGTGAGACCGTCTGCCCGTCGGGCGTCTTTTCCCTGCCGAGGACGCGGTCGGCCTTGGCGCGGACCAGCAGGTCGACCTGCTGGGCAGCCGCGCGGTGCTCGACGAACAGGTCGAGGAAATCGGCCTCGCGGTCCATCACGCACACCACGCGGGTCTCGGACAATTGTTCGGCTGCCTGCGCGCAGTCGCGCAGCCCCTCGATCCAACGGAACGACTTGCGCTCCTCGCGCGGCTTCGGGGGCGGCTCGCCTTCCGCCTCGGGATTCGGGGGCGCAGGCGCGTCGAAGGCGGCCCGCAGCACGCCCAACGCCAGCCCGTCGGGATTGACGGCCAAGGTCGTGTGCAACTCCAGGCCGCGCGCCACCGCCCCGGTCTGGTTCGAGCCGATGGCCCCCAGCCCCTGCGTCTGCCCGCGCCGGGTGAAGTTCAACCGGGTGCCGTCCTGGATGCACAGCACCGTGTCGTGCGCCTGCATCCGGCGCAGCGTCTGCTCGCGATGCGGCGCGAGGATGTTGTCGACCGTCACCGCACTGTCGGCGGGCTGGTCGATCAGCCGGTAATGGCCCTTGACCATCGCGCGGGCGCCGTGGGCGGCGCCGGTGATGGCGCGCATCGGAGACTCTGCCATTTGCTGCGCGCTCTGCACCAGCCGCGCGCTCAGACGCGCGTCGCCCAAACGCGCCCCGCCGAACTCGTGCTCCGCCCAGACCGCGGCGTCGAGACCGTCGCCAACCGCCAGCGGCGCCAAGACCGGTGCAGGCACTGCGAGGCGGGTGTGCCACGCCGGCTCCAACGCATACATATACACCGCCTTGCGCGTTTCCGGCGCCGCGTGCGTGCGATCCTGGCGACCGCGACCGCAGGTCTCACCCACCCGAACCCAGTTCGCCGCGCGCACGCTCGCCCCCGTCTGTTCGGTCTCGTCGACGAACGTCTCCAGCAGCCAGGGGCGATAGCCATACAGACCCTCGCAGTCGTCGCCGACCGTCCGGACGACCCGGCCCAGCACGTGCGAGGCCAGGTTGCGACACATAATGCCGGGGCGCACCAGCAGCCGGCACAGTCCCAACACCCGGTGCAGGTGCGCGCGCCGGCCCGCATCGTCCCACCCGACCCAGGCGTCGCGGGACCGCAGCCGCCGCGCACTCGCCGCAAACCCGACCCCGCCCAGCCAGCCATGCGCCGAACCCACCAGATACCGCAGTTGCGGGCCGACGAACGGACCAGCCCCGCGCGGGTGCTCGTACGCCATCAGCGTGTTCCAGACCTGCCGCTGCTCGTCGGTTTCCACCAGCTCCAGGGTCAGACCCACAACCTTGCCGACCGTGTCCGGCACGTCCACCGCCGGCGCCAGCGGGTGCGGGAGCACCCGCGCCCGGCCCCCACCACCGCGGGCACCTCGACCCGCAGGCAGCGAGACGTGGCCGGCCGCCTGCAGGTCGGACAACGCCCGGCAGCAGCTCGCGCGTTGCCACCGGCCCCGTCCGTCGCGGAAATCGAACGCTTCACAGACGCGATCAGCGACTTGGCCGAGGCTGCCGACACCCTGCGAAACCGCCCCGTCCAGCACGTCGCGCAGGCGGGCGAGGTTGTCCCGTAGAATACGTGAGACCTGATTCTGAATCTCCATGCCGGCCACCGTAGCGAAGTGGCGGCAGGAAGTCCAGCAAAAAATTATGGGCCACGGGCAGCCCTAGCGCAGGTGCCGCCCGCCGTCCACGCGGATCGTCTCGCCGGTGATGAAATCCGACTGCAGCACGCAGACGACCGTGTCGGCAATCGCCTCCGGGCCGCCCCACCGGCCCAGCGGCGTCGCGCGCTCGACCGCCTCGATCTCGCCGGCATCGAGGTCTGACGGAGGCAGGATGGGCCCGGGCGCGATGGCGTTCACGAGAATACCGTCGGCGGCGAGCTCCAGCGCCAACGCCTCCGTGAGCCCTATCACCGCCCGCTTCGCCACGTAGTACGGAAGATAGCCGGCGTACCGCGGACGCCCACTCGCCGCAATCCAGTCGGCGAAGTTGACGATGCGACCGCCGCCCGCTGCGCGCAGGTGCGGCACCGCCGCGCGCGCGAGCCTCCACGCCGCGGACAGGTCGACGTCGAGCGCCCCTGTCCAGTCCTCGTCCGTCAAAGCGTCGAAGGAGGCACGCCGGTAGACCGACGCCATGTTGACCAGGACATCGAGACGGCCGAACCGTCGTGCTGTTCCGTCGACCAGCCTCTCGACCTCCGACGGACGAGTGAGATCCGCCTGCTCCGCTGCCGCCGCGCGGCCGGCCGCGCGCACCCGCTCCGCCGCCTGCTCCGCCTGCTCGCTGGATCGATTGTAGGAAAGCGCGACGTCCACGCCGAGGCCCGCGAGCCTGGACGCGACCGCCACGCCAATACGCCTGCCGCCCGTGATGAGCGCGACCTTGCCGGTGAGATCCATTGAGCCAACGACAGGGGAGCCGCCGGACAGCCCCCTCGGAAGCAAGGAGCTTCGCGGCTCCTTCCCTGATGCCGGCGCGCCCCGAGACCGGGGCGTGGCCGATCGCCGTTGAAGCGATCACGCTTCGGCCGGTGGCGTGCGCGGCTGTTGCTCCGCCTCCGGGCGCAGAATCTCGTCCAGCAGGAACACGTCGGTCAGCAGGGCCCGGAGATGGATCATCGCGTTGAGGTTGTCGACCATCTGCGAAGTTATGCCCGGCTGCGCCAGCACCAACTGCACCGCCGCCAGCCCCGCCGCCGCGTCACGACGCATGACCTCGACGAACGCCTGGTACCGGTCGCCGTTCCGCGATCCGCGTTCCTCCGCCAGGGCCAGGAAGCTCGCCGGAAGCTCCTCCAGCGTCGCCTCCATCTTCTCCAGGCGCTCGCGCACCAACTGGTCGTTCGAGGCCGCCATCTGCACGTTGACGCCCCTTGCTGCGTACGACAGGCAAAACTCGTACGTTTCTTCGACGACGTCGACGTGCGCCTGCAGCGCTTGGGCCGCGGACTGCGACATTACAGACACCTCACCTGTCCCACTTCGCGCCAGCAGGACTGCTGCGCCGTACACAAGAGGAGCGACGCCAAGCCCTGCCCGGCGCCGCCCCGCGAACACCCAATCGAACGCGACGCTGCTAATTCTTCGACGTCGATTCCTTCGACACGACCCACCGCTTCGGATCATGGTGAGCCAGGTACTGCTCGCGATCGACGGACCCGAAGAGCATCGACTTCGTCAGCCAGAACTTGTCGGGCCGAATCGCGAAGTAGATGTGCGTCAGCGTCAACATGACGAAGAGCACTGACCCAAGACCGTGAAGGGTATACATGAGCCCCCACGTCTCCTCGGCCAGCAGATACGCGTTCCGCGGCACGAGCACGTTCTCGATCCGGAACATCATCACGAGTCCGGTCCCGATCACAGCCAGTCCCGCCAGCATGACGGCGGTGTGGTACAGCTTGTGGTCCAGCGGATACTTCCCGTGCTTCTGAACCTCGCCGGCCTCCTGCCCCATCTGCCGCTTCACGCGCTGCACTGCCTCGTCCATGTCGTCCGGCAGGATCCAGATCGACCAGAAATCGAGGTAGAACGTCGCGTGCACGATGTGGTAGAGAATCGAGATCGTCAGCACGACCCCGGCGATCCAGTGGATGGTGACCCAGGGAAACTGGATGCCGATGATCGGGAAGAACCCGGTCACCAGCAGTGCCAGCATCGCCGCCGCCATCACCCAGTGGAACAACCGGGCCGCCAAGGTATGCCGCTCGATTGTCTCCGGAACCTCAGCCGCCGCTGTCTCCTCCTGGCCGCCGTTCGCTCTCGCGAGCTTCGGCAGCCAGACCGCCGCGTACACGACGTGGAAAACGATAAAGGCGACGCCGGCCCAGAAGAACAGGTAGAGAAGATCCCAGGAGACCCGGATCAGGGTCTCCTGCCCCCACGGATTGGTTCCCCACTGAAACAGTTCCATCTACGCCTCGGCACCTTGAACGGACCGCTTCACGAGGTTGCGAAGCAACGTCACCTTGTAGGCGTTGTGCCGCAACGGCCGCACCCCGTTGATGGCGATGTCGCCCGCTTCCATCGCAACCGCCGGGCCCACCTGCCGTCCCCGGACCGCATCCTCGGCCGCCAGGAACCGCACCGGATAGGGCGCGACGCCGTTGGCCACGATACGGATGTCCTCGACCACACCGTTGTTGATCTTCGCCGCGGACGCCACGTTGGCGAGCGGGAAATCCCAGACGGCCCGGTCCCTGGCCTTCTCGAAGTAGAACCGCGTGTTCGCGAAGGTCCACGGAATCCGAATCGACGTGAGAATGTCGCCCGGCTGCATCGCCGTCATGCGCATGATGTCGACGGCCGGACCGATGAAGAAGTCCTGCGCCGGGATGACTCGCTCACCGGTGCTGTTGAGGACGACCATCTCGGCGTCGAGCGCCACCAGAACCGGGGCGGTGTCCGACGGGTTGACGGCCACGCACCGGCTTGCGCCGAGAATGGCGTGCTCCCGGTTCATCGCGGTCGGCGTGTCCGCGTAGCAGATGTTTCCGCCGGCTCGATAACAACTCCAACCGTCCCGGTAGTACCAGCAGCGGGTGTCCTGTCCGACGTTGCCGCCGATGGTTCCCTGGTTCTGAATCTGCGGCGACGCTGCCTGCGAGGCGGCGGCGGCGAGCATGCTGAACTGCTCCGACACCTCGGGGTGGCGGATCACCTCGCGCAACGTCGCCATCGCGCCGATCTCGAGTCCGCCGCCCAGGGAGCGGATCTCACGCAGCTCGGAGACCCCGCCCAGATCGACGACGGCGGCGGGCTTCTTGACGCGGTCCTTCAGCCAATCCCAGGTATCCAGCCCACCCGCGAGCACCCAGGCGTCGGCTCCGTACTGATCGAGCACTCCCAGCGCTTCCTCCGTGCTGGCAGGCTGGAAGAGCTGAAATGCCGGCATCTTGTCGCGAATCACGGCCATTGTTTCTTCTCCCTTTACCTTCCCAGTGTGGCGCTAGACGTGCGTCGAAAGCTGGTTGTGAGCATCTTCGAGCTCGGGGTTGAGCTTGGTCAGAATCATGTCGCCCATGATCGGCGAGCGGTTGAAGTCGACCCTGCCGCCCAGCGCGTCGGAGATGGCGTTGAGCACGGCCCCCGCGCCCGCCCCGACCGGCGCCTCGCCGATGCCCTTGGCACCGAGCGGGTTGAAAGGATCCGGCAGCTCCGCGGCGCTCCAGGCCATCTCCTGGTCGTGCGGCGCGTCGAGAATCGTCGGCGGCCGGTTCGAGTAGAACCGCTTCGCCACGTGCAGCCCCCACTGCGGGTCCATGACCCACTTCTGACCGAGCGCCACGCCGAAGCCCTGGATCCCGCCGCCGTGCACCTGACCGCCGAAATTCTGCGGGTGCAGAACCGTCCCGGCGTCGGATGCCACCTTGTAATCTTTCAACACCACCGCCCCGGTCTCGGTGTCCACCTCGACCTCGGCGAAGCCGATACAGAACGACATGTTCCGGCCACCGGTCTCGAAGTTGTCCTTGGCGGCGACCACGAGACCCCGACCGGCGAGCGCCGTGGCCGACCGCGTCGTCATCTCGTTGAGGTCCTCGGGCAACTGCGATCCGTCGTAGATGCCGCCGAGCTGGATGGCGCGCTCGGCCGCCTGACCGAACGTCATCGCCTGCCCGCGGTTGCCGCGACGGAAGACGCGGCCGTTGCCGACCTCGAAGCTGTCCGGCGCGCCGCCGAACCGATCCGCCGCAATCTCCTGGAGGCGCTTCTTGGTCTCCAGACCGGCCGCCCAGTTCGAGCGGGTGTGGCCGTGGGTCGTCTGGCTGCCGCCCTGGATCGCACTCCACGGCAGATGCTTGCTGGTGTCGCCCCAGACCACCTCGGCCTGCTCCCACGGCGTGTCGAGCGCTTCCATCGCCGCGCGCGACGTGTCGGAGAACGACTCCGTGCCGAGGTTGCCGACGCCGGTGTGAATCTCGACCATGCCGTCCGGCCGAATCACCAGGAGGCCGTCGACGCCCGACGTTCCGGCAGAGTAGGAGCTGATCGCAACGCCGACGCCGGTCACCTTGGAACCGTTGCGCTGGCCGCTACGCGCCTTCATGCCTTCCCAGTCGAACTCCTCGCGCGCCTTGTCGATGGCTTCCTTCGGGAAGGCGCTCGAGACGTTGCCCTGCTGCCCCTGCCGCGGGCGGCCGAACAGCGCCTGCCCCTGCGGGGCATTGGTGTGGATGATGTCGAGCCGGTCGACGCCGAGCTGCCGCGCGGCCTTGTCGACGACTGGCGCGAACATCGCAACCGCCTGCACGCCGCCCGGCGCGCGCTGCGCACCGCGGGGAGGCGTGTTGGTGTAGACGGTCATGCCGCGCACCCGCATGTGCGCCGGCTGATACATCAGCGAGGCCTGGTCGGCGCACGACATGTAGTCGCCCGACCGCCCGTACGGCCCACCGTCCTGCACCATCGTCAGATCGATGGCCACGACGCGGCCGTCGCTCTTGAACCCGAACTTGGCGCGGGCCTGGATGCCCGGCCGGGCACGCCCGAAGAAGTTCTCTTCCTGGCGCGTCACGCGCATCATGACCGGCTTGCCCGCCTTGCGCGAGAGCAACGCCGGGATCCGCGCCTGGATCGACGACGAGATCTTGCTGCCGAACCCGCCGCCGCAGTACTCGGCGATGAGCACGAGGTCGGTCGGATCGATGCCGATCCACCGCGCCATGCCGCCCTCGGTGCGGGCGGTGCTCTGCGTCGAGCAGTGCATGTAGCACTTGCCGTTCTGCCAGTAGGCCATCGCGGTCCGCGTCTCGAGCGGCTGGTGCGACAGCGACGCGGAGAACACGGACTCGTCGAGAATCAGATCGGCCTCGGCAAACCCGGCGTCGACGTCGCCGACCTGCCACTCGTCGGTCACCTCGCCGCCCGTCGGCATGATGCCGCGGTCGAACTCGGTCCAGTCGACGTTGTCCCACTTGATCGTCGACAGGTCGCGGCCGGCCATCGTGTTGCCGTCGAGGCGCCCGTTGGGACCGCCCGGACGCAGACTGTCCATCGGATCGAGGACGAAGGGCAACGGCTCGAAGTCGATCTGCACCGCCTCGATCGCCTCGGCCGCCGTCTCCTCGTCAACCGCCGCGATGGCGAGAATCGGCTCGCCTTCGTACAACGGCTCGTTGGTCAGACCCGCCTCCTGCGGCGCCTCGGCCTCGGGCAGATCGTCCGCGGTCAGAATCGCTTCCACGCCGGGCATCGCCATCGCCGCACTGGTGTCCAGACGACGAATGCGCGCGTGCGGCATCGGGCTGACGAGCAGCTTCGCAAAGAGCATGCCCTCCGCGCGAAAGTCCTCGGCGTACTTCGCCCGCCCGGTGACCTTGGCGAGAATGTCGGGCGTCGTGTAGTTCTTGCCGATCAGCTTGTAGTCAGCCATCGTCAGCTCCTCATCCCGTTACGCGTATACTCGCACGCCTTCTCGGCGACGTTGAGGATCTTGTTGTAGTCGATGCACCGGCAGATGTTGCCGGCCAGATGGTGCGCAGCCTCGCCCCGCGTCGCGTCCGGGTTCTCGTTCGTCAGCGCGACCATGTTCATGAGGAAGCCGGACATGCAGAAGGCGCACTGGAAGCCCTGCAGGTCGACGACGGCCTGCTGCACCGGATGCAGCGTCCCGTCGGCGCCTTCGAGCCCCTCGATGGTCTGAACCTCCCGACCGCGCACCTGATGGGTCAGGGTCGAGCAGGAGTACTGCGGCACGCCGTCGACGAGGACGGTGCAGGCGCCGCACTCGGCGCGGTCGCAGCCGATCTTGGTGCCGGTCAGACCCAGCTTGTACCGCAGGGTCATGGCCAGGGTCTCCTGCGGCATGACGTCGACACGGCGCTGCTGGCCGTTGACGTTCAACGTCACCAACCGCTCGACCGCGCCCGGCGCCTGCGCCAAGGCTACGCCGTGACCGTTTCTCAGAACGTAGTTCGACGCCGATACGCTGGCGCCGGTGGCGATCACTCCCTTGATGAAGCCCCGCCGTGAAACGCCCTGCTGCTCAGTGGTTGTCTGCACTTGCGTGTGCGCCACGTCTCCCATGAGACGACCTCCTCGTAGCGCGCTCCGGCGCGCCGGGAACCAGAGGGGAAAAATACCTCTCCCGAAGTGCAAAGTCTAGCATCGGACTTCGCAGATGCCAACCCCGAATGGAGACTTTCTGACGCCTGTCTCCGACGGCCGCCAAGCCTTTTATTGCAAGTAGTTTGCAAGGGAATGCAGGCGCGCCTAAAGTGAGATTCCGTCTCACTTGCAACGAAATCCGGCCCCACGGTCCTCGCGATCCGGCGCCCCACCGGGACCGCAATCGAAGTGCACGGGCCGCGATCCACGCCGGACGTCAATCCTCCGCCCGAATCATGCCGTGGGCCCGGCCGAACCAGTAGCCGAGGAGATAGTCGAGGCCGTTGGTCTCGAACGGGGCCACCGCGTGGCGGTCCCCGCCGACGCGGTAGGGATTGTGGACGAGGTAGCTCCAGGTCCGGCCGCGCTGGGCGACCGGCAGCGGTCCGTCGCCCTCGTGCGGCACGACCGGATCCGCCGTGAACGAGAATCCGAAGCGGCGCGCGTAGGTCGCGATGGTGTCGGCGTTCCACTTCATGTCGAGCGGCAAGCGGCGCAACGTGTCGAGCGCGGCGTGGTCGTGCGTGCGGTCGCCGGTCCAGTGCCGGTGGAGAAACGTGGCGAGAGGGTTCGCCTCGACGTCGATGCCGGGATACGTCCCGCCATGGAACCAGCGGTCGGCCGCGCGCTCGTAGTGCAATCGGACCGCGGGAGCCGTCTCGAGCTCGAGCAGCGGGTACAACGCAAGCGCGATCAGGACGTCGTCGGAGTGGTTCGCCTCGCGGGGAGGGCGGTCCAGACGCGCGCCCTCGCCGATACGGGCGTACCCCAGCTCCAGCAGCCGCGCGTACTCCCGTCCGAATCGGGGCAGTCCGGTCAGCTCGTGCGCCACCTTGACCATCTGCAGCATCAGCAGCGCGTTCATCGGCTCCTCGCCGGTGACGTAGGCAGGCTCGTAGCGTCCCCAACGGGTGGGCCGGCCGTCGTAGCCGATGATGCGAAGACCGTTCGCGACGATCGCGTCGACCACCGCGGCAACCGTTGCGCCTATCTCTTTCCGCTCGCGGGCGCCGGCGATGCGCGTCGCGTACACGAAGAGGCCGAACACGACCGCGTCCACCTGGTCGGAGCTGACGTTGCCGCGCCAGCGACGCCGGTCGTCCGGACTCTCCCGCCATGTCCCGTCGTCGAGCCAGGGTTCTTCCAGCGGCACCGACGCCCGCGCCAGCAGCCCATTGCGACCGGTCACCGCGACGAGGTGTCGGAGCGCGGCGGCGGCCGCCCGCGCCCGCCCGGCCGCCTCCGGATCGCCGGTGGCCAGGTAGCGCCACGTCTCGGCCGCGCAATAGAGACCGGTCAAGTACGCCGTGTCGGACATGTTGTAGGTGACGTAGGGATGCTCCGCGGTCGGCAGCCTCCGGCGAACCCGCACCTGGCCGTCCGCCGCGAGGAAGCGCTCCGCCAGGTCGACGCCGAACAGGTGTGCCTTGCCGGCGAGCGACAGGTCGTCGGCCGCGAGCACGGAAGCGGCGGCGATGCCGGCCAGGACGGCGGCTGCAAGCGCGCCGGCCGCGGCTCTTCGCCGCAGGCTGCCGGAGCCGGGCGGTCCAGCCTCGCACCAACGCCTCGGCAACGAACGACCTGTCTTGCGTGCGGGAGCCTGCGCCGGCATCATCGCGCGCCTCGCGCATCGAACAGCGGTTCGGCGGCGGTCATCCCGGCGCGATGCGCCTCGACCGCGGCCAGCAGCTCGGCCACGACGTCGGGACGCTCCGCCGCGAGGTCGTAGTTCTCTCCGGGGTCTTCGCCCAGATGAAAGAGCAGCGGCGGGTCGTGCTCGGCACGCGGAGAACCGAGACCGTAGCGTCCCTCGGTCGAGAGGTGCACCTTGTACGGCCCCTGCCGGTAGGCGTAGAGCTCACTCATGCGGTAGAACGCCATCGAGTCGCGCGGACTCGAGCCCGTCCCCAGCAGCACCGGCGACAGGTCGACGCCGTCCAGAGGCCGGTCGTCCGGCAGCACCCCACCAGCCAGCGGAACGACCGTGGTGAACAGGTCCGTGGTGGCCCCGATGTCCCGGATCACGCCCGGCGACACGGTCCCCGGCCACCAGAAGATGCCCGGGACGCGCATGCCGCCCTCCCAAGTGGTGCCCTTGCCCTGGCGCAGCAACCCGGCGCTCCCCCCGTGTTGCCGGTAGGACAGCCACGGCCCGTTGTCGCTCGAGAAGACAACCAGCGTGCGCTCGGCAAGCCCCTCTTCCTGCAACGTGTCGAGGATCCGCCCGACGCTCCAGTCGATCTCCTCGATCACGTCACCGTAGCGCCCAGCGGCGCTCCGGCCGGCGAACGCCTCGGAGCGAAACAACGGAACGTGCGGCATCGTGTGGGGTACATAGAGGAAGAACGGTCCGTCGCGGTGGTTCCGGATGAACCGCACCGCCTCCTCGGCATACCGCCGGGTGATCGTGGTCTGGTCGGCCGGCCGCTCCACCTCCTCGTCGTCGCGCATGAGCGGCACCTGCCAGTAGTCGATCGACGGATCGAAGATCGCGGCGCGGCGTGCGTCCGTACCGGCCGGCACTCGCCAGTCCATGTCGTTCGAATACGGGATCCCGAACCACGAGTCGAATCCGTGCCGCATCGGGCGGTACTCCGGCTGGTGGCCGAGGTGCCATTTCCCCACGATGCCGGTCGCGTAGCCGACCTCCTGCAACGCCTCGGCCAGCGTGACCTCGCCGGCCGGCAGCCCGTGGAGCGAGTCCTGGAAGAACACCCCCTGGCGGCGCCCGAACATCCCGCTCCGCAGGTGGATGCGCCCGGTCAGCAGGGCCGCCCGGCTCGGCGAGCAGACCGGCGCCTGCGAGTAGAAGCTCGTCCAGCGCTGGCCCTCGGCCGCCATGCGGTCCAGGTGCGGCGTCCGAAGCGTCGGATGCCCGTAGGCGCCGAGGTCTCCGTAGCCGAGGTCGTCGGCGAAGATGATGACGACGTTGGGCGGTCGGCCCTGCGCGGCCAGCCGCTCCTGCAGACCGAGCGCACCGGCGGCGACGGTGGCCACCGCCCCGAGCAGCGCCAGACGCGTCATCACGGGTGCACGCGCGCGCTCCGCCGGACGATCCGCGGCCGAGTCGGACTGCCGCCCCGCCGGGGCGGACATCGGATCTGTGCGTGGCATGCCGGTCATCCTCGATGTCATTACGGCGCAAGCCGGCAACGGAACGAACCGCGGTCCGCGACGTGACCGACCACCGGCCCGATTGTAGCTGCTGCGGCGCCGCAGACATCCCGCGACCGCGTTGTCACGGCGGTCACACCCCACGGTGTTCCGTGCACTGCCCGGCAAATGCGCGACTCCGGTCATTTGAACTTTCTCGTCGTTCATACGTATGATTGAAACAGTTGTTTGAGAACAGGAGATCCAGCCCGATGGCCATCGACACCCGGGAGCGCATCCTCGACGTCGCGGAGCGGCTGTTCGGCGAGCGCGGGTTCCCGGCGACCCCTCTGCGCGACATCACGACGGAGGCCGGAGTCAACGTCGCGTCGGTGAACTATCACTTCGGCTCGAAGGAAGCGCTGCTGGCCGAAGTGATCGAGCGACGTTTCAAGCCGATCAACGCGCGCCGCCTGGAGCTGCTGGACGCGGTCGAGGCACGGGCCGGCGACGGCCCGCCGGAGCTGGAGTCCGTCGTCCGGGCGTTCCTGTCGCCTCCGTTCCACAGCCAGCGCGAGTGGGGCGACAAGGGCCGGAACTTCCTGCGGCTGGTGGGCCGGATCCACGGCGAGACCAACGAGGACTTCCGCGCGACCTTCGTCAAGCAGTTCGAGACCGTGTTCGAGCGGTTCAGAGCCGCCCTCCACCGCGCGCGCCCGGAGCTCGACGACGCCGACCTGAGCTGGCGGATGCTGTTCATGGTCGGGTCGATGGCGTTCACGATGTCCTGGGGCCCGACGCTACGGGCCCGCGGGCCCGGCGCGGCGCGAGAGCCGGAGGCCGTGCTCGAATCACTGGTGCTCTACGCCGCCGCCGGCATGGCGGCGCCGGTGCCGCTCTCCGTGCCGGCCATGGCGACGGCCGGACATTGAAGGTGTCGACGTGCAGTTCTTGAGACGGACATCGATGATGCGTGCATTTCTTGCCCTGCCGATCGCGGCCGCCGTAGCTCTGGGGGCCGGTTGCGTGACGGCGTTGCCGGTGGATCGTCCCGCGATCCAGGTACCGATTCCTCCGCAGTGGACGGCCGCCGACGTCGCGGCCGGCGACGTGGCCCCGGACTGGTGGACGGACTTCGGCGACGACGAGCTGTCGGCCGCGATCGGGACGGTGCTAGAGCGCAACCTCGACCTGCGGGCGGCCGCCGCCCGGCTCGAACTGGCCGCGGCGGACGCGCGGGTCGCGGCCGGCGCGCTGCACCCGCAGGTGCAGGCTACCTACAGCGGCAGCCGGCGCAAGCAGAACTTCGTCGGCTTCCCGATTCCCGGCGCGGAGGACCGCGTGCTGAGCACGGTCTTCACGAATCAGGGAATCTCCCTGGATACCACCTGGGAAGTCGACCTCTGGGGCAGGCTCCGGACCACGGAGCAGGCGGCCCTGGCCGACCTGCAGCGCTCGGCGGCCGACCTGCAGGGCGCGCAACTGTCGATCGCCGGACAGACCGCCAAGGCCTGGTTCGCCATCGCGGAGGCTCAGCAACAGGTGCTGCTGTCGGAGGCGACGGTAGAGAGCTTCGGCGAGTCGGCCGACCGGGTGCAGGATCGGTTCGAGGCGGGTGTCCGGCCGGCCCTCGACCTCCGGCTGGCCATGCTGAACCTGTCGAACGCGCAGGCCCAACTCGCCCAACGGCGGCAGCAGCTCGATGCGTCGACCCGCCAACTGCAGGTGCTGCTCGCGCAGTACGCGGGCGGCGACGTCACCCCGCCACCGGACCTGCCCGCCATGCCGGCCGCCGTGCCGGCCGGGGTACCGGCGGATCTCGTGGCGCGACGTCCGGATCTGGTCGCGGCCGAGCGGCAGGTGGCGGCATCGGAGGCCCGGCTGCGGGTGGCGCGACGGGAGCTGCTCCCCGGCTTCAGCCTGACGGCGAACACCGGCACCTCCACCAATGCGCTCCGCTCCCTGCTCAACGGCGACTTCGCGGTCTGGGGCCTCGTGGGCAACGTCCTCGCGCCCCTGTGGCAGGGCGGGCGGCTGCGCGCGCAGATCAGCCGCGCCGAGGCCCAGGTCGCCGAGGTGCTGGCGACCTACGTCAACACCGCCCTCGTGGCGTACTCCGAGGTCGAGACGGCGTTGGCCGCCGAGGATTACCTGGCCGACCGGGTCGTCCACCTGACGACCTCCGTCGAGCAGGCCCGCGCCGCGGAACGCCTCGCCGACGAGCGCTACCGGACCGGCCTGGAAACGTACATCACGGTGCTCGACTCGCAGCGGTCACTGTTTCAGGCCCAATCCGAGCTGATAGCGGCGCGGCGCCTGCGCCTCGAGAATCGCGTGGACCTCTACTTGGCGCTCGGCGGCGGGTTCGAGCAGCTCGAATCGCCGATCTCGATGGCCAACCTGAACGCCGCCGTCACTAATTGAGCCGCTTGCGGCACTGAACGGAAAACAGTCATGAACCGTGCACTCTTCGGCATTCTCAAGGTCCTCCTGCCCCTGGTCATCGTCGTAGCGGCCGGCTTCGGCGCCGTCACGATGATCATGAACCGGCCTCCGGTCGAGACCCTGACCCCGGTAATCGAGCCTCCCGGCGTCCGCGTACACGAGGTCACGCTGACAGACGCGCGGCTGGCCGTCACCAGCCAGGGAACGGTTCGCCCGCGCACCGAGAGCCAGCTCGTGACCGAGATCGCGGGCCGCGTCACATGGGTTGCCCCCTCCTTCGCGGAGGGCGGGTTCTTCGAGGGGGGAGACGTCCTCGTCAGGATCGACCCGTTCGATTACGAGCAGATGCTGGTCAGCGCCCGATCGCAGCTCGCGCAGGCGCGCCTGCGGCTCGCGCAGGAAGAGGCCGAAGCGGAAGTCGCGCTGCGGGAATGGGAAACGCTCGGTCGCGGGGACCCGCGCGAGCTGGCCCTGCGGAAGCCGCAGCTCGACGATGCCCGCGCCTCCGTCGCCGCCGCCGAGGCCGGTGTCGAGCGCGCCCGGCGAGACCTGCAGCGCGCGGAGATCGTGGCGCCGTACGCGGGTCGGGTGCGGACCAAGAACGTCGACATCGGCCAATACGTGCGGGTCGGCGACGCCCTGGCGACCGTCTACGCGGTGGACATCGCCGAGATCCGCCTGCCTCTCCCGGACGACGAGCTCGCGTACCTGGACCTGCCGCTGTCGTATCGCGGCGTCGAGCCGCAGGTACAGCCGCTCGTGACCCTGCGCGCGACGTTCGCCGGCGAGACCCACTCCTGGGATGGACTGATCGTCCGCACCGAGAGCGAGATCGACGCTGTGAGCCGCATGGTGCACGCGGTTGCCGAGGTGCCCGACCCGTACGCCGCCGGCCCTATTCCGAACCGGCCGCCCCTCGCGGTCGGCATGTACGTCGAGGCCGAGATCAGCGGTCGTACCGCTCGGGACGTCGCGGTGCTGCCGCGCCAGGCGCTGCGCGGCCGGGACCAGGTCCTCGTGGTGACGCCCGACGACCGGATCTCGTTCCGAATGATCGACGTGCTGCGGACCTCGACCGAGTCCGTCATCGTGCGCTCGGGCCTGCAGGCGGGCGAGCTGGTGGTCATCTCGCCGCTCGACACGCCGACCGACGGCATGCGCGTGCAGTTGGCCGACGCGGATCCGGGTCTGCTGGAGCGGCGAGCAGCCACCGCCGCCGCGGCCCCACCGCTTCCGACTCCGGATCCGGCCGCCCCGGCGGAAGATGTTCCGGCCACGGTGGCCGACGCGGACGCACCGCTCGAACCCGAAGCCGCCCCGGCCGACGCCGCACAAGGGCCGCCCCCTGCACCGGCAGAGACACTGGCGGCGACGCAGCCGGCTGAAACCGTCGCAGCAGCTCGACGGCCCGCCGCGATCGTGCCGGTGGATCCACCGGCAGCCGGAGAGGCGGGATCCGCAACGGGGACGGCGAGCGGCAGCGAGAACCGCCCGGCTTGGCTCGTATCGCTCATGCAGGAGGACCGGACGTCGCCGAACGGCGCGCGCCCGGCGCCGACGTCGACACGACGGGGACCCGCGCCGGCAGCTGACGAGGTCCGTCTGACTACGGAGGTCCGGCGAGCGAGCCCCCGGGAGCGCGCCGAGCCGGACGCCGAGCCCGCGCCACGACCGGCAGCACCCCCCGTCGCGCGACGCAGCGCATCGAGTACACCCGTCGGCGAGCCGAATGCCCCGTACGCCGTGGCGGTTGCCTCGTTCGCGAGCCTCAATCAGGAGACCGGAGCGCCAGGGCTCGGTCCGGCCCTCGGGCGGGCGGTCATGACGCGCCTTGCGTCGGCGGACGGCATCGCGCTGGCCGAGAACGAATCGGACGCGAGGTACGTCGTACGCGCTGCCATACAGCAGGTCGGCCCGCTGGTACGGGTCACCGCGCGCATCGTCGACAACGAGGACGGCGCCGTGCTGCACGCGGCGAAGATCGACGGGAGGTCGGACGATCAGCCGGCCCTTGAAGCCGACGTCGCGGCCGCGGTCATCGAGCACTTGGCGACCTCGCTCTCGTCGGGGACGCGCGCGGCCTCCTCCGGCATGCCGTCCGGAGCGGACCCCAGCGCGCTGGCCGTACTGCCGTTCGACGATCTCAGCTCCGGCAGCGGATCAGACCTCGACGTGGACCTCGGGGCCGCGATCACGGCAGCGGTCGCGGAGCAGCTCGCCGCCCTGCCCGCGGTGGCCGTCGTGCCTCCCGGCGGCGAGGCCGCGTGGGCCGTCGGTGGCGGCATCCAGCGAATGGGCTCCCTGGTCCGCGTGACCGCGCGGCTCACCGACGTCCGGAGCGGTGTGGTCGTGACGGCGGTCAAGGTCGACGGCACCATCGAGGCGCTGGCGGACCTGCAGTCGCGCGTGGCGGCGGTGATGATCGAGAGCGTGCGCGAAGCACTCGCCGGCGAGTCGGTCGCGAGGTTCGGTCCCGGGACGGATCCCCAGGCGGCGTCGCGGCAGGAAGGAAGACGGTCATGAACAACAGCGGAATCGCCTGGTTCGCCCGGAATCCGGTGGCGGCGAACCTCATGATGGTCTTCATCATCGTGAGCGGCCTGATCGCCACCACGACGGTCAAGGAAGAGGTCTTTCCGGAGGTCGAGCTCGACCGGATCAGCATCCAGGTGCCCTACCTGGGCGCTGCGCCGGAAGAGGTCGAGGAAGGGGTCGTCATCCGGATCGAGGAGGCGATTCAAGGCATAGACGGCATCAAGGAGATCCAGTCCACCGCATCGGAGGGCAACGCGTCGGTCATGGTCGAGCTGGAGATCGGCGCCGACGCCCGCCGGGTGGTCGACGAGGTCAAGAACAACGTCGACGCGATCACGACGTTCCCGCTCGAGACCGAGAAGCCCATCGTCCGGGAGATGACCGCCCGCAACCAGGTCACCGACATCGCCATTTCGGGCGAAACGGACATCTTCGCCTTGAAGGCGCTCGCCGAGCGGGTGCGTGACGAGCTGACTGCGACGCCGGAGATCACGCAGGTCGACGTGGTCAGCGCCCCGCCCTACGAAATCTCGATCGAGGTTTCGGAGGTGGCGCTGCGGCGGCACGGCATGACCTTCGACCAGGTCGCGGACGCCGTGCGCCGGTCGTCGCTCGATCTGCCCGGCGGCTCGGTCCGCACCGACGGCGGCGAGATCCTTCTGCGAACGATCGGACAGGCCTATCGCGGCGCCGAGTACGAGGACCTCGTGCTCTGGACACGGGCCGACGGCAGCCGTCTGCGCCTCGGTGACGTGGCGACGGTTGTCGACGGCTTCGCCGAGACCGATCAGCAGGCCCGGTTCGATCACCGGCCGACGGTGCTGGTTTCGGTCTTCCGCACCGGCGATCAGAGCGCGCTCGACATCGCGGCCGCGGTCAACAGCTACGTCGAACGCACCCGGGCGCGGCTGCCCGAGGGCATCTCGATGACGCTCTGGCAGGACCAGGCGGAAGTGCTGAACGACCGCCTGACGCTCATGCTGCGCACCGGCGCCACCGGGTTCGCGCTCGTCTTCATCGTGCTGGCGCTCTTCCTGGAGCTGCGCCTCGCCTTCTGGGTCAGTCTCGGGATCCCGATCTCGTTCCTCGGCGCGATCGCGCTGATGCCCGGACTCGACGTGTCGGTCAACGTCATCTCGCTGTTCGCGTTCATTCTGGTGCTCGGGATCGTGGTCGACGACGCCATCATCGTCGGCGAGAACATCTACCGCCACCAGGAGGAACACGGCAAGGGCATGCGGGGAGCCATCGAGGGCGCGCGGGAGATCGGGAAGCCGGTCACCTTCGCCGTCCTGACCACGGTCGCGGCGTTCATGCCCCTGATGTTCGTGCCGGGCATGATGGGGAAGATCTTCCGGGTCATCCCGCTCGTCGTCATTCCGTGCCTGCTCTTCTCCCTGGTCGAGTCGCTGGGCATCCTGCCGGCCCACCTGTCGCACATCCCCAGGCGCGGCAAGCCCGGCCCGTGGCGCCGCTTCCAGGGGCTCTTCGCCAACGGGCTGAAGAGATTCATCGCGCGGGTCTACACACCCGTCCTCGAAGCCGCGCTGAGATGGCGCTACGTGACGGCGGCGATCGGTCTCTCGACTCTCATTCTGACCGGTGGAATGGTGCTCGGCGGCTGGGCCACGTTCCACTTCTTCCCGTCGATTGAAGCCGACTTCATGTCGGCCTCGGTGACGATGCCCCAGGGCACGCCGGTCGACGCGACGTCGCAGGCCATCGCGAAGCTGGAGGAGGGCGCCGTCCGGCTGCGCGCGCGGCTGCAGCAGGAAACCGGGATGGACTACTTCCGGCACGTGTCCACGGCGGTCGGCGACCAGCCGATGCTGTCGCGGGGAGGCGGACCGATGGGACCGGTGCAGACCGTGTCCTCCGCGAACGTCGGCGAGGTGACGGTCGAGCTTGCGCCGGCCGAGACCCGGGCCTACACCAGCGAGCAGCTCGGCATCCTGTGGCGGGAGATGACGGAGGCGATTCCGGAGGCGGTCGAGGTCACCTTCGAGATGTCGATGATGAACCCCGGCGACGACGTCGACGTACAGCTCGCGGGGCCCGACCTCGACCGACTGCGCGCCGCCTCGGACGCAGTCAAGGGGCGGCTGGCCGAGTACGCCGGCGTCTACGAGATCTCCGATTCGTTCCGCGCCGGCAAGGAAGAGATGCAGCTCGGCATCAAGCCGGCCGCGGAGACCCTCGGGCTGACCCTGCAGGACCTCGGCCGCCAGGTCCGGCAGGCGTTCTACGGCGAGGAAGCCCAGCGCATCCAGCGCGGGCGCGACGACATCCGCGTCATGGTGCGCTACCCGCGCGACGATCGGCGATCGCTCGGCGACCTGGAGAACATGCGCATCCGCACGCCGAACGGCGGGGAGGTGCCGTTCAGCCAGGTGGCCCAGGTGGAGCCGGGACGCGGCTTCGCGTCGATCAAGCGCGTCGACCGCAACCGGGCCGTCAACGTCACCGCGTCGGTCGACCCGGCGATCACGTCGGCCGGCGCGGTCATCTCCGACATGCAGACGCGGATCCTTCCCGAGGTGCTGGCCGGCTATCCGGGGGTGTTCTACACGTTCGAGGGCGCCCAGGCGGAACAGGTGGATGCCGTCGGCGGCCTGCAGCGCGGATTCATCCTCGCGCTGCTGATGATTTTCGCCCTGCTCGCGGTCCCGCTGCGGTCGTACATTCAGCCGCTCATCATCATGGCCGCCATCCCGTTCGGTCTGGTCGGCGCCATCTGGGGCCACATCGTGATGGGCCTCGACGTGACGATGATGTCGATGTTCGGCCTCGTCGCGCTGACCGGGGTCGTCGTCAACGACAGCCTGGTCATGGTCGACTTCATCAACCGCGCGCGCAGCGTCCACACCGACCTCGGCCGCAAGATCCGCCAGGCGGGCGGCAAGCACACGAGCAGCCACGAGTTCGAGTCCAGCGGGCTGCAACTCGCGATCCGCGAAGCGGGCAGCAACCGCTTCCGTCCGATCCTGCTCACGTCGCTGACGACGTTCTTCGGTCTCGCGCCCCTCATGATCGAGCGCAGCATGCAGGCGGCGTTCCTGGTGCCGATGGCGGTGTCGCTGGCCTTCGGCGTGCTGTTCGCCACCTTCATCACGTTGATCCTGGTGCCGGTCTCGTACCTGATTCTCGACGACGTGCAGCGCACCCTGCGGCGGATCTTCGGATCGGGGGCCATGACCGAGCTGCCGCCGGTGCCGGAAGAGGAGCCGGTGGAAGGCGGCGCGCCGGCGGCGGCGCGGGTCGCCGAGGCGTCGTCCTGACTGACGCCGCCTCACTCCGCGCCGGCGACCTCGGCCACGAGCTGGTCGACCAGCGGCGGGCTGATTCCGCACGCCGAGTCGTTGATGCGGCACTGGGCGAGGGTCAGCGAGCAGCCGCAGGGGCAGCCCTCCTCGTTCACCCGGCGCAGCACCTCCTCGCGCTGCTCCGGCGTCAGCACCGACAGGTCCACGCCGGGAATCTCGGTCGCCTGCGCGGCGTTGGCGAGGCGGATCTGGTCGTTGGACGGGGCCGTCTCGATCGTCGCGTCGTGCGTCAGCGAGGCCAGGTAACGGGTCTCCTGCTCCAGGATCACCGGGCTGATCAGGCCGACGTGGCTCTCGACCATGCGTCCCTCGGGATCGACGACGAACGAGGTGGGCAGGGCGAAGACCCCGGGAAACGCCCGCTTGATCTCGGGCGTCGACATCACGATCGGGTAGTTGACGCCGTACTGTCCGGCGAACGCGGCCACGGCGTCGGGCGACCCGTGGTCCTCGGATACGCCGACCACCGTCAGGTGGTCCGGATACCGCTCCGCGAGGCGTACCAGGAACGGGATCTCCTCGCGGCACGGGCCGCACCAGGTCGCCCAGAAGTTGACGAGCACCACTTTCCCGCGCTGATCGGCCATCGAGATCGTGCGGCCGTCGAGCGTTTCCATCTCCACGTCCGGGACCTCGGCCGGCGTGTCGACGAAGCGCAGCGTCACGCCGCCGTCGGGCGTGGCGAACAGCGGCGGGGGTCCGGCAGCGCCGCCGGTCCAGTCGCTTCCGGGCGCGTCGACCGGCGACGGACCGCAGCCGGCGGCCCAGAGAATCGCGACGACCAGCAGCGCGGCGGGATGTCGAGTGGACACGGCAAACTCCTTTGCTGACCCGAACGTGTCATTGTATCGCCGCAAGGCCCCGGATGCGCCGAAAAGACTGCCGCCGACTCAGCGGTAGCCGAGCGCGACCGCGGCGACGAGCACCGCCGCGGCGACGACGTAGAGCTTGACGAGCAGCGGGACGACGAAGGCCGCCCAGCGCTGGTACGGGATCCGGCCCAGCCCCAGCATCCCCATCAGCAGGGCGTTGGTCGGCACGAGCATGTTCGTGAAGCCGTCGCCGAACTGGTAGGCGAGCACCGCGGTCTGCCGCGTCACCCCGGTCAGGTCCGCGAGGGGGGCCATGATCGGCATCGTCACGTACGCCTGTCCCGATCCGGAGGGAATGAACAGGTTGCAGACCGTCTGCACGACCAGCATGCCCAGCGCCGCGGCATGCGACGGCAGGCCGGCCAGCGACGCGGCCAGCCCGTTGACGATCGTGTCGATGACCTGCGCGTCGGCCAGCACCACCTGGATGGTCCGGGCGAAGCCGATCAGCAGCGCGGTGGCGGTCATCTCCGCCGCCCCGCGGACGAACGCGCGCGCCGCCCCGTCGGGACCGAGCCCCCCGGCCCCCGCCGCGAGCAGCGCGATGCCGAGGAACACCGCCGACAGCTCGGCGAGGTACCAGCCCCGGGCCGCCACCCCGTAGACGAAGAGCCCGATGCCGGCCGCCAGCACCGCCACCACCGCCACGCGCCGCGCCGTGAACCGCACGTCCTCCGGCAGATCGAAGCCGCTCGAGTAGTCGACGTCGGCCACCAGGCTCGTCGCCGGGTCGCGGCGGAGCCGGGCCGCATACCCCAGGATGTGGTGGACCCCGATCGCCGCGCAGACGACGAGCAGCGCCCACCGCACGGCCTGCCCGGAGGTCAGCGGCACCCCGGCGATGTCCTGGGCGATCAACACGGTGAACGGGTTCAGCGCGGCGCACGCGTAGCCGACGCCGGCGCCGACGTAGATGATGCCCACCGCCACCACCGCGTCGAGCCTCAGCGCCAGGCACAGGGTCACCAGGATCGGCACGAACGGCATGTACTCCTCGGCCATCCCCACCGTCGACGCGCCCAGCGCGAACAGCCCGACCATCCCCGCGACGAGCCACCCCGGCCTCGACGCCAGCCGGGCGATGGCGGCGCCGATCGAGGCGTCTATCGCACCGGTGGCCCGCACGACGCTGATGACCCCGCCGGCGATGAAGACGAAGAAGATGATGTCGTGCGCGGCCGACAGGCCGGCGGGAATGGAGGTCAGGAAGGCGAGCGGCGGCAGCGGCTCAGCATCCACCGCGCGCCACGTGCCGGGCACGACCCGGCGGCCGGCCCGCTCGAACTCGCCGGCCGGCAGGACGTAGCTGGCGAGCTGGGCGAGCACGATCAGCGCAAAGATGAGGACGAGCGCATCCGGAACGCGGCGGCGTGGCGACACGGGTTGTTCTTCCTCAACGGCACGCCCGACCGGCGCCGGCGAGAACGGCCAGCGGGTTACGCGGTCGGATCGTCGGAAACGCGCACCAGCAGCTTGCCGAAGTTCTCGCCGCGCAGCAGGCCCAGGAACGCCGGGATCGCCCGGTCGAGCCCCTCCACCACGTCTTCCCGGTAGCGGATCTCCCCGTCGCGGATCCAGGCCGAGACGTCGCGGAGAAAGTCGGGCTGGCGGTCCAGGTGATCGAACACGATGAACCCGCGGAACGTGAGCCGGCGCACCAGGGTCAGCCCCATCAGCCGGGCCACCTGGTCGGGACCGGGCGGCGGCTCCGTCAGGTTGTAGTTGGCGATCCGGCCACAGACCGGGATGCGCGCGAAGTCGTTGAGCAGCGGCAGGACCGCCTCGAAGACCTTCCCGCCGACGTTCTCGAAGTAGACGTCGACACCATCGGGACAGGCCGCGCACAGTGCCCCGGGCAGGTCGTCCCCGCGGTGGCTGACGCAGGCGTCGAAGCCGAGCGCATCCGTCACGTACCGGCACTTCTCCGGCGCGCCGGCGATGCCCACCACCCGGCAGCCCCTGATCCTGGCGATCTGCCCGACCACCGCCCCGACCGCGCCGGAGGCGGCGGAGACGACCACCGTCTCGCCGGGCTTCGGCCGCCCGTGATCGAGCAACCCGACGTAAGCCGTATGCCCCGGCATCCCGAGCACGCCGAGCGCCGTCGAGATCGGCGCGCTCTCCGGGTCGAGCTTGCGCACGCCGGCCCCGTCCGACAAGGCATAGTCCTGCCAGCCGCTCGCGGTCAGCACGACGTCGCCCGCGGTGAACCCGTCCACCCTCGAATCGACCACCTGCGAGACCGTGCCGCCGACCATCACCTCGCCGAGGTCGACTCCCCTGGCGTAGGACGGCCCCGGGTTCATCCGGCCGCGCATGTACGGATCGAGCGACAGGTAGATGGTGCGGCACAGCATCTGCCCGTCCGCCGGCTCTGGAACCGGCGTTTCGGTGCGCGCGAAATCGGTCTGCGACGGGAAGCCCGCGGGATGGGCGGCAAGCCGGATCTGACGGTTCTCGGCGGCGGTCATGAACCCACTTTCGTCGCGCTGTCGGTCACGTGCGATGGGAGTATACTGGGCGGCTGATTTTCACCAGAACGTCCGGACCTGTCGCCTGCTGGAGCAACCGATGCGCGAGCACCTCCTCTTCACCTACAAGTTCAACCTCGGCCACCTCGAGTCTCTCGTCAAGGACCTGACCGACGAGCAGATGGTTCAGCAGCCGCACGGGGTGGTCAACCACCCGGCCTGGACCCTGTGCCATCTGGCGTCGGCATCCAACCACACCGGGGTGGCCCTCGGCCTGGAGTCGACCTTCCCCGCCGAATGGGAAGCGGCGGCGAAGACCGGCGGGGTGCCGAGCGCCGACGCGTCGTCGTACCCGTCGAAGGACGCGCTGCTGGCCGAGCTGAAGAAGCAGCACGAGCGCGTGTCCGACGCGGTGGCCGGCGCCGACCCGGCCGTCTTCGGGAAGGAGTTCCCGGACGAGGGGACGCGCAAGCACTTCCCGACCGTCGGCGACTTCGTCGACTACCTGCTGTCGGCCCACGAAGCCAACCACATCGGCCAGATCGCGGCGTGGCGGCGCGCCATGGGACTGGCGTCGAGCGACGGCTAGCCCTGCCTTGTACCCGCATTCAGGGCTGGACAAATCAGCTTCCGCCGTGTAGCGTCACGGCATGGAGCACCAGAACCAGATACTACAGACCCTTCGTGCGCCGGAGTCGCAAGCTCGCCTCGAGCGGATTGTGGCGCGGGAGGCGCTGAACAACCGAGCGGCGGTGGGGCGGCGGGTGTGCGCGGAGTTCGGGTTTGTCGATGCGCGCGGGTCGGCCCAACTCGCGGGTTGTCTCAAAGCGCTCAACACGCTGCACAAGGCGGGGCGGATTGCGTTGCCGGCGTCGCGGCGCGGCGGGGGCGCGCCCACGCCGCAGCGTTTCGACGCGCCGGTGGCGGCGGCCACGGCGGTGCCGGGTACGGTGGCGGCGGTCGCGGGATTGTCGCTGGAGGTGGTAGAGCAAGGCGGGCAGCGCCGGGTGTGGAATACCTTGCTGCACTTCGAGCATCCGCAGGGGACGACGACCTTTGCGGGCTGCCAGGTGCGCTATCTGGTGGTCTCGGCGCACGGGGTGCTGGGCGCGGTCGGGTTTTCGGCCGCGGCGTTGCAATTGCGGGCGCGCGAGGCGTGGATGGGATGGAGCGCTGAGCAACGCCAAGCCCATCTGCACCGGGTGCTGTGCCTGAGCCGGTTCCTGATCCGCCCCGGCGTGCAATGCCGCAACCTGGCCAGCCAGGTGCTGGGCCAGGTGCTGGCGCGTGTGGCGGAGGATTTCGAAGCCCGCTACCAGTATCGTCCGTGGCTGGTGGAGACCTTCGTCGGCCCGGCGCATGACGGCGCCAGCTTCAAGGCGGCCAACTTCGTGTGGGTCGGCCAGACGGCCGGTCGCGGGCGCCAGGACCGCGACCACGCGCGGGCTCGTCCGGTCAAGTCGGTATATATGTACGAGTTGGAGCCGCACTGGCGGCGGCGGTTGGGGGTGGCGCGGGTCGCTGCGGCGCCGGCGCTGGCGCCGGCTGACGGGCTCGACAGCACCGCCTGGACAGTGAACGAGTTTGGAGGGGCGCCGTTGGGCGATCAGCGGTTGTCGGCGCGTCTGGTCAAGAGCGCGGGTCTGCTGGCGTCGTTGCCCGGCGAGGCGATCACCGCCAACGCGTCCCACGACCGCGCGGCGGTCAAGGGCTACTACCGGCTCATCGACCAGCCGGTGTCGTCGGCGGTCACGCCCGGGAACATTCTCGCGCCGCACCGGGCGCGCACGCTGCAGCGGATGCGCGGCCAGGACACGGTGCTGTGCATCCAGGACGGGACGGATCTGAACTTTGCGACGCGCCCGCACTGCGAGGGGCTGGGCATCATCGGGCGCAACCAGACGGCCTCGAAGACGCTCGGCCTGCATCTGCATCTGACCCTGGCGGTCGATGGCGCGGGTCTGCCGCTGGGCGTGCTGCGCTGCGGTTTCGAGGCGCCGCCGGGCGGCGCGGCGCGCCCGGCGGACGAGGCGCCGCCGGCGGCGGCGCAGGAGACGGCCCCCAAGGCGGCGCAGGAGACGGCCCCCAAGACGCGGCGCTGGGTCGACGGCCTGCGCGACATCGACCGGGCGGCGGCGGCGTTGAGCCGCAAGACGCGGGTGCTCAGCGTCATGGACCGCGAGGCGGATTGCTTCGCGGTGTTCGACGAGCAGCGCCGTCTGAACCGGGTGGAAGTGCTGGTGCGCGCCCACCATGACCGCTGTCTCGCCAAGGGCGCCCCGAAGCTGTTCGCCGCCATGCGCGCCGGCGCCGCCGACGGGCACGTCGAGATCGAGATCGACCGGCTGAGCGCGCGGCGCAAATCCAGCGGCAGGCAGGCCCGCCCGGCGCGCACCGGGCGGGTGGCGCGGGCCGAGGTGCGCCATCGCCAGGTGGTGGCGCCGCCGACCATCGCCGGCGCCGAACCGGTGGCGCTGTCAACGGTCCATGTGCGCGAAACCGCGCCGCCGCCCGGCGAGCCGGCGGTCGAGTGGTTCCTGCTCACCAGTCTCGACGTCGACAGCACCGAAACCGCGGTCGCGGTCATCGGCTACTACCTGCGGCGCTGGCGCATCGAAGACCTGTTCCGGGTGCTCAAGTCCGGATGCCGAGTCGAACATCTCGCGTTCCACACCGCCGACCGGCTCCAACGCGCGGTCACCATCAATACCGTGATCGCCTGGCGCCTGATGGTGATGACCCTGCTCGGACGTGACGTGCCGGGGTGCGACGCCCAGTTGCTGTTCACCGACATCGAGTTGCGTTTCCTGACCGACTATGCCGAAGAACTCGGCCTGCCGCCCCCTGACCATCTCGCCGCCGCAGTCCTCCTGCTCGCCATCCTCGGCGGCTACCAGAACCGAACGCACGACCCGCCCCCCGGACACCAGATCATGTGGCGCGGTTACGAACGAATGTCCATCGCAACCATCGGCTACCGCATTGGACGGCGGGAGCGTGCTGGAGTTGTCCAGAACGAATAATGTGGGTACAAGGTAGCGCTAGCCCGAGGCCGCAGGCGCCGCCGATACAGGTCATGAGCAGGCTCTCGGCGAGGAACTGCCTGACCAGACGCATGCGGCCCGACCCGAGCGCCACCCGAATCGCCGCCTCGCGCGCTCGGCCCGACGAGCGTCCCAGCCACAACGTGGCGATGTTCATGCACGCGATCAGCAGCAGGCATCCCACCGCGCCGGCCACGACGACCAGCGTCAGCCGAACCGTGCGCGTGTTGTCCGCCTGCGGTAAAGCGACCAGCACATCGAAGTCGGCGGTGTTTCGCGCGTAGGCCGACTGATCGAGCATCTGCAGCTCGAAGTCGCGCGGCATGACGCCGACGACTTCATGCGGCTTGTCGTTGAGCGTGACCGACCGTCCCGATGACCGTCTCGGAGGCCCCGAACCGGCGCTCCCACAGTCCGTGGCTCAGCACCGCGACCGCCGCACCGGCCTCGTCCATGTCGGAGAACGTACGCCCCAGCCGCGCCGACACCCCCAGTGTCCGAAAGAACTCCCCGGTCACCACCAGCCCATCGGCGGTGGCCACGTCCGCGACGTCCCCCATGAGATAGGTCCGCGGGAAGACGGCAGACATGGAGTGATGCCCCCGTCGCCCCTGGTCAGTCCGCGCGCAGCGCGGACGCTCCGGACACGTGTTGCCGCCTCCCGCCCGCGCTGCTAGACTCGCAGTCGCAGGTGCGCAGGGGCGCCTGACCCGCCGAAAGACTGCTCACCCTGCTTGCCAGGCGCGAACGCCTTTCGCACTTAGCCAACCTCGGGACCTGCTGGAGCGGAGCGTGGCCCACGCAAGGAGGAGAGGATGGCAGGTGTGATTTCGGATCTGAAGGCGCAGGCGCGCATTCTTCATCGACAGGTTGCTTCGGGAGACCCCCACGCGGTGGCGCGAGTGCGGGTGCTGGCCGAGCTGGCCGGCGGCGGCGTGCACGCGGTGGCGGTGCGGACTCGCCGGCGGCACTGCCTGGCGACGCTCGCCCGCGAGCTGGGTTTTCGCGGCTGGCCACACGCGGCCGCCGTGCTTCGTGGCGCCGACGCGTCGGACTTCGGCACCCTGCTCTATCCCGCCGGGGCCGAAGTGCACTGGAACATCTGGAGCGCGTCCTACGAACAGGCGGCGGCCGTTCGCGAGAGCAATGGAGGGTACCTGCTGGCCTACCGGCGGCACTTCTTCATCACGGATCGGCACTTCATCGCCACGCTGGGGCTCGACCCGGACGACCCCGACTGGGAGCGGATCGGGCGCGATTGGGTGAAGCCGGCAAGACCAGATGCCCGCGAGAGGCTGTATCGGAAGCTGATTCAGGGCCGGGCCAAGCGTCGCCGGCCTCCAGGAGCGAGGACAGATGACGGCAACCGTCAACGGCGTTGAGCTCTTCTACACCATGCACGGCACCGGACCGGCCTGCCTGGTACCGAGCGCGATGGGAACGGCGCCCTACGAACGCCAGATGGCGCCCCAGCTCCTGGACCACCTGACGATGGTGTACGTCGACCTGCGCGGAGGCGGGCGGTCGACCGGGAGCGCGGCGGACCTGACCTTCGACCGCGTCGCGGAGGACATCGACGCGGTCCGCGCCGACCTCGGCGTGGACCGCGTCGCCGTGCTGGGCCATTCGATCCTGGGCATGCTGGCGCTGGAATGTGGCCGCCGCCGGCCGGAAAGGGTCTCGCACGTCATCACGGTGGGCACCCCGCCCAGCGGCGACATGGCCACCCTGAGCGCCCGGAGCGCCGCCTTCTTCGAGGCGGAAGCCGACGACGAGCGCAAGCGGCGGATGCGCGACAATCTGGCGGCGCTGCCGCCCGCGCCGTCGATGGGGCAGATCATGCTGGCCCAGACGCCGATGCGGTTCCACGATGCCGGCATGGACGCAGCCCCGCTGTTCGCGGGTGCGGTATCACGCCCCGAGCTGCTGATGCACATCATGGGCACACTGGCTCCCGAATGGACCATCGCCGCCGACCCCGGCTCGTTGACCGTGCCGGTGCTGCTCACGCACGGACGGTCGGACTACACGGTGCCTCACAGGCTGTGGGACGGCATCCCGGCCACGCTTCCCAACGCCACCTTCCGCCTGTTCGAGGCAAGCGGCCACCAGCCGTTCTACGAGGAGCCCGAGCGGTTCACCTCCGCGGTCACCGAGTGGCTGTCGAGCGAGGGCTCGCCAGGACGCTCACCAATCACCTGACTCGGGCCGGCCGGCCGGCGACTCGCCGTTCTCGCCCGAGTCTGCTCGGCGTTCTCGCCCTGCGCCCGCAGGAAATGGTTGATTCCCGTGATCTCGAACCCGCGCTCGAGCTCTCCGATGCCGGCGTATGTTCGGGTCCGCTCCTTGTCGGCGCAGGCCGTGCGCACGTGTGCCCGGCCTCGCTCGCAGGCGACGACGACCCGGCTGTACAGCGCGTTCTCCGCTTCCCGGATCGCGTACTGCGCGGGGTTCTTCCTTACCGGCTCCAGCCGAGCGGGAGTGTCGAGGATCTGCTCTGCCGCGTTCTCGGCGTGCTTGCCCTCGCTCATCTTCCAGCCCAGGACCGTCGCGTCCAGCTTCGATTGGTAGACGCCATTCAGGACGATCTCGAGGCTCTCGGGATCCTCGATTCCGCAGACCGCGACGTCGTACACGTCCCTGGTAGGCGGGTCCAGCGCCCGGTACCGGAGCTTGCCGTTCAGGATCTGCACGTTCGTCAGAACCGTTACCGGGCTCCCGTCGATCGAGGCGGGCTTGTGCCCGATAGCCGGCGTCGGCTCGCCCTTGAGCAGATCGAGGTGTGTCTCGCCGAACTCGATCCGGCTCCACTCCCCCCATCCGAGCGGCACGCCTCCGGCTTGCTGCAGAGCCTTGCCGAGCTCCGCCTCGAAGTGCGACGTCTTCGTGTCCGGGTGGAACAGCACGTCGATGTCATTGCTCCGGCGATGTTTCCAACGTGCTGCCAGAATCGTCCCGCCGCCGAGCTTGTAGCCTTCGCCGTCGGCCGCGTACGCAGCCACGTGCGTTTCCAGCGCGGGCCGCGTCTTCCGGAACAGGGTGCGCGCGGGCTCCGGCAGCTCCAGCGTCTCGTCCGGCGCGTCGGCTCTGCCGTTCATGACGGAATCAGCGTGTTGATGTCGGCGCAACGTGGCGACGTCTGCTCTCCGGCCGCGTGGACGGCCCGGGCCAGCTCCCGCCACGTGTAAACGCCCTCCGCCCAGGCGTACAGCAGGTCTTCCCGGCTGGCTTCCTGCAGCCACGTCCGGATCAACTGTCTCTCCCGCGGGCTCGGCCTGCTTACGTGCACCGCACGGTAGAACTCCTCCGGTCTCGGCTTGTGTCTCCAGCCGGCGCAACTGCTGCCCAGCCGTCGTCGCACCGCTCGACTGTTTGCCCCGAGCTGATGCGGGTCGTGCGCCGGGTGGAATCGCTCCCGGAACTCCTCGTCCGGTCGGGTGTCGTCGAACGCTTCAGGCGGTGCGAGAACGGGCGGTTCGGCGTCTCGATCACGCTCCTTGAAACTGGTGCGCAGCGCCTGCCACTCATCGAGGCTCATGGCACATTCTCGCCCGCGATTCTACAGGTCTCTCCCAGTCTCGCAAAGAGGAACGCGATCAACCTATAATCGAGAGTCAGTCCGTCTCTGCCCGGGAGCAACGATGCGCCTATCCCTCTCCGCCGGTCTCGTCACCGTGGTCTTGCTGCTGCCGTTGTCGTCTGCCGCACAGGTGACGGGCGATTCGGGCGTCCCCCGGACTCCTTGGGGCGTGCCGGACCTGCAGGGGATCTGGGACAACCGGACCATCACCCCCCTGGAGCGCCCGCGGCAGTTCGCCGGACAGGAGACACTGACCGCCGCCGAAGCGGCCGCCTACGAAGCGCGGACCGCCGAACAGCGGGTGGGCGACCGGTACTACTGGGATCGGGGGACGAGGACGGTGGCGGATCGGCGTACGGCACTGATCACCGATCCGGCCGATGGCCGGGTTCCCCCGCTCACGCCGGCGGGTCGGCAACGGTTCGAGACGGGGCGGAGACAGGGTATCGGCGCCGCCGATGAGCGCAACCCGAGCGAACGCTGCATCACGCGGACGGTGCCGCGGCTCCCGGGCCTCTACAACAACCACTATCAGATCTTCCAGACACCCGGCCATGTCGTGATCTTCATGGAGATGATCCATGACGCACGCATCGTCCCGCTGGACACTCGCCCCCCGCTCCCGGACGGCGTCCGGCAGTGGAACGGGGATTCGCGCGGCCGGTGGGACGGCGACACGCTCGTCATCGAGACCACGCACTTCACCGGCAAGACCAACTTCCGCGGCTCCGCCGACAACCTGCACCTGGTCGAGCGTCTGACCCGCGTCGACGCCGACACCATCGACTACCGGTTCACGGTCACCGACCCCACGACCTGGACGCGCCCGTGGACCGCCCGTGTCCCGCTGAACCGGAACGACGGCCCGCTGTACGAGTACGCCTGCCACGAAGGCAACGACGGCCTGGCGGGCATTCTCCAGGTCAATCGCAACATCGAGAAGGCCGAGGCCGCCCGCTGACCGCGCGGTCCGGACACGAAACGCGTCCGGCCGCCGCGAGCCACTGAAGGCGCGGTGACCGTCACATGCCGGTGGTCGATGCAGCATCTCTATATCGAGATCCCGGGCGGCGATCACTCGCTCTTCATATCGAGGAACCCCAAGGTGGTCGGACACCTCTTCTCGTTCTTCAACCTGGTCGCGAAGACGCGGGCCGGCCGCCACTAGGGCACCAGGGAGGCTCCTTCGACATCGAGATCGCCGGCCGTCGGCCGCCCGTGGCACAATGGCGGTACGGACAATGCCCGATGCACCTCGCAGCCGGTTCCGGTCCATCCTGCGCTGGACTCCGTCGGTGGGGCTCGCCCTCGTCCTGCTCTCGTCGTGGGGCCTGTTCCTGTCGGGCGGCATGGCGGCCGTCGTCGGCTGGTCCCTGCTGATCGACGCGGGGCTGCTGCTTGCCCCATTGTCCCTGCTCGTGCTGGTCGTCCATGCAATTCGCAAGCGCAGATTCAGCCGTCCCATGTGGGCCACACTGCTGCTCGCTCTGGTCGCGCTCTGGCCCGGTCTCTGGGGATTCGGCTTGCTGACCGTCACGTTTCCGTACAGTCTCGAAACATCCGAGCCGTCCGCCACGGTGCGCCTGCCATCGAACGAGAGGCTGCGGGTCGGGTGGGGGGGCGATCGGCTCGCGACGAACTACCACGCGGCAACGCCGGACCAGCGCTGGGCCTACGACCTGCTCGTGGAGCCGGCGGCGCACGGATCGACCGACCTCGACGACTACGGTTGCTACGGGACGGCCGTCGTCGCGCCGGTGAGCGCCCGCGTGCACATGGCCTCCGACGGCGCCCCGGACCACACGCCGGGGCAGCCGAACGATCTGCGGAATCCGACCGGAAACACCGTCGTGTTGGGTCTCGAGACCGGAACCTATCTCCTCATCGCGCACCTGAAGAACGGCAGCGTCCGGGTGGAGACGGGCGACGAGGTAGAAGAAGGCGATCCGATCGGCGCCTGCGGCAACTCGGGCAACACCAGCGAGCCGCACATTCACATCCACCATCAACGGCAGGACCCGCGGATCTACCCGCTCAATTTTGCGGAAGGTCTGCCGCTCTATTTCCGCGACCACGACGGTCCCGCGATGCCCGAGGGGGGGTTGGAAATCGACTCCGGCAGCGGGCGGCTCGTCCTGACGGGGGCTACCGTGCGACACGCGGCTGCGACGCCCTGACCGGGGACCGGCGGAGCCCGCCAGTGACGAAGGCCAGGTAGAACACCCGGAGAGCCGAGGTCCAGGCGATCGGTCCGTTCTGGCCGCCACGCCCCCGTGACACTACGATTGTCCGCAGAGATGACTGTACATACCCGGACGACGATCGCCCTCACCGAACCCGCGCTCTTCCGCGAGCAGTGCTACGTGAACGGCGGCTGGCTCGACGCGCGCGGCGGTGGCTCCATCGAGGTCGACAACCCCGCGACGCGCGAGGTCATCGGCACCGTTCCCGCCCTCGGCGCAGCGGAGACGCGGGCCGCCATCGAGGCCGCCGACGCGGCGTGGATAGGGTGGCGCTCGCGCCCGGCCAAGGACCGCGCCAGGCTGATGCGCCGGTGGTTCGAGCTGCTGATGGCGCACCAGGAAGACCTCGCGGTGCTGATGACGAGCGAGCAGGGCAAGCCGCTGGCCGAATCGCGCGGCGAGATCGCCTACGCCGCATCGTTCATCGAGTGGTTCGCCGAGGAGTCGAAACGCGTCTACGGCGACGTCATCAATCATCCCCAGCCCGGGAAGCGGATCGTGGTGCTGAAGCAGCCGATCGGGGTCGTCGCCACGATCACGCCGTGGAACTTCCCGGCCGCGATGATCACCCGCAAGTGCGCGCCGGCGCTCGCGGCGGGTTGTCCCGTCGTCATTCGCCCGGCCTCGCAGACGCCGTTCTCGGCCCTCGCCCTGGCGGAGCTCGCCGACCGGGCGGGGATCCCGCCCGGGGTGGTCAACGTCGTCACCGGCCCGTCCGGTCCGATGGGGGCCGAGCTCACCTCGAATCCGACCGTACGCAAGCTGTCGTTCACCGGGTCCACGGAGATCGGCAAGCTGCTGATGTCGCAGTGCGCCGCGACGGTGAAGAAGGTCAGCCTGGAGCTCGGCGGCAACGCCCCGTTCATCGTCTTCGACGACGCGGACCTCGACGCGGCGGTGGTCGGGGCGATGGCGTCGAAGTACCGCAACGCGGGACAGACCTGCGTCTGCGCCAACCGCCTGCTGGTGCAGGACGGCGTTTACGAGGCGTTCGCGGCAAAGATGGCCGCAGCGGTCGCCGGACTGCGGGTCGGCAACGGGCTGGAGGAAGGCACGCAGCAGGGCCCCCTCATCGACATGCGCGCGGTCGAGAAGGTCGAGGAGCACATCGCGGACGCGGTCGGCAAGGGTGCCACGGTCGCCGTCGGCGGCGGGCGCCACGCCCGCGGCGGCAGCTTCTTCGAGCCGACCCTGCTGACCGGGGTCACCACCGCGATGGCGGTCGCGCGCGAGGAGACGTTCGGCCCGGTCGCGCCGCTGTTCCGCTTCTCGTCCGAGGACGAGGCGATCCGCATGGCCAACGACACCGAGTTCGGCCTCGCCGCCTACTTCTACAGCCGCGACGTCGGCCGCACCTGGCGGGTCTCCGAAGGCCTCGAGTACGGCATCGTGGGCGTCAACGAGGGAATCATCTCGAACGAGGTGGCCCCGTTCGGCGGCGTCAAGGAATCGGGGATCGGACGCGAAGGGTCGAAGTACGGCATGGACGACTTCGTCGAGATCAAGTATCTCTGCATGGGCGGAATCGACGACTAGAAGCCGGTGGCTCCCCCGGATTTCACCGGAGGTTCCTCGCCGGCGTTTTCTTTCGTGTGAACGACAGCGCGTTCTGCCGTTACAATCTGCTCGATCGACAACGTCCTGAAGGGAGGGCCGGATGCGCCACCGTCATCTCGCCGCGTTCGTAACGGTTGTCGTCGTCGGAGTTCTGACGTCGGTCCCCATCGCCGCGCAGAACCAGGCCCAGGAGGCCGCGGACGGGGAAGCGACGTGGACGCTGCCCCGGACGGCCGACGGGCACCCGGATCTGCAGGGCTACTGGACGACCCAGACGTTCACGCCCCTGGAGCGGCCCGAGCGCCTGGCCGACCAGGAGTTCCTCTCGGACGAAGAAGCGGCCGTGCTGCAGCAGCAGCTCACGGCCGAGGGCGTCGACCCCCTGCGGCGCGACGCCATCGGCATCGAAGATCCGGAGGCCCGGGAAGAGGCGCTCTACCAGGAGAACCGTGACCGCTCGTACGTCCACTACGACAACCAGGTCTGGCTGCGCACGCCGGTGCCGAAGGGGCTGTCGACCCAGCGGACGTCGCTGATCACGTATCCGCCGAACGGCCGGATTCCGCCGATGACGCCGGAGGGCGCCGCCCGGGTGGAGCACGAGCGCGAGATGGCCAGGGTGTTCGACGGCCACGAGACCCGCCCCCTGATGGAACGTTGCGTCGTCTGGGCGCACGAAGGCCCGCCGCTGCTGCCGCCGGCCTACAACGACATTCATCAGATCTTCCAGACCGGGGACCACTTCGTGCTGTTCACGGAGCTGGCAACCAACCCGCCGCGCATCTTTCCGCTCGACGGGCGCCCGGGCATCCCGGACGCGATTCGCCAGTTCGGCGGCAACTCGCGCGCCCGCTGGGAGGGAGACACCCTGGTCGTCGAGACCGACCACTTCATCGCCCGGCGGAACTACCGCGGCGCCAACCAGTTCCGGCACGTCGAGGAGCGCTTCACCCGCGTCGCGGAGGACGAGATCCGCTACGAGTTCACGATCACGGACCCGACGACCTGGACCAGCCCGTGGAGCGGCGTGGTACCGATGATCCGCACCGAGGGGCCGATGTTCGAGTACGCCTGCCACGAGGGCAATCACGATATCCGGCACATCCTGGAGATCAACCGGAATCTCGAAAGGCAGGCGGCGGAGGCGGCTGCCGAAGGGGGATCGAAGTAGGGCTCCGGTCCGTCCGCCAGATCCGCATCGGCACCAGCGGGTGGCACTACCCGAGGGGGGGCGGCGCCTGGGACGGGATTTTCTTCCCGCCCCGGGGACGCCGCCACCGGCCGCCGGGATTCGACGAGCTCAAGTACTACGCGGAGCACTTCGACACCGTCGAGGTGAACTCGACCTTCTACGGCGTGCCGCGCCGCGCGGTCACTGCGGCCTGGGCCGACCGGACGCCCGACGACTTCTCGTTCTCGGTCAAGCTGTACCAGCAGTTCACCCACCCGAAGATGTTCGCGGCCGCCAGCGGCAGCGGTGACACGAAGGTCCACCGCGGTGACGTCGACCGGTTCCGCGAGGCCGTCGCGCCCCTCCACGAAGCCGGCAAGCTCGGCGCCCTGCTGGCGCAGTTCCCCGCCAGCTTCAAGAACGCCGCCGCCGCCCACGATCACTTGGCCTGGCTGATCGAGGCGCTGTCGGACTGCCTGGTCGCGGTGGAGCTGCGGCACCGGAGCTGGAGCGACGACGTCGCCGGCACCCTGCGGCTGCTCAACGGCCTCGGCGCCGCCTGGGTGCAGATCGACGAGCCGAAGTTCCGCCTGTCCATCGCCCAGAACTACCTGCCGAACGTCGAGAGCTTCTACTACATGCGGCTCCACGGCCGCAACGCGCGGAAGTGGTGGCGGCACGACCGGGCCGAGGAACGCTACGACTACCACTACTCCGCCGCGGAGCTGCAGCCGTTCCGGGACACGGCGGACGCGTCGGCCCGTCTCGTCAAGCGCCTCTACCTCTACATGAACAACCACTTCGCGGCGAAGGCGGTGGCCAACGCCGCCACCCTGAAGCACCAGCTAGGCCTGGAGGTGGCCGGCGCGTACCGCGCGGAGATGGTGACGCGCTATCCGGAGCTCGAGGGGGTCGTCAGGACGGAACCCGAGGTGACGGCGCCGCTGCTGCCGGTCGGGGGGCCGCCGGCACGAGAGTGATCGATGCCTCTTCGTTCTGCCCACGCCCTGGTGGGTGGTACCGATGGTGCCTTGCCGGCACAGTCGACGCCGAGAACGACGCAGCCTCAGGTGACCAGTACAAAGTGGCTGCCGCGGGCTGCCCGCCGATCGAACGTGTAGGTTCGCGTACACCCGTGGGCGTGGTTGCGATGGGAAATCAGATAGTCCGCAAAGTCCGCGCCACCCGTTTCGAACTCGCGCAGAGCGGCCCAGACGGTTTGGCGGTCCTCGACGGCGAACTCGGCGGTTCGCAGGAGCTGGCGGATCACGGGGATGACGGCGGCCTTCTCGTAGTCGTAAACGCTCGTCAGAACCCACACCAGTTCCGCCAACACAGGAATACTGACGTACCCGGGCGCCTGCGCGGTACATCGACCTTCGATGAGGCGCACGGCGGCGGCTGACTGGTCGGGATCGTCCTGCACGATGTAGCGCGCGAGAACATTGGTGTCGAGACCGCTCATCGGCTCAGCGTCGGCGCGTGGCCGCTCGCGCAATGGCCTCGTTCATCTCCTCGACGCTGACCGGCACGCGCGGCTTCGGCAGCATACCCTTCAATTGCGTGACCGACTCGGTCACGGGCGCGACTCGCAGGCAGCCGTCGTCCTCCAGCATGAAGTCGATCTTGTCGCCCGGCTTGAGGTGGAGCCTGTCCCGAATCGGCTTGGGCAGTGTCACCTGCCCCTTGCTGGTAATCGTCGCTTGCATTACATTTCCCCGTAATCCTTACATCCGGGTAAGGTACAGGTGGATGAGAACGAGATCAAGAGCTCAGTTGCCGTTACGGCTCCAGGCAGGTCGTGCCTGACGTGGCGAGCCCTGTCCTGGCCCCCGGCGGCCGCGTCGTCATCCGCGACGCCGAGTGGGTGATCCGCCGCGCCGACCGCTCGCCGGACGGCGGGTACCAGCTGGTCTGCGACGGCGTGTCGGAACTCGTCCGGGAGCGCGAGGCGATCTTCCTCACCAAGCTGGAGCAGGACATCCAGGTCCTGAATCCCGCCGAGACGCGGCTCGTGCCGGACCCGTCGCCCGGCTTCGCGGACAGCCGGCTGTACCTGGAGAGCCAGCTCCGGCAGGCGGTCCCGAACGACGAGCGCATCCACGTCGCCCAGGGGGCGGCGATGGATCCGGTGCACTACCAGCTCGAGCCGGCCCGGCAGGCGCTGCGCCAGCCGCGGCAGCGCATCCTGATCGCCGACGCCGTCGGCCTCGGGAAGACACTGGAGGCGGGCATCCTCGTCAGCGAGCTGATTGCCCGCGGCCGGGGCCGCCGGATCCTGGTGCTGGCCGTCAAGAGCATGCTGACGCAGTTCCAGAAGGAGCTCTGGAACCGGTTCACGATCCCGCTCACCCGGCTCGACTCGATCGGCATCCAGCGGGTGCGCAGCCGCATCCCGGCCAGCCACAACCCGTTCCACTACTACGACAAGGCGATCATCTCGATCGACACCCTGAAGCAGGACGCCGAGTACCGCACCTGGCTGGAGCAGGCCTACTGGGACGTCATCGTCATCGACGAGGCGCACAACGTCGCGGACCGCGGCGGGGGAAGCGCGCGCGGGAACGCCTCGCATGGAAGAACCTCGCTGCGCAGCCGCCTCGCCCGCCTGCTCGCACGCCGCTCCGACACGCTCATCATGCTCTCGGCGACGCCGCACGACGGCCGGGCGCGCAGCTTCGCGAGCCTGATGAACATGCTGGACGCGACGGCCATCGCGGACCCCGACAACTACACGCAGGAGGATTTCAGCGAGAAGGGACTCGTCATCCGGCGCTTCAAGAAGGACATCCGGCACGAGGTTCGCGACGCCTTCCGCGAGCGGGAAATCGTCCGGCGCCGGTTTCCCGCCTCTGCGGCTGAGGAGGTCGCCTACGAGGCGCTGCTCGTCGTGAAGCTGGCACCGTCCGGATCCGCGGCGACCAGTCCGGTGTCGAAGCGTCGCGACCTCTTCCTCGTCACGTTGGAGAAGGCGCTGTTCTCCAGTCCTGCCGCCTGCATCGCGAGCGTCGACAAGCGCCTCCGCCGACGAGAACGGGAGCTCAACGCGGCGCCCAACGCGCAGGCAGCGGCGGAAGTCGAATCGTTGCAGGTCCTGCGCAAGGCCCTCGCAGCCATCGGGCCGGACGACTACGCGAAGTACCGGGCGCTGCTCGCCGCAATCCGCGACAAGAAGCGGTTCGACTGGAACGCGAGCGACCCGACAGATCGTCTGGTCGTCTTCACCGAGCGCATCGAGACGCTGAAGTGGCTGCGCGATCGGCTCGCGAAGGACCTGCGGCTCGGCGACAAGCAGGTCGAGATCCTCCACGGCGGTCTGAGCGATGTGGATCAGCAGCGCGTGGTCGAGGATTTCGGCAACGCGGCGCGCCCGCTGCGCCTGTTGATCTGCTCCGACGTCGCGTCCGAAGGGATCAACCTCCACTACCAGTGCCACCGGCTCATCCACTTCGACATGCCGTGGTCGCTGATGGTCTTCCAGCAGCGCAACGGCCGGGTGGACCGCTACGGGCAGGAGCGGACGCCGCGCATCGTCTACCTGGTGACCGAGAGCGCGAACGAGACGATCCGCGGCGACACGCGCATCCTCGAGGTGCTGGCCGACAAGGACGAACAGGCCCACCGCAACATCGGCGATCCGTCCGCCTTCATGCGCGTCTACGACGTCGACGACGAAGAGGAGATCACTCGGGGAGCCATCGCCGCCGGCGAGCGGGCGGAACGCTTCGATGCGCGGCTGACCCCGGCGCCCAGCGAGGGAGACGATCTGCTGGCGCTGTTTCTCGGCACGAAGCGCCCGGACGACGAGCCGCCGGCCGAGACGCAGGAGCTGCCTCCGGCGCCGATGTCGCTGTTCGAGAACGACATCGCCTACTGCGAGACGGCCCTGCACCGCCTGCGCGAGAAGGACCGCACGTTGCGGTTCGAGACCGATGTAACCGGCAGCGTCCTGACCCTGGACGCACCGGACGACCTGCGGCGCCGCTACGGCTACTTCCCGCGGGAGGTGTTCCCGGAGAACGGCCGCTTCGCGCTGACCGCGGACCGGAAGCGGATGCGCGACGCGATCGCCGACAGCCGCCGCGACGAAACGGCGTGGCCGACGGTGCACTACCTCTGGCGTCTGAACCCGGTGGTCGGCTGGCTGAACGACCGCATGCTCGCCGCGTTCGGCCGACACGAGGCCCCGGTGCTGGCCGGCGTGCCGAACCTGGCGGCGGACGAGACGGTATTCGTCCTCTCCGGACTCGTTCCGAACCGGCGGAGCCACCCGCTGCTGTACGAGTGGATCGCCGTGGGGTACCGCGGCGCGCGCTGCGAAACCGCGGTCCCGCTCCGGGAGCTACTCGACCGTACCGGACTCGGGCACAAGGAGATCGCGAACCGCGGCCGGCAAGCGGACATCGACGCCCTCCAGCGCCTGCTCCCGGACGCCGTGGCGAAGGCCCGCGAGTGGGTCGTCGCGCGCCGGCGCGACTTCGAGGACCGCATCAACGACAAGCTGAATCGCGAGCTGAAAGCACTGGAGAAGCTGAGGACACGCCAGCTTCGCCAGCTCGAGCTGCAGCTCGAACGGTCCGACCAGTCGGACACGTTCAAGCGCGCCCGGGAAGAGCGCGGCCGACGCGACATCGAGACGATCTTCGACGAGTACTTCGAGTGGGTCGAGGAGACGATGACCACCGAGCCGCAGCCGTGGATCAAGGTGGTCTGCGTCATGACGGGGGACCCGGGGGACGACGCGTTCCGCTGACACGCATCACGGGCCTTGCTCGATCGCCGTTTCGAAGTACGACAGGAACTGCTCGCAGTGGGGGCATACCGACTTGATGTGGTCGAGTGCCGTGCGCGTCCTTTCGGCCAACGTCAGCCACTCTTGCGGGTTCTTCCTGAGTCTCCTGACGTGGCCATCCCGTTTCGTGCGAAGTCCTGGTTCCAGGCGCATCAGTTCTCGTTCAGGATTCTCGATTTCCTCTGGCTCCGGAATGGAAGGATCCAGCCCGGCGACGATCCATGTTTCAAGCGCCCGAACGGTAGCAACCAGGCAGTGTCGCCCCGCGTGCGGATCGGCATGACGACGCTCGGTCGCGTTCCACAGCCATCGTTCCAGAATCAACTGGACGATCGTGCCTCTCGCCGCTGCATCGGGGTTCTGCGGCACCGTGATGTCGGCATACGGGGCGGCGTAGTCGCCGATGACGTCCCCGTCCAACTGTACGAGCAGCACGTCCACTGGCGGTTCGTCTTCGAACAACGGTTCGAACAAGTCAAAGGTCCTGACTTCGGGCGGATTACTCTCGCACCATGCCTTGACCCATGTCCAGCCGCCGTACCCGAAACGGCCGGGGGTGCGGCTCTTTTGCGTCGGCGGTCCAGAGGGGTCCAGGAGGGGCTGCGAGCGGCATGGCAAGAGCTACTTGACCCGGCGAAGGCGAGGTGAGGAGGGCGATGGGGGCGGCTCGCTGACCGGCGGTGCTATCCCGTCAGCGTAGCGCTGGGCGTGGTTCCGCTCGTACTCGCGCGCTTCGTGGAAGTCCCAGTACGCATCGAAGTCGCCGCTGGCCCGTAGCGCCCTCAGCTTCAGGACCGCCTCGGCGCCGACCAGCCGCCAGCGGGCTCCGGTCAACTCCATCCGGTCGCGGACCAGGTACCGGCACGCCCCTTCGATCACGCCGGTGGCGATGGGATAGCCCGCCGCGAGGTAGCGGTCGTAGTGCAGATACGGCGCGTACTTCTGCAGGTAGTCGGCGCACGTATCGACCGGCTTGCGGGTGTCGCTCGACAAGCCTGCGACGGTCGCCGCCCGCCGCATCGCCGCGGCCACCTTGCTGGACTTGCCCTCGAGAATGCTCTGCACGCGCGTCCAGGCCCAATGCGCCGCGTCGGGGCTCCCCTCGCGATGGAACACGTGCGCCGCCTTCCAGACGTACTCGACCACGTGAATGATGTCGAGGATCACCGTCACGTCGACGCCGTAGGCGGCGGCGCCCGCTTCGACGAGGGCGAGTTGCGTCTCGGCGCCGTCGACGAGCACGACCCAGCGCTTGACGCGCTCCGGGTCGTGGCGCTCGGCTTCCAGCATCGCCTCGGCGACCACCTCGGCCGGATCGTGTTCGAGGCTCGCCCAGACCCGTTTGGCCACCGGGCGAGGACGCACCGCCGCGGTCTTGGCCCGATTCTTGGCCTTGGCCGCCGGCTGTCGGGGCATCAGGCTCTGCAGGAAATCCTCCGGGCTGCGCACCAACGGCGCGACCGCGTAGACGGCGGCCACCGTCGCCATGCGTTTGGCGTGCTTCTTCTCGCCCGGCCGCAGGCGGTTGAACGGGGAGAGCTGCTCGCGTTGCCGCCGGCGCCTCTCGGCCGCCTTGCGCGTCGCCTCGCGCAGGTCCTCGTGATGCAGCACCACGCCCTTGCCGTCGAAGGTGAGCACCACAACCGACTCGTCAGCGACCGGCTCGCCCGCCGCCGCTCGGCGCGCCGCGTAGAAGGCGTCGAAGTCCTCAGCCGCGCGAGCGACCAACTGTTCCGCCTGACGCTTGGGCACATCGGCCCCGCTATGGCGAGACAGCTCGAACAGCGCTTCGTCGAACGACCGCGATGCGGCCGCTTCGGCCACCCGGCGGCGCACCTCGAGCGAGTAACGCTCAGCCGGCAGGTTCAGCGACGCATCGAGCGGATGCAGACTGTCGTGACCGTGCCGCGCGTAGCCCAGGCGCTCGACCGCCACCGTCCCGAAGGTCGTCTCCAACTGCCGGTCGTGCAGCCGCCGCTCCGAACGCTCGACGCCGTCGGCCCCCTCGACCGGACCCGCCGCCTCCCCCGGGCTGCGTTGGTCGAGGTGCCCTTGCAGGAGCTTGCGCATCAACTCCTGACCACGCCGGTTCAACTCCCGTTCGAGGTCGCTCTCACGCATCTGCAGGGCCTCGCGCGAAGAAAGGTAGGCTTTGGTCTCCGCGAAAGAAGCCTCCGCCGCCGCATAGGGCGCCGGGGCGGGTGGAGCGGTGCGGCGGAGAACAACTTGCATGGCTCAACGCTCCCGTAACCCCCGTAACCGCCGCTTGTCCAGGCCGCGCGCCAGCACCGCGCTGGCCAGGTTCTTCCTCAGTACGCATCCAGGCTCCGGCTACCCGCGGCGGCTGCGGACCGCCGCAACTGGAGCCAAGTGTCACCGTGCGCCGGTCGGCTCCCATCGGATCGCGGACCAAATGCCGACAGGCCCTTCGATGAGCCGGCGACGAGCACCGCACGCCGCGTCGCCGCTGCCACGTGGATGATGTCGAGTACCACGGTGGCTTCCAGGGCGTACGCGGTGGTGCCCGCGAGGCGGTCGCGATGGTCACGCGGCGGCGCATCTCGACCAGGTAGCGCTCCGGCAGCAGGTTCAGCGCGGCATCGAGCCGATGCAAGCCGTCGTGACCGCGCCGCGCGCAGCCCAGACCCACAACCTGCATCGTGCCGGAGGCCGTTTCGGCGTGGCTTTCGTGCTCGCGCGGCTCCGAGCACTCGACACCGCTGGTGCCCTTGCCCTCGGCCGGACCAGCAGCCTCTTTCGGGCTGCGTTGGTCGCGATGTCCTTGCAGGAGCTTGCGCACCAACTCCTGGCCCCGCCGGTGCAGTTCCCGTTCGAGTTCGCTCTCGCTCATCTGCCGGGCTTCGCTGGACGAGAGGAAGGCTTTGGCATCCGCGAAGACAGCATCGGCCGCTGCGCACGGGGCTCGCCTCGGGGGATCGATGCACGGGACGCCGGTTCGGGGCACGTCGAATGTACGTCCCTGGAATCCTGTCGTCACAGCCATCGCAGGCCTGCCTCCCTTCCCACGGCACCGTACCAGAACGCCGCGCGAATGTCCAGAAGGGAGCGCGCCTGTCGGGGAGAAGACCGAAGGTGTTCGGCGCCGTGACGAGGCTCGGCTGGCTGCCGAAAAGACGCCGGTACGCGCTGGCCTGCTTGATGTCCCTCCCGAAATGGCCACTGGGGAGACGCATCCGCGGGCAAAAGAGCCCATGAATAGGGCGAAAAATCCTCTATGAAGAGCCGCACCCCGCGAATGTCCAGAAGGGAGCGCGCCTGAGGGGGACCGGCGCGTGCCGGCGTCGTGGTCGGGTCGGGCGGCGGCCCGAAAAGAGGCGGATGGGGCGCTCGCCGGACGCTGTCACCCCTCAAAACGCACTGAAGAGGGAGTGTCCTCGGACATAAACCCTTATGAATGAGCGAGATAGCAATCTATGAAAAAGAGCCGCACCCAACGGCCGGACGTGGCATCGACCGCCGGCTGGAGCGGGCGAACTTCGAGAGTTACGGAGTCATCGAGTTCCCGTATCCAGGTTGACAGGTACTCGTCAAAAACGACGACATCGGTGGGTCCTTCCGCGACGACGCCAACGACCAGGTGCACGAACTACCCCAGCGCCTTCCGGATCCGTCCGTCCAGCCAGAGCTGCGAGAGATTCCTGCCGCGTTGCGCCTCGATCCACTGTTCCTTCGTCATCTTCGATGAAGGCTGGATGCGCTCGAATACGGTATGGCCTCGCTCGTTCCGGCTGACAACGAACAGACGCTGATCGGACTCGAAGAGGTCGATGGCGTCGAGCGCGGTCGGGTTGTGGCTGGTGAGGAATACCTGCCGAGGGCGAATGCTGGCATCCTCTTGGTCACCAAGTTCGCCGCGTATCGCGCCCACGATATGCTCCACCAATGATCTGACCATGGCGGGATTGAGGGTGCCGTCCACGTTGTCGAGCGCGAATATCGGAGGGGACTCGGCGTGGGCAAGAATCGTGGCGACGAAAAGCAGGTATAACGTCCCCTCACTCGCGTCGTAGGCAGACAGCGTGTTCCGCTTGCTGGCCATGTAGCGGTCCACGATGTAGACAACCTCCTTCGACGCCGACAGCATGTCGGGGGTTACGTCGAGGTCGGGCGGCTCGATCCGTACTTCCTTTGCCCATCCCGGTGACCAGATAATCTTGAAGATGTCGTCTATTTCACTGCTATCGCTGTCGGATCGCTGCTTCAGAACCTCCCGGAAGGCCTGGGGGAGCCGGCCGCCGGTGAGACCGAGCGGTTCGACGCCGCGACTGTCGGTACTGATGCCGCGCATGACCGCTGTCTGCGGAGCGTAGATGACGTACTTGGATACGGTACGTAGCGCCTCTCGGCTGGACGTGCCCATTTCCATCAATGAGCTGTGTGTATCCCACAGGCTGCGGTGCCCTTCCGTCTCCACCGAGATCGCACGCGGCTCCCGGCCGTCACCCTCATTCCTGACGCGCTCGATTCTGCCGCCGCTGGGGTCGCGAGAGAAGACACGATCCCCGTTCTCCAGCAGCGATTCCGACGCGAACGCGAGTTGGGAGGAGTTCGCTCTGGACCGCAGTGACGCACTGTATTCGATGCCGGCAATAGCCCCGTTGAGATGTATCGCACTCGGGTCGCGACGGTTCTTGAACGACGACTTGAGGATTTGTGGAGCGGACAACCGCACGCCTTTGGAACTCAGAATACTTGCGTCGATTCCTCTGCCCAGGCATGCGCTGTAGAGGCCGACCGCTTCAAGGAGATTGGACTTCCCCGCTTGTTTGTTAGTTTTATCGCCGTGGACCGACCTCGGAAGGTCCACCCCCTGGCGCCCCCCGGTTGGGAGCGCCGGGGGTGGCGGTGGTCGGACCGCGAGCCGCTGGGCCGAACAGGGGCCGGAACGGAGTTTGGTCGCCACCGTCTTTTCCTACGGCCTGAATGGATACACGAGCGTGAGGGCTCGAAAACAAGCACAGGAGCAGGAAAAGATGCCAGATCCTACCGTAGTAGGCATTGACATTTCGAAGACGCATCTCGACACCTACATGGCTCCCGCCGGCAAGGCCGCGCGATTCACCAATGACTCGGCGGGGTTCAAGGCGCTCATCGCGTGGATCGACCAGCCGGTTCGCTCGGTCGTGTACGAGCCCACCGGACCTTGGCACCGCGCCTTCGAGGAGGCGCTCCTGCAGGCGGGCCTGCCGCTGGCGCGAGCCAATCCGTTGCAGGCGCGGCGTTTTGCGCAGGCGATGGGACAGCGCGCCAAGACCGACGCCGTAGACGCGCGGGTGCTCGCGCAAATGGGGACGGCGTTGCCTCTGCGGCCGACCGAGGCGTCGCCGCCGACGCACCGCGCCCTCGAGGAACTGCAGGTGGCGCGCGACGCGCTGGTCACGGACCGCACCGCCGCACGGAACCGCCAGAAGCACCTTCGACATCGGCTGTTGAAGCAGCAGAACAAGACGCGGCTGTCACAGATTGACCGGCATCTGGCCGCCGTCGATGCCGCAATCGGCAAGCGGTTGGCCGAAGACGTGGGACTGGCCCGCCGGACCGAGATCCTGACCTCGATCCCGGGCGTGTCGAGCATCACCGCGGCAGGCCTGCTCACCCGGATGCCGGAACTCGGCCGCCTCGACGCCAAGGCGGTCGCCAGCCTGGCGGGTCTCGCGCCGGTCACGCGCCAGTCGGGCGCCTGGCAGGGCCGCAGCTTCATCCAGGGCGGCAGGCCGCGCGTGCGGCGGCTTCTCTACATGCCGGCCCTGGCGGCGGCCCGTTGCAACCCTGACCTGCGTGCGAAGTACCGCCAGCTCCGCGGTCAGGGGAAGCCGCCGAAGGTCGCTCTGACCGCCGTCATGCGCAAGCTCCTCCTGCTGGCCAACGCATTGCTCGAACAGAACCGCTCCTGGTTGCCCGACCGGCCCAGGCGCGGCAGCGCGGCAGCACCGGCGGGAAGTGCGCCGCCCATCGCCGCATGACCAGTCCGTGGGCGCCACGCCTTGCGGGTCGGATTTCGAGCAGCAAAAGACCAAGCGAAGTGCACGTCCGTCTGCGGGCGTGCGCGTAGCGCGGTAGCCGAGCGCACGACCACGGCGGGAATTTGACCGAACGTTGCTACGCGAGGAGCTATGAGAGGGTCGACGGCGGCTGGACGGATCGTCGTCGGCGCCCGTGCCTGCAACGCTTGCAGTGGGACGCCGCGTTGTGCCGTCGTCACGTCGGCAGCGTTCGCATGCTGGCTCACGACCTCGATGTCGATGACTGTCCAGATTTTCTGAGTCCGCCACAGAGGATGAGCGTCATAGAGCGCGCTCGGCAAGTGCAAGGATTGGCCGGACGCCGGGTTCGCCGTGCGCGGCCATCGGAGTCCCGCGCAGGGACGGTCGTTCCCCTGTCGGTACGTACGCTCACCGGAGGTGACGTTGGGATTGGCCGCGACGTTCGACCATCGTACGTACAGGTCGGCGCCGGTGCCCGAATGTACGGATTCACCCCCCGCGGCGGACGAGCTCTTCCCTCGATCCGGGCCCTTGACAACATGGATACTCCGTTGACGCCGATGAAGAGGTTGACGCGACCGAATTCGAGCGCCGCGGCGGCAATCGACTTGAAGTTCCGAATCTCCAGCCGGTCGATCATGGGTTGTACGCTCCAGAACCGAGCCCGGAGAGCCGGCGGGAGGCACGACATCCTCTCGGAACGAACATCGGTAGATGTTAACGGATGGGCCGGGATGCACGCTGCGGCCAAGCTGCGGTAGGCTTTTCGCTCAATGCCCGCCGCGACGGCCGCCACCTTCACCGGCATCCACAACGAGAACGAGTTCTACAGCCACCACTATCTGTCGGAGATCTTCAGCGGCGACATCCGGGCGACGGTGGACCGTTGGCGGGAATCCGCGGAGGCCAAGGGTGGGGGGACGCCGTACGCCGCGCTGCGTGCCCTGGCCGGCGACTACGTGCGGTTCCGCCGCAACTTCGAGCGCGAGCGCCGCAGCGGACAGCGACTGACCCTGCAACGCGCGTGGTTCCGGCAGCTTCTCGCGGCGCTGGGCTACGGGTGGACGCCGGCCAATCATCCGCTCGACGACGGCGACGAGGTGCCCGTGCTCTGCACCGTGGGTGGCAAGGCCGGCGCTCCGGCACTGCTTGCACTCGGCGCGTACGACGCGGAGGCCGAGGGTGAGGACCCGCTCGCGCTCAGGCCGCACCGGTTGCAGTTCCACGGCGAGGCGCCGCCGCCTGGGTATTCCGGAGGAAGTGGAACACGGAATCCGGAGGAAGTGGAACATCGATTCCGGAGGAAGTGGAACAGCGGTTCCGGAGGTCGTGAACGCTCGTCGGTAGCTTGACCCGGCATGCTCTTGCCCTTTCGACAGGAGGGGCGTGGCGATGCCGGCACGGAGGCTGCTGATGAGGAAGATCCGCGAGGTTTTACGACTCAAGCACGAGCAAGGACTGTCCCACCAGGCGGTGGCGCAGGCGTGCGCCGTCGGCGTGGGGACGGTCAATCGCTATCTGCAGAGGGCGGCGCAACGTGGGCTCGGCTGGCCGTTGCCGGCCGATTTGGACGACGCGGCGCTCGAGGCTCGATTGTTTCCACGCGCCGCGCCGGTGCACGACCGGATCCGGCCCGACTGCGCGTACATCCACCGCGAGCTCAAGCGCGACAGCGTCACGCTGCAGTTGCTGTGGGAGGAGTACGCGCAAATCCATCCGGACGGCTACGGCCGCACCCAGTTCTGCGAGATCTACCGGCAATGGACGCGGCGGCTGCGGCCGTCGATGCGGCAGGTGCACCGCGCCGGCGAGAAGACGTTCATCGACTACTCCGGCAAGCGGCCGAGCCTGGTCGACCGGCGCACGGGTGAGCTCCGACGCGTCGAGCTGTTCGTCGCCGTGCTCGGCGCCAGCAGCCTCACCTACGCCGCGGCGACCGAGACCCAGCAGTTGCCGGACTGGATCGACGCGCATATCCGCATGGTGGAGTACTTCGGCGGCGCTACCACGTTGTGGGTCCCCGACCAGCTCAAGAGCGCCATCACCCGCCCCTGCCGCTACGAGCCCGGCGTCAACCGCACCTACGAGGACCTGGCCACCCACTACGGCGCCGTCGTCGTTCCGGCGCGACCGAGGAAACCTCGGGATAAGGCTGCTGTGGAGAATTGTGTACTCATCGCACAGCGGTGGATACTCGCCCGCCTCCGCGACCAGACCTTCTTCGAGCTCGGCCCGTTGAACGCCGCGATCCGCGTCCTGCTCGACGAGCTCAACGACCGGCCGATGAAGAAGCTGGGCGTCAGCCGCCGCGCCCTCTACGAGCAGGTCGACCGGCCGGCGCTCCGGTCCCTGCCGACCGCGCGCTACGTCCTGGCGCACTGGAAGCTGTGCCGCGCCAACATCGACTACCACGTCGAGGTCGAGCGCCACGTCTATAGCGTGCCGTTCCAGCTGGTCCGCGAGCAGGTCGAGGTCCGCTACACCACGAACACGGTCGAGATCTTCTATCGCGGCAAGCGACTGACGTCGCACCGGCGGCGCTACGACGGGCAGCCGTCCACCCATCGCGAGCACATGCCGAGCGCCCACCGCGCGCATGCCGAGTGGACGCCGTCGCGGCTGATCCGTTGGGCCGAGCAGGCCGGACCGGCGACCGGACAGCTCGTCGCCCAGATCATCGAGCGTCGCCCGCACCCGGAGCAAGGGTATCGAGCCTGCCTGGGGATCATGCGCCTGGGACAGCAGTACGGGAACGACCGGCTCGACGCGGCGAGCGCTCGCGCGATGGCACTCGGCTCCTACCGCTATCGCACCGTCAAGAACATTCTCGCCGCCGGCCAGGACCGTCTGCCTCTGGAGCCGGCGGCCGAGACGACCCCGACGCCCACGCACACCAACATCCGCGGCGCCGACTACTACGCCGCGGCCACGACCGAGGAGGAGGACCGATGCTGATCGAACAGACCGTCGACAAACTCAACGCCATGAAGCTGGGCGCGATGGCCGACGCCGTCCAGCAACAACTGCAGAGCGGCGAGGCCGCCACGCTCGGCTTCGAGGAGCGTTTCGGCCTGCTGGTCGACGCCGAGTGGACGGCCCGCGAACAGCGCAAGCTGCAACGGCGCCTGCAGACGGCCAAGCTGCGTCATCCGGCGACGCTCGAGGCCGTCGACTTCACGCCTGCCCGACGGCTCAACCGCCAGCAGGTCCTGACGCTGGGAACCTGCGCGTGGCTCGCCGAGCGCCACAACTTGATCGTCACCGGGCCGTGTGGAATCGGGAAGAGTTTTCTCTGTTGCGCCTTCGTCGAACGGGCGTGTCGCCGCGGCTTCACCGCCCGCTACGTCCGCATGCCGCGCCTGTTGCACGAGGTGGCCGTCGGCCGCGGAGACGGTTCCTACACGCGGCTGATGGCGCGGCTGGCAAAGCTCGACCTGCTCGCCATCGACGACTGGATGCTCGCGCCGTTGCGTGACGCCGAGCGCCGCGACCTGACCGAGGTGATCGAGGACCGCGCCGAACGCGCCTCCACGCTGATCGCCAGCCAGTTGCCGGTGACCGACTGGCACGCCGTCATCGGTGACCCCAACCAGGCCGACGCCATCTGCGACCGCCTGCTCCACGACGCGCACCGCATCGAGCTGAAGGGCCGCTCGATGCGACGTACGCACGACGCGCCGAACAACCGCCCGAAGGAGACGACATGAGCACCAGAACGGCAACGCCATTACCGCGGCGAAGCGAAGCCCAGAACCATCGCGCCGGCGACACGCGCGACCGGGGGCCCGTCGGGTCCGTCCGGCCTGTGGATCCTGCCGGTGATGTGGAAAACGCGCGCGATGCGTTCGGCGCAACTGAGCGGTCGCCGAAGGCGCGTTTCCCACAACACCTTGGACGCCGCAGACGGCGCCCACAGGCTCCACAGGCATCTTCGTCCATGCTCTCGAACACCACGTCACGAGTAGAATCTTGAAGGTCTGCTGCGACACCGAGGGGAGGGAACTGACCGACGAACGTCGCTACGCTCCGACGAGCGTTCCACTTCGCCGGAAACCGTGTTCCAGATCCCCGGAAACGCTGTTCCACTTCACCGGAATACCCAGCCGCCGGAGCCGCTGCTGCGGGAGACCTGGAACGACGTCATCACCCGTCGCGTCTTCGGCCAGGACCACCCGCCGCGATGGCTGCTGGTGCTCTCGTTCAGCCGCGTCCTCCTCATCGAGCGCGGCAAGTGGACGCACAACCGGCTGCTGCGCTTCGACCTCGACGAGATCCTCGGCCGTCGCGAGGATGCCACGCTGAAGGCCGCCGCCGCGCTGCTGCACCGCGACTGCCTGCTGCCGCCGGACGGCCAGAGCCTGCTCGACAGCCTGGACGAGAACAGCCACAAGCACGCCTTCGCCGTCTCCGAGGACCTGAAGTACGCGCTGCGCGAATCGATCGAGCTGATCGGCAACGAGGCGATCCGCTACCTGCGCGAGGTGCTCAGGGACAAGCTCTACGACCGCACCGACGATGCGCTCGCCGGACAGCTCGGGCGGGAATGCCTGCGCTACATGTACCGGCTGCTGTTCCTCTTCTACATCGAGGCGCGTCCGGACCTCGGCTACGCGCCGCTCGACTCCGAAACCCACCGCAAGGGCTACAGCCTGGAACACCTGCGCGACCTGGAACTGGTGCGCCTGACCAGCGAGGAGTCGCTGGACGGCTACTACCTCCACCACGCGGTCCAGACGCTGTTCGGCCTCATCCGGGACGGCTTCGACGGAACCCGGCGGGGCGGCACCACCGATCTGCTCGCGACGGCCACGGGGACGCACCTGCACCACGGCTTCCGCATCCGGGCCCTCGACAGCGCCCTGTTCCGGAAGGGTTCGACGCCGCTACTCGACCGGGTGAAGCTGCGCAACCGCGTGCTGCAGCGGGTGATCTATTTGATGTCGCTCACCCGCCCCGCGAAGGGCCGGCGCAGCCGGCGCGGACGCATCTCCTACGCGCAACTCGGCATCAACCAGCTCGGCGCGGTCTACGAAGCGCTGCTCTCGTACCGCGGCTTCTTCGCCGAGGAGGACCTCTACGAGGTGAAGAAGGCGGGGGAGGCCGACGACCCGCTCAAGAGCGCCTGGTTCGTGCCGGCGCGCGATCTGGATAACTACAAGGAGGATGAGCGGGTCTACGACCGCGACGACGAGGGCCGCCGAAAGCTGCGCGTCCATTCACGGGGCCGATTCATCTACCGCCTCGCGGGGCGCGACCGGCAGAAATCGGCGAGCTATTACACGCCGGAATCGCTCACCCGCTGCGTCGTCAAGTACGCCCTGCGCGAGCTGATCCCGGACGACATGCCGGCCGACCGCATCCTTGACCTCACCGTCTGCGAACCCGCCATGGGCTCGGCCGCCTTCCTGAACGAGGCGGTGAACCAGCTCGCCGAGAAGTACCTGGAGCGCAAGCAGCGCGAGCGGGGCAGGCGGATCCCGCACGCAGAGTACGCGGACGAGCTGCAGCAGGTGAAGCACTACATCGCTGACCGCAACGTCTACGGGGTGGACCTCAATCCGGTGGCGCGCGAACTGGCCGAGGTCTCCCTCTGGCTGAACTGCATCCACCGGAGCGGGCACGTCCCCTGGTTCGGCTACCAGCTCGTCTGTGGAAACTCGCTGGTGGGCGCGCGGCGGCAGGTCTTCCGGACGACGATGCTGGGCAGGCAGAACCGCAAGCCCGAGCTCTGGTTCAACCACGCGCCGGAGCGCGTCGAGCCGCCGACCAAGTCGACCCGCGGGCGGGACGGCGGCGCGGCGGCGGGACAGGCACGGACTCACGCCGTGCAGCGTCCTGCCGGGAGCGTCTATCACTTCCTGCTACCCGACCCCGGCATGGTCAGCTACGGCGACAAGGCCGCCAAGGCGCAGGAGCCGGAATGCTTCGCGCTGATCCGGCAGTGGCGCAAGAGCTTCTTCAAGCCGTTCGCCGACGAGCAGATCGCGGAGCTGGAAGCGCTTTCCGACCGCGTAGACGAGCTCTGGACGTTCCACGCGGAGCAGCTCGCCCGCGATCATCGGGAAACCGAGGACACACTGCCGGTCTGGGGCCGCCGCATCGCCGGGGACGAACGCCACACCACCAATACGTGGAAGGATCGCATCCGCGCCCAGGGCATCTTCAGCGACGACACCCGGACCGCCAGTCCGTACCGCAGGCTGAAGCTCGTCATGGACTACTGGTGCGCCCTCTGGTTTTGGCCAATCCGGGACGCCGACCGTCTGCCGGACCGCGACGAGTTCCTCAACGAGATTTCCCTGGTGCTGACGGGTTCCGTCTACCAGCCCGACATCGGTCCAAACCAGACCGCCGATCTGTTCGGCGCGGAGTACGCCGAACACGCAGATGAGATCGCAAAGCGCATCACGAACGAGATCGGGATGCTCGACCTGGACAGGCTATTCGAGCAGTTCCCCCGGTTGAAATTCATCGACGACCTCGCGCAAGGGCACCGGTTCCACCATTGGGAGCTCGCGTTCGCGGATCTCTTCTACGGTGAGCGGGCCGACGGTTCAGGTCGGGGCGGATTCGACCTCGTGTTGGGGAATCCGCCGTGGATCAAGGTGAGGTGGGAAGAAGGTGGGGTACTCGGCGACTACAACCCGCTGTTCGTGCTGCGCGGCCACTCGGCAAAGGAGATCACCGCCTTGCGCGACAATGCGTTCGAGCAGCACGACGGGCTGCGTAGCGCTTGGCGCAGAGAGTTGGAGGAGGCCGAGGCGACACAGGCTTTCTTGAACGCCCGGCATAACTATCCGTTACTCGCCGGTCAACAAACCAACCTCTACAAGTGCTTTCTACCGCAAGCGTGGATGATCGGGACCGAGGCTGGTGTGGCGGGGTTCCTGCATCCGGAAGGCGTGTACGACGATCCGAAAGGTGGCTCCTTTCGCGAGGTTCTTTATCCGCGGCTGCGTGCGCACTTTCAGTTTCAAAACGAGAAGAGACTGTTCTTGGAGGTTGACCACCATACGCTGTTCAGCATCAACGTCTACGGCAAGGCGCTTCCTGAACCCGCGTTCGCCCACCTCGCGAATCTCTTTGCACCAGTCACTGTGGATGTGTGTCTCGATCATGACGGCCGCGGACCAGTACCCGCCATCAAGGACGACAACAACGACTGGAACACGGCCGGCCATGCTCACCGGCTCCTCACAGTCGATCTGGTGGCCCTCGGCAGCTTCGCGTCACTGTACGACGAGCCCAAGACGCCGCCCCTCATGGCACGGCTACCAGCTCTACACGCTCGGACACTGCTCGCAGTGCTCCAGAGATTTGCCGCTCACCCAAAGCGTCTCCGAGATCTAAAGGAACAGGTTCACACCACCTCTCATTGGCATGAGACAATGTCACAACATGACGGGACCATTCGTAGACAGACTCAGTTCCCGAAGAGGCCAGCGCACTTGGTCTTGTCGGGGCCGCACTTCTTTGTCGGCAATCCGTTCAACAAGACCCCGCGCCGAGAATGTACACTTAATAGCCACTACGATATCCTGGACCTCACCGGCATGCCCGAGGACTATCTGCCCCGTACCAACTACATTCCGGCGTGCGATCCGATAGAGTACAAGCAGCGCACACCTGCAGTATCGTGGTTAGAGTCGGGCGAAGACACGCCGCGGAAGGTAACGGATTACTACCGGTTCGTCAATCGAGAGATGGTCGGCTCCTCCGCAGAGCGCACACTGATTACCACGATAATACCCAAAGACGTCGCTCAGATTTACACAGCTATTGCGAGCGTTTTCCGCAACGTAGGAACTGGCGTTGACTTCGCCGCCTTGTCGATGTCTATCGTTCTGGATTCTTTCATCAAGAGCACGGGAACCGGTCATGTACAACCATCATGGCTCGGCCGCCTGCCGATCCTTACCGACACCTGCAACCCCCGCCTCAGGCATGCGCTCTGCGTCCGTTCACTACGCCTCTGCTGCCTGACCAACCACTACTCCGACCTCTGGCGAGAGATCTGTATTAATATCAGCGAATCGTCCGCGCTGCCGCCCGCGCCGTCGACCGTGCCGAACCATCCAGGGGACACCAAGCATCCTGCCGGTCTGTTCCCCGCCACCGCGGACCTGCGCCCATCATCGACGCGTTCCGCGCTGACGCCTGGACCAGACAGGATCCTCGACTGCCGAACGACTTCCCAACCCTCACGCCAGAATGGCATTGGGGCTACGCCCTCCGCACCGACTACGCTCGCCGCCAGGCCCTCGTCGAAATCGACGTTCTTGCTGCCATGGCTCTCGGTCTGACCGTTGACGAGCTCCTCACAATCTACCGTGTCCAATTCCCCGTCATGCGCCAGTACGAGGCCGATACCTGGTACGACGCGACCGGCCGCATCATTTTCACCGTCTCCAAGGGACTCCCCGGCATCGGCCTACCCCGCACGGCGGTCAAGGGCGACTCAGCCTACGCGCTGCGCTCACCCGGCGACGTCCGATCCGACACCGCACTCGGCTGGGAGGACATCCGCGACATCCCTGAAGGCATCATCACCCGGCGCGTCACTGACGACACGCATCCTGACGGGCCAACTCAGCGCATGATCGAGTACCGTGCTCCATTCGATCGTTGCGATCGGGAGCGTGACTACCGATGCGCCTGGGAGAAGTTTGAGTGCCGGTTTGGCACGGACAATGCGGTCAACACGCGGGGACGACCCGAGCCCTCTACCGGGGCACAAGGCAACGCGAAGGTATCAGGAACATATTCGCAGTGACAACGTCCACAATCCTTGCCAAACGATGTCGCCAACGAGGCCACGAACCTGGAAACTCGTGTCCTCCGACGCCATCGAGGCCATGATCCTCGACAGACTTGCGCTGCAGCTCGTCGATGATCGACGAGCAGGAATGCTGCCTGGTATGGCCAAGCCCGTCGCATCAGCAGTGATTTGCTGCGGAAAGCTCAACGCGCTATCCGTGGAGACGGTTACGCCGAACGCTCGGACGCGCTGTCAGGCGAGACCGTTGCGGTGGTGGGTGCGGCTCTTTTGCGTCGGCGGTCCAGAGGGGTCCAGGAGGGGCTGCGAGCGGCATGGCAAGAGCTACTTGACCCGGCGAAGGCGAGGTGAGGAGGGCGATGGGGGCGGCTCGCTGACCGGCGGTGCTATCCCGTCAGCGTAGCGCTGGGCGTGGTTCCGCTCGTACTCGCGCGCTTCGTGGAAGTCCCAGTACGCATCGAAGTCGCCGCTGGCCCGTAGCGCCCGCAGCTTCAGGACCGCCTCGGCGCCGACCAGCCGCCAGCGGGCTCCGGTCAACTCCATCCGGTCGCGGACCAGGTACCGGCACGCCCCTTCGATCACGCCGGTGGCGATGGGATAGCCCGCCGCGAGGTAGCGGTCGTAGTGCAGATACGGCGCGTACTTCTGCAGGTAGTCGGCGCACGTATCGACCGGCTTGCGGGTGTCGCTCGACAAGCCTGCGACGGTCGCCGCCCGCCGCATCGCCGCGGCCACCTTGCTGGACTTGCCCTCGAGAATGCTCTGCACGCGCGTCCAGGCCCAATGCGCCGCGTCGGGGCTCCCCTCGCGATGGAACACGTGCGCCGCCTTCCAGACGTACTCGACCACGTGAATGATGTCGAGGATCACCGTCACGTCGACGCCGTAGGCGGCGGCGCCCGCTTCGACGAGGGCGAGTTGCGTCTCGGCGCCGTCGACGAGCACGACCCAGCGCTTGACGCGCTCCGGGTCGTGGCGCTCGGCTTCCAGCATCGCCTCGGCGACCACCTCGGCCGGATCGTGTTCGAGGCTCGCCCAGACCCGTTTGGCCACCGGGCGAGGACGCACCGCCGCGGTCTTGGCCCGATTCTTGGCCTTGGCCGCCGGCTGTCGGGGCATCAGGCTCTGCAGGAAATCCTCCGGGCTGCGCACCAACGGCGCGACCGCGTAGACGGCGGCCACCGTCGCCATGCGTTTGGCGTGCTTCTTCTCGCCCGGCCGCAGGCGGTTGAACGGGGAGAGCTGCTCGCGTTGCCGCCGGCGCCTCTCGGCCGCCTTGCGCGTCGCCTCGCGCAGGTCCTCGTGATGCAGCACCACGCCCTTGCCGTCGAAGGTGAGCACCACAACCGACTCGTCAGCGACCGGCTCGCCCGCCGCCGCTCGGCGCGCCGCGTAGAAGGCGTCGAAGTCCTCAGCCGCGCGAGCGACCAACTGTTCCGCCTGATGGGTATTCCGGTGAAGTGGAACAGCGTTTCCGGGGATCTGGAACACGGTTTCCGGCGAAGTGGAACGCTCGTCGGAGCGTAGCGACGTTCGTCGGTCAGTTCCCTCCCCTCGGTGTCGCAGCAGACCTTCAAGATTCTACTCGTGACGTGGTGTTCGAGAGCATGGACGAAGATGCCTGTGGAGCCTGTGGGCGCCGTCTGCGGCGTCCAAGGTGTTGTGGGAAACGCGCCTTCGGCGACCGCTCAGTTGCGCCGAACGCATCGCGCGCGTTTTCCACATCACCGGCAGGATCCACAGGCCGGACGGACCCGACGGGCCCCCGGTCGCGCGTGTCGCCGGCGCGATGGTTCTGGGCTTCGCTTCGCCGCGGTAATGGCGTTGCCGTTCTGGTGCTCATGTCGTCTCCTTCGGGCGGTTGTTCGGCGCGTCGTGCGTACGTCGCATCGAGCGGCCCTTCAGCTCGATGCGGTGCGCGTCGTGGAGCAGGCGGTCGCAGATGGCGTCGGCCTGGTTGGGGTCACCGATGACGGCGTGCCAGTCGGTCACCGGCAACTGGCTGGCGATCAGCGTGGAGGCGCGTTCGGCGCGGTCCTCGATCACCTCGGTCAGGTCGCGGCGCTCGGCGTCACGCAACGGCGCGAGCATCCAGTCGTCGATGGCGAGCAGGTCGAGCTTTGCCAGCCGCGCCATCAGCCGCGTGTAGGAACCGTCTCCGCGGCCGACGGCCACCTCGTGCAACAGGCGCGGCATGCGGACGTAGCGGGCGGTGAAGCCGCGGCGACACGCCCGTTCGACGAAGGCGCAACAGAGAAAACTCTTCCCGATTCCACACGGCCCGGTGACGATCAAGTTGTGGCGCTCGGCGAGCCACGCGCAGGTTCCCAGCGTCAGGACCTGCTGGCGGTTGAGCCGTCGGGCAGGCGTGAAGTCGACGGCCTCGAGCGTCGCCGGATGACGCAGCTTGGCCGTCTGCAGGCGCCGTTGCAGCTTGCGCTGTTCGCGGGCCGTCCACTCGGCGTCGACCAGCAGGCCGAAACGCTCCTCGAAGCCGAGCGTGGCGGCCTCGCCGCTCTGCAGTTGTTGCTGGACGGCGTCGGCCATCGCGCCCAGCTTCATGGCGTTGAGTTTGTCGACGGTCTGTTCGATCAGCATCGGTCCTCCTCCTCGGTCGTGGCCGCGGCGTAGTAGTCGGCGCCGCGGATGTTGGTGTGCGTGGGCGTCGGGGTCGTCTCGGCCGCCGGCTCCAGAGGCAGACGGTCCTGGCCGGCGGCGAGAATGTTCTTGACGGTGCGATAGCGGTAGGAGCCGAGTGCCATCGCGCGAGCGCTCGCCGCGTCGAGCCGGTCGTTCCCGTACTGCTGTCCCAGGCGCATGATCCCCAGGCAGGCTCGATACCCTTGCTCCGGGTGCGGGCGACGCTCGATGATCTGGGCGACGAGCTGTCCGGTCGCCGGTCCGGCCTGCTCGGCCCAACGGATCAGCCGCGACGGCGTCCACTCGGCATGCGCGCGGTGGGCGCTCGGCATGTGCTCGCGATGGGTGGACGGCTGCCCGTCGTAGCGCCGCCGGTGCGACGTCAGTCGCTTGCCGCGATAGAAGATCTCGACCGTGTTCGTGGTGTAGCGGACCTCGACCTGCTCGCGGACCAGCTGGAACGGCACGCTATAGACGTGGCGCTCGACCTCGACGTGGTAGTCGATGTTGGCGCGGCACAGCTTCCAGTGCGCCAGGACGTAGCGCGCGGTCGGCAGGGACCGGAGCGCCGGCCGGTCGACCTGCTCGTAGAGGGCGCGGCGGCTGACGCCCAGCTTCTTCATCGGCCGGTCGTTGAGCTCGTCGAGCAGGACGCGGATCGCGGCGTTCAACGGGCCGAGCTCGAAGAAGGTCTGGTCGCGGAGGCGGGCGAGTATCCACCGCTGTGCGATGAGTACACAATTCTCCACAGCAGCCTTATCCCGAGGTTTCCTCGGTCGCGCCGGAACGACGACGGCGCCGTAGTGGGTGGCCAGGTCCTCGTAGGTGCGGTTGACGCCGGGCTCGTAGCGGCAGGGGCGGGTGATGGCGCTCTTGAGCTGGTCGGGGACCCACAACGTGGTAGCGCCGCCGAAGTACTCCACCATGCGGATATGCGCGTCGATCCAGTCCGGCAACTGCTGGGTCTCGGTCGCCGCGGCGTAGGTGAGGCTGCTGGCGCCGAGCACGGCGACGAACAGCTCGACGCGTCGGAGCTCACCCGTGCGCCGGTCGACCAGGCTCGGCCGCTTGCCGGAGTAGTCGATGAACGTCTTCTCGCCGGCGCGGTGCACCTGCCGCATCGACGGCCGCAGCCGCCGCGTCCATTGCCGGTAGATCTCGCAGAACTGGGTGCGGCCGTAGCCGTCCGGATGGATTTGCGCGTACTCCTCCCACAGCAACTGCAGCGTGACGCTGTCGCGCTTGAGCTCGCGGTGGATGTACGCGCAGTCGGGCCGGATCCGGTCGTGCACCGGCGCGGCGCGTGGAAACAATCGAGCCTCGAGCGCCGCGTCGTCCAAATCGGCCGGCAACGGCCAGCCGAGCCCACGTTGCGCCGCCCTCTGCAGATAGCGATTGACCGTCCCCACGCCGACGGCGCACGCCTGCGCCACCGCCTGGTGGGACAGTCCTTGCTCGTGCTTGAGTCGTAAAACCTCGCGGATCTTCCTCATCAGCAGCCTCCGTGCCGGCATCGCCACGCCCCTCCTGTCGAAAGGGCAAGAGCATGCCGGGTCAAGCTACCGACGAGCGTTCACGACCTCCGGAACCGCTGTTCCACTTCCTCCGGAATCGATGTTCCACTTCCTCCGGATTCCGTGTTCCACTTCCTCCGGAATACCCACCTGACGCTTGGGCACCTGGGCCCCGCTATGGCGAGACAGCTCGAACAGCGCTTCGTCGAACGACCGCGATGCGGCCGCTTCGGCCACCCGGCGGCGCACCTCGAGCGAGTAACGCTCAGCCGGCAGGTTCAGCGACGCATCGAGCGGATGCAGACTGTCGTGACCGTGCCGCGCGTAGCCCAGGCGCTCGACCGCCACCGTCCCGAAGGTCGTCTCCAACTGCCGGTCGTGCAGCCGCCGCTCCGAACGCTCGACACCGTCGGCCCCCTCGACCGGACCCGCCGCCTCCCCCGGGCTGCGTTGGTCGAGGTGCCCTTGCAGGAGCTTGCGCATCAACTCCTGACCACGCCGGTTCAACTCCCGTTCGAGGTCGCTCTCACGCATCTGCAGGGCCTCGCGCGAAGAAAGGTAGGCTTTGGTCTCCGCGAAAGAAGCCTCCGCCGCCGCATAGGGCGCCGGGGCGGGTGGAGCGGTGCGGCGGGGAACAACGTGCATGGCTCAACGCTCCCGTAACCGCCGCTTGTCCAGGCCGCGCGCCAGCACCGCGCTGGCCAGGTTCTTCCGCAGTACGCATCAAGGCTCCGGCTACCCGCGGCGGCTGAGCGCCGGTCGTCTCCCATCGGGTCGCGGACCAAATGCCGACAGGCCCTTCGATGAGCCGGCGACGAGCACCGCACGCCGCGTCGCCGCTGCCACGTGGATGATGTCGAGTACCACGGTGGCTTCCAGGGCGTACGCGGTGGTGCCCGCGAGGCGGTCGCGATGGTCACGCGGCGGCGCATCTCGACCCAGTAGCGCTCCGGCAGCAGGTTCAGCGCGGCATCGAGCCGATGCAAGCCGTCGTGACCGCGCCGCGCGCAGCCCAGACCCACAACCTGCATCGTGCCGGAGGCCGTTTCGGCGTGGCTTTCGTGCTCGCGCGGCTCCGAGCACTCGACACCGCTGGTGTCCTCGGCCGGACCAGCAGCCTCTTTCGGGCTGCGTTGGTCGCGATGTCCTTGCAGGAGCTTGCGCACCAACTCCTGGCCCCGCCGGTGCAGTTCCCGTTCGAGTTCGCTCTCGCTCATCTGCCGGGCTTCGCTGGACGAGAGGAAGGCTTTGGCATCCGCGAAGACAGCATCGGCCGCTGCGCACGGGGCTCGCCTCGGGGGATCGATGCAAGGGACGCAGGTTCGGGGCACGTCGAATGTACGTCCCTGGAATCCTGTCGTCACAGCCATCGCAGGTCTGCCTCCCTTCCCACGGCACCGTACCAGAACGCCGCGCGAATGTCCAGAAGGGAGCGCGCCTGTCGGGGAGAAGACCGAAGGTGTTCGGCGCCGTGACGAGGCTCGGCTGGCTGCCGAAAAGACGCCGGTACGGCGCTGGCCTGCTTGATGTCCCTCCCGAAATGGCCACTGGGGAGACGCATCCGCGGGCAAAAGAGCCCATGAATAGGGCGAAAAATCCTCTATGAAGAGCCGCACCCCGCGAATGTCCAGAAGGGAGCGCGCCTGAGGGGGACCGGCGCGTGCCGGCGTCGTGGTCGGGTCGGGCGGCGGCCCGAAAAGAGGCGGATGGGGCGCTCGCCGGACGCTGTCACCCCTCAAAACGCACTGAAGAGGGAGTGTCCTCGGACATAAACCCTTATGAATGAGCGAGATAGCAATCTATGAAAAAGAGCCGCACCCTGCGGTGGTGTGGTCCCGACGAGAGCGAGCACCCCTGCTGCCGAGACGCGAAGCGGCCCCACGGAACACGTCACTTCTTGCCGACGACCAGAGCAGCGATGACGTACATTTCCCCTTGCGTGCAAGTGGCACATGCGATCAAAATACGAAAGAATGGTCAAGGATCTCCAATCGGCGGACGACGCCCAGCCGGCAGAGGCCGACATCCACCTCGACGTGGACGGTCAGGTGACGCTCGGCAGCTTGACGCGACTCGTCGAATCGTGGACGGACTTTCTCGCCGAGATCGGCAAGAGCGTTACCGGGAATCCCTCGAGAGACGCCGTTCGTTTCGTGGTCACCAAGGCGTCGGGCGGCAGCTTCGGACTCGGCGTACGGCCGCAACCGGCGAAGGAGAGCGTACCCGCGTTCATGATGCCGCGGATCGCTGGAACCGTAACCTCCGGGATTCAGGAGCTGAACGAAGAAGCAAAACGACCCAGGCACTTCAGCGACGACGCTCTGGTCAAGCTTCGAGAACTGGTGCGCCTCGTCGGCCCCGAGACGCCTTCGCTCAGGGTAAGCAACGGACGGGGACTTCCGGTCTCGCTGTCGTCCACGATGCTTGCACATATAGAGGCCGTGCTGCCCCCTGAAGTACGCACCATCGGCACGATCGAGGGTGAGCTCGAGGGCCTGATCATCCACGGCACGAAGCGATTCCTTCTCTACGATAGATTGACCGGGCGGCAGGTGATCTGCTACTTCGGCGATGCGGTGTCCTGGAAAGGACTCAGAGACGTATTCGGCAAGCGCATGGCGGTCACCGGTGAGATCCGGTCGCGGGCGTCTGGAGAGCGGGCGTCCATCAACGTGTCGAAGTACTACGTATTCCCCCGCGAAGACGAGCTGCCGTCGGCGGACGCAGTCCGCGGGCTGCTCAGGAACGCCCAATAGTGGACTTCCGATACTGGGACTCGAACGCGTTCCTGGGGTGGCTCGCCGAGGAACCGGACAAGATCGACTATTGTCGTCCTGTCATCAAGGCAGCGGAGTCGGGAAAAGTGAGAATTCTGACCTCTGCCCTTACCATTCCGGAGGTTCTGTGGATAAAGGGACGGGACCGGATACCGGCGGATTCGGCAGCCAAGGTGGAGGCATTCTTCCGGCACGAATGGATCGTCGTGCGAGAACTCGATAGATTCATCGCCGAGGACGCCCGCGCGCTGGTGTGGAATCACAACGTCAAGCCCAAGGACGCCGTCCACGTCGCGACCGCGTTGAAGCGTGACGTGCCAATCGAGCAGCTCGACACGTTCGACGGGCCGTTGATCCGCTTGTCCGGCAAGCTGGGTGACCCGTCGTTGATCATCGGAAAGCCCAGCATGGAGTCGTCCCTTCCTCTCTTCGAAAGCGACGAGGGTGTACCCTGAACACCCCGCTCTCCTGAATCAGCACGATGATCCCCTCCGTCGTCGCCGCCGAGGTCACGGGCGCGCTCCGTGACTTCCTCACGACCGGCTTCGGGCCGTCCAACCCCGCGCTCGCCCACGTCGTCGACGACTTCCTGGCGGAGCCGGAAGACCTCGCCAAGGGCCCGTACCTCTCCATCGCCCTGCCGTTCCAGCACGCGCCCGAGGGCGGCGAGCCGTTCCCGGACGTGCCGCTCGGGTTCACCCCGTACCGCCATCAGCGGACGGCATTCTCGCGTCTCGCCGCCGGCGCCGGACAATCGACCGTCGTCGCCACCGGCACCGGCTCCGGCAAGACCGAGTGCTTTCTGTATCCGATCCTCGACTACTGCCGGGCGCAGGCCGGGACGCCGGGGATCAAGGCCATCCTCATCTACCCGATGAACGCGCTGGCGGCCGACCAGGCGCGGCGCATCGCGCAGACGATCGACCGGACGCCGACCCTGCGCGGGAAGGTGACGGCGGGGGTCTTCGTCGGGCGCGACAACCAGCCGCAACGCTCGGCGCACAAGGCGATGGGTCCGGACCACGTCATCACGGACCGGGACACGCTGCGCGAGCGGCCGCCGGACGTCCTGCTGACGAACTACAAGATGCTGGACTATCTGCTGGTCCGGCCGTTCGACTACCGGCTCTGGCGTCACAACGCACCGGACACGCTGCGCTACCTGGTGGTCGACGAGCTGCACACGTTCGACGGCGCCCAGGGGACGGACCTCGCGTGCCTGATCCGGCGTCTGCGCGTGCGGCTCGAAGCCTCGGATGAGCTGAAGCACACACGAACCGGATCACCGCGTTGTGTTCGGCGTCATGTCTCCTTGACGCGCGACAGTTCATCAACTATTCGTAGGTCATGAAATCATCGCGTCATGAGTGCTGGCGGCGCGTCCCGGCAAGGTGTGGGCCGATCTCGAGAAAGAGGGCGCGCTCGTGATTACCAAGGACGGGGTCCCGCGGAGCATCATGACTCCGACCAGCGATGCGACACCGCTCGATGACGTCCAGGGAATCGTGTTCGCACGCGCGCGCAAGGCCGTCCGGGAAATCCGGAAGCACGCCGCGGAAACCGGAACGGCGGCCCTGGCTCCCTCGGACATCGATCAGGAGATCGCGGCGTCGAGACAGGCGCGCAGGCAGCGGGCGCGGCGTGGATGACACGCTTGTCTGGGTCGTCGACACCAACGTCCTGGTCGCCGGGTTGCTGTCGCCCTTCGGTCCGCCCCGGGCGAAATCACGATGATCCCCTCCGTCGTCGCCGCCGAGGTCACGGGCGCGCTCCGTGACTTCCTCACGACCGGCTTCGGGCCGTCCAACCCCGCGCTCGCCCACGTCGTCGACGACTTCCTGGCCGATCCGGAAGACCTCGCCAAGGGCCCGTACCTCTCCATCGCCCTGCCGTTCCAGCACGCGCCCGAGGGCGGCGAGCCGTTCCCGGACGTGCCGCTCGGGTTCACCCCGTACCGCCATCAGCGGACGGCATTCTCGCGTCTCGCCGCCGGCGCCGGACAATCGACCGTCGTCGCCACCGGCACCGGCTCCGGCAAGACCGAGTGCTTTCTGTATCCGATCCTCGACTACTGCCGGGCGCAGGCCGGGACGCCGGGGATCAAGGCCATCCTCATCTACCCGATGAACGCGCTGGCGGCCGACCAGGCGCGGCGCATCGCGCAGACGATCGACCGGACGCCGACCCTGCGCGGGAAGGTGACGGCGGGGGTCTTCGTCGGACGCGACAACCAGCCGCAACGCTCGGCGCACAAGACGCTGGGTCCGGACCACGTCATCACGGACCGGGACACGCTGCGCGAGCGGCCGCCGGACGTTCTGCTGACGAACTACAAGATGCTGGACTATCTGCTGGTCCGGCCGTTCGACTACCGGCTCTGGCGTCACAACGCACCGGACACGCTGCGCTACCTGGTGGTCGACGAGCTGCACACGTTCGACGGCGCCCAGGGGACGGACCTCGCGTGCCTGATCCGGCGTCTGCGCGTGCGGCTCGAAGGCTCGCGCGGCAAGCTGATCTGCGCCGGGACGTCGGCCACGCTCGGTGACGACGGCGACGAGCCGGAGCTGCTCGCCTACGTCTCCCGCATCTTCGACCAGCCGTTCGAGCCGGGGGCGATCGTCGGCGAGGTCCGTCAGAGCATCGACGCCTTCCTCGGCAACGCGGTGATCAGCCGGCACCTGCATCCGGCCGACGAGTTGGCGGTGCGCGTGGATCCGACGCGGCATTCGACGGTCGAGGCGTACGTCCGCGCGCAGCACGAGCTGTTCTTCGGTGCACCCGTCGAGGGCGACTTCGCGTCCGACGCGTGGCGGTTGGGGCTCGCGGACCGCCTGCGCGAGCACTCGGCATTCGTGAACCTGCTCCGGGTGCTCGACGGCCGACCGACGCCGGTGGCCGGGCTCGTGGCGCGCCTCCGCCACAGCCTTCCGGTGGCGAACGACCGGGTAGTGGTCAAGTTTGCCTTCTGTTCGCCGTTGCGCGGCTGAACCGGCGCGCGGTACAGTCCGCTGCATGAGCGATCAACCATCCCGCCGACGCGACGTAAACCAGGCCGCACACCAGACCATCCAGGACATCATCGACCGGACCGAACCGCCCAAGCCGGCAAAGAACCTCGCCGCCGTCGCGCTCGGGACGCTCGGCGGACGGAAGGGCGGGCCAGCGCGCGCCGCTGCGCTCACGCCGGAGCGGCGGCGGGAGATTGCACAGAAGGGCGCCCGCGCACGGTGGGCGGACCGCACGCGAGCGGGAGATGTCTGACGGCTGGGTCAAGCATCGTCGCCAGTAGCGAGCCGTTCGTGTCCCGCCCACGTCAGACGGTAGAAGCCAGGATAGCCCTTGCCCTGCCATTGCAGGTAGCCAGCTTCAGCCGCCAGTTCTACGTGGTATCGAACCCGCTCGGCATCATCGTAATTGGGGAGCGTCCCTGGGACTTCGCGATAGCCCGCCGGCTGCTTTTCCATCCAGCGCAGAATGGCGAGAATCAGACTCATGTCGCGCCGCATTTTCGCCTCCAAATAGCAGCGGCCCAAGCATGATTCCCATGGCCGCTGCTGTGTCGGGCTCAGTCTACCATCAGCGACGCTCTATAGCGACCCACGCCAGCAGGCCGCGGACGCCGGCCGCTATCGCTTCCAGCTCCGCCCCGGTCGGTGCATGTCCGAGAGCCAGCGTATGATCGCCGCGCGGCCCGTTCTCGTCCACGTTGCGGGTCCATGAGTGGTGCCACGCGAGGCACGTAGCCGCATCCAGCAGGACGGCGACCTCGACCGTCGACCGGGCGAACAGCGAGTGATACGAGTCGCGGGATTGGTCCATCGTGACGGCCACCGAGTAATCGACGGCTGCCTGATACCCGCTGATCGTCATGGTCGGCTCCGCGCACGCATCCGATGTCGAGACGGTCACGCCCGCGTGCTCCAGCCCGGACGCGGACTCGCGCGCCGGCACCCGCACCCGATACCGAGCACGCGGAACTGGACGATCTCGTATTGCTGCCCTGCGGATGTGAACCGCTGGCCGAGTTGCTGCGCGACGGCCGGAGCCGCCAGCATCGCGAGGATGGCCGCCGCCGCCGTCCATCGTGCCATGGTTCTATTCATCAGTCGCATCCCATGGACGCGGAGATTCCCATCAGCGCGCCGTAGCTGTCGAGTGTCGCACGGTATGTGTATCTGGTGCCGATGCGCCACGTCATCAGCTCATCTTCGGCACTGTTCGGTGCAGTCATGACGACATCAGAGATGATCGTCGTGGGAAGGTGGCGGAACTGGGCGACGAAACCGCTGAATAGCCCATCGTCCAAGCTGGTGAGTTCCCCTCTCCACTCAACGCACAGGCCATCGTACGTTTCGTCCCACAGCCGGCCCTTCTGCAGCTCGGTCATGTCGCTTCTCGGCCCGAACAGGTTGCGGATCTCCCGGAACGTAACGCCAGAGACTGGACTCTGTTCGGGTTCCTCAGTCGCCGCAGCTTCTACCGCAGAGACGCGCTCAGTCGGCAGACTCGCCCGTTCTTGGCTTGGTGACTGAAGCGCGCCCCCGACCGCAAGCATGATGATGGCCACCGGCAACAGACCGACGGCATGCCACCGGCCAGGCAGCCCGACCTTGTGCGGCACCACGAGCCCAACTACGGCCCATCCGAAGACGACGATGGAGCCGAGCGCCACGATGACGCCGGTGGCCGTCGGGATGATGGCGGCGAGGAGAGCGACGGCGGCGACGACTCCGACGGCGGCGACGATGCGTGTACGCATGGCGTGCCTCCCGTGACGGATCGCGCCGATGACCGGAAGTGGTCACCGGGCCGACTGCCACGTAGACCTCGCACGCGTTGACGGACGGGGCTCCCGCCTGTTTCCGGCTGGCGCCGGTGTTCTATTCGGCGAGCGGCCCGGTGTTGGGCCGCGTGCGCCGGTCTACGTGGCGAGGAGATCGTAGCATGCTTGACCGCTCGGTTGGGTCAAGCATAAGGTTGGAAACCGTGAAAAGCCTAAGCCGCACTATTGATGATCACGAGCTGCCGTTTGAGTGCGCGAAGTGCGGGCATCAACTTCGCGAGCGGATCGGACACCTGAAGACCAACCCGGACATTCGATGTCCCGGTTGCGGCATCATGATTTCCGTCGAGGCAAACAGGCTCCAGGCTGGAATCAAGAAGCACATCAAGGCGCTTGAAGACTCTCGGCGCAAGCTCAGAAAGCTCTTCAAGTAGAACGGACAACTCCGAAACTTCCGTTGCGTCAACGTCGAACCTCGCCTTGAATGCTTGACCGCTCATGCTTTCTTTCGCTATAATCGTAGTCATGAACAAGCTGTCAACCGACAAGCGTTGCGCGGTCGTCGCGGCCCTAGTCGAAGGGAACAGCATCCGCGCCACGGCCCGCATGACGGGCGTGTCCAAGCCTACCATTCTGAAGTTGATCGTGGATCTCGGGCCGGTCTGCGCCGACTACCAGGACGCCGCGCTGAACAACCTCGGGTGCCGGCGGCTTGAGTGCGACGAAATCTGGCAGTTCGTCTACGCGAAGCAGAAGAACGTCGAGAAGGCCACGCGCGCCCCGCAGGAAGCCGGCGACGTGTGGACGTGGGTCGCCATCGACGCCGAGTCGAAGCTGATCCCGACGTGGCGCATCGGCCCGCGCGACGCACACACGGCGCACGCCTTCATGACGGACCTGGCCGGCCGCCTCAAGCATCGGGTTCAGCTTACCACCGACGGGCTCACGGCGTACCTCGGGGCCGTTGAGGATGCGTTCGGCATGGACATCGACTACGCGATGCTCATCAAGGTCTACGGGGCCGACTCGGAGAGCGAGCGACGCTACAGCCCGGTCGTCTGCCAGAGCTGCACCGTCCGTCCGGTCCAGGGCGACCCGAACCCGAAGCGGATCTCGACCAGCTACATCGAGCGGCAGAACCTGACGATGCGGATGTCGATGCGGCGCTACACGCGGCTGACCAACGGCTTCTCGAAGAAGCTCGAGAATCACGCGGCGGCGACCGCGATTCACTTCCTCTACTACAACTTCGCGCGGATCCACCGGACGATCCGCATGTCGCCCGCGATGGCGGCCGGCGTCACGGATCGGCTGTGGAGCATCCGCGACATCGTCGGCCTGCTCGAAGAGCACGAAGCGCACGCGGCGGCGTGAGGATCCAAACTTGACCACTACCAACGACCGGGAGGCGCTCGGCGTGCTGAACGGCCTCTGCGGCCTGATCTCGGTGGCGCGCGGCCGCGAGGACGCGGGCGCCGGCGGTTCGTTGCGGCCCTTTCTCCAGGTCGGTCTGCATCTCTGGGTGCGCGAGCTGCGGCGCATGGTGTGCAGCCTGCACGAGGAATCGACCGAGGGGTCCGCCGAGGAATCGGCGGATCGGCGCGAGGGCGCGGCGAACGGTGCGGCGGCATTCGCGGCGGAACGCGACGGCGAAACCAGCCCGTCGACCGCGGCGTCGCCCGGCGCAGTCAATGGGATGATGGTCCCGCGCCGCCTGCGCTTCTCCGACGACCTGAAGCCGGACGAACCGTCGATCCACCTGCCGCTCATCCAGTGCCGCGAGTGCCACGTCACCGGCTGGGGCGCCGTCAAGCGCGCCGCCGAGCAGCGCCTCGAGCGCGACCTGCGGGTGTTCTACAACCGGTTCTTTCTCCGCGACGTCGACGTGGCGTACCTGTTTCCGGCAGCCACGCCGCCGAACGTGCGCGGCTTCGACCTCACCGTCTGCGGGGCGTGCGGCATGGTGCAGGCGTCGGACGCCGCGGCCTGCACGGGGTGCCGGTCGGAGCGTCTCGTCCGCGTCTTCCGGCCCCTGTCGGTCGAGAAGAGTCGCAGCGGATCCGGGCCGGCGAGGTTGAGCCGGGACTGCCCCTACTGCGGCGCGCGGGAGGCGCTCATCATTGTGGGCGCGCGCGCCGCAAGCCTGCTGAGCGTGACGCTGGGACAGGCCCAGGGGTCGCGCTACAACGACGATCGGAAAGTGATCGCCTTCTCGGACAACGTCCAGGACGCGGCGCATCGCGCCGGGTTCTTCGCGGCGCGGACCGCGGGGGTCGCCCTGCGCGCGGCGGTCGTCCAGGTCGTCGCTCGGCACGACGGCATCGCGCTGGCGGATCTCCCCGCGCGGGTGGAGGCGTGGTGGCGCGACCCGGCCGTCAACCCCGAGGCGTTCGCCGACGAGCGCTTCGTCAGCGAGTTCATCGCACCGGACCGGCTGTGGCGGCGTGACTTCGCGACGCTGCAGGACGAAGGCCGGTTGCCGGCCGGCTCCCCGCTGCCGGCGCTCGTCGCGCAGCGGCTGCGCTGGGACACGCTGGCCGAGCTCGGCTACCGGTCGACCATCGGCCGCACGCTGGAACGGACGCGCGCAGCAGCGGTCGGCGTGGATCGCGAGGCCCTGGAACGGGCGTGCCGCCGCGCCCACGTCCGCATCCGCGAGCAGTTCGGGGCGCTACGCGACCTGGGGCCGGCGGCGGTGCGTGCGCTGGCCCTCGGCGCCCTGCGGCGGATGAAGGACCGCGGCGCCATCCGGAGCGACGTCGCCAGCACGTGGCTCGCGCGCGGCGGCGGGCTCTGGTGGCTCAATCGGAACCCCGCGCTGCAGGAGTTCGGCCGGCGGTCGGCCCGGCCCGTGTTCCCGGGCGACGCGGCCGGGGCCGGTGAGGGTCTCGAACCGCTGGTCTCCGGCCACGGCCGGCGGAAGTCGTGGTACCAGGCATGGGCCGAGAAGGTCCTGACGCCGGTCGACGTGCTTGCGGCGACGCACGAGGCGCCGGGCGTCCTGCTGGAGCTCCTCGGCGCGCTCGAAGCCGACGGTCTCGTCTGCCGGATGGAGGCCGGTCGGGACAATGGCGCCTGGGCGCTCGACCCGGCGCGCTTCTACGTCACCACACGCACCGCCGTCCTGCACTGCGCCGGATCGAACCGGACCCTCGTGGTGCCGGAGCAGGAAGCGGACCTGTGGCTGGGCGTCCCCTGCCTGGACCTCGGCGTGCAGGCGGACTACGAGCGCCACGCCGTGGAGACCCCGACTTGGTTCGGCCGCCTGTACCGCGAGACCGTCATCCGCCGCCTGATCGCGGCCGAGCACACCGCGCTGCTCACCCGCGAAGAGCGCGACCGCCTGCAGCAGCGCTTCTCTGCCCGGAACCCGCGGCCCTGGGAGCCGAACCTGCTGTCGGCCACGCCCACCCTGGAGCTCGGCATCGACGTCGGCGACCTCTCCACCGTTGTTCTCTGCTCCGTGCCGCCGGGGCAGGCGAACTACCTGCAGCGCATCGGACGCGCCGGCCGACGCGACGGCAACGCGTTCACCGCCACGGTGGCCGCGGGCCGGCCCCACGACCTCTACTTCTACGCCGAGCCGTCGGTCATGCTCGCGGGCCGCATCGAACCACCGGGCGTCTTCCTCAACGCGCCGGCGGTGCTCGAACGCCAGCTCACCGCGTTCTGTCTGGACGGCTGGGCCGCGACCGGTCTGCCTGAGGACGCGGTGCCGCGGACCATCCGGCAGGTGCTCGACAACGTGGAGCAGGGCAGGCTGACCGGTTTTCCCTATCCGTTCCTCGACTTCGTGCAGCAGCGCGGCGACGACCTTCTGGAGGCGTTTTTCGACGCGCTGTCCGGTGAGCTGAGCGATCAGTCCCGGGACTACCTCGCCGCGTTCCTCCACGGCGACGACGAGGCCCTGCCGTCGCTCCGGTCCCGGATGGTGAACCGCTTCCTGGAGATCGCGAAGGAGCGCAAGGCGCTGCGCGCCGACGTCGACGCGTTGGGACGCCGCATCCAGGTCCTGAAACGCGCGCCGGCGGACGAAGCGACGAAGGAAGAGATCCAGAGGCTCACGCGGGAACGCGGCGGCCTGCAGGGGCTGCTCCGGAAGCTGAACGGACGAGAGACCTTCAACTTCCTGACCGACGAGGGGCTCATTCCGAACTACGCCTTCCCGGAGGCCGGGGTGACGCTGAAGTCGGTCATCTACCGGTCGCGCGACCAGGACGAGGAAGATGCCGGCGCCGACGAGCACGGCGACGAGCGCAAGGTCTACGAGTACGTGCGTCCGGCTGCCTCGGCGCTCAGCGAGCTCGCCCCCGAGAACGAGTTCTACGCCGGGGGCAACCGCGTGAGCATCGACCGCATCGATCTGCGCGTGTCGCCGATCGAGACGTGGCGGCTCTGTCCGTCCTGCGACCACTGCGCCCGGGTCGACGCCAAGGACGACCACGTCGCCTGCCCCCGCTGCGGCGACGTGATGTGGTCGGACGCGGGCCAGCGCCGCGAGATGCTTCCGCTGCGGATGGTGCATGCCGCCACGTCCGACCGGCGTGCCCGCATCCTGGACGAGCGCGACGACCGCGAGCCGCTGTTCCACACGCGCCAGCTCGCCGCCGACTTCGAGCCCACCGCCGTCAAGCGTGCCTACGCCATGACCGGATCGGACGCGCCGTTCGGCTTCGAGTACATCGAGTCGGTGACGTTCCGCGAGATGAACTTCGGGCGCCTGGGCAGCGGCGGACAGCCGACCGCGTTCGCCGGGCTCGCGCTGCCGCGCGACGGCTTCCGCGTCTGCCGGCGTTGCGGCACCGTGCAGAAGCGTGGGGACGACGGCGGGCAGCACACCTCCACCTGCAGCGCCCGCAAGGCGGAGCAGGCCGACGTCGCCGACTGCCTCTACCTGTACCGCGAGTTCCGCTCCGAGGCGGTTCAGATGCTGCTGCCGGTGCTCGACACGCCGGGGTCCGAGCGGCGTCTCAGCTCCTTCGTCGCGGCCCTGGAGCTCGGTCTCCGGCGCCACTTCAGCGGACGCATCGACCACCTGCGCGCCACGACCCGCCGGAGCCTCCGGCGGACCGCTGCGGAGGGACCCCCTTCGCATGGAAGCAGCGCGACGGCCGGCCCCGCCACGGGGGGAGCGTCGGAGAACCGCGGGGGCGCCCCTCATCAATACCTGCTGCTGTACGACGTCGTGCCCAGCGGCACCGGCTATCTCAAGGAGCTGATGACGCAGCCGGAAAAGCTGCTGTCGGTCTTCGAGAAAGCGCGCGAGGCGCTCAAGTCCTGCATCTGCAACCAGGATCCTTTGAAGGACGGCTGCTACCGCTGCGTGTTCGCCTACCGCCGCAGCCGCGAGATGGCCGAAACCTCCAGGGACACCGCCATCGAGATGCTCGACCGCATTCTGACCCGCAAGGACGAGCTGGAGGAAGTGCCGAGTCTCGGCGGGCTCACCATCAACGCCACGTTCGACAGCGAACTCGAGGCGCGCTTCGTCGAGGCGCTGCGCCGGGTCGAGATCGACGGCGCGCGGGCGGTGGCGGTACGCGCGGATCTCGTGCGCGGCAAGCCCGGCTACGTGCTGAAGGTCGGCGCCCACACCTACTACATGGAGACGCAGGCCGAACTGGGCGCCTCCGATGGCGTCGTCGAGCCCAGCCGCCCGGATTTCCTGATCCGCCCCGCCCGTCCGGTGGACGGCCAGCCGCCGGTGGCGGTTTTTCACGGACGGTTTCGAGTTCCACCGCGACGCGACCGACGCCGACTCGCTCAAGCGCATGGCACTGGTCCGCGCCGGTTTCCTCGTCTGGTCGCTCACCTGGCACGATCTGGAGTTCGTCTTCGGCAAGGCGCCCGACGTTCCCGATTTCCTAGCCGGCGTGAAGGCGAGCGACGACATGGTGTCCCTGCAGCACGAACTGGACGCCCGCTGGGGCACCGCGGGTCTGCGATCCCGGCTTGCCGAACCGACGTTGATGCTGCTGGTGAGCTACCTGCGGGCGCCGGAGCCGGCCCTTTGGAAGAAGATCGTGTTCACGGAGCTGTTCGGTCTGTTCGATCAACAGCGGATGTTGAGCGGCGCGCTGCGCGCCAGTTTCGACCGTGCGACTGCGGAAGCGCTGCCCGGCCAGGTGCGCGAGGCGCTGGGCGCCCTCCCGCCACCGGTCGCGATGGCCGGCATCGGAGCCTGGATCGGAACCGCGCCGGCGTTCTTCGATCTGTTCACCGCGTTCCCGCTGGCTGCAGTCCAGCAGGGAGACCCGGACGCGGCGGGGGTCGTCCTGCACCTCCACGACGACAAGGCGAGTCGCGAGAGCAATGGCTACCGCCGCGTCTGGAACGGCGTGCTGCGGCTGTTCACGTTGCTCCAGTTCCTGCCCGGCGCTTGGTGGACGACGCGTGTCGGCGTCGAACGCGGGATCTATCCGGAGTTCCCACCAGTACCCGCGAGTCCGGGAGTGACGGAGCCCGCGTCAGGTCCGTCGGCCGAAGAATGGAAGAATGTCATCGGATTGGCCGACCGTGAGGTTCATGGCCTGCTCGGGGAGCTGTCCGCGCGCGGTGCGCCCGTACCGGAAGTTGGGTTCGAACTACTCGACATCCGCGGCGCGGTGCTTGCCGAGGCTGAACTCGGGTGGCCGGCGCACGAGATCGCGGTCTTGCTCCCCGATCAGACGGCCCACGTCGCTGCGTTTGAGCGAGCGGGGTGGCGCGTGTTCACGTCGGGAACCGGCGACGTTGCGGAGTTGCTCGCAGACGCGCTACCACTTCACTTCCAGACATTCCCCAGGTCGAACTGAGACCAGGGCGACTTCAATCTCGGAGACATGCTGCCGTATCTCGTGCCCTGGTCGAACAGAATGCGCATCGGCCTGATCGACGATGGCCGTCTGCCCCGGTCGTTCAGGCCGGTAACAGACTCCGCTCCGCGTGCGCCAGCACGGCAATGACCTGTTCGTGCTCGACTCCCGGAAACCACTCCAGGAATTCGTTCACGCTCGCACCGGACTCGAGGTTCTCGAACAGGGCCCGCACCGGAACTCGCGTACCTGTGAAGACCCAGGCTCCGCTAACGCGCCCGGGGATCCGTTCAACAGCGGCACATGCCGTCCAATCGAGCATCGTCTGATTCTGCCGTACTTCGACACGTTGAGTATTCGATCCTATTCTCTTTCGGATGCGACCCGAGCGGGAACGAGGAGCACGTTGATGGCCGGAAGACCGAAGATGGCGATGTCCAGCGATTTCCTGGACGCCTTCGCGAAGCTGCCCAGGCCGCAGCAGCGCGGCGTTCGGACCCTCATCTCCCGGTTCAACGCCGACTCCACGGCCAGCGGCCTGAACTAAGAGCGGATCCACGCGGCCCGCGACCCAGCCATGCGATCGCTGCGTATCGATCAGGGCTACCGGGCGATCGTGCTCAAGCCGGAGCACGGCGACGTCCACATGCTGCTGTGGGCCGACAAGCACGACGACGCCTACACGTGGGCGGAGCGACACGAGTGCCGCATCAACGCCGAGACCGGCGCATTGCAGGTGTACGAGCCGCGCGCCGAACCGGATGCCGAGGCAGCGGCGCCGGTCGAGGCACCGGCCGACGCTCCCGTTCCACCGCTGGCCTTCCGCAACCTGCGGGACCGCGAGCTGGCCCGACTCGGAGTCCCGACCGCCATGCTGGCCGAGGTACGCACGGTGCGCGATGATGCCGATCTGGACGGCATGCAGCCCCGCTTGCCGCTGGAGGCGTACGAGGCGCTGTTCCTCTATCTGGCGGGCGAGAGCTACGAGGATCTCGTGCGGGAACGGGAAGCTCCACAGGAACCGGTCGACACCAAGGACTTCGCGGCGGCGCTGTCGCGAGACGACTCGCGCGGCCGCTTCGTGGTGGTCGAGGACGAGCTGGAGCTCGAGGCGATGCTCAACGCACCACTGGAGCGCTGGCGGGTTTTTCTGCACCCGTCGCAGCGGCGGCTGGTGGAGCGGCCGTGGAACGGTCCCGCACGGGTGTTGGGCGCGGCCGGCACCGGCAAGACGGTGGTCGCCATGCATCGCGCGCGCTGGCTCGCGCGGAACCTGCCCGGGCGTGGCCGCATCCTGTTCACGACGTTCACCAAGAACCTCGCCGCCGACATCAAGCACAACCTGGGCGCGATCTGTAAGCCAGAGGAGCTTGCCCGCATCGAGGTCACGAACCTCGACCATTGGGTCGTGGGCTTTCTGCGAGGCCGACGCTACGAGTTCCGCATCCGCTACGAGCGCGTTCAAGAAGCGTGGCAGCGGGCACTGGATCTCAAGCCCAGCGATCTGGACGTGACGGATGCCTTCTACGACGACGAGTGGGAGCAGGTCATACAGGCGCATGGCGTCACGACCCTGGACGAGTACCTGCACGTCTCGCGTGTAGGACGCGGCACGCGCCTGAACCGGGCGGCTCGGGCCAAGGCTTGGCGCGTGTTCGAGGAGTACCGCACGCAGCTCGCCGAGCGGGGCGTGAAGGAGGTGGATGACGCGTACCGGGACGCCGCCACCCTCCTGCAGAACGACCGGGGCACGTTGGATTACGTGGCGGTGGTCGTGGACGAAGCGCAGGACATGGGCGCCCAAGCGTACCGGCTGATCCGCCATATCGTGCCCGCCGGCGCCAACGATCTGTTCGTCGTCGGTGACGGACACCAGCGCATCTACGGCCGCAACAAGGTAGTGCTCGGCCGCTGCGGCATCGACGTCCGCGGTCGGTCCCGAAAGCTGCGCCTGAACTACCGCACCACCGAAGAAACGCGCTGCTGGGCTGCCCGACTCCTGGCCGGCCGCGCGATCGACGATCTGGACGGCGGCTCGGACGACGACAAGGGAATCACGTCGCTGACGCGCGGGCCCGAACCCCTGCTACGGAACTTCGAGAGTCGCGAGGAGCAGTCGGCGTTCATCGTCGCCTACCTGAAGCAGGTCAAGACCGAGGACGCCTCGCTGCGCGGCGTCTGTGTCGTCGCGCGCACGCGGTGCGAGCGCGACGCCATCGCGGAGACACTGAAGGAGCATGATCTGACGCACGTCGCGCTCGAAGCCGGCGCCGTCGACGCGGCGGAGACGGACGGGGTCCGTCTGGCCACCATGCATCGGGTCAAGGGACTGGAGTTCGACCGGGTCGTCATGGCCAGCATCAACTCCGACCTGGTGCCGCTGCCTGTCGCCATCGACGCACGCGGCGACGCCGTGGAGCGGGAATCGGCGGAGACGGAGGAACGGGCGCTCGTCTACGTGGCCGCCACGCGGGCCAAGAAGGAGCTGGTGGTCCTGAGCTTCGACACGCCCAGCAGGTTCCTGTAGCCCAGGCGGTGCTTGCCAAAGTTTGCCAATCTGCCTATGTTCGCGGCATGAGCACGATGAACATCTCACTGCCGGAGAGGCTGAAGTCCTTTGTCGAAGAACAGGTCTCCTCGCGCGGATACGGCACGTCGAGCGAATACGTGCGGGAGCTGATTCGCAGGGACCAGGACCGCCAGCGCCTGCGAGGCCTGCTGCTCGACGGCGAGGCTTCTCCACCGGCATCCTCCACGGAGAGAGCCTGGGCTCGACAGCCTGCGCGAACACGCTCGGCGGCTCGTCTCGCCATGCCCATGAGCTGGACCTGCCGGGCCTGAGGTCATGCGCTCAGGGGCTATCTGCACTTGGTGTTCTACGTGGAACGCGACGACCACGTCGATGTCTGGCGTCTGCTGCACGCGGAAAGGGACATCCCGGCGTGGCTGCGCGAGGACTGACGGGATTCGCGTGAATTCCGTCGGTTGCCAGAGCCGAATTCACACGAATCCCGCGCCCGCCTTCTTCGGCCCATCTCGATGAGCCGGTTTCCCTCCCCTCTGCGCACTCCCAGGTAGTCCGCGGCAGGACGCCCCGTTGCACCCAGTTCCGTGAGGTGGCTGCAACCGGTCTTCCCCTGCCGCGGGCGACCGGGCCGCGGCGGCAATCGTGCCGCCCGGCGGGACGAAGGGAGAAAGTCCATGGCAGCGACAGCGATGACGGCGGTGGGAGCCAACCACGTGCGCGAGCACGGCAGCATCCTGGCGGACGTGGAGAAGCGCGCCCTGATCCGGATGGCGGCCCGGTTGCCGCGCCGGATCAACGCGGACCACCTGACGGCGCTCGGGCTGCTCGCCATGGTGGGGGTCGGGGCGTCGTACTGGGCCTCGCGGTGGAACGAGCTGGCGCTGCTCGGCGCCGTCGCCGGCCTCGCGCTGAACTGGTTCGGCGACAGCCTCGACGGGACGGTCGCCCGGGTCCGGAACCACCTGCGGCCGCGCTACGGCTTCTACGTCGATCACGTGGTCGACGTCACGAGCATGGCGCTGCTGTGCGCCGGCTTGGCGCTCTCGCCGCACATGAGCCCGGTGGTGGCGCTGCTGCTGCTTGCCGCCTACCTGATGGTCTCGGCCGAGGCCTATCTGGCGACGCATGCCTGCGGCGTCTTTCGCGTGTCCCTGCTGAAGGTGGGACCGACGGAGCTCCGCATCCTGCTGGCCGTGGGCACCCTGCGCCTGCTGACGAACGGCTCCGAGGTGGAACTGTTCGGCGGCACCTGGCTGCTGTTCGACGTCGGAGGCGTCGTGGCGGCGGCCGGGCTGCTCGGCGCGCTGGCGTTCTCCGCGGTCCGCAACGGGCTGGCGCTCTACCGCGCCGAGCCGCTCCCCCGCTGACCGATGGCGGGCAAGCTGAGCGTCTGGTTCGCAAGCGTGCTCCGGCGATGGACGCCGGCGCCCGCGGGCGCAAGGGGACTGAGAAGATGGCTGGTCTTCAACGCGGTCGGCGCGATGGGCGTAGCGGTCCAGATCGTCGCGCTGGTGGTCCTGACCGAGGCGGCCGGCCTGGACTACCGGCTCGCCACGGTGCTCGCAGTGGAGACGGCCATCCTGCACAACTTCGTGTGGCACGAGCGCTGGACGTGGCGCGACCGGGCATCCGGGAGGCCCGGGCCGTGGACGCGGCTGGTGCGGTTCAACCTGGTGACCGGCGCCCTGTCCATCGCCGTCAACGTCGTGTTCACGGCGTTGTACGCGACGGCGTTCGGCGTGCACTACGTGATCGCGAACCTGCTGGCGATCGGCACCGGCTCGCTGCTGACGTTCATCGCGAACGATCGCTTCGTGTTTCGCGCCGGCACGGCGACGGCCCGCCGGTTTGCCGGCGCGGGCGGCGCTGGCGGCGCTGGCGGGCGCGGGTGATGGAGAAACGGTTCTCGAACGGGAGAAGAGACATGACGATTGGATCAGACGAGATGACTGGCGCAGGGAATTCGAAGAAGCGGACACGGCAGGCGACCTGGAGGAGCGCGATGCTCCAGGGTGGACTGGCGATGGTCCTTGCGGCGGCCGGCACGGCGGGCCTCGATGCGGCGGAGCTGCACGACGAGACGATCGCGGCGTGGCAGCGCTACGTCGAGGCGACCGAACAGCGTATCGCCGGTGAGATCGAGGCCGGCAGCCGCTTCCTGGTGCAGGATTTCGGCAACGACGCGGCCGGCGCACGGCGGGACGTTCTGGCCGGCAACGTGCGCATCGACCGGATGGAGACGCGCGGCGCGGACGGCGAGCGCATCGAGGTGCCGAAGGGCGCCATCCATCACTGGCGCGGCAGCGTGCTGATTCCGGGCGTCGCGCTCGACGGCGTCCTCCACGGCCTGATGCACGGGGGCAATCTGACGAAGATGCAGAACGGCGTCGTCGAGTCGCGGGTGCTCGATCGCGACGGCGACCGGCTGCACGTGTTCCTGAAGCTGCGCCGCAAGCAGTTGATTACCGTGCACTACAACACCGAGCATCGCGTGCGGTACACGCGCCACCGCCCCGGCGCGGCATCGAGCCGCAGCGTTTCGACCCGGATCGCCGAGCTGGCCGACGCCGGATCGCCGGTCGAGCGCGAGAAACCGATCGGGCGCGACCGGGGTTTCATGTGGCGGCTGAACTCCTACTGGCGCTACCAGCAGACGGACGGCGGCGTCATCGTCGAATGCGAGTCGGTGAGCCTGAGCCGCTCCATTCCGCGCGCCGTACGCTGGATGGCGACCCCCATCGTGAACCGGACCGCGCGTCAGGTGATGACCCGGACCCTGACGTCGATGGCCGAGACGATGAGCGCCCGGGCGCCGGCCGGGATCGGGTCCGCACCCCTGCTCGCCAGTCGCCGCTGACCGGCGGCCGGGAGTCCGGATGGAAGATCGCAGGTCGGAATCGGTCGCGCTGGCGCCGCCGAAACCCAAAACGACGGACAATAGACGCCGGCAGGGGAGATGGGAACGTGGTGAAGCGCTCGAGACGCCGGGTCGGGAGCGGCCTGCTGGTCCGCGCTGCCCTGGCGGCCGCGATCGTGGGCGGAATCGGGACGGTCGGCGAGGCGGCGGAGCTGCAGCCGCAGACGGTGGCGGCGTGGGAGCGTTATGTCGAGGCGACGGAGCGGCGTATCGCCGGCGAGCTCGACGACCCCGAGCGCTTCCTGGTGCTGGACTTCCGCGGGGACACGGCCGCGGCCCGCCGCGAAATCCTGTCCGACCAGGTGCGCATCGACAAGCTGGAGACCCGCGACGCGGCCGGAGAGCGGATCCGGGTGCCGAAGGGCGCCATCCACCACTGGCTCGGTAGCGCCCTCGTCCCGGGCGTCACGCTGGAGGAGGTCCTCCACGCCCTCATCTACGCCGTCGAGCCGGAGGCGCTGCAGGACGACGTGATCGAATCGCGCGTGCTCGACCGCCCGGGCGACGACCGGCTGGAGCTGTTCCTCAAGCTGCGACGCAAGCAGGTGGTCACGGTGCACTTCAACACCGAGCACTCCGCGGCATACACCCGCCGCCGGCCGGGCATGGCGTCGAGCCGGACCGTCGCGACCCGGATCGCCGAGCTGGACGGCGCCGGCACGCCCGACGAACGCGAGAAGCCGGTCGGCCGGGACCGCGGCTTTCTCTGGCGGCTGAACACCTACTGGCGATACGAGCAGGTCGACGAGGGCGTCATCTTCGAGATCGAGTCGCTCAGCCTGAGCCGGGGCATCCCGCGCCTCCTGCGGTGGATGGTGTCGCCGTTGATCAACCGGACGGCGCGGGACGTCCTGACGCAGACGCTGGCGTCGATGGCGGAGGTGCTGAGCGCCCGAGCGCCGGGCGCGTTCGCCGCCCGCGGCCTGCAGCCCTGACCCGCGCCCCCGCAACCCGCTCTTCCCGTCGGCCGGACGCAGTCCCGCGGCCGGCCCGCGCCGCATGGGGTACGCTGGGCAACCGATGTCCGACCCCGTCACGCGACGCCGGCGTCCTCTGCGTCCGCTGCCGCGACCCGATCCGGCCCAGCGGCGGGCGGTCGATGGCTGGGTGCGCGTCGTGCCCGGGGTGCTCGCGGCGCACGTGCTGCTACTCGTGACGCTGTGGGCCCGGCCGGGGCACGTGGCGCTCTGGCTCTGGTACGGGGCGCCGATTGCCCTGGCGCTCGCAACCGCCGTCCTGCTCGTCGCCTCGTTGCGTTCGGCGCACCGCTGGAAGCACGGCGCCAACCGCTGGCAACTGCTCGCCTACGCCGGCCTGCTCGCGGTCATCTTCACGCTGCCCGTGTACGACCCGTATCCGTCTTCGTACGACGAGCGCCCGAGCGGTGTCGCGTTCCGCCTGCCACTCGACGAGCCGGTGACCGTCGCCTGGGGCGGTTCGACCGCCGAGGTCAACTACCACGTGTTTCTCCCCGACCAGCGCTGGGCCTACGACCTGGTCGTCACGCGCGAGGGCCGTACGTTCCGGACGGACGGGGTAGCGCTCGACGACTACCACGCGTACGGCCTGCCGGTGTACGCGCCGGCTGGCGGCGTCGTCTTCGCGGCCCAGGACGGCGAGCCGGAGGTCGCGATAGGCGCAACGCGCTGGGGGCTGGCCGGGCTCGGCAATCACGTCGGTATCGAGGCGGCGCCGGACGAGTACCTCTTCATCGGCCACCTGCAGCCGGGATCGGTCGCCGTCTCCCGCGGCGACCGCGTCACCATGGGGCAGTTGCTCGGGCACGTCGGCAACTCCGGCAACAGCAGCGAGCCGCACGTGCATCTGCACCTGCAGGATTCGACGCGGCCCTACTTCGGGGAAGGCATCCCGTTCCACTTCCACGGATACCGCCACGAGGGCCGCATCGTGGCGCGCGGCATGCCGGAAGGCGGCCGGCGCGACGGCCGCTATCGGGGCGCGCTCGTCGCGCACGTGCCCGCGGTTCAGCCGGCAGCCGGCGGAACCGAGTGACCCTTGACCTCGGTTGGGAGGGCGGTGGCGTTGCACTCGCGGCGCTCGTGGGCCATGATGCGGTTGTGCCGGATCGTGACGGTGCAGGAGGAAGGTTCGAATGACTCATCGAGGTCTCGCGGCACTCTCCGTTGGAATGGCGATCCTGGCGCTCGCGCCGCTGCCGGCTGCCGGCCAGTCGCCGGCATCCGCGGCTCCGGCGGGAACGCCGGACGGCCAGTCGGACCTGAGCGGGGTGTGGGACTTCCGCACCGTGACGCCGCTCGAACGGCCGGCCGAGCTGGCGGACAAGGCGTTCTTCACGGATGAGGAGGCAGCGGCCTTCGCCGAACGGCGCGTGCGGGAGAGCGACGTCGATCTCAACCGGGCCACCACGACGACCGCCCGGGAGATCGTCAACGGCACGCGCGAGAGCGTGGACCTGGCCGCGGCCTACAACAACTTCTGGTACGACCGGGGCACGACGGTCGTCGGCACGGGGCGCACGTCGCTGGTCATCGACCCGCCGGACGGCCGCGTTCCGATGCTCACGCCGGAGGCGCAGGCCCGTGTGGCCGCCCGCGTCGAGCGGAGTCGGCGGATCACGGAGGGTCCCGAGGACCGGCCACTGGGGGAGCGCTGCATAGTGCGGCCGAACGCCGGGCCGCCGCTGACGCCGGCCGGCTACAACAACAACGTGCAGATCTTCCAGACGCCCGACCACGTGGTGCTCTTGACCGAGCAGATTCACGATGCGCGTTTCGTGCCGACGGACGGGCGCCCGCATCTGCCCGAGCGTCTCAGGCAGTGGATGGGCGACTCGCGCGGGCGCTGGGAGGGCGAGACGCTCGTCGTCGAGACCACCAATTTCAACGACAGGAAGTACTTCCGCGGCGCCGGCGGGAACATGCACCTAGTCGAGCGCTTCACCCGCCTCGATGCGGACACGCTGCTCTACGAGTTCACGGTCAGCGATCCGCAATCGTTCACGAGACCGTGGACGGCCCAGATTCCGATGCGACGGAATCTCGATCCCCTCTACGAGTACGCCTGTCACGAAGGCAACTACGGCATGGAGGGCACCCTGACCGGCGCCCGCGCCGTCGAACGGCGGTGACTTCGTAACGCAGCGGTGGCTGATCGCGGCCGGACCCGGCGGATCGATGCAGATCGGGACGGGCCAGCCCGCACGCCGGATCGCGCGCCCCAATGACGCGCGATCCGGCTTTGCATTCTGTACGGTCAGGGAGTAGGCTGACTTTAGACTGCGGTTGCGGACCCGCTCACTTCACCCCCATCGAGCACCATCGAGACCTTATGAGGTTGGCCGTCCCGCCTCGAGTGATGTTCGCCACGATGGGTATGGCGGGACTCGGCGCCGCCGCAAGGGGCGACACAGAAGGAGTCACGGATGGGTCAGAGGTTGTACGTCGGAAACATTCCGTTTGCCGTGGGTGAGGATGATCTTCGGGATCTGTTCTCGCGGTTCGGAACGATCGAATCGGTGTATATCGTGACGGATCGGGCGACGGGACGCCCGCGCGGCTTTGCATTCGTGGAGATGGTGAACGACGAGGACGCTCAGAAGGCGATCGGCGAGCTGGATCAGACCGAGTTCCAGGGCCGCCGGCTGGCCGTCAACGAAGCCCGGCCCCGCGCGCCGCGGCCGGACGGACCGCCCGACGACGGCTTTCGCGGCCGACGGCGGGAACCGCGCTGGTAGGAGCGTCGGGACGCCGCGCGAGCGCGGCGTCCCGTTCCGCGACACGCTGACGCGGATTCCCCCGATAGCGGACTCCCCGCAAGACTTGCAGCAGGTCTCCATGCCATCGGTTCAGTCCCGGACGGAGGTACACGACGTCGTCGTCATCGGCTCGGGCGCAGGCGGGGCGACCGTCGCGCACGTACTCACCGGCCTCGGCATCCGCGTCACGCTGCTCGAAGCGGGACCGATGCTCGATCCGCTCGCCGAGTTCAAGGAGCACCGCTGGCCGTACGACTACGACCACCGGGGCGCCGAGGAGGGGGGGCGGCGCTACTTCGGCGGCGGCAAGCCGTTCGGCTTCTTCACGACCACCAGCGGCGGCTGGGAGCTCGACGGCGAGCCGTACACGGTGGCCGACGACACCGACGACTTCTGGTGGTTCCGGTCGCGGATCGTCGGCGGCCGGACCAACCACTACGGCCGCATCTCGCTGCGCTTCTCCGACTACGACTTCAAGTCCCGCGACCGGGACGGCATCGGCTGGAACTGGCCGATCGCCTACGAAGATCTCGCCCCCTACTACGACAGGGCCGAGACGTTCATCGGCGTCGTCGGCAGCCGCGAGGGGATCCGCAGCGCGCCGGACGGCGTCTTTCACGCGCCGCCGCCGCCCAAGGCGCACGAGCTGCTCATCCAGCGCGCGAGCCGCAGGATGGGCATCCCTTGCATACCCAACCGGCGCGCGGTCATCACCCGCGCCATCAACGGCCGGCCCGCGTGCCACTACTGCGGGCAGTGCGGCCGCGGCTGCGTGACCGGATCGAACTACTCCGCGAGCCAGACGCAGATCTTCCCGGCGCTCGAGACCGGCCGGCTCGACGTAATCGACCTGGCCATGGCGCGGGCCGTAACCACCGATGCAAGCGGCAGGGTCGACGGCGTCGTCTACGTCGACAAGCGAACGGGACAGGAGCGGCGGGTGCGCTGCCGCGCGCTCGTCCTGACCGCAAGCGCGTGCGAGTCGGCCCGCCTGCTGCTGAACTCGAAGACCACCGAGCACCCCGACGGGGTCGGCAACTCGTCCGGCGTCGTGGGCCGCTACCTGATGGACACGGTCGGGTTCGACATCGGCGGTACGGTGCCCGCGCTGGAAGGGCTGCCACGCTACAACAGCGACGGCGCCGGCGGCGCCCATCTCTACATGCCCTGGTGGGGCTGGGAACGGCAGGAGGCGCTGGGCTTTCCGCGCGGCTACCACATCGAGATCGGCGGCGGCTACGGCATGCCCGGTATCGGCTCGTTCGGCGGCGCCGCGCGGCGCGCGGGCTACGGCGTGGGGATCAAGCAAGAGGCGCGGCGCGACTACGGGACGCGGGTCGCCTTCGCCGGCCGCGGCGAGATGATCCCCAACGAGCAGAGCTTCTGCGAGATCGACCCCGACGTGGTCGACCGCTTCGGGATCCCGGTCCTCCGCTTCCACTTCAAGTGGAGCGACCACGAGCGGCGCCAGGCGCGGCACATGCGCGAGACCTTCGCCGAGCTCATCACCCTGATGGGCGGCGAGCCGCAGTCGCCCGGAACCCGCGACGCTTCCGGGATCTCCATCGGCGGGAGCATCATCCACGAGGTGGGCACCGTCCGCATGGGGGACGACCCGCGGCGCTCGGCGCTGAACGGGTTCTGCCAGGCGCACGACGCGCGCAACCTGTTCGTGTGCGACGCGGCGAGCTTCGTCAGCAATCCCGACAAGAACCCGACCCTGACGATCAACGCACTCGCCTGGCGCGCATCCGAGTACCTCGCCGAAGCGCTACGGAGCGGCGACCTCTGAAGCGGGACCGGAAACCGATGGGGATTGAGGATGAGGAGCTGGCAGCGTGACGACCGGTGAGGCGGGAGTCACCCGCCGCCAGGTGCTGCGGCAGTTGGCGCTGGCGGTTACCGGCGCAGGTGCCGGGGTGTTCAACGTCGACGCGGCGCGGGTGGTCCACGCCCTGGCGGGCGAGGCGCGCGCGCAGGCGGGAGGCTACGCGCCGGCGGCGCTGAGCGCGCACCAGTTCCGGACGGTCACGCGTCTCGCCGAACTGATCGTGCCGGCCGACGAGGGCGGCGGAAGCGCGGTCGAGGCAGGCGCCCCCGAGTTCATCGATCTCCTCTGCAGCCAGAACCCCGACCTGTTGCGCATCTACGCCGACGGGCTCGCCTGGCTCGACGCGGCGACGCGGCGGACCCGCGATCGGACGTTCGTCGCCGCGAGCGCCGCGCAGCAGACGGCGATGCTCGACGGGCTGGTTGCCGCCGAACGCGGGGAGTCGTCGTCCCCGGATCTGCAGGAGGGTCTGGGCTTCTTCAACTGGGTCCGCCGGATGACGGTCGACGCCTACTACACCAGCCCGATCGGCATCGCCGACGTCGGCTTCCAGGGCAACCGGGTGCTCGGCGCATACTCCACGCCGCGCGAGGCCGTCGAGTTCATAACCCGCACGGCGGACGAGCTGGGCCTCTGAACGCCGCGACGGCTGCCGCCCCCCGCCGGAGGGCGTGATCCGCCGTCTGATAGACTGACAAGCCCTGAGCGCCGCGCGCGCTCACCTGTTTCAACAACCCGGAGGAGATGTATGGCGAACCGAGGTCGTCCCACCCAGACGAAGCGGCAGCGCGAGCGCGCCCGGCAGGAACGCGCGCGGATGAAGACGGAACGGCGCTCCGAGGCGAAGGTCCGGCGACAGGAAGCTCCGCCCCGCCCCAGCCAATTCGATCGAGACATCGCCGGGATGGTCCCCGGGCCGCAGGCGATGCCCGATTGGCAGCGCGAGTTCTTCGAAGAGGAGCAGCGCGCCAAGGAAGCGGCCGAGAAGGCCGCGCTGGAAGGCAAGTAGGCCGCGCACTCCGCGGTCTCGCGCGCTTCCCGAAGCCGACGCACCGCGAATCGACGGCGTTCCCGATCCCGATCGGGCCCAGCCGCACGCCTTCCCCGCACCGCGACCGCCGCTGACGAAGAAAGCCGCCCGGTGACAGCACGTGCCCCCGGACGGCATGACCGACCCGACGAGTCGCGCGCCTACGCGGCGTGTTCGACGCCGGCGGCGGGGTCGCCCGGGCCGATGGCGATGCGGCGCGGCCTGGCCGCCTCGGCCAGCGGCAGGCTCAACTCCAGCATCCCGTTGTCGTAGCTCGCGACGACCTTCTCCGCGTCGACGTTCGCGGGCAGCATGAAGGCCCGCTCGAAGCGGCCGTAGTGAAACTCCGACGTGCGCCCCTGGCCGTTGGTCTCGGTGCGCGTGCGCTCGCCGGAGATCGTCAGGCTGTTGCCGTGCAGGTCGATGTGCACGTTCTGCGGGTCGATCCCGGGCAGCGCCACCCGGACCTTCCAGCCGTCCTCACTTGAGTTGACCTCCGTGGCCGGGAGCCAGGCCGCCGGTGCCCCCGCCCGCTCGTCACCGGCGTAGCGGCCGAACACGCGGTCCATTTCCCGGTGCAGGCTGGTCAGCTCCTCGAACGGGTTCCAACGCGTCATGCTCAACATAGCGGTCCTCCTCCTTCTGACGGAATTCCTCTCCGTCCTTGCGCACCGAACCCTGTGGCCGGCGCGTCGTTGTTCGTGTCATCCATGCACTCAGTCTACGGAATGACAGTTTGTGAGTCAAGTAATCTTAGTGTTACACGCTCACTCACAACCAATGAGACGGGCGCCCGGCCGGAAAAGTTCCCGGATCGGGATAGTCTTCTGCCGGCGAGGGGCTGGGATACCGAGCGGGGAGGGATCGGATCGGGACTATTCGTCCCAACCGAGCAGCGAATCGATGGAGCCGGTGGCGATCGGGTGATAGCCCGGCCGGGCCCGGCGGTAGATCGCGCGCGCCCTTTCGCGGCCGTCCGGTGTTGCGGCCAGCGCCGCGTAGAGCGGCAGGATGAGCTTCCGCCGGCCGATCTCGAGGAGGTAGCGCTCCAGGCGGGCGTCCGCCGGACGGTACGCGTTACGGATTGCAATGAGAAGCCACTGGTGGGCGATCTCGGCGTTCGCGGACGCGGTGAACCCGAACGCGGCATCCAGCTCGGCCATCCGGGCGCGGGCGGGTCGGTCCGGCAGAACGGCGAGGAAATGGAGCCACTCGTGCGTCGTCCAGGCCGCGGTCTCCAGGGCGGCGGCCCGCACCGCTCCGGCCGCCCAGCGCGCCGCCGCCATCTCCACCGCGTCGAAAGCCGCGGACGCCGGCCGCGGGGCATCCGCCGGCAGGCCCGGCGCGCGGACCCACTCCTCCACAGGCACCGCACCGGCCAGCGCCTCGTCGGCGAGGAGGTGCTCCGACAGGTAGGCGAGAAAATCGGCGGTCGTGATGCTGCGGAACGCGAAGTGGTCGAAGTAGCCGCGCAGGAACGCGTCGAAGCGCGCGCGGCCGGCCGCCTCCTCGAGACGGCGCAGGAACAGCGCCCCCTTCTCGTAGGGCACCTGCGTCATCCCCGCGTCGGGGTCGCGGCCGGCGAGATCGACGTGCAGGACCTCGTCGGCCTCGTCGAGCCGCTCGAGGTCGGCATACAGCGCCCGGAGCCCGAGCACCGCCTCCATCGCCTCGCGGTCCGGTCCGTAGACCGCCTCGACGATGCGCCGCTCCAGGTAGACCGTGATGCCCTCGTTCAGCCAGAAGTCGCGCCAGGTGGCGTTGGTCACGAGGTTTCCCGACCAGGAGTGCGCCAGCTCGTGCGCGACCAGCGAGACCAGGCTCCGGTCGCCGGCCAGGATCGTCGGCGTCGCGAAGGTGAGCCGGGGGTTCTCCATGCCGCCGAACGGGAAGCTGGGCGGCAGCACCAGCAGGTCGTAGCGCTCCCAGCGGTAGGGTCCGTAGAGCTGCTCGGTCGCGGCCAGCATCGACTCGGTATCGGCGAACTCGTCGGCCGCCGCCTCGACGACGGACGGCTCGGCATAGACGCCCGTCCGCTCGCCGAGCGGACGGAACGCGATGTCGCCGGCGGCCAGCGCGATCAGATAGGAGGGGATCGCCTGCGGCATGTCGAAGCGATAGTCGCCGTCGGCCGCCGCGTCCGGATCGTTGGCGGCGCTCATCACCGCGCGCAGCCCCTCCGGCATCCGGAAGCGCGCGCCGTAGGTGACCCGCACGGCCGGGCTGTCCTGCAGCGGGATCCAGCTCCGCGCGTGGATCGCCTGCGACTGCGTGAACATGAAGGGATGCGCGCGGCCGGCAGTCTGCTCCGGGGTCAGCCACTGCAGGCCCGAAGCATCGGGGCTGGTCTCATAGGTCACCCGGGCGCGGGTAGCCGCCGGCGGGAGGACCACGGTGAGTGCGGCGCCGAGGACCGGATCGGCCGCCGCCAGCGAAAAGGTGGCGGCGTCGAAGCCGCCGGCGGGCGACCAGCTCTCGACGGCGGCGATCGTCAGGTCGCGCGTGTCGAGGATCAGCGCGTCCGCGCCGTCCCGCAGGCGCTCGAACGACAGCATCGCCGTCCCGCGCAGGCGCCGCTCGTCGAAACGAATCTCCAGATCGAGCTCGACGTGGGTGACCCGGATCTCGTCGCTGTTGGCGTACGAGTGCAGATCGTGCCGAGCCGGGTCGTCCAGCGGCCCGGCGGTCGCGGATGGCCCGGAATCACAAGCCACGACGGTGCACGTCAGCAGGAGCGCAAGCAGGAATCGCGGCATCGGGCCTGTTGGGGACTTCCGGCACGATCTTGGGACAGGATGGACGCGGGGGGCCCGGATCGACGGCAGAGCCGGGGACCTCGGGCCGCCCGCATCGCGCACTACCAGGGCATTTGCCGGTTCGTATGCCGCCGCCCGCGGTCCGCCGCCTCGGGCCCGGGGCCGGAACCGATGCGGACGCCCTCGTCGATCATGGCGATGATGTTGTCGCCGTTCATCGAATTGAGGAACGGCACGCCGGCCTTCTTCGTGGCCTCGAAGACCCGCGAGCGCGCGTCCTGGAGCACCTGCGGCATCTCCGCGCCGCGGCGCGAGACGTTGTACGACATCGACATGTCGCCCGGGCCCCACTCGGCGAACCCGACCCCCGGCACGCCGACGCTCGCCTCGGCGTTCTCCAGCGCGTGGCGATCCTCGATCTTCAGGCCGACCAGGATCTCGCCGTTCGGGTTGAGCGGCCACGTGTCGGCGAGCCGCTGATACTCCTGGTTCGACACGCCCCAGATGCGGGCCGCGAAGCCCTGGCCGCCGTTGCCGCGCAGTCCCTCACCGACCCCGTCGGCCGCCGGCGCGTGCGGATAGCGCGACGACTCCACGAGAATGCGGACCACCTCGGGGGTGCGCGCGTGCGCCAGGAGCACGCCGTGGACGCCGGAGCCGAGCACCTGCTCGACCATCCAGTAGTTGCCCCACATCACCTGCTCGTTGATGCCGCCGATCGGCAGCACCGCGACGACGGTCGGCGTGCGGTGGCCGCTCTTCGTCGGCCCGCCGTCGACCAGCCCCTGCATGAAGCCGCGCAGGTTGTCCATGTCGAAGGGGCTGTGCTCCATGTTGTAGGTGATGTAGTCGGCCCAGGTCTGAGCCATGCGCACGCCCTCTTCGTAGCCGCCGCCGTTGACCTGGGTGTAGTAGACGGGCTGGCCCTGCTCGAAGAGCTCGACCACCTTGTTGATCCGCTTCGGCGTATAGACGTCGCCCGACTGCGCCGGGAGACTGACGGCGGCGAGCACTGCGAGTCCGAGCAACGCGAGTCCGAACCGTGTGAATCTGGGCATGGTCCTTCTCCCTCTGGTACTCCCGTCGAGCGCGGCCGCCCGTGCCGCCGGCGCCCTTCGATGCTGGCCGAATCATAGCGCATCGCCGGTCGTCTGCAACGGGACCGCGCGCGGTGCGGACCGGTAGGGCGCCGGTAGTAAGATGGCGGCTTCATGAGAAGCCCTGCGTTCGTCCGGGTACGCGCCAAGGCCGCCGCGAAGGCGGGCGCTCGGCGGCTCTGCGTGGGCGTCGCGATGGCCGTAGCGACGCTCGTCGCCGCCTGCGGATCGGGAACCGAAACGGACGCCGGACGCCGGCCGGAGATCCCGGCCCGGCCGCGTCCGAACATCGTCGTCATCATGGCCGACGACCTCGGCTACGGCGATCTGTCTTCGTACGACGGCTGGATCGAGACCCCGGCGCTCGACGCGATGGCGTCCGAGGGGGTCCGCTTCACCGACTTCCATTCGAGCGGAGCGGTCTGCTCTCCCACCCGTGCGGGCCTGCTGACCGGCCGCTACCAGCAGCGGGCCGGCATCCCCAACGTCATCTACGCGAATCCCGCCTGGAACCGCCACCACGGCCTGCAGCCGCGGGAGACGACCATCGCCGAGCTGCTCGGCGCCGAAGGCTACGCGACCGGCATCGTCGGCAAGTGGCACCTCGGCTACCGCGTGCAGACCAACCCGCTGCGGCACGGCTTCGACGCCTTTCACGGCTACGTCTCGGGCAACGTCGACTACTTCTCGCACGTCGACGGCTTCGGCAACCACGACTGGTGGGACGGGGAGAGCAACCGCGAGGAGCCGGGCTACGTCACGCACCTGATCAACGATCACGCGGTGGCGTTCATGGAGGAGCAGGCGACGGCGGATCGGCCGTTCTTTCTCTACGTGGCCCACGAGGCGCCGCACTTCCCCTACCAGGGGCCGGGCGACGCGGCGTTCCGGGTGGTCGGCGAGCGGATTCCGGAGACGCGCGAGCCGGAGCAGGTGCGCCGCGCCTACCGCGAGATGGTCGAGGAGATGGACGCCGGCATCGGCGCGATCCTCGACGCGCTGCGCCGCCTGGAGCTGGCCGAGCGGACGTTCGTCTTCTTCCTCTCGGACAACGGCGCCACCGCGGCCGGCTCGAACGGGCCGTTGCGCGGCTTCAAGACCAGCTTGTGGGAAGGCGGGCACCGCGTTCCGGCCATCGCCTGGTGGCCCGGCGTCATCGGGGCGGCGGCCACGACCGGTGCGGTTATGACCAGCATCGACCTGGCCGCCACCGTGCTCGACGTCGCGGACGTCCTGCTGCCCGAAGACCGCCCCCTCGACGGCGTCAGCCTGCTGCCGCACCTGCTCGGCGGCGCGGCGCCGGACGACCGCCCGCTGTTCTGGGCCTACCAGCAGGCCCGCCGACCCGTCGAGCAACTGGCGATGCGCCACGGGCCCTGGAAGCTGATCGTCAACGGTCCCGACGGGCCGGAGGTCGCGCTCTACGACCTGGACGAGGACCCGGGCGAGACCACGAATCTCGCCGCGGACGAGCCGGAGCGCGTGGCGGCGATGGGGGACGCGCTCGACGACTGGCGCTTCGAGGTGGAGGAGGGCGCCACCGTGCAGCCTGCCCCCCTCTTCGCGCCGGAAGCGGTGGGGCCATGACGGCGGCAGCGCGTTACCTGGACACGCCACGCCCCCTGGAGCGGCGCGTCGGACGGGTCGAGTGGACCGTCACCGCAGCATGAGCGATAGCGATCCGACCGGCGACCGCGTGAGCGAGCTGGCCGAGCGCGCCGGCCGGCAGGACGGCGCGGCGCTCGCCGAGCTGATGCCGCTCGTCTACGACGAGTTGCGGCGGCTCGCCCGCGGCTACCTCGGCCGCGAGCGCCGGGCCTACACCCTGCAGCCGACGGCGCTCGTCAACGAGGCCTACCTGCGGCTGCTCAAGGACAGGAAGCAGGACTGGCGGACGCGCGCGCACGTCATCGGCATCGCCGCCGTGGCGATGCGGCAGATTCTGATCGAGGCGGCGCGCACCCGCGCCGCTCAGAAGCGTGGCGGCGACGTCGACCGGGTGACGCTGGACGAGGGACTGGTCGCCGGCGACGAGCGCTCCGTCGACGTGCTGGCGGTGGATGCTGCGCTCCACAAGCTGGCCGCGTTCGATGCCGAGCAGGCACGGCTGGTGGAGCTGCGGTTCTTCGGCGGCCTGACGATCGAGGAATCCGCCGCAGCGCTCGGCATCTCTCCCGCGACCGTCAAGCGGCACTGGGCGGTGGCCCGCGCGTGGCTGCAGCGCGAGATCACCGGTGGCGACCACGATGGACGCTGAGCGCTGGCGACGGATCAACACGCTGTTTCACGCGGCGCTCGAACGCGACCCGGGCGGCCGGGAGGCGTTCATCGACGAGGCGTGCGCCGGCGACGCGGCGCTGCGCACCGAGGTGCTGTCTCTGCTCCAGATGCACAGCGGCCCCGGCGTCGTCGACCGGCCGGCCGTGGAGGCGGACCCGGGCCTGCTCCCGTCCGCCGCCGACGACCCGCTGATCGGCAGGCGCCTGGGCCCCTACGAGGTGACCGGCCTGCTCGGCCGCGGCGGGATGGGCATCGTCTACCTCGGTCACGACACGCGGCTCCACCGTCCGGTCGCCATCAAGGCGCTGCCGCCCGCGGTCACCCACGACGACCGCATGCGCGCCCGGCTGCGGCGCGAGGCGATGGCGGCCGGGGCGCTGTCCCATCCCGGCATCGCGACCGTCTTCGCGCTCGAGGAGTTCGAGGCTCAGCTATACCTCATCCAGGAGTACATCCCCGGCCGCACGCTGCGCGCCACCATGAAGCTGCGCGAGGGCCGGATGCCCGTCGCCGAGATCGTGTCCATCGCCCTCGACGTGGCGCGGGCACTGGCCGCCGCGCACGCGCACGGCGTGCTGCACCGCGACCTCAAGCCGGAGAACGTGCTGCACACGCCCGACGGCGCGATCAAGGTGGTCGACTTCGGGCTCGCGCGGTTCGAGCCGGGCGCCGGCATCGCCGGCGAAGAAACGCTGACTCGACCCGGCGCCACGCCCGGCACGCCGGGGTACATGGCGCCGGAGGTGCTGCGGGGCGATCCGGTGGACGCGCGCGCCGACCAGTTCTCGTTCGGCGTGTTGCTCTACGAGCTGGTCGCCGGCGAGCACCCGTTCGAGGGCACGGACGACATCACGACGGTCGCCCGGATTCTCGAAGCGGAGCCCGCCGGCCTCGGTCCCGTCCGCCCGGCGTGTCCCGAATCGCTCGCCCGCGTCGTCACGACCTGCCTCGCCAAGGCGGCGCGCGACCGCTACCGGACGACCGCGGCGCTGGTCACCGCGCTGGAAGCGGTGCGGGATGCCGTCGAGGAGTCGGCAGTCGTCGACGCCGGAACGGCGGCCGAGGCCGCAGCGACGTCATCGCCGGACGCCGAACCCTCGCCTCAAACCCCACCGGCGCCCGCCGGCACAGAGGGAGCCGACCTGCGCTGGTGGTGGCAGTTCCATCAGGTGGCGGTGAGCGTCGTCTACGCCCTGATGCTCTATCCCGTCTGGCGGGCGCGGGACTGGCTGCCCGCCCCCTGGGGGCTGGCAGCGTTCATGACGACGGTCGCGGTAGTCGGCGCCGCGGTCAACCTGCGGCTGCACCTCTGGTTCACGGCGCGCGTCTACCCTGCCCAGCTCGCGGCTCAGCGCCGCGCGTCAGTCCTGGGGAAGCGCCTGCTCGACACCGCGTTCGCGGTGCTGCTGCTGTCGATAGCGGCCGCCAGCGCCCCGAGTCACCCGCGCTGGGCCGCGTTCTTCATCGTCATGGCCATCTCCAGCGCCCTGAGCGCGCGCGTGATGGAACCGGCAACGACGCGGGCCGCGTTCCCCGACGACTGATCCGGTCGGGCAAATGGAGCGCTACATCGGCGTCCGCGCCGGCGCCTCGGCTCCTGCTCATCAGGCTGCCCGCTTGAGCTTTAGCAGCGGGTAGTCCTCGTACCGCGGCGTGAGAGTCCGGTTCGTGCAGTCCGCGATCAGGTCGAGCCGTTCGAGCACGACCTGGCCGATGAGGACCTCGCTCAGCGGCGGTCCGACGATGCAGTCCATGGTCATCGAGCGGTTGCCGATCTGCACGACCACGGGGCCTGCCAGGGGGCGTTCCTCGCGCCGTTCGTCGGCGTAGGTGACGAAGGCGGTTCCCTGCGTCTGCAGGCCCAGGCGTTCGACGACGTTCTGCGGCAGGACCAGCGTCACCGCGCCGGTGTCGACGATGCCGTCAACGGTCGAGCGTCGGATGTCGGCCTCGGCGCGGTCGCCGCGGCGGAAGTACTCGCGGTCGCCCGCGTTTTCGAGCGTTACGTTGGCGTGGATCTCTCCCATGACTTCCTCGATTCTAGGCCATCGTGCGGCGTCGGCAGCTCCCAGTCTGCCGGGCGCGGCCTCCAGGCACGGCTTGCCGGTCCACGCCGCTATGGTCGCCTGCCACTGCAGGTCGTTCGGGTTCAGCGTCGGCCCGGCCGTCGTTACGATCCGGAGCCAGGTCGAGTAGCGTGCGGCGGGGGTGGTCCTACCTCGTACTGGAAGACCCCCGGCGCGGGCGGCCGGTCCGAGTGCGATACTTAGTGTCAGCCAGAAAACCCGTTTTCCGCCGAACACTACTTACCCGTAGAGGGCGTCGTGCGGGAGGTCGCCCGGTTGTATCTCGAACGACTCGCCGGATGCGCCGCCCGCCGTGGCCGGAGGGAACCGAGCCGTTCCTGATCGCCGGTGCAATGGCGAGCGGTTAGCAGTCTGCGCCGTAGAACGCCGCCGCCGGCCGGATGCGCGCCGACTGCTGGAAGGGTTGGTCGGGACGGCAATTCGGAGCCGTAGGCGACGGGGCCAGGAGCTTGCGCCGAGACGCACGGATGCTGAGAGACCTTCGTCATGCGATCCGGGTACTGGAGAAGGCCAGGGGCTGGACGCTCGTGGTGCTGGTTTCGCTCGCCCTGGGCATCGGCGCCAACACCGCGCTCTTCAGCGCCGTCGACGGAATGCTCTTCAGGACGCTTCCGGTGGCCGACCCCGACGGTCTCGTGCGCCTGCGCTGGACCGGCACCAACGCCGCGGCCCGGGCCATGATGTCCTTCGGCTATACCGGGGGAAGGGACGTTTCGGGGTCCTTCTCCTACCCCGTCTTCGAAGCGCTGCGTGGCGCCAACGAGACCCTCGCCGGGATGTTCGCAGCGACGCCGACTTCCCTGAACCTGGTCGTCGACGGACGGGCCGAGATCGCAACCGGCCTGGCGATCACCGGCGACTACTTCCGCGTGCTCGGCGTGCAACCGGCCGCCGGCCGCGCCATCGTCCCGGACGACGACCGGCCGGGGGCCGAGCCGGTGGCCATGATCAGCCATTCATTCCGGGAACGCCGGTTCGGCCCGGAGGGAAGCCCTGTAGGCACGGTCATCCGCGTAAACGACGTTCCCACCACCATCGTGGGCGTACTTCCACCCGGCTACGCCGGCGTTCGCCGGCCGGACGCCGCGGCGGCCGACCTACATGTGCCCCTCGCCACCCTGCCGTTGCCGGAACGCGACGAACGTCTCGCGGACGCGACGCTCTGGTGGCTCCCGATCATGGGACGGCTGACGCCGGGGGCGACACCGGCCCAGGTGCAGGGGAACCTGGACGGGGTGCTCCGGGCCGCCGCGCGGTCGGCGTTGACGTCGTTCCTGGACAGCCTGACGGAGGAGGAGCGGGGGCGCGCGCGGAACCGGAACCGGAACCGGAGCGCGGAGCCGCGGCTGCTCGTCGATTCCGGCCGGCAGGGTCTCTACGACGCAAGCCCCCGGTCGTCGGGTCAGGCACTCGTCCTCGGCGTCGTCGTCACGCTCGTGCTGCTCATCGTGTGCGCCAACGTGGCCACCCTGTTGCTGTCGCGGGCGGTGTCACGCCAGCGGGAAGTGGCGATCCGCATGTCGGTCGGCGCTACGCGCGGGCGGCTGATTCGCCAGTTGGTGACCGAGAGCCTGCTCGTCTCTGCAGCCGGCGGGATGCTCGCCTTGCCCGTGGCCTGGGCGGCGCGCCGCTTGTTGCCGTTCGGCCAGACGAACCCGTTCGACTGGCGGGTCTTCGCCTTCGCCGGGGGGCTGAGCCTCGCGGCGGGGGTCGCGTTCAGTCTCGTGCCCGCCCTGCGCGCTACCCGCGCCGATCCGTCGGGCGCGCTCAAGGAGCAGAGCCGGAGCGTGACGCTGTCGCGCTCACGGTTGAGCCGGGCCCTGATCGTGGCCCAGGTGGCGGTGTCGCTGGCGCTGCTCGTCGGGGCCGGGCTCTTCCTGAAGACCCTGGCCAACCTGCGGAGCGTCGACGTCGGGTTCAACCCGGAGCAGGTACTGCTGTTCCAGATGGACTCGACCCGGAGCGGCTACGACCCCGAAGAGTCGGTCGCGCTGTACGCCCGCATCGGCGACCGCGTGCGGACGCTGCACGGCGTGCGATCGGTCACCATGGCGCAGACCGCGCTGCTCGGCGGCGCGGTGTGGATCAGCACCGTCCACGTCGAGGGGCAGACTGGCGCAGGGCACGGCGCGCACATGATGACGGTGGCGCCCGGCTTCTTCGACACGATGGAGATCCCGCTGCTCGCAGGACGCGGCTTCGAGCCTCGCGACGACGGGGATGCGCCACGTGTCGCGGTGATCAACGCCGCCGCTGCGATGGAGCTGTTCGGGACCGACGACGCAGTGGGCCGGCGGTTCGGATTCCAGCCGGAGGAGCGGGGCGAGATCGAGGTCGTCGGGGTCGTCCGGGACACCCGCTACGACGACCTGCGAGGCGCGCCGCCGACGACGGTGTTCCGCTCCGCCGTGCAGTCTCCGTTGCGCTCTGCCACGTTCGCGGTACGGACGGACGGTCCGCCGAGCGCCCTGACGCCGGCGGTGCGCGAGAGCATCCGCCAGATCGATCCGCGCCTGCCGATCGTGAACGTCACCACCCAGACCACGGCGATAGAGGAGCGGTTGTCGGACGAGCGGCTCTACGCCGTCGCCTACGCCTCCTTCGGTGGACTGGCGACGTTGCTGGCCGCCATTGGGCTATTCGGGCTGGCCTCGTACACCGTGACCCGGCGTAGCGGCGAGTTCGGCGTCCGGATGGCCCTCGGCGCATCGTCTACGGGCATCGCCTGGCTGGTGCTGCGCGAGTCGCTGGTGCTCGTCGCCGCGGGCGTGGCGGCCGGGGTCGGCACGGTGCTGCTGGCCGGACGCCTGGTGGCGAGCCTGATTCACGGCCTCGCCCCCACCGACCCGGTCACGATCCTTCAGGCTGCCGCCCTCCTCGCGGGCATCGCGGCGGCGGCCGCCTATCTCCCCGCCCGACGCGCCGCGCGCGTCGACCCCCTGACCGCGCTCCAGGACGAGTGAACCCGTGGCGTCGAGGGCAAGCGCGACATCCAGACCAAGGTCATGACCACGCTCTTCGCGCTGTTCGCCGAGGTCGAGCGCGACCTGATCTCCGAGCGCACCCGCGAGGGCCTCGCCCGGGCCAAGTCTTCGGGCCGGAAGCTCGGCCGCCCGAAGGGCTCGCTGGGCATCTCACGGCTCGACGGCAACGAGGACGGTCGGTACCCTCTACTGCGCCCCGCCGCCGAGCCAGCTCTCGCTGAGCGCGGCCCGATCGACTGCCTCGCCGCGCAGGTAAACGGCCTCGATGCTCCGCGTGTTCGCGATGTCGTCGAGCGGGTTCGCTTCGAGGACCACGAAGTCGGCGCTCTTGCCCGCCTCGACGGTGCCGGCGTCGTCCAGCTCCATGAACGCGGCGGAGTTGCCGGTGGCGGCGACGATGACTTCGTGCGGCGTCATGCCCGACGCCACCATGTCGGCCATCTCCAGGTGCGGGCTCCAGCCCGCGTTGCCGTCGGTGCCGAACGCGATGGGCATGCCCTCCTGGTTGAGCCGCGCCAGGTTGCGCGCCTGGATGCCGAAGCTCTCCTGCGCCTCCGGCCGGTCGACGGAGCCCGCCTGCAGCTCCGCCAGCGCGTCGGGCGGGATGGTCCCGCTCAGCCAGCTCAGGTCCTCGGCGACGCCGCGGCCCGGCAGGTTCGGCACGAGCACGACGTTCGGGCGCTCCCGGACCAGCTCGACGAACTCGTCGTCGACGTCCTGGTCCCGCACGCCGTGCGCGAACGCGTCGATCCCCGCGCGCAGCAGACCCTTGGCATCCTCGAGGGCGAAGATGTGGGCGGTCACCCGCAACCCGTGCTGGTGGGCCTCGTCAATGACCGCGCCGTACAGCTCGGGACCCATCTTCTCGAACTGGCCGCCGCGGTCGTCGACCCAGATCTTGACGATGTCCACCTCCAGCGCCGCGAGCTCCTGCACCGCGGTCCGCGCCTCCTCCTCGGTCGTGATCCAGTACGGGATCTCCGTGCGTCCCGGCTCCGGCGTCGTGATCCCCTGCCCCGACGTCCGATAGCGCGGCACGCCGGGAATGGTCTCCGCGCGAACCTGGTACACCTCCTCGCCGACGTCGCGCCCGAGGCCCATGGCGGCGCCGACCCCGTAGTAGGCCTTCCGTTGCAGAGCCTCGATGAGCTCCTCACGGGCCGTCGGGAAATGCACGTGCGTGTCGATCAGAGCCGGAATGACCGTACGACCGGTCAGGTCGACGTGCGCCGCGCCCTCCGGGGCCTCGACCTCGCCGGTCGCGCCGACCGCGACGAAGCGGTCCTCGTCGACTACGAACGTCGCATTTTCGATTGGATCGCTGCCGTCGCCGACGACGAGGCGTGCGCCCTCGTACACCGTCGCGGTGCTGGTTGCCGGCGCCTCTTCCGGCGGCGACGAGCAGGCGGCGGCGAGCAGCAGGAGCAGCAGCGGCAAGCTGGCAGTGACGATTGTGCGAGAACTGTCGGTCTTCATGCGGTGCATCGGAGCCTCCCAGAAATCGCGTTGGCGGTGATTATCCATTGTTCGGAGAATCGCCGGCCCCGCGCAAGGCGCACGCCCGCGATCAATTCCATTATCGCCAGAACCAGGCGGCCGGGATACCCACTGCTGGTCATTCACGCTCGCTGCGCGACGGCGAACCGGTCCAGACCGGCGGCGTCCGGCCCCCCGGCAGGCGGCGCGAGGCGCCAGGGCGTCCCTGCGAGGAAACCGGGCAAGTCGCCGCGTTCGATGAACCAGAGCCACGGCTCGCGCATCAGCCTCAACGTGGCCGTGCCCCACGACATCCACCGGGAACGCGCCAGGGTGCCGGGTTCCATGTAGGTGAACGCGACGCGGCTTCCGGAGGCGGTGCACTCGGCGACCCGATGCAGGAGATCGAGCACGGCGGCGGCCGGCAGGTAGTAGAGAAGCCCCTCGGCGATGACCACGGACCGCGTGTCCGCCCGCCAGCTTCCCTCCGCGTCCAGCACCTCCGTCAGCGGCTGCGCTCCCAGGTCGGCGACGATCATCGCCATGTTGCCCGGGCGCCCCATCGCGTCGACGGCCCTCGCCTTCGCGGCGGCGGTCGCCGGATGGTCGACCTCGAAGAAGCGCACCTCCGGAAGCTCAAGAGCGAGCCGCCAGCAGAGCGTGTCGTAGCCGGCGCCCAGCACCAACACCTGCGACGCGCCGCCGGCGATCGCGGCGCGCACCTCCCGCTCGCAGAACGCCTTGCGCAGTCCGACTCCATCGAGGACACCCAACCCGCCGTCGAACCGCTCGACCAGCCCGCGCACGAAGGGAGACCGGTAGAGACGCAGGGCGCGCGGCCCGAGCCGGCCCGATTCGAGCAGGATGCGCTCGGTCGCGCGGACCAGTCCCGGCGGCAGGATCGCGTCGGACCCCTCCCTGGCACCGAGCATGACGATCGCCGAGGCGACCTTGAAGGCGGTGTGGCTCGGGCGATGTCTGCGCATCGTGTGGGCGATTCTGGCGCATGAGCGGCCGCGTTTCCACCCTGCCGGCGCTTCGGTCCGAGCGTCTCGACGCCGGCAGATCGAGCTTCAGTTGCGGACGCGCCTGCAGCATGCCTGGGCGACGGCTGTGGAGACCGTGGGGACGTTTCTCGGACAGTCGTTGAAAGCAAGCCAGGGGCGCGAGGATTGGCTGCGGTTCTTCAAGTTGATCGGTTCCGGGTTCGCGCTGGCCGAAGGCGGACCGGCAGCGGACAATGTCCCGGCTGATTCGGGCGCGCTCATGACCGAGATCAGGAACGCCGCTGCAGGTCTCCGGGTCAAGGAGACGCTCGAGGCATTTCGGTATGCCTTACGGGTCGGAAGCGGAGCGTTGCGCGGACACAAGTACTTTCTGCTCGTGCTTCGGCCGGAACACAAGAAGCTCACGGCATGGCCCTTTCGTGACGGCGAGCTCACGAAGGCGACCGAAGCCTACCTGACGCAGGAAAAGAACCTCGCGGGTACGGCCGGGGACACCGTGCTCGTCGCGTCCGATTCGCTGGAGTCCCTGCGGCGCGCGTTCCCCAACTACTTCCTGGATACCCGGACGTTCGTCGAGGAGATGGATCGCCTGCTGGCGTGAATCACATCCGCCACATCACCCACAACTGCGCGACGTTGTCGCCGTCGTCGACGCCCAGCTTGTTCCACCAGTACTGATACTCCACGCCGAGGAAGAGCTGGTTGTCGTGGCCGGTCAGCGCCTTGCCGACGTCCCAACCGAACTGCGGCTGCGCGAGGAGCGACGGCTTCACGGCGTGGCCCAGCTCGTTGGCAGTGGCGCCCATGTACTTCGTGTGGCCGGTGAACAGGAACGAGTGGCGGCCGACGTCGAACCCGGCGCCCCAACTGACGTCGAATATGAAGCTGGTGCCGGTCCGCGGCGCCCCGCCTCCGGCGATGCCGCTGCTCTTGTCGATCGCGGCGCCGAAGCTGGTGTTCAGGAAGAAGAACCCCGGCACGTTCCAGGAGAGCTGTCCCCCGGGCACGAACTTGAGCGTGTTGGAATCGCTGCCGAAGTTGAGGCCGCTGACGACCGCCACGTCCCGGATCGGTCCGGCGCCGATCGTCCGCTTCGACACCCGGCCGAGGCTGAGCGACGGATACCACTCGCCGTAGTAGCTCTTCTCGTTGAAGCCGTCCGCGCCGCCGTCGTCGGTGAAGTCGATGAAGATGAAGCTGTCGCCGAGCGACCAGCGCGACGCCTGCTGCACGGTGAGCACGGACGCGTAGGCCCGCGCTCCCGAGAACGGGTTGACGAAGTTGCCGTACTGGTAGTGGAACTCGGTCTGCGCGCCCGCGGCGGCCGGCGCCGCCAGCAGCAGCAGCGCGAAGACCGGGCCTCGGAGGTGGGAGCGACACGGCGAACCGGGACGAGCCCCGTGCATCACCCGCGAATGATAATGGCGTTGCGGGACCGCGCGGGTGCGTGAACCGGGACCGCCGCCACCCGTACCGTTAGAATCTCATCACATCGTCAGATTCCCGCCAGGAGGTATTCCTTTGCCGACAGTCAGACCGTGGCGTCTCGTTCCGTTCGCTGCCGCCCTCGTCGCTCTTGCACTGCTCGTCGCGACGTTCTCCAGCCAGCCGGTCGTCGCCGGGCGCGGGAGCGGGGTCGCAGCCGCAGCCGCGGACCTCGAAACCGTCGACCCCGCCGACGTCGGACTCTCGGCCGAGCGGCTGGAGCGGCTGGAAGCCGGGATGCAGGCGATGGTCGACGACGGCAAGCTGGCCGGCGCGGTCACGCTGCTCGCGCGCCACGGCAAGATCGCGTTCGCGGACGTGGCCGGCGTGCAGGACATCGAGAGCGGGCGCCCGATGGCGCGCGACTCGATCTTCCGCATCTTCTCGATGACCAAGCCGATCACCGGCGTCGCCATGATGATGCTCTACGAAGAGGGCAAGTGGCGGCTCAACGATCCGGTCTCCCGCTACATCCCCGAGCTCGCCGGCCTCAAGGTGCACGTCGGCCGGAACGCCGACGGGTCGATGCGGTTGGAGGATGCCGGCCACGACATGACCATGCGCGAGCTGATGACGCATACCGCCGGGCTCGGCTACGTGCTCAATCCGCGCCATCCGGTCAATCAACTGTTCCTGGAGAAGCGGGTGCTGAACCCGATGGAGCCGCTGTCGGCGATGATCGACAAGCTGGCCACGGTGCCGCTGCTGGCCCAGCCGGGGACGCGCTGGATCTACAGCGCCGCGGTCGACGTGCAGGGCTACCTGGTCGAGAAGCTCTCCGGGCAGCCGTTCGCCGAGTTCCTCGACGAGCGCATCTTCGAGCCGCTCGGCATGGTCGACACCGGGTTCTACGTGCCGCCGTCGGAGGTGAGCCGCGTCGCGCTGCGGCACTCCGCGGGCGAGGACGGAAAGCTGGTGCTCAACTCGCGCGGCGACGCGTTCACGACCCCGCCGGCCGGACCGTCAGGCGGCGGCGGCCTGTACGGGACGGCCGACGACTACATCCGCTTCACGCAGATGCTGCTCGACGGCGGCGAGCTCGACGGCAGGCGCCTGCTGTCCCCGCGCACCGTCGAGATGATGCACACCAACCACATGTCGGCCGAGGCGACCGCCAACATGCGGCCCGGCATGGGTTTCGGCATGGACTTCATGATCTACGACGACCCGGCCGCCGCCGGCGAGCCGCACGCGCCCGGCGCGTACTACTGGCTCGGCATCGACGGCACGTGGTTCTGGATCGACCCGGCGCTCGACCTCGCGTTCGTCGGAATGATTCAGCACCGGGGAGCGGCGCAGGGCCGGGCGCACGGGCTGTCGCGGAACTGGGTCTACCAGGCGATCCTCGACTGACCGCGGCGATAAGGAAACAGCAAGAGGTGACATCGTGCGAGAAACAGTGAAGCCTTGGCGGTTGGTGTATCTCCTGGTCGCGTTCACGGCGGTGGGCGTGCTCTCGCCGGACGTATTCTCGGCCGCGCCGGCCGCGGCCGAGCGGACGGCGGCGCGCGACCTCGAGACGGTGGATCCGGCGGACGTCGGCGTCTCCGCCAAACGGTTGGAACGGCTGGCGGCCGGGATGCAGGGCATGGTCGACGACGGGGAGCTCGCGGGTGTGGTGACCCTGATGGCGCGCGGCGGCAAGCTGGTCCACGTCCACGTGGCCGGCGTCCAGGACGTCGAGAGCGGCGCGCCGATGGAGCGCGATTCCATCTTCCGCATCTACTCGATGACGAAGCCGATCACCGGCGTCGCGCTGATGATGCTCTACGAAGAGGGCAAGTGGCGGCTCAACGATCCGGTGTCGCGCTACATTCCCGGCTTCGCGGACCTGAAGGTGCACGCCGGCGACCGGGCCAACGGCGAGCCCCGGCTGGTGGACGCCGACCGCCCGATGACCATGGCCGAACTCATGTCGCACGCCGGCGGTCTCGGCTACGGCCTCGGGACGGCGAACCACGTCGACCGGCTCTACCGCGAGCAGCGCGTGCTCAACGCGGACGAAACGCTCCAGACGATGGTCGACAAGCTGTCGAACCTGCCGCTCCTCGCGCAGCCCGGCACGCGCTGGTACTACAGCATCGGCGTCGACGTGCAGGGCTACCTGGTCGAGCAGCTCTCCGGACAGCCGTTCGGCGAGTTCCTGCAGGAGCGCATCTTCGACCCGCTCGGCATGGTCGACACGGCGTTCTACGTGCCCGAGGAAGAGCTGGACCGTGTGGCGCTCATCTACGGCGAGGGCGACGACGGCGGGCTCGAGCGATTCGACATGGGTCAGACCCGCACCGAGATGCCGGCCGGACCGTCCGGCGGCGGCGGCCTCTGGGGTACGGCCGACGACTACCTGCGGTTCACGCAGATGCTGCTCAACGGCGGCGAGCTCGACGGCGTGCGCCTGCTGGCGCCGCGGACCGTGGAAATGATGGCCACCAACTTCCTCTCACCCGAGGCGCTGGCGACCATGCGGCCGGGCCAGGGCTTCGGCCTCGACTTCGCCACCGTGCACGATCCGGCCACCGCGGGCGAGCCGTACGCCAAGGGCTCCTACTACTGGGGCGGCGCGGCCGGCACCTGGTTCTGGATCGATCCGAAGACCGACCTGACCTTCGTCGGGATGATCCAGCACCGCGGGTCGGCAGTCCGCGAGGTGCAGGGCATCTCGCGCAACCTCGCCTACCAGGCGGTCGTCGACTGAGCGTCGGAAGGGCGGGGGTGATTGGGGGATTGCAGAATGGCGGATAGGAATCAGGAACGTTGGCATTGTTTGAGCATCCGCCAACCCTACGCTTGGGCCATCATCATGGGTGCGAAGGACATCGAGAACCGTTCCTGGAAGTCCAACTACCGTGGTGCCTCTATATTCACGAAGGACATCGAGAACCGTTCCTGGAAGTCCAACTACCGTATGCGAATGCGACGAGACTGACGTCGAGGACGTCACCGCTCGAGTCGCGAAACACCTGCGGATTCCGGTTTCAGCCGCGCGTGAGGCTTATCGCGTACACCGAGAGGTTGGACTCGGCGCTATCATCGGGTCCGTGCATATGCTGGGATGCGCGACGTCCTACGACAGCGAATGGTTCGAGGGCGAATACGGATTCATCCTCAGCGCTCCTGAACCATTCGACGAACCGATCCCTTGCAAGGGCCTCCAGAGGATCTTCAAGTTCAGGCCGTAGTGACGGACTCCATCCCGGGTGCGCGCCAGGACTGGTACAGTGGGACGTCGTGACACCATCGACAGGCGCATGGACCGTTCCTGCATTCACCCGCGGCGAGGTTGACCGCGCCGGACGCCTGCTGGCCCAGAATGGCGTCGCCGCCGACCCGCTGGTGATTGGTCACGCACTCGACGTGATCAACAACTGGCGCTCGTCGCACAGCTTCCCGCTGAACACGTTCCAGATGACGCTGAGGAACCGCGCAGCGTCGATATGCGAGCGGCCGATCGTAGCAAGACGTCTGAAGAGAGTTCCCTCCATCTTCGCCAAGTTGCGTCGGTTCCCGACGATGAAGCTCTCGCAGATGCAGGACATCGGGGGCGCCCGGGCGGTAGTGCCAAGTCTCGCCGACGTCGATGCGCTCCGGGACATCTATCGACGCAGAATGAGACACCGATTCGTCGGCGAGAAGGACTATGCGAGAAATCCAAAGACGTCCGGATACCGGAGCATCCATCTCGTATATCGCTATCGTAGCACTCAGAAGGACACCTACAACGGACTGCACATCGAGTTGCAGTTGCGTTCGCGGCGACAGCATGCGTGGGCGACCGCAGTGGAAACCGTTGGAACGTTTCTGGGGCAGTCCTTGAAATCGAGCGAAGGTCGCGAGGACTGGTTGCGGTTCTTTGAGCTGGTCGGCTCGGGATTCGCTCTGGCCGAGGGCGCCCCGGCGGGTCCCAACGTGCCAGTCGCGCCCGCCGCACTCGTCGCCGAAATCCGAAGTGCAGCGATGCGTCTCCAAGTCAAGCAGAAACTCGAGGCATTCCGTCGCGTCCTGGTAGTTACCGATGTGCATCGTGACGAGATGCACGGTGGCAACTATCTTTTGCTCCTGGTGCTTCGTCCAGAACAGGACTCACTCGAAGTCCGAACCTATAGCGGCAGCGGAATCCCGGATGCGACGGAGGACTATCTCATGGAGGAGAAGCGCCTCGCGGGCACAGCCGGCGACACCGTGCTTGTCGCATCGGACTCGCTGGATTCCCTACGGCAGGCATTTCCGAACTATTTCTTCGATACCCGAACGTTCCTCGAGGAATTGGACCAACTGCTGGCCTGACCGGAAGTGAACGGTCGCCTGTACTTCACGGGTGGCGACGCCGGCGAACGAGCGCCGGTTACTCGATTTCGCGCTGTCCGGTCCGGCCTGCTACGTCGAGCGGCTGGCGCGGGGCCCGCAGGGGTCTACGTCCTCGACAGATCCTGGTTCTCGATCGGCAGATCGCGCACCCTGAGACCCGTCGCGGCGGAAGTTGCTCTCGACGACGCGGCCTGCGGCAATGGAGATCTCGCCGACCAGGGCGGCGGAGAGGCCGAAGATGACGCCGCCCTCGATCTGCGCCGCGGCGCTGTCGGTGTTGACGACGTCGCCGCAGTCGACGGCGGCGTGGACGTTGCGGACGCGGAGCCGGCCCTCCGGCGACACGGCGACGTGGGCGACCTGGGCGACGATCGAGCCGAAGCTCTCGGCGACGGCGATGCCGCGTCCCTCGCCTGCGGGCAGCGGGCTGCCCCAGTCGGCCATCTCGGCCGCCCGGTCGAGCGCGGCGCGGAACCGGGGGTGCTCGTCCATCAGATCGCGGCGGAACGCGTAGGGGTCCTTCCCGGCGGCGTGCGCCAGCTCGTCGATGAACGACTCCTTGAAGAAGCCGTGCTGCGAGTTGAGGACCGACCGCCAGGCGCCCTCCCGGACGTGGTGCGGAGCGTTCCTGCCGTCGAAGCGCTGGTCCGGGATGGCGTACGGCATGAACAGCGACTCGCCGTCGCCGCCGCCGGCGTAGTGTGAGGCGACGGCGATGGGACGGCCGTCCGCGTCGAGCGCCCCTGCGAAGCGGGTCATTGCCGCCGGCCGGTAGTAGTCGTGCTGGATGTCGTTCTCGCGGCTCCAGACGAGCTTCACCGGGGCCGGCGACATCGCCTTCGCGATGCGCACGCCGAGGTCGACATAGTCGAAGCAGAACGGCAGCCGGCGGCCGTAGCCCCCGCCGAGCATCAGGTTGGTGAGCTGGACCTGGTTGGCGTCGAGGTCGAGCGCGCCTGCCGCTATCGAGCGGGCGTTGAGCGGATCCTGGGTGCCCGCCCACACCTCGGCGCGGTCCCCCTCGACGCGCGCCGTGCACGCCATCGGCTCCATCGTCGCGTGGGCGAGGAACGGCACGCGGTAGTCGGCGGTGATGACCCTGGCGGCCTCCGCCGGCATCTCCGGGACGGCGCCGAGCGCCTCGTCGAACGCCGCGAAGATCGACGCGCTCGAGACCTCGCCGTGGCCGGCGTCGTCGTATACGGGGCTGAGGGCCGCAACCGCCTTGCGGGCGCGCCAGTAGCTGTCGGCGACGACGGCGACCGCGTCCTCGAGCTCGACGACCCGCCGGACGCCGGGCAGCGCCCTCGCCGGCGCCGGATCGACCGAGATCAGCTTGCCGCCCTGCACCGGCGCGATGTCGACGGCCGCGTAGAGCATGCCGGGCAGCGTGAAGTCGATGCCGTAGCGGACGCCCCCGTCGACCTTCGGGGGGATGTCGAAACGCGGCTTCGCGGTGCGCCGGATGGTGTAGGTATCCGGGTCGTTCAGGGTCGGATTCGACGGCACGGGAATCGCCGCGGCGGCCTGCGCCAGCTCGCCGAAGCTCGCGCTCCGAGCGGACGGCGCGTGCGTGACGCGGGACCGGGCCGCCGTGCACTCCGCCGCCGGGACGCCGAACCGTTCCGCCGCCGCGGCGATCAGCATCTCGCGGGCCGCCGCGCCGGCGACCCGCATCCCGTAGCCGGTGCCGCGAACCGCCAGCGAGCCGCCGGTCGCCTGGGTGCCGAACCAGCGCGCCAGACGGTAGGCGCCGTAGTCCATCGCGCGCCCGAGCGGAGCGGGCATCGAATCACCGGTGAACGCCCGGAGCATATAGGCGTTGGCGTAGGCGTCGAGGGCCGGCGCTTCCTCGATTCGCACCCGGTCCCACTCGGCCTCCATCTCCTCGGCCGCCATCATCGCAAGCCCGGTCTGCGAGCCCTGTCCCATCTCGCAATGCGGCACCAGGATGGTGGCGAAGTTGTCGGGCGTGACCGTGATCCACGTCGTCAGCTCGCCCTTGTCGGCCGCGTCGTCCGAGACGACGCCGTGGCGGCCCGGCGCGAACGCGACGCCGGCGACGCCGAGGACGAATCCGCCGCCGACCAGACTCCCGGCGCCGATGAAGGCGCGGCGCGTCCACTTACGCATGACGCTCCTCCTTCTTCCTGCCCTCCGCCGCGGCGTGAATCGCGCGGCGCACCCGGACGAACGTGCCGCAGCGGCAGATGTTGGTGATCGTGGCGTCGATCTGCTCCTCGCTGGGATCCGGGCGCTGCTCCAGCAGGGCGGAGACGGCCATGATCATGCCGGACTGGCAGTACCCGCACTGCGGCACCTGGTGGTCGATCCAGGCCTGTTGCACCTCGTGCAACGCCTCGTCCCCGGCCAGACCCTCAATCGTCGTGATCGGCATCCCCTCGGCCGCCGAGACCGGCAGGGTGCAGGTCCGGACGGCCCGGCCATCCAGGTGCACCGTGCAGGCTCCGCAGGCCGCGATGCCGCACCCGAACTTCGTGCCCGTCAACCCGAGCGTATCGCGGAGAACCCACAGCAGCGGCGTGTCCGGCTCGACGTCCACTATGCGGGCCCGACCGTTCACATTCAGCGTTATTGGCATCACGACCTCCCGTCGGACGATGCGATCATGTCATCGTACATTGACTCTGCAGCGCCGCCCGGCCCCGATTCCATACACCGGCCCACGCGCCGCGTATGATCGACGAGCTAAACGGGGATCGGACGGTTGCCCTGCGCGCGGCTTCCGATATCGCCACCGACAGCAAAGGAGAACGTGTGAACGGCGACAGCAACCTCGCGGTGTTCTGCGACTTCGAGAACATCGCACTCGGCGTCCGGGACGCCAAGCTGAAGAAGCTCGACATCCGGCCCATCGTGGAGCGGCTGCTGCTGAAGGGCAGCATCGTGGCCAAGAAGGCGTACTGCGACTGGGAGCGCTACAAGGAATACAAGCCGACGATGCACGAGGCGGCGTTCGAGCTGATCGAGATCCCCCACACGCGGATTTCCGGCAAGAACTCGGCCGACATCCGGATGGTCGTCGACGCGCTCGACCTCTGCTACACGAAGGAGCACATCGACACCTTCGTCGTCGTGTCGGGCGACTCCGACTTCTCGCCGCTGGTGAGCAAGCTGCGCGAGAACGCCAAGTCGGTGATCGGGGTCGGCGTGAAGAGCTCCACGTCGGACCTGCTCGTCAACAACTGCGACGAGTTCATCTTCTACGACGATCTCGTGGCCGAGCGCAAGCCGTCCCGCCGCCGTTCCCGGAGCAAGCCGCGGGCCAAGCCAGACGCCCCGGCCGACAACGCCCCGGTCGACAACGCCCCGGTCGAGAAGAAGACGGCACCGGCCCCGGCTGACGATCCGACCCAGAAGGGACTCGACCTCGTGTTGCAGACCGCCGAGGCGATCTACGCCGAGCGCGGGGACGGCGCCAAGCTGTGGGGATCGATGATCAAGCAGACCCTGAAGCGCCGGCGGCCCGGCTTCAACGAGTCAGCCTACGGGTTCGGGTCGTTCAACGACCTGCTCGAAGAAGCGCAGTCGAGAGGCCTGCTCGAGCTCGATCGGGACGAGCGGTCGGGCGGCTACGTGATCACGGGCATCGGCCGGGAGTAGGACCTGTCGTATCCTTCCGCCGTGCCCAGCTTCACCTGCCAGGTATGCCGCGCGTCGTTCGAGGTCGCGCAGACCGTGCTCGACAAGTATCCCGGCTGGCAGCCGAAGTACTGCCGCCTGCATTCGCCGAAGAAGAAGGCCGCCGCCCGACCCACCTGTAAGACAGGCCGCGGCGGCGGGGCGGATCGCGGCCGCACCCTGCGGGAGGAGAACCTGACGCTCGCCCAGGTCCTGGCGAAGTACGAGAATGGACCCGACCGCGGCGTGTTCACCGACGGCAGCGCGGTGCCGAATCCCGGCCCCGGCGGCTGGGGCGTCGTCTGGGTCGAGAACGGTGAGATCGTCTCGAAGGCGCACGGCCACGAGCCGGACACGACGAACAACCGCATGGAGCTGCGGGCGCTGATCGAGGCGTTCACGATGCTGCCGGCCGCCGCCGAGATCGACGTCCTCAGCGACAGCGAGCTCTGCGTGAACACCATCACCCGCTGGGCGCCGGCCTGGGAACGCGCCGGCTGGAAGCGGAAGGCCGGCCCGATCAAGAACCTGGAGCTGGTGCAGGAGCTGCTGACGCTCTACCGCGCCCACCCTGCGTGCAGGCTGAAGTGGACCGCCGCCCACTCGGGAAACCGCTGGAACGAGTACGCCGACAGCCTGGCCACCGCCTGGATGCGGTCGACCCTGTGAGGGTCGGTCGACGCTCGAGCGACGCCTGTTGAGATGGCAGGCACACCTCGACGAATCACCCGCTGAACCGTTCGACAAATCACCCGCTGAGCGTTCGACAAATCACCCGCTGAGCGTTCGACAAATCACCCGCTGAGGTTGCGCGCGGGGCCGCCATCGGAGTACAACCTGTGTCGAATCCGGGCCGGCCGTGACCTACCTGCCGCGAATCGTCGACGCCGAATTGGCCGATCTGCTGGAAGCCGCCGGAGCGGTGCTCGTGGAAGGACCCAGGACATCCGGGAAGACGGCGACCGCCGCGCGGGCGGCGGCCAGCGAGGTGCTGCTCGACATCGACGACAACGCCCGGCGCATGATCGGCGCCGACCCGGCGGCCGTGCTGATCGGCGACACGCCCCGGTTGATCGACGAATGGCAATTGGAGCCGGCCATCTGGAACCACGTCCGACGCGAGATAGATCGGCGCGGCGCCCCCGGCCAGTTCATCCTCACTGGTTCCGCCGTGCCGGCCGACGACATCACCCGGCACACCGGCGCCGGACGTTTCGTCCGGCTGCGCATGCGCCCGCTGTCCTTGTACGAAAGCGGGCAATCGAGCGGGGCGATTTCGTTGCGTCGGCTGCTCGACGGCGCGGAGCAACGGGCGGGGCGGTCCGAGATGTCGATCGCCGACGTCGCGGAGCTCGTCTGCGCCGGTGGATGGCCGGGCCATGTCGGCAAAGCGCTGCCTGGGATTCTGCGCATGAATCGCGGCTATCTGGACGACGTCCGCCGCACCGACGTCGCGCGGACCAGCGGCAAGACGCGCGACCCGGTCAAGGTGGGCCGTCTGCTGCGTTCGCTGGCGCGCAACGTCGCCACCCCCGTCGCACTGTCGAAGCTCGCCGCCGAGGTCGGCGAGGACGGCCGCGCCCTCAAGACCGACACCGTCGCCGAGTACCTCGACGCGCTCGACCGGCTCATGGTGGTGGAGAACCAGCCGGCCTGGTCCCCGCACCTGCGGTCCTGCACGGCGCTCCGCCAGACGCCGGTCCGACACTTCGTCGATCCGTCACTGGCAGTCGCCGCCCTGCGCGCCACACCCGCCCGCCTGACGGCCGCTCTGGAGTTCCTCGGCCTGCTGTTCGAATCCCTGGTCGTCCGCGACCTGCGTATTTGCGCCCAGGCCGCGGATGCGCAGGTGTTCCACTACCGGGAGAAGGACGGCCTGGAAGTGGACGCCGTAGTGGAAACGGCGGACGGCCGCTGGGCGGCGTTCGAGATCAAGCTGGGCGAACGCTGGGTGGACGACGGCGCGAAGAGCCTGCGCCGACTCGCCCGGCGCATGGAACACAGCGACCAGGGCACGCCGTCCGCTCTCGCCGTCATCGTCCCGACCGGATACGGCTACGTGCCCCCCGGGGACGTGGGGGTCATCCCGATCGGCGCCCTGGGGCCTTGACCCGTCCGGTCACACCCGGCACAGGAGCAGCCGGGGGTCGAGAGCTGAGCGGATGCCGGTCACCCGACGAGCGGGTTCCGGACGGCAAGCGACGAAAAGCGGCCGAAGTCGCGATCGGCGGTCAGCAGCTCGTGAACCCCGTGACCCATGCAGATGGCTGCAATCCGCGCGTCGTGCACCATTGGCCCCCGAACCTGTGCCGCCGCGAGTTGACGGCGCAGGATCGACCAGTGATCGTGCGGTTCTCCCAGGAGCACCAGCCCCGGCGATTCCATCCATGCGTCGATCTGGTCGATTGCCTCCTCCATCGTGGACGGCGGGTCGAAGATGCGCGGGTGGGTGACGATGGCCAGGAACTCGTGAAGGCACGGCCATGGAATCGCCCAGGCCGCGCGCCCCTCCGCAAGGCGACGCACGCACTCCCCGGCCCGCGCGTGCCAGCGGGAATCGCGACGGTGGGCATGGACGAGGACGTTCGTGTCGACGGCGGTCAACCGCCCCGCCCTTCGTAGGCGGCGTCTCGAACTGTCGACCAGGTTTCGTCCCGGAACTCCGCCTGCAGACCGGAACCGTCCACGCTTGCATCCCGCAGGACGAAGGAACCTCGCGCACCGCCCTCGCCGCGGAGCGTCGAACGAATCCCCGCCTCGATGACGGCGCGCAGCGTGAGTCCGTGTCGGGCGGCGTACCGTTTTGCCTCCAGCGCCAGATCATCCGCCAACTCGACGGTGGTCTTCATGAACCCACTTTACCATATTGTAGAGTATGGGTGCCCGTAATATTCGACAAATCACCCGCTAAGCGCTCGACAAATCACCTGCCAAGAGCCTACGAACACGTGTTGAGGGATCGCCCACGTGCAAATCGAACCTGCCATGTACGATTTGATCCGCGACGAGATGGGGATCGACAGATGAATCCAGATCCGAACCCGCCGACGTTCAGCTTCCCCAACATGGATCCGGACCGCCGTTTGGCTGAACTGATTCTCTACATCGCCGAGAAGTGCGCGCGCGATCCCAATTTCGGAGCCACGAAGCTCAACAAGATTCTCGCGTTCGCCGATTTTTCCGCCTACTTCGAGACTGGCAGGCCGATCACCGGCGCCGAGTACATGCGGCTGCCTCAGGGCCCGGTACCACGCCGTCTACGGCCGGTCAGAACTGAGCTGGAAGCCAGACACGAGATCGCCATGCGCGTGGGTTCCGTCGGCAAGTACCAGCAACAGCGCGTCGTGCCACTGAGATCGGCCGATCTCAGCATCTTCGCCGCTGCCGAGATTGCAGCCGTCGATAAGATTGTCGATGCATTCTGGAACCACACCGCGACACAGGTCAGCGAGTTCTCGAACGGGATCGGCTGGACGGTGGCTCAGAACAAGGCATCGATCCCGTATAAGGCAGCCTTCTTCTCGGATGAAGCGCTGACCGACTACGACCGCGTGCGATCGGCGGCGCTGGCGTCTGAACGCGGATGCAGCGGATGGAAACGTACGGCGCATGGCTCCCGGTCCGTTCACCCCTGATTCAGACGCGGGTACGCCGCCAAGCGGACTAGAGGCGCGCGAGAACCAAGCCCGAATGTTGTGCGAAAAAAGCGGTGGAGCTGAGCATTGACTATGCCAACGCTGCGTTGACGCGGCCGGCGAGCGGGAAAACGACCGTTACGCGACGGCACGCAACGGCGCCACGAGCTCCGGTATCGACATGCCCTTGCTGAAGAACATCACCTCGCGGCCCCACGTGCGACTACGCGCGGTGTAGCCAATCGCGTACCGCAGTCTGGGTGCGAACGCGTACAACCTACGTATCGCGTCGACGTCATCGTACGACACCACCCAGCTCGGCCCTTCCAGTTCTGCCAAGAGCCCCGCCACCGCCGCGTGATCGTCAGGCCCATAAGCGTCGTAGTAAAGCAGGCGCCCCTTCTCGAAGTAGGGTGGGTCCACGTAGATCAGATCCTTCTTCTCTAAGCTGCCTGACGTTTCTCGCAGAAACTCCACCGCGTCGAGACGTGTCACCTCAATACGTCCAGCGCAGTCAGCGATCTTCGTGATGCGGCGAATGAGGTCATCCCGGTTGAACCTCGCGTCCATCCGCCACTCGCCTTCCTGATTCCGTCCGCCGATCAGGCCGCCGTTCAGGATTCCCGATCGGTTCGTCCTGTTCAGTTTTCCACCCGGCGGCGCCGGACCCGCGTATTCATGAAACAGGATATCGTGTAGGGGCTTGGCGCTGGCCCAGAGGTCGGTTTCTCTATGGTGCCAAGAGCCCGTTGTTCAGTTGGACCGGGAGTCCCGCGAGCACCCCGTATTGCGAGACCGGAGATGTTCCGGTGAGCGCGCCCTGTAGATTTCGTACCGGCGGACTCCACGCCAGCGCCTTTGCCGTCAGGAGGTGACGGATGGAAGTCTTGCATCCCCGGTGCGCCGGGCTGGATGTCCACTCGCGGTGCGTGAATGCCTGCGTGCGCATCGCGGCGGGTCGGAAGGTTACGACCGAGCACCGGGAGTTCGCGACCACGACGACGGGTCTGCTCGCACTGGCGGCCTGGCTGACCGAGGCGGGCTGCACGCACGTGGCGATGGAGGCGACCGGCGTGTACTGGAAGCCGGTGTGGCACGTCCTCGAAGACGAAGCGTCGTTGACGCTGGTGCTCGCCAACGCACAGCACATCCGGAACGTTCCGGGCCGCAAGAGCGACCGGAAGGACGCGGCCTGGATCGCCGACCTGTTGGCGCACGGGCTGATTCGGGGCAGCTTCGTGCCGCCAGCCCCGATCCAGGAACTGCGCGACCTGACGCGGACCCGCAAGCAACTGGTCCGTGAGATCGCGCGGCACACCCTGCGCCTGCAGAAGACGCTGGAAGACGCGAACGTGAAGCTGACGCGCGTGGCCAGCGACATCCTGGGCGTCAGCGGCCGGGCGATCCTGGCGGCGCTCATCGCCGGGGAGACCGATCCCGAGCGGTTGGCTGATTGTACCAACGGGCGCCTGAAGGCCGACCGTGCGGACATCGTCGCCGCGGTGCACGGCCGGGTGACGGCGCACCACCGTTTCCTGCTGGAGCTGCACCTGGGGCAGATCGATGCGTTGCGCGCCGCCGTGCAGAAACTGGAGCAGCAGGCCGACGAGGTGCTGCGCCCTTTTCGCGAGGCCGCCGAGCGGCTGACGACGATGCCCGGGGTCAGTGAGACGGTCGCGCGGGTGCTCGTCGCCGAGGTCGGCGTGGACATGACCCGGTTCCCCAGTGCGGGCCATCTGGTCTCGTGGGCGGGCCTGTGCCCGCGCCTCGACGAGAGTGCGGGCAAGCGCCGCTCGACCCGGATCCGTCACGCGACTCCCTGGTTGAAGACGGTGCTGGTCCAGGCCGCGTGGGCGGCGACGCGGAAGAACGGGAGCTATCTGCAGTCCCAATTTCGGCGCCTCAAGGGCCGGCGCGGCCCGAAGAAGGCCATCGTGGCGGTCGCCGCCTCCATGCTGACCGCCGCCTACTTCATGCTCCGCGACGAGACGGACTATCACGACCTCGGCGGCCGATACCTGGCGAACCGCGACAAGCAGCGCGTCACCCAGCACCTCCTCCGGCGTCTGCAGGACCTTGGAGTGGAGGTCGAAGTGAAGACCGCCTGAGTCAGTGATCACCGTGAGTTTCTCTGTAGTTCCCCACCCGGCGGGCGCCGGACCCGCGCATGCATGAAACAGGTAGGGCTATTGTGTAGGGCTTGATGCTGGCCCAGAGGTCGGTTTCTCTATGGTGCCGAGAGCCCGTTCTGTAGTTGGACCCGGAGTCCCGCGAGCACCCCGCATTGCGAGCCCGGTGGATCCGGGGATCGCGACTCTTAGATTTCGTACCGGCGGACTCCACGCCAGCGCCTTGCGATACAGGAGGTAACGAAATGGAAGTCTTGCATCCCCGGTGCGCCGGGTTGGATGTCCACTCGCGGCGCGTGAACGCGTGCGTGCGCATCGCGGCCGGTCGGAAGGCCACGGCCGAGCATCGGGAGTTTGCGACCACGACGGCGGGCCTGCTCGAACTGGCGGCCTGGCTGACCGAGGCCGGCTGCACGCACGTGGCGATGGAGGCGACCGGCGTGTACTGGAAGCCGGTGTGGCACATCCTCGAAGACGAATCGTCGTTGACACTGGTGCTCGCCAACGCGCAGCACATCCGGAACGTTCCGGGCCGCAAGAGCGACCGGAACGACGCGGCCTGGATCGCGGATCTGTTGGCGCACGGGCTGATTCGGGGCAGCTTCGTGCCGCCGGCCCCGATCCAGGAACTGCGCGACCTGACGCGAACCCGCAAGCAACTGGTCCGCGAGATCGCGCGGCACACGCAACGCCTGCAGAAGACGCTCGAAGACGCGAACGTGAAGCTGACGCGCGTGGTCACCGACATCCTGGGCGTCAGCGGCCGGGCGATCCTGGCGGCGCTCATCGCCGGGGAGACCGATCCCGAGCGGTTGGCTGATTGCACCAACGTCCGGGTGAAGGCCGACCGTGCGGACATCGTCGCCGCGGTGCACGGTCGGGTGACGCCGCACCATCGCTTCCTGCTGGATCTGCATCTGGGGCAGATCGATGCGCTACGCGCCGCCGTGGAGAAACTGGAGCGGCAGGCCGACGAGGTGCTGCGCCCTTTTCGCGAGGCGGCCGAGCGGCTGACGACGATGCCCGGGGTCAGTGAGACGGTCGCGCGGGTGATCATCGCCGAGGTCGGCGTGGACATGACGCGGTTTCCCGATCCGGGCCATCTGGTTTCGTGGGCGGGCCTGTGCCCGCGGCTGGACGAGAGTGCGGGGAAGCGCCGCTCGACCCGGATCCGTCACGCGACTCCCTGGTTGAAGACGGTGCTGGTCCAGGCCGCGTGGGCGGCGACGCGGAAGAACGGGAGCTATCTGCAGTCCCAATTTCGGCGCCTCAAGGGCCGGCGCGGCCCGAAGAAGGCGATCGTGGCGGTCGCCGCCTCCATGCTGACCGCCGCCTACTTCATGCTCCGCGACGAGAAGGACTACCACGACCTCGGCGGCCGATACCTGGCGGACCGCGACAAGCACCGCGTCACCCAGCACCTCATCCGGCGTTTGCAGAGCCTCGGCGTCGAGGTCGAAGTGAAGGTCGCCTGACCGGGAGGGCGCTCTGAGAGTTTCTTCTTAGATAGAAGCAGGCGAGACCCAGGTCGATCGTGGACGCGTCCTCAGGTCTTCGGAATATCTCTCTCTGATGGTCCCATTCTTCGACGGTCAGCGGTACATTCCCGATCCGCCGGCAGAGCTCGTCGGTGTGGCGAAGCACGCTCGTCCAGAAGGCGAACACGTGCGGACTGATGTCGTTGATCAGCACGCGGCGCACGACCCCGGTAAGCAGAAGTTCCCACGCGATGCCGGCACCACCCGCGTAGGGCTCGATGTATCTCCCGTCGGACAATCCGTTGGCGCGCACTATCGCGGCCATGTACTTAGAGAGCTTGCCCTTGCCTCCTGGGTACCGGAGCGGCGAATAGCGACCGGTCGGGCCGATTCCACGACCGTCTTCCGGCATCACACCTTTCCGTACGCCGCGATCACCAACGGGAGGGCCGCCTCCCAACCTGCACGAAGGGCGTCCGCGGTCGGCAGCTCGTAGCGGTTGTGCACAAACCCGTTCAAGGACTGGATCGAACACGCCGACGTCTTGGTGAGCAGGTTGTTGCGGAACGCGCGGAGGTCCGTCGGGGGCACTGCTCCACTCGACCTGAGGTGGTTAGGACACTGCGCGAAACTAGTTTGCCATCTGCTGGGTTGCTGGTCATACTGGAGGTATGAAGCGAGACATCGAGCTGGAAGCGACCCTGGTTGCGAAGTATGCCGTGGTCGCGCCCGTGTTGGACGAGCGCAGTCGCCGCCGGTGGGCGGCGGCCGAGTCGCTCGCCATCGGCTACGGCGGCGACGCGGTGGTTTCGTCGGCCACCGGTGTGGCTCGGGAGACGATTCGCAAGGGGCGCCGGGAGATTGCCCGCGACGAGGCGCCGACGGACCGCATTCGACGCCCTGGCGGCGGACGGCCCCGCATCCAGCAGGATCAACCCGGCATCCAGGCCGCGCTCCAAGCGCTGGTGGATCCGCTCACGCGCGGCGACCCGACCTCGCCGCTGCGCTGGACGTGCAAGAGTCGCGCGAAGCTGGCGGCGGCGCTGACCGAGCAGGGGTGGCGGGTGAGTTCGACCACTGTGGGCCGGCTGCTGCACCGCCTGGGCTACCGGCTGCAATCGCCGCGCAAACGGCAGGAAGGCGCCACGCATCCGGACCGCAACGCGCAGTTCGAGCACATCAACCAGACCGCGGACGAGCATCTGAGCGCCGGCCAGCCGGTGATCTCGGTCGACACGAAGAAGAAGGAGCTGGTCGGGAACTTCAAGAACGGCGGGCGGGAATGGCAGCCGAAGGGCACGCCGCCGGCGGTGCTGGTGCATGATTTCCCGACCGACGCCGAGGGCAAGGCGATTCCGTACGGCGTCTACGACATGGCGCGCAACGAAGCCTGGGTGAGCGTGGGCTGGGACCACGACACACCGGCGTTCGCGGTGGCGTCGATTCGACACTGGTGGCATCAGATGGGTTGCGGCGCCTACCCCGAGGCCACGACCCTGTTCATCACGGCCGATGCGGGCGGGAGCAACGGGTATCGGTTGCGCGCCTGGAAGCATGAGCTTCAACAGTTGGCCGACGAGACCGGACTGACCATCGAGGTGAGTCATTTTCCACCCGGCACCAGCAAGTGGAACAAGATCGAGCACCGGCTCTTCTGTCACATCACGGCGAACTGGCGCGGCACCCCGCTGACGACGTACGAGACCATCGTCGACCGCATCGGGAACGTCCGGACAGCCACCGGGCTCCGGGTCCGGGCCGAACTCGACGCCGGGGAATATCCCACAGGCGTTACGGTGACCAAGGAACAGATGGACGCACTCGCGCTGGTCCCCGATGCGTTTCACGGGGAATGGAATTACAAACTGTTACCCCGATCAAGTTGAAGACTTTATATCGATCACTGTCCTTAACGACGTCGCTCGCCTTCTTGGTCAGGTCGAACTCGCGGCTGCCTGACGACCCCAGCGGCAGCGAGTTCCCCTTCAAGTAGTCGTTCACGGCCAGCTCGACGACCGCCCGGAGGACAAAGGCGGACGACAGCGGGAACTTATTGACGTCTAGTGTGCCTGCCTCCCTCACCAACATCCCCAGCTTCGTGGAATTCGTCGTATCAAACGGGTGCTTCTTCGGTGCCAACGTTCTTCGCGTGCGAGGCGCAGGCTTCGCCTTGGGTGGCGGCTTCTGCGGGGCCTTCGCCTGGCTCCCGGCGAAGCTAATGTCCCTGAACGCTCTCGGGGTCACAGCCGCCGTGTTGGGTCCGCGCTGCAGTTCCGGAGGTAGATCGGCAAAGTACTTCTCGATATCCGTGGAGGTGTTCAACGCCCTAGAGTTCACCTTGTTCTTCAAGATGTCATCTACGACCCGTTTCAGAACCTGCATCGCCCAATTCGGGTCAGTTGCCAAGACTGGCGTCCTTCGAGATCCCTCGGCTTGCACCGTGATCCCGAGGTGCGACTGCGCCGCCGCCGATTCCATCAGCCGCGTAAGGTTGCTGGATTTTGTGCCGCCGAGTGCCGACTGCGCCGTTTCCCACTCAGCCTTGGAGTAGCCGGCGTTCTTGCCGACGAATTCAATGACGTCGATGGTAGTGTAGTCACCCGAGAACTTCTGAATCTCCAAGGGCTTCCACGTTATCCTCCCTTCGCCGCCCGCCCCGCCAGTATGACGGCGACGGATCCAGTCGTTCGCCTCCTCGCGATCATCGAAACGCACGCAACGAATCGGCTCTACCTTTGATCGCTCGAAGCCCATCGCTTCCCGACCAAGCCGCTTCTTCATGCCCTCGGGTAGGTCGGTACCTGCCAGGAAGTCCGGATTGCTCAGAACCCTCAATGCTGACAGCCGGCGGTTGCCCTCGAGCACCACGAAATCCTGGCCCCCTTCCGATCGGACGACGTAGAGACTGTCACCGGGGTCCAGGCCGTCATCCCGGATGCTTTCCATCAGGTTCCGGAAGTGACCAGGGTTCAGCCTGACGATGCTGGCCAACGCGTCCGACTGAGACGACGTCGAACCGAGGCGCGGGTTTTCCACATCCAGCAGCAAGTCATCAATAGACAGTTCTACGTGGTCGATCATGCGAGTCCTCGGTAGTCAAAACCGCGCAACTATAGCACGGCCACACCAAGCAGGGCACGTCCGAGATGCGGGGCAACAGGGTGCCAGCGTTGTGCAACGGAGTCAAGAGGCGCGCGAAACGCGAGGCCGCGAGTACCGTGAAACCCTTCACCGGCTTCGCGCCCACGTGCCTCTAGCTGGCTGGAATCCAGCGTGGAGTGTCGGCGATGCGGACGACCACAATCGCGACGTCTGCGGAGCCATTCACAGGCCCCTCGCCGAGGTGGTAGCCCACCGCAGCGGTCGCAATGTTGCCGGAAGAGCCGCGGAAAAACCCCCACCGGGGGCCGCCCTCGGCGCGCAGGGCGTGGACGACGTCTGGCACGAAGTTAATTAACGTCGTACGGGGTGCTGGGCCGCAACGCCCTCGACCCACGCGCCGCAGGTCGGGCAGGCTCAGTATGCCACCACCGCCGCGGCCACTGCTACTACCACCACGACCGCCACCGCCGGTGCCTATAGCCGAACCACCGACGGCCTGAAACGGACCAGTCGCGATCATCTTTGGTGTCGGGCCGCCCGGCCGGGCGAGCCGTTTATAGTCGGAGTCTTCGTTTACCGGGTGATTCGTCAATAAACACGGGCATGTAGTGTGCCTGGCACGTTGAAACCCGCGCGCCGACGAGGTTCCTTTGGTGGACGTTACATCGTACGCGGGATGCCACCGTGATTGCACTGTTACCCTGCCGCTTTGCAGGCTGCCGAGCGCAGCCACCGTTGGAAGCATCCTCCGGCTATCCGGCCGCCGGGCCTCGGGGTCAGCGTCTCGACATTTCACCCGGCACGGCGGTCAGCCGCGGGTCGGTCGCGCGTCAACGCGCTCGTTCCGGTGCTGCCGCTCACGCGGGCGGCGGCGGAAGGCCGAATGCGTCGGGGACGATGGCGTCGGGGGCGCGCAACATCGTGGCGAACAGGGCGGGCAGGTCGAGTTTGCGTTGGCGTGCGGTGCGTACGACGCTGGCGAGGACCTGCTGGGTGTCGGCGCCCTTGCGGGTGCGGTTGCCGCCGCACACCTTGCGGATGACGACGGCGGGCCGGATGGCTTGTTCGGCGCGCCAGTTGGTGGCGTCGACCGACGGGTCCCACAGGAAGGTGAAGAGGGCGGCGAATTCGATGGCCAGGTGCGCGGCGAAGCGCTCGGCGTCGTCCAGCGGCGGCGGGTTGTCGATCAGCCGGCTGATCTGGGCGAGCAGTCGGCCGCGGGCGGTGGCCAGACCGTGTTCGCTCAGTTCGCCGGCGTTGCGCCGGTCACGCAGCGCGAGGCCGGCCTGCAAGGTGTCCTGCACCTGACCGACCCACCCGCAGTGGGGATGATCCTCCAGCAGATGCTCACACCGTCGAAGTAGGTGCTGCAGACAAGACTGGTGCTCGCCGTGGGTGTAACGGCGGTAGACCACCCACCCGTCGCGCACGAGCACGCCGTCGAAGTCGGCCCCCAGGACCGCTTGCGCGTCGTCGAATCCGCGGCCCGCGCAGATGGCGTAGACGGTCGTCGTCGGGGTGACGGCCGCCCACAACCAGTGGCCGGCGGCGCCGACGCGCCAACCGGTCTCATCGGCCGTGACCACCGGAGCGTTGCGGACCTGCTTGCGCAATTCCTCGTAGGCCGGCCGCGCGTCGCGGGCCGCACGATGCAGCAGATGCTGGAGGCCCCCCGGCGTGACGTGCAGGCCGAAGCGGGTCTGCAGCAGGTCGGCGACCTTGGCCAGCGGCAGGCCAGCGTGCGTGTGCAACTCGACGACCAGCGCGACCACACCAGGGCCGAGCTGTGCGCTGGCCGCTCCCAACGCGTCGGAGGTCTGCAAGGCGTGGCGGCCCTGGACCCGCCGCCGACACTGCGAGCAGTGGCCGACCTCGATGTCGAAGCGACGCACCAGCGGGCGCACCGGGGGAAGGTCTTCCTGATACTGTGCCGCCGCGCCGGTCACTTCGACCGCGCCGCCGCAGTCCGGACAGGTGGTCGGCGCCGGCGCCGCCAAGGTCTCGTCGACGTGCGCCGGGCACGGCCGGCGTCCCTGCCGGCCATAGCGCGCGCCGGGACGCCGGCCGGGACGACCGCCGCGACCCTGCGGCCGCTTCTTGGCGAAAAGGTGCGGCTTGCCGGCGTCCCGCGCGGCGCTCGGTCGCCAACTGCTGTTTCAGGTGCTCGTTCTCGCGTTCCAGCCGCTCGACCTGACGCTGCAAGCCGTTGTTCCGGCGCGGCAGGCGGCCATTCTCACGGTGCACGCCTTTGTGGCGCGCCAGATCGTCACGCAGTCTCTCGACCTCCCGGTCCTGTTGCTCGATGACAACGTCCCGAGAGTCCTGTTCGGGCGGCGCTTTGTCCAGAATGGCGCGTATGCAGCGTAGCAGGCCCACGCCCCTTTTCTATCGGCACAGCGCACCAAACCTTTACCCCAACACGTGGATTTTTTTGCCGGGACCCGCTAAATGAAGACTAGTCGGACATAGATCGCGCATCCGCGGCTCAACGACGCTCTGCGCGGCGTCATGTGGGCGCTGTCGAACCACCCGACGGCTTTTCCGCTCGTCCCGGGGTCCGAGGACAACTCCTCTACGCCAGAATCCCCCGGATCGGGTGCCCGTCGACGTCCGCCAGCCGGAAGTCGCGGCCGCCGAAGCGGTAGGTGAGGCCCTGGTAGTCCAGGCCCAGCAGGTGCAGCACGGTGGCGTGCAGGTCGCGGACGGTGTGGGAGTTCTCGACCACGCGGTAGCCGTACTCGTCGGTCTGCCCGTAGATGAAGCCCTTCTCGAGGCCGCCGCCGGCCATCCAGAGGCTGAAGCCGTAGGGATTGTGGTCGCGGCCGTTGGTGCCCTGCACGAACGGGGTGCGGCCGAACTCGGGGGAGAAGATGACGAGGGTCTCGTCGAGCAGGCCGCGCGCCTTCAGGTCCTTGACGAGGGCGGCGACCGGCTGGTCGACGGTCAGCGCGTTGGCGGCGTGGCCCTCAGCCAGCTTGGTGTGCTGGTCCCACGGGTTGGCGGCCTGGCCCATGCCGTCGGTGCCGACCATGGTGAGCTCGACGAAGCGGACGCCGCGCTCGACGAGGCGGCGCGCCACGAGGCACTGGCGGCCGTAGGCGGCGGTGGAGGCGTTGGGCGAGTCGAGGCCGTAGAGCTTCTTCGTCGCCTCGGTCTCGCCGCGCAGGTCGGTCAGCTCGGGAACGGCGGTCTGCATCCGGTAGGCGATCTCGTAGTTGTCGACCGCCGCCTCCACCCGCGACTCGTTGTCGGTGCGCTGCAGGAACTGCCGGTCGAGGTCGTCGATGAGGGACAGCCGCGCCCGCTGCCGCGCGTCGGTCTCGCTGGGACTGACGTTGTGCAGCGGCTGGGCGTGCTCCGGATAGATGAGCGAGCCCTGATGGACGGCCGGCAGGAAGCCGTTGCCGAAGACGTTGATGCCGCCGAGCGGGATGCCGCCGCTGCCGAGGACGACGAAGCCGGGCAGGTTCTGGTTCTCGGTGCCGAGGCCGTAGGTGACCCAGGCCCCCATGCTCGGGAAGCCGGTGAACGGCATGCCGCAGTGGAAATAGAAGTTCGCCTGGGCGTGCTCCATGAACGGCGCGGTCATCGAGCGGATGACGGTCAGCTCGTCGGCGACGCCGCCGGTGTGCGGGAAGAGCGCGCTGACCGGGATGCCGCTGCTGCCGTAGCGGGTGAACTCCCACGGGCTGGGCCAGATGTTGCCGTCCTGGTTGAACATCGTCCGCTCGGTCTGGAACGGCATGGGCTCGCCCGCCTCGGCCGCCAGCCGCGGCTTCGGGTCGAACGAGTCGACGTGCGACATGCCGCCCGACATGAAGCAGAAGATGACGTTCTTGACACTGGGCGCGAAGTCGGGCGCCTTGGCCGCGAGCGGGCCTTCCGTCGCTGTGGCGCCGGTCGCGCCGCCCGCCTGCGCCAGCCCGGCGTAGGCCTTGTCGGCCATCAGCGCCGTCAGGGCGAGCCAGCCGAAGCCGGTGGAGGTCTGCCGCAGCATCTCGCGGCGCGTCACGAACGGGCGGGCTCCGGGGTGGTGGCGTGGATCGAAGGGCATCGGCGAATCCTCTGCGTCAGCAACGTGTCCGCGTGTCTCCTGGAAGCCGCGCGCCGCTCCGCTGCAACGACAGCGCCGCGGGTACCGGCGGGCGCGGATCGTGCGCTACGGGATGAAGATGAACTCCTTCAGGTTGAACAGGCTGTGCGCGACGTCCTGCCAGACCGCGGCGTCGTAGAGCAGCAACGAGGTGTTCACGCCCCGCTCCTCCGCCACCGCGTCGAGGTAGTCCGCGACGCGGGCGCGCTCGGCCGCCGACGGCGGCCGCGCGAGCACCTTGACGAACATGTGGGCGATGCGCCCGTCCACCGACGCCGCCTCGCCCTCGGCCAGCCGCCGGCCCCACTCGGCCGCCTGCCCGACCACGAACGGGCTGTTGAGCAGCGCGAGCGACTGGGCCGGGACGTTGGTCGTGTCCCGCTGGCCGCGGGTCGTCGCCGGCTTCGGCAGGTCGAAGACCTCCAGGAACGGGTTGTGGGCGTTGCGGCGGATCTCCTGGTAGATGCTCCGCCGCCCGTCGCCGTCGACCGGACCGTTGTTCGGATCGCCCTCGGTCAGGCCGCGCCGCGCCGCATAGTGCACCGGGATGGACGGCCCGTACAGCGTCGGGTCGAGCCGCCCGGAGATCGAGAGCATCGCGTCGCGGATCGCCTCGGCGTCCAGACGCCGCAGGTTGGCGTGCTGCAGCAGCCGGTTGGACGGGTCGATCTCGGCGGCCCGGGCCGACGCCTGGCTGCTCATCCGGTAGGCCCGGCTGAGGACGAGGCGGCGGACGAGCCGCTTGATCGAGTAGCCGTCGTCGACGAAGCCGGCGGCCAGGTAGTCGAGCAGCTCGGGGTGCGACGGCGGGTCGCCGAGGCGGCCGAAGTTGTCGACGGTGCGCACGATGCCGTAGCCGAACAGGTATCGCCACACCCGGTTGACGGCGACGCGCGCCGTCAGCGGGTTGTCGGGAGCGGCCACCGCCTCGGCCAGGTGCAGGCGGACGAGCCCCGGTTCGGGGTACGGCCGGTTGTCGACCGCGGTCAGGAACGTGCGGGGCACCACCTCGCCGAGGTTCCTGTGGTTGCCCCGCACCAGCAGAGGCTGATCCGGCGCCGCCTCGTCGATGACGCCCGGCACGCGGCGCGCCACCGGCACGTCCCGCTCCAGCAGCCGGTACTCGGCGACCGGCGCCCGCAGGGCGACCAGCTCTTCCAGCGAGCGCGGCAGCAGATCCGCCCGCACGAGTTCGTCGAGGAACCCCGCCTGCTGCTCGGTGAGCCGGTCGTCGCGCCAGTCCGCGACCGCCTCCTTTGCCCGGCGGCCGATCAGGGCGGCCAGCTCCTCGCGCGACGCCGGCCCGGCATCCGCCGCGTCGTCGCCCAGCAGCGAGAGGATGGGAACGACCGTCTCCCGCGGCGTCCGCTGCTCGTCGTGGAACACGATGCGGCCGGCCCCGATGAACGAGCGCCCGTCGCCGCGCCGCGTCGGCCGGTGGCGCAGGGCGCTGTCCTCGGGGTCGAGCTGGAAGCGGGTGGCGTCGTCCTGGGTCGCGAACTCGATGTAGGCGGTGAAGCCCTTCCAGAACTCGGTGTCCCACTGCACCCAGCTCATCTCGTCCGTCTTCGGGCTGTGGCGCAGGTGGTAGATGCCGCCCCGCGGCACCGAGTAGTTCTCGATGATGAGCTGGACGAAGCTGAGGTCGCCGCCCAGCACGCGGAAGCTGATGTAGTCGCTGTCGATCTTGAAGCTGGGGGTCTGGATGACGCCGGGGTGCTTCGTGGACAGCAGGTGCGTGTAGGCGCCGCCCGGATAGATGCCGTTCAGCAGCAGGTCGCCGCGCCGCTCGACGGCGAACTCTCCGGGCCTGGAGGGCGCCTCGCGACGACCGGTGCCGTGGCCGACCATCTCCGCGTAGTCGGGACCGCGCAGATCCCACTGCGGCTCGAAGTGCTCGGCGTTGAAGCGCTCCCGCTCGGGGAGCTCGGCGTCCCAGTGCGCGCGCAGATCGCTCCAGGCGCGCGGGAAGTCGGCGGCGTTGCCCCCGCCGAGCGCCTGCCACGCCGCGAGAACGCTGCCCGCTTCAGGATCCCGCGCCGGCGCAGCGTCGCTTTCGTCCACGCTCGCCGCTCTGGCCGCGTCTTCCGCGTCGTCGGAGTCACCCGCTTCCGGCTCCAGCGCCGCCAGCAGCTTCTCGCCCACGGATTCCGCCGCCGCGCTCCACGCCTCGGCGAGCAGGCGGCGGATGTCCGCCTTCAGCGCGGCGAGCGCGTCCCGGTTCGTCTCCAGGACGGCCTGCGAATCGATGGCGCGCATCGTCGGCCGCGCCCCGTACAGCGTGCCGAAGAACGAGTAGTAGTCCTTCTGGCTGATGGCGTCGAACTTGTGGTCGTGGCAGCGGGCGCACGACACGGTCAGGCCCAGGAACGCCTTCGACGCCACGTCCACCTGGTTGTCGATCCACTTGACGCGATCCTCCCAGGGATCGACCGGCTGGAAGCCGTGCTCGACGAGCCGGAAGTTGGCGGGGCCGATCATCGACTCGTTGGTCCGGCGGTCCGCGTCGAGGCGCGGGTCCGGCAGCAGGTCGCCGGCGAGGTGCTCGCGGATCAACCGGTCGTAGGGCACGTCGGCGTTGAACGCACGGATCAGGTAGTCGCGGTAGCGCCAGGCGAACGGGATGTCGGGGTCCCCCTCGCTGCCGTGCGACTCGCTGTAGCGGAACAGGTCCATCCAGTGGCGCGCCCAGCGCTCGCCGAAGTGGGGTGAATCGAGATAGCGGTCGACCAGGTCGGCGTACGCCGACGGCGTGTCGTCGCCGGCGAACCGCGCGATCTCGGCCGGGGTCGGCGGCAGCCCGCGCAGGTCGAACGACAGGCGGCGGATGAGCGCGGCGCGCTCGGCGTCCGGCGCCGGGGCGAGCCCCGCGGCGTCGAGGGCGGCCAGGATGAACCGGTCGACCGCGTCACCGACGGCGGGCGGCTCGGACGCCTGCACCGGATGCCATGCCCAGTGCGTGCGCCGGCGCTCCGGCAGATCGAACGGGGCGGAGGGATCCGGCGGGTCCGCAGCGGCGGCCGCCGTGACGGTCGCTTCCGGCCACGGCGCGCCCATCGCGACCCAGCGGGTGAGCGCCTCTATCTCGTCGCCGCCGAGCGGACCGGTCGGCGGCATCAGCATCGGCCGGCCGTGCAGGCGCTGCACGAGCGCGCTTTCGGCCGGGCGCCCCGGCACGACCGCCGGTCCCGAGTCGCCGCCGGCCAGCAGCCCCTCGCGGCTGTCGACCCGGAGACCGCCGAACGCGGGGTCGACCCGCCCGCTGTGGCATTCGTGGCAGTTGTCGGCCAGCAACGGGCGGATGGTGGATTCGAAGAACTCCGCCTGCTCGGAGTCCGGCGCCCGCCCCTCCGGTATGGGGGCCTGCGCCGAGACGGGACGACCGAGCCAGGCGAAGGCCATGCTCGACACGACGAGCGCGAGCAGGCACGGCGACAACCGTTTTGAAATCCAGGGCATGAGCATTCAGCGCCAATCTACTATCGCCGCCCGCCGGGAGCAACCCCGGAGCCGAGGACGGGAAGCTCCCGCCGTTCGGCGTTGCCGGCTGCCGCGGGGGTGGACCGCGGTCATCCCCCGGGGGCCTCGGTGCGCCGCCGGCCCGGCCCTGCCGTTGCGTATACTGAAATGTAACGGCGCGCGAAAGGGCGCGACGCTGCCAATGGAACGGGAGGAACAGTGCGAGTCGGTGTCTACGTCGATACGGACAACATCACGAGGAACGGGGGTCGGGGCCTGCGCTACGACGTCCTGCGGGAGTTCGCCTGCCGCGACGGAGCGGACGCGCTGCGGCTAAATTCGTATACGTCGTTCGACCGCGAGCGGGCCCAGACCGACGAGGACTACAAGCGCAACGTGCAGAGCTTCCAGGCGGCGTTGCGCGACTTCGGCTACAAGGTCATCGTCAAGCACGTCAAGTGGTACATCAACGAGGACGGCAAGCGTTTCGGGAAGGCCAACAGCGACCTGGACATGGCCGTGGACGTGCTTCTGGAGGCCCGCAACATCGACCGCGTGCTGCTGGCGACGGGCGACGGGGACTTCACCAAGGTCGCGCGGGCGTTGCAGAACATGGGCTGCCGGGTCGAGGTGGTGGCGTTCGACAACGTGTCGGGCGACCTGCGGCGCGAAGCGGACATGTTCGTCTCCGGGTACCTGATTCCGGGACTGCTGCCCGGAGAGTCGCGGGGGCCCGACTGGGGAGAAGAGGGATCGCGGGTCCGCGGACTCTGCCACTGGTACGATTCCATCAAGGGATTCGGCTTCATCCGCTACCTGCGCTCTTTCACGGGCCCGCTGTGGGTGACCGACACCACGCGCGAGGACTCGCCGTACGCGTCGACCTTCGTGCACAGCAGCGAGCTGCAGCGGGTGGGCATCAACACGCAGGAGCTGCCGAGCCGGCGCCTGATCCTGGAGTTCACGCTACGGCCGTCGCCCACGAAACCGGGCGAGCTGACCGCCCAGGAGATCGCGCTCGCTCCCAGACCCCAGGTCCGGGAGCCGCGGCCCGCGCCCGCCCCCGGCCGCGGCTATGTGAGCCCGGATGCGGGCGGCCGAGGCCACGGAACCGCCAACACCGCGGTTCGCGGATACGGGAACGCCGATCCGGCGAGCCGAGGTTCCGGACACGGCGACGCGCAGACGAGCCGCGACGCGGGCGACGCCGACGCACCCGGCCGCGCCGAGCCCACGCGCTGAACGTTGGCGGCCGGCGAACACCACCAGTACCGGCGGACTTGCCCAGGCGTGAGCCGCGCGCCCAAGTCGATGACCGATCCCCGGCGCGGCGTCGCGTCGCCCGCCGGGGATCGGTCATTCATTCATGCAACCGGGACGGCTGAATCAGCGGTTCCGCCGCTCTCGACGTTCCCCCCTGCGCTCCCGCATCCGTTCGCGGCGTTCCTCCATCCGCTCCCGGCGCGCGTTGCGCCGTTCCTCGCGCTCAGCCCTGATCTCCTCGGCCCGCGCCTGCTGCTCGGGCGTCAGGATCTGCCAGACCGCCGCGTAGACCTGGGCCCGACGAACCGCGGCGTCGCCCGCGAGTCGTCCCAGCTCGGCCCCCAGCGTCCGGAGCCGATCCTCGTCCACGGCGCCGGTCGTCACCGCCTCGGCCAGCGCCTCGCGCGCGGCGCGCGTCGCCCGGGCATGCGTCCGGGCCGACTCGCGGCTCTCCCCGATCGCCGTCCGGACCTGCTCGCGCTGCTCGTCGGTCAGCTCGAGCCGCCGCAGCGGGGGCAGGAACGCACCCGCCGGACCGGCGCCGCGCGGCCCTCCCATCCAGGCGCCGCGCCCGCCGCGAACGCCCCCGCGCTGCGCCTCGGCGGCTTGCACGGCGTGGGTGGCCACCAGCACCACCGCGGCGAGCGCCAGACCGACGCCGCCGGCCAGAACCTTCGTGCGTGTTCCCGTCATGTTGATTCGCATCGTGCCTCCTTTGCAGTTGCTGTTCCTATCGACCGCGGTCGGGACGGGATTCTTCCCGCGTCGAGCAGGAAACACGCGGGAATATCCGCGCGTTCCCGCGAGTCTCGGGTAGAGGGAACGCGAGTGCGCGTATGCTCGCAGTGACGAATGAACGGCCTGAACGATCGCGGGAACAGCGGGTGAATCCGGAGAGCGCAACGGTCGACGCCGGTAGTGCAACCGTCCACGTGGCCGTTGCGACGGACCACGGACAGGAAGCGCCGGTCGATCCGGATCGGGCGGCGTTCGAAGACGCCGCTGCCGGCGACACACGCGCCTTCGAGGTGCTCGTGCTGCGGTATCAGGCCAGAATCGTCAACTATGCGTCCGCGATGGTCCGCGACGCAGGCGCCGCCGAGGACGTGGCGCAGGAGACGTTCGTCCGCGCCTGGCGCGGGATGGGCCGCTTCCGGGGTGAGAGCTCGTTCAAGACCTGGCTGTACCGCATCGCCACCAACGTCGCCCGGACCCATCTCGACCGGCACGGCCGTCAGGCCCGGATCGCGGATCGCAGCCTGGACGACGAGGCGGAGCCGTTGCAGGCCGGCGACGTCCCGTCCCCGGCCCCCGACGCCGAGACCTCGCTCGTCAGACGCGAGGCGATCGATCGCGCGCTGTCCGAGCTGCCCGACGAGCTGCGGCTGGCCCTGGTTCTGCGCGACGTGGAGGGGCTGGACTACAAGGAGATAGCCGGCGTCACGGGAGCACCGATCGGAACGGTGGAATCGCGGATATTCCGTGCCCGGCGCCGCCTGCGGACGCTGCTGCGCCCGCTCGTGACGGCCTAGCCGGTGCCCGGGGAACCGCACGCCGCGACACCGACGCGAACGAGGGAGAGACCGATGACCTGCCGACAGGCCGAACCGCTGCTCGCGCGCGCCGCCGACGGGACGCTCGACGCCGAACGGAGCAGGGCCCTCGCCCGGCACCTGGATGGCTGCACCGATTGCCGGGACGCGCTCGACACGCAGCGCGCCATGCGGGAGGTGCTGGCCGCCCGGCCGCAGACGCCGGTCCCGCTCGCCTTCGCCACACGCGTCATGGCCAACCTGCCGGAGCGGGAGCCCGGCACGGCGGCCGGATGGCTCGACGCCCTGGACTGGCGCGCGTGGACGCTACGCCTGGCGCCGCTCGCCGGGGCGCTGTTCGTGGGGGCCGCACTCGGTTTCGGTCCGTCGACCGAGGTTGCGGAAACCGGGACATTGGAATTCTCCGATCTGGTCACCGCATGGGTTTCCGACGAGGCAATGGACAGTCAGGTACAAGGTCCCGCGGTGGTCGAAACGGTGACTCGACTCTGGCAGGACGGTGACGAGCTGGCGGACGACCTGCTGATCGACGTCCTGCTCGCGGTGGACCCGGGAGACACGCGCTCCGGAGCGGAGGCAGGACGATGACCGCCGAGATGCGCACGCGCATGTGGGTCAGCCTGTTCGTGCTGGTGGTGTTCCTGGCCGGGCTCGGCGCCGGCATCGTCGCCGCCCCCTGGCTCGCACTCGGCCCGCGCCCCGGATTCGGACCCGGCCGCGGCGGTCCCCCGGTGCCCCCGATGAGCGGGCGCGTGCTGGAGCGGATGGCCTCTCGCCTCGACATGAGCGGCGAGCAGAGCGAGCGGCTCGCGGCCCTGTTCGATGCACGGCGCGAGCGGTTTCGCTCCATCGGCCGCGACATGCGCCGCGACATGCGCGCCCGCTTCGCGGCCGAGCAGGAGACGTTCCGCGCCGCCATCGCCGAGATCCTGACTCCGGCGCAGATGGCTCTCTTCGACGCCGAGATCGCCCGGATGGGCGAGGAACGCCGGCGCCGCCCGGGAAGCCGCGACCGCCGCGAGCGCGGACGCCGGCGCCAGTAGGATCGCCGGGCGCGTGGCCTTCACGGACTGGCGGTTCCTCTTCGTTTTCCTGCCGGGTGTCCTCGGCCTCTACTTCGTCGTCGCGCGGGCAACCTCGCACGGCGCCGGCAACGGACGCCTGCGCTTCTGCGTTGCCAACTGGGTCCTGGCAGCCGGCGGCCTCGCTTTCCTCGCCGCGGGGACCGGCCGTTTCGCCGGAGTCCTCGGCGGCGCGGCCGCGTTGCTGTACATGCTGGGTCGCGGCATATCCAGCGGGCGCCATCACGCTCCGGCGGCACGTCCCGACCGGATCAGCGCCGTTCCGGAGATCTGCTTCTCGCTCGCGGTCACCGGCAGCCTCTTCCTGTTCGTGTTCTTCAGACATCCGAACCCGTTCACCGGAGCGGTCCGCCCCTGGCTCGACACGTTCTCCGCCGCGCCGTTCCCGGTCCCCGGCCTGCTCGCGCCGCTCGGTCTGTCGATCTTCGTCTGCCACGCGGTGTCGTACGCCGCGGACATCCATCGGGGCGAGGCCGCGGCGCCGCGGAACCCGGTCCACGCCCTGGCCTACCTCCTGCTCTTTCCCTTCCTGGTCGCCGGCCCCATCGTCCGCTTTCGCGACGTGAGCGCGCATCTCGCGGCGCGGCGGGTCGGCATGGCGGCGTTCGCCTACGGCGTGCGGCGCTTCACCATCGGGCTGGCGAAGGTGTGGCTCATCGCCGGGACGCTGGCCCCTCCCGCGGACGCGGCGTTCTCGATGCCCGCGAGCATGCTCGACGCGGCGCACGCCTGGCTCGGCCTCGCCTGCTTCGCACTGCAGATCTACTTCGCGCTGTCCGGCTACGCCGACATGGCCCTCGGGCTGGGACGCATGCTGGGCTTCCGGCTGCCCGAGCACTTCCAGTGGCCGTACGCGGCAGACAGCCTGCACGGTTTCTGGCGCCGCTGGAGCATGACGCTGGTCGCCTGGCTCGACGCGTACCTGCGGCTTCCATTGCGCCCCGATTCCGATGGATCCCGGGGCCGGGAGGTGCGGGCGGTCCTTTCTCTGCTCCTGCTGTTTCTGCTGATCGCCGTCTGGCACGGCGGGGGCTGGCCGCTGCTTCTCTGGGGCGCGTGGCACGGCGCGGCCGTCGCCTTGGAACGCACGCCGTGGGGCACGCTGCTGGCCCGTCTGCCCGCCCCCGCGCGCCACGCCTACGTGCTGCTGGTCGTGACCGCCGGCTGGATCCTCTTCCGCGCCGACAGCCTGCCGGACGCCGCCGTCTTCGTACAGGCGCTGGCCGGTCTCGGCGCCGCGCCGTCCCTGAACAACCCGCTGCCGTTGACCGGCGGCGTGCAGATCGCGCTGGTGGTCGGCGCGTTCGGGGCGGCGCCGCTGCTGCCGGCGGTGAGCCGCTGGAGCGTGACGGTCGACGCCATCGCCACCGCCCTGCAGATGATCGTGACGGCGGCCGCCCTCTTCGTCTGGACGCGCGTGCTCGGTCAGGGGCGGCGCTAGGCCCTCGCTACCAGGGCTCGTCCGGGGTGACCCGCCAGCGGTTCGGCTCGTGGTGCTCCAGGTACTGCCGGCGGGTGATCCAGCCGAAGATCATCGCCCTCGTCAGCCACCAGTGGTCCGGCCGCAGGGCGAAGTAGATGTGCGCCACCACGAGGCCGACCAGCGAGACGCCGACCAGCCCGTGGAGGACGTAGACCCAGCCCCAGGCCAGCTCGCTGATCAGGTACTGGTTGTGGGCGAAGAAGGGCGTGTCGATCCGGAACATCATCAGCATGCCGGTGACGATGACCAGCAGCCCGACGATGGTCAGGATCCAGTGATAGAGCTGGTTGCCCAGCGGGTACTTGGCGGGCTGCGGCGCGTCGGCGATGCGGCCGGTCTCGCGCAGCATCAGCGCCCGGAACTCCGGGACGTCCTTCGGGCCGGCCCAGATCGACCAGAAGTCGAGCCAGAAGGCCGTGTGGACGATGTGCCAGACGATGACGGCGGTGAAGATCGCGCCCGACCAGTAGTGCCACGGCACCCAGTCGAAACCGAGCCCGATGATCGGGAAGAAGGCGGTCACCAGCAGCACGAACATCGTGATCGACATCGACCAGTGGAAGAGCCGCGCCGCCAGCGAGTGGCGCAGGATGCGCGCGGGCACGTCCGGGCTCGCCGTCTCCAGGACGTCGGTCTCGGCGGGGGTGCGCTTTTTGCCGGACGAGAGCATCGTGTAGGCGGCGTGCGCCAGCACGAACATGATGACGCAGAAAATCGAGACCCAGAGCGGGTCCCAGTTGAGGTGCTGCAGGATCGGGCGCTGCCACGGGTCGTGGCCCCAGACGACGAAATCCACGCTTCGGATCCTCCCGCCTCGCGGCGCCTCACCGTTCCCCGCGCGGGAACGCCGCCGGCGTTTACCTCATCTTGACGACCACGACGGCGGCGACCGGCTGGTCGCTCCGCGCCAGCTCGGACTCCAGAGTCTGGAACTCCTTGAACGCGATCCACTGCTCGTCACTCCAGTGCTTGCGGTGCGCCCGCGGTTTCGCGGCCAGCTCCGCGCCGTCCGTACCGGCATAGAACGGGATTTCGTTCCGCGGCGTGCGGCGGCGCAGGCGGCGCGCGTCGATCGGCACCGCTTCGGTCACCTCGTGCGTCGGCAACGGGACCGAGACGTACTCCACGCCGCGTTCGTCGCGATAGACCACGCTCACGCCGTCCATTCTACGGGAGCCGCCACGGCCGGCGGCGAAAACAGGCAGAGCCGCACGGCGACGATTTCCGGGCTAGACTATCTAGCTCGGACGAGGGGCGCTCAGTCGCCCCGTTTGCGGGGCGTTTCCCATTCTGGAGGAACGAGAAGATGAGAAGGAACCGCACATCGGGCTGGCGCGCGGCCGGCGCGCTCGGCCTGCTGCTGGCGCTGATCGCCGGGGTGGCCGTGCTGACCCCGGTCACCGCGCAGGAGCCGGAAGAGGTACGCGGCAACCCCCACGGCGAGTGGCGCTACCAGAGCGGCGACGCCTGGGGCACCCGGTACTCGCCGCTCGACCAGATCGACGCCGACAACTTCGAGGACCTCGAGGTGGCGTGGGTCTGGCGAGGCGACAACTACGGGCCGCATCCGCTGTACCTGTCGCGCTCCACGCCAAGCTACATCGATGGCATCCTGTACACCGTCGCCGGCTACCGGCGCACCGTCGCGGCCATCGACCCGTCCACCGGGGAGACGCTCTGGACCTACCGTGAGCCGAACACCCGGCGCTGGGAAGAGTCGATGCGCGCGAGCTACGGCAAAGGCGTCGGCTATACCGAGATCGACGGGCGCGGCGTCATCTACGTGATAACGCCGGGGTTCTTCCTGCACGCGCTCGACGCCAAGACCGGCGAGCACCTCGAAGGCTTCGGCAGACCGGTGCCGATTGAGGGCTTCCCGCAGACCGGCGTCGTCGACCTGCTCGCGGACCTCGGGCACGAGTACGACCCCTACGAGGGGATCCCGATGTCGGTCGGCTACATCACCAGCTCGTCGCCGCCGATCGTTGTCAACGGCACGGTCGTGGTCGGCAACTCCCACGAGCAGGGCTACGCGCAGTCGCGCATCGAGAACGTCCCGGGCGACATCCTGGGGTACGACGCGAAGACCGGCCAGCACAAGTGGAAGTTCAACATCATCCCGCAGACCGAGAGCGAGTTCGGCTTCGACACGTGGGAGAACGACGCCTGGGACTGGACCGGTGACGTCTCCTCGTGGGCGCCGCTGTCGGCCGACATGGAGCGCGGCATCGTCTACATTCCGACCAATGCGCCGACGATCGACTACTACGGCGGCTTCAGGCCGGGGAACAACCTCTTCGGCACGAGCACCATCGCCATCGACGTCGAGACCGGGCAGCGAGCCTGGCACTTCCAGACGGTGCACCACCCGATCTGGAACTACGACCTGCCCAACGTGCCGATCCTGGTGGACGTCACGGTCGACGGCGAGGAAGTGCCGATGGCTATCCAGACCACCAAGCAGGGCATGACCTTCGCCTTCAACCGCGAGACCGGCGAGCCGGTCTGGCCGATCGAGGAACGCGAAGTGACCGCGTCGATCGTGCCCGGCGAGCAGCTCTCGCCGACCCAGCCGTTCCCGACGCGGCCGGCCCCGCTGAACCCGCTCGGCCTGACGGAGGACGACGTCATCGACCTGACGCCGGAGCTCAAGCAGGAAGCGATCGAGGTCATGAGCCGGTTCAAGATCGGCGACCCCTACGTTCCGCCGCTGCCGAACAACCACACCGAGTCGGTGCAGGGCTGGATCGCCTGCGGCGCGGGCGGGGTCAACATCACCCACCCGTCGACGCTCGATCCGGAGACCGGCTACCTGTACCAGTCGAACGGGCAGGGCTGCTCGGGCCGAACGGTTCAGCCGGGCGCGGACGTCGACGCCGACGTCCACGGCTGCACCTCGGACTCGGGCGACTGCACGACGACCGGCCGCACGATCTCCGACTGGGTCCAGGGCGGAGGCGTCGGCTGGGCCGGTCCGCAGGGCCTGCCGATGTACAAGCCGCCGTTCAGCAAGATCACGGCGATCGACATGAACACCGGCGAGCACGTCTTCGCGGTGCCGGTCGGCGAGCCCTCGCAGCAGATGCAGCGCCACCCGGCGCTCCAGGGCGTCGACCTCTCGGGCGTCGGGGCCGAGCGCGCGCGCGCCATCCTCATGACCACGCGCAGCCTGCTGCTGGCCACCGAGGGCGCGAACGGCCCGGCCGTCCTCAACGCCCACGACAAGCGGACGGGCGAGAAGCTCGGCACCGTCGAGCTGCCCGCGACGGGTCAGTACGGCATGATGACCTACATGCACGAGGGACAGCAGTACATCATCGTGCAGGTCGCCCAGGGCGGGACCATGCCGGGCTCGCTCGCCGCGTTGCGGCTGCCCCAATAGGCAGAACGCCGTAGCAAACCGCGGACATCGAGGGAGCGGGTCGATCCTCCGATCGACCCGCTCTTTTTTCTTGCCGGCCGGATACTTTCCAGCCGATGTCGCCGACGCCGGCTTCGTTCGTGATCGGCGCGACCCTGTGGGAGGAACCCAACCCAGTACGCGATCCGCACCGCGGAGAACGCGTTTTCCAGGCACTGCTATGCGCAGCTCCAAGGCATGGTGATTACAATTGACGGCGTTGCTGCTGATTGTCATGATGTACAACGACATTGCCGTTGATACGCCATGCCAAACCCCGTCGTCACCCGCTACCTGGACGTACGTGCCATTCTGGACAGCCGGTCCTGCTTCCTGTTCGGCCCACGCCAGACGGGTAAATCCACGCTGATCCGCCAGCAGCTCTCCGGCTACCCGACCTACAACCTGCTCGACCAACCGCTGTTTGTCCGTCTGGCCCGCAATCCCGCGCTGATCCGCGAAGGATTGGCGGACGACGCGACCATCGTCATCATCGACGAGATTCAGAAGATGCCCGAGCTGCTCAACGAAGTGCAGCTCATGATCGACGATCGGGACATCCGGTTCCTGCTGACCGGATCGAGCGCGCGAAGCCTGCGCCGCAAGGGAGTCAACCTGCTCGGGGGCAGGGCGCGCTCACGGACGCTGCACCCGTTCGTCCGCACCGAGCTCGGGGACCGCTTCGACCTGGCGCGGGCGCTGGAGTACGGCCTGCTGCCGTCAATATGTTTCTCCGACTCCCCGGCAGAAGACTTGGCCGCCTACGCCGGCGACTATCTGAAGGAGGAAGTCGCGGCCGAGGCGATCGTCAGGAACATCGGTGCGTTCAGCCGGTTTCTGGAGGTCGCCGCGCACGCCCACGGCGAGATGATCAACTTCTCCAACCTGGCCAACGATGCGCAGGTGCCCGCGTCGACCGTCCGCGAGTACTACCAGATTCTCAAGGACACGCTCATCGCCCACGAAGTTCCGGCGCTCACCGACACCCGGAAGCGCAAGGCGATCTCCACGTCGAAGTACTACCTCTTTGACATCGGGCTCGCGCGACATCTCCAGGGACGGCGCGGGCTGGCGCCGGGCACTTCCGAATACGGCGCCGCCTTCGAGAGCTTCATTTTTCAGGAAGTCAAGGCGTTCTGCGACTACCACCGCCTCGATTCACCCAGGTACTGGCGATCCAAGTCCAAGCTCGAGGTCGACCTGGTGTTCGAGGACCTCGCCGTCGAAGTGAAGGCGACGAAGCACGTCAGCGCCCGCGATCTGCGCGGGCTCAGGGCGCTGCGTGAAGAAGGACTCTTCACGCACTACGTCCTCGTATCCATGGAGCCGTGGCCACGCCTCGTCGACGGTATCCGGATACTGCCCTGGATGCAGTTTCTGGATCGGCTCTGGCACCGGGACTGGTGATACTCCGTGAAAATCCTGATGTCAGCTACGGATTTTCAAGGAAACAGCATGCGCTCAGATGGGCGCCCGCCCCTGCGCGACATCCATGATCAGCCGCGCCAGCAGGTAGAGCCGCGGCATGATTGAGTCCAGCTCGACGTACTCCCGGGCGTCCGAGTGCGCGCCGAAGCCGATCAGGCCGAAGCCCTCGATGACCGGGGCGTCGGTCTCCAGCGCCGCGAACGCCGCGTCCGTGCCGCCGCCGGCCGCCTGGTCGGTCACGCCGAGCGGACGTCCGATCTCCCCGTACACCTCCTGCGCGTGCGCCGCGAGGGCGCGTGACGCGGGGGTCACCTCCAAGGGCGGACGGCGGCGCTCGAACGACACGGAAACGGTCGTGTCGGGGATGAGCTGGTTACGGATCCGTTCCCGCACCTGCCGCTCCACCTCGTCGTAGGCGGCCACTCGGAGCACCCGGAAGTCGGCGGTGGCGTGCGCCGCGGCCGGAATGACGTTGCGGGTCGCCCCCGCGCTCGCGATGGTCCAGTTGAGCTTGATCCCGGCCGCCTCGTCGCTGAGATCGCGCATCTGCAGCACCTGGTGGGCCAGCTCGTACAGCGCGTTGCGGCCCTGCTCCGGAGCGCTGCCGGCGTGCGACGCGCGTCCCGCCACCTCCAGCAGCACCGCGCCGATGCCGGCCGTGGTCAGCGCCAGCCGGTCGCTCGCCCCGCCGCCCTCGCAGGAGAAGACCGCGTCGTGCTCCGCGCCGAGCCGGGTGATCAGCTCGCGCGACCCGGCCGAGCTGACCTCCTCGTCGGCGTTGATCAGCACGGTGATCTGCTCGTAGTCGTCGAAGTCCAGGGCGCGCAGCGCGGCCAATGTGTGGAGGATGAGGGCGATGCCGTGCTTGTCGTCGGCGATGCCGAGCCCGTACGCGCGTCCGTCGCTGATCCGGAACGGCTGATCCGCGAGCTGGCCGCGCAGGTAGACCGTGTCCATGTGGGCCAGCAACAGGATGCGGCCCCGGCCCCGCCCGCGGAAGCGTCCTACCACGCTCTGGCCGATCTCGGCGGGCGTGTCGACCATCACGTAGGGATCGTCGTGCGACACGAGCTCGACGTCGCCGCCGAGGGCGCGCAGACGGTCGGCGATGACCGCCGCGATCAGCCGGAGCCCTTCCGGATCGCGGCTGCCGGACTCGATGCCCACGAGCTGCCGCATGGTCTCGATGAGCGGCGCCCGCTCGGCTTCGATCGCGGCCATCACGGCCGGGTCGGGCTGGGTACGGGCCGCGCAGACGGTGCACCACAGACCGCAGAAGATGACGACGAGAGTAGTCAGGCGCATGGCACCGCCATCATACGCCGCGGACGACCGGTTCGCGCCGAATGCGGTAATGTTCCAGGCGAATCGCCTCCCGCGTCCGAGGTCATCTACTTCTCGGGCTCGGTCTACACGTCGCTCGGCTTCGGGGACATCGTCCCGGTGAGCAGAGGCCGGTTCCTCGTCGTGCTCGAGGCGGTGACAGGCTTGGTGCTGATTGCGTGGGCGGCGTCCTTCACGTTCTACCAGATGCGCGAGCACTGGATGGAAGACGCGGACCAGGAGGGCGGAAAGTGAGCGGCAGGGCGGATCCGGATGTCCGGCCGCCCCTCCCGCGCGGCAGGAGCCGGGGCCCCGACGGCCTTCGCGAGCTCCTATTGGGCGGCCTGGCCGGACAGCTCGCGCCGGCCGCGATCGAACAGCCTGCGGACGCTGCCGCTGTTCCGGAACTCCCGCAGGATGGCCCCCCGCCGGCTGGTGTTCAGGTCCTGGATCGCGAAGGAGAGGACGGTGGCCATCACCGCTCCCTCTTCGGTGCCGGTGTTCGAGAATCGGCGGCGGAAGTCCTCCAGCTTCACCCTGAACGCGTTGCCGTGCCACTCCTCGATACTCCCCTCGAGCCGGATGAACTCGTCGAGGAGGGCGGCGTAATCGGGACTCGCGGGGCGATGCCAGAACGAGACGTCCGGTCCGAAATCCTCGATGTACTCGGGCAGATACAGGTTGGCCCGCGCCGGGACCTGCCGCAGCAGCGCCGGGTTGTAGCGCCGCACCTCGTCGCGCGAGAGACCCGTGCGCTGCATCACCCGCGCGATCGGCGTTCGGCGCGGCACGCGCATGGCGAAGACCTTCGACTGCGGCATGTCGGCCATCAACCGCTCGATGTTCACCGTGTTCCCGAAGATCATCTCGGCGTACAGCGCCGAGCGGAAACCGTAGGTGCGGAAGAGCGCGCGGTAGCGGCGGATCGAGATCTCGCGCAGCTTGCGGGCGAAGTCGGATCCCCGCAGGTACTGCTCGCGCGTGTCCGCCGCGCCGAGCCGTTCCCCGTTGATCACCGTCCGCCCGACGTTGACGCCGCCCGCGTGATGCTCGGACAGCGCCGGAATGAAGCTGCCGTACAGCGTCGCCAGCACGGTCAGGTAGGCGGCGCAGTACGGGACCTGCGTGGTCTGGTTGTAGCCCTCGATCACGTGCGGGGAGCGCCGCTTCAGGTAGTTCCAGTTGCGCGGCAGCCACTGGCACAAGCCGAGGGCGCGGGCAGAGGAGCGGGCGCGGCCGTTGAAGCCGGACTCGACCATCGCCTGCGCCAGCCCGATCTCCGCCGGCACCGCGAAGCGCTCGTAGATGGCTGCCCATTCGCTCAGGAAGTTGCCGTAGCGCGCGGCGTGCGGCGCCACGAAGGTGCCCCGCGTCGCGTTGTGCAGGACCGGCCCCACCTGCCGCTCGAGCGTCTCTTCGACAACCCGCCGCCGGTCGCTCAGGCGCCGGGGGAGACGGCGGCCGGACAACGTGTCGGCCAGCGACGGCTCCGCCCAGACGCCGTTGCGCCGCCAGTCGCCGCGGGACGGGAAGGTGGCGAGCAGCCGGCCGTCGGTCCGGCTCCCGAAGGCGACGTTGCCGTCCGGCGTCGTGAAGATGTGCTCCCAGAAGGGATAGGACGGCCGGAACGTCGCCAGCGCGTCGACGTCCGCGGCGAGACGGGCGCGCGCGCGCGCGCGAAACGCGATCTCGGCGGCCGACACGCCCGGCTCGGCGGCGGCCGGGGCGGCCGCCTGGGACGGGACCGGCTCCGCCTCCACGGGGACAATCGCCCTCGCTGGCGGCGCCTGCGCTCGAATGCCCGGGAAGTCGGTCTGGAAGATCGAGACGGCCAGCACGAGGCCGGCGAGCGTGGCAAAGCCTCTCATGACACCTACCGTTGATTGAGGATTCATTCGCATCGGTGCACGAAACAGGCTACGAGGCACGAATTCCGGGCATTATACGGCTTCTTGGGGATTTATCGTCTGATACTCTTGCTTTCATGAATCTGCGCAACTTGGCCGTCGTCTGCGCGAGCCTCCTGCCGCTGCTCTCGTGCGGCGGCGGGCCGGCCGAATTGAGCGAGGCCGTATCCCTGCTGCGCCTCCCGGAGGGCGCCCGACTGCCGCGAGCGGCCGTCGACGGCAAGGGGACGATGCACGTCGTCTACTTCCAGGGAGAGCCCCGCGCCGGCGATCTGCTGCACGTCAGCCGGGCGGCGGGCGCCGCCGACTGGTCCGAACCGCGCCACGTCAACTCCGAGCCGGGCACCGTCGTCGGCATCGGCCCGATCGACGGCGGACAGATCGCGCTCGGCAAGGACGGCCGCCTGCACGTGACCTGGTTCAAGCTCGGCCGCACCGAGTTCCTCTACACGCGGACCGACGAGGCCGGAACCGGGTTCGAGCCGCAGTTCGCCATCGCCGCCGGCGAAGGCGTCGAAGCGGGACCGTCGATCGCCGCCGACCGGGCCGGCAACGTCTACGTGTTCTGGCACACCGGAGCGCCGCCCGACGCCGGGCGCTCCGTCTTCATGACCGTCTCGCGCGACGACGGACAGACCTTCTCGGCCGCGCACCCCGTGAGCGCGGAGACCGAGGGCGCCTGCGACTGCTGCGCACTGCACGCGATGACGGACGAGGAGGGCGCGGTGTACGTGTCCTACCGCGGCGCCGGCGAGAACGTCCGCCGGGGCCAGCGGCTGTTGACGTCGCTCGACCGCGGCGAGACCTTCACGGACGAGCTGATCGACCTGTGGGAGATCAACGCCTGCCCCATCTCCACCACGAGCCTGACGCGGGGACCCGGCGGGATGACCGTTGCCTGGGAAACGGCCGGCCAGGTGCACGCCAGCCCCACCGCTGCCCTGGAGCGGTCGGCTTCACCGGCCGGCGACGCCGCGGCACGGCGCAAGAACCCGGCCGTCGCGGTCAACCACCGCGGCGAGACGCTGCTCGGTTGGGGCGACGGGTTCGGCTGGCAGTCCGGCGGGACGTTCCACTGGCAACTGTTCGATGTAGACGGGCAGCCGCAGGGCGAGCAGGGAACCGGGCCGGAAATTCCCGACGGCAGCTTTCCCGCGGTATTCGCCGAGCCGGACGGAACCTTCCTGGTGACCTTCTGACCGGACCGGGGAGGCCGGACAGCGCGAGACACGCCGGACGAAGAAAGGCCCCGCGCCGCCGGGCGGCACGGGGCCTCATCGAACCTGACCCGGTACACGGCGGCTAGTTCATGCCCTTCCCGTACCTGGTGAGCCCGCCGCCGGCGAACGGCCGCGACGCCGGTCCCTCGGCCACGAACACGGTGCCGTCCTCGTCGACGGCGATGCCCTCGCCGGCGAGGCCCTGCAGCGTGCGACCCTCTTCGGGGACGTGCGGGGGAATGAAGGCGGTCACCCGGTCCTCACCGGAAGGGCCGATGCGGACGCCGTTCTTCCAGCCGTAGTGGTTGGTCTCCTGCGACTCGGAGTCGATGGCGTACAGCGTGTCGTCGGCCGTGATGTACAGCCCGCTGATGCGGCTGAACTGCGTATAGATCTCCAGGAGCTCGCCGTCCTGATCGAAGATCTGGATGCGGTGGTTGCCGCGATCCGCCACGAACAGGCGGCCCTGGGAATCGAACTCCATCGCGTGCGGCGTGCGGAACTGGCCCGGCCGGAAGCCGATCTCGCCCCACTGCTTGATGAAGTTGCCGTCCCGGTCGTACTTCAGGATGCGTCCGGTCCGTCCCGCCGGCGGGTCGGGGCTCTGGCCGCTGTGGCCGTCGGAGACGAAGATGTCGCCGGTCGGGCCCCAGGTGATGACGTCGCACGGCTCGTTGAGATGCACGCCGTCCGGGTCGCTCCCCGGGTCCCCGGCGCGGCCGAGCGTCATGAGGACCTCGCCCTCGGGGCTGAACTTGATGACCTGATGCCCGATCTCGCCGTTGCCCTGCGAGTCGGTCACCCAGACGTTGCCGTCGTCGTCGACGTGCAGGCCGTGCGGCAGCACGAAGAGCCCCGCGCCGAACTCGGCGAGCAGCTCGCCCGTGTGCCGGTCGTACTTCAGGATCGGATTCAGCTCCGGGCTGGCCGCGCATCCGCCCGCGAGCGCGAAGCCGCCGCAGCGGTCATAGACCCACACGTGGCCGTCGGTCGGGTCGATGTCGACGCCGGCGGTCGAGCCCCACGTCCGTCCGTCGGGCAGCTTGGCCCAGTGCAACTCGACCTCGGGGTTCGGATTCGGGAGCACCCGCTGCACCAGGTCGGCGGACCCTTCCTGTGCCGCCGCGCCGCTCGCGCCGAGCGCCGCGAACGACAGGACCAGCAGGGCCGCGCCCGCACCTTTCAGAACGTTGTGTCGATTCTGCGTCATACTGCCTCTCCTCTGGTTGAAATCCGGGCATATATCCTAGCGGATCCTTGGAGCGCGGGCAGGCGGGGAAACCGGTTGCGCCGCCGCCGCCGCAATCGGCGATAGGATCGGAGCAAGGCAGTGGCCGATGCAGCGCCGTTCGAACGACGGGGCTCTCGCGGCGCGCTGCCGGACGAGGACATCGCGATGGACAAATCCAACCCTCGCCGGTGTTGCGCCGTCGGCGTCGCCGCGCTGGTGTCGACGCTGGCGACCGCCTGGATCCCGGCCACGGTATCGGCCCAGGCGGCGATCCCGCGCACGTCATGGGGCACGCCGGACCTGAACGGCATCTGGAGCCACGGCACCGCGACGCCGCTCGAGCGCGCCGAACAGCAGGTCGACCGGGAGCTGTTGACCGAGGCGGAGATCGCCGAGATCAACGCAGCGCAACGATCGACCGAGGGCGTCGGGGCGCGCCGCGTGGTCTGGTGGGAGCGCAGCCTGTCGGACGGTCGCACCTCGATGATCGTCGATCCGTCGGACGGACGCATACCGTACACCGCGGCCGGTCTGGAGCGCGTCCGGGACCGCCCGGGGCAGACGAGCGAGGGGCCCGAGGGCCGCAGTCCCCAGGAGCGCTGCATCTCGTACGGCATCCCGCGCCTGGGAGGTCCCTACAGCCAGAACATCCACATCGCGCAGACGCAGGCCCACGTTCTGCTTCTCTTCGAGATGGTCCACGAGTTCCGGATCATCCCGCTCGACGGCCGGCCGCACCTGCCGGGGCACATGCGGCAGTGGCTGGGCGACTCGCGCGGGCACTGGGAGGGAGACACGCTGGTCGTCGAGACCGCCAACTTCACCCCCGCGCAGTGGTTCCGCGGGCTGTCGCAGGGCGGCATGCGCCTGGTCGAGCGGTTCACCCGCGTCGACGAGGAGACCGTGCGCTACGAGGTGACGTTCGAGGATCCGGACCTGTGGACGCAGCCCTGGACGGCCACCATCCTGATGCCCCCCACCGAGGGAGACATGTTCGAGTTCGCCTGCCACGAGGGGAACACCGGCATGGCCGCCACGCTCGAGATCGCCAGGCTGGAGGAGGCCGAGGCGGACGGGGCCCGTTAGGTCAGGGAACCGACTCTTCGATTACCCCCCGCAACCGGAGGCGAGGTTGAGTTCAACTGGCGCACTGTTCCGCGTTGTCGTCGCACGGGCAGGCCTGCTCGCCGCAGGCGCCGTGCTGCTCGCCGGCATCACGTCCGCGAACGGCGAGCCGGCGCCGCAGGGTGGCCTGCAGCTCCCGGCGACCCAGATCTTCGGCCCGCCGCCGCCGGTTCCCCCCGCGGTGGTCGCCCGCGACGACATCCGCGGGGTCACCGTGCGGGCCACGCGGATCGACGGGCCCATGAGCATCGACGGGCGGCTGGACGAGCCGGTCTACGAGCGTGTGCGGTCGATATCGGACTTCATCCAGAACGACCCCGCCGAGGGCGAGCCGGCCACCGAGCGCACGGAGGTGTGGCTGCTCTTCGACGACGACAACGTCTACGTGGTGGCGCGCTGCTGGGAGACCCGGCCGGACCGGATCATGGCGAGCGAGATGCGCCGCGACAACACCCGGATCGTGCGCGACGACAACTTCGCCTGGTCGTTCGACACCTTCTACGACCGGCGCAACGTGGTCCTCTTCGAGGTGTCGGCGGTCGGCGGCCGGCTCGATGCGCAGCTCACCAACGAGTCGCAGCCGAACCTCGACTGGAACCCGGTCTACGACGTCTCTGTCGGCCGCATGGAAGGCGGCTGGGTGATGGAGGCGGCCCTGCCCTTCAAGTCGCTCCGCTACCGGGGCGATGGTCCCCAGGTCTGGGGCTTCCAGGCCCGCCGCGTCAACCGCTGGAAGAACGAATCGTCCTACCTGACGCCGCTGTCGGCGGCACAGGGGCTTCGCGGCCACTTCCGCGCGTCGCTGGCCGCCACGCTGGTCGGGATCAGCGCCCCGCCGGCGTCGCGGCTGTTCGAGGTCAAGCCCTACGCCATCGGGGACCTGACGACCAGCCCCGTCGCAACCCCGCCGGTATCGAACGAGATCGGGTGGGACGGCGGCATCGACGTCAAGTACGGCGTGACGCAGGGATTGACCGCCGACTTCACCGCCAACCCGGACTTCGCGCAGGTGGAGGCCGACGAGCAGCAGATCAACCTGACCCGCTTCAACCTGTTCTTTCCCGAGAAGCGCGAGTTCTTCCTGGAGAACCAGGGCACGTTCCGCTTCGGCGGGGCGGCGACCAGCGGGCGCCTGGCCGGGGCGACGGATACGCCGGTCCTCTTCTACAGCCGCCGCATCGGCCTGAGCGGCGGGCAGGCGGCGCAGGAGGTGCCGCTACGCGCCGGCGGGCGCCTGACCGGCCGGGTCGGCCGGTACACCCTCGGCGCGCTCAACATCCAGTCCGGGGACTCGGAGGCGGCGGGGACGCGCGCCACCAACTTCAGCGTCCTGCGGGCCCGGCGCGACGTCCTGCGGCGCAGCAGCATCGGCGCCATGTTCGCCGGCCGGTCGGTCGCCCTCGACGGCCTGGGCAGCAATGAGGCCTACGGCGTGGACGGCGTCTTCGGCTTCTACGACGACCTGAACATCAACACCCACTGGGCACGCACACGCACCGACGGGATGACCGGCAACGACACCAGCTACCGGGGGCACCTCGACTACGCCGGCGACCGGTACGGGGTACAACTCGAGCATCTGCTGGTGGGCGAAGACTTCAACCCGGAGATCGGGTTCGTGCGCCGCCGCGACATGCGCCGCAGCTTCGGCGAGTTCCGCTTCAGTCCCCGGCCGCAATCGATCGACTGGGTGCGCCGCTTCCTGTGGACCGGCTCGTTCGCCTACGTAGAGAACCTGGCCGGCGCGGTGGAGACGCGCGAGACCCTCGCCTCGTTCGGCATCGAGCTGGACAACAGCGACCAGCTTCTGCTGAGCGGCATGCGGTCGTACGAGTTCCTCCCCCGCCCGTTCCCGATCTCCCGAGGCGTCACGCTCCCGGTCGGCGGCTACGACTTCGCCACCGCCGGCGTCGGTTACAACTTCGGGCAGCAGCGCCGCTGGTCGGCCAACGTCCTCGCCGAGCACGGCACGTTCTACAGCGGGCACAAGACGGCCCTTACCGCCACGCGCGGGCGCGCGAGCCTGACCGACCAGTTCTCGGTAGAACCGCTGTACTCGATCAACTGGATCGACCTCCCGCAGGGCGCGTTCACGACGAACCTGCTCGGCGCGCGGGTCACCTATACGATGACGCCGCTGATGTTCACCAGCGCGCTGGTGCAGTACAACTCCAGCCGCAACGCCGTCTCCGCCAACATCCGCTTCCGCTGGGAATACCGGCCGGGCAGCGAGCTGTTCATCGTGTTCAACGAGGAGCGCGACACCGAGCTGCAGCGGTTCACGGGACCGACGAACCGGGCGTTCATCATCAAGTTCAACCGCCTGTTCCGGTTCTGACGCGCGTGACGCACCGACGCTTCCGGGAGCCAGCATCCGTGTTGAGTGACGTCCGCACTCCGTTCAGAACGGCAGGAGCGCGTGCCGAATTTCTATCTCGTCATCGTCCGACCGCCGAGAGTGACGGCTGGAGAAACGTGTAGCCACGCCGATGGCAGCCTGATCTTGCGGTTCCCCGACGAGCGCGGTTTCCTGTCTGCATTCGACGATCTTCGCTCTGACCTTCGAAGTCGCCCACTCCGCGTCGCCGTCGAGGACGTAGCCGAGCATGCACCCGACGGGCAGATTCTCCGAGTACTGCCTCGCAACAAACCGTGAGAGTCCGTCCGTGACGTAATCCCCCGCCAGCGATCTCCTGCCGTCATCGCGTACGTCGTTCAGGCGTTTGCACTCGTATGCGAGATACATGTCGCGATCCTGGTTCAGGAACACGGCCATGTCGATCCTGCCCTTGCTGTACGCCGTCTCTTCCGGGGTGTGGCCGAACGGTTCGTACTGGAACTCGATCCAGTGGAACCGGCGCAGGATGCCGGGATCCCGCAGCGTGGCCTGGTCGATTGCCACGCCCGCGCCTGACGACGTCATGCACATCGAGCGCGATGGCATTGGCGTCGGCCAGCGCCGCCGATCGGAGCCAGAACCGCTTCCCGATCGGCTTGACGAGGAACAGATCTCGGTCGACGAACACCCGGAAGTCCGGCAACGACTGGAAGTTGCCCGGAAGCGGCTGATGGAGGTGTTCGGCAAGTCGGGACAACGCCGTCCCCAAAGACGTATCGTCGTCTTCGACGTAATCGAATCCACCCGGTGCGTCTCGCAGTGTCAGACGGAGGATGGCCAGATCGTCGTTGCGCGCCACGAGACGCGTTGCGATGGCGCAGTCGCCGTCGAACCAGTTCTCGAGGTTGTCGACAAGTGTCTTCGCGTACGCGCGGCGGTCGGTCGGGGTCGAAGGACGCCAGGTTTCGGGAAAGCCGCCCCGGTTCGGTTGAATTGCGGGAATCGCGTGCTCCACCGTGTCTTCCACGAGGAGCCGCTCCGCTTCCGACAGACAGAAGAACTCGTACGCCAGATCATCGATTTCTTCGAGCATGTGGCGTTCGCTCGGTTGATGCTCAAGAATCCGACCGCGCAGTCGAAGCCTTCGTTCAACCGCAGCGACCAGCGCATCCGCCGCCGATTGCGATCGCTCCCGCTCGGGCGTGTCGTCCGGTGAAGGAAACGGAAGGCGCAGGAGTTCCTTCTGCTTTATCTCTGGACGCTCCGACCCAAACGACGCGGTGCCGTGAAACGCGAACCACAGCATCAGCCTGCTGTTGAGCAGTCCGGCGAGCAACTTGCCACGGCGCTCGTCTCCCGGCGGAACAGCGATGGCCTGAATGATGTCCCGGAACGTCATCGGGTCCTCGGCGTAGGCTGCACACAGCCGCTGTCCTCCATTGCCGGCGGCGATGCCACGCCGAACCAGCACGCGCGATCCCCTGAATCCCCCTTCGAAACCTCTCCGATGAACGACGCCGTCCTTCCACGGGCTCAATCCCTCGGACGTCCGGACCGGAACGCGGAACTCGTCTATCGGCAGAAACGGGAGCGTGGCGACAACGCTGCTGTGTTCGCGCTCGTACGCGGCGTCATGAAGCCGATCGTCGCTGGCCGGCTTGAATCCCTGCCCGACAACCCAGCGATTCCGCGTGGATTTCTTCCTGCGAGAGAACCTCCCGAACTCGACGACGAGGTCACCGAGGCGGGGAAACTGCGACAGGAAGTTGAACAGCCTGGCTTCCGGCTCGCTCATCCACAGACGCTTCTTGAAGACGGAAGGGTTGGCGTCCACCATTCTTGAGTCGAGCCGACACCTGTCGGCGCTGCCGATCGTGATCAGTCGCCGGGACTTCAGGTTCAGGTCCGCCTTCGGTGTCAGGTACTCGAACCGGTAGGCTGCACCGCTGACTGGCGACGGGCCGAACAGGAAGAGCGCGGCGGGGCGCACGGCGCTGTCGAACAACTGGAACCGCATGTCCGCGAAGTTGACCACGCTGAAGACGCGTGCCTCCCGCATCAGGCGTTTGCGCGCCTCGACTGCCTGTACGGCGTGGTTGTGCAGAAAGCCCATGGCGGGCAGGAGAAACGCCACGACGCCGTTCTTTCGGAGATGCCTTAGCGATTTCCAGACGGGTGCGGCTCTTTTGCGTCGGCGGTCCAGAGGGGTCCAGGAGGGGCTGCGAGCGGCATGGCAAGAGCTACTTGACCCGGCGAAGGCGGGGTGAGGCGGGCGATGGGGGCGGCTCGCTGACCGGCGGTGCTATCCCGTCAGCGTAGCGCTGGGCGTGGTTCCGCTCGTACTCGCGCGCTTCGTGGAAGTCCCAGTACGCATCGAAGTCGCCGCTGGCCCGTAGCGCCCGCAGCTTCAGGACCGCCTCGGCGCCGACCAGCCGCCAGCGGGCTCCGGTCAACTCCATCCGGTCGCGGACCAGGTACCGGCACGCCCCTTCGATCACGCCGGTGGCGATGGGATAGCCCGCCGCGAGGTAGCGGTCGTAGTGCAGATACGGCGCGTACTTCTGCAGGTAGTCGGCGCACGTATCGACCGGCTTGCGGGTGTCGCTCGACAAGCCTGCGACGGTCGCCGCCCGCCGCATCGCCGCGGCCACCTTGCTGGACTTGCCCTCGAGAATGCTCTGCACGCGCGTCCAGGCCCAATGCGCCGCGTCGGGGCTCCCCTCGCGATGGAACACGTGCGCCGCCTTCCAGACGTACTCGACCACGTGAATGATGTCGAGGATCACCGTCACGTCGACGCCGTAGGCGGCGGCGCCCGCTTCGACGAGGGCGAGTTGCGTCTCGGCGCCGTCGACGAGCACGACCCAGCGCTTGACGCGCTCCGGGTCGTGGCGCTCGGCTTCCAGCATCGCCTCGGCGACCACCTCGGCCGGATCGTGTTCGAGGCTCGCCCAGACCCGTTTGGCCACCGGGCGAGGACGCACCGCCGCGGTCTTGGCCCGATTCTTGGCCTTGGCCGCCGGCTGTCGGGGCATCAGGCTCTGCAGGAAATCCTCCGGGCTGCGCACCAACGGCGCGACCGCGTAGACGGCGGCCACCGTCGCCATGCGTTTGGCGTGCTTCTTCTCGCCCGGCCGCAGGCGGTTGAACGGGGAGAGCTGCTCGCGTTGCCGCCGGCGCCTCTCGGCCGCCTTGCGCGTCGCCTCGCGCAGGTCCTCGTGATGCAGCACCACGCCCTTGCCGTCGAAGGTGAGCACCACAACCGACTCGTCAGCGACCGGCTCGCCCGCCGCCGCTCGGCGCGCCGCGTAGAAGGCGTCGAAGTCCTCAGCCGCGCGAGCGACCAACTGTTCCGCCTGACGCTTGGGCACATCGGCCCCGCTATGGCGAGACAGCTCGAACAGCGCTTCGTCGAACGACCGCGATGCGGCCGCTTCGGCCACCCGGCGGCGCACCTCGAGCGAGTAACGCTCAGCCGGCAGGTTCAGCGACGCATCGAGCGGATGCAGACTGTCGTGACCGTGCCGCGCGTAGCCCAGGCGCTCGACCGCCACCGTCCCGAAGGTCGTCTCCAACTGCCGGTCGTGCAGCCGCCGCTCCGAACGCTCGACGCCGTCGGCCCCCTCGACCGGACCCGCCGCCTCCCCCGGGCTGCGTTGGTCGAGGTGCCCTTGCAGGAGCTTGCGCATCAACTCCTGACCACGCCGGTTCAACTCCCGTTCGAGGTCGCTCTCACGCATCTGCAGGGCCTCGCGCGAAGAAAGGTAGGCTTTGGTCTCCGCGAAAGAAGCCTCCGCCGCCGCATAGGGCGCCGGGGCGGGTGGAGCGGTGCGGCGGAGAACAACTTGCATGGCTCAACGCTCCCGTAACCCCCGTAACCGCCGCTTGTCCAGGCCGCGCGCCAGCACCGCGCTGGCCAGGTTCTTCCTCAGTACGCATCCAGGCTCCGGCTACCCGCGGCGGCTGCGGACCGCCGCAACTGGAGCCAAGTGTCACCGTGCGCCGGTCGGCTCCCATCGGATCGCGGACCAAATGCCGACAGGCCCTTCGATGAGCCGGCGACGAGCACCGCACGCCGCGTCGCCGCTGCCACGTGGATGATGTCGAGTACCACGGTGGCTTCCAGGGCGTACGCGGTGGTGCCCGCGAGGCGGTCGCGATGGTCACGCGGCGGCGCATCTCGACCAGGTAGCGCTCCGGCAGCAGGTTCAGCGCGGCATCGAGCCGATGCAAGCCGTCGTGACCGCGCCGCGCGCAGCCCAGACCCACAACCTGCATCGTGCCGGAGGCCGTTTCGGCGTGGCTTTCGTGCTCGCGCGGCTCCGAGCACTCGACACCGCTGGTGCCCTTGCCCTCGGCCGGACCAGCAGCCTCTTTCGGGCTGCGTTGGTCGCGATGTCCTTGCAGGAGCTTGCGCACCAACTCCTGGCCCCGCCGGTGCAGTTCCCGTTCGAGTTCGCTCTCGCTCATCTGCCGGGCTTCGCTGGACGAAAGGAAGGCTTTGGCATCCGCGAAGACAGCATCGGCCGCTGCGCACGGGGCTCGCCTCGGGGGATCGATGCACGGGACGCCGGTTCGGGGCACGTCGAATGTACGTCCCTGGAATCCTGTCGTCACAGCCATCGCAGGCCTGCCTCCCTTCCCACGGCACCGTACCAGAACGCCGCGCGAATGTCCAGAAGGGAGCGCGCCTGTCGGGGAGAAGACCGAAGGTGTTCGGCGCCGTGACGAGGCTCGGCTGGCTGCCGAAAAGACGCCGGTACGCGCTGGCCTGCTTGATGTCCCTCCCGAAATGGCCACTGGGGAGACGCATCCGCGGGCAAAAGAGCCCATGAATAGGGCGAAAAATCCTCTATGAAGAGCCGCACCCCGCGAATGTCCAGAAGGGAGCGCGCCTGAGGGGGACCGGCGCGTGCCGGCGTCGTGGTCGGGTCGGGCGGCGGCCCGAAAAGAGGCGGATGGGGCGCTCGCCGGACGCTGTCACCCCTCAAAACGCACTGAAGAGGGAGTGTCCTCGGACATAAACCCTTATGAATGAGCGAGATAGCAATCTATGAAAAAGAGCCGCACCCTTTCCAGACGAAGGGCCACGCCTGCTCGCGGCCCGGCGCCGGCAGACCCTCACCTTTGCACCAGTCGATGGAGGTATGGCGCTCGCCGCGACGGCTCGACCAGGGTGGATTGCCGACGACGACGTCGACCGGCACGCGGTCAGGTTCGATCTCGAAGAAATCTCCGTGGCGAAGGGATTTCCCGTGGAGCGCGGGGAGCACCCGGCCACGCTTCATGAGCTTCCGGATGTCCGGCGGGGTGACCTCGTCGAGCAATGCGACATACAGCGAGAACACGGCCACGCGCACGGCGCCGCCGTCCAGATCCCGGCCCTGCAACCTCGACAGGATGTCGAGCAGGTCTTCCCAGGGGATCGGGCCGCCGGGCTCCGCCTCCCGCCGGTGCTCGCACAGACGCTGGAACAGGCGCACCAGGAAGATGCCGGAACCGCACGCCGGATCCAGGAATCCACCGTCGTCCCTGACCTCGGGCGGCAGCCTGTCCCAGACGTGGGAGACCACGACGTCGGCAAGGAACATCGGGGTGTAGTAGGCGCCCTGGGCGCGGCGGTCGTCGGTTCCTCGTTCGCCCAGGAACCGGTCGTGGACGGCGCTGATCAGCTCGACCGGGATGTACTTGAAGTTGTACGGCCAGAGGCGGTACTGCCCACTCGGCCCGTGCATCTCTTCGCGCCCGGAACAGAAGCGCGCCAGAATCTCCAGATGCGATGCGTTGAGGTGCGGTCCGGGGTCGTTCGCGTCGAAAGAGCAGGGAGCGACGAACAGGTCGCCGTTGAAGTCCTTCCGCAAGGTGTCGAAGAGGCGCTCCAAGGACTCGACGCCCCCCGCGTGCAGCAGGGTTTCGAAGTCGCCCGCGCGCATATTCGACGCGTCGCGGAAGTACTCCTCGCCGATGATCTCGCGGTCCTCGAGATAGGCGACGAACATCGCCTGAACGAGCAGCGCCTGGGCTGCCTCGAGAGACAGGCCGGCGCGGCCGAGCAGCCGATGCGACGCCGTGAGATTGCCGAGAAGAACCTGGTCCACGCGTTCCCTGGGATCGAAATAGTCGCGATTCGACTCCCAGAAGCGTCCCGACTCGGTGGCGTAGACGAGGTTCCGCAGCGCGAGGGCGTGGTTGACGAGGTCCAATGTCCGGACGAGGCAACGCTTGTGGAAGTCTGGCTCGTCGCCGGCGCGTGGGATTCGAGCCAGCGTGAAGACACGAACAGTGTCCCCGGAAACGACGACGAGCAGGCTGGCAAGACCCTGGTTCCAAAGCGCGGCGTGGAGTGGTGCAACGCGGGCCGGATCGTACTCGTCGACGGAGAGGATGACGACGGTTGGGACGTTCTGAACGCAGAAGACCGCCGATGCGCCCAAGCGGTCGAAGGTCGTGCGCAACGCGCCGGCATGCGGCACGTTTCGAACATCGTCCGACTTCTCGTAGAATTCCGGCGGGCGGCGGGTGGAGAGACTCAGCAACTCCTTCCACCTGGGGTCGAGCGGTTTCGACGCGATGGGCTCCACGCGCTCGTTCATCGCTCCGCCCGCACGCTATTGTAGCGAAGCGTAGAGCGAAAATCCACCGAAAGTCCGGCGGTGCGGAGAGCGAACGGCCGGTGCGTCGGATTTCGCGGTAGGATTGGGTCAAAATACCGCCATTCGAAGAGGGAGTATCGAGATGATGAGCCATTCACGAGTCGCCGCGCTCGCCGCCCTGCTGGCGGTCGTCCTGGTCGCGCCGGTCCCGTCGGCCGCCCAGTCGGACGCCCCCGGCATGCCGATGCGGACCCCGGACGGCCAGCCGGACATCTCCGGCATCTTCACGTTCCGCACGCTGACGCCGCTCGAGCGGCCCGCTGCGCTGGCGGACCGGGACACGCTGTCGGCCGAGGAGGCCGCGTCGTTCGAGGCGTCGGAGCGGGTACGCCTCAACCGCGACCTGTTCGACCCGATCACCGGCGCCCCGAGCGCAGGCTATCAGCCCCGCGAAGAGGGTGGCGTGCTCTCCTACAACGAGTTCTGGTACGAGCGGGGCATCGAGCTGACGAGCGACAAGCGGACCTCGCTGGTCGTCGATCCGCCGAACGGCCGGATTCCCTACACAGACGAGTACCGCGAGGCGCGGGCGATCAACCGCCTGAACATGCGCAACGGCTTCGGCGACCACTACACCGACCGCACCCTGGGCGACCGCTGCCTGATGGGCTCCAACTCGGGTCCGCCGATGCGGCCGGGCTCGTACAACAACAACGTCCACATCTTCCAGACGCCGGGCTACGTGACGCTGCTCAACGAGCACATCCACAACGTGCGCATCATCCCGATCGACCAGCCGCACGGAAAGCTCCGGCAGTGGGTGGGCGACTCGCGCGGCCACTGGGAAGGCGAGACGCTGGTCGTCGAGACGACCAACTACGCCCGCGAAACCAACTTCGCCGGCTCGTCGAAGGACAGCCATCTGGTCGAGCGGTTCACGCGCCTCGATCCGGACACGGTGATGTACGAGTTCACGTTCGAGGATCCGAACACCCTCACGCGGCCGTTCTCCGTCGCCATTCCGTTCCGGCGCACCGACGGCGTGCTCTACGAGTACGCCTGCCACGAGGGCAACTACGGCCTGACCGGCATCCTGGCCGGGGCACGGCGGAAGAACACGCAGAAGGTGACCTCGATCAAGTAGCGGTTCTTCTCGCGGTTTCGGAACGGCCGGGGACCGCGTTCCCGGCCGTCGCCGTCTGCGCGCCTCCGCGCCGCGATGGCTGCTGTCGATTTCCTCATCGTCGCCGCATTCGTCGCCTACGCCGTCGCGTCGGGCCTGCGGAACCGGCGGGCTGCATCCCGCAACCTCGACGAGTACTTCCTCGCGAACCGCAGCTTGCCGGGCTGGCAGGCCGGACTCAGCATGGCCGCGACGCAGTTCGCGGCAGACACGCCGCTGCTGGTCACCGGCCTCATCGCGACCGCCGGCATCTTCGCGCTCTGGCAGCTCTGGATCTACGCGCTCGCCTTCCTGCTGATGGGCTTCGTCCTGGCGCCGGGCTGGCGCCGGGCCGGGGTATTGACCGACGCCGAGCTCACCGAGGTGCGCTACGGCCGGCGGGCGGCAACCGTGCTGCGCGGCATCAAGGCGGTCTACTTCGGGACGATCTTCAACTGCACCGTGTTGGCGTTCGTCTTCTTCGCCGCGGCGAAGATCGCCGAGCCGTTCCTGCTCTGGGACGCGTGGCTCCCCGACGGCCTCTTCCTCCCGGTGGTCGATTTCGTGCAGTGGATCGGCGTGCCACTGACGATCGGGCCGCCGGACGATCCCGAGGTGTGGACGCACACCGCGAGCAACCTGATCTCCATCCTCCTCATCCTGACCGTGGCCACGTTCTACTCCACCACGGGGGGACTGCGCAGCGTGGTTGCCACCGACGTCGTGCAGCTCGCGATCATGCTGCTCGGGACGACGGCGTTCGCCACGGTTGTGGTCACGGAAACTGGCGGCCTCGGCGCCGTCACGGCGCGGGTGCACACTCTCTTCGCCGGCAGCGGGCCGGGCGGCATCCGGCCCGAGCAGATCCTGGCGTTCACGCCGGACCGGGCCCGCGACGCCTCGGCGGCGGTGCTGCTGCTGTTCGGACTCCAGTGGCTCATCCAGATCAACGCGGACGGCACCGGCTACCTGGCCCAGCGTTCGATGGCCTGCCGCAGCGACGCCGACGCGAAGACGGCCGCGGTGGTCTTCACGTTCACCCAGGTGCTCCTGCGCAGCCTGCTCTGGATTCCGCTGGGCCTCGGCCTGCTGGTGCTCTTCCCTCCCGACCCCGACCTGGCGCCGGGGGCCGGCCTGCTGCAGGCCGACCGAGAGGCGACCTACGTACGAGGTATGGCGGAGCTGCTCCCGGCCGGCCTCAAGGGACTGATGGTGACCGGCATGCTGGCCGCGCTCGCCTCCACCGTCGACACCCACCTCAACTGGGGGGCGTCGTACTGGACCAACGACATCTACAAGCGGTTCGTCTGTCAGCTCTGGCTCGGCCGGGAGCCGAGTGGCCGGTCGCTGGTGTGGGTGGCGCGGGGGGCGAACGTGCTGCTGGTGGGGATCTCACTGGCGATCATGACGCAGCTCACCTCGATCAACGCCGCCTGGCAGACCAGCCTGCTGCTCGGCGCCGGAATGGGCGTGGTCCTGATCCTGCGCTGGGTCTGGTGGCGGATGAACGCCTGGGCGGAGATCGCGGCGGTGCTCGCATCGTTCGTCGCGGCTCCGCTGCTGATGATCTACGTCGGCGACGATCGGCACGCGCTCCGGCTGCTCCTGGTGGCAGCGTTCGCGACGGCCGCGGCGCTCGTCGCGATCCGGGTCGCCGGCCCGGAGGACCGGACAACGCTCGCCGCCTTCTACCGGCGAGTCCGGCCGGTCGGTTTCTGGGGGCCGGTGGCGCGGGAGGCGGGGGCGGCTCCGGATGAGGGCTCGAAACGGTTGTGGCGGGCGCTCGCGGCCACGGGGAGCTGCGGGCTGTCGGTCTTCTGCCTTCTGGTCGGGATTGGATCGTGGCTCGCGGGGAGTCCCGCACCGGGCTGGTTTCCCTTCGACGGGGCGTGGCGCGGCGGTCTAATCGTGGCGGGGTTCGCGCTCGTTCCGCTCTGGTACCGTCTGGGGTATCGGAACAGCGACTTCCCGTCATGACGCGGCTACGGTTAGCGCACGCATTGTGCTAGCATATTGACAACACGCGAACAAGAGAGGCCTCGTGGGCAATCTGACCATCCGCAACCTCGATGATCGCGTGATCGATCGGCTGAAGGCGCAGGCCAGGTCGAACCAGCGCTCGTTGGAGGGCGAGATCCGCCACATACTGACCGAGCAGATGGACCGCCGGTTCCGCATCGCCGGTTTTCGCGAGCGGACGCAACAGATCTCCGCCATGACAGCCGGCACGCGTCAGACCGACAGCGTCGTCCTGCTGCGGGATGATCGGGACCGGTGAAACTGACCGTCGACGCCAGCATCGCCGTCAAGTGGTTCGTTGCGGAGCCGTTGCGCGAGGAAGCCCGGCGGTTGCTGGCTCACCGGCTCCACCTGCACGCGCCCGAAATCCTGCTCTCCGAGTTCGCGAACACGATCTGGAAGAAGGTCCGCAGAGGCGAAATCGAGGACCCGCAGCCGTACTTCGACGAATTGGCGAACCTCTCCGGAATCGTCACGCTTCATCCCGGCGGCGCTCTCGTCGATCGCGCCGCGCGACTCGCCGTCGAAATCGACCATCCGGTCTACGACTGTCTCTACTTGGCGTGCGCCGAGGAGACAGCGCCGATCCTCATTACGGCCGACAAGAGACTCGCCAACAAGGTCGCCGGGCGATTGCCGACCGTGGATGTCCGTTACCTGGGGGCCCCCGGGGTTCCAGACGAAATCGCGGCAGCGGCGACAGCCTTGATCATCGGTCGAGACAAGGTCGAGAAGTTGAGCGCCGCCTACAAGTTCTTCGCGGCAACACACGAATCCGTGGTCGCCGCCCTGCGGGCCGGGAACGATCTTCCGCCCTTGTTGACGCCGGTGGACCAGAACCTGATTCTGGAATCTCCATCCTTCAAGAGACTCGCCGACATGATCGGTGGACTGACCGACGAAGAACGTGTCGATCTGCTGGCGCTCGGATGGCTCGGCGCCGGACTGCTCGACGGCGACTGGCGGCGCAGTTTCGAACATGCCAGCGAGATGGCCGGGTCCGTGGATCACGGCTACGTGGCAGGGTACGGCCAGTACTGGCGGGCGGGCTACATGCGCGTTTCGCACCTTGGCCAGAGCGGGACCCGGGAAGCCGATTCCGCTTGACCCGGGGGCTCCGCGCATCACGAACGAGTCGGGGAAGCGGACCCGTCGCGGGCGCGGCGCTGCAGCGCGTATAGGATCCCGGCATGGAAGTGCAGGCTGCCCGTGGTCTGGTCGCAGACGCGTCGCGGATCGTCGGCTTCACCGGTGCCGGCATCTCCACCGAGTCCGGCGTGCCGGACTTCCGCAGCCCCGACGGGGTGTGGGCGCAGAACCGGACCGTCGACTTCCAGGAGTTCGTCTCCAGCGAGGCGGGGCGCATCGAGTACTGGCGCCAGAAGGCCGCCGCCTGGCCCGCCATGCGCGCCGCGCAGCCGAACGCCGGGCATCACGCGTTCGTCGAGCTCCACCGGCAGGGACGGCTCGAGGCGCTGATCACGCAGAACATCGAACGCCTGCACCAGCGGTCCGGACTGCCCGCCGACAAGGTCCTGGAACTGCACGGCACCACGACCGAGGCGGTCTGCCTGACCTGCGGCGACCGGATCACGTCCGACGAGGCGTGCCGGCGCATCGAGGGCGGCGAGAAGGCGCCGCGTTGCCGGCCGTGCGGCGGGTTCCTGAAGCCGGCCACGATCTCGTTCGGGCAGGCGATGCCGCACGACGTCATGGTGCAGGCGCAGGTCGCGGCCGAGACCTGCGACCTGATGATCGCGGTCGGCTCGTCGCTGGTGGTCGAGCCGGCCGCGTCGATCCCGCGCGTGGCCCGGCAGGCCGGCGCGCGCCTGATCATCGTCAACCGCGACCCGACGCCTCTCGACGGCATCGCGGATGCGGTAGTGCGCGGCGAGATCGGCGCCGTGCTGCCCGAGCTGGTGCACCGGGACGGGTGACGAGCCGTCCGGGACGGGTGACGAGCCGCTGCACCGCGCAGCGATCCGCCGCTGGAAACCGCCGATGCCCGAGCTGCCCGAGGTCGAGACGGTGCGCCGCACGCTGGCGCCGGTTGTCGAGGGACGAACCGTCACCTCGGTCTCGTTTCTCTGGCCGCGGACCTGCGCCGGCGACCCGCGTTCGACCGAGGCGCGTCTGGCCGGCCAGCGCATCGAGCGGCTCGAGCGCTACGGCAAGTACCTGCTGTTCCGGCTACGCAAGGACGGTCGCGGCTCGCTGCTGGTCGTTCACCTGCGCATGACCGGAAACCTGCTCGTGAACGGCGCACCCGGCCAGTTCACGCGGGCCAGCATGTCCCTGGACGACGGGACCGCGGTGGTATTCCAGGACGTCCGCAAGTTCGGCCGCTGGCAGTGGTCCGAGCGGCTGCCGGCGCGTCTGGCGGCGCTGGGTCCGGAGCCGCTGGAGATCGGGCGCGAGGAGTTCGCCGCGCGGCTGCGGTCCCGCAGGTCGCGGCTCAAGGCGCTGCTGCTCGACCAGGAGTTCCTGCGCGGCCTCGGCAACATCTACGCCGACGAAGCGCTGTTCGGCGCCCGCCTGCATCCGCTCCGGAGCGCGCACGGCGTCGGGCCGCGCAAGGCGCGCGACCTGCACGGGGCGATACAGTCCGTGCTGCGCAACGCCATCGCCGCCGGTGGCACGAGCATCCGCGACTACCGCGACAGCCGCGGCGCGCAGGGGGCCTTCCAGCGGCAGATCCGGATCTATGGCCGGGCCGGCGAGCCGTGTGGGACCTGCGGCACGCGCGTGCGGCGGGTGCTCGTCGCGCAGCGGAGCACACACTTCTGTCCGCGCTGTCAGCGGCGCTGACGGGTAGCGGCCGTCGGGCGCCAAGCTCCTCCATGGCGGGGCGGCCGGAATATACTCATCTCTTTCATGGCCATGCCCGTCACCGCCATGACGTCGCAGGAGGCGCTCGACGCGATCCTGAGCGACACGCTGCCGCGCCAGGGCCGCTGGAGCGACGATGATTACCTCTGGCTCACGGATCGCACCCGCCGCCTGATCGAGTTCACCGATGGCTGCATCGAGGAACTGCCGATGCCGACCTCGACCCACCAGGCCATCCTGGCGTTCCTCTATCGAGCGCTCTACGCCTACCTCGCTCCCCTGGGCGGCGCCGTCATGTTCTCGGCGTTGCGGCTGCGCATTCGCGAGGGCAAGTTTCGCGAGCCCGATATCCTGGTGCTCCATGACCGGACGGACCCTCGCTATCAGGACCGCTTCTGGCTGGGCGCGGACCTGGTGGCGGAGATCGTCAGTTCGGATCGTCCGGAGCGGGACCTCGTTGACAAGCGAGCCGACTACGCCGAGGCGGGCATCCCCGAGTACTGGATCGTCGACCCCCGGCACGACACCATCACCGTGCTGACGCTCGCGACAGGCGCCTATGTCGAGCAAGGCGTCTATTCGCGCGGGGACACCGCGACATCTCCGTTGCTGGCCGGTCTCGCCATCGACGTGGCGTCCACCTTCGACGCACGGGAATAGCGGCCCCTCAGCTCCCGCTGGATCCGCTCGAAGGTCCTGGCCAGCATCAGCCGGAAAGCGCCTCGCCGAAGCGGGGGGACACCGGCGAGTTGTCGGCGATCGGCAGGCCGACCTGCACGAGGCGCGGCATATCGGCGTTGGCGACGGTGACGTATTTCCACATGGCGCCATCCGCGGCGCGGGCGCCGGTCGGATGCTCGACGACGCGGGCCGCGCCCTCCAGGATCGGGCCGAGATCGTCGGCGTGCGGGAGACTGGCCACGGCGCTCGGCCGGGGCGAAGTCAGACTGCTGTAGACGACGCCACCTTCCGTCGCCGCGATGTCGATCTCACCGATGGGAGTGGAGCGCACGATGCGCCGCAGCCGGCCGTCTATCTCTTCGGTCGCCCACCCCGCCGCTTCGGCAGCAGCCACTAAGCAGCCCGCGAGCGTCGCCTGGACGATCATCTGCTGGCCCAGGAGGCCCTCGAATACGCTCCTGATTTCGGCGTACTCGCTGGTTCGAGCGCTGGCCAGCAGGTCCGGCTCGCTGAAAGCGGCCAGCACAGCGGTCATGACCGGCGAGGTGTAGACGCCGCCCTGCAGCGCCTGCTCCTCGAAGGCGAGCGCATTGCCCACCTGCACGATCCGCCGCCGGTCGACGCCCGCGACGCCGACGTACTTGAAGACCTCGTTGTCGATCTCGCGCACCTGCGCCCCTTGCGCGACGACGTCGTCGCTGTCCGGGGCGGACGAGAGCAGGGGGTAGAACGCCGAGGCCTGCGGCTGCACCGCCGGATTGGAGCTGAACCGGAAGGGCACCGGCACCCCGCTCCCGTCGCGGACGGTAGTGATGTAGGCGACGCCATCCCCGTCCGTGATCCAGCACTCGTCGAGCACCGTGGTCGACACGACGGCGGTGAGCGTCTCGATCACCCGCTCCGCGTCGTGCCCCGCGGCCTCGGCGGCAGCCACCAGGTGCGCGGCGATGCGGGCCTGTCCCGTCATCTGGTCGTCGAGCATCGCGTCGAGGGCACGCGCCACGTCGGCCAGCGAGATATCGCCCATCCCGGTACCCGCCTCCTTCAGGTCCCGCGACACGCCGCTTCCAGTGCGGCGATGTCAATCTTCCGCAGCTTCATCATCCCAGCCCGCGCCCGCCCGGCGACGGCCCAGCCGTCATCGTCGATGAAGCGGACCGCGGCGCCAAGTCTCCGTCCCACGTTTCCCAGTGTACGGGGCGCCCGATCGGCCTGTCGAGCGCATGCCCGGTGGGTCAATCGCGAGGCTCGCCGGCCGGCGAGCGACGCAGGTCGCGGCGGCGGAACAGCGGTTGATGGCACCCCAAAATTGTATTACCATTTGCGTAATAAAATGAGTCACCTTGGACATCTTCTTATGGCGAAGAAGGCCACCCACCGGTATGAGCCGGACTACGCGGTTCCGCCTGGTTGGGTTCTGAAGGAGCGCCTGGACGCCCAGGGCATGACGCCGGCCGAGTTCGCTCGGCGGTGCGGCCGCTCGGCGAAGCTCATCAGCGAGATCGTCGCCGGAAAGGCCCCGATCGAACCGCGGACCGCCCTGCAGTTCGAGAAGGTGCTCGGCGTGGACGCCGAGATCTGGCTCGGCATCGAAATGGATTACCGACTGCAACGGACCCGCGCTGCAGAGGCCGAGGAAGGGGTCGCGGCGGCGGCCTGGTCCAGATCCTTCCCGATCCGGGAGCTGGCGAAACGGGGCGTCAAGCCCGCTGCGGGCGGGGATGCCGTATCGGCGTTGCTGGCCTTCTTTGGCGTAGCGTCGGTAGAAGCCTGGCACGTCAAGTACGGGGCGGCGAACGTCGCCTATCGTCATTCTCCGAGCTTCGAGAGCGACAAGTTCGCTCTAGCCGCCTGGCTCCGACTCGCGGAGATCGATGCCGCCGGCCAGCCGTGCGCCGACTATCGTCAAACCGCGTTCAAGAGCGCACTCAAGCAGCTACGTAGATTGACCCGCACGGCGGCGCCGGAATCGCTCCACGAAGCCCAGCGGCTCTGCAACGGAGCGGGCGTCGCCTTCGCGCTCGTCAAGCCTCTACCGAAGACGCGCTTGAGCGGCGCTGCCTGGTGGCCCTCGGCCCGCCGTCCGGTCATCGCGCTGAGCGCACGCCACAAGACGGACGGCCACCTCTGGTTCAGTCTGTTTCACGAGGCTGCACACGTCCTGCTGCACGGCAAGAAGAACGTGTTCGTCGACGGAACCGAAGACGGCGGGAACGACATGGAAGCCGAAGCGAACGACTGGGCGGCGAACTACCTCGTGCCGCGTGCAGAGTGGCGGCGCTTCGTGGACAGCGGAGCGTACGGCCCCGTGGAAGTACTCAGATTCGCCGAGGACCAGGGGATTGCCCCTGGGATCATCGTCGGACGTCTCCAGTACAAGAGTCTTCTTCCTTCGAACCATCTGAACGACCTGAAGGTCCGCCTACGGTGGGCGGAGCACCCGCACCACGCGGGCGGATCGTCCGAGCATCCCAGTCGTTCCAGTGTAGAGACACTCAAGCGTTGATAATGACTACCCGCCTCTATACCGACAAGGAACTCGACTTGCTTCGTGCCATACGCAAGCGGGTAGCCAATCCCGGCTCGCGGTGGTCGGAGAAGCCGACGGGAGCGCCGGTTCATCGCCAGCGGTCGTTCAAGGCGGTCGCCGAAGATGGCGAGGAGTCTCGGTTCGAGATCTACCAGCGCCAGAATCTCTTCGACGACGAGGATTTCTCCTGCGGAATCGCACACGTGTCGCTCGACGGTTCAAGGCTCACGTTGGCACGGTACAACGGCCCGGGACATGAGCACGGAGACATCATCTATAGGCCTCATATCCATCGCGCGACGGTAAGAGCGATAGCCTCCGGGAAGAATCCCGAGCGCGAAGCCGAGGAGACGGGACTCTTCACGACCCTCGACGGCGCGCTGGCCTGCCTGATAGACGACTTCAACGTTGCCGGACTCTCCGCGTCGCACGACGCGCCGAGGTTGCCCTATGGATCTTGATGTGAACGCTCTACAAAAGCGCCTGTGCGAGAGGCTCTGCGCGGACGTGCGACTGACGACGCGCCCCGACGGCGCGTTGATGCTGCGCACCCACTTCGAGTTCCCTGACGGAGACCGGTTTCCGATCCACGTGTCGGAAGCCGGGGTGGGTGGGGTACGCCTGTCGGACCGGGGTCACACTCTGATGCACATCAGCTACGACCACGACGTCGACGCGTTCCTGGACGGGACACGAGGACAGATGCTGGAACGCATCGTGGGCGAAATGGGCGTGGAACGAGCGGGGGGGGCCTTCTGCCTCGACACCTCCATCGACAGGCTTCCGGAAGCGGTATTCCGTTTCGGCCAGGCGCTGACGAGAGTCTACGATCTGACGTTTCTCTCCCGCTCCCGGGTCAAGTCGACGTTCTACGACGACCTCGCCGAGATGCTGAAGAGCCTGATCGACGAGGAAAAGCTCCAAGCGGATTTCCTGCCGGAGGAACTCCCGAACCCCGAGGCGTATCGGGTGGACTACAGAATCGAGGGAAAGTTCGACACCCCGTTGTTCCTGTACGGGGTGCCCAATCGGGACAAGGCGCGGCTGACCACGATCATGCTGTCCCACTTCCACCGGCACAGCCTGCGGTTCGAGTCCATTCTGGTCTTCGAGGATCAATCCGAGATTCCCCGACTCGATCTCGCGCGGTTGTCCGACGTCGGTGGCGAGATGATCTCGTCTCTGGAGTCCAGGGCGGATCTCGATCGGAAGCTCCTCAAGCGCGTCGCATGAGCTTTGAAGACGTACCCGGAGCGGTGTGGGTCACCCGACCGCCGCGACAGGCCGCAGTTCGACGGCGCACGCCTTGTACGAGGGCTGCTTCGAGTAGGGATCGAAGACGGCGTCGGTGAGCCGGTTGGTCTCCTCGTAGTGCATCGGGACGAAGAGGTGGCCCGGCCGCACCGAGCGGGTGACGAACGCGGTGGCGGTGATGCGGCCGCGACGCGACTCGACGTGGACGGCGTCGTTGCCCCCGATGCCGCGCGCCCTGGCGTCGAGCGGATTGACCTCCACGTAGACCTCGGCGGGATAGAGCTTGCGCAGGACGGCCGACTTCGCGGTGCGGGTCTGGGTGTGCCACTGCGCCGCGCTGCCGCGCCCGGTGAGGAGCAGCAGCGGAAACCGGTCGTTCAGCGGCTCCGGCAGCGGGCGCGGGTCCTCGTAGAGGAAGCGGGCGCGTCCGTCCGGGTGGTAGTAGCGGCCGTCCTCGAAGAGGCGCCGTTCGGTGCGTCCGGCCTCCGCGGACTCCCCGGCCGGGCAGGGCCATTGGATGCCGCCCCGCTCGTCCAGCATGTCGTAGCCGTCGATGCCGGTGATGTCGCACGGCTGGCCCGCCGAGAGCCGCTTCAGGATCTGAAACGTCGCGGACGGCGACTGCCACGCCCGGAACATCTCGCCGCAGCCCCAGTACTCGGCCACCAGCTTGAAGATGGAGAAATCGGCGAGCGCCTGCCCCGGCGCCCGCGCCACCTTCTTGATGGTGCCGATGCGCCGCTCCGAGTTGATGAAGGTCCCGTCCTTCTCGCCCCAGCCGGCGGCCGGCAGCACGAGGTCGGCCATCCGCGCCGTCTCGGTGGTGGCGTACATGTCCTGCACGACGAGGTAGTCGAGCCGGCCGAGCACGTCGCGCGCCTGGTCCTGGTTGATCCAGGAGTGGGCGGTGTTGGTGCAGACGACCCACAGCCCCTTGATCCGCTCCCGCAGGATCCCCTCGATGATCTCGTTGTAGGCCCAGCTCGCGCGGGTCGGGATGACGCCCGGGTCGACGTCGAGCACCCGCGCCACCTTCTCCCGGTGGTCCGGATTCGCGAAGTCGTGGCCGCCGAGCAGGTTGGTGGTGTTGCTGAACAAACGCGAGCCCATCGCGTTGCACTGGCCGGTGATGGAGTTCGCCCCGGTGCCGGGCCGCCCCATGTTGCCGGTCATCAGCGCGAGGTTGATGATGCTCTGCGCGGTGCGCACCCCCTGGTAGCTCTGGTTGACGCCCATCGTCCACCAGAACGACACCCGCGCGCCGCCATGAATCGTCTGCGCGAGCCGCTCGATGACCGCCGCGCCGAGACCGGTCGCCGCGGACACCCGCTCGAGGGTGTACGGCTCGACCGCCGCGGCGTACTCGTCGAAGTCGCGCGTGTGCGCGTCGATGTACGCCTGGTCGATCCAGCCGCGCGCGATCAGGATCCGGGCGAGGCCGTAGAAGAGCGCCTGGTCCGACTTGGGCCGGAGCGCGAGGTGGTCGGTCGCCTGCATCGCCGTCTCGGTGACGCGCGGATCGATGACGACGATGGCCGGATCGTGCGGATTCCGGAGCACGCGCTCCCACAGGATCGGATGCGCGAGGCACGGGTTGGCCCCGACGAGCACGATGACGTCCGACTCCTCGAAGTCGCGGTAGGTGTAGGGGGGCGCATCGAATCCGAACGCCTGCTTGTACGCCACCACCGAGGTCGCCATGCACTGGCGGGTGTTGCCGTCGCCGTGCGCCATCCCCATCCCGAACTTCGCCAGCGCACCGAGCAGCGCCATCTCCTCGGTCGGCATCTGGCCCGTGCTGAGGAACGCCACCGATTCCGGCCCGTGCTGCGCCTGGATCGCCTTGCAGCGCTCGACCATGGTCCGCAGCGCCTCGTCCCAGCCCAACGGGCGGTGGACGCCCGCCGCGTCCCGCCGGAGCGGCGTGGTGGCGCGGTCGCCGGCCCCGAGCACGGCCAGCGCCTCCCACCCCTTCGGGCAGGCGACGCCGCGGTTCACCGGGTAATCCACCGCCGGGGTCAGGCTCACCGCCTCGCCATCCCTGAGATGAACCGTCAGGCTGCAGCCGGTGGAGCAATAGCCGCACACCATGTCGGTGGTGGCGTCCGGCTGCAGCTTCGCGGGAACCTGCCCGAGGCCGAAACCGCCGGGCGTACGGCGGAGATCACGGGTCAGATACCCGTCGCGTTGGTGCAACATCACATGGTGCCCGGCATCTTGGGTGCGGCGACGGCCGCAAAGAACAGGTAGCGCTCGAGGATCTCGCCGGCGAGACAGGCGGCGAAGAGCATCCCGACGAGCACCACGAAGACGAGGTCCTGGCCATGCTCCGGACTCGTCGGCACGCGACTCAGCAGGAGCAGGGCGGGCATGGCGAGGCCGCCGAGGAGTCCGGCGGCGAAGCGCGCCATCGTGACGCTCAAGAGCGCGCCGGTCATCAGGCGGGCCGTCCGCTTGAGCGATGTGGTCGACCGCACGGCCAGATGGCGGAACAGCGACGCCTCGAACAACAGCTTCGCCGACGACGCGGCGATGAGGCCCCGGCACAGGAGCGTGCCGTAGCGGTCGACCGCCGCCGTGGCCAGGCCCGCGTCACTGCCGCCCGCGATGATCAGCAGCGGCAGCCAAGCGGCGGCCAGTCCCAGCACCGCGGTCGTCAGCAGGAATCGGCAGGCGGTCGCCGGGCCGTTCCAGAAATCACGCTTCGTGTACTGGTAGACCATGACCGAGCAGAGCACCCCGGCGGCGCCCGACAGCGCCACGCTCCAGCCGAGCCAGAGGGCAGGCCCCGTCTCGGTCGCCGATCCGGCGGCGGCGGTCACGCCCCACGCACCGAACCGTCCGAGCCAGCCGACGGATTCCAGCCAGGACCAGACGGCATAGGTCACCGCCAACCCCGCGAAGAGCCCGAACGCCACGATCTCACGGCTGAGCCACGAATGCCGCAACCCGATGACGGCCCGATAGGCGTATCGTGGCCGGCCGAGGTGCAGCACGCTGACCCCGAGCGCCAGCAGGCCGAACACCAGCGCGCTCGCGGCGTGGACCGGACGGATGCTGGCCGTCAGCGCTCCCGGGACGAGCAGCTCCAGCAGCCGCTCCACCAGAAATGCCCCGACCGAGAGCTGCGTGAGCGCGAGCATCAGAATCAGCGACCAGTGGACCCGCCCCGGATCCGCCGAATGGTAGTCCGCAGGAATCATGTTCCGCGGCAGGACCCGGTCGGTCCGGTAGGCGGTGGTCGGCAGCGTCAGGGCCGGCTCCGGCGCCCCCGGGACGAACAGGTGGGTCTCCGATTCCTCGACGACCTGCTCGACGTCGACCACGCGAATCGCGATGGCGCCGTTCGGACACGACTGGACGCAGGCCGGGGCTTCGCCCTCCGCCAGCCGATCGCTGCACATGTCGCACTTGCGGACGATCCCTTTGGCGTGGCTGTACTTCGGCGCGTCGTACGGACAGGCCAGCGTGCAGTACTGGCACCCGAAGCACTGGTCGTCGAGATGCTTGACGATGCCCGTCACCGGATCCTTCTCGTAGGCGTCGACGGGGCACGCGTGCATGCAGGCCGGGTCGAGGCAGTGGTGACACGCGGTCGTGACATGCTGCATCACGGGCAGGCTTTGGCTTCCGCCGTGCAGCAGCCCCACGTCGCGCCACGACTCCTCCTCCTCGAGGCCGTTCAGCGCATGGCACGCCGCGACGCACGACTTGCAGCCGGAGCAGGCGTCCAGGTCCACGTCGAAGGCGTACTGCTGGCCGGCGGCCGGCGGCGTCGCCGGCATCAGCGCCGAATAGCGTCCGGCCAGGGCGGGACCAGCGGCCTCCGCCTCGTCGTGCGCCTGCGCGAAGCGCGCGGCGGCCGTTTCCTGCTGCTCCAGGAGCAGGCGATCGATCAGCGCGGGCAACGTGGCAGCGCTCATGGGCTTCCGACTCCCGCACCTTCCCGCTCCCCGAGATAGTCCACCTGCCCGTCGGGACGTTCCAGCCTCAGGTACGGCGTGCCCGGTGTCTTCGCTGCACCTGCCCCAGGTCCTCTGGGATGCGCCGCGGTGTGGCAGACGGTTTCGGTCGCCAATACCGCATCGAGCAGCGCTTGCGGAGGAAGCTCGAGGTAGACATCGTCGCCTTCGGTTTTCACCGGAAACGTGAGCACCTCGTAGTCCTCGCCGCTCAGACAGGACCCCGACTCGAGGCAGAACGTCTTCTTGTGCAGCGGACAGGCGACTTTCGGCGTACCCTGCGCGTCACCGACGATACCGCGCGAGAGAACGAACGCCTGCTTGTGCGGACACATGTTCTGCGTCGCATACCACTCGCCGCGCGAGGAGAAATTGAACACGGCAATCTGTGTCTTGCCGTACTTGATCGCGGCCCCGCCGTCGCACGGGAAGTGGGACACTGCCCCGACTTTGACCCACTGTCTCTCGGGCGACTCGCGCAGGTCTTTCAACGTCGCCCCGGAGGTCGCCGGCGCGTCTGCGAGCGGAATGATGTCTTTCTCCCAATACCTGGGGCGTTGCATGCCGCGCTCATCGACGAACTCGATGCCGACCTCGGTTTCGTCCGTGTTGACGAACTGCCTGAACCTCTTGCGGAGCGCCGGATTGTTGACGACCTCTCTCCACTCGCACTTGTAGGTGTCGACCAGGTGCGCCATCCGCCGCTCGAGCTCGTCGCAGAGGCCGAGCGTGTCGTGGACGATCACGTCTCGCAGATAGTCGATGCCGCCCTCCATGTTCGCGAGCCAGACCGCCGTCCGGGTGAGTCTGTCCGCGGTCATGATGTAGAACATCAGGAAGCGGTCGATGTACACGATGGCGGTCTCCTCGTCGAGGTCGCCGGCCAACAGGTCGGCGTGTCGTGGATTCGTGCCGCCATTCCCGCAGACATAGAGGTTGTAGCCGCTCTCCGTGGCGATGAGGCCGAAGTCCTTGCTCCGCGCCTCCGCACATTCACGCACACACCCGGAAACCGCCGATTTGAGCTTGTGCGGAGACCGGATCCCCCGATAGCGCTGCTCGACCCGAATGGCGAACTTGACCGAATCCTGTACGCCGTACCGACACCATGTCGTCCCGACGCAGCTCTTGACGGTCCGCAACGCCTTGCCGTAGGCGTGACCGCTCTCGAAACCGGCGCGAACCAGCTCCTCCCAGATGTCGGGCAATTGATGCACCTGCGCGCCGAACATGTCGATCCGTTGAGCGCCGGTAATCTTCGTGAAGAGACTGTATTTCTTGGCGACCGAGCCGAGCGCGATGAGCTTGTCAGGCGTGATTTCGCCGCCGGGGACGCGCGGAATCACGGAGTAGACGCCGCCGCGCTGCATGTTCGCCAGGAAGCGGTCGTTGGTGTCCTGGAGCGTTTGATGTTGATCCAGTTGGATGTTCTCGTTCCACAGACTCGCGAGCATCGAGCTGACGGCCGGCTTGCAGGTCTCGCATCCGTTGCCGCGTCCAATCGCCGTGATGAGTGCGTCGAAGGTCTTCATCTCCTTGACCTTGACGGTATCGAACAGTTGCTGCCGGGTGTAGGGGAAGTGTTCGCACAGATCGGTGTTGACGGTTCTGCCCGCTGCCTCCAGCTCCTGCTCGAGAAGACCCGTCACGAGCGGCAGACAGCCGCCGCAGCCGGTGCCCGCCTTCGTGAAGGCTTTCACCTCGCCGACGACCGTGAAGTCGTTGTCCCGAATCGCACGGCAGATGTCGCCCTTGTCGACGCCGTTGCACTGACACACCTGGGCGTCGTCAGGCATCTCCGTGGCGGAGACGACGACACCGCCGCCGTTCGAGCCGAGCACCAATGCCCCCGGTTCGGCCGGCAGCTCGGTCTCGCTCTTCGCGAGCATCATGAGACTGCCGTAGTCGGACGCGTCACCGACCAGAATGCCGCCAAGCAACTTCCTGCCGTCGAGGCTGAACAGCAGCTTCTTGTACACGCCGCCGAACGGGTCATCATAGGTGAGCGGCTTGGCGGTGGCTTCGTCGGCAGCGTAGCGCCCGAAACTCGCCACATCCACGCCCATCAGCTTGAGCTTCGTCGAGAGGTCGGCCCCGGTGAACGCCCGGGTCCGATCGCCGGTCAGCCGGGCGGCGAGCGTCTCCGCCATCTCGTACCCGGGTGCGACGAGCCCGTACACCATCCCGCCGTGCAGCGCCACTTCACCGATGGCGTAGACGTGCGGGTCACTCGTCTGCAGGTGGTCATCGATCACCACACCGCCCCGCTCTCCGACGTCGATGCCGCACGCTCGGGCCAGCTCGTCGCGGGGACAAATGCCCGCCGAGACGATGACCATCCCTACGTCGAGCGTGACGCCGCTGTTGAACACCATGCCATCGACTTTGCCGTTGCCGACGATTTCCTTCGTGGCCGTATCGACGTGCACCTGCACGCCGAGCGCCTCGATTTCCTTGATGAGGAGCTCGGAGCCGGCGTCATCCAACTGACGGGGCATCAGTCGAGGCATGAACTCGATGACGTGCGTGTCGAGGCCGAGATCGTAAGCGGCCTTGGCCGCCTCGAGACCGAGCAGTCCGCCGCCGATGACAGCCGCCTTCTCGATGTTCCCCGCGTACGCGATGATCGCCTCGAGGTCTTCGATCGTCCGATAGACGAAAACGCCTTTCTTGTCGACGCCCGGAATGGGTGGGACGAAGGGAGCGGAGCCCGTCGCGAGCACGACCAAGTCGTAGGGAATCTCCCGACCCTTTGCCGAGCGCACGATCCGGGCGTCGCGGTCGACGCCGGTGGCCTTGTCGCCGACGTGGAGTGCGATGCCCTGCTGCTCGTACCATTCCGTGCTGGTGAGCATGAGCCGCTCGGGATCGCGATCCGTGAAGAATCGGGTGAGGCCGACGCGGTCATAGGCCGCACGAGGTTCTTCACAGAAGGTCACTATCCGGTACCGGCCCTGGCGGTCGAGCTCGACCAACTTCTCACAGAACCGATGCCCGACCATCCCGTTGCCGATGACGACAACGGTTTTCGGTGCGCTGCTCGTATCGATCATCGCGTGCCTCTCCAACTATCCCGCGGCGTCGGCGGTTTCTCCATCGCTGCCCAGATCGACGCGCCGAGGCGCGATCGCCGCCGTGACCGCCGACCACGCCTCGGTCTCCGATTCGTGGCTGAATCGCACCGCGAGCGCGAGGAACGAGCTGAGGGTGACCAGAGCCCCGAGCACGAGAAAGGCCGTGGGCCAGGGGAGGGCGCCCTTGAACAGGAATCCAGCCGCCACGGCGCCCACGTTCCCTCCCGCCCCGACGATGCCGGCCACCGACCCGAGCGCCGTTTTGTTGATGAACGGCACGACCGCATAGGTCGCACCATTCGACATCTGGACGCATAGACTCACGAGCATGAGTGTCGGCAGCGCCAACGCGAGGCTGGACACCTGGGAAAAGAGCATCAGGGCCAATCCTTCAGCGAAGAGCGCGAGGAACAGCCAGTGCCCGCGGCCGGCCAATCCCCATTTTCGGCCAAAACGGTCACTGACTGCTCCACCCAGCGTGCGAGCAAAGAGGTTGGTCAGTCCGTAGAGCATGGCCGCCGCACCAGCCCATTGGACCGCCTGCACAACACTCGTCGTCTGGAAGTAATCGAAGTAGTCCACGAAGTACAGCGCAACGACGTTGATAAAGGTCAGTTCGATCCCGAAACACGCGCCGTAGATCAAGAACAGCATCCACACGCGCAGATCCCTGCATGCCACCGCGAATGAGCCCGTCACGCTGTGAGTGGGTGGCATCTTGCCGGCCGCCCGCAGTGCCCGGTAGTTCCCCTCGGGCGCGTCCTGGGTGAGGAAGTAGTACGCCACGCCCACCAGGGCGCACATCGCGCCGGCCAGCACCATCGCCACCCGCCACCCGACGGCGTCGCTGAACCCAAGGCCGGGAAGAAACTGGACGTCGGTGAACGGTACGTAGGCGCCGACCGTGAGGATGCCGAGCACGATCGGCATGACGAGCTGGGTGACTCCGCCGCCCAGGTTGCCCCAGCCCGCGGTGGTGGCGTTTGCGGCGCCGACGACGTTCGGGGCGAACATCACCGAGGTGTGGTACTGCGTGATCACGAACGACGCCCCGATGACGCCGATGAGCACCCGGAAGATCAGGAACGTCTGGAAGTTCTGGGCCAGGCCGAGGCCCATCACCGGGAGCGACCCGACGATGAGCAGCCAGGTGTAGGCCAACCGCGGGCCGCTGCGATCGCAGAGCCAGCCGATGAGTACCCGCGCCGCCACGGTGCCGGCCACGGAGCCGATGACGAGCCAGCCGATCTGCGACTGGGTCAACGCCATCTCGTCCCGGACGATCGTCATGAGCGGCGCGATGCCGAACCAGGCGAAGAAGCAGAGGAAGAACGCGAACCACGACATGTGGAACGCGCGCATCTGCGGCGTGTTGATGCTGAAGAGCCGAATCCGCGTTGCCTTGCTGGTGACTTCCATGTGAGGCGCCTCCGACGCGCGTGTGGGCCTGAAATAGGAAGGACGGCTGCCGGAACGCCGGACGGCCGGTAACCTTGTGCGAGCTGGGCCGACGTCTCCCGGCCGTGCAACGAGCCCGCCGTTACGGCAGCGCCCCCCGAATCGACCAAGAGGGAGTGCAAGACGCGGGCCAAGATCGCAAACAGACCGCACCGGCACCCGTTACTCCCCTGGAATCAGCGGGTTATGTCCTGGCTGCAGCGGGCCGCGAGTCGTATCCAACACCGTTGCGAACCTGACAACAATGTCGAGGCTCTGTAGCGCAACGACAGGCGAGTGGATTCCGGCGGGAGACGACAGTTGACGCTACGCCGGCGGAAGCAAGGGATTGGCGGCCCGAGGTATCGCGCCGGAGATGGTGCTACTACAGGAATGTCGAGACTCATCGAGCGGGCGACAGACCTGTCTTTCGCAGGTCATCGGACGTGAGGCGCGGGCGGCTGGCAGGCAGGAGCAGGACGCCGATTTCACGCTGGACACGGCGGACTTCTTCTACCTGCAGACGATGGTGGGTTTCTGAACTCGCTCTACGGCAGAAAATATACCCATGAAATCGTAGTCTGATGTTGATTTTATGGGCATACAAATGAAATGCTCGCCTCGTGCACCGTCATCGCCTGGAGGACATGCGGGAGTGGCTGCAGCGGTCCGGCCGCAAGCCCCTGATCCTGCGCGGCGCACGGCAGGTGGGCAAATCCACGCTGGTCCGGCTGTTCTGCGAAGCGGCAACCGATCGCGAACTGCTGACCGTCAACCTCGAACGACATCCGGATCTCGCGGAGACGTTCGCCGGCAACGATCCGCGGACCGTGCTCGACGTGATCGAATCCGTTTCGAACCGACCGCGATCCGAGCGCACGATCCTGTTCCTGGACGAGATACAGGCAGCCCCGAGCGCCTTCGTCTCGCTCCGCTACTTCCTCGAAGAGATGCCGGAGTTGCCCATCGTCGCCGCCGGCTCCCTGATGGAGTTCATGCTGTCGGACCACGCCTTCTCCATGCCCGTCGGACGCATCCAGTACCTCGATCTGGGTCCGATGACGTTCACCGAGTTCCTGCGGGCCGTCGGACAGAACCGGCTTGCCCGCGAGATCGAGACGTTCGAATGGACGATCGGTCCCGAACCGCCGTCGACGCAACCGGTCATTCACCACCGCCTGCTGGAGCTCCTGCGCCTGTACCACTTCGTCGGCGGCATGCCCGAGGCGGTCAAGGCCTACGCCGAGTCCGGAAACCTCCGGTCCGTCAGCACGGTGCACGCCAGCATCATCGATACCTGGCGGGACGACTTCCCGAAGTATGCGTCGCGCCGCGACCTCACCCGCATGCTCCGCGTGTTCAACTTCGCGGCCCGCCACACCGGGCGAAAGGTCAAGTACAGCAACGTCTCCCCGGACGACCAGAGCGCCACCATCCGCCGCGACATCGACCTGCTGGCCATGGCGCGCGTCATCGCGAGAGTCACTCACAGCCAGTGTTCCGGACTGCCGCTGCAAGCGGACCTCAAGGAAAAGGTCTTCAAGCTGATCTTCCTCGACGTCGGCCTGATGAACGCCGTCTGCGGACTCGGCTGGCAGACCATCGCCGGTCAGACTGCGACCCAACTGGTCACCGCCGGTCCCGGCGCCGAGCAGTTCATCGGCCAGCACCTGCAGTTCCTTCTCGCCGACCGGCCGAACCGCGAACTGACCTACTGGCTGCGCGAGGGCCGTTCCAACAATGCGGAGGTCAACTACGTGTGCGAGCTCGGCGGCCGCATCGTCCCGATCGAGGTCAAGGCCGGTCGCACCGGTACCCTGAAATCGCTGCACCAGTTCGTAGCGGAGAAACGGGTTCCCTTCGCTGTCCGTTTCGATGCGGGCCTGCCGGCCCTGCACATGGTCGAAGCCGACGTGCGCCGCGGCCACGGCTCCCAACGGATCCGCTACCCGCTGCTGTCGCTCCCGCTCTACCTGGTGGAGCGGCTGCCCCGGATGGTGGAGAGCCTGGCCGCCGGGATGTGACCGGAGCCGGGATCGCTGAGAGCGGTTCGAGAAAGGCTTGGTGCTGTCCTTGAACGATGGTCGGGTTCTGACGCGGCGCGGTGCTCTGAAGGAGGGTGGCACGCTGTGTCCATAATGGCTATTATGGACACATGAAGGAAATCGCCGCCCGCGAGGCCAAGAACCGGTTCGGACAGTTGCTCGACGCCGCTCAGACCGCTCCGGTCCGCGTCACGAAGAAGGGCCGGCCGGTCGGAGTCGTGATGTCGATGCAGCAGTACGAACGCCTGCGAGGCGCCGCCTGGGCACGCCTCACCGAAACCATGGACCGCCTGGGAGCCGAGGCGGCGGCGCGCGGCTTGACCAAAGCCGAGCTGGAAGCGCTCCTGTCCGATGATAGTTGAGCGCTTCGTTCTCGACACCAATGTGCTGATCAGCGCGGCACTGACACCGGCCGGCCGGCCGCGCGTAATAGTGGACGCAATACGAGACGCGCACGGAGTGCTGCTTTTCTCCGACGAGACCTTCGGCGAGTTGCGAACGCGGTTCCATCGTTCCAAGTTCGACCGGTACGTCAGCCGGGACGCTCGGTGGCTTTTTCTCGCCCAACTCGAAGCCGTCTCCGAGTGGGTGTCAATCGTCGGCGCCAAGTTGGGATGCCGCGACCCCGGAGACGACATGCTGCTCGAAACCGCCCTCCTGGGGCGCGCGGACTGCCTGATCACCGGCGACCAGGATCTGTTGGTGATGTCGCCGTTCCATGGCATTCCCATCCGGACCCCGGCTCAGGCGTTCCCTCTTCACTGAACCAACTCCGATTGCCACTTCCGCCGGCTGTGTGACAGCCTGGAAACATGAGACGCACGCTTCTGCTCTCGCTCTGGCTGCCGCTCGCCGTGGTCGCGCAGGCGCTGGTCCGATTCGGCTTCAATCCGGGTCCGGTGCCGCCGATGCCTGGACCGATGATGGCCGCCGCAATCGTGGCGTTATTCGTGTTCACCTGGCCGGCCGGGATTCCGCTGACACTCGCCGTCCGCCGGCTGCGCCCGCGCTCGCGACTGGCGGCCTACGGCTGCGCCGCCGTGCTCGGCCCGCTCACGACCCTTGCCGCGACGGTGGGCGGCCTGCTCGGGCCGATTGCCGTGTGGATCTACGCGGCGGTTCTCTCGCTACCCGCGTGGCTCGTGCTCTGGGTGCTGTCATCGCGCCGGCGCCGGTCGGCTAGTGCGTGAGCCCGTACATCATGTAGTTGATGCCGAGCTCGAACCCCGTGTTCATCGGCTCGATGGGGAAGAACCCGGTGCCCCCCGACTGCCAGAACTCAGCCAGGTTGGTGTTGTAGCAGGCGATCGACATCAGCCGGCCCTCGGGATCGTTGTTCTCGAAGAGCCCGAAGTACTCCGGGACGAGGCCGGCGAGGTGATGGTTGTAGGGGTTCGGGAGCGCGAGCTCCTCCACGTTGAAGAAGGTGTCGAAGATGCGGTGGCCCGGGTCGAGCGGCAGCCAGCGGCCATCGGGGATCACGCGGCGCATCTGGGCCTCGAAGTTCTCCCACTGCCGGCCCTCGAAGTCGTTGAAGATGACGAAGCCGCCCTTGAGCAGGTACTCGCGGAGGCGGGCCGCCTGCCCGTCGGTCATCGCCCAGAAGCCCGGCTCCTGCATCAGCGCGATGGGATGCCGGAAGAGCTGGGGGTCGTCGAGCGGCAGAATCAGGCTGCCGGTCTCCTTGGCGTCGACGGTCGTGAAGTCGTTGAGCAGCGTCATCAGGTGCTGCTCGGCCCGCGGGAACTCGTGAGCCCACATCATGTAGCCACGCCCGTACACCTGAGCGCCGAACTCGCCCCGGTCCCAGCGGAGGCGCACGAAGGTGACCTCGCCGTCGTAGCGCAGATTGGGACGCCCCCAGGCGCCGAAGCCGAGGAAGGGCTGGGCGGAGACGCCCGCCACCAGCAACGCGCAGACGAGCGCGGAGAGGATGACCACCTTGGGACCGACCGCTAGTCGGTGCATCTGAACTGTTGATGGTAGCGCATTCTCAGATCATGTCGGACGGACACCCCCCGCGCTTGACACGCGCCGCGACGGAGCCATAATCGCCGCGATGCGGAGAGCGACTCGAACGACGAAGCGGATCGGTGCCCTGGTCCTGGCAATGTCCGTCGCCGGGGCCTGGAGCGCGCAGCCTACGGCGGCAGGCGGTGGGGGAGAAGAGGCCGGCGGCCAGGCGGCCGGACAGGGCCGGCGCCAGGGGCTCTATCCGGCCCTGCAGCGCCCACCCGGGGATCCCGAGCTGATCGCCCGCGGCCAGGGGATATACGGCATCAACTGCCGCGCCTGCCACGGCGTCGACCTGCGGGGCGGCGACCTCGGAGGCCCGAACCTGCTGCGCTCGCAGTTGGTGCTGCGCGACCTGGAGGGCGAGCTGATGGGGCCCGTCATCCGGAACGGGAGCACGTCGCCGGACGGGTCCGGGATGCCGGCGCAGCCGCTGTCCGACGAGGACGTGCGGGCGGTCGCCGAGTACATCCACAGCGTCCTGTCCACCGCCTCGCGGCAGGGCGGTCCGCCGGAGGGCGAGCCGGTCGAGCTGGACATAGTGGTCGGCAGCGCTGCGGCGGGACAGGCCTACTTCGCCGCGCAGTGCGCGACGTGCCACTCGCCGGCCGGCGACCTGCAGGGCCTCGCGTCGCGAATCGCCGATCCGCAGCAGCTCCAGAACACCTGGGTCCGCGGCGGCGCCCGCGGCGCTGAGCGTCCCCCGGTGAGCGTCACCGTCATCACCTCCTCCGGCGAACGGGTGGAGGGACGGCTCGAGCGGCTCGACGACTTCGTGGTGGTGCTGACGACGTCCGACGGGCGGCACCGCTCGTTCAGCCGGCGCGGCGGCACGCGGGTCGCGATCGCCGACCCCTTGTCCCGCCACCGGGAGCTGCTCTCCCTGTACAGCGACACTGACATCCACAATGTCACGGCCTATCTGGTGACCCTGAAATGACACGGACACTTCCGGTGCTCGCCGCCGCGTTGTCGATGTTCGCTCCCGTCGCGGCCGGCGCGCAGGAGGGCGGGCTGGATCCGGCGTCGCTCACCGCGCCGCTCGGCGACTCGTGGCCCACCTACTCCGGCGACTACACCGGCCGGCGCTACAGCAAGCTGACCCAGGTGACCACCGAGACCGTGAAGCACCTGACGCTGGCCTGGACGGTGGAGCTGAACACCGGCATGCCGCCGCTTCAGGGCAACGGCGCCCCGGACTTCATCGGCGGCGAGGGCGCCGGCGAGTTCACCATCGGCAGCCAGCGCGTCAAGGGCGCCATCCTGCAGGTGGGCGACCTGCTGTTCGTGACCGCCCCGGACCACGTCTGGGCCCTCGACGTGCGGGACGGCAGCGAGCGCTGGCACTACTTCTGGAAGACGCGCGGCGGCCCCCACATCGGCAACCGCGGGGTGGCCGTCTGGCGCGACTCGCTCTTCTTCGAGACGGTCGACAACTACCTCGTGGCGCTCGACGTCCGCACCGGCGAGGAGCGCTGGCACACCGAGATCGCGAGCTTCGAGGAGCAGTACTTCTCGACCATGGCCCCGATCGTCGTCGGCGACCACCTGCTCGTGGGCACCGGCAACGACCTCGACGCGCCCGGCTTCCTGCAGTCGTTCGACCCGGCGAGCGGCGAGCGGCAGTGGATCTTCTACACGGTTCCGATGAAGCCGGGGGATCCCGGGCTGGAGACGTGGCCGAGCCTGGATGCGGCCTCGCACGGCGGCGGACAGGTCTGGGTGCCCGGCGTGTACGACCCGGAGACCAACTACTATATCTTCGGCACCGGGAACCCGACGCCCGGATACACCGGGGTGGCGCGGCGCGGCGACAACCTGTTCACCTGCACGCTGATCGCGGTCGACGTGGCGACCGGCGAGATGGCCTGGTACTTCCAGACCTCGCCGCACGACACCCACGACTGGGACTCCGCCCAGACCCCGATCCTGATCGACGGCGTCATCGACGGCGAGCCGCGCAAGCTGGTCTCGACCGCGGCGCGCAACGGCTACTTCTTCACCGTCGACCGGGTGACCGGACAGCACGTCGCCACCAGCCGCTACGGGGCCAGCGCCAACTGGGCCAGCCACATCCGCGAGAGCGGCTCGCCGAACCCGGACCCGCGCAAGGAAGCGCTCGTCCCCGGCGTGCTGGTGTCGCCGGTCGAGGGCGGCGTGACCAACTGGCAGCCGCCGGCGTTCAACCCCGACACCGGGCTCTTCTACACGCAGGAGAACAACGGCTTCAACCTGCTCTACCTGACCGACCCGGACCCGCGCGGGTCGATGGGCCTCGGCGGCAAGGACCGGATCGTCGTCGGATCGGGCGGCAACGCGTTCTCGGCCATCGACTACCGGACCGGCGACATCGTCTGGCGCCACGCCTGGCCGGCGGGCGGCGGCGGCGGCGCGGGGGTGCTGACCACGGCCGGCGGCGTCGTCTTCACGGGCGACGGCAGCGGCAACTTCGTGGCGTTCGACGCGGCCGACGGCGACCTGCTGTGGCACACCCGCATCGGCAACATCTCGAACGCCCCGCAGACCTACCTGATCGACGGGCGCCAGTACGTGCTGGTGGCCGTCGGGCAGCGGCTGTTCGCCTTCGTGATGTACTGAGAGCAACTTGTCCGACCACGACGCGGGCCCTCGCAGCTACGAGATTCCGCCCGAGCTGTTCGCGCTGACGCAGGTGGACGACGCCGGCCTGCTGTTCATCTCGCCGGTCATCCACGACTGGAACATCGTGTCGTCCAGCGGAATCGACACGGTAATCGATCTCGAGGGCGGCCTCGACGTCGGCGTGCCGACCGTGCCCAACCAGGTCCTCTACATCTACCTCCCGATCCTGGACGAGGACCTGCCGAACCTGGAGAAGCTCGACGCCCTCGCCACCCTCGGCGCGACCCTCGTCGGGCAGGGCCACCGCGTGCTCTCGCACTGCGGCATGGGGTTCAACCGCTCGGCCCTCGTCGCCGGGCTGATTCTCCACAAGCTCGGGATGCCGGGACCGGCGGTGGTCGCGCGGCTGCGCGAGCGGCGCGCCGGGGCGCTGTTCAACGAGCGGTTCGCGGCCTGGCTGGAGTCGCTGGAGTAGCGACGTCGCATCACGGCCGGCCTATCGACGAGCGCTCGAGAAACGGATCGAAGCCGACCGGATCCGGGCTTCTCCAGGGTCTGCCGTTCTCGTACGCGCTGAGCTTCTCGGCCATTCCCGGGACGAGATCATGACGGCCGCCGCGACGGGCCGTCGTCAAAGCGTCGCGTTGCCACGTCAACGCCCGCTCGTACAACCCCACCTCCGCCAGCGCCATCGCCATGGTCTCGCCCAGATCGATGCGGCGGAGGTCTTCGGGTAGTGCCTGCAGCAGCGCCAGCGCCCGGTCGCCGTCCCGGACGCGACCGTCCGGCGCGGCGGCCAGGAGCCGGGCCAACGCGTGTACGAAGAACGGTTGGTCGGGGTAGACCGCCATCGCCTCGGCGAGCCGATCCCGAGCTTCCCGGTAACGGCCAAGCCGGACGAGCGTGATCGCTTGGCCGAACGGCGCTTCGGCTACGCGAGGGTCGCCCGGCGCGTACGGCGCCTGTTGCAGCACCTGTTCGTACTGCGACAGGGACTCCTCGAGACGGCCGCTCCGTCGCAGAAGACCGGCCAGTCCGAGGCGCGCGTCGACGTAGCCCGGCTGGTGCCGGACCGCCGCCTCGAATCGCTCGATGGCCTCTGCGCGCCGGCCCCTGGCTTCCATGATGACGGCGAGGCTGAAGTGCGCCAACGCATGGTCCGGACTGGCTCGGAGAATCCGCTCGAACTCGCTGACCGCACCGTCCGCATCCCCCATCTGGAACAACGCGGTTCCGAGTCTGTGCCGGAGCGTCGGATCGTCCGGCGCCAGCTCCAGGCCGCGACGGAAGTACGCCGCGGCCGCCACCCAGTCTCCACCGCTGAGCGCCCGATTTCCCCGCTCCTCGAACGCGCGCGGACTCTGCAGCAGGCCCTCGAGCTCCTCCATCAGCGGGTCTGCGGGCAGCAGGTCGACGTCGGACCGCCGCGCCATGTGCGCTTCGGCCCTGTCCGCGTCGCCCAGTCCGCGGTAGGCCAACGCCAGCGGGTAGTGCACGCCGACGGCCGTGTCGCCGCTGCCGGCCAGCGCCGCCTCCAGGTGGGACACGGCGCGTTCGTAGTCGTTTCTCGCCAGCGCGGCGCGTCCCAACCCGTAGTTCGCGACCACCGAATCGGGTTGCCGGCTCAGTTGCATCGTGAACAGCGGCTCGGCGGCCTCGGGCCGGCCCTGCGTGAGATACACCTCGCCGAGGGAGACCAGCGTGACCGGATCGTCTGGTCGAAGCTGGAGCGCGCGCTCGAAGGATGTGGCGGCCCGCGCGAGATCGCCCAGGGTGCGATAGAGATGACCAAGGTAGTACGGCCAACGCATGTCGCCGGCCACCAGACTCTGCGCCTCGAGCAGGTAGGGCTCGGCGGCCTCGGCCAGCCCGGCGGCCATGAGCAGCTTGCCCATCTCGCCGTACGCCAAGCTCCGGACGCCCGGTGTCGCGTCGGACATCTGGATGGTGGTTTGCATCGCCGCGAAACGGTCGCGGATCTGCGCCGCCACGAACGCATCCACCCCGCCGAGATCCGGCAGGCTCCTACCAACGTCACCGGGACCCGGGTCCGACGCCGGCCGGGCTCCGGCGACCGCGGAGGACGGCTCGTCCGGCGCGGCGCAGCCTCCCACGAGCATGCCTGCGACACACGCCAACCCGGCCATCCCGAGAACGCCCGTTCCGTTCCTGATCATCGGTGCCCTTCCTGCAACGTGGTCCACCGGTCGACCGCCACCCGCTGCCATTCATCGATGCGACCGCTCGGCCACAGGACGCGAACACCCGCAAGGTCTGGCGAATCGCCGAGCCCGACGAGCACCCGCGGATCGTTGGCCGAGGCGTAGCTGCCGTCCGCGCGGACGCGGCGCCAGAGCGTGGGTCCCTCCCGGCGCACGATCCCGACGCGGGCACCCAGCATGTCGCGTCCGTCGCCGCCGACCAGCCTCAAGCCGATCCAGTGGTTGCGATTGCCGACCTCGTTGACGAACAGCCTGACCGGTCCATTCGTGTTGTTGACGAGCACGTCGACGTCGCCGTCGTTGTCGACATCGCCGAACGCCGCGCCGCGACTCACCTCCGACAGCCGCGCCGCTGCCCCCGCCCTGTCACTCACGTCCTCGAAGCGACCGCCGCCGAGATTGCGAAACACCTGATTCGGCTGACCATATGGAAAGGGTTCCTGCGCTCTTCCCGGATCCCGCATGGCCGCAACGGCACCGTTGGCGATGAAGAGATCCGGCCAGGTGTCGTTGTCGACGTCCACCCACGCGGCCCCGAATCCCGTGCGCCCGAGACTGGGAGAACCGAGGCCGGCGAGGGCGCTGCGGTCTTCGAAGAAACCCGACCCGTCGTTGACGTACAGCGTGTTCGTCTCGCCCCTGAGGTGCGTCATGAACAGGTCCTCGTCCCCGTCGAGATCGACGTCAACGGCATCCACGCCCATGCCGGCCTCGGGCATGCCGTCGGCGTTGACTGCCGCGCCCGACAACGGTCCCGCATTGGACAAGGTACCGTCGCGCCGGTTCAGCCACAAGTCGTTCTCCTGGCCGTCGTTGGCGACGTAGATGTCCACCCACCCGTCGCCGTCGAAGTCGGCGGTGACCACGCCGAGCGCGGCACCGGGCCGGCGTCCCTGCAGCGCGGCGGTGCTCGCATCACCGAAGGTACCGTCGCCCCGGTTTCGATAGAGCCGGTCCAATTGCGGCGGGTAGACCCGCGGCGCACAGTATTCCGGCGCACCTCCCGCGTTCGTGCACGTCGTCGGGTTGTCGGCATCGTACGCCACGTAGTTGCCGACATACAGATCCAGCCACCCGTCGCGGTCGTAGTCGACGAAAGAGGCCGACACCGCCCATCCGGGATCGTCGGTGCCGCTGTGGCGCGAGACGTCGGTGAAGCTCCCGTCACCATTGTTGCGCAGAAGCTGGTTCGGCCCGTAGTTCGTCAGATAGAGGTCGACCCAACCGTCGTTGTCGTAGTCGCCGGCTGCCACTCCCATTCCGTCGCCCGTCGTGTCGATGCCGCTCTCCGCCGTAACGTCGACGAACCGCGGCGCGGGCGTTCCATCGCCCGCGGTCCCCAGATCATTGCGATAGAGGCGGCTCCCGAGCAGCGGCCGGCCCCGCGGGGATAGCAACGCCCCATCCGTTGGCGCGCCTCCTTCCAGCGCCCGGTTCTGCACCAGGAAGGCGTCGACGTCGCCATCGTTGTCGTAGTCGAGGAGCGCCGCGCCGGGGGTCATGATCTCCGGAAAGTGGACTCTGTCCGACGCCCCATTGAAGTGCACGAAATCCAGGCCGCTTTCTGCCGCCCGCTCGGCAAACCAGGCGCTCCGGTCGCGCCCGGACGGATCCGCCCCGACCGAGAGCGTGTTCACTTCGGTGCGTTCCGCTGGTTCGAGTGGATCCGAGCCTTCGCGATCGGCGCCACAACCCGCCAGGAGCGCGATGCACACCAGCATGCCGGCAGGCTTCGCGTTGCTTCTCGCGTCGGCAGTGAAGACCTGAACGCCCATAGGGAATCACCGGCAACGATGCTGACGCTGCGGCAAGGTGGCCGGGAGCGTGCCGGTCAGGATCAGGCGGCAGCCGTGCCCGCCCGACCGGCCAGGATTTGCATCTTACGCCTGCCGCAACCGCGAGGTAAAGACCGTGGATCGAACCGCCGACCGCCGTGATAGCATCGGCGATGCTGTGCATTTGTTCGGTTCTCCACGGGCTTCGAACGGGACAATCCTCGGTATCGTGAACAAGCACGCGCTCGCGATAGCAACCCTGGCGCTGGCCGCCGGATGCATGGCCGGTCCCCTGCAACCGGAAGCGGACGGGGTCGACGGCCACGACACGCCGCCGCCATCCATCGATGGAACCGGCTCAGGTCCCGACGACGGGGACGATTGGTTCAGCGACCTGACCGATCTGACCGGTCTGGACTTCGTGCACACCAACGGGATGTCGGGCCAGTTCTATTTCCCCGAGATGATCGGGGCGGGTGTCGCCCTGCTCGACTACGACCAGGACGGCGACCTGGACGCGTATTTCGTCCAGGGTGGGACGCTGCACGGCAACACGCCGGACGGCGGAGCGGTCGCGCGCGGCGCGGATGGAGGCCGGCTCTACCGCAACGATGGAAGACATGACGGCAACGGCGCACGGGCGCCGCAGTTTTCGGACGTCACCGACGAGAGCGGCATCGACGCCCGAGGCTACGGCATGGGAGTGACGGCGGGAGACGTCGACAACGATGGGTGGGTCGACCTCTATCTCACGAACTACGGACCGAACCAGTTGCTGCGCAACAATGGTGACGGCACGTTCAGCGACGTGTCATCCACAAGCGGCGCCGATGACCGCGGATGGGGCGTTCCGGCCTCGTTCCTCGACTACGACCGCGACGGTTGGCTGGATCTGTACGTCGGGAACTACGTCCGGTTCGACGTCGAAGCCAACCAGCGCTGTACCGGGCTGACCGGGCGGCAGGACTACTGTACGCCGGAGGTCTACGCGCCGCAGCCCGATCGCCTGTACCGCAACCGCGGAGACGGCACGTTCGAGGACGTCACGACGCGCGCGTTGGCCGGGACGGCGTTCGGCCCGGCCCTCGGCATCTCCACCGCCGACTTCGACGGCGACGGATGGATTGACATCTACGTCGCCAACGACGGCCGCGCCAACCTGCTCTGGATGAATCAACGGGACGGCACCCTCGTCAACCGGGCGCTGCTGTCGGGCGCAGCGGTAAGCGCCGACGGTCGGCCCGAGGCGAGCATGGGCGTGGATGCCGCCGACTTCGACCACGACGGCGACGAAGACCTCTTCATGACCCACTTGCCCAACGAGGGCAACAACCTCTACGTCAACGACGGATCGGGCCTGTTCGAGGACTTCAGCGCGTCCTCCGGGCTTGGACCGGCCAGCCTGGGGTACACGGGATTCGGAACGGCCTGGGTCGACTACGACAACGACGGCTGGCTGGACATCCTGGCGGTCAACGGCGCGATAGAAGCCGTCCGGGCGCGTCTGGACGAAGCCTTTCCGTACGACGAGCGCAATCTCCTGTTCAGGAATCTCGGCGGACATCGGTTCGAGGACGTTTCCGCCCAGGCGGGAGCGGTGTTCGCGCGGTCGGACGTCAGCCGCGGCGCCGCTTTCGGAGACATCGACAACGACGGCGACGTGGACGTGCTGGTGAGCAACGTCAACGGCCGCGCAAGGCTCCTGCTCAACAACGTCGGTCACCGCAGCCACTGGGTGGGTTTGAGACTCGTCGGCGCGCGGACGCAACGCGACATGCTCGGCGCGCGTGTCGGCATCGTCCGCCGGGACGGATCCACGCTGTGGCGCCGTGCGCGGGCCGACGGCAGCTACGCGTCCGCGAGCGATCCACGGGTGCTGGTCGGACTCGGCGACACAGACGATCCGCCTGGCGTACAAGTCCGTTGGCCTGGCGGACGGGTCGAGACATGGGCCACGGTGCCCGTCGACGAATGGACCACCCTTACGGAAGGCCAAGGCTTCGTGGAATGACGACCTTGCGACACGGAGGCGGGATCGCGGTAGTGTCGTTCGCTTGCCTCCTGTGGGGTGTCTCCGCAGGCTGCACCGGGGCTGTCGACGACGAGACGGGACTGCCCGCGCCGACCGCCGCCTCCGTGGTGCAACCACCGGCGGGCCAGGGCCTGGAGCCCGTCAGCCTGCCGGATCTGTCGTCGATGGCCGAGCCCGTGCAGGCACAGATGCACGCGGCGCAGGCGTCGTTGTTGTCGAAGCTGGAGAATCCCGGCACCCGACCCGAGGACCTAGGCGCGGCGTACGGCGAGATCGGAATGCTGTTCATGGCGGCGGCCTATCTAGACGCGGCCAGGACCTGCTTCGTCAACGCGCAGATACTGGCGCCTCGCGACGTCCGCTGGCCGTACTACCTCGGACGTCTGTATCAGGCCCAGGGACCGCTCGAGGAATCGGTCGCCGCGTTCGAACGGGTCCTGGAGATGAGTCCCGGCGATCTAGCCGCGCTGGTGCTGCTGGGCGACGTACACCTCGCCCGAGGAGACGCGGCGGCAGCAGAGCCGCACTTCGCGCGGGCGCTCGGGCTCCGGCCGGGCTTGGCGGCCGCGCGGTTCGGTCTGGGTCGCGCGGCGCTGGCGCAACGGGACTACTCTCGAGCCGTGGAAGAACTCAAGAGAGCTCTGGAGCTCGATCCACCGGCCAGCAGCATTCGGTATCCGCTGGCGATGGCCTACCGCGGACTCGGCGATTCCGCGACCGCCGAGATGCATCTGCGCCTGCAGGGAGACATCGAGACCCCGACTCCGGATCCACTGAAGCAGACACTGGACGAGCTTCTCGAGAGCCCGAACGCGTACAACATCCGCGGCGGGCGAGCGCTCGACATCGGCAACTACCCGCTCGCGGCCGACTACTTCCGCAAGGGCCTCGAGCTGGCTCCCGACGACCCCTCGCTGCGACACCGTCTCGGCACCGCGCTGTTCCAGATGGGTGACGCCCCCGGCGCCACCGAGCAGTTCGAGCAGGTGGTTCGGATGTCGCCGGAGCACAGCCGGGCGCAGTTCAGCCTCGGGGTCCTCAGGGCGGCGAGCGGCCGGCTCGAGGATGCGATCGACCGGTTCTCCGCCGCGCTGGAAAGCGACCCGGGCTACTTCCAGGCACGGGCGCAACTGGCCGCGGCTCTCGCCGGGAGCGGCCGACCGGTGGAGTCGCTGGGCCACTACGAGCAACTCATCGAGATGGACCCGGCAAACCCCGAGACCAACTTCGGTCAGGCACTGGCGTTCGTCCGGCTGCAGCGGTACGTCGAGGCGCGCGACCGGCTCGTCGAAGGGCGGCGACTGCATCCCGACCAGCCGATGTTCTCGCATGCCCTGGCTCGCGTCCTGGCCGCGGCGCCCGATGACCGGGTTCGTGACGGTCGCCAGGCGATGGCCCTGGTCGAAGAGCTGCTCGAGACCGGCCAGAGCGTCGAGCTGGGAGAAACCGCCGCCATGGCGCTCGCCGAGTTAGGGGAATACGCGCAGGCGGCGGCCGTGCAGCGTGATGTGATGGCGGCCGCCGAAAGGGCGGGATTCCACAATGTCGTCGCGCGGATGGCGCGGAATCTGAGGCGCTACGAGCGCGGCGAACCGTGCCGTACGCCGTTCACGGAGGCCGAGCTGCCGTAGCGCCCCGTCAGCGCTGCCGGGCTTCGAGCTCGCGCGCGACCGCCAACGCCCTGCCAGCCTCCGCGAGTCGGCCCTGAGTCCTGAACGCGTCACCCAGGTAGCGATAGATCTGCGGCCGGTCGGGGGCGAGGCGAAGCGCCTCGCGGTACTCTGCGACCCCGGCGTCGATCCTGCCCTGACCCACCAGGGCGTGACCGAGGCTCGCGTGCACATCCGGGTCCGCCGGCCTGACTGCAAGCGCCTGGCGTAGCGCCGCCTCGGCCTCGCCGAATCGGGATTCCGCAAGCAGGATGTTGGCGAGGTTGTACTGCGCGCCCGCATGGTTCGGATCGATCCGCACGGCCCGGCGATACTGCTGCGCTGCTTCTGCGTGACGGCCGATCGATTGCAGAAGGCCACCGAGGTTGTTGTGTGCCCCGGCATGGTTCGGGTCGAGCGCCAGCACTTGACGGTAGCGAGCCATCGCGGCGCCGATCTCGCCCCTGCGAACGAGTGCAGTTGCCAGGTTGTAGTGCGCCGTGGCCCGATTGGGATCGAGTCGAATCGCTTGTTCGAGATGCCCGATCGACTGATCGACGCGGCCGGCGGTGGCGAGCCTGACCGCCAACTCTTCGTGAAGGGCCGGACTGGCAGGATCCTCGGCCAGTCGCGCTTCGGCGCCACCGACCACGATCTGAGCTACTTTTCCTGCGACGTCCTGCCGGAGAATGGCGGCGTCTCCGGCGTCGACCGGTCGCACCTGCACCATCAGCTCCGCCATCTCGTCGGTCGCCCGCGGCCCGAAGCGCACGCGGCGCGGCACTCGGTTCGGATTCCGTCGATTGTGGGCCGAATTGTCGTACACGTAGCTCATGACGACTCGGGAGCCGGCCGGCAGCCGCACGGGTCTCGCGTAGCGGTACTCGTCCTGCCAGTTGAAGTCCCAGTCGTCGATCCGGATGAGCGCGCGGGTCGTGCCGTCGGGCAACCGGGCGAAGGACGAGACCGTCCGGGCAAGGTAGTGCGCGTGCGGGTAGATTGCCAGGACGTCCACATCGACCGGCAGCCGATACTCGTCCCTCACTTCGTGCCGGCTGTCCCCGGCCGGGATGTCGATCGTCTGCGACCCAAGCTGCACGACGACCGGCTGATCCGCGGCTGCACGATCGGTGAAGAACAGCCCGACCGCCACCTGAATGCTCGCCGGGGTCCCCCGCGGCACCAGGTGGGTCTTGAGCACCAGATCCGTGCCCGGCTCCAGCCGCCACGCCAGTCCCTTCTCGATGCTCGGCACGGTCCCGGGCGCCCACCCGAGGAAATGACCCTCCGGAGATCGCGACTGATCCGCTAGCCGCGAGTCATAGCCGGGAACGAGGTCGCCCGCATCGAGGCGGCGGGCGGAAGTGGTCCGGTCGAGCATGATGCGCGCGTGATGTATGCCGCGGACCGTGCCGGGCTGCAGCTCGACCGCACTGACGAAGCGTGCCTCGGCGATCGGGATCGGCACGACGAAGTTGCGGTACACGTCTTCACCGGCCGCCGGCAGCGCGTACGGCTCGGTCATCGTGACCACGAGGTCGGGCCGGCCGAGCTGCCAGCCAGCGGGCCAGACGGGCGCCGGAGGCAGATGGCTCGGATCGCCCCGCGGCGCCCCGGCTCGCACCCAACGCCGGATCAGCTCGATCTCGGCCCCGTCCAGCCGCCGATCATTGCGGAAAGGTACCGAAGTCCGCCGAGGGCTTCCAGGGCGGCATGTACCCGCTCCCGGTGACCGTGGCGATCTGTTCGGCGCGCGACGCGACATCCTCGAACGTTGCCAGGCTGAAGGGTCCGACCGCACCCGGGCGATGGCACGTCACGCACCGTGCGTTCAGGAGCGGAGCGATGTGCTCGGTGTAGGTCACCCGGCCGGGTTGGCCGCCCTCGACCTGCGGCGGGCCGAGGGCGAGCAGCGCCACTACGGATGACGCGGCGAGCGACACGCCTTGCGCGCGTCGCCCCGGACGCGCGGACCGCACCGCCGGCCGCCGCGACCCCGTGGCGGGGGCGCCAGCCGCCGGCGTGCGAGTCGATAGTCGCGCGGTGGGCCTGAAACTGTAGTGCACTTGCAGCCGTGCGCCCCTTGCCGGGCGGGATCAGGGGGCGAGCTGAGACAGCACGTTGGGCGTGAACTCGAACACGAACGTGTGCTCCTCTTGCACCACCGAGAACGGCGTCCGCAGCGAGAGCACCTGGTCGAGCATGAGAATTCCGATAAACGTGTCACCCGCGGCAAGCCGGGCGCCGTCCTCGAACCCGGAGATGCTGTGCGGGCTCAATCGCAGCTCGTTGACGCTGATCTCCGTCTGGCGGACGCGGTAGTCCGTGCTGACGACCGCGGAGCGATCGGCCGTTCCCAGCACGTAGAACATGGTCACCTGCCGCGCCTGGGCGCGGAGCGAGTACTTCGACGGCGGTTCGAACAGCACGTCCGTGCTCTTGTCGTTGAGATGCACGAGCAGCAGATCGAGACCGTTGCCGCTGGGTCGCCTGCCGAAATCCTGCAGTACCTGGCCGAGGTCAGGCGTTTCCTGCGCGGCAGCCGCTGCCGGCACGAGCATCGCGATGGTCAGCAGCAGGATTGCGAGTCGTTTCATGGGAGACACTTCCTTCCAGGTCCGCGTCGTCGTCCGCAACGGGGAGCCCTCCGGGCTGCCGGCGGCGGGATGCGCAATTGCCGAACCGCCGCCATGCGATGTGGAGACTCTTGGCGGGCGCGGCGAGACACACGGCCGGCCCGGGACCGGACCCGACGAGGGGATCCGGCCCGGGCATATCGGTCAGAAACTGATTGAACCTCCGATTTCGACCAGCCGCGCGTCCATGATGGTGTTCGGCTCCAGGAACCGACTCCCGTAGAACTGCGCGACGGACCGGATGTGGCTGGCGTTCAGCGCGTTGTACGCGTCGAGGTTGATCTGGATCCGGAACCGTTCGGTCCGGATGATCTTGCTCACCCTGATGTCGAGACGGTCGATCCGATCCAGGAACAAAGTGTCCGGCGCGAACAGCGGCACCGTGACCGACGAACGTCTGCCGGCGAGATCACGGCCCAGCGACCCCCTGACTTCCGCGTTCGACGCCGCGTAGTTCCCCAGGATCGCTTCGCCGGACAGATTCTGGTACGTGGCGCTGAAGTTGACGTCGTACGGCAGCGGGATGACGCCGTTCAGCTTGAGCTGCGTCTGCGCGCTCCACGGCGTCTCGACCCGGCAATGCAGCAATTCCTGCCGCGAGTCGACCACGAAGCAGCGGTCCTCGATCGACCGTCCCGAGTCGAATCCGCCACCGAATCGAATGCCGTTCTGCAGCCGCGCGTCGAAGGTCAACCCGAGGAACTGGTTCAGACGGTGGTCGTCGCCATACGGCTCTCTCAAGGTCCGGTAGTCGTCCACCTGGCCGAACTTCTCGGGCTTGACGTCATAGAAGCCGCAGATCTCGTTGCCGCCGCCGCCGGGCAACCGCTGATCCAGCGGGGCGGTGATGCAGAATGGGTCATGGTCCTCGGGTGTCACCGCCAGGTTGTCGGTCACGCGGGTCTTGCTCCACCGCTGCTCGTAGTACCCACCGGTGTTCTGATACAGGCCGGCGGTGACCGAGAACCCGTCCCGGACCTCCTGCTGCAGCTCGAGCGACATGTCCCAGTTGTAGTCGCGCCGCCCGTTCCCCCCGTTGAGCAGATCGGGATCCCACTGAATGGCGTTCGGGTTGTTCTTGCCGAAGTTGCTGTTGTTGATCGGTCCGCACTCGCCGTTTGCGCCGAAGTTGCCCAGGTCGCAATCCGGCACGTAGTCTCCGTTGGCGTCGTTCCACGCGCGGCGTGCGGAGTTCACCGACGTGTTGATCGGGTTGTTGAGCTGGGTCATGAACGTGCCCATCTTGCCCACGTACCGGCTGAGCGAAGCCTTCACCGCGGTTCGCCCGTCGCCGAACACGTCGTACGCCAACCCCAGCCGCGGACTGAAGTCCTTCCAGTTCGGTGCATTGTCGACCCGGTCGAAGACCCGAGTCCCCGGGGGGAACCACGGGTTCGTGCGTGGATCGCCCGGCCAGGCGCCGTCGTGGGGCGGTTCGGGCTGGTCCTGGGCCGGCACGTGCCCGCGGAGCCAGTCGAAGCGGACCCCGAGATTCAGCGTCAGCTTGTCCATGACCCACTGGTCCTGCGCGTAGATGCCGAGGTCGGGCATGATGCGCGACCGTTCGATATGCGGCGTCGCCCACTGGATGAGGTTGATCGGCACACCGTTCCGGAACGAGTAGTGGACATTGCCGTTCTGTCGATGGTACGTATCCGCGATGAGCTCTTCGACGTGGACTCCCGTCTTGAAGTTGTGTGAGCCGGTCACGTAGGAAACGGAAAACCGCTGGCTGTGGCGATCCGTGTTGTTGGGGTCGCCGCGGAAGAACGAGGACGCGCCGTACCGGACGCCCGTTCCGAAGTCCCGGATGTAGATGTGATCCCGTTCGACGCCCGGCATGAAGAACGTGTTCCACTGCGAGTTCGCGAACGTCCCGCCGGCTTCCAGCAACAACCGGCTCGTGAGCGCGTTGGTGTAGTTGAGCTGGAACAAGGTATTGGGGTCGAAGCGATACCCGTTCTGGTATTCCTGCATGCTGCTCGCAACGGTCGACCCGCAGTTGCACCCTTCCTGACGGTCGACCATCAGGTTGAACTTCTGCCGGTCCGTAGCCTGCCACGTCACCCGTCCAAGATACGAGTCGTACCACTCCAGCCGCCCGCTGTACCGGTCGTCCTCCCGATCCACGTACGGCACGAAGTTCACGACCTTCCGTTCCGCGCCGGGCGGCGTGAGGAACGTCGGCTGGCCGGTGGGCGGAGCCCCGGGGTACGTGCTCTGATTCCAATAGACGCCGGCCACCTTTCGCGAGAATCCCCAGCTCCGACCGGCGAAGAAGAACCAGACCCTGTCGCGCATGATCGGCCCGCCGATGCTCACCGACTCGTCGAAGAGCTTCAGCGTCTTGTTCGCCTCCCGGACGCCCCGTTCCTGCAGCTCGGGCGTAAGGTTGTCCCCTTCCATGCTGTCGTTCGCGAAGAACCCGGCGAGATCCACCGTGAAGTCGTTGCCGCCTTCCTTCGGGATGACGTTCAACGCCGGTCCGTCGGCGTTGGTCTCCGCGGAGATGCCGCTCGTCTGCAGCACCATCTCCTCGATGACCGCCGCGTTGATCTGGTAGCTGCTGTTCCCGTTGCTGTTCTCGACGACCATGCCGTCCATCGAGACCTTCGTGCCGAACTTCCCATGGTACGTGCCGCCGACCTGCGAGGAGTACCGGCCCCCGACGTCGGCCAGACCCGTAAATCCGGGCGTGAGCGTCACCAGGTTGTTCACGTGCTTCGTGCTGATCGGGAGCGCCTCGAGCAGCTCCCGCGTGACCACCTGCTGGCGCCGGACGTTCTGCACGTCGACGACCGGCGTGGCGCCCGTCACCGTAATCGTCTCCTCGATGCCGCCCACCGCCAGCACCCCGTCGATGTTGGCGGTGAAGCCGGTGGACAACTCGATGCCTTCACGGATGACGGTGCTGAAGCCGGGCAGGCTGAAGGTGACCGTGTACGCGCCGGGGCGCAGATCGACGATCGTGTAGAGACCTGAAGAGTCGGTGATCGCGACGCGTTGCTGTTCGATCAAGACCGGGCTCGCCGCGGTGACGGTGACGCCGGGGAGGATGCCCCCGGTGTTGTCCGTCACGGAACCGGAGATGGCTTGCGCCCACGCGGAGGGCGCGAGCAGCAGTGTGGAGACGACAATCCCGCCGCCGACGCGAACGCTTGCCGTAATCATCAGGATCCTCCTTGAGAATCCACGGTTGAGCGAATCGTACGCGTGAGGGTGCCTGTCGTCCTTCCTTCCCTTGCAAAGTGACCTGGGGTACTCGACCAGCCGTCCGTGGAGTACAGTTGACCAAAGACCCCTTTCAATACACCCGGCTCCGGGGCCAGTCAAGCACCGACCCGCCTCTCGAAGGCCCCCATGTATCAGATTGACGCGGCGGCAGCGTTGCGGAAGAGCGTGCGGACCCTGCGGCTCCGGCCGCACGTCAGCCGCAACGTGATCGCGCTCGGGTTCACGAGCCTCCTGACGGACGTCTCGTCGGAGATGGTCTCGACCGTGCTGCCGATCTACCTCGTGCTCTATCTGGGCCTCACGCCGTTGCAGTTCGGCTTCGTCGACGGCGTGTACCACGGCTTCACGGCCCTCCTGCGGCTGGTCGGCGGCTTCGCCTCGGACCGCACGCGACGCGACAAGGAGGTGGCCGCGGTCGGCTACGGCGCGTCGGCGCTGTGCAAGCTGGGACTGCTGGGGGCGGGAGGCGCCTGGCCGGTGATCGCGGCTGTCGTCGCCGTCGACCGCGCCGCGAAGGGGCTGCGGACGGCGCCGCGCGATGCACTCATCTCGCTGAGCAGCGGGAGAGCCGGCCTCGCGACCAGCTTCGGAGTTCACCGCGCGCTCGACAGCGCGGGCGCGATGCTGGGCCCGCTCGTGGCCCTCGCCATCCTGTGGGCCGCCGCCGACGCCTACGACCTCGTCTTCGTCGCGAGCTTTGCGGTCGCCATCGTCGGTCTCGGGGTCCTGTGGCTGTTCGTCCGCAGCGCCCGCGGCCTGGCGCTCGACCGGGAGGCGCCGCTCCGACCCGGCCGGGCGGTCCGCTCCCTGCTTGCGACGCGCGGGTTCGTCGGACTGACCTGCGCCGGAACGCTGCTCAGTCTGGCCACCGTCAGCGACGGCTTCCTCTACCTCGTCCTGCAGCAGCGCACCGCCCTCGACCCGGGCCTCTTTCCCCTCCTGTACGTGGGAACCGCGGGCTGCTTTCTGCTGCTGGCGCTGCCGGCCGGGATGCTGGCGGATCGGTTCGGCCGCCGGGCCGCGTTCCTCGCCGGACACGGGTTGCTGGCGCTGGCGTATCTGGCCGCCGTCCCCGCCGAGGCGTCGCAAGCCGATCTCGCGGTATGCATCCTGCTGCTGGGTGGCTATTATGCGTTGACGGACGGCGTGCTGATGGCGCTGGCCAGCGCTATGCTGCCGCCGGAGATGCGCGGCACGGGGCTCGCCCTGCTGACCACCATGACCAGTCTCGGACGGCTGGCGGCGTCGGTGGGCTTCGGCGCGGCCTGGGCCGGGTACGGTCCGACGCGGGCGCTGATCTGGTTCGTGATCGCGCTCGGCGGCGCCACCGGCGCGGCGGCGGTGGTGCTCAGGGGGAACCCGGACGATGCCGGACGAAACGCAACGACGTGAACGTCCACCCGACGTACGGCGCACAGGGGCCGACGCCGCGCCCGGGCATTCGAACGCCGCGCGGTTCCTGCTGCTGTGCGCCCTGTGCGCCCTGCTGACCGGCGCCTACGCGTGGTTCACGCTCGCCGGTTCGACCGAGCGCGCCGCTGAGGCCGGCCTACCTCCGACCGGCCGCCTGGGAGCGGGCGAGACCTCGCGGTCCCACAGATCGCCGGACCCAAGCGAATCGGCTGGGAAGGAGCCCGTGGCGCCGGCCCCTGCGCGACAATTCCTCGTCCGCCACACGGGACTGAATCGAAGCCACGGGTTCCTCGCCGTCGAGTCGGACCTCGGCGGCGCGCGCACGCGCCGGGCCACGCCGCTCATGTGCCATCGCCTCCACTTCGCGGCCGGTCGCGGGTCGTGCCTCGTCGTGGAACGCGATTTCTTCACGACCTATACCGCCGTGCTGTTCGACGCGGCCTTCCGCCCGCGGCACCGCATCCCGCTGAACGGGATTCCGAGCCGGACGCGCGTCTCGCCCGACGGCCGCCACGCCGCGACCACCGTCTTCGTCTCGGGCCACTCGTACGCGGACAGCCTCTTCTCCACCGAGACCAGCATCGTCGACACGGAGACGGGCGCGCCGCTCGTCGCGAACCTGGAGGAGCTTCCGGTCCTGCGCGACGGACAGCGGTTTCACGCGCTCGACTTCAACTTCTGGGGAGTGACGTTCGCGGCCGACGGGGATCGCTTCTTCGTCACGCTCGGCACCGGCGGCACGGTCTACCTGGTGGAAGGCAGCCTCGCGGAGCGCACGATGCGCGTCTTCACCGAGGGTATCGAATGCCCGGCGCTGTCGCCCGACGAGACGCGCGTCGCCTTCAAGAAGCGGATGCCCGGCAGCGCAAGACCGCACTGGCGCCCGCACGTGCTCGACCTCGCCACGCTGGAGGAGACGGCGCTGGCCGAGACCCGCAACGTCGACGATCAGGTCGAGTGGCTGGACGACGGGAGCATCCTCTATGCGCTTCCGGAAGAGCCCGGATCGCCGATCGCGCACGTGTGGGTCGTGCCCGCGGACGGCAGCGGCCGGCCCGAGATCTTCCTCGATCAGGCGTCTTCCCCGACCGTGCTCCGCGGCGGCGCATCGCTAACCACCACGATCGACTCGCAAGGATGAGAGGAGGCACCCGATGGCCGCCACCCGGACGCGTGCGCACGTTCTGACCGCCCTCGCGCTTGCCGCTGCAATGCTGCCCGCGAGCGCGACGGCTCAGGTAGCCCAGCAGCGCTCCACCGAGGTGCCGGAGATGCTGCGCGAGCGCGGCATCGTCGGCTACGCGGATCGGCTGAGCGTCCAGCCGGGCGAGACGATCCGGTTCATGGTGAGCAGCGAGCTGCCCAGCTATCGGGCCGACATCGTGCGGCTGATTCACGGCGACGCCAACCCGAACGGGCCGGGCTTCAAGGAGACGCGGATCGAGACGCCGGTGAGCGGGGACTACGCGGGCCGCCGGCAGGAGCTGCCGTTCGGCTCCTACGTACTGGTGCCGGACGACCCGGCGCTGCGACTGGACGGGAGCTTCACCATCACCGCGTGGGTCGCGCCGACGACACCCGGCGTGTCGTTCGGGGAGCCCTCCGCGCAGGGAATCGTCACCAAGTGGTCCGCCGCCGACGCGGGCGGCTACGGCGTGTTCATCGACGAGGAGGGCCGACTGGCTCTACGGCTCGGGGACGCCGACGGCGGAGCGGAGACGCTCCACTCGGAGCCGCCCCTGCGTGCGTGGCGTTCGGCGATTCCCGGCGCCAGCCGGCCGCGACCGCACGGCGTCCCCACCGCCTGGTACTTCGTGGCGGTGAGCTACGACGCCGACGCAGGGCGGGTGACGTTCGTGCAGCGGCCCCAGACCGCGTTTCCGGGCGACGGGACGCGGGCCACGGTGGAGCGGACGACCGCGGTTCGCGCGACGGCACCGAACGAGCTCCCGTTGCTGATGGCGGCCCACTGGTCCGACGCCGGCGGGGAGCGGAAGGCAGCGGGACACTACAACGGCAAGATCGACAACCCCCGGATCTACGACCGCGCCCTGCGCGCGGCCGAGATCGACGCCATCGAGCGGGGCGGCGGACCGGGGGACGCGCTGGCCGACTGGGACTTCGCCGCCGACATCGAATCGGAGACGGTCAGCGACCGCTCGCCGCGCCGGCTGCACGGGCGGACGGTAAACGCCCCCACCCGCGCCGTCACGAGTCACACCTGGAACGCCACCGTGATGGACTTCAAGCAGGCGCGCGAGCAGTACGGCGCCATCTACTTCCACGACGACGACCTCGCCGACGCGGGCTGGGACGTCGGATTCGAGCTGCGGATTCCGGACGACCTCGCGAGCGGCATCTACGCGGCGCGACTGCAGACCGCGACGAGCGAGGACCACGTGCCGTTCTTCGTCCGTCCGAGACGAGGAACGACGACCGCCCGCATCGCGTTCCTCGTCCCGACGTTCAGCTACCTGGCCTACGGCCGCACCGGACGGGAGGGAGAGGGCCAACTGAGCCTCTACTCCACGCACGCCGACGGCAGCGGCATCACCTACTCGTCGGCGCTGCGGCCGATCACCAACATGCGGCCGAAGATCACGACGAGGAACCCCTGGCAGTTCATGGCGGATACGCACCTGATCGACTGGTTCGACGCCAAAGGCTTCGCCGTCGACGTCATCACCGACCACGATCTCCATCGCGAGGGCCCGGCGTTGCTCGAGCCGTACAACGTCGTCCTGACAGGAACACATCCGGAGTACACGTCGGTGCAGATGCTCGACGCCTTCGAGGCCTATCTGACGCAGGGGGGCCGCCTGATGTACATGGGCGGCAACGGCTTCTACTGGATCACCAGCCTCGATCCGACGGGACGGTTCGTCGAGGTGCGCCGCGAGCACGGCACGGAGGCCTGGCAGGGCGCGCCCGGCGAGACCTACCACGCCACGACCGGCGAGTTCGGGGGACTCTGGCGTTTCCGCGGCCGGGCGCCGCAGATGCTCGTGGGCGTCGGGTTCTCGGCCCAGGGCTTCGACCGCAACTCCCCCTTCCGGCGGATGCCGGGCAGCTACGACCCGCGCGCCGCGTTCATCTTCGAAGGCATCGACGAGGACGCGCTGATCGGCGAGCACCCGTCGCTGGTCCTCGAGATCGGCGCGGCCGGCTCGGAGCTCGACCGGGTCGACCATGCCCTCGGGTCGCCGGCCCACACCCTGATCCTGGCCACGTCGTTCGGCCACTCGGACGCCTACCAGCACGTGGTCGAGGAGGTCAATACGTCGGATTCGCGCCAGGGGGGCACCGAGAACGTCCTCGTCAAGGCGGACATGGCGTATCTGGAGTACCCGAACGGCGGCGCCGTGTTCTCCACCAGCTCGATCGCCTGGAGCGGGAGCCTCTCCCACAACGGCTACGACAATGACGTGTCGCGGATCACCGAGAACGTCCTGAGGCGGTTCGCGGCCGACGAGCCGATCCCGTGGCCCGGCGGCGCCGATCCGGAAGGCGACCGGTGACGAAGCGCGCAGGAGCGCAATCTCGCACGCTTTGTAACGGTGAAACGCTGATGAGGGTACTGACTGCTTTCGTTCTCGCTCTCCTGCTGTCACCCGCTGCGGCGGTCGCCCAGGAGGTGGACGCCGCGCGCGACTGGTGGCAGTGGGGCGGCCCGGGCCGCGACTTTGTCTACGACGACGCGGATCTGGTCGACGCCTGGCCGGCGGAGGGGCCGCCGGTCATCTGGAGCCGGTCGCTGGGGGCCGGGCACAGCGCGATCATCGCGGCCGGCGGCCGCCTGTACACGATGTACCGCGTCGCCTACGGAAAGGGCGGCAGCTCGCCCTGGAGCGGGGAAGAGGCGGTCATCGCGCTCGATGCGGCGACCGGCGAGACCCTCTGGGAGTACGCCTATCCGTCGGTCGTGCAGGACTTCGACCAGGGCGCCGGCCCGCACGCGACGCCGCTGCTGCTGGGCGACCGGCTCTTCACGATCGGCACCAACAAGGAGCTGCATGTCTTCGACGCGGCGACCGGAGAGATCGTCTGGGCGCGCAACTTCGTGACCGACTTCGGTGCGCCGCCGCTGCTGATCCGCTCGATGATCAAGTCGGGCTACGGGGTGAGTTCGCTGCCGTACAAGGACACGATCATCGTGCAGGTGGGCGGTCCCGGGCAGGCGGTGATGGCGTTGCGGCAGGACGACGGCAGCGTCGTGTGGCGCAGCGGGAGCTTCCTGGTGTCCGAGGCGCCGCCGGGGCTGATCGACTTCGACGGCGAGCGGCACCTGGTCGTCTTCGCCGGGCAGGCCGTCCTCGGGCTCGATCCCGACACCGGTGAGGTCCTGTGGGCGCACCCGCACGATGCCGGCAACGACTTCAACTTCCAGATCCCGCTCTGGAGCGACGAGGACGACATCCTCTTCCTCTCGTCCGGCTACATCGGCGGCAGCCGTGCGATCAGGCTCTCCAGCGATGCGGGCGTGACGCGCGTGGAGGAGCTCTGGTACGACCCGCGGCTCCGCTTCACGTTCCTGAACCCGATCCGCCTGGGCGATTTCGTCTACGGCACGAGCGGGCAGGGGGCGACCGCCATCATGACCGCGACGCACGTGGCGACCGGCGCGACCGCGTGGCGCGAACGCGGCTTCAGCCGGGCGAGCCTGCTGCACCTGTCGAAATAGCGGCTACCGCTGCTGGTGGGTGAAGTCCTTGCAGGGCATCGCCCAGTTCTCGCAGGCGCCCACCGGCTGGTCCTTCAGGTAGACGAGCCGGTTCGTCGTCGCGCCCTCGGGCATCGTGGTCGTGACCTCTATGGTCAGGCGGCCGCCACCGTCGCTCAACGTCATCACCTCGTGCATCCGCATGTCGCCCTGCAAGCCCTCGGCCACGAGCCGATCGCCGTCCCAGCGGGCGGCGGGGGGCATGGTGGTGTCCCGGCCCACCGGAATCGTGCCCTCCTGCCCGGGCGTGTACGACCACGCCTTCAGCCCGTTCGTCTCGGTGCCGATGATCAGCGTGTCGTTCGCGGCGTGGGTGACGAAGAGGCGGTCGATGGAGGCGCCGCCCCGGCCGCCGCTGAAGGCGGGCGGCGTGATGTCGCTGGCCGCGCGGTCGAGCGTCCAGAAGCCGGAGAAGTTCGGTTTCTGGGCGCTGAGCGCTGAGCCGGCGACGACGAGCAGGGCAAGCGAGGCGACTACGAGGCGTAGGCTGGGCATCGGACGATACTCTACCCGAACCATCCGCCGGCGGGGAGATGCGTGGCCACGATTTGCGTCACTCGACCGCCATCGATCGCAAGAGCGCGTTCCTCACCGCCTTGCCGTCGCGTTTCGACAGTTTGCCGAGCCTGCGAAGAATCAGGGCTTCGTCGAGCGTGAAGAGCTTGAGGCGGACCTTGCAGGGGACCTGGAGACCGGCCTTGCGCCATTCCTGAATCGTCACGTCGCTCGGCCAGTCATTCTGCGCCGACGTGATCATCGCCAGGATCGACTGCGCATGAGCCTGGTTGAACGCGGCCGATGACACCACCAGCGCCGGCCGGCGCTTCGAGGCCGGCCGGTCGGCGAACGGAAACGGCACCGCGACGACGTCGAGCGGCTCACAAATCACGCCAGGCGTCCTCGTCTTCCGGCGAGGCCCACTCGCTCATGGTTCGAGAGAGACCCTGCAGGTACTCGTCCTGGCCCCTCGGCACCTTCCGGACGATCAGGTGGTCGTCCTCGACCTCGAACGAGATCACGTCGCTCAGGCCCAGACCGACCGCGTCCCGGATGCGCTTCGGAATCGTCGTTTGTCCGCGTGCAGTGATTCTTGCGATTTCCATGTTCCTGACTTTACGTCTAATCTTATAAATCAGCAATACGTACTTTCAGATCTCGAATCCGGCGGCCCGCATCAGAGCGATGGCGTTACCCTTGCCTACCACGCCCGGCCGCATCGTGTAGTCGAAGCGGAGCTGGCCGTCCATCAGGGAATCCGTGAAATGGACGTTCTCGGCGCGCGGACCGAGGTCGTCGGTGATCGCCGTCAGCGCCAGGTCGTGCGTCGTCACGAGGCCGATGGCCCCCCGCTCCACGAGGGTCCGGACGACGGCGCCGGCACCGATCAGCCGGTCGTGCGAGTTCGTGCCGTGCAGGCATTCGTCGATCAGGAACAGAACCGGTTCCGCGTCGGTTGCGGCGCCGTCCCCGTTCGACGCTTGCGCGGAAGTTCTGCCCAGGATGGACCGCAGCCGCAGGATCTCGGCATGGAAGCGGGAACTGCCATCCTGCAGCGAGTCGACGATTCGTATCGACGCGCCTACCGTCAGCCGCGACATCCGCAGCCGCCGAGCCCGCACCGGGGCCCCCGCCTGGGCGAGGACCGCATTGAGGCCGATCGCCCGGAGCAGGGTGCTCTTGCCCGCCATGTTCGAGCCGCTCACGATGAACACCTGCGGCTCTTCGGCGAGGCGAACGTCGTTCGCGACGGCCTTCGCGTTCAGCAGCGGATGCGCGAGGGCCTCCGCCTCGAACCGCGGCGTTGCGTCCGACACCTGCGGCCAGACGTCGTCGGGCCGCTCGAAGCGGTAGCCGGCCAGCGACGCGAGGGCCTCCATCTCGCCGACCGTGTCGAGCCACGTCCCGAGCTTCGGCCCCGAGGCGAGGCGCCAGCGCTCCACGGCGTGGGCGAGATGCACGTCCCAGACCAGGAAGAATCCAAACAGCCGAGCGAAGGCGTTGTGGCGCGAGTCGACCTGCTCCATCAGGCGCGTCAGCCGCGCCACCTGCCGCGACGGCGGCTCGCCGGCGACGTCGATCCGGGCGCGCAGCGCGGCGAGGCGCGGCGCGCGAAAGCGCTCACCTTCGAGGCGGCCGAGCAGATGTCCCAGCAGCGCGACGTGCCGGGCGGCGGTGTCGATCCCCTTGAAGACCCGGGCAGCGGTAGGCTGGATGCGCAGTTGCACGACGGCCACGCCGGCGGTTGCCGCGATGAAGTACCACCCGAGCAGCGACCGCACACCGTCGCTCGGATCGAGCGAGCGTCCGGCCGCCAGCGCGTAGGCGACGCCGGCCGCCAGCGCCAGCGCGCCGGCGACCGAGGCTGCGCGTCCCGCGGCCAGCAGGTTCGGCGAGTCGAACGCGGGCGGCGCGGCGCCCCAGGCGGCCAGAGCGGGCGCATCGACCGCGGCCCGCGTGTCGTCGCCGAGGACCGCGAGGTCTTCCCGCAGATCGAGGTTGGGGGTGAGCTCGTCGACCGCGGCCTGCCGCTCGCGGATCGCGTCGGGTAGAGCTGGAGACAGCAACCACCCGGCGAGCGTCGCCATGCCGCGCCGCGTGCGGGCCGCGCAGAGGCGCTGGAACAGCGACCCGTCGCCGAAGAGGTCGAGGTCGGCCGCGTACAGGTGTTTCGGGTCCGCGAATTCGTCGCCGCGGTCGCCGGTTCCGGCCCAGGCGTCGTCCAGCCGCGCGAGGCCACGGCCGTAGAACGCGACGGCCCGTTGGAGGCGCGTGCGTTCCGCCTCGATGCGGTCGAGCCGCACGCCGAGCCAGAAGACGCCGGCCAGCGGCGCCAGCAGCCACCAGGCAGAGTATCCCGCGCCACCGACGATGCCGAGGCCCAGCGCGCCGGCGACGCCCAACGTGAACAGCCGCAGGGTGCCGATGCGGTGGTGCCGCCGCTCGGCGGCCGCGTGCGCCGCCCGGCGCGCGGCGCGCCGCTCCGTGTAGACGCGGCGGGGATCCTGTGCGGTTGCCGGTGAGTCTGCCATCGGTTCATTCTCTCGGGAGCGGTCCATTCTCAGGTGTGCGCTACCGTGGGTTTCGTCGCTTGCGAGCGCCCTGAGCAATCCTTGTGCGCGCCGTTCGGCGCCGCCGAGCCGGTGCTGCACGACACGCTGGCCGTCCGGCCCACGCACTCCCAACCCGCCGCACGGTAGCTGGTCGCCGGACGCGACGCCTCCACGGCCCGCGCCGTCCGCCGTCCCAAGCGGGCAAGATCGGGCGTCTCGCTTCAATCTGTTTCCTCGCCGCCTGATTCTGATTCGTGTCGGTCGTCCGTCATGAGCGCCTGAACCGGGCATTCCAGCGCGGCAGCCAGCTTTCGAATGATCTCCAGCGTCGGAGGTTGAACCGCAACCTCGATTCTCTCGATGACGGCGCTGTCCACCCCGCTCAGGTCGGCCAACTCCTGTTGAGACAGGCTGGACTTGCACCGCAGGTCGCGCAGGCGTCCTGCAAACTTGCGCTGTCCGTGCAAGGCGATTTCGGCGTTCCGCGCTCGGTGCTCGGGATCTCCGAAATGTCTGGCAAAATCCCAGGGAATCTCGGTCACGCGCCCGTCACGTGTCCTGACGATCGCCTCGAACGGGCTGGCGAGATCTATAGAATCCACGTCGGACTGTGTCTGTACTTCTGCGATGTCATCCCAGGGTACGCAGGAGACGAGGCCGTCCTCGAACGAGACGTTCAACCCGCCGGACGATGCCTCAATGTTCGTCATCGTTCGTTCCGCGATCCGGACTTCCGAAGCTTGGGTTGTCATCGAGCCTTCGTTGCCGGCTGCCGTCCCCGTCTGCGGAACGGCAACCGGCGAACGTCAATGCGCGGCCGCCGCTACCGGCCGACGTCGCCGAAGTAGTCAGGCAGATCCGGCTTGGTATCGCGCAGGATCTCGACGATGGCCTGCCGGTCGCCGCGCGTCAGGTGCTCGTACCGCGAATCGCCATCGGTGCCCGACAGCACCTGCCACAGGCGCCGGTAGACGGCGTCCTTCGCGTCGGCCGGCAAGGTGTCGAATGCGGCCGTGTAGACCATGTAGCTGCACGGGTAGCGGAACAGGCGGAGGTCGAGGTCTATCTCCCGCAGCGTCCGCCCGTGCCGGTCGAACGGCCCGCGCGCCGCGAACGCCGCTTCGAATCCGGCGGTGCCGACCATGCGGTCGGTCAGCGGCGACTCGTCGACGAAGAGCATGTAATCGACGAGCGCTCCTGCCGCCTCGCGCAGCGTATCGTCTTCACCCACCGTCGCGCCCCGGCTCGCTGCCCCCGGCGCGCGGAACAGCCCGTGCGTGGCGCGGCCCTCATAGGCTGCGACCCGGAACTCCCAGCCCGTCCGCGTGAGCAGGTTCGTCATGTGCGTCTGGTGTTCCAGCACCATCAGCGCCGCGATGTCGCTGTAGGGCGTCAAGTAACCCGAGGTGTCGAACCGATCCTCCACGGTGGGCAGGTTGAAGTTGGCGTCGTCCTCGAGCAGCATCGGCTCGTCGGGATCGGTCGCCACCGTGTTGCCGACGTGCGGGCCCAGGCCGGTGTTCCCGGTGACGTACCAGCCGCCCCAGCGTGACGAGATCGGGGTGCGCTGGTCGACCGGAATCGAGACGTACGGCACGCCCTCCGGATCGATGACCGCGCTGCCGACGGCCAGCCCCGGCAGGCCGAGCGTCGCATCCGAGACGTGGCACTCCAGGCAGGCCTGTGGACGCTGGAATCCGCGGGCGCGGCGGCGTTGTGAAAGCGCGTAGAGCATCACCCCCTGCCGCGGGTCGAGGGCGGCCACCTCGAGGGCGGGCGCGCCGCGGATCCAGGCCACGGCGACGTCGTCGGTGAAGTAGATGGCGCGCGGGTTGTCGGGGCCGATGAAGTCCGACTGCAGGCTCGTCTTCGAGAAGACGAGGGTCTGCGACTCGACGGGCACGTCCAGGGCGTCGAGCACCGCCGGCAGGAATCCGCGGCGGCGGTCGAAGCGGAGCGACGCCTCGCCGGTCCACAGCCGCTCGTTCAACTGCGCCACCCGGTCCGTTCGTGGGCGCGTGCCGTACTCGATGGCGGGATGCCGGTGCGAGGCCGAGAAGCGCTCCGCCAGAATCGCCGCGCCGGCGCCGGCACCGGTGGTGGCGAGGAGGCCGCAGGCGATGACCGCGGCGCGGGCTCCCGAGGCCGCGCGGTTCGGCATCGCCCTACGGGAAGAACGCGAGCTTGAACACCATACCGGTGATGCTCAGGAGCAATCCGATCACGATCGGCCCGAAGACTGCCTTGAGGACCTTGATATCGGCCTTGAGGTCGGCGATATCCGCTTTCGTGGCGAGCTGTTCCCCCACCGGGATCGCCGCGGCCGCTGCTCGGGCCTTGTCGTGAGAGGCGCCCGCCTCGAGCAGTGCGTCGTAGACCTCGCTGACGATGACGCTCATCCCTCCCACTGTAGCCGCGGGCGGCCATCCTGACAACCGTCGCGAACGCGCGCCGGATCGCCGGGAGGGATCCGACCCGCGCGGCAGCAAGTCGCCGGTCCTGGTGGGGCCGCTCCCGTGACCCTTCGGGCGGGATCCGGGCCGGCCCTGTAGACTGTAGGGTCTTCAAGGCGTCAATCCATGCCACGATTCCGCACGATTCTCACGCTCGCTCTGTGCATGCTGACCGCCGCTGCGGACCTCGCCGCGCAGCCCCGCGGCGGACTCCGGATGGGCGTCCACGGTCCGGATCGGCCGCGCGTGGACAACGCCACGACCGCCGAGCCGGGGGCGGGCTACGGCGTGCTCGCCGGCCGGCCGCGCGTCCGGGTGTCGCGCACCGACGCCCCGCCGACCATCGACGGCCGCCTCGACGACGAGGTGTGGCGCACCGCCGCGATGCTCTCGGAGTTCGTGCAGCAGGCGCCGCTCGACGGCGCCCCGGCGACCGAGCAGACCGAGATCTACATCTCCTACGACAGCGAGCACATCTACTTCGCCTTCTACCTGCACTACTCCGACCCGAACCTCCTGCGGGCCAACCGCGTGGATCGCGACACCGCGTGGCAGGACGACCTGATGACGGTCTACCTCGACACCTTCATGGATCAGCAGGTCTGCTACGACTTCGACCTCAACGGCTACAACGTGCAGGGCGACGGCATCATCAACGCCAGCCAGTCGCGCGGCGGCCCGATTCCCATCGCCGACCGGTCCTGGGAGGCGCTGTTCTACAGCGGTACCGAGATCGTCGAGGACGGCTACACGGCGGAGATGGCGATCCCGTTCAAGAGCTTCCGGTATCCGGAGCGGCCGCCCGGCGTGGAGCACCGCTGGGGCTTCCAGTTCGTGCGCGAGATCAAGGGCAAGAACCAGGAGAACGTGGTCTGGTCGCCGATGTCGCGCGACGTGCAGAGCTTCATGGGGCAGATGGGCGTGCTCGAGGGGTTGACGGATCTGTCCACCAGCCGCAATCTGGAGATCCTGCCGTCGTTCACCGCCATCCAGTACAGCTCGATCGACAGTGAGACCGGGAAGTTCGTCAACCGGGGCACCGACCCGGAAGGGGGCGTGAACGTCAAGTACGGCATCACGTCGAACCTGACGGCTGACTTCACCGGCAACCCCGACTTCTCGCAGATCGAGTCGGACCTGCCGCAGATCGAGGTCAACCAGCGCTTTCCCCTGTTCTTTCCCGAGCTGCGGCCCTTCTTCCTGGAGGGAGCCGAGATCTTCGAGTTCGTCTCACCGGTCGATCTGGTGCATACCCGCACCCTGGTCGACCCCAACGTCGGGGCGAAGCTGACCGGCAAGGTGGGCAACACGACGCTCGGCGTGATGGTGACCGACGACGAGGCGCCGGGGAAGCGGGACGACCCGCACGACCCCGGCTACGGCAGGAACGCGCAGGTGGCTATCGGCCGGGCGCGCTACGACCTGTACTCGGAGTCGCACATCGGGGCGCTGGTGACGGACCGCGAGTTCCTCGACGGGTACAACCGCGTGGGGGGCGTCGACGGCCAGTTCCGGCTGGGCCGGGCCACCCGCTTCAACTTCGTCGCGTTCCAGTCGCAGGATCGCGACGAGCAGGGCGTCGAGCGCGAGGGGCCGATGCTCGGCGCCATGGTCGCGCACGAGGGGCGCCACCTGCAGGCCAGGGCTTTCGGGGCGCGCATCGACCCCGACTTCCGCACCGGCGTCGGATTCCTCCAGCGCGTGGACCAGCAGCTCGGGGGCGCCAACGTGGGGTACCGCTGGTGGCCGGAGAGCTGGCTCATCAGTTGGGGGCCGACCCTCGACTACCAGCTCAGCTACACGCACGCGGGCATCCGGGAAGACGAAACAATCGATGCCGGGTTGAACTTCGACTTCTCCCGCAACATCAACGTCTCCGGGAACGCCATCCAGGCGCACGAGCGGTTCGGGGGCGTGGATTTCGACCGCCGCAACTACAACCTCTCCACGTTCATCAGCACGAGCCGCCTGTTCTCCCTCGGCGGCAGCTACCGGTGGGGGGACGAGATCTACTACATCGACCGGCGGAATCCGTATCTGGGACGCGGCAACAGCGCGTCGCTGTCCGCCACCATCCGGCCGTATCCGCGGTGGTCGTCGCAGCTCGACCTCGTCACCAGCCGCTTCTTCGACGTCCGCAACGGCAGCCGCGAGGTGTTCGACGTGCAGGTCCTGCGGGCGCTGTCGACGTTCACGTTCACCGACCGGCTGCTGCTGCGCAACATCACCGAGTACAACTCGTTCCGGGGCATGCTGGGGACGAACCTCCTGTTCACCTATCGCATCAACGCGCTGACCGTGTTCTACGTCGGCTACGATGATCACTACCGGCAGGAGGACCTGATCGACGTGCACGATTCCCGATTCTTCCAGTCGACGGCCTTCCGGCGGACGAACCGTGCGCTGTTCACCAAGCTGCGGATTCTGTTCCGCTACTGACGCGGGGGAGTCCGTATCCGGCTCGCTGGGAGGCCGGTTGACGAAGTTTGCCGGTGCGCAAGAGGTCGAGGTGACGCATGAGTGACGATGTCGAGAAGATGGAGAAGCCGGACGCGGAGTGGCGCGAGCTGCTCTCGCCCGAGTCCCATGCCGTGCTGCGCAAGGAAGCGACCGAGCCGCCGGGCTCGAGCGAGCTGAACCACGAGAAGCGCGCGGGGACGTTCATCTGCGCGGCCTGCAACCTGCCGCTCTTCGAGTCGTCCGCCAAGTACGAGAGCGGCACCGGCTGGCCGAGCTTCTTCGACGCCATTCCCGGCCGGGTGGACACGAAAACCGACTTCAAGCTGATCCTGCCCCGCACGGAGTACCACTGCGCGCGTTGCGGCGGGCACCAGGGCCACGTCTTCAAGGACGGCCCGCAGCCAACCGGGCAGCGCTACTGCAACAACGGCGTCGCGCTGCGGTTCGTGCCGGCCGGTGAGAAGCAGCCGCCGCTACGGTCGTGACGGGGCCCCAATGCCGAAGACGTCGCAGGGTGTCGAGCCGGATGACGAACCGCGCGAGGACTTGGCCCGCTGGCAGCGCTACGTGGACACCGGCCGCGCGATCCCGCATGAGACCGTCATGGCGTGGCTCGATGAGCTGGCCACCGAGGCTGACGCTCGGGCTGCCGGCAGGCTATCCTCGGAATCGTCGGGAACTGACGAATGAGTGGCGTTGTCAAGACGGTGCACTGGTTGATCGCGGCAGCGATCTTGGTGGCGTCCGGTGCGGTGGCGTCCGCACAGGAGTGGGCGGGCTGGCGTGGACCGGGCCGCGACGGGGTGGTGCTCGCCGGGCAGGCGTTGAGGGCGTGGCCGGAAGCGTTCGCCCGCGCCTGGCGGGTCGAGATTGGAGAGGGCTACTCTTCGCCGGTGGTTTCCGGCGGCCGCGCCTTCGTCCATAGCCGGGAGGGCGACGACGAGGTCGTGACCGCCTTCGATCTGTCGGACGGGATGCGACTCTGGCGCCGGGACTATCCGGCGCGCTACATCCAGAACACCATCGTTCCAGGCGATCTTCCGGGTCCGTTCGCGACGCCGACCGTCGACGGAGGGCGCGTGTTCACGCTGGGCGCCGCCGGCCTCCTCTCGAGCTGGGACGCGGCGTCGGGCGCGCTGCTCTGGCGGAACGACTACTCGGCGTCGGTGCAGGTGACGGGACTGTTCTGCGGCACCTCGGCCTCGCCGCTCGTCGACGGCGGGGTGCTGATCGTGCAGGTCGGAAGCGACGCCGGGGGCGGCCGTGTGCTTGCCCTGGACCCGGCGACGGGCGACGAGATCTGGGTTTGGCGCGGCGTGGGTCCCGGATATGCCTCGCCGGTCGTGGTCGAGATCGAGGGACAGCGCCACGTGGTGACGCTGACCGAATCATCGATCGTCGGGCTGGATGCCGCGACCGGCGGGCTGCTTTGGAGCGTGCCCTTCACCGACGAGTGGCACGAGAACATCATGACCCCCGTCTGGACGGGCGAGCACCTGGTGGTCTCCGGTCCCCGCCAGGGCACGCACGCGTTCGCGGTCCGGCGCCAGGACGGTGGCTGGCTGGCGGCGCCCGCGTGGAGCAACGCGAGGGTGACGATGTACATGAGCTCGCCGGTGCTGGCCGACGGCACGCTCTACGGGCACTCGTCGACCCGCAGCGGCCAGTTCGTGGCGCTCGACGCGGCGACCGGCGCCGTGCGGTGGGCGAGCGAGGGACGCGAGGGCGACCATGTGTCGGTGTTGCTGGCCGGCGGCGATCTCCTGCTGTTGACCAGCGATGCGGAGCTGCTGGTGGTGGCGGCGGACGCGGCGGCGTTTGCCGTCGCGCGCCAGTACGAGGTCGCGGACGGCGCCATCTGGGCGATGCCGGTCCCGCTGCCCGACGGCCTCCTGGTCCGCGACGCGACCAGCCTCGCACGCCTCGTCCCCGCCGATCAGCCGCCGGATTGAGCCCAGCGGCCGCGGGTTCCGCCCGTCCACACCCTCAACACCAGTGATGACCACCGGCCGGCGCATCGCCCTCGGCTTCTGGCTGGCTGTTACGGTGGGGCTCAGCGTGCTGTACGTCGCTCGCCCGGAGCTCATCGATCCGGCGCGGCTCGTCGGCGTGCTGCGGCAATCCGGTCCGTTCGTGATGCTCGGCTATGTTGTGGTGAGCGTCCTGCGTCCGGTGACGCTGATTCCGAGCACGGTGCTGATCGTCGTCGGGACGCTCCTCTTTCCGGATCGCTACTGGACGGTGTTCGCCGTCTCGCTCGGCGGCGTCGTCGCCTCGGCCGGGCTCATCTACTACTTCTTCGATTTCCTCGGGCTGACCGAGCTGTTCGAGCGGCGGCACGCGGCGCGCGTCCGCTGGCTGGAGGAGCAGATCCGCCTGCGCGGTTTCTGGATCGTCGTCGGCTGGTCGGTCTTCCCGGCCGTGCCGACCGACGCCATCTGCTACGTCGCCGGCTCCCTTCGGATGCCGATCGGGAAGTTCCTGCTCGGCGTGACGTTGGGCGAGATCCCGGTGGTCGCGTTCTACGTCACGGGCGGGACGTGGCTGTTCGGATCCTGACCCGGCGGCCGCTCGCCCCGCCGAATCCCGCCTGTCCGTCGGCACCACGCTTCCGTCCGTCAGCGTTGCCGCGCCGGCACCCACGCGGTGGTGCGCCCGCCGATCGTCACGTGCTCGATCCGCTCGCCGCGCGTCGTCCGCGCGTCGTCCTGCTTGCCCCAGCGCCGGTGGAACAGCCACGTGCGGGGGTAGAGCGAGTCGTCGGCGTTCGCTTCCACCGCGCGCTTGACGATGGCGCCGAGCCGGGCGCGCAGCCGCCGCGCCTCGGCGTCGGTCAGCGAGGACGCCCGCCGCCGGGGATCGATGCCGGCCTGGAAGAGCACCTCGTCCGCGATCCAGTTGCCGACCCCGGCCGCGAACGACTGGTCGAGGAGCAGCGACTTGAGGATGCCGCCGCGCCCCCGCAGCAGCTCGCAGAACCGCTTCGGCGACGGCATCGCGAGCAGCGGGTCGAAGCCGAGCTTCGCGATCGGCGGCTCGTGCTCGGGATCGGCGCGCAACAGGACGCGCCCGAGCCGCCGCCCGTCGGTCATCGCCAGCTCGCCCCCGTCGTCCAGGTGCAGCCGGATCTTCACGAAGCGCGGCGGCCAGACCGACGTGTCCTCGCGCGGCCCCGACTTCAGTTGCAGCGGCGTCGAGGCCGGCGTCTTGAAGCCGCCCGACATGCCGAAGTGGAACAGTGGATGCGGCGGCGCGTCCAGCTCCAGCCATAGCTGCTTGCCCCAGCGCCTTGCCGCGGCGACCCGTTTGCCTCCGAGCGCGCCGCGCCAGAAATCGGGTCCGACCCCGTCGAACACGATCGGGTCGTCGTCGCACCACAGCCGCTCGATGCGGCGCCCGACCGTCACCGCTTCCGCCAGCTTGCGTCCCCGTTCGACCTCCGGCAGCTCCGGCACGTTTCTCCTGGTCCCGCGGATCGTACAACCGGCTTCGACGAGTCGCCGACAAATGCGTGACTTTGTGCAAGCCCGCGCGTAATATCTCGGGTCGGCAGGCTCGGCCGGGAGAAGGAGCCGTCTGGTGAGTGCGCAACGGCCGGTCATCGTCAATCAACGGGAACTGGACTGGGAGAGTTGGCCGCACCCGGGTTTCGCCGCCAGGAGTCCGGTGCGCTGGAAGCTCCTCGTCGCGGGCGAGCGCGGTCCGAGCCGCGGGCTCGTTACGGGCATCGCGGAAGTGCCACCCGGCGCGTCGCTGTTGCTCCACCACCATGAACCCGAGGAAACGTACTACGTCGTCAGTGGCTACGGGAGCATGGAGATTGACGGTTGCGAGGCGGCGCTCGGTCCGGGCTCGGCGGTCTACATTCCCCCCAACGCCCGGCATGTCGTCCACTGCACCGGCGCCGAGCCGCTGGTCTTCGTGTTCTGCTTCGCCCGCGACGGATTCGATCAGGTCGACTACCGCTTCGATGTCTGAGAGCTCGTGGCCCCGGTGCTCCGTCGAAGCGCGGCGCGCCACGCGGCTTGCCTCTCGTCAGGCCAATCGCAGAGGTTGCGTGAGAAGAGCGAGAGAGGGGAACATATGGGCATGGAAGCGGGAACGATGGCGCTGCTGACGCTGATCACGGCGCTGATCACGGCGTTGCTGTCGCTCGTGAACGCCGTCGGCGTGCTGCTGGTCAACGGCAAGGTGGATCGGCTGACGAAAAGGGTCGAATGGCTGACGGGGCGCGTCGAACGACTGACGGGGCGCGTCGACGCTCTCGAGGGAACGATTCAGGCGGTGGTCGGCGCCATCGCAGGCAGCGGTCGCTTGAGACCCGAATAGGCCGGGGTCACGGCTCGCGTAGCTGTCGTCGCAACCAGGGCGGTTGCCGGGCTGTTGCCGCCCGGGCGGTGTCGGGATCGGGAGTGTGACGACAACCGCGGTTGCCACCCCGGTGCCTACTGCAGCGTCCACAGAGTCAGCGTATCCACATCCTTGACGAAGAACCGGTTGCCGGAGATGGCCGGTTGGGTCCAGGTGGCACTGTCGGCGACGGTATAGCGCGCGATCGGCTCGAAGCCGGCGCGGCTGGCGCGCGCCACGATCAACTCTGCGTCGTCGTTGAGCAGGAAGAGCAGTCGTTCGGCCTTGACCATGGCGGTGTTCTCCGCCTGACGCGGCGGTCCCAGCCACAGTGTCGCCCCGGTATTCGCATCGAGTGCGAAGAACTGCCCCCGCCCGCGCTCGGACAGCCCGAACAGGGTGTCGTCGACCACGACCGGATTGGCCATCGCCGTCGAGACGTCGTCGTTCCGCCAGGCGGTCTCTACGACCCAACCGGTTCCTTGGCGGCGCGGCTGCAGAGCGCGAATTCCCATGGTTTGGGCGCCGATGATGATTCGCCCCGCGTAAGCGATCGGGGTGATGGCATGGATGTACGGGGAAGCGAACGGATAGGTCCAGAGCACGATTCCGTCCCGGGCGGACAGGCCAGCCACGTGATCCTGCGATACGGACACGACCTGGCGAACGCCATCCAGCTCGACGACTTCCGGGGAGCTGTAGGTGAAGGTACCCGCCGTTCTCCAGACGACCGCGCCGGTATCCCCGTCGAACGCGGTCAGCGCGTCGTAGTTGCCGGTGTGCACGAAGACCAGCTCGCCGTCGGCGGCCGGCGACGAGGCGGTGCCGTAGAAGGGTTGCTCGACCGGTTTCGCCGTCTGCCAGAGAAGCCGGCCGGTGTCTGCGTCGAACGCCGAGACGATGCCGCTGATGCCGAGCGTGAAGAGCTTGCCGTCGAAGAACAGGGGAGTGGCCTTGGGTCCCGGTCCGTGGACGGTGGTAGCTGCGAACATGTCGTACGGCGCCGCATACGTGGTTCGCCAGAGGACCGAACCGGTTTCCGCATCCAGTGACGTGAGCACTTCGTCGTCGTTCCGGCGCGTGAAGACGAACACCCGCTCGCCGATGACGAGCGGCGTGGCGTAGCCCTGGCCGACCGGCACGGTCCACTGCCGCGTCAGCTCGGCGGGCCATTCAGACGGCTCGACGAACCCGCTCGCGCCCCCGTCGCGGTGGAGTCCGCGCCACTGCGGATAGTCGAATTGTCGCGACTCGGCCGTCGCGGTCGCGCATGCGCCGACGAGGAGGACTGGAACGAGTACCGTCGGGTGGACGTGCATGTATCAGGCGCCTCATTCCGCCAGCAGTTGCTGGATGTCGCTCTCGAGGACGGTCCGGTCGACGAGACCGACGTGGGTGGCGGCCAGCCGCCCCTGGCGGTCGATGAGCCAAGTCGTCGGGAGGACCGCGATCGGACCGAACGGCGCCAGCCGCTCCACGGTGTCGGCGAGCGCAACGCGGTAGTCGACCGGGCTCTGTTCCAGGAACGGGCGCACGACGTCCCAGCCGTCGTCGACGGAGACGCCGAGCACCGCGAAACCGCGTCCGGCGAACGCATCCTGGAACTCCACGAACCAGGGCATCTCGATGCGACACGGCCTGCACCATGTCGCCCAGAAGTTCAGGAGCAGCACGCGACCGGCGTAGTCCGCCAGCGTTGCATCGCCGCTTTCCATGGCCGGCAGCGTGAAGCCGGGGGCCGCCGCGCGTTGCGCCATCGGAACCAGACGGGGCGTGCTCGCGGGACGACGCGCGGACATCGAGACCCCGGAGCCGACCTCGTGGTCGGGCTGTCGCGACGGCCACTCGTATGCCGGCGGCGGGATATCCCCGTCGCCGGCGAGGCTGGCGTTCGGGGTCTCGCGTCCGCTGAAGTCGGTGAGGTCGCCGGACCCGCCCTGCCGCGGCCGGCTCGCGGTCACCAGAACCGCAACCAGCAATGCAGCGGCCCCTGCGGCCATCAACCAGGTGTGGACCGGACGGTAGCTCGTGGTTGCTGCGCGCACGTTCAGTCGAGCCAGTGCGCTTTCCGTTTCCGGCTCGCCCGTTGCGGCCGGATCCAGGGCCTCCATGCGGGCGTCCGCCCAGCGTTCGAGGTCGGGATCGTCATGTCTGGCCATGGCGTCTGATGTACTCCTTGCGAAACGCCTGTCGCGCCCGGCGGAGCAGCGTGCCGACGGACGTCGGCTTGACCTCGAGCGTTGCCGCCAGCTCGTCGTAGCTGCAGCCGTGGCTGCGGAGCAGCAGCAGCGCGGCGTACTCGCGTCGAATGGCGGCAAGGACGCCGAGCACGCGCCGGCGTTCTTCCCCGGACGCGGCACTGTCCTCCGGGGTCGGCACGTGTCGGACGAGCCTGAGGAGCGGCGCGTAACGAGCCCGCCGGGTCGCACGGCGCAACTCGTCGATACCCAGTCGCAGAGCCGCGCGCAGTACCCATGCCGACGCGCCCGGTCCATGAGCGCCGGGTGTCCGCCACAGCTTGAGGAACGCGTCGACCGCCAGCTCCTCGGCGCGCGCCGGATCGTGGACGACCCGTGAAACGAGACTGGTGACGCGTCCGTACTGCGTCCGGAACAGGTCTTCGAAGTCGAACGATGCATCGACCTGCCCGGCTTCGCGAATCGTGCCGACCGCGTCACCCGATGTGCTCACACCTGTAGAACGCCTGGGAACACGGATTTGTGACACTGGGAGCGCGGGGCTCGTCAATCCACGCGCAGGGCGCGGGGCACGTCGAGATTGACCATGCGCCGGGCCGGCCCCGCGAAGGCCGCCGTGCAGACCGCGACGAGCAGCAGGAGCACGCTTCCCCATACCAGCGGGTCGGCTGGCGAGATCCCGTTGGCAGCCCGTGCGACGACCTGAGTCAGCAGGAGAGCCAGGCCGGCGCCGGCGCCGGCGCCGACCGCGACGACCCACGCCGCCGTGGCCACGACGAGGCGGAGCAAGGTTCCGGGGCGGGCGCCCAGCGCCGCCCGGATCGCGAACTCGCGGGTTCGTCCCGCGACGAGGTAGGCGATGACGCCGTAGAGGCCGATGGCGCCGAGCACCATGGCCACGATGCCCGAGGCGCTGGCCACCGATGCCCCGATCCGGAACGGAAGCATGGTGACGTCGGCCGTCTCGCGGAGCGTGTCACCCTGGAGAAAGAAGAACAGATCGGGTTCCATCCGGCGGAGCTCCCGGCGGATGTCGGCAGACAGCGCCGTCGCGTCACCGCGGGTTCGGGCCAGCAGCACCGCGCCCGTGCGCAGGCGCTGCGACGCGGCGAGGTGCAGGTAGGCCGCGGGTTCCTCGGTCGGGAATCGCACCTTGTAGTCGGCCGACACGCCGACCACCTTGTACTCGACGCCGTCCCACTCGGCCAGGCGGAACCGTCGCCCGACCGCCGTCCCGTCTGGCCAGAAGCGCAGGGCCATGGCTTGGCTGACGATGGCGACCCGCGGCGATTCCGCCGTGTCGGCCGTGGTGAAGGTCCGCCCCTGCAGGAGCGGGACGTCCAGCGTGTCGAAGTACTCCGCCGACACGCCCGCCGTGTCCACCGGCGTGCCGCGGTCGGTCGGCCCGTGCACGCCGGCAACGAGGACATTCTGCGGGCTGAACGACAGATCGAGGGGCGCGCGTGAGGCCAGCGCCGCCGCCTCCACCCCCGGCAGCGACTGCACCCGTTCGAGCGCGGTGTGAACGAAGCGGTCCGCGCGTTCCCGCTCGTAGCCGATCACGTTCAGGTCGGTGCCGACCGCCGCGATGCGGTCCGGCTCGAACCCGAGCGAGACCCCGGCCGTCGTCCCCACCGCGCCGCGGGCGAGGAGGCCCGCGAGCACCAGCAGCGGCACGGTGGCCGCCAACTGTCCCGCCACCAGCGCATCGCGCAGCAGCCAGCGGCGACCGCCGGCGCGCGAGACCGCGACGCCGCCGTTCAGGTCGCGCACCAGGTTCGGCCGCGTCGCGCCGAGCGCCGGCACCAGACCCGCCAGCACGCCCGCTCCCGTTGCCAGCACGGTCGTGAACAGGAACGCGCGCCCGTCGAGCGCAAAGTCCAGGGCGACAGGAATCGGACCGATGGGAGACTCCACCAGGGCGAGCACGCGCAGCAGGCTCCATGCCAGGGCCAGGCCCGCCGCGGCGCCGAACGACGACAGCACCAGGCTTTCCGTGAGCAACTGCCGGATCAGACGTCCCCGGCCGGCGCCGATGGCGAGCCGCACGCCGATTTCCCGCCGTCGCGCTACACCGCGGGCCAGCAGCATGCCCATGACGTTGGCGCACGCCACCAGCAGGACGACACCGACCACCAGCATCAGACCGGCGGCGCCGACCCGCACCGGGCCGGCGACCGGGGGCGGCAGCCGCATGTCGTCCGTCAGGGTCAACGACACCTGCCGATCCTCGTTCGACTCCGGGTACGCGGCGGCGAGGTCCGCCATGAGCACGTCGAGGCTCGCCTCTGCCCGGGCGAGGGTGACGTCGTCGCGAAGCCGTCCCTTGATGAACATCCAGCGATGCCCGCGGCGCTCGAGCCGGCTCTCGCCCGGGGAGGTCACGAACGTCGAGATGCCGATCGGCGTCACGTCGTCGACCCACGTCATCGGCGTCCACAGGTCCGGGCCCGGTATCGGCGGCATGCCGAAGAACCCGGGCGGCGCCACGCCGACCACGACGTACGGCTGCGACCGGATACGGAGGATCCGTCCCACCGCGTTCGGGTCCCGTCCGAAGGCTCTCGTCCACAACCCGCTGGAGATCACGGCCACGCGGGGGGCGCCGGGCCGGTCGTCCTCCGGCGCCAGCAGCCGGCCGAGCACCGGCTGAACGCCGAGAAACCGAAAGTAGTTGCCGGTAACGGTCTCGCCCATCACCAAGTCGACGTCCTCGTCCATCCGCACCACGGCGAGCATCGGCGAGTGCGCGGACATGTCCGTGAACGCGTCGTTCTCGGACCGCAGATCGAGATAGTCGGGATGGGAGCTCGTCGTGTAGCGATCGTCAGGATCGCTGGTATAGACGTCGACGAGCTGCGCGGGACGATCCAGCGGCAGCGGGCGGAACAGGACCGAGTCGACGATCGTGAAGAGCGCGGTGTTGAAGCCGATGGGTATCGCCAGCGACACGATCGCGGCGAGCGTGAACGCCGGGTTACGGCGCGCGCCGCGCAGCGCGTAACCGAAGTCCCGGAGCAGGTCCTCCAGGGGGCGCCCGCCGCGCGCATCCCGGACCGCCTCCCGAATGGCGCCGACGCCGCCCAGACGCAGACGGGCCTGCCGGCGCGCCTCGTCCGGGGTCATGCCCCCGCGCTCGTTCTTCTCCGCTTCCATCTCCAGGTGGAAGCGCAGCTCCTCTCGCGTCTCGGCGTCCTCACGCCCGCGGCGGAAGAGGCTCCGCAGCCGCGAGATCAGGTCGGCAAGCAGGTTCATTCCCGGATCCTCACTCTGCTCGCAGGACCCGCATCGGATCGACTCTCATCGCATGCCACGCCGGGCGGCAGCAGGCGGCGAGCGCCACGACGAAGACCGCTCCGGCCGCGCCGATCAGCACCAGCGGGTCGGTTGCCGCTACCCCGTGAAGCACGCCGGCGATGGTGCGCGCGAGCAACAGGGAGCCGACCAGGCCCAGGACAATCCCCGCGGCGCTCACGAACGCGGTCTCGGAGGCCACGCTGCGCAGGAGGTCGGCGGGGTGCGCCCCCACCGCGATCCGGATCGCGAACTCGCGGGTCCGCCGCGCGACGAGGTGCGACGTGACGCCGTGCACGCCGATGGCCGCCAGGGCCAGGGCCAGACCCGCGAACACCCGGATCAGCAATGCGTTGAACCGGGGCAGCGCCACCACGTCCGAGAGGATGGCGTCCATCGTCTTGAGGTCGTAGATCCCGAGGTCGCCGTCCACGGCCCGGATCTCGCGCTGCACGGCGTTGGCGAGGCCGGTCGCCGGACCCTGCGTGCTCACTATCACGCTCAGCAGGCGTGACGGATTCTGGCGCTGCGAGAGATAGATGACCGGTACGACCGGCTCATCGACCTGGTGCTCGCGGAAATCGCGCACGACCCCGACCACCGTGATCCAGTCGTTCCTGCCGTCGGGGACCCAGGGAGCCGGTCCCGGCTGGAACCGTGGGAGAAGCTGCCGGCCGAGGGGTTCGAGCTCCGGCCAGTACCGGGCGGCCGCCGACTCGTTGACGAGCGCGACGGCGGCGCCGTCGGGGACGTCCGCGGTGGAGAACGTCCGCCCCCGCACCAGCTCGGCGCCGAGCGTCTCGAAGTAGCGGTCCGAGACGACCCGGTAGGCGAGCAGGTCCCCTTCCTCCATCGTTTCGGGCGGGATGTAACCGGGCACCTCGACGTCCAGGCCGAGAAACCAGCCCAGGAACGGCCGCGTATTGACCGTCGACACGCTACGAACGCCGGGCAGGCTCTCGACCCGCCGGAGCACCTCGTCACTGAACGTGCGGACGCCGCCCGGGGTCGGGTACTTCCGTTCCGGCAGCCAGACCTGCATCGTCAACAGCCGATCCGTCCGGAAGCCCGGGTCGACGCGCTGCAGGTTCCACAGCGACTGGATGAGGAGCCCGGCGCCGGCCAGCAGCACGACCGAGAGCGCCAGCTCGACGACGAGCAGCGCGCGCCCGCCGGACCAGCGCCCAGGTGCGGCGGCGACGCGCAGGGCATCCGTGCGGCTCGTGCGAATCGCCGGCAACAGCCCGAAGAGCAGCGTGGTCAGCGCCACGGCGGCCGTCACGAAGGCCAGCACGCGATGATCGAGCGGTGGAGACGGGTGCGTGTAAGTGCTGACCAGCGGCAGGAGCGGCGCGAGGAACCGGACGCCGAAACCAGCCAGCACGAGACCGCCCGCGCCGCCGAGCGCCGCGAGCAGGCCGCTCTCCGCCAGCAGTTGACGGACCAGCCGGCCGCGCGATGCGCCGACCGCCACCCGGACCGCGAGCTCCCGCCGCCGCACGCTCGCACGGACGAGCAACAGGTTGGCGACGTTCGCACACGCAATCAGGAGCACGCAGCCGACCGCGCCCAACAGCACGAGCAGCGAACGTTCGAGGGCGCCGCCGTAGCTCTGCGGATAGACCGGCACGACCGCCGCTCCCCAGCCCTGGTTCGTATCCGGGTAGGCCGTCTCGAGGCGGCGGGTGACGGCGTCGAGCTCGGCCTGCGCGGCCTCGCGCGACACCCCGGCCCGCAGGCGGCCCCAGACGGAGATCGAGTGTTCGTCCCGGCCGCGGAAGTCCTCGTCGACCGCGAACGGCATCCACATCTCGAAGTCCGGTTGCAGAAAGTAGAAGCCGCGCGGCAGCACGCCGATCACAGTGAACGGCCGGCCGTCGATCAGCAGCGTCTCGCCGACGAGGCCCGGGTCCCCGCCGTAGCGGCGCCGCCACAGTCCGTCGGTCAGGACGACCACCCGTTCCCTCCCGGGCTGCTCCTCTCCCGGTACGAAGGTGCGGCCGAGTGCAGCCTGCACGCCCAGCATCCCGAAGAACGCGGGCGAGACGCGGACGCCGCGGATCTGCTCGGGGACGGGGTTGCGGCCCGCGGGCCCGGCGACGGAATAGAACCAGTTGCGCCACGCGATCATGTGGTCGAACGAGCGGCTCTGCGCGCGCCAGTCGAGGAAGTTGCCGGGCGATGCCGCGACGTTGTCCTCCGCGGTCCAACCCTGCGCGGGATTCACGTCACGGATGCTCACGAGGCGTTCGACGTGCTCGAACGGCGGCGGCCGGAACAGGAAGTTGTCGACGACGGTGAAGACGGCGGTGTTCGCGCCGATCCCCAGCGTGAGGGTCAGCACGGCGACGAGCGTGAAGCCGGGACTCCGTCGCGCGCCGCGCAGCGCGTATCCGATGTCGCGGACCAGGTCCTCCAGCGGTCGCTTGCCGCGCGCGTCCCGGACCGCCTCCCGGATGGCGTCGACGCCGCCGAGGCGCACACGCGCCTGCCTGCGGGCCTCGCGCGGGTCCATTCCCGCGCGCCGGTTCTTTGCCGCCTCCATCTCCAGGTGGAAGCGGAGCTCCTCCGCGGTCTCGTCGCCCTCGCGCCCGCGGTGCAGCAGGCTGCGTAGCCGAGCAACCAGCTCGGCGGCGAGTCTCATCTCTCGTCTCCCGCCCGGTTAAGCAAGCCCCTCACGGTGCGTTTCTTTCCTTTTTGTTTTCTGAAGATAAGGCTGTCACAACTTGTCTAGATTGTCAAAAGGAATGTAGTTGACAAATAATATGACATGCAAATCCAATGAGCCTGCTGCGAAATTTCGCAAGCGTGCGTCGCGCGGCGCTGGCCGGGCCGAGGATCGTCGTCGCGACCCGGGAGGGCAACCTCGTGCTGACGGCGGAATCCCGGGCGCCGAGCCCTGCCGTCACGTCGAGTGACGGCGAGCGGCTGCCGAGCGCGTCAGGGTCCGCCGCGCGCCGCTTCGTATCCCGCGCCGTGCTTGCCGATGCAGCCCGGAGCGCGCCGCGGATCGATGCGCAACGGTTCCGCGACGACCTCAACGCGATGATCGATCCAGAGGTCGATGGATAGTCACGGTCTGCTGGATGCGTCGGTCGTGATCGACCACGATCTCGTCGATCCTTCGCAGCTCCCGGAAGCATCCGCCGTGTCGGCGCCATCACCATCGCCGAGTTGACGATCGGCCCGCTCGCCGCGGGCGACGGCGAAGAGCGTTCGCGCAGGCAGGACCGCCTGCATCGGGCTGTCGCAACCTGGGACCCCCTGCCGTTGGATGCGTCGGCGGCGCGCGCGTACGGACGCATCTGCTCGACGCGATGGCCAGGGGGCGCGTCGGCCGTCGTCGCTTCGCCGATCTCCTCATCGCCGCCACCGCCGTGGCGCACGACCTGCCGCTGTACACGAGGAACCCCAGGGATTTGACCGGCCTGGAGCGTCTCCTCGTCGTTCGGAAGGTGTAGTCGAAGCTACTTGTGCCGGAGCGCCTCCATCGGGTCGATGCGGGAGGCGCGATGGGCCGGGACGAAGCCCGCGGCCAGCGCCACGGCGGCCAGGCCCGCCACCGCGGCGGCGACGATGGCGGGCGGCAGGCTGTCGATCTCGTGGAGCGCCGACTGCAGAACGCGTCCCAACCCGAGAGCCGCGAGGGGTCCGATTCGCGCTGCCGGCGAGCGTCATCCGCCGACAGAACTCCTGTTGACAGCGATAGCACACCGACGCCCTTCGAGGGTCGATCGACCTGTTGATCCTGAAGACGCTTTCGCTCCGACCGATGCATGGTTGGGGAATCAGCCAGCGGGTCCAGCAGGTTTCAGCCGGCGTCCTGGAGGTCCATCAAGGCTCGCTCTACCCGGCCCTCCAGCGGCTCGAGAAGCAGGGGCTGATTCGAAGCGACTGGGGCACGACGGACAACAACCGGCGCGCGCTACTACCGGCTGACCGCGACCGGCCGCCGCGCCCTTGGCCGGGAGATCGAGAGCTGGCGGCGCTTCGCGGCCGGCCTCGACTCGGTGCTGAGTGGTACATGAGGGCAGCCCCATGAGCTGGTTGGACGGCGCCCGCGCCCCGCCTGCGTCTCCTGTTCTCCCGCGACGACGCCGAACGTCGCATGAGCGAGGAGTTCGGCTTCCATATCGAGATGGAGACGCAGCGGCTCGTGCGCGACGCCGGGCTCGATCCCCGCGAGGCGCGCCGACGCGCGCGGGCAGCCTTCGGCGGCGTGGAGGCGCACAAGGAAGCGTTGCGCGCCGGCCGGGGCTGGGCATGGCTCACCGGCCTGACGCTCGACCTCAAGCTGGGGTACCGGCAGGGCCTCCCTTCCTCGTACGACTTCCTGACCTGGCGGGACAGGCTCCGCTCCGTGGACGACGTCGGCGGCTTCCGGCTGTGGCAGCGGAATCTGGCGTGGGGTGAGGAACCGGGCGCACCCGTGCGGGTCGCCGAGATCAGCGCCGCCGCCTTCCGGGTCGCGCGCGTGCCCCCGCTGCTCGGACGGGCGCTGATCGAGGCGGACGAGAAGGCCGGAGCCCCCGCGGTGACCGTTCTTGGGCACCGTCTGTGGCAGACCCGTTTCAGTGGAGACCGAGCGGTGCTCGGCCGGATCCGGCGAGGACACCGTGCACGTGTTCGGCCGCCTCGCGCCGGGCGTGCCCCTGGCCCAAGCGCAGGCGGAGCTGTCGATGCTCGTGGCGCGCGCGGCCGGCGAGTTTCCGGACGCCTACGCCGACCTGGCGCCGCACGTGCTGCCGTACGCCGAGGCGTTCATGGGCGTCCCGCCCGGCTTCTTCGCGCGTGCCGGCATCTACTCGATCAACGTCTTTGCCGCGCTGTTCCTGATTCTGTGCTGCAGCAACGTGGCGCTGCTGACGTTCGCGCGCGCGGCGACGCGCGAACGGGAAATCCTGGTGCGGGGCGCGCTCGGCGCCGGCCGCCGACGCATCGTGCTGCAGCTCTTCGCCGAGGCGCTCGTGCTCGGCGCCGTCGCGGCCCTGCTCGGCTTGACGGCGACACACTTCGGATTTCAGTGGGTTGTCCACGCCTTCAGCAGCGAGTCGGATCCGATGCCGTTCTGGCTGAGGGGCGGGCTCTCTCCGACGACGCTGACCTACGCCGTGCTGCTGACGTTGCTGGCCGCGGCGGTGACGCGCGTGCTGCCCGGGCTGAAGGTCACGCGGCGAGGCGTGGGGGCCGGGCTTCGCGAGATGACGGCCGGCGTCGGCGGCCCACAGATGGGCGGGACCTGGACGGGCGTGATCATCGCGCAGATTGCCGCGACCGTGTTGTTCACCGGGGTGGCGTACGTGCTGCAGGTGCAATCCTCGCGGCTGGCGGCGGTCGAGGCGGCCTTTCCAGCCGAGGAGTACCTGGCGGTGCGGCTCGAGATGGAGGGCGCAAACCCGATCGGGGAACGAGACGACTACCTCCTTACCGTCCGGGAGCTGAAGCGACAGCTTGTATTGCAGCCGATTCCGTCAGAAGGCGAACCCCATGACGTACAGGCCGGTACCCGTGGCGGAGGAAAGGCACAGGCCCACGAAGGCGAGCTTGCCCCAGAGGCGGTGCCTGCGGCCGAAGGGACCGGGCAGCGTACGGGAGAAGCGTCGCCACGACAGGACCGCGAGCCAGCACCACCCGACGAAAGTCGGAATGGCGACCGCGAGGTGCACGACGAAGAGGGCCATCATCGGCAACCCGTAGAACGAGCTTGCGGCATAGGCCTCCCCTGCGGTCCCGAACCGGATGCTGATCTCCAGCATCAGGACGGCAACGATCGCGGCTGCCAGGAGGCCGGCCTGGAGGTTGCGGTGCTCGCGGTGCCGGCCCCGCGCCGCGAGGCGGAGCGCGTAGGCCATCAGGAACGGCGCGAGAATGAAGAAGACGATCGCGAGATCCATGAAGGCGTCCGCTCGTGTGCCGAGAAAGCCCGTGGTTGGCATTCCGCTCCCTTGCTTGCCGTGCCACTCGAACGTCTGATGACGGAGACGCCCGGTTCTCCAGGTGCACCGGCTCATTCTGCACGTAGCGCCACCGACGGAGCCACCCGAACGGCGCGTAGCGCGGGGACGGCGTGGGCCACGATGCCGCCGGCGATCAGCACGGCCAGCGCTCCGCCCCAGGCGAGGCCGACCACGTCGCGCGGCGTAGCTCCCAGCGCCATGTGGATGCCGATCTCCTGCGTCCGTCTCACGATCGCATAGGCGATGACGCCGTACAGCCCGATCGCGGCGAGCCAGACGGCCACCAGTCCCGCCGCACCGAGCATCGCCGCGAGAAGCCGTGCAGGGAGCAACTGCGCCGCCGTGTTGTCGCGCAGCGTCAGGCCTTCCAGAAAGACCACGTCCGGGTCGATCGTCCGCAGCTCTCGCTGCATGGCCGCGCCAAGCGCGCCGGCATCGCTCTCGGTGCGCGCGAGCAGCACCGGGGCGGCCAACAGGTTGCCCCGATTCTGGGACGCCGCGAAGTGGACGTAAGGCGTGGGCGGCTCCTGCAGAAAGCGGACCTTGTAGTTGCGGGCGACGCCGACAATCTCGACCGTGGGGCGACCGCCGTCCGCACCCGCCGGCCGAATCCGCCGCCCGATGGCGCTCCTGCCGGGCCAGAAACGCCGGGCGAGCGCCTCGTTGACGACCGCCACCCGTGGAGCGCCGGACGTGTCGATGGCGTCGTCGAATGGCCTTCCTTCGAGGATTGGCACCCCCAGGGCCTCGAAATACCCTTCGCCCACGGCCACGGTCTCGACCGCCAGGGAAGGCGGGTCCTGCGCCTGCTCATCGGCCGGTTCGATGCCGCTCCGGCTGAAGTTGATGGAGAGCGGCGCACGGCTGGCCCGCGAGACCGCCTGCACGCCCGGCAGCGCGCGCACCCGTTCCCGCGCGCGGTCGAAGAAGCGTTCCGCTTCGTCATGGTCGTAGCCGGACAGGCCCAGGGCGACGGTGACCGATGCGATCTCCCCCGCCGGGAAGCCGGGCTCGATGCGGCTGGTCACGAGCAGGTTCCGCGTCAGGAGACCCGCCATGACGAGCAGCACGAGGCAGACGGCGATCTGCAGCGCCACCAATGCCTGGCGCAGGCTCCAACGCCGACTTCCAATCGACCGCCCGAGACCGCGTCCGGCGAGCTCGCCCAGCACGCTCGACCGCGTACCGGTCCACGCCTGCATCAGCCCGGCCGCGATGCCGGCTCCCAGCGCTACGGCGACAGACAGCGCGAGCACCCGAGCGTTCAGCGACAGATCGAGCGCGACGGGAACCAGCAGCGACACGCGCACGGCGCCAAGTCCCTGCAGTTCGCTGTTGCCGGACGATGACCGTCCCGGCGCCGCGCCGGTGGTGGTGATTTCAGCGGGACTCTGGTCGGACATGTTCGCGCAGGATCCGGGCGCGGTCGGACGGTCGATGTCGATTGGCGGTCCCCCGCATTACCCCGTTCAGGTCGTCGGCATCGAGCACGTGGCCGACCGCCGTCGTCAGCGCACGCCACGCCTCGACGTCGGAGTCGAGCTGCCGGCGCCCCTTCGGCGTCAGCGTGTAGTTTTTCGCCCGCCGGTTATGCACGGTCTCCTGTCGAAGTGCAAGACAAGAGTCGCCGGCACCGGCCGTGACCGACCAGCTCCGCGTGCCCGATCGGGTTCGGGCAGTGGCCGGGCGTGTCGTACGAAGCGTTGGGAGGGAGACGCGCAGCGTCTACGAACCGGCGGCCTCGGCGATCGTTGCGTCGTCGTTCTGCGCGGAGCTGCGCGGATCGGAGATCGCCGCACTCGTCCGGGGCGCGGTCGACTCCTCCTTCGCAGGTCGGCCGTGGCCCGAACGCGTCGTTGAGCGCGGGCTCGGCGGGGAACGGCGGCGGGCGTCGGATACTTGCGCGTCGGTCCGGACACAGTACCCAACGACTTCGAACGGCGCAGCAAACACCGCGTGTCCGCCGGCGCCGTAGATCAACAGCGCACCGTCCTGGATTACCGCTGACGTGCCGGTGATGCTCAGCTCCGAAGTACGCGTGCCGCGCAGTCGAACCGTGAACGTGGCCGGGCGGGTTGCGTCACTCAAACGGTTCTCTCCAGTGGATGGCTGACCGCTCGACGCCCCGGCGTCGATGGGCGGATCGATGTGGTCGACTGCATCGCGCAGAGTCCCGACCAAAGCGCGGTCACGGGCCTCCTGGGCCGCATCGATCCATTTGCGGAGCGTGGAGAGAATCACCATGCGGAGCGTCATCTGTCTGTCCGGTCGGTAACGCCACGGTGCGCTGTCGCTCCGCGCGTCCTGGCGCTGACGCCAGCCCAGTCAAGGCGATCCGCGCGAGGACCGCGCCTTTCCCAGCCAGCCGGGGTCTGGAAAGGGTTATCGGACCGAGGTATCCGCCCCGACAGGGGCCAGCTTTCGCCGCCGGGTCCCTGGGATGCGGCGGAGCGAGGTGCGCGCGGCGCAGGAGCGCGTCCGTTCAGGAACGCGGGTCGACCGAGGCCGGCAGAACCCTGGCCGAACAGGTCCCGAACCCGATGCGGGCCCGGCCGGCGCCGGCGCAGTACGCCCGGAGGGTGACTTCATCGCCGTCGGCCAGGAAGCCGCGCCGCTCGCCGCTCGGCAACGTCAGCGTCCGCGCACCGGCCCCGGTCCGTTCCATCAGACACCCCGCGCCGTCGTCCGCCGGCCCGGAGACGGTGCCGCTGGCCAGCAGGTCACCGGGGCGAAGCCGGCATCCGTTGCTCGTGTGGTGGGTGACCATCTGGGCGATCGTCCAGTACATGTCCCGGAAAGCCGCGCGGCTCAGACGCACCGGATCGAGGTCGCGGCGGCGCATCTCGGCGCTTTGCAGCCAGGCTTCCACCGTCACGTCGATGCCGCCGCCGGCCTCGTTCCATGCGGAGGCGAGGTGGGGGAGCGGCGCAGGGTCGGCCGCCGGCCGGGCCGCTCCGCAGCGGAACGGAGCGAGGGCATCGAGCGTCACCACCCACGGCGAGACGCTCGTCGCGAAGCTCTTCGACAGGAACGGTCCCAGCGGCTGCGCCTCCCACGCCTGCAGGTCCCGGGCGGACCAGTCGTTCACCAGACTCAGCCCGCACAGGTGGCGCTCCGCATCGTCGATCGGGATCGGGCGGCCTTGCGTATTGCCGACGCCCACGTAGGCTCCCAGCTCCACTTCGTAGTCCATCTGGCGCGTCGGCTCGAACGATGGCCGTGCACCGTGCTCGGGGAGCCGTTGGCCGCATGGTCGCGTCACCGGCGTGCCACTGACGACCAATGACGAGCTGCGGCCGTGATAGGCCACCGGCAGGTGCCGGTAGTTCGGCAGCAGCGGGTCGTGCGGGCGAAACAGCCGGCCGACGTTTCTCGCGTGGATGATCGACGCGTAGAAGTCGGTGTAGTCGCCGACGTCGACCGGCAGGTGCAGCTCGGCCGCGGACATCGGCACGAGGGCGTCCGGCTCCGCTCGGGATCCGTCCTCGCGGAGGACCGTGCTCACCGCGCACCGCAGCCGCCGCCGCTCCTCCGGTCCCAGCGCCAGCAAGGCGTTGAGGGAGGTCGCCCCGGCCGCGGCGGTCGTGACCGCCGGCGGTCCGTCGAAGAGACGGAGCTCCCCGCATCGCCTGAGGTCCAGCACCTGATCGCCGATGGCGACACCGAGCCGCAGCGCCTCCGGGCGTCCACGGCGACGGAAGACACCCAGGGGCAGGTTCTGGATCGGAAAATCGCCGGCGGGGTCGTTCGCGCCGGCGACCCAGCTTCGAAGCGTCGGGTCATGCGTCTCGTCGAGGGGGCGGGTCATCGGTGCGCCGTTCCCCGTTCACTGTTCGCCGCTCGGGCGCGAGCGAGACGGCGCCTCCAGAGGCAGCACGGTCGACACCTTCACTTCGTTGACCACGATGCTCGTATGGATCCGGTCGACCCCGTCGATGCGCATCAGGCCTTCGAAGAGCACCGTCTCGAGCGCCTTGTGGTTCGGCACGACGATCTTGATCAGGTAGTCGGACTCCCCGGTCAGGTAGTGGCACTCCAGGACCTCGGGAATCGCCTGTACCTCGTCGCGAAACCGCGCGACGCAGTCCGGGCGATGGTGTGCGAGCGTGACCTCGACGAAGCACAGCAGGTCCAGGCCGACGGCCTCGCGGTTGACGAGCGTCGTGTACCCCCGAATGACCCCCGCCTCCTCCAACCGTCGCACCCGTCGTTGGAGGCCGGGCGGCGACAGGTGGAGCCGTCTCGCCAGCTCGACGCTCGTCGCCCGACCGTCCTGTTGCAGGGACGCGAGGAGTCGACGATCCAGATCGTCGAGCCGTGGCGGCCACTCGCCGGCGCGCGTCCGTGTTGCCCGCTGTTTCATCGCAGAATCTGCCACGCACGTTGGACGACTCACCGCGCCGTCTGTTTTATAAGCTGAGTACGTCGATAAAGTTAAAATATAAAGCATATTGTGTCAACACCACAAGTTTAGTGATCTACAGCCATCGAAGAGTGTTATGTTCATTGATGCAATGCCTGCAACCGTGCTCGACCGTCCGCGGGGCGCGACGGGCGCCGGCGCCTCCCGTTCCGGATGGACCCGTTCGCGCCTGCGGGAGCTCGCGCTTCTTCCGCCGCAACCCGGGCTCCTGTCGCTCGCCGGCGGGCTTCCCGCGTCCGAGCTGATACCGCGCGACGCCTACGCGACGGCGCTGCGGGAGGTTCTGGCTCGCGACGCCGCCGCGCTGCAGTACGGCCAGCCGTACGAGCCGCTCAGAGAGTGCATCGTCGAGCTGATGCGCGAGCGGGGCGTCCGTTGCGCCCCCCGGCAGGTGCTGCTGACGTCGGGGGCCCAGCAGGCGTTGAGCCTTGTCGCCCAATTGCTGGTGGCCCCCGGCGGCCAGGTGCTCATCGAAGAGCAGGTGTATACCGGCATTCGCCAGGCGGCCCTGCCGTACCGGCCCTCCTTCCCGACGGTCCGCACCGACGCGGATACCGGCATGGACGTCGACCAGGCATGGGCGATGCTGGAAAAGGGGGTGCGTCCCGCCTTTCTCTATGCGATCGCCGACACCCACAACCCGTGCGGCGTTCGACTCGGCCGCGAGAAACGCGCGAGACTCGTGGCTCTCGCGCGCCGGTTCGGCGTCCCGATCGTCGAAGACGACACCTACGGGCTCCTGCACTACGACCCGGATCCCCTGCCCGCCATCCGCGCCCTGGACGGCGAGTGGGTGGTCTACGTCGGGAGCTTCTCGAAGATCATCGCGCCGGCCCTGCGCCTCGGCTGGATGGTATTGCCGTCGCGTCTCGCGTCCGCTGCCGAGATTCTGAAGGAGGCGGCCGATCTGGAGTGCTCGGCGCTCACGCAGCGCGCTGTGGCTCGCCTGCTGCGTCAGGGATTCGCGGGCCATCTCGAGCGCATCCGCAGCGGATACCGGCGCCGGCGGGACGCCCTGCTCGCGGCGCTCGATGACCACTTTCCGGAGACCGCCCGGTGGACGCGTCCTCCGGGAGGCTTCTTCGTGTGGGTGGAGCTGCCGAAGCGACTCGATTGCCGCCGCGTGTGCGAGGAAGCGCTCGCGGAAGTCCGGGTGGCCGTCGTTCCGGGGACCGCTTTCGCGGCATCCGAGGGGATGGGTGTGAACTGTCTGCGGCTGAGCTTCTCGAGTTGCGCCCCGGACGAGATCCAGGCGGCCGTCGAGCGCCTCGGGCGGCTGCTGGCACGGAGGTTGGGCCATGGCTGACCGTTTTCCCATACGCCGAATCGACCACATCGAGTTCTACGTCGGGAACGCGAGACAGGCGGCCGTGTTCTACGAGCACGGCTTCGGTTTTCCCGTCACCGCCTACCGCGGCCTCGAGACCGGATGCCGTGAGACGACGTCGTACGTCCTGGAATGCGGGACGATTCGGTTCGTCCTCACGAGCGGCCTCGCGCCCGGCAGCACGGCCGCCCGCTTCGCTCACGCGCACGGCGACGGCGTCGCGGTCGTCGCGTTGGAGGTTCCCGATGCCGCTGGCGCCTTCGCGGAAGCGCACCGCCACGGCGCCGCAGGCGCGGCGACGCCCGTCGAGGAACGCGACGAGTACGGGCTCTTGCGGTCCGCGGCCATCCACGCCTACGGCGACACCGTGATCAAGTTCGTGGAGCGGAACGGCTACCACGGCGTGTTCGCTCCGGGATTCGAGCCGCGCGGCGGTCCCGGGCTGCCGGCTCGCGACGTCGGGCTCACGGCCATCGACCACGTCGTGGCGAACGTCGAGCGGGGCCGGATGGAACGCTGGGTGCGGTTCTTCGCGGAGACGATGGGGTTCACCGAGCTCCTGCACTTCGACGACGAAGCGATCTCCACCGAGTACTCGGCCCTCATGTCGAAGGTCATGCAGGATGGCGCCGGCCGCGTCAGGTTTCCGATCAACGAGCCGGCGGTCGGCCGCCGGAAGTCCCAGATTGCGGAGTATCTCGACTACTACGGCGGTCCCGGCGTTCAACACATCGCGTTCGCCACCGACGACATCGCGGAGACCGTCTCGCGGATGCGGTCGCGGGGCATGGAGTTCCTGCACGTGCCCGCCGCGTACTACGACGACCTGGCGGTGCGCGTCGAACCGGTCGGCCCGCAGGTCGACGTGCTCGCCCGCCTCGGCATCCTGGCCGACCGCGACGAGGACGGGTATCTGCTGCAGACCTTCACGCAGCCGGTCCAGGACCGGCCGACGGTGTTCTTCGAGGTGATCCAGCGTTGCGGGTCCCGCGGCTTCGGCCAGGGGAATTTCAAGGCGCTCTTCGAGGCGATCGAGCGCGAGCAGGCGCGCCGCGGCAATCTCGTGGAGGCGGCGGCGTCATGAGCTACTACGTCAAGCGGGGCAGGGTTCCTCACAAGCGGCATACGCAGTTTCGCCAGCCCGATGGATCGCTGTACCACGAAGAGGTCATGGGCATCCACGGCTTCGCCGGGATCCAGTCCCTGCTCTATCATCTCCGCCCGCCGACCCGGATCGAACGCATTCTCTCCGCCGGTGCGGACGAGGCCCGGTACGAGCGGCCGGGCGCGCTGCGGCATCGCCTGCTCCTGACGGCGGCGCTACCGCCGTCCGGCGACGCGGTCGGGGGACGCGTGCCGCTGCTGGCGAATGCGGATCTCCGTATCTCGGTCGTCCGTCCGGCCGAACCGATGACCTACTGGTACCGCTACGCGCACGGCGACGAGCTGATCTTCGTGCATGCGGGCGCCGGGGTCCTCGAGAGCCAGTTCGGGTCGCTGCGGTATCGCCCTCACGACTACCTCGTCATCCCGACCGGCGTCCTCTGGCGCATCCTGCCGGACGGCGGCGGCGACCAGCGGATGCTCGTGGTGGAGTCGGACGGCGGGCACGTGGAACCGCCGGGACGCTATCTCAATCGCCACGGTCAGTTTGTCGAGAGCGCGCCGTACGGCGAGCGCGACATCCGGCCGCCGGACGCGCTCGACACGCATGACGAGCCGGGAACGTTCGAGGTCCGGGTCAAGGCGCGCGGCCAGGTGACGCGCTACCTCTACGCCCGCCATCCCCTCGACGTCGTCGGCTGGGACGGCCATCTGTGGCCCTATGCGTTCAACATCGAGGACTTCGAGCCGATCACCGGGCGCGTCCATCAACCGCCGCCGGTACACCAGACGTTCGAAGGGCCGGGGTTCGTGGTCTGCTCCTTCGTCCCGCGGCTGTTCGACTACCACCCGCTCGCGATCCCGGCGCCCTACAACCATTCGAACGTCGATTCGGACGAGGTCATCTATTACGTGGCCGGCGACTTCATGTCACGCAGGGGGACCGAGCCGGCCGCCTTCACGGTGCACCCGAACGGGATCCCCCACGGCCCGCATCCCGGCGCCTACGAAGGATCCATCGGCAAGGACCGCACCGACGAGCTCGCCGTGATGATCGACACGTTCCGCCCACTGCGACTGACGGCCGACGCGGCGGCACTCGAGGACGAGACGTACTTCGGTAGCTGGTCGGCGGCGCCGCGGCGCCGCGAGAAGGGAGGACCACCATGACCGGCAAGGACTTCGGGAGGTTCAAGGACACCGTCGAGCGGGAGTTCATGCATCATCCGGTGGTGGCGAACAACGCCTACACCGCCTGGTTCGCCGGCGGCCGCGTCCATCTCGACCACCTCCGGTACTTCACCGTCCAGTTCTCGGTGTTCTCCAATCAGTTCCTGCTCGCCGCGCTCAATCGGGTGATCAACGCCGACACGCTCGAGGCGGCGCGCGAGAGCAAGGAGATCCTGATGAACGAGCTCGGCGTGATCTACAACACCGGAGAGCGCCCGGGCTCCGGCGCGGGACCGAGCGACCCGGACCGCGAGGGAGATCCGGCCCTCGTGGCGACCGCAGGGACGGTCGATGGCGGCACGTTTCGCTTCCGGGCGGCGCATTTCGAGTGGCTGTTGCGATTCGGGGCCGCCCTCGGCCTGCGGTTCGGCGACATGGGGAAGCGCTGCCATGGCAACGCGAGCACGACGTTCTTCTGCGACGAGCTGTTCCGGCTCTACGGAAGCTGCAATTACAACGAGGCGATGGGCGCGGCGTTCGCCGTCGAGAACTGGGCCGCCTCCGGGTTCTGGAAGGAGCTGATCCAGGGGCTGCAGCGCGTCAAGGCGGAGCAGGTCCCGGCCCTGCCGCTCGCCTTCTTCACGTGGCACGACAAGATCGAAGAGAACCATCGCGAGCACGTCTGGCACGAGCTGAGAGCGTGCTACGAGTCGCCGCGGTTCAGGGACGAGGCGTTCCTCGTGGCCGGCGTCACGATGCTCGACGCGGTGAGGACCTTCTGGGACGGGCTGTACGAAGCGCGATCCGCGTCTGCCAACCGCGACCGCCGGCCTTGAGCCCAATGAGTCGGAGCGTGCGCGGCACCATCACGTCCGCATCGATGAAGACGAGCACATTGCCCGTTGCATGGCGCGCTCCGGTGTTGCGTGCTCGGGAGATGCTCTGCACCGGCTCGTGAACCACCGTCGCACCCTTGCTCCGGGCAACCGCGGAGGTTCCGTCCGTGCTGTTGTTGTCGACGACGATCACGTAGGAATCTTCGCCGCGGCGAGCGCGCAGCAGTTCCGAGGCGGCCCGGATCGAGTCCAGTGTCGGCCCGAGACGGGCTTCTTCGTTGAAGGCTGGGACGATGATCGTGAACTTCATTCCGCTCGCAGAACGACCATCGGATTCTCGCCGGGTCAACGGGGTCAGGAACGATCACCAGCGCGGGAGCATGTCGTCGTCGGATGCAACGGCACCACTACCTGTGCCGGAGCGCGATCATCGGGTCGATGCGGGACGCTCGGTATGCCGGGACAAGGCCGGCGGCGATCGCGACGGACGCCAACGTGGCGCCTGCAGCGGCGACCGCGCCCGCTGTCAGACCGTCGATCCCATAGAGCAGCGACTGCGCGAAGCGGCCGACCGCGAACGCGGCAACCAGCCCCACTCCGCCCCCTGCCAGCATCATCCGCCCCACACGGCCGAGGACCAGGCCCCGGAGGCGGGCGGCGTCCGCGCCGAGCGCCATCCGCAGACCCAACTCGCGGGTGCGTTGCACGACGGCGTACGCCAGCACCCCGTACAGGCCTATCGCCGCCAGCAGCGTCGCAAGCCCCGCGAATGAGGCCGAAAACAGCGAGATCATGCGGTCGCTGGCGACGCTCTCGCGGATCTGCCGCCGCAGCGTCCTGAGGCGTGTCACCGGCAGGCTCGGGTCCAGTTCCGCCATCAGCGCCGGGACAATCCGCAGCAGGCTCTCCGGCGGCGGCGTGGTCCGCACGTAGTAAGTCAGACTTCCCAGGCCGGGCCGCTGCCGCGACGGGAGGTAGTGGAGCGGCGGATCCGGGTCCTTGACGTTGTTGTAGCCCGCATCCGCGACGAGACCGACGATCTCGATGTCGAGCTCGGCGCCGCGGCCGCCCTGTCCCATCCGCTTCCCGACCACGTCCCGCCCGAGGCCGACCATCCGCGCGAACGCTTCGTTGACGATCGCCACCTTCGGCGCGTCCGCGGCGTCCGACTCCCTGAACGTGCGGCCGGCCAGCAACGGGATGCCGAGCGTCTTGAAGTAACCGGGGGCAACCGCGTTGGAGTGCGTGCTGGGGGCCGTGTCCGACTCGGGTTCGAAGCCCTCGACCATTACGCTGTTCGACCAACTGTTGCCGGTGAACAACGCGATCAGCGACGCGGTCACGCCGGTCACGCCGGGCTGCGCCGCCAGCGTGTTCTCGAACCTCTCGAACAGGGCCTGCGACTGCGTGGGCGAGTAGCCACTGTTCTCGGGAGCCAGACGGAACGTCACGACGTTCTCCGTTCGAATGCCGAGGTCGACGCGGCTGACGTTGCGCAGGCTCTGGATGAACAGCCCCGCCGCCACCAGCAGCGTCATCGCGAGAGCGAGCTGCGCCGTAACGAGCCCTTCGCGGAAGCGGGATGCCGTCCGAGCGCCCGCGGGCTGTCCGGCGTCGTCCTTGAGCGCCTCGACCGGTTCGGCGCGCGTGGCGTGCAGGGCCGGATACGTCCCGAGGAGGAGGCCGGTCCCCAGCGACAACCCCATGGTGAACCAGACGGCCGCGGGCTTCAGGATCGACGGCATGCTGCGCGTCACCCAGGCCGGCAGCAACGTGCCGAGGCCTTCCAGCGTCCACTGCCCGACGAGCAGACCGGCGCCGCCGCCCAGGAGCGCCAGCAGGCACGATTCCGTCAGGAGCTGAACGACCAGGTGCCGCCGCGTCGCGCCCAGCGCCAAGCGAACCGCCATCTCCGACGCGCGGGCCGACAACCGGGCCAGCGACAGGTTGGCGACGTTGGCGCACGCGATGAGGATGACGATGCCGGTCACCCCGAAGAGCAACAGCAGCGGCGGCGTGACGGCGTCGTCCATGGCGCTCTGCCCCCGCCGTCCGTCGCTGACCACGATCGGGCTGGCGAGGAACCCGGCCATTCGACGCTCGTTCAGGTCGGCATGCAGCGGAGCTTCCATCTCGGTCAGGATGCTCCGGTACAACGGCGCGAGCCCGGCGCGAGCCTGCTCCATGGAGACACCGGGCCTGAGCCGGGCGAAGAGATAGGCCCAGTAGTTCCGCCGGTCCTCGAATCCGCCGTCGCCCGGCGAGAGCAGGCCCCGCATGGTGAGTGGCACGAAGATCGCCGCCGGCACGCCGAGCGTCGTGCCCTCGAAGCTGGCCGGGGCCACGCCCACTATGATCAGCGGCTCACCGTTGATCACGAGCGCGTCGCCGATGACGTCGTGGCTTCCTCCCAGCTCGAGCTGCCAGAAGTCGTGGTCGAGGACGGCGACCGGATGGCCTCCGACGGGTGCGTCGACTTCCGGGCCGAACAGCCTTCCCGCTGCGGGCGCAAGACCCAGGACGGGAAAGTAGGACCCGGACACCTGCAGGCCCAGCCCGTGGATCGTTCGGCCGCCGTGCGACATGTGGACGCGGAAGTCGCGATGCGCCGCGATGTCGGTGAAGACGTTCTGCTCGCGCTGGAGGTCGCGGAACATCGGATAGCTGAAGATCTCGTCGTAGCCGCCAGCCGGTCCGGTCGTGGTGGTCCCCAGCTTGGGTCGGGGCGCTTCGAGATTGACCAGGGGCTCGGGTTGAGCGACCGGGAGGGGACGCAGAAGGACCTGGCTGAACAGAGAGAAGATCGCGGCGTTCGATCCGATGCCAAGCGCGAGGGACACGATGGCCACACCCGTTACGACGGGGGTCTTCACGAGCATGCGCAGCCCGTAACGGGCGTTGGCCACAAGGCGCTCCGCCTCGTCGGCGAGCCGCAGGCCGCGCGCCTGCCGGCACTCGTCCTTCGCGCCTTCGACGCGGCCGAAGTGCACCCGGGCGCGACGCACGGCCTCCCGCCGCGGTACCCCGGAACGAACTAGGTCCTCGGCGCAGGCGTCGAGGTGGAACCGCACCTCTTCGTCGAGGGAGCCCTCGAAGCGCTCCCGCCGGGTCCACGCCGTCAGAAACGAACGCAGGCGCGAGAACATCTCACGCCTCGTCCGGGGTGGCGGCTAGAGCGGCCGCCATGGCTGCGGCGAGCCGTTCCCATCCCGCCGCGTCTTCCTGAAAACGACGTTGCCCGGCGCCGGTCAGGCGGTAGTACTTCGCGCGCCGCCGGTTCTCGCTCTCGCCCCACTCCGACTCGATGAGCCCCTGGTGCTCGAGCCGGTTGAGGGCCGGATAGAGCGAGCCCTGCGGCACGTCGAGGGCTTCTCCGGAGATCTGCCGGATGCGGAGAAGCACCCCGTAGCCGTGCAGGCGATCCAGGGATATCGCCTTGAGAATCAGGAGGTCGAGGGTGCCGGGGAGTACGCCGGCGGACTTGGGATCCATGCTGTCTCCTAGTTTTTCTAGGAGGCTAGCACTTCACGCCTAGCTGTGCAAGGGGAACGCATGACTTGGCCACGCCTGTTCCTCTTCCCAGCCGCTGAACTCGTGGTGCCGGACCGGATGGCGTTCGTAGCCGCGCCGATGGCGCTCCTCAAGCGCTTCGACCCGCAGATGTTCCAGTGCATCGGTCAACGCCTCGCGTGCGTTCATGGGCTCACGATCATTCGCTGGGATGTGGCTCCGGGAGAGCCACTCGTGAGAGGTAGTGCGCAAAGCGACTGCTGAGGTGCTCGATATAGGGGCTCCTCAAAACGGCTCTGCGGATAGCCCGAACCTCCGCGTCCGAAGGGATCGATATGGGTGTGTTCAGGCGGTGGATCAACTCCTCGGGCGGCATGGTGAAGTACCGTTTGAAGTCTATAGCAAGTTCTGGAATTCCTGCGCCCCGCGCATCTTCGGTGGCGGCCACGGCTGACAAGAAATGATATCGCGCGTCCGCGTTATTCTTGATTCTTTTCTTCAGATCGGAAGCCTTTACCTGCAAGAGGAGCCGTTTAGTGTCCATAACCTCGCAGAGCAGCACGGCTGGAATTTTTTTGTCGGCAGCCACCGTTCCTGCGCGTGCTTGATGATCTAGATCAAGGTCGCAATCCTGAGTAAGCACTACGACGTATGGATGAACCGAAAAACTGACCTGAATGTTGGGACCGCCCGTGTTGGGAACACTCACGACCTGCGCAAGGTCCGTAATGACCTCGCCCTGACGCAAGGCTTCGTCGGGGAGAGACGGCCTGTAGATCGATCGCGATGTCAAGTTGCTCCACGCTTCCTCTACTCATCAGTAGCAAAGAACTCGGGGCGCTCGTAGGCACCCGCGAGAGTTGCTTCAAGAACGTGGCTGGGCGACGACACGTGTGCCGGTAGCTCGAGTCGAGTGAGGTAGAACTCCCGGAGCGACGCAAGAGACTCGATAAGTTCGGCGAGTCCATCCCTAGGCATTTCGTCTACCAGGATATGGCAGAGCATGCGCATTCTATAGTCAAGACTATCTTCCCTCGCTACATCCGTAACAGCGGCATGAAGGAAGGTGGCGTCCTCATGGACGGAGGTCCAGGACATGGACACCATCGACGTTTCAGCCGGTGGGTACGTCCTGCGGGTCCAGGGCGGCGTGGAGGCGTTCAGTGATACACCATCGGAAGGTGTTTCGAGCGTGCTGGTTGAAGTTGCGGACAAGTTCTGCGACATTTGTGACCTCCGTTTTGCCCTCCGCGAAGAGGTCTTCATCAATTACGTAGACCACTTCAGAGTCGTCCTGTTCGAGCCCGTGTCGAACCCGAACCTTCCCGGTGTCGAGCGAGACAAGTATCACCTGCCTCGAGTCTTCTACCCGAGGGGAGATGGCAGTCGTGAGCGCGCCGGCGATGTGCGGCTGAAGAAGATCGTTCCAGGCGATATCGGTCAAGCCGATTTCTGAGCGCTTGATGCGGTTTTGGTACCGAAGACCGACACGGGAATAAAAGCTAGGCTGGAATACTTGTTCCAGCGCACGGGTCGCTTGGTCGAGATGTTCCGAGAACTCCTCCCACCGAAGGTAGTGTTCTGTCGATACAGCTAGGAAATCCCGAGCCAGGCTGATCATCCACTGGCCGTCCTCAGAAATGAACCTGCGATCTCGTCGGGAGGATGACTCTACTAGCTTCCTGAATGGCTCAGGCAAGTCCGTCGGGATGGTCGTATCCCGCTCTTCATAGATCGGGTATTCGTGACGAATCAGTTCCTGAAAGGCGGCTGGTGGTCCTTCGTCAATCCGCAGGATCGCGGGAAACCGCAGTTGACAGATCACGCTTCGGATCGGGTTCTTTGCGTACACGACCCGCGGATAGGTTGGCAGAGACATTGCGGCCGTACCCACCTAAAGGTCCATGATGAACGGATCGCCCTGCATCTCAACTTCTATGGTAGCAGAATAGTACGTCGGTCAGTCCGCGTCCTTCACCGCCGCGACCAGGTCCAGCACCGCCTTCTTGCCGTCGCCGAAGAACATCAGCGTGTTGTCGGCCGCGAACAGCGGGTTGGGGATGCCGGCGAAGCCGGGGGAGAGGCTGCGCTTGATGACCACGACGGTGCGCGACTGGTCGACGTTGAGGATCGGCATGCCGGCGATGGGGCTCGACGGGTCGTTGCGGGCGTCGGGGTTGACGATGTCGTTGGCGCCGATCACGAGACTGACGTCGGTCTGCTCGAAGGACGGATTGATGGCGTCCATCTCCTTGAGCTTGTCGTAGTCGACGTCCGCCTCGGCCATCAGCACGTTCATGTGGCCCGGCATGCGGCCGGCGACCGGGTGGATGGCGTACTCCACCTCGACGCCGCGCGATTCGAGCAGGTTGGCCAGGTCGCGCACCTGGTGCTGCGCCTGGGACACGGCGAGGCCGTAGCCCGGCACGATGACCACCCGCCGCGCACCGTCGAAGAGCATGGCCACCTCTTCCGCGGAAGTGCTCTTGACCCGCCCGGCGTAGATCGCGTCGGCGTCCGACTTCGTCCCGCCCGCCTCGGCGATCGCCCCGACCAGGACGTTGATCAGGGAGCGGTTCATCGCCTTGCACATGATCCGCGTCAGGATGAGGCCGGAAGCGCCGACCAGCGAGCCGGTGATGATCAGGATGTTGTTGCTGAGGACGAACCCGGTGGAGGCCGCGGCCAGTCCCGAGTAGGAGTTGAGCAGGGCGATGGCGACCGGCATGTCGGCCCCGCCGATCGGGATCGTCAGCAGGATGCCGAGGACCGACGCGGTGGCGACCAGGCCGGCGTAGAACGCGATGGTGCCCGGCTCGCTGACCACCATCACGCCGCAGCCGAGGGCCGCGAGGGCAAGGAGGCCGTTCAGCATCTGCTGGCCGGGGAAGAGCACCGGCCGGTCGGGCAGCAGCAGCCCGCGCAGCTTGTCGAACGCCACCAGGCTGCCCCAGAAGGTGACCGAGCCGATGAGGCCGGAGGCGACGGTGGCCACCGTGGTCTGCGCCGGCGGGTCGGTCGTGCCCACGAGCACCGCGCCGGCCACCAGCGCCGAGGCGCCGCCGCCGAACGCGTTCAGCAGCGCCACCATCTCGGGCATGGCGGTCAGCTCGATCCGCAGCGCCAGCGTCGCCCCGATCGCCGCGCCGAGCACGACCCCGCCGAGAATCAGACCCAGGGCTTGGCCGCCGGCGCCGAGAATCTGCTGGTCGAGCAGCGTCGCCACCACCGCCAGCAGCATCCCGGTGGCGCCGAGCAGGTTGCCGCGCACGGCGGTGCGCGGATGGGTCAGGCCGCGGATGCCGAGGATGAACAGCACCGAGGCCGCGAGGTAGATGAGATTGATGACGCTGTCCACAATCAATTCCGATCAATCGCGAGCGTTCGCCAGGAGTCTGCGCCGCAGGAGTTTCGCGCCGGCGAAACTCCCAACGCGACCGTAGGGTCGCGCCTAATCCTTCTTCCGGAACATGCCGAGCATGCGGTGGGTGACGAGGAATCCGCCGACCACGTTGATCGTCGCGATAACCAGCGCGAGGAATCCGAGAACGACCGTCGTGCGGTTCGGTGAGGCGGTCGACAGCAGCGCGCCGATGATGGTGATGCCCGAGATGGCGTTGCTGCCCGACATCAGCGGTGTGTGGAGCAGCGGCGGCACCTTGGTGATGATCTCGAAGCCGACGAAAACGGCCAGCATGAAGATGGTCAGCAGCGGAATCAGCGCGTCCATCGGACCTGGGTTCCCTCCTGGTTGTCGCGACTCCGGCCCGCAGTGCCCGGCCTCCCGTGCCGAAGCCTGCCGTGGCCGGACTGGCGGACCGTTGCCGTGTGGCCGGAGCGCCCGCCGCTCACCCTCTCAGCAGCTCCTGCACGCGCGGGTGCACCACCTGCCCCTCGTGCGAGACCAGGGTGCCGGCGGTGATCTCGTCGTCGAGGTCGAGGGCCAGCGCGCCGTCCTTCGTCAGGTGCAGCAACAACGTCGAGATGTTCTTCGCGTACATCTGTGAGGCGTGGTACGGCACCGTGGAGGTCAGGTTCGTGGGGCCGAGGACGGTCACGCCGTTGGGCGCAACGACGACCTCGTCGCCTTTCGTGAGCTCGCAGTTGCCGCCCCGCTCGGCCGCCAGGTCGACCACCACCGATCCCGGCGCCATGCCGGCCACCATCTCGGCCGTCACCAGGATGGGCGCCGTCCTGCCCGGCACGAGCGCCGTCGTGATGACGACGTCGCTGTTGGCCACCACGCGGGTCATCGTCTCGCGCTGGCGCCGGTAGAACGACTCGTCCTGCGGCTTCGCGTAGCCGCCGGCGTCCTCCGATTCGCTGGTCTCGAGCGGCAGCTCGACGAAGTTGGCCCCCAGGCTCTCGACCTGCTCCTTGACGGCCGGGCGCACGTCGTAGGCCTCCACCCGTGCCCCGAGGCGCCGCGCCGAGGCGATCGCCTGCAGGCCGGCCACACCGGCGCCGACGACGAAGACCCGCGCCGGGGTGATGGTGCCCGCCGCCGTCATCATCATCGGGAACATGCGCGGCAGAGCGTCGGCCGCGAGCAACACCGCCTTGTACCCGGCGATGGTCGCCATCGACGACAGCGCGTCCATGCTCTGGGCGCGCGTGATGCGCGGGATGAGCTCCATCGAGAGCGCGCTCACGCCGCGCTCGGCTACGGCCTGGGCGGCGGCCGGCTCGCCGAGCGGCTCGGAGAACCCGATGACGATCTGTCCCGCCCGCAGCAGCTCCGCGTCGGCGCGGCCCGCTTGCCCGGCGGCGCCGGGGCTGCGAACCTGGAGGACGACGTCGGCCTCTGCGAAGAGCTGCTCGTGCGATTCGGCGATCCGGGCGCCCTTCTCCGTGTAGGCGGCGTCCGGGAACCCCGCCGCAACGCCCGCCGACGCCTCGACCAGGACGTCGAGCGACGCCCTGGTCAAGGGCGGCAGCGCGGCGGGAACCAGCGCGACGCGGCGTTCGCCCGGGAACGCCTCCTTGGGGACGCCGACGATCATGGCAGCCGGTACGCGACCAGCAGCCCGCCGTAGCCGCCGCCGCTCGTCGCCACGACGATGTGCTGCTTGCCGTCGATCGTGTAGGTCATCGGCGATCCGGTCTGCTGCGTCGGCATCTGCACGGCGCCGAGCTCCTCGCCGGTCATCTTGTCGTAGGCCCGCAGCATCGCGCCCGTCACCCCGTCCTCGTTCGTGAAGTTGCCGCCGTCCCCGGCGATGACCAGCGTCCTGGTGACCAGCGTTCCGACCCGCCCGGGCCGGCCGGTGCGCGGCACGTCGACGCCTTGCAGCAGCCGGTGGTTGCGAATGTTGTCGGCCGTCTCCCCGTGCGCCACCTGCCACAGGATCTCGCCCTTGTTGAGATCGATGGCGGTGATCCGGCCCCACGGCGGCCGGATGATCGGGATGCCCTCGACGTTCAGCGCATCCTGCCGGGCGCTCACGCCCTCGGGCCGGCCGCGGATGAAGTTCATGTCCGACCGCTCGGGGTCGTTGACCAGCCCGAGATTCGTCACCTCGGTCTTCGAGTACTGGTAGAAGATGCCGGTCTCCGGGTCGAACGAGCCACCCGGCCAGTTGACGCCGCCGGTCGACGCCGGCACCTGCAGCGTGCCGTAGGTCGCGTCCGCGGCGCCGACCGAGGGGGGCGTGTAGATGGAGCGCCCGTAACGGAAGCGGCCGAGGACCTCCATCGCGCGGGCCTTGAGCTCCGGCGTGAAGTCGACCAGGTCGTCGGGTCCGATCCCCTGCTGGTCGAAGGCCGGCGGCTTCGACGGATGCGGCTGCGTCGGCGCCAGGATCTCGCCCGGGATGTCCGAGGCCGCCACCGGCTGCTCGTCGATCGGCCAGACCGGCTCGCCGGTCTCGCGGTCGAAGACGAAGAGCCACGACTGCTTGGTGGGCAGCGCCACCGCCTTGATGTCGCGGCCGTCCACCGTGATGTCGGTCAGCACCGGCCCGGCCGGCAGGTCCCAGTCCCACACGTCGTGATGGGTGATCTGGTAATGCCAGCGCCGCTCGCCGGTTTCGAGGTCGAGCGCGACCAGGCTGTCGGAGAACAGGTTGTCGCCCAGCCGGTGCCCGCCGTAGTAGTCGTTGGTCGGCATCTCGACCGGCAGGAAGACCATGCCGAGCTCCGGGTCGATGGTCATCTGGCCCCAGACGCCGGCGTTGCCGGTGTAGCGCCAGGAGTCGCCCTCCCACGTGGCGTTGCCGAACTCGTCGCCCTGCGGGATGGTGTGGAAGATCCACTTGCGCTCGCCGCTGTCGACGTCGAAGCCGCGGATGAACCCCTTGACGTTGCTCATCGACCGCGGAGCGCCGCCCGGCAGGTGCGCGGCCCCGATGACGATGGTGCCGTTGACCGCGACCGGCGCCGCGTGCAGCCCGATCTCGCCGGTGACCAGGTCGATGTCCTGGTCGAGATTCAGCTTCAGGTCGACGATGCCGTCGGTGCCGAAGTCGGACAGCCGCCGGCCGGTCTTTGCGTTCAGACCGATCAGGTGATAGCCGGGCGTGACGTAGAAGATCTTCCCGTCGCCTCCGTCGTCCAGATACGTCAGCCCGCGGCCGGACAGCCGCCGGGGCGCGGACTCGCCCCGCTCGCCTTCGTCGTAGCGGTGGAACCAGAGGAGCTCGCCGGTGGCCGCGTCGAGGGCGACCGCCGCGCGCCGTGTGCCGACCGTGGCGTACAGCATGCCGTCGACCATGAGCGGCGTCGCCTGCAGGCGGAACTCCGGGCGCGTCCCGAAGTTGTCGGTATTGAGGGTCCAGGCCACTTCGAGGTCGTTGAAGTTGTCGCCGTCGATCTGATCGAGGGGCGAGTACCGGGTATGGGCCAGGTCGCCGCCGTAGCTCGGCCACTCCCCGTTCCGGGTGCCTTCCTCCTGAGCCGTGACGCCGGCGTTCGCCCAGACGAGGCTGGCCACGAGGGCCGGAATCCAGCCGTAACGGGAGCGGGCATATCGCATTCGGGATCCTCCGTGTTGCCGCAACACGCCAGCATACAGCGACGCCGCCACTGTCGGCCAGAGGCGCCGTTTTCGGGGTAGCATGAATGCCCCCGCGGCGGCCGGACCGGTGCGCCGTGGCGAGCCATCCGGGAGGGACAGCATGCAGAGATCGAAGCTCGTGCGGACCGTCGCAATCGCGTTCGTGCTCGCGGCGCTGGCGACCGCGGCGGCGGCCCAGGGGCGTCAGCTCCAGACGGTGGAGTTCTTCAGCCCCGCCGTCGACCGCACCATGAAGTACAACATCCTGCTCCCGGACGACTACGAGACGTCGACCGAGCGCTATCCGGTGCTGTATCTGCTGCACGGCCTGACGCAGAACTACACGGCCTGGGGCTTGGCGAACGGCGCGCCGTTCTACGCCGGCCTCTACGACGACCTCATCGTCGTCATGTCCGACGTCGGCAACTCCTGGTACGTCAACTGGGCCGGGAGCGAGGACGGGCAGTCCAACAACTGGGAGGACCACGTCATCCAGGACGTCGTCAGCCACGTCGACTGGAACTTCCGGACCATCGCGCGCCGTGAGGGCCGCGCCATGACAGGGCTGTCGATGGGCGGCTTCGGCGCCATCACGATGGGCCTGCGCAACCCGGAGATGTTCATCTCCATCGGCAGCACCAGCGGGGCGCTGGAGTACGGCCGGCAGGCCGCCGCGCGCATGCGGGGCGAGATGCCGCCGCGGGCGCCGCGCCAGTTGACGCCGCAGCAGGAGGCCCGCCGCCGCCAGCCGAATCCGCTGATCGGCATCGACGGCTTCAGCAGCCAGGTCGAGCGGACGCCGAGCGGCACGATGTTCGAGACGCCCGAGCAGGCCGACGCCTACGACCCGTTCACGCTGATCAAGCAGGTGCCGCGTGAGGACCTGCCCCACATCTACTTGGACTGCGGCACCGAGGACCGGCTGATCGTCGGTGCCCGGAAGCTGGCCGCCTACATGATGGAAGAGGACGTCCCCTTCGACTACATGCAGATGCCCGGCCGTCACAACGCGGCCTACTGGATCGAGGCGATCGGCCGCATCATGGGCGTGCAGTACGAGGTGATGCAGCGCGCGCTCGGCCAGCGGCCGTTCGGGCGGCGGCGAGCGACGAACTGAGCGAGGACTCGTGCGCGCGGGCCGATGGACGCCGCTCACGGGTAGCAGCTCCGTCGGCCGCCGCGGCCGGCGTTCCCTGCGCCTTCCGAACGTGATAGGTTTGACTTGTTGAACATGCCCGGCACGGACGCCCGTTGGATTATCGGGACCATGGTTGCCGTCGCGGTCATCATCGTCGGCGGCTTCACGATGATGAACGTGCGGATCAGCGACCTTGCCGCCGACGTGGCCGAGTTGCGCGAAGACATGCGCGAAGACCACCGTCGTTTCGATGACCGCCTGCGGGCCGTCGAAATCGGGTTCGGAAAGGTCGAGCAGCGCCTCGAGACGCTGGAGCGGGCCGTCATTCCGTCTGCCGCGCCCGCCGACTGAACCGCCCGAGGTCTCCCGACTCGACATCCTCGCGTCCATGAATTCAGGAATCTCGATGCTCAGGTCTCTCGCCGTTGTGCCGGTTCTTGCGGTGGTCTGGGCCGGTGTGGCTGGTGTCGTTCCAGCCGCCGCCCAGCCGCCCGACGGCGAGGTGCTGTTCGAGGAGCACTGCGCCGCCTGCCACCTCGCCGACGTCGTCCCGCGCGCTTTGGCGATCGACAATATGCGCGCCCTGCCGCCCGCGGCCATCGTCGGGGCGCTGACCGACGGGGCGATGCAGCAACAGGGGGCAGAGCTGAGTTCGGCGGAGCGGCGTGCGATTGCCGAGTTCATCACCGGCCGGCGCGTCGCACAGGACACGGAAGCCGCGGAGAGCGAATGCGCCGTGTCGTCACCCGGGGCATGGCCGGGGCTGGACGGCGGTCCCCTGTGGAACGGCTGGGGCGTCGGGGTGACCAACACCCGCTTCCAGCCGGCCGGGCACGCCGGGCTGGCGGCTGAGGACGTCCCCCGCCTGCGGCTCAAGTGGGCGTTCGGGTACCCCAACTCGGCGACCGCGCAGTCGCAGCCGACGGTGGTCGGCGGGCGCCTGTTCGTCGCCAGCGAGCGCGGCGTCGTGTACGCGCTCGATGCGGGCACGGGCTGCACGCACTGGACGTTCGCGGCGCAGAGCGGCGTTCGCAGCGCCATGACCGTGACCCGGCTGCCGGATCGCCGGCATGCGCTCTTCTTCGGCGACTTCAACGCCAACGTCTACGCGCTCGACGCGGCGACCGGGGCCGAGATCTGGCGCCGCGACGTGGAGACCCATGAGGGAGCCCGCATCACCGGCGCGCCGGTGTATCACGACGGCCGGCTGTACGTGCCGGTCTCCTCCCTGGAGGAGCTGCTGGCTGCCAACCCGGAGTACCCCTGCTGCACGTTCCGCGGCAGCGTCGCCGCCCTCGACGCGGCGACGGGCGAGTCGATCTGGCAGAGCTTCACCATCCCGGATACGCCGCAACCGCGCGGGCGGAACCCGGAGGGCTTCTACCTCATGGGACCGTCCGGCGCGGCGGTCTGGTCGGCGCCGACGGTCGACGCGAAGCGCGGGCTGATCTACGCCGCGACCGGCAACGCCTACACCGAGCCGGCGGCCGCCACCAGCGACGCGATCATCGCGTTCGACCTCGACACCGGCGCGATCCGCTGGACCAACCAGTTGACGCCGGACGACGCGTTCATCCTCAACTGCGCCGGCAGCAACCCGAACTGCCCGGACGACGACGGCCCCGACTTCGACTTCGGCGCGTCCCCGGTGCTGGTGACGATGAGCGACGGCCGCGACCTGCTGGTCATCGGCCAGAAGGCCGGGGTGGGCTACGGCCTCGATCCGGATCGCGACGGCGCCGTCGCCTGGCGGTACCAGGTCGGGGAGGGCAGCCTGCTCGGCGGCATCGAATGGGGCTTCGCGGTCGACGCCGAGAAGGCGTACTTCGCCAACTCCGACTACCTCACGCCCGAGCCGGGCGGCCTGGCGGCGGTGCGCCTGCGGACCGGCGAGCTGGTCTGGTACGCGGAGCCGCACGAGCCGGTCTGCGACGGGTGCAGCCCGGCGCTCCTCGCGGCGGTGACCGCTATTCCGGGGGCAGTTTTCTCCGGCGCCTACGACGGCCTGTTCCGCGCCTACGACCCCGAGGACGGCTCGGTTCTCTGGGAGTTCGACACCAACGGCGACTACGACACCGTGAACGGCGTCGCCGGCAAGGGCGGGTCGATCAACGGCCCCGGTCCGGTCGTGGTCGACGGCATGGTCTACGTCAACTCCGGCTACGCCGCGTTCGGCGGACGCCCCGGCAACGTGCTGCTGGCCTTCGGCGTCGACTGACGCTGCCTTGTCCTCGCCAGGGTCGGCGTGCAGCACGATGCGCCTCTACAGCGACCTCGCGGAATGGTGGCCGCTGCTCGACGACCCGGCCGACTACGCCGAGGAGGCCGGCGTCTACGGCGACCTGCTGGCAGAGGCGTGCGACGCGCCGATCGAGTCCCTTCTGGAACTGGGCAGCGGCGGCGGCAACAGCGCGTCCCACCTGAAGCAGCGGTTCCGACGTCTGGTGCTCACCGACATCTCCGAGGACATGCTCGCGGTCAGCCGCGCCCTCAACCCGGAGTGCGAGCACGGAATCGGCGACATGCGCACGCTGCGGCTGGGACGGACGTTCGACGCGGTATTCGTCCACGACGCCGTCTGCTACCTGACGACCGAGGCCGACCTGCGGCGCGCCATGGAGACCGCGTGGGTTCACTGCCGGCCCGGTGGCGCGGTACTGTTCGCGCCCGACTACGTGCGCGAGAACTTCCGAGTGGGGACGAGCACCGGTGGCTGCGACGAGCGCCCGTCCGCGGGAGCCGCCGCCGGCGAGTATAGGCGCGGCCTGCGCTATCTGGAGTGGGTGTGGGATCCCGATCCCCGGGACACGGAATACCTTGTCGACTACGCGTTCCTGCTGCGCGAGCGGGACGGATCGGTCCGCGCGGTCGAGGACCGGCACGTCGAGGGCCTGTTCGCTCGTCGCCGCTGGTTCGATCTGCTGGCGAGCGTCGGGTTCGAGGCCCGCAGCGTGCCGCTGGTGCTTTCCGACGTGGAGCCGGGCCGGCACGAAATGTTCGTGGGGCGACGGCCGCGCTGACGGAATCGGCGCCCATCCCAGGTCTCGTCCCCGCCGCTCGCTGCTCTGAACTCTCAGAGCTTCCCATTGACAGCTTATGTGAGTCCAGGCTATTCTCGGCTCCATTGACGTAGACACTCTAGGCAAGGGGCGGCGAAAGATGGTCGAGCGGAATCCGGAGATGTTGCGGGGCACGGTCGAGCTGTTGATCCTGACCGCGCTCAGCCGCGGTCCTCACCACGGCTTCGGCATCGCACGCTGGCTGGAAGCGACGTCGGACGATGAGCTGCAACTGGAGGAGGGATCGCTCTATCCGGCGCTGCACCGCATGGAGCGGCGCGGTTGGCTGGAGTCCGAATGGGGGATCTCGGAGAACAACCGGCGCGTGAAGCTCTACCGGTTGACACCGCACGGCCGCGCCCGGCTGCGGAGCGAGACGGAGGGTTGGGCGGCGTTCGCGGCGGCTATCGGCAAGGTGCTACTGGCCGCCGAGGGCGTGTAGCGGAGGTGCGTATGGCGCGAACCCCCATGTGGCGGCGCTATCTCAGGTTCTGGGGATCCGACGTCCGCGCGGACGTCGATGCAGAGCTCGGTTTTCACATGAACGAGCTCATCCAGCGGCTCGTGCGGGAAGGCCACGATCCGGCCGGGGCACGGGCAGAGGCCGCGCGGCGCTTCGGCGACTACGCGCAGGTCGAGGCAGCGTGCGTCGGCATCGATCAGGGTTGGGAGCGGCAGCAGCGCTGGCGGCAGCTCCTCGCCGATCTGGGGCGGGACCTCCGGATCGGCGCCCGCGCGCTCAGGAAGAATCCCGGGTTCACGATTTCGGCGGTCGTCGTCCTCGGTATCGGCCTTGGCGCCGCGACCGTGATCGCCAGCGCGATCAACGCCGTTTCGTTCGGCCCTTGCCATTCCCCGAACCGGATCGGATCGTGAGCGTGGTCCGGTTCCAGCGGTCCGGACCGAACCCCAGCCACCCGCAGGCGGCCGTCGCGTTCGTTCGCGACCGCAGCCGGGCCTTCTCGACGCTGGCGGGCATTGGAGTCAGTCCCGGTATCAATCTCGCCAGCGACCGCGGTTCGACGTACATCCGAAACCTCGAGGTGACCGCCGGCTTTTTCCGGGTCTTCGGGGTCGAGCCGAGGCTGGGGCGCGTCTTCTCGCGGGACGACGAGAACGATCCGTCGACGGTGGTACTGAGCCACGCCGTCTGGGTCGGCCAATTCGACGGCGATCCGGGCATCGTCGGCGAGGACGTGCGGCTCGGCGGCCGGCCGCACACGGTGGTCGGGGTCATGCCGTCCGACTTCTGGTCGTTCGACGAGGCCGATGCATGGACGCCGTTTCGTCCCGACCCGCGCGGCGCCGATGAGAACTACCGGCTGATTGGAAGGCTCGCACCGGGGTGGACCGGGGCGCAGGCCGCGGCCGAGCTCCAGGCGCTGGCCGTCAGCATGAATGCCGAAGCGGCGCTGCGTGCCGAGCTGCCCCAGGGGTCGAGTGACGATGTGCGACTCGGTGTGCAATCCTATCGGGACCTGCTGGCCGCCGCGAGCGGTGGAACCGTATGGCCTCTTTCCGCCGCGGTCGGCGTGATGCTGTTGATCGTCTGCGCCAACGCGGCAGGGTTGCAGGTGTCTCGGGCCGTGGGTCGCCGGCGGGAGCTGGCCCTCCGGGTCGCGCTGGGCGGCGGTCGTGGCCGGCTGCTCCGGCAGCTCCTGACCGAGAGCGTTCTGCTGTCGGCGGCTGGCGGCGCGGTCGGCGTCCTGGCCGCGGCCGGCGGCGTGCGGGGGCTCGTCGCGGGCTGCTGCCCGGTCTGCTGGCGGTCCGCGGCGAGCCCGCGGACGCACTCCTCCACGGCGGCCAGTCGCGCAGCGTGACTACGGCCCGCGCGTCCTGGATGCGCCGGTCGCTCGTGGTCGCCCAGGTCGCACTGTGCACCGTGTTGCTGGTTGCCGCCGGCGGGTTTCTGCGGACGTTCGTCGGGCTCAGTACGTCGGATCTCGGATTCGATCCCGCCGGCGTGCTCACGGCCCGCGCCTCGCTCCAGGGGCCCGACTATCAATCGAGCGCCGCAGTGGCGGCGCTCTATGAGCGCACGTTGGCCGACTTGGCGCGCCTGCCCGGCATCGAAGCCGCCGCGGTCACGAACAACCTGCCGGTCGAGCGGGGTCTCAATCTCGCCATGCGCGCGGCTCCGGAGAACGCGATCGTGGCGTCCATCGACTGGCGCTACATCGCGGGGGACTACCTGCGTGTCCTGCGTATCCCGCTCGTGGCCGGCCGGGCGTTCGGCGAGGCGGACCGCGCGGCCGGACCTGCGGTGGCCCTCGTCAACGAGGCCTTCGTCAGGCGGTTCGGCGGCGGGCGGACGGTGATCGGCACGCGGTTGCAGCCGACCGCCATCGAGATCGACGATCACGTGCGCGAGATCGTCGGCGTGCTCGGCGACGTGAGGACGCGCGGCGTCACCGCGACACGGCCGACGGTGTTCGTGCCGCTCGAGCAGGTGCCGGACGATCTGCTCGCGGCAGTGCACGGGTTCTTCCAGGTGAACTGGGCGCTACGTACACGAGAGGGCGGGACTGGCCTTATCCGGTCCGTCGAGCGGGTGATCAGAGGGGCCGATCCGCTGCTGTCGATCACCGGGTTCCGGACGATGGCTGAGGTGGTCGGCGGGGCGCTCGCCGCCACGCGCTCCCGCACGCTGCTGCTCGGCCTGTTCGCCGTTGCGGCGCTGACGCTCGCCGCCGCCGGCCTCTACGGGCTGGTCGCGTATGCCGTGGCCCAGCGGACGAAGGAGATCGGCATTCGCCTCGCGCTCGGCGCCTCGGGCGGGCGGGTGACGGCGCGCTTCGCCCTGCAGGGGATCGTGCTCGCCGCGGTGGGAGGCAGCATCGGGGTCGGGGCAGCCGTTGCCTTCACGGAGGTGCTGCGACGCATGACGCCTGATGCCAGGTCGCTCGATCCGTGGACGGTCGCCGGCGTCGTGCTCGTCCTCGGGGCGGTCAGCGTCGCCGCCACCGTCATGCCGGCGCGTCGGGTGACGCGGGTCGACCCGCTACTGACGCTACGTAGCGAGTGATCGTCGCGGCGCCCGGCAGGTCAATCGAAACCGAGGGCGAACAGGATCGCCGCGCGGACTCCTTCGAGGACCTCCGGCGAGACGGAGCCGACGAACCGCCGCAGACCCGCTTTCTGGACGGTGATGACGTGATGCAGATTGATCGCCGAGATGCTCTTCAGGCCGCTCTCGACGCCGACGACCACTTCAGAGGGCACCCCGCGAATCGTGCGGGTGAGCGGTGCGACGGTGATGGTGTTCAGGACCGGGATCACGTCGGAACGGGTCAGGAGCAGCACCGGCCGCTGCTTGTCCGGTGGCGCGAACCGGAACATCCAGATCTCGCCGCGTCTCACCAGTCATCCCCGTCTTCCGGATCCAGCGGCGCCCCTGTTTCCAGCACCTGAGCCGCGATCAATCCCTGGAATTCGTCCGGCCGAACCGGATGCGCCTCGTAGCCGGCCCGGTCCTCGGCGACCAACCGGCGCCGCCGCCGGCCGTCCAGCCACTCCTGCAGAGCCAGACGGAACAGCTCCGACCGCGTCTTCCGAGCGGTCTTTGCCGCGCGGTCCAAGTGTCCGAGCAAGGGCTCGTCTATTGTTATGGATATTGTCTTCATATTGCTACACCATTGTAGATTGCCGCAACCCCGTCGACCAAGACCATTTCCGAGCCGCCGGGGCCGCGGGCGCATCCGGAGGGCTTCTTGCCCAAGAGGGCGGTCCGGCGCGGCACGCCAGGCGGAGGCACTCGGCGCTCCTTGTGGCCGGCTTCGCGCTCCAGATCGCGAGCAACCACATCGGAGTCCGCGCGAAGAGATCGCTCGCAAGCTCCAACTCCGGAAATGATCCTCGTCGACGCCAAGCTGCTGATCTGTTCGGCCGACTAAGACTTCAGACGCTTTCCCGGGGTGGAGCACGTCAACCCGCTCGAGAGCCAACGCCCAGTTACGGTAGTTGATGTCTTGACATCACAGCCGTGCGGACTCAAGATCGGTTCCGATGAGGACGACGCTGACGCTCGACGACGACTTGGCCGCGTTGCTGAAGCAGCGCGCGGCCGAACTCGGTGTGTCGTTCAAGGAGATGGTCAACAGGACGGTCCGCGCGGGGCTCGGTAGAGAGATGGAGCCCACCCGCATCGCGGCGCCCAGGACCGTTCCCCATTCCTTCGGCTTCCGTCCGGGCATCGACCTGAACAAGCTGAATCAGCTCGCTGACGAGCTCGAAGCCGAGGCCGTCGCCGAATCGCTTGGGCGAGAAACGTGATCCTGCCGGACGTCAACGTCCTCGTCCACGCGCACAACTCCGATTCCCCCCTGCACGAATCTGCCAGAGAGTGGTGGGATCGGTGTCTGGGCGGAACAGAGGGTGTCGGTCTCGCTTGGATCGTGGTGCTCGGGTTCGTCCGGATCACGACGCATCGACGGGTGCTGGTCAGACCGCTGCCGGTCAACAGCGTGCTGGATCGCGTCGAGAGCTGGCTGGACCTTCCGCACGTGCATGTGCCGCAGCCTTCCGCGCGGCACTTCACCGGCCTCCGAGCCTGTCTCGAACGAATCGGTACCGCCGGCAACATGACCACGGATGCGCATCTGGCGACGCTTGCTCTTCAGAGGGGGTACGTCCTCTACACGACGGACACGGACTTCGCCCGCTTTCCGGGCGTGCGCAGGGTCAACCCCTGCGATTCCACGTAGAATTGATGGAGTTCGCGGCCCCGTACACACGGTTTCAGACAGACAGCCATTGACCACACAGACATCGACACCGTCAGCACTCCAGCCCACCCTTGAAGCACCGCAGGATTCCCTCCCGGCAGTCTCGATAGACGAGCTTCCCGACCGGCTCAAGGAGGCGGTCGCCCGTCCCGGCTGGACGTCGCTGATGCCGGTCCAGAGCCAGGCGATTCCGTATCTTCTGGCGGGTCGCGACCTCGTGATCCAGGCCCGCACCGGGAGCGGCAAGACGGCCGCGTTCCTGCTGCCGATGCTGGAGCGGCTCGACTCGACGGCGGACAGGACGCAGGCGCTCGTGCTGGTGCCGACCCGCGAGCTCGCCCGGCAGGTGCAGCGCGACGCCGAGATGCTGTGGGGCGACAGCGGCTTCCGGACGGTCGCCGTCTACGGCGGCGTCGGCTACGGACCGCAGATCGACGCTCTGAAGGCGGGTGCGCATCTGGTGGTCGCCACGCCGGGCCGCGCCCTCGACCATCTGCTGCGCCGGACGTTCAACCTCGGCGCTCTCTCCATGCTGGTGTTCGACGAGGCCGACCGGATGCTCTCGATGGGGTTCTATCCCGACATGAAGCAGGTGCAGACGTACCTGCCCAATCGGCCGGTCCACACGACCATGTTCTCGGCGACGTTTCCGGGCTCGGTCATGCGGACCGCGCGCGAATTCATCGCCGAGCCGGAGTTCCTGACCCTCAGCCGCGACCACGTCCACGTCACCGACACGGAGCACATCACCTACACCGTGCCGCCGATGGAGAAGGACCGCGCGCTGGTGCGGATCATCGAGGTCGAGAACCCGTCGTCGGCGTTCATCTTCTGCAACACGAAGTCGAACGTGCATTACGTCACCGTGGTGCTGCAGCGCTTCGGCTACGACGCGGACGAGCTGAGCGCCGACCGGTCGCAGGCCGACCGCGAGCGGATTCTCAAGCGCGTGCGCGCCGGGACGCTCCGCTTCCTGGTGGCCACCGACGTCGCGAGCCGCGGGCTCGACATCCCCGAGCTGTCGCACGTCATTCAGTACGAGCCGCCGGAGGACGCAGAGGACTACATCCACCGTGCCGGACGGACCGGCCGGGCCGGGGCAACGGGCGTGGCGCTGTCGCTCGTGAGCGAGGCGGAGACGCTCAGCCTCGACCAGATCATCAAGCGGTACGGCATCGAGTTCCAGCAGCGGGCGGTGCCGACCGACGACGACGTGGCCGCCGTCGTGGGCGAGCGGCTGACCGCGCTGCTCGAGGCCCGGTTCCGGGAGCGCGATGCGCTGAAGGCCGAGCGCAGCCGCCGCTTCATCGGGCTGGCCCGCGAGCTCGCGGGCAACGAGGACGAGTCGAAGATCATCGCGATGCTGCTCGACGACTACTACCAGCAGACGCTGCATGCGCCGCCCGGCCAGCCCGCGCCGGTCGCGGCTTCCCCGGCGCGGGCGCCGACGGGTGACACTGCCGGGTCCTCGAACCGTCCGAAGCGCCGGTCGCGGCGTCCTGCGGGGCGCGGGTCCCGCTCCGGCCGCTAGGAGTCTGCGCCGTAGAAACGGGGCAGACTTCCAGGCAGGCCCGGTTGGGCGGGAATCGGAGCCGCAGGCGACGATTTTCGGGCTAGCGCACGCGATAAAATGGACCGCTCGGTTGCGCGGGACCGTTCCGTGCCGCCGCCCACCCGCTCACGTACGTTCGAAGGAGAAGACTACATGACCATCGCGGTTGCCGAAGCCGTTCACCCGTTCGACAAGGCCGTCTCGGCCGGACGCCCGCCGTTCAAGGTGGCCGACCTCGGGCTCGCCGAGCACGGCCGTAACGAGATCCGCCTCGCCGAGCAGGAGATGCCGGGACTGATGGCCATCCGGCGCGAGCACGCCGGACAGCAGCCGCTCGCCGGCGCCAAGGTCATGGGCAGCCTGCACATGACCGTCCAGACCGCGGTGCTGATCGAGACGCTGGCCGATCTGGGCGCCGACGTGCGCTGGGTGTCGTGCAATATCTTCTCCACCCAGGATCACGCGGCGGCGGCGGTGGCGGTCGGCGGTCCCGGCAGCGGTGGGACCGTCGCCGAGCCGCGCGGCGTCCCGGTCTTCGCCTGGAAGGGCGAGACGCTGCCCGAGTACTGGTGGTGCACGAACGAGGCGCTCTTGTGGCCGGACGGCAGCGGTCCCGGCCTCATCGTCGACGACGGCGGCGACGCGACGCTGCTGGTTCACAAGGGGTACGAGTTCGAGCAGGCGGGCGCCATTCCCGCGTTCGACCCCGAGGCGGATCCGGAGGAGTGGGGCGTCATCCTCGACCTGCTGCGCGAGATCCGCGCGCGCGACGCGTCGCAGTGGACCCGCATCAGCCCGGCCATCCGCGGCGTCAGCGAGGAGACGACCACCGGCGTCCACCGGCTCTACGAGATGATGCGCGACGGCACGCTGCTGTTCCCGGCCATCAACGTCAACGACTCGGTCACCAAGAGCAAGTTCGACAACGTCTACGGCTGCCGCCACTCGCTGCCGGACGGCCTGGCCCGCGCGACCGACGTCATGCTGGGCGGCAAGGTGGCCGTGGTCTGCGGCTTCGGCGAGGTGGGCAAGGGCTGCGCGCAGTCGCTGCGCGGCCAGGGCTGCCGCGTCGTGGTGACCGAGATCGATCCGATCTGCGCGCTGCAGGCGGCGATGGAGGGCTACCAGGTCGCCACCCTCGACGAGATGCTCGAGACCGCCGACCTCTTCATCACCTCCACCGGCAACCGCGACATCATCAGCGCCGCCCAGATGGGGCGCATGAAGGACAAGGCGATCGTCGGCAACATCGGCCACTTCGACAACGAGATCGACATGGCGGGGCTCAAGCGCACCCCCGGCATCCAGCACATCCCGATCAAGCCGCAGTACGACGAGTGGCGCTTCCCCGACGGCCACAGCGTCCTGGTACTGGCCGAGGGCCGGCTGCTCAACCTCGGCTGCGCCACCGGCCACCCCAGCTTCGTGATGTCGGCCTCGTTCACCAACCAGGTGCTCGCGCAGCTCGCCCTCCACCGCAACCGGGGCGAGTACGAGAAGCAGGTCTACATGCTGCCGAAGCAGCTCGACGAGAAGGTCGCCCGGCTCCACCTCGACGCGCTCGGCGTCAGGCTGACCGAGCTCAGCCGGGAGCAGGCGGACTACATCGGCGTGCCGGTCGAGGGGCCGTACAAGCCGGACCACTACCGGTACTGACGGATTTGCGGCGGGCGGTTGTCCGGGAGTCGCGAGTGGGACGGAGGGAGGCGCCATGCGAAGACGCCGGAAGCAAGCAGCGGATCCACGTGAGCAGCCCGCCTACACCATCGCGGAGGCGGCGCACTATCTGGACCTCCCTGTCCCAACGATTCGCTACTGGGCGACCGGGAGCACCAATTGCGATCCGCTCGTCGACGTTCCGGCGCGGCATCCGGTGCTGCTGTCGTTCCTCAACTTGGCAGAGCTTCATGTTCTGGCAGCGATCCGGCGAGAGCACGCGATCTCGATGCCGAAGGTCCGCACGGCCCTTGCGTACCTGGCACAGCACACCCGGCGCGACCCAGACCGTCGGCATCCCTTGATCAGTGCCGACTTGGAGACGGACGGACTGGACCTGTTCGTCGAGCGCTACGGACAACTGGTCAGCATCAGTCAGGACGGCCAGACGGTCATGCGCGAGATGATGACGGCAGCCCTGCATCGAATCGATCGCGACCCGCAGGGGGTGCCGATCAAGCTCTATCCATTCACTCGGAGCAGCATCGACCATGCCCCGGCGTTGGTCGTGATCGACCCGAGCCTGGCCGCCGGCCGACCGGTCTTGAAGGGCACAGGTCTCGCCACCGGAATCCTCGCCGAGCGGTACAAGGCTGGCGAATCGGTGGCAGAACTGGCGCGGGACTATGAGCGCACGGAAGCGGAAATCGAAGAAGCAATCAGATGTGAGCTTCGGACCGCGGCCTGAAGAGCCCATCCTGTTTCTGGACCGTAACCTCGGAAAGCACGTAATCGCCGAGTGGCTTCGAGCGGCCGGGATGAAGGTCGAGATCCACGATGATCATCTTCCGCTGGACGCGCCGGACGAACGATGGATCGCGCTCGTCGGGATGAAGCGCTGGGTGGCGCTGACCAAGGACAAGCATATTCGGTTCCGCTTTACCGAACTGGAATCGATCAGGAGGCACGCTGCGCGCATCATCGTGATACGCGCCAAGAACGCGACGGGCCCGCAGATCGCTGGAGCTGTGCTGAAGGGCCGGAAGCAGATCGTTCGCTTCGCGGCAAGGAACACACCTCCGTTCGTGGCGCGGATTGATCGCGGAGGAAACGTGAAGCCATATTCCGGCGTGCTCTAACTCTCGGTGAGTGTCTACGACACGATGGTGGACACGCAACGCTCGGCGCGTTGCCAGCCTCGGACGTCGCAGTTCAAATCGGCTCCAATCAGGCTCTTGCAGGTTCCAGACCCTCTGTGAACGTGTGGCTCCAGGGAATACGCGACCGAACCTTGAAATCGCTGATTGGTCCTCCTCGACCGGCTCCACGAGTAAACCTGACGGTCATCACAAGTAGGAGGTGAATTCGTTCGGCTCCTCGGTCAGCAGACCGAGCAGCTTCGGGTGGAAGAAGAGCTTCTCGCGACCCAGGCGCCGGTCGCGGAGGACGCCGAGTTCCACCAGCATCCGCAGGTAGCGTGACGCAGTCTGGCGTTCTGCGATACCGGCGTCGACCACATCCGCGATCCGGCAGTAGGGCTGGTCGAACAGCAGGTCGATCAGCGCGGGCCGGTAGGTCTTCGGAGCACGATCCCGCACGAAGCGTGCGGTCTCGACCCGAAGGCGGAGGACGGCCTCGATCTTGGCCGTGGTCCAGGCCGCGGTTTCCTCTACTCCCTGCAGGATATAGAGCACCCAGGGCTCCCAGGCGCCGGCGCGGGTGACGTCGAGCAGCAGGCGGTAGTACTCGGCCCGGTGGGCGACGATGTGGCGGCTCAGGTACAGGATCGGGCGGGAGAGGAGTCCCTGCTCCACGAGGAACAGGGTGTTCAGCACACGCCCCGTGCGGCCGTTGCCGTCGGTGAACGGGTGGATCGCCTCGAACTGATAGTGCGTGGCGGCCATGCGGACCAGGGGATCGATGCCGTCGGCGCCGTGCAGGAAGTCCTCCCAGTTGGCGAGCAACTCCCTGATCCGTGTCTCCCCGACGGGCGGCGTATAGACGATGCCCGTCGGACCGGCGATCACGGTTCCCGGATCGCTCCGCACGGGCATCGCCGTTCCCTTGATCCGGCTGCACACGCGTTCGGCGGTCTCGGTTCCCAGCGGCCGTGTCTGCAAGTCGGCGAATCCTTCAAGCAGGGCAGTGCGGTAGCGGAGTGCTTCCCGGGTCGCGGGGTCGGCGGTCTGGTGTGCCCGCAGGTGGCGGAACATCGTGTCCGCGCTGGTGACGATGTTCTCGATCTCCGAGCTCGCCTGGGCCTCCAGCAGCGGCAGGCTGGTCTCCAGCATCCTCGGGTTGGGAATCAGGTCGGCGGCGCGGTTCAGATCGGCCAGCGCCGCGCGGGCGGTCACGCACCGTTTCAAGACGGGTTTCGTCTCCAGGTCGACCGCCGGGGGCAGCGCCGGCAGGGCGTTGTGCGGGCGGTGCGGATGCCAGGGGCGTGTCCTGGTCATGTTTACGAAACTGCTTTCTTTCGACACGTCACCAGCATATGTCGAAGGAATCACCATAGCCGGGCCGGCCCGCGTCACGCTCCACGTGTTCAGCGTTCGCGGAGCGATTCCAGCGTCCAGCGGCAGCGACGGTGGACCGCTTCCTCGAGCCGGTCGTAAGCCGATGCGTCCCCGTGGGTCTGGGCGAACGCGCCCCGGGCGGCGCGGGCGACGGCGGGCATTTCGGATGCAAGCTCCCCCAGGCGGTCGAGCAGCCGTTTCGGAGGCATTCCCAGCTCTCGGGCGAAGGACAGCCAGTCGGACCGCCCGATTCGTTCGGGTTCATCGCGTTCACCGATGGAGAACGCCATGTCGCGCGACCAGGTTCCCGGGCGCAGGAGGTTCAGGAACTCGATGGAGATCAGGTCGTAGAACGGCGCGAGTGTCGGTACGGCCTGGCCCGGCGCGTACAGCAGCGCGAGGTTCTTGCCGTGACCGTCCCAGTTGCCGATGAGACAGTTGAAGATCTGCCAGTCGCGCAGACTTGCGAGCGCCTCGGCCGGACGCGCCGCATGCGCCCGCAGCAACTCCGCCACGTCGGCGATGGACGGTCCCCCGTGGCGCTGGTACTTGAGCGCGGCGGACAGGCCCAACGCCTGAAGCGCGTCTTCCTGGTGCAGTCGTCTGAGCCGTCCGTCCGCATCACGCGTCCTGTCGTAACGCTCGATGCGCAGGTACGGCACGCCGTCGTCCGCTCCGGCGCGGTGGAACTCGGTATCGACGACCGGCAGGCCGACGCGTCGGGCGATATCGTTTGCCATGCGCTCCGCCACGCATACCCATCGCACGGTCTCGAACTTCAGCAGGTGGCTCGACGGGTTCGCGCGGTCCGGAAGCGCGTAGGACTCGCCGTCGAAGACGACGGGTTGCTTCTCCTGCGTGCCGGCCAGGGAGAACCGTTGCCTTGCGCCGATCACGATGGCAGCCTCTTCGCCGAGGGAGCGGACCAGCCGGTCGATCTGTGCGTGTTTCAGCGTCTCCGGCGGTGCCGGCTGGACGTCGGGGTCGACGCCGGCCGGCAGGACACTGAGAGCTCCGGCGCAATCCTCGCCGATGGCGAACAGGAGTCCGGCGTCGTCTTCGGGTGCGATCCCGCGTTGCCGGCAGATACGCTGTCGCGCCCCGCCCTCGGGGAGCAGACCCGCGAAGAAGGCGTGCGCATCCACCTCTCGATCGCCCAGGGACAGAGGCAGATGAATGGAGACGGGAAATCCGCCCTCGTGCAGCCAGGCGGCGTCGTAGGCAAAGCGCAGGACGCGGTCCGTGTCTTCCCGCAGCGTCCCGACCCGTCGGTCGTCGCGCCAGACGGCGCCGTGCCTCCCGTTCACGATGTGTCCTCGGTACGGGGAGACGATGCTGACCGCCCCTGCTGCGCCATCAGCCGCTCGGCGTCGCCCCGCGGCAGCACCAGCATCTCCAGCCCGAGCGCCTGCAGCGCTTGCATGACTCTTCCCAGGGACGCATTGGGCTTGCCGCGTTCGAACTCCGAGAGGAAACGTGTCGTCAGGCCGGTCACCGAGTACACGGCGTCCAGAGTCAACCCCTGTCGCTTGCGTTCGCGCCGCGCCAGCCGGCCCAGGGCCTGGGGCGATCGAACCCGTCCGGATGGTGAGGAGTCAGGTCTTTCCCAATTCGAAACGGGGGGGGACATCGCACGTGCTCCAGAAAGTGTGTTTTTACCGATTCGTAATTGTATCCCTCCAGGAGTGGGAGAGTCGGGAGGAAATTTTACCGATTCGTAATTGTACCTTTAGACTGGGGCGACCGGCAGAGAATTTTACCGATTCGTAATTCACCGCCTCGCCGGTAGGCGATGCGGCGGTTACGGGTTGTCCGAACACGGGCCCTTACCGATTTTCGGCGGCGTGGTGAACCGCGGGCCGCTGGCGCGGGACGCGTCGACGACGTTGCGGAAACCGGCGGCCGAGCTGATTCCCAACTTAAGGGATGCTCGCGTGCCGGCGTTTCGTTGCTAACCCCCCGCGAGCGATGCCAGGGCGCGCAGGATGGCGATGCCGAGCGTCACGCCGGCGGCGGTAACGATGCCGGCCGCGGTGAGCACGATCCCGACTATCCACTTGATGAGGCGTGTCTCCAGCGCCGCGATGCCGGCATTGAACTGGTCCGGCGTGACGTGGTCGCCGTGCTCGGCGGCCTGCCGGACGGCGTTCGTGATGGCGTCGGCGTGGGTCGGGTCGATGCCGGCGGCGGTCAACTCGCGGGTGATCGCGTGCGTGTCGAACATCGTGTCGATCGATTCTACAGGTAGCGCGCCGCAGGCGCGGAAGACGTGGAACATCGGGGCTGGTGAACAGTTCGTCCGCTCGACGTACGTTCCTCCCCTGCTGGTGAGCCGGACTATTGCCGCCGCGGGGCGGTGTACGCCCGCAGCAGCTTCTCCTGCGCGTTGATCCGCCGGGCGTGCGGCTTGCCGTGGACCGGCTGGTAGGAGCCGTCGGTCTGCAGCTCCATGGCGCGGTCGGTGTCGGCGAGCATCGTCTGCAGGACGACGTCGTGCAGGTGGGCGCGCAACTCGGGGTCGCGGACGTGGCAGAGCGCCTCGACGCGGCGGTCGAGATTGCGCTCCATCAGGTCGGCGCTGCCGATGAGCAACTCCGGCCGGCCGTCGTTGGCGAAGTAGTAGAGCCGAGAGTGCTCCAGGAAGCGGCCGACCACGGAGCGGACCCGGATGGTGTCGCTGATGCCGGGGATGCCGGGCCGCAGGCAGCAGACGCCGCGCACGATCATCTCTATCGCCACGCCCGCCTGTGACGCCCGGTAGAGGACCCGGATCATGTCCGGGTCGGCGACCGAGTTGTTCTTGACGATGATGCCTGCCCGGCGCCCGGCGCGCGCGTGCTCGGCCTCCCGCTCGACCAGCCTCGTGAAGGCCGGTCGCAGGTGGTGCGGCGCCACGAGGAGCTCCTCGTAGTCCTCCTTGCCGGAGTACCCGGTCAGGTAGTTGAAGACCTCGGTCACCTCGTCCAGCAGGGCCGGCCGCGCCGTGAAGATGCCGAAGTCGGTGTAGACCTGCGACGTGACGCGGTTGTAGTTGCCGGTGCCGACGTGCGCGTAGCGGACGATGCCGTCGTGCTCCTGCCGCACCACGAGGCAGAGCTTGCAGTGCGTCTTCAGGTTGAGCAGCCCGTAGACCACGTGGATGCCGGCTGCCTCCAGCCGGTGCGCCCACTCGATGTTGTTGCGCTCGTCGAAGCGCGCCTTCAGCTCCACCAGCACCGCCACCTGCTTGCCTGCCTCGGCGGCCTGGATCAGCAGGTCGAGGAGAGGCGAGTTCGGACCGATGCGGTAGAGGGTGATCTTGATGCCGATGACATGCGCGTCGTTGACGGCCGCGCGCAGGAACGACTCGACCGCCGAGAACGACTCGAAGGGGTGGTGGACGAGGCGGTCGTGCTCCTGGATGGCGTTGAAGATCGCCTCGCCGTCGTCGTCCGGCCAGAGGGCGCGCGGCGAGAACGGCTTGTCCTTGAGCTGCGGGTGGTGCAGCTTCGTCAGCGCGCTCCAGTCGCCGTAGCCCATGCGTCCGGCGGTCCGGACCACGACGTCCTCCTCGATCTCGAAGTTCTCGACCAGGATGTTGAGGACGCGCGACGGCATCGACGCTTCGACGAGAAGCTGCGAGAGGTCGCCGTAGCGGAGTTCCTTCAGGGTGCGGTCCACGGACTCGAGCAGGTCGTCGGCCTCGTCCTCCTGGATCACCATGTCGGTGTCGCGGATGATGCGGAAGAGGTGCGTCTCGCGCACCGCGATGCCCGGAAACAGGCTCGCGACGTTCAGCTTGACCACGTCCTCGAGCAGCGCGAACGAATCGCCCGGCCGGCCGACGACGGACGCCGGAATCGGGATGAAGCGCGCCAGAACGTCCGGCAGCTTGACGCGGGCGAACCGCGTGCGGCCGTCGTGCTCCACGACCACCGCGAGGTTCATGCTCAGGTTCGAGATGAACGGGAACGGATGCCCGGGGTCGAACGCGAGCGGGGTCAGCACCGGGTGGATGTTACGGCGGTAGTGGTCGTGCAGGTACTCCTCGACCGCCGCGGCGTAGTCCGCCGGATCGAGGATGCGGATGCGGTGCGTGGCGAGCAGCGGGCGCAGCACGTCGGACCAGCACAGCTCGACGTCGTCCATCATCCGCTTGGTCCGCAGGCGGATCGCGTCGAGCTGCTGCTCCGTGTTCAGGCCGTCGGGGGACAGCGCCTCGCTGTCGGTGCGGAACTTGCGCAGCAGCGTGGCCACGCGGACCATGAAGAACTCGTCGAGGTTGGTAGCGACGATAGAGAGGAACTTCACCCGTTCGAGCAGCGGGTGGCGGTCGTCCTGAGCCTGCAGCAGAACGCGCTGGTTGAACTCCAGCCAGCTCAGCTCGCGGTTGATGTAGAGCGCCGGGTTCTCGAGGTCGGCAGGATCGGGTCCCTCGTCGGTATGCGTCGTCGTCGTCGCCGTCGCCAAGTCGGTCGGACCAGCCATTGAAGACCCAGGTGAGAAACACGTCATCATAGCAGCGTTTGCCGTCGGTACGACCATGTGATACCGTCGCGCCATGACCGTCAAGTCGGCCGTTTCGTTCATCGACGAGCACCACGCCTTCGCCAGGGCGGCAGTGAAACACGGTGAGTTCGCGTCGGTCAGCGCGGTGGTTGCCGCCGGCATCCAGCGGCTCCGAGACGAGGACGCCGAGCGCACGGCCATGCTGGAGGCCATCGCCGACGAAATCCGCCGGCGGGCCGAGACGCCGGACGACGAGTTCATCGAGCACGTTCCGGGAGACTTCGAACGGATTCTCGACCGGGTACTGGCGGCGCGCGGCAAGGATGGCTCGGTTTAGGGTTGTCCGGCATCCGCTCGTCGACAGGGACATCGCTCGAGTCGCGACCTTTCTGCTCCAGCGGACGACGCCTCGATCCGTGGCCGGGAAACTGGCCGCATTGGATGCCGATGTGAACTCTCTCGAAGAGAACCCCTACCGTGGCACCGAGCGGAACGAGATCGCGTCCGGCCTGCGCGCCATTCCGAGCGCGGGGAAAGGCGTGATCGCTTTCGAGGTTCGGGAGGACACCCGTATCGTGCGCATTCTCTCCATCACGTGGGGCGGGGCGGACTGGATGGGTATGATCGCGAGGCGCAGCCGCACATGACCTCCACCCCCACGTCGAGTCTGGCGAGCTCCGAGCGCGGCCGGGCGCTGACCATCCTGGCCGCCATTCTGATAATGCTCGTGGTCGACTGGCTGCCCGAACCGGCGCCGCTCGAGCGCGCCGGCGACGTCATCGCCCTGACGCCGAACGGCAAGGCGTGCCTGGCGATTCTGGCCTTCGCCATCACCCTTTGGGTGACCGAGGCGATCCCGTTCGCGGTCACCGCGCTCTTCGTCCTGCTGCTGGTGCCGATCTTCGGGATCGCCGACTACGCGACTACCGTCCGCGCGGGCTTCGGCAACACGCTGGTCACCTTCTTCATCGGGGTGCTGTTCCTTTCCACCGGCTTCACGCGGTCGGGGCTCGGCACGCGGCTGGTGCTGCACATGCTGCGCGTGGTCGGCACCCGCACCGACCGGGTGCTGCTCGGGTTCCTGGTCATCGGCGCGATGCTGTCGATGTGGATCACCGACATGGCGGTCGCCGCGGTGTTGCTGCCGCTCGGCGTCGGGATCCTGAAGGACGCGGGGCTCAAGCCGCTGCAGAGCAGCTACGGGCGGGCGCTGATGATCTCGTGCGCCTTCGGTCCCCTGATCGGCGGCATCGGCACGCCGGCCGGCGCCGGCGCCAACCTGGCCGCGGTCGGCTACCTGCGCGAGCTGGCCGGGGTGGAGATCTCGTTCGCGCGCTGGATGGCGTTCGGGTTTCCGGCCGCGTTGCTCATGATCCCGGTCTGTTGGCAGATCCTGCTGCGCGCGTTCCCGCCGGAGATCGACCACCTGCCGATGGAGCAGAAGGAGATCGACGACCGGATCGCGGCGCTCGGCAGCCCGACCCGCCTGGAGATCTGGACCGTCGCGGTCTTCGCCGGGACGATCACGGTCTGGCTGACCACGCCCCTGCTCGCCGCCTGGACCGGCGGGTTGATCGATCCGCCGACCCAGGCGGTGGCGCTGGGCGGCGGCCTGCTGCTTTTCCTGCCGGGCCTGCGGGTGCTGGTCTGGAAGGAGGCCCAGCGCGACATGGACTGGGGCGGCGTCATCCTCATCGTGGCCGGGCTGTCGCTGGGGGTGATGGTGTTCGAGACGGGGGCGGCGCGCTGGCTCGCGCAGGTGATGCTCGGGCGCCTGGCGCTGGTGCCCGGCGTGCTGCAGCCGTTCGTGATCGTGCTGGTGGTGGCGGCGCTGCACATGCTGTTCTCCAGCAACACCGTCACCGGGGCCATCATCATGCCGATCCTGATCGCGTTGGCCCAGGACCTCGGCCTCGACGTCTGGACCATCGCGGCGCCGGCCGCGTTCACCTCGACGCTCGCCTTCATCCTGGTGACCGAGAGTCCGACCAACGTGCTGCCATACTCGGCCGGCTACTTCTCGATTCGGGACATGGCGAAGGTCGGAATCGTGATGACCTTCGGGGCGGCGGCCTGCGTCACCATCGCCGTCGTGACGGTGCGGGCCCTCGGCGGCGGGTAGGCGAGCCTGCCAAGGCTCGGCCGGGCGCCGGGATGGCTGAAGCCGGCTCTACGGAAACAGGAACATGCTGGAAGCGTTGATACGGGACGTGCGGTACGGCCTGCGGTCGCTGCGCCGTTCGCCGGGCTACGCCCTGATGGTGGTGCTCACCCTCGGGCTCGGCATCGGCGCCAACACCGCCATCTTCAGCCTGGTCAACGGCGTGCTGCTGCGGCCGCTGCCGTACGCCGACGGCCACGAGCTGGTGCTCGCCCGGCAGCAGGCGCAGCGGGCCGGCTCGGCGAACATCCCCTTCTCGGTCAAGGAGATCGGCGACTATCGCGAGCAGCTCGGGACGCTCGACGGCTTCGTCGAGTACCACGGGATGTCGTTCACCCTGCTCGACCGCGGCGAGCCGGACCGCGTGCTGACCGGAGTGGTGTCGGCCAACTTCTTCGACGTGCTCGGCGTGCAGCCGCTGCACGGCCGGACGTTTCGCGACGGCGACGACGATCTGGGCGCCGAGGCGGTGCTCGTGCTCAGCTACCCGTACTGGCAGCAGCGCTTCGGCGGCGACCCGGATATCGTCGGGCAGGTCTTCGAGATGAACGACCGGCCGCATACCGTGGTCGGGGTGCTGCCGCCGGTGCCGCAGTATCCGCGGGAGAACGACGTCTACATGCCGACGTCGGCCTGTCCGTTCCGCGCCCGCGCCGAGGCCCGGATGGAGGAGGACCGCACCGCGTTCCGCGGCCTGACCGCCTTCGGCCGGCTCGCCCCCGGCGTCGGGGTCGAGCGGTTCGGGGCCGAGCTGGCGACCGTGGCGGGCCGGTTGCAGGGCGACTTTCCGGAGACCTATCCCGCCGATTCGGGGTACACCGCGGTCACCCTGCCGCTGGCCGACGAGCTGACGCGCGAAGCGCGGCCCACGCTGCTGATCCTGCTGGCCACCACCGTGCTGGTGCTGCTGATCGCCTGCGCCAACGTCGCCAACCTCACGCTGTCGAGGATGAGCCGCCGCGAGCGCGAGCTGGCCTTGCGATCGGCCCTCGGCGCGGGCCGCGGGCGGTTGCTGCGGCAGCTCCTGACCGAAGCGAGTCTGCTCGCCGTCGCCGCCGGCGGGTTCGGGCTGCTGGTCGCCTGGCTCAGTCTCGACCTGCTGGTGGCGTTTGCGGCGCTGTTCACGACGCGCACCACCGAGGTGGCGATCGACGGCTGGGTGCTGGCGTTCACTCTCGGCCTGTCGCTGCTCACCGGCATCGCGTTCGGCAGCGCGCCGGCCCTGGCCGGGCGCCGCGACGTGGCGGTGGCGCTGAAGGAGGCGGGGGCGCAGACCACCGACACGCCCGCCCGACGCCGCGTGCGCGGCCTGCTGACCGCTTCGCAGGTGGCCGCGGCCTTCGTGCTGCTGATCGCCACCGGGTTGCTGCTGACCAGCTTCTACCGGCTGCAACAGGTGGACGCCGGATTCGATCCCGAGCGCGTGCTGACCGCCGAGGTCTTTCCCAACTGGTCGAAGTACACGACGCAGGAGAGCCGCCGGCAGCTCTTCGCCGACGTGCTGCAGCGCCTGCAGGACCGGCCGGGGCTGAGTGCGGCGGCGGTCGCCAACGGCTTCCCCATGGCGAGCGAGGTGGGGCAGCAGCGGCGGTTCGCCATCGAGGGCCGCACCTACGAGGAGCCGGATCTGCGCCCGGAGCTGGAGACGCGCGTCGTCAGCCCGGACTACTTCGCGACCGTCGGCGTCCCGTTGCTGGCCGGCCGGACCTTCACGCGGCTCGACGACCCGGAGACGACGCCGGTGGCGGTCATCAGCCGGTCGCTGGCCGAGCGCCACTGGCGGGACGGTCGGAGTCCCCTCGATCGGCGCATCACCCTGGATGACGGCGAGACGTGGATCGCCATCGTCGGCGTCGCCGGCGACGTGCGCGACCACGGGCTCGACCGCGAGCCGCCGGATCAGCTCTACCGGCCGTTTCTGCAGGGGGCCGGCTCGCCCACCCGGGTGCTGGTTCGCGCCCGCGCCGACCCGCTGGCTCTGAGCGGGCAGGTGCGGGACGCGGTCCACGCCGTCGACCCCGAGCAACCGGTGGAGAACTTCCGGACGCTGGCGGCGACCCGTGCCGGCACGACGGCGACGCGGCGGCTGTCTGTGGTGCTCCTCGGGCTCTTCGCGGCGCTGGCCCTCGTCATCACCGTGACCGGCATCGCGGCGGTCATCGCCACGTCGGTCAGCCACCGGACGCGCGAATTCGGCCTGCGGCTGGCCCTTGGCGCCGAGCGTGCGTCGATCCTGACGATGGTGCTCCGGCAGGGGCTGGTCCTGGTGCTGGCGGGGCTGGTGATCGGGGTTGCCGCCGCCGTGACGCTCTCCCGCTCGCTGTCCAGCTTCTTGTTCGAGACCGAGCCGACCGACGCCGGCGTCTTCGTGATGGTGTCGCTCGTCTTCGTCGCCACCGGGCTCGCCGCGTGCTACCTGCCGGCGCGCCGGGCCATGGGCGTCGACCCGCTCGTGGCGCTGCGGGACGAGTAGCGCGCGGTACCATGTACGGTAGATGCCTCGAGCCGCCCGTGCTCGAGCCGATGTTCACAGGATGATGACTCCGCGGGATGCCAGCGGGCAGAGGTTGAACATGACCATGACTCTTCGCAACGTCGTACGCTCCATTGCCGGGTCCCGTGCCGCGCGGTCCTTCGTCGCGGCCTGCTTCGTATTGGCAGTCGCGGGCTTCCTCGGCGCAGCCCCGGCCGTGGCGCAGGAGGCGCCGCGCTACGAGCTCGATCCCCTCTGGCCGAAGCTGCCGTTCGGCGACCAGTGGCTCACCGGCGGCCTGGGCGGGATGTGCGTCGGCGGCGGCGGTCGCATCTTCATCCTCAACCGCCTGAACGTCGTCCCCGAGGATCTGGACGGGGCGCGTCCGGCGCCTCCGGTGATCGAGCTCGACGCCGCCGGCGACGTGGTCCGGGGCTGGGGCGATCCGGCGGTGATCGGCGACCGGCTGCACGACTGCCACGTCGACGCCGACGGCAGCGTCTGGCTCGTCGCCGCCGGCACCGGCGTGGTGCAGAAGTACTCCAGCGACGGAAGCGAGCTTCTGCTCCAGATCGGCGAGACGGGGCAGTACGACTCCTCGGACGGCACGCGCCAGGGTGAGCCGCTGAACTCCGACCGCGCCCAGTTCTTCCTGCCGGCCAGCCTCGACGTCGACGAGGAGACCGGCGACGTCTACGTGGCCGACGGCGAGACCCCGGCCGGCAACTTCCGGATCGCGGTGCTCGACCGCGACGGGAAGTTCCTGCGCCAGTGGCCGCTCCACCGGACCGAGTCGGAGATGGACGTCATGCCGCTGCCGCACTGCCTGCGCGTGTCCAACGACGGCCTGGTCTACGTCTGCGACCGGCGGGCGGACCGCATCCAGGTGTTCGACCGGATGGGCGCGTTCGTCCGCAATATCGACGTGCCGTTCCACTCCGTCACCCCGCGCGACGCCAGCCGCACCGGCACCCGCGGCACCGCCGTGGTGCTGGCGTTCTCTCCCGACCCGGAGCAGCGTCTGCTGTTCGTCCTCAACCAGAACAGCGTGATGGTCGACGTCGTCGACCGGCAGAGCGGCGAGGTGCTGACCAGCTTCGGCGGCGGGCCGGGCCGCTACCGCGGGCAGTTCACGCTGCCGCACGGCATCGGCGTCGACTCGGCCGGCAACGTCTACGTGGCCGAGCAGGAGGGCCGGCGGATCCAGAAGTTCGTGCCCGTCGCGCGGTGACCGCGGGGCGACGGCCAGTTTTACCAATCCGAAGCGGCGGTACGCAGAAGTAGAGCACGAGGCAATGGGCGTCACACACGTCACGGTCACCATCCGGAACCCGGCCGATCCATCAAGGAGCTGGCAGGGGCCGTTTCTGGTCGATACCGGCGCGATCGATTCGCTCGTCCCGAGAACGCACCTGGAAGCGATCGGCCTCGAGCCGGCCGCGCAGCGGGTGTACGAAACGGCCGACGGTCGCCAGATCACGATGGATGTCACGATCGGACGGGTCGAGGTCATGGGTGAGATCACCGGAGGGCTCATCATCTTCGGCGACGCCGATGCCGAGCCGCTGCTGGGCGTCACGGCCTTGGAGTCCGCCGGCATCGAGGTCGATCCGCAGAACCAGCGGTTGAAGAAACTGCCCGCGGTGCGGCTCAAGCGACTTCGCCATCCGATGGATTGAGAGGAGCGATTGTGACGAAATTGCCGGCGTGGTGGAAGGTGGGGGCTGCGACGTTCGTCGTCGTGGCGATGGGGCTCGCAGTAGCCGGTGGTTTCGGTGTGTCGAGTGGTCCAGACGTCCCGGATGCCGAGCCGGCTCGGGAGGACCTGGTCCGGACGGGCTCCGCGGAAGTCGCGCTGCGGGTCGAGGGCATGACCTGAGGCGGCTGCTCCGTGGCCGTGCGCCACGCCCTTCGCGAGGTCGACGGTGTCGTAGCCGCGGACGTCTCCTACGACGACAGGCGGGCCGACGTGCAGTACCGCCCCAGCCTCGTCACGCCGGAGTCGCTCGTGGCGGCCATCGACCGTATCGGTTTCCAGGCAAGCGTCCTGGAGCCGGCGGTCGCAGCTTCTTACGAAGTCCGGTGAGCGACGGGGCTTCGCCGGCGCGTGCGCATCTGCCGGCCGCTACCGGCGTCGTGGCGGCGGTGCTGGCGGCGAGTTGTTGCCTGCTGCCCCTGGCCGCAATCGCCACCGGTCTCGCCGGCGCCGGGTTGATGATGACGATGATGCGCTACGAGTGGCTGACGCTGCCGGTCGGTGTCGGCGGGCTGGTCGTTGCCTGCCTGCTGCACGTGCGCGAGCAACGTCGATGCGACACGGCGGGGTGCCGTCTGATCGGCGAGCGAGTGACCCGGACCGTGCTGGGTTTCGCCGCCGCGGTCGTGGCGGTCGCGCTGCTCCTGAAGCTGTTTCCGTCCTGGACAGCGGGGATTCTCGAGGCGCTGTAGGTGCGGACCCGGAAGTCGACAGGGTCTACAGTGACCAGCGTACGGTGAGCGCCGGCGAATCGGGAGAGGGAGCAGGTGGTGTCTGACGCGGCGGCGGAGCTCCTCCGGAAGATCCGGCTCGGCGAGGACAGCTTTCTGGAGTTCAAGGAGGTGTTCCTTTCCGGAGGCCGGATCAAGGGACCGGGGCGGGAACAGTTGGCGGACGAGCTGGCCGCCTTCGCCAACTCCACCGGGGGCATCGTCGTACTGAGCGTTTCCGACGAGCCGCGCGCCGTGACCGGCATCCCGATCGAGCACCTCGACGCGGTGGAACGCTACGTGTCGGAGATCGCCAGCGATTCCATCACACCGCCGCTGCTGCCGCTGATCGAGAAGCTCGAGCTGCCCGCTGCCGATGGCCGGATGCGGCCGGTGGTCAAGGTCGAGATTCCCCTGGGGTTCTTCGTGCATCAGAGTCCGGGCGGGTATCTGCATCGCGTCGGAAGCTCGAAGCGCCAGATGGAGCCCGCGGTTCTCGCCCGGTTGTTCGAACAACGGAGCCAATCACGCGGCGGGCAGTTCGACCGTCAGGTCGTCGCGGAGGCGTCGGTCGACGATCTGGACGCGCGTCTGGTGGATCGGTTTCGCGGAGAGATCAGCGGCGACGACCGGACAACCGCACTCTCGAAGTTGGACATGATCCGGGAAGACGATGCGGGCGTGCTGCGCCCGACCGTGGCGGGCGTGCTGCTCGGAACGCGCCAGCCGCAGCGCTGGCTGCCGCACGCGTACATCCAGGCAGTGGCGTACCGGGGCGCCAGCATCGGAGAGGCGCTGGACTCGCCGCGCTACCAGCTCGACGCCAAGGACAACGACGGGCCGCTCGACGACCAGATCGCGTACGCCTGCCGGTTCGTGGCGAGAAACCAGCGCGTCGAAGCCTCCAAGTCCATGGGGCGGCAGGACTGGCCCCAGTACGATCTTGCGGCCGTCTTCGAGGCCGTCGTCAACGCTGTCGCGCACCGCGACTACTCGATCCGCGGTTCCAAGGTGCGTCTCAGGATGTTCTCGGACCGCATCGAGCTGTGCTCCCCGGGAGCGCTGGTCAACGGCATGAGCATCGACGAACTTGCCTACAAGCAGAACACGAGAAACCCCGCGATTGCCAACCTCCTCGACCGCTGCCCCGTCCCGGAGGAAATCGAGAGCCCGCGCCTGACGATGATGGACCGCCGCGGCGAGGGAGTGCCGGCCATCCTCGCACGGAGCCGGCGCCTCTCGGGTAGACAGCCGGTGTACGAGATGTTCGGCGACGAGCTGCGATTGACGATCCATGCCGCGGATGCGGCCGCCGGTTCGGCGTGATGGGTACGGGTATCGTGGGCGCGAAGGAGAACACGATGAGGATCAGCCGTCGAGAGATGCTCGCCGCCGTGGGCGCCGCGGGCGCCGGACTCGGGGTGGCGACCGCCGCACCCGGGTTCCCCGCGTTGCTGCAGTCCCGGCCCCTGCGCATCGGCGCGCTCATCTCGCACAGGGACAGGCAGGGACAGGACGAGCTGTTCCAGCCCTACGACCAGCAGATGCGGCTCGGCCTGGAGCTGGCGATCGCGGAGATCAACTCGGTGGGAGGCATTCTCGGGCGGCAGGTCGAGCTGCTCGTCGCCGACGACGAGGGCAGCCCCGCGCCGGGAGCCGCGGCGGCGATGGATCTCATTCGGAACGAGGGCGTCGAAGCGCTGGTGAGCGGCTTCATCATGGCGATGCCCCCGTATCTGGACCGCACCCTCGAGCGCGAGGGCCTGGACGTTCCGGTCGTGCATGCCTTCCAGACCCCGGGCACGTACTGCGGGCGCGTGGCGCACGTCGGCTCGACGACGCTCCAGGCGATCACGACGCTGATCGAGCACCGCGGCCCGGAGGCCCGGCAGCGCACGTTCCAGATGTCCGACTGGGCGCCTTCGCAACGGACCGTCTCGAACCAGTTCTACCGCCACGTGCAGGGCGGCTCGACCGGCGCGGCCCTGGTCACTACGCCGGTCAGCGGCAACAGCCCGGGCGAGTACGCCGGCCTGGTGCAGTGGGCGCGCGACCTCGACGCGAAGAACTTCTGGATCTCCATCCCGCGGCCGTACGCCGTGAACATCGTGAAGCAGGCCGACTCGCTCGGCGCCGCGTCCGAGTTCGACTATCACTTCCTGGAGTTCAGCGAGTGGCAGGCGTCGCAGCTCCCCGACGGTGTCGAGGCCTGGACGTCGGTGCCCTTCGTCGCGAGCGACGACCGGTCCGGCGTCCGCGACTTCGTGGCCCGCGCCCGCCGGCACGCGGGCGACGACCTGGTCACGCACGTCGCCTTCTCGCACCACACGGCCGTCCACGCGCTGGCGCGGGCGATGGAGCAGGCGGGCGCCACGGAGGCGGCCCCAGTGCGGGCGGCGCTCGACGGCCTCCAACTGGAGGTGGCCACCGGGACATTGACGTTGGGATCCGACGGCTACGCGACGATGCCGATGTACGTGGCGCGCGCCACACGCCGCGGCCTGGAGGTCGCGCAGCGCTTCGAGGCGGCGGCGCCGGGTGCGGCGTGCGGATGATGCGCGGCTTCCTGTTGGCGCTGGGAGTCGCCGCTCTGTCGGTGTCGGGCGCCGCGGCCCAGACCGGCGCCGCCGGTGCGACCGGCGCCGCAAGCGAGTGGACCTACTTCGGAGGCACCCGCGCCTTCACCCGCTACGCCCCGCTCGACCAGATCGACCGGACCAACGTCGCGCGCCTGCGGGTGGCCTGGCGTCGGCCGGCCGTCGACCCGTCGTTGATCCGGCCGTTCCCGGAGCTGGAGCCGTCCGGCTACCTGCGTGCCACGCCGATCCTGGTCGACGGCGTCCTCTACGGGTCGAATGCCGTCGGTCTGGTCGAGGCGTTCGATCCGGGCACCGGCGAGACCGTCTGGCTGCAGCGGCCACCGCTGCCGACCCTGGAGGGGGTGGCGGGCCGCGGGGTCCATGGCGTGGCGTTCTGGTCGGGTGGCGCGGACCGGCGCATCTTCTCGTTCCGCAACCGGTTCCTGTATGCGCTCGACGCAGAGACCGGCGAGCCGATCGCCGGGTTCGGCGACGGCGGGCGCGTCGACCTGACCCCGGCCGGCGCGACCACGGCCCGCGGCGGGGCGAGCCCGATCGTGGTGGGCGACGTCGTCGTGGCGGCGGGCGTGGTGGACGGCGCCGGCGACAGCGGAGTCCGGTGGCGGAACAGCGTTCCGGAGAACGTGCGCGGTTACGACGCGCGGACCGGTGCGCTGCGGTGGACCTTCCACGTCGTGCCGCGCCCCGGCGAGTTCGGCGCCGACACGTGGGGCGGCGACTCGCTCGAGGCGTCGGGCGACCTCGGCTCGTGGTGCTGCCTGAGCGCCGACCCGGAGCTCGGCACTGTCTACGTGCCGCTCACGGCCCCGACCGCCGCCTACTACGGCGGCCACCGGCCCGGCGACAACCTCTTCTCCAACAGCCTCGTCGCCCTCGACGCCGCCACCGGCGAGCGGGTCTGGCACTTCCAGATGGTCCATCACGACCTGTGGGAGTACGACACCGTCGGGCCCCCGACGCTGGGGGAGATCACGGTCGACGGTCGCCGCATCAGCGCCGTGATGCAGCCGAGCAAGACCGGGTTCCTGTATGTCTTCGACCGGGCCACGGGCGAGCCGGTGTGGCCGATCGAGGAGCGACCGGTGCCGCCGTCGACCGTGCCGGGGGAGCAGGCGTCGTCGACCCAGCCGTTCCCGACCCGACCGCCGGCGTTCGCGCACCAGGGGGTCGGCGAGGAGGACCTGATCGACTTCACCTCCGACCTGGAGGAGCAGGCCCGCGCCACCGCCGCGCGCTTCGTCCTCGGCCCGCTCTTTACGCCGCCAACGGTGGTCAGCGAGGAGCCGGGCGGAACCGACGGCACCCTGGCCCTCCCCGGCTCCTGGGGATCGGGGAACTGGAACACCGGGGCGTTCGATCCCGAGACCGGTTTCTACTACGCCTTCTCCCACGTCGTGCCGCGCGTCTACCGGCTGGCGGACGCCTCCGGGGAGGAGAACGCCGAGATGGCGTACTACAGCCCGAACCGTGACGCGCCGTATCTGGACGGTATTCCGCTCGTCAAGGCGCCTTGGGGCCGGATCACGGCGATCGACCTCAACCGCGGTGAGGTGGTCTGGCGGGTGGCCAACGGCCGCGGGCTGTGCGACCATCCGGCCCTGCGCGGGCTCGACCTGCCGCCGCTCGGCATCGCCAGCCGCCCGGTGGCGCTGGTGACCGCGACGCTGCTGTTCATCGGGGAGGGCGGCAACGTCTTCGGCGGCATCCAGGAGAACATGTGGGGGCCGACCTTCCGGGCCTACGACAAGGCGACGGGTACGGTGGTCTGGGAGACGGAGCTGCCGGCGGGGACCACGGGCGGTCCGATGACCTACCTGCACGAGGGCCGGCAGTACATCGTGGTCCCTATCGGAGGACGTGACCGGCCGGCCGAATGGCTGGCGCTCGCCTTGCCGTGAATCTGGTTACGCCATGACGCCGGCAAACTTGCCGGCGAATAATAGCAGACCCTTGACATTCGTGCGCCCGCCGGGCACGATGTTCAGGATGCTCCAGCAGGTCGCGAATCCGGACATCGAGGCAAGGGCCGCCAAGGCCGGATTGAGATTCGGGGACAAGAGCGTCCACACGAGCCGCACGATCATGCTCGCTGACTTCGGCGAGCTTCTCGCGGCCGTTCCCCAGAAAGCCGTCCGCGGGGACTACATAGCGGCGATCGTTGACGACAACGTGCTCGGAAAGGCGACCATCGCGACCCGCCGGTGGACGGGCCAGCGCCTCGGTGAGCTGTATGCGCTCGACCATCGCGTGCCGATTTTCCGGGTGCTGCGGCGACTCTGGCTCGTCGACGTCCCGGGACGTCCGCTGCTGGCGATGCTGTGCGCGCTGGCGCGCGATCCGCTGCTGCGCTCGACGGCGCCGGCCGTGCTCGCTCTGCCGGTCGGAGCGGAACTCGTCAGGTCGCGATTCCAGGATGAGATACGAAAGGTCGTCGGAGCACGGCTGAACGAGTCGGTGCTCGACAAAGTTGCTCGTAACGCGGCCAGCTCGTGGGCGCAGGCGGGACACCTGCAAGGCCGCATGCGGAAGATACGGACCCGCGTGGCGCCGACGCCGGGCTCCGTGGCGATGGCTTTCTGGCTCGGTTCCCTCGAAGGGCTCGGCGGCCCGGCGCTGCTCGACTGCCGGTGGACGCGGGTTCTCGACCGTGCCGGCCAGGATCTCCTCCCGGCGGCGTTCGAGGCGAAACAACTCGGTTTGATCCACGCGCGCGCCGGCGGGGGCGTGGTCGAGATCGATGCGAGCCGGTTGGATCCGGCGGCAGTCAGGACCTGAGCAATGGGCAAGATCGAAGACCTGGCGGCCGTCTATGAGCGACACGTGAGCGTGCCGTGGCAACGCAGCGTGTCCGGCGCGCAGCGCGTGATGCTGCTGGTCTACGACAAGGAGCTCGAACGCACGTTGAGGGACCGAGTCGGCGAATTCGAGCAGGCGACGCGCCGTAGCGAGCACGACTGGACGCTCGTCGACTGCACGAAGTGGTTCGCCGAGTGGATGGCGCAGGACGAGTACCGCGAAGCCTGGTTCGAAGATCCGGATCTGCTCGGCATGAAGCTGGAGAGCGAGTTTCGCGAAGCGGTCGCCGACAAGCTGCGAACCCGACTCGAAGCGGCCGGCGACAACAGCGTGGTCGCGTTGCTGGGCGTGGCTTCCCTCTACGGCTTTCTGCGGGTCTCGGAGGTGATTCGTTCGGTCGAGCAGGGGATTCGCGGACGGCTGGTGGTGTTCTTTCCCGGCACGAAGAACGAGAGCAACTATCGGCTGCTCGATGCCCGCGACGGCTGGAACTACCTGGCCCAGGGGATCACGCTGCACGGTGGAGGACCGGCCTTGTGAAGATCCACGAGGTGCTCGATCGCGACCCGCGGACGGCGCGGCTCGCCAACAACGGGCAGGCGCGCATCGTCGACACTGCCGATGAGTCGGCCAGGGAAGAGCTGCGGGCGGAGCTTGAGACCTTCGTCTGCGACGGGCAGTTCGGCGACGCCCTCCAGCGCATTCTCGATCGCTATCTCGCGAACCTTGGCACGCCGAAGCAGGACTCCGCGTGGGTCAGTGGCTTCTTCGGCAGCGGCAAGTCGCACCTCCTGAAGATGCTCACCCACCTGTGGGTGAACACCTCGTTCCCCGATGGGACGACCGCTCGCGGTCTGGTTCGCGGCGGTCTGCCCGACGAGGTTCAGGCGCAGCTTCGGGAGCTGGATACCCATGCGCACCGCGCCGGACGGCCTCCCGTGGCGGCCGCGGGAACGCTGCTCGGCGGCAGCGTCGATCACGTCCGTCACAGCGTGCTGTCCATTCTGCTCCGCGCCCGGGGCCTGCCCGCGCTGTATCCCCTGGCGGGCTTCTGCTTCTGGCTGCGCGAGCAGGGGCTGCTCGACGGCGTTCGCGCCGCGGTCGAGGCAGCCGGGAAGGACTGGCTGCGCGAGCTCAACAACCTGTATGTCAGTCCCGTCATCGCCGACGCGATCGTTGCCGCGGATGCCGGCTTCGCGGCGGACGGCAAGGCGGCGCGGCAACTATTGACGCAGCAGTTCCCGCCGTTGAGGACCGACATCTCGACCGAGCAGTTCATCGAGGCCGCACGGCTCGCCCTGTCCGAGAACGGCGAGCTGCCGCACACCGTGCTCGTGCTGGACGAGGTGCAGCAGTACATCAACGAGGCCCAGGATCGCTCTGCCGCCCTTACAGAGGTGGCCGAGGCGGTGCAGACCCAGTTCGACAGCCGGGTCATGCTCGTGGGCGCCGGACAATCCGCGCTCTCGGCCGGAACGCCGGCCCTGATGTGGCTTCGCGACCGCTTCCGGATCGCCGTAGAGCTCACCGATGCGGACGTCGAGGCCGTAACCCGCAAGGTGCTGCTCCACAAGCGGCCGAGCGCCGGCCCGGCGATCGAGCAGATGTTCGAGCGGCATGCCGGCGAGGTCGCTCGCCACCTGCAGGGCACCCGGGTGGGGTCGCGGCCGGAGGATGCGCACAACCGCGTAGCCGACTATCCGCTGCTCTGCACCCGCCGGCGTTTCTGGGAGGCGTGCTTCCAGGCGGCCGATGCCGCCGGAAGCCACAGCCAGCTCAGATCCCAGTTGCGCATTCTGCACGACTCCCTCGAGAACGTGGCCGACCGCTCGCTCGGCGCTGCGATTCCCGCCAGCGACCTCTTCAACGCGCTGGCGCCGAGCCTGGTCGGCACCGGGGTGCTGCTCAACGAGCTCAACACCCGGATCCAGAAGCTGGACGACGGCAGCAGCGACGTGGGGCAGCTTCAGCGCGACCTCTGCGGACTGGTCTTCCTTATCGGGAAGCTGCCGCGGCAGGAGGGTACCGATCTCGGGGTGCGCGCCAACGCGGGCACGTTGGCCGACCTCGTCCTCGACGACATCGCCACGGACACCGGCCCCCGACGCCACGAAATCGCCCATACGCTCGAGTTGCTGGCGAAAGACGGCGTACTGATGAAGGTCGGCGAAGAGTATCGACTGCAGACGACCGAGGGCGCCGAATGGGACCGCGCCTTCCGCGAGCGTCGTCAAGCGCTGACCGAAGTCGAGATTGCCACCCGCCGCGATCAGCTCTTCGTCCAGGTCGTCCAGGAGGTGCTCGGCGAGATCAAGCCCGCGCAGGGGCAGGCCAAGCTGCGCCGCAAGCTGGCGATGCATGGCGGCACCGAGCCGCCAACCGCAAATGGCGAGGTCGTCAGCGTCTGGGTGCGCGACGGCTGGTCGTGCGGACGGAACGATGTGGAGAACGAGGCGCGCCGGCTGGGCGCCGACGACCCGACGCTGCACGTCCACCTTCCGAAGAAGAGCGCCGACCTGCTCAGGGGCCACATCCTCGATGTCGAAGCGGCCCGGCAGGTGCTCGATCACTACGGCGTTCCCGCGTCGCCGGAAGGGCGGGAGGCCCGCGAGAGCATGGCGAGCCGACATGCCGGCGCCGCACACGAACGGGACGCGATCGTCCGCGACGTGCTGCGGGCCGCCACGGTTCTGCAGGGCGGCGGCACCGAGATATTCGGTGACGGCCTGAGCGAGAAGGTCAGGACGGGCGCCGGCGCGTCGCTCGCCCGCCTCTTTCCGAGGTTCGACGACGGTGATCATCGCGGGTGGGAGGCTGCCGTGACCCGCGCCAGGCAGGGCTCGGACCAGCCGCTGAAGGTGGTCGGCTGGGATGGCGCGACCGACGCCCACCCGGTGGCCAAGGAGGTGCTCGGCGCCATCGGGGCCGGCGCCCGCGGCACCGCGATCCACAAGGCGCTCAAGGCTGCCCCCTACGGCTGGCCGCAGGACGCCGTCGACGCCGTGCTCATCGCGCTGCATCGCGCCGGTCATCTGCGCGCGACCCGAAACGGGCAGCCGGTGGTCGCAGGCGCGCTCGACCAGGCCGGCATCAAGGCGGCGGAGTTCCGTCCGGAGAAGGTGCGTCTGACCACCAGTCAGCGGATTGCGTTGCGGGGGCTGTTCGGGCGGCTCGGCGTCGATACGAAGAGTGGGGAGGAAGAGAACCGTGCGCCCGAGTTCCTCGGTGCACTCGTAGAGCTCGCGGGACGCGCCGGCGGGCCGGCGCCGCTGCCGCTCGCTCCGGACGCCGCAGGCATCGAGGACGTGAAGCGGCTGGCCGGTTCCGAGCAGCTCGCGGAGATTCACGCACGGAAGGACGATCTGGAGCAGCGGATCGAGGAGTGGACCAGCCTCGCGGAGCGTGCCGAGGTGAGGATGCCGGCCTGGAAACTGGCGCGTGCGCTCTACGGTCACGCCGATGGGCTGCCGGTTGCCGCCGGCGTTGGCGCGGACATCGACGCCGTCGTTGCGCAGCGTTCATTGTTGACGGGGACCGATCAGGTCGGGCCGATCGTCGCCACGTTGGCCGCCGCTTTGCGCGAAGCGCTCGTCGAGAAGCACAAGCGCCTCACCGAGGCGATTGAGACGGCCGGCGCGACGCTGGCCGGCGACGCGACCTGGTCGAGGCTCGACCCCACGGCGCAGGCTGAGATTTGCCGGCGACTTGGTCTGGACGCGCCGCCGGCGCTCAACGTGGCGACGGACGGTGATCTGCTGCGCGCGCTCGATGCCCGATCGCTCGCGGCTTGGCGGTCCGAGATCGACGCGGTGGACACGCGGAGCGGGCGGGCGCTGCAGGAGGCGGCCGAGCGGATCGATGCGAACATGCCGCCCGGTGGCGCAGATCCGACGGACGACACGAGTCCGCCGACGCCGCCCCGCACGACGACGATCCACGTGCGCCGTGGTACGCTGCCGGACGAAGCGGCCGTGCGGGAATGGTTACGCGAGCAGGAAGAGATACTCAGCGATGTCGTTCGTCACGGGCCGGTAATCGTGCGCTGACGGTGCTGGATGGAAACGAGGACGGCACATGCTTGGCACTCTCCAACTGGAAAAGTTTCGCGGGTTCGAGACGTACGCGTTGACCGATCTGACCCGTGTGAACCTGCTCGTCGGCAAGAACAACTGCGGCAAGACGTCGATTCTCGAGGCGATTCATTTTCTGGTTTCGGGAGGAGATCCGTTCGTCCTTACGGGGACTGCGAATCGGCGCGGTGAAGTGAGCGACGCGGGCGCTACAGCGCGGGGATGGCGACCCGACGTTTCCCACTTCTTCTTCGGCCATCGTCTCGAGCCGGGGACGAACTTTCGTCTCCTTGGTGACGGCTACGAGCCGGTTTCGGTTGGGGTGCGTCTTGCCGAGGCCGAAGACGACTACGGGTCTCGATACGGCGATGACGATTCGGAGCGCGCCTTCCCGCTCGTTCTTCAGTTGGAGCGAAACGCACAGAGGAGCGTTCTTCCGCTCAGGGAAAACGGATCCTTGATCGAGTCCCGAATTCGATTCCGATCGCCGCGACGGACTCTTCTCGGCCCGTTACCGCGAAGGCCTGACGATCTGATTCCGCCGTTCGAATTCGTCACTCCGGACTCGCTCGATCCGGATCGCATGCGAGCCATCTGGGACCGGGTCCTGACCGAAGATCGGGAATCCGAGGTCATCGATGCCATGAAGCTCCTGGACAGCGACCTCAAGTCCATTCGTTTCCTGACGAGCGACGCTTCGAGGGCGCGCTCGGACCGGGCAGGCGTGCTGCTCGGTTTCAAGGGGGGCGGCCCACGCGTGCCCCTCGGGAGCTACGGGGATGGGATGCGGCGGCTTCTCGCGCTTGCGCTTGCTTTCGTACAAACGGCAGGCGGCGTACTGCTGGTCGACGAGATCGACACGGGTCTGCATTGGACGGTCATGGAAGACATGTGGCGACTGGTCGTCGACACCGCGCGCAAGTCGTCGGTGCAGGTGTTCGCTACGACGCACAGCTACGACTGCATCCGGGGGCTTTCGTCGCTGGTGGAATCGCGTCCGGATCTCGCCGGGGAGGTCGCCATTCAGAAGATAGGGCGGGCCATCCGCAAGGCGGTGCACCTCGACGCGGACGATATTCAGGTGGCTGTCGAGCAGAACATCGAGATGCGTTGACGATGGCGACCGAAAACGAGCGATCCGTCCTTCGTGTGGAGGGGCCCGATGACCTGCATGTGCTCGTGCACCTACTCCTCCGTCATGGCATCGATCATGACCAGTGGGCCTGGTTTCCTTCGATCGTGACAGCCGGCGAGGGCGCGGACGCTCCGGGGGACGGCAGGATCGCGCTCCTGCGGGGCGTCCGGACGGCGGTAAGGCTGAGCGAGGGCAAGGCTGTCGGCTTCGTACTGGATGCGGACGATTCCGTCGAGAATACGTGGCGGGCGATTTCCAACCGCCTCGAGAGAGCCGGGGTGGTACCGCCGCCGACCATTCCCGTGGAAGGCTTCGTCGGGGAGTCCGGCGAGTACAACACCAGGGTCGGCGTATGGCTGATGCCGGACAATCAACAGGAAGGGGTGCGGGGAGAGGGTACGCTCGAGCGCTTTCTTGAAGCTCTCGTTCAGGGGGCGGATCCCTTGCTTCCATATGCTCGGGAAGCCACAACGCAGGCGAAAGCAGTTCATGGAGCGGGCTATCCGAACGGCGACGTCAGCAAGGCGATGCTGCATGCGTGGCTGGCTTGGCAGGAGGAGCCGGGGCTGCCGTACGGCACGGCGATCCGGGCCCGGTATTTTCGCCACGACAGCCCTGTGGCCAGGCGGTTCGTTACCTGGTTTCGTCGCGTGTTCGAAGGCGATTAGGAAAATTCCGAATGTTCATGCACCGAATCACGCTCAGGAACATCCTGTCGTTCGGTCCGGACGCACACGAGCTGTCGCTGGAGCCGCTCAATGTATTCATCGGACCGAACGGATCGGGAAAGTCGAACCTTCTCGATGTGATCAGGTTGTTGCAGGCCGCGCCGAACGACCTGGCGGCTCCCATACGCGGGAGCGGCGGCGTCGCCGATTGGATCTGGGGCGGAGAGCCGAAGGCGCGATCCGCACGCGTCGACGTGGTCGTGGCGAATCCTGCCGGTCCGCAATCGCTTCGTTACGGTTTCGAGTTTACCGAACAGGGTCAGTCTTTCCTGATGCTGAACGAGCGACTTGGAGAGGAAGCACCTGCGTCGGGCGGCGCCACGCCGGGGACATGTTTCGAAGCTGATTCGCAAGACGTCACGGTATATCGCGGGAAGGCCGACGACATCGGAAGCAAGCTGACGGGAATCGACTTCGCGGGCCAGGAGTCCGTTCTGGCCCTGCTGAAGGATCCGGACATACACCCTGAGATCACCGGCCTCGGACAGATGTTCGGCCGCACGCGCCTGTACCGCGATCTCCAAGTGGGACGGGATGCGCCGATGCGTTTCCCACAGAAACCGGATTCTCCGCACAACGTCCTCACCGAGGACGGCCGGAACCTGGGCCTGGTCTTGAACCGCCTGTCTCGCAGCCTCGATGTCCGGCAGCGGTTTCTTGAGGGGCTGCGAAGTCTGTACGGAGGGTTGTCGGACTTTCATGTGAACATCGAGCACGGCGCCGTTCGGGTGTTCATCCAGGAGGGCAACGTCTCGATACCCGCGACACGACTCTCCGACGGCACGCTCCGCTATCTCTGTCTGCTCGCCGTTCTCTGCGACCCGGACCCGCCGCCGCTCGTGTGCATCGAGGAGCCGGAGCTGGGCCTGCACCCGGACATCCTGCCGGACCTCGCGGCGCTGCTGCGCGATGCCTCCGAGCGCTGTCAACTACTCGTGACTACCCACTCAGACACGCTAGTCGATGGGTTGACGGAGACGCCGGAGAGCGTGGTCGTCTGCGAGAAGCACGACGGCCGGACACGCATGAAGCGCCTGAACGGAGATGGCCTCTCGGAATGGCTGGCCCGCGCGGGGGAAAGCGACTTCATCGTACTGCTGGTGGGCAGCGAGGCGCCCGTGGTTGATGGCGGAACACCCTGGACCCACTTGCGAGAGCACGACAACTGGAACGGGCCGGGCCGGACGGAGCCACGGAACAACATGCGCACCTTATGGTGCAGTGCATGGAAGCGTGGTTTCTTGCGGACGAGGGTGCGTTGGCGGGGTTCATCGGCGACGGATTCAACCGAGCTGTGTTGCCGCGCCGTCCCGACGTCGAGAACGTCTCGAAACGCGACCTGGAACGCGGAATGAGTCGGGCGCCGCGCCCGTCCAGCAAGGGGGAGTACCACAAGGGACGTCACTCGTTCGAGATTCTCGCCGCGGTGGACCCGGGCAGGGTGGTTGCGGCGTTGCCTCATGCGAAGCGGCTCATCGACACGCTGCTCGACAAGTCTTCCTGAAAGGCACCAATCGATGCGACTCATTCAGCGACTCCGCATGCCCGGACTGCTGTCGTTTCCGCCCGACATGGATTTCTTCGACCTGCAGTCGCTGAACGTCCTCATCGGTCCGAACGCGTCGGGGAAATCGAACCTCATCGATACCCTGGAGCTGTTGCGCGCGTTGCCGACGGACTTCGCGGCGGCCGTGTGGAACGGCGGGGGCGCGGCGGAGTGGTTGTGGAAGGGCGGCTTCCAGTCGCCGCCGGCGGCAGTCGAGGTCGAGGTCGATCCCGGCGACGCGGTCAACAAGCAATTTCGGTACCGGCTTTCGTTTGCAGCCGCAGGGCCCCGGGTCGCCATCATCGACGAATTGATAGACGAACCGAAGGACCGGCGAAATGTCGAGGGACCGTACTATTACTTCCACCAGGGGAGTCCCGAGATCCATATCCGCGTGCAGACGGCGGATGGTCCACGCCTGGCGAAACGGGCGGCGCAATTGGACAATCGCTCGCTGGATCAGTCGGTTCTTGCGCAACGCGAGGATCCGGATTTCTATCCGGAACTGTTCCAGCTTGGAGCCATGTTCAGCTCCATCCGGACGTTCCGTGAGTGGACGTTCGGCCCTCATGGCGCGCGGCACCCGCAGCGAACGGACCTTCCCTCGGACCAGTTGCTTCCTGATGCCAGCAACCTGGCGCTCGTGCTCAACCAGATCGAGCACAAGGTCGGTCCGATTCTCAACGAGTACTTGAAACGCTTCTTTCCCCGATTCAAACGGATGACGACAGCAATAGAGGGCGGCACAGCGCAGTTGTACCTGCACGAGTCCGGCCTTCGGACGCCGATTCCGGCCACGCGGTTGTCCGACGGTACGATTCGATTCGTCGCGTTGCTTGCAACCCTCCTGACTCCGGAACCTCCGCGGGTCGTTTGCATCGAAGAGCCCGAGCTGGGGCTGCATCCCGATGCGGTCGATCTGCTCGCCGAGCTGCTCGTCGACGCGTCCGACCGGATGCAGCTTGTGGTCACGACGCATTCGGACGCGCTGGTGTCGGCGCTGACGAGTCAGCCGGACGCGATCGTTGCGTGCGAGCGGCCGGGAGCCGGGACCGAACTGCGACGGCTCGATCCGGAGAAACTCGCCTCATGGCTTGAGAATTATCGGCTCGGCGACCTTTGGCGAATGGGCGAACTGGGGGCGAACCCGTGAGCGGCGTGGCCATCTACACACGAACTTGGACGGCTGATCGACTCACAAGGAACAGCCCGGTGACTCCGAGACCCTCCAGCGCGGAGTACCTGCGCGAATACAAGATTCTCGTGACATTCGACGACGACGAGGTGGGCGTCGTGGATCTGCAGCGTGAGCTGTGGCGTGAGGTGTTCGAGCCGTTGCGGGACGTCGGACGGTTTCGACGGTTCAGGTTCGATCCCGAGATCGACACCGTGGTATGGCCGACCGGAGCGGATCTGTCCCCGGAGTATCTTCATGAACACGCCGTCGCCGGCGAATTCCATCTGACCGTGGAAGCGTCGCTCGATCGACCGTTCTTTCCTGTATCCAGGGTGCGCGTCCGTGCGGCGGACACCGGACACACGTTCCGGCGGCACTGGGCGGTCGTGTCGGAGGATCGCAAGGAGATCTTTTCCATTGTGACCGACGACTACCGGTTGGTGTCGAACGCGCGCGCATGCGAATTCGGCCGCCAGGCGTTCGCGCTCGTCTTCGGCCAGGATGCTGCCGCCAGGTTGCGGCTTTTCAACGTCACCATGCCGGCCACGCGGTCGTGGGCGCACATCGACCTGACCGCGGCCGGCCTCGAGTTCGCGCCGATAGACAAGGACCGCTGGCTTCCGTTCCTGCGGGTGACAAACAGCTACAACCGCAGCCGCGCGCTCGGGTTCACCGTCGGGGTCTGCCGGTCGATTTGCACCAACGGCATGATCTTCGGCGAGGAGTCGCTCAAGCTCAAGGTCGCGCACGCGACGGACGTGGACCTCGAACGCCGTCTCGTCGAGGCGTTCGCGCACCGGCGGTTCGACGTGGCCGGATGCAGGGACAAGCTCGAGAAGCTGACGCGGCTTTCGGTCCCACAGGAACGATTCCCGGCGGGGATGCTGGAGATCCTCGATGTGAAGCCGCCGGCCGAACTTCCGCGGAACGCCGCGCGCCGGGACGGATGGTTGCGCCTGGGGCGCTGCCTGCGCGGTCTGGGCGAAAAGTACCGCAAGGACCTCGGCGGCAACGCGTACGCGCTGGTCAACGCCGCATCGGAGTACGCCGGCGACACGAAGGCACCCCTGATGAGCCCGGCGCGCGTCGACGCGCTTCAGTTTCGGTGTGGGCGTTGGGTCGACAGGGTCCTCGAGCGTTATGGCCCGGCGTTGGCATCCCGGCCCGTCGTCGACTTCAGGCCGGGCAGCATGAATGCCGCCGGAAGACTTGCGGCCTGGGCTGCCGGTCCCAGGCAATCCGATTCCTGCAGTCGATCTTGAACGAGGAAAGGACGGGGGCGTGATTGCAGCGATGGAAGTGGCGCCGCGGGCGGGCTACCGGATCTGGCTCCGGTACTCGGACGGCGTCTCCGGAGAGGTGGATCTTTCCGACATGGCGGGGCGGGGGGTCTTCAAGGTCTGGCTCGATCACACCTTCTTCGAAGGGGTGCACGTGTCCGGGCACGGGTCGATTGCCTGGAGCGACGACATCGAGCTATGCGCGGACGCGCTCTACATGGAGCTGACCGGCAAGTCCGCCGAAGACCTGTTTCCGGCGCTCAGGGACCGGGCCGGCGATGCCTGAGCCGTTTGCCGGCGCGCGGTGGTGGAAGTTCGATTTCCACACCCATACCCCCGCGTCGCTGGATACGCCCTGGAGCGGGATCGAGAACGAGAAGGAGCGGTTGAGCCCCGAGCAATGGCTGTTGCGGTTCATGGAGGCGCAGATCGACTGCGTGGCGGTCACCGACCACAACACGTCGGACTGGATCGATAGCCTCAAGGACGCCTACAGCCGGCTTGCTTCCGAACGGGCCGCCGGTTTCCGGCCGCTCTGTCTCTTTCCCGGGGTGGAGCTGTCGGTCAACGGGGGTTTCCATCTTCTCGCCATCTTCGATCCCGACGCCACGGGGCGCGATGTCAGTGATCTGATCGCGCGCGTGGAATACCAGGGAACGCCCGGCCGTTGCGACGGCGTTACGCAGAAGTCCGCGACGGAGGTTGTTGAGCTCGTTGCCGACCTCGGGGCGTTGGCGATACCCGCACATGTCGATCAGGAGAATGGGCTCCTGCAGACGGCAGGGGATACCGGCCAGCTTGCGCTGGATGCGAACACCGTGGGCCAAGTGATCCGCCGGCCGGAGATACTGGCCGCGGAGGTCGTGAATCGCGACTGGGTCGAGCACCAGATTTGCAGAGATGCCGGTTGTGCATGGACTGCCGTTGTCGGGAGCGATTGTCACAATTTCCGGCGGGGCGTCAAGCCGGGTGATCGCTTTATGTGGGTGAAGATGGGGCAGCCATCGATGGAGGGACTGCGTCTCGCGCTTCTGGACGGCGCGCCGTTGTCGGTTCGTCGCAGCGACCGGGAGGGTGGAGACCCCAACGAGCTGCCGCGGCTTGCGATAGAGGTGCTACGTGTCGGCAACGCCCGCCGCGCCGGGCGAGGCGAAGCACTACAGGTGCGGTTCAGCCCCTGGATGTCGGTGATCGTCGGCGGACGCGGGACGGGGAAATCCACCCTGGTCGAGATGCTGCGCCTTGGCCTCGATCGCGCCGGCGAACTCCCGGCGAGACTGCGGGACGATTTCGAGCAGTTCGCCAGAGTGGCGGCGTCCCGGGACGATCAGGGAGCGTTGCTCGATAACACGACGATCGGTGTCCTCTACCGCAAGGACAGGGCGCGCTTTCGGATCCACTGGCGGGGCGGCGATGCCTCGATAGAGGAACGGAGCGGTGCGGATGACTGGTCGTCGAGCCCCGGGGACGTGCAGGGGAGGTTTCCGGTCCGTATCCTCAGTCAGAAGCAGATCTTCGCGCTCGCTGCCGACCCGGATGCTCTGGTCCGCCTGGTGGACGACGCGTTGCCGGCGGAGCATGCGGAACACGAGCGGCGCAGGCGGCAGATGGAGACGCGCTACCTGAGCCTGCGTGGTCAGATCCGCGAGCTGGAGGCGCGCCTTGCGGATCGATCCCGGGTGGAGGGCGAGCTTGCCGACGTCAAGCGCCAGCTCGCCGCCTTCGAGGAGGGTGGACAGCAGGCATTGCTGGTGGAGTTTCAGCGCTTTCGGCGCCAGGAGCGGGCGATTCGCAACCGGCGCGAGGAGATGGATGACGCCGTGAAGCGGCTCCGCGGCGCAGCCGCCGAGATCGAGCCGACCGACGTGCGCGAGGAGGAGTTCCCAACGAAGAGCGCCGCGGCTGCGGAAATGTTGGGTCTTGTCCGGGCGCTCGCCGACAAGCAGAGCGAGATGGCCCGCCGGCTGATGGAAATGGCGGACGAGGCGGCAGGCTTCCTGGAGCAGTGGCGGGCCGGGGCGAACGCTTCCGAGTGGGTGGCCGCGGCGAACGCGAATCGCGGGGCGTACGATGCGCTGGTCGCGCGACTGGCGAAGGAAGGCGTCGCGGACCCCACGTCGTACGGCGGCCTGGTCCAGCGGCGGCATGCCCTCGAACGGGAGATTCACGACATCGAGACGCTTCGCACGCGCGTGGAGCAGTTGAAGGTCCAGTCCGCCGGTGTGCTTGGGGACCTCGAGAACGACCGAACCGAGACATCACGGGCGCGGATGGCTCTCCTGGACAGCGTGCTGGCCGGCAATCGTTTCGTGGCGATGGCCGTCATTCCGTTCGGCCGGGATGCGCGGGCTGCCGAACCAGCATTTCGGCAGCGCCTCGGACGTCAGGATGAACATCTCCAGCAGGACATCCTGGCTGCCGATGGAGACAGCGGTATCCTGGCGGATCTGTACCGCGGCCTGCCGGCGGATTTCGATGAACGCGTAGCGGCCGTACGGGAACGGGTGGCGGCCGTCAAGCGCGACGTGGCGACGATTGCCGCGGGCGGCCATGTCGAGGTCCGAACGAAGTGGTTTCACAATCATGTGAAGGCCTTGCCGCCCGAGCAGGTCGACCGCTTCATGTGCTGGTGGCCGGAGGACGGCCTGCGGGTCCAGTATCGTCGCTCCGATGCCGGCCAGCTAGTACCGATAGAGCAGGGATCGCCGGGTCAGAAGTCGGCTGCGATTCTGGCGTTTCTCCTGTGCCATGGCGATGAGCCGATCGTGCTCGACCAACCGGAGGACGACCTCGACAACCACTTGATCTACGACCTCGTGGTGCAGCAGGTTCGGGCCGGCAAGCAGCGCCGCCAAGTCATCGTGGCGACGCACAATCCGAACATCGTGGTCAACGGGGACGCGGAAATGGTGATCGCGATGGATCATCGGGCAGGTCAGTGCCGGATGCTGGACCAGGGATCGGGATGTCTCCAGGATCCGGGGGTCCGCGAGGAAATCTGTCGCGTCATGGAGGGCGGCCGGCAGGCGTTCGAACGCCGGTACCGCCGCCTGCTCGAGGACGCTCGCCATGCTTGACTCACTCGAAGCACTCCTGCGGAGCATCCGGCTGGGAGAGGGCGCGCATCTTGAGCTGAAGGAGGTCGTGTTTGCCGGCAAGCGGGTCAAGGGACCTGGGCGCGAACAGCTCGCCGATGAGCTCGCGGCGTTCGCCAACGGCCACGGCGGCGTCCTTGTACTCGGGGTCGACGACCGTACGCGGGATATCGTGGGCATCGCGCTGGATCGCCTCGACGCGGCCGAACAGTACGTCACCGAGATTGTCCACGATTCGATCAAGCCGCCGATTTATCCCCTGATCGAACGGCTCGAACTGCCGGACTCGGAGGGCGTGCCGCGACCGGTACTGCGTGTCGAGGTCTCGCCGAGCCTGTTCGTGCACGAGAGCCCCGGCGGGTTTCTGCATCGCGTCGGCAGCGCGAAGCGCAGGATGGAGCCGGACTTCCTCGTACGTCTCCATCAGCAGCGCAGCCAGTCACGGCTGATCCGGTTCGACGAACAGCCGCTTCACGACGCGTCGTTCGCCGATCTCGACGGCGTGCTGATCGACCGTTTTGCAGTTGGCGGCATGCGCGACGATCGGGAGACCCTGGCGTGCAAGCTCGGCATGGCCGCAAGGTCGGGCGCTCGCGGGCCGCTCCCGACCGTCACGGGGATTCTGCTCGGGACGACGGAGCCGGTCGAGCGGCTGCCGCATGCCTATGTGCAGGCGGTGGCGTACCGCGGACGCAGTGTGCCCGAGTCGCTGGAGTCCCCGTGGTACCAGCTCGATGCCGCCGACATTGCGGGCCCGGTCGACCGGCAGATCGCCGGCGCCTGTCTGTTCGTCGCCCGCAACCAGAAGGTGCGCGCAAGAAAGACGATGGGGCGGATCGACCTGCCGCAATACGATATGGCGGCGGTGTTCGAGGCGGTCGTCAATGCGGTGGCGCACCGCGACTATGCCATGCACGGCACACGCATCCGCCTGCACCTGTATTCGGATCGCATCGAATTGTCCTCGCCCGGCGCGCTTCCGAATCGCATGACGGTGGATGACCTTGCGTACCGGCAAACGAGTCGCAACGAAACCCTCACAAGCCTGCTGGCCAGGTGTCCCATACCGACGGGGATTCCGGGGCTGGAGACGCCGAGGCAGACTCTGATGGACCGTCGCGGCAACGGTGTGCGGGTCATTCTGGAGAACAGCGAGAAGCTGTCGGGGAAGCGTCCGGTCTACGAGACGTTCGGCGACGAGTTGCGGTTGACGATCCACGCCGCCGACCCGGCCGCCGGGGCGTCGGAGGCGGCCACGTGACGGCTGACGCGGGCCGGGACATGACGGCATGAAGAGGAGCGGGACATGATTACGGCAGTGGAAGTGGCGCCGCAAGCCGGCTACCGGATCTGGCTGCGCTACGCGGACGGTGTTTCGGGAGAGGTCGACCTGTTCGACCTGGCCGGCCGGGGCATCTTCAGAGCCTGGCTCGACCGGTCATTCTTCGAGAAGGTCCACGTATCGCCGTACGGGTCGATTGCGTGGAGCGACGAAGTCGAGCTCTGCGAGGATGCGCTCTATCTGCGCCTTACCGGCAAATCGGTCGAGGAGGTGATGCCCGCTGCGCGTCTGGCGAGGGTCCGTGCCTGAGCTGTGCAGGTTCTTCGGGATCATCGTTCGGATGCAGTGTGGAGACCACCCGCCGCCGCACTTCCATGCCGTGTACGGTGACGCTCGCGCGAGCATCGACATCGAAGGATTGGTCGTGAACAGGATCTGCGGCGACGCGTGCGGGTGCACGGCCAGCTCGGAGACCGGCGAGATCCGGGAGATCAGCGGATGCCAGAGATCAGCCGGTTTTCGGGATCGATCCGCTGGAGTAAACCAATGATCCCGAGACTTTGCGGTGCGGAGTACCTTCGCGACTACAAGATTCTCGCGACGTTCGAGGACGGCAAAACAGGAGTCATCGATCTGGAGCATGAGCTGGGGGGCGAAGTATTCGAGCCGCTACGGGACGTGGGCTTGTTTCGACGCTTCAGGTTCGACCCTGAGCTCGACACTATCGTATGGCCGACAGGTGCCGATCTGGCCCCGGAGTACCTGTACGAGAACGCCGTCGCCGCCGAACCTCGGCCAGCCGTGGATTCCGCGGTCGGTCAGCCTTTTTTCCCGGTCTCCAAGGTGCGCGTCCGCACGTCGGACACCGGCCACAGGTTCAGGCGGCATTGGGCCATCGTGTCGGACGATACGATGGAGATCTTTTCCATCGTGACCGAGGACTACCGGTTGGTGTCGAACATGCGAGCGTACGAACTCGGCCGCCGGGCGTTCGCGTTCGTCTTCGGTCGCGAGGCGGCTGACCGGTTGAAGCTGTTCCACGTCACCATGCCCGCCACGCGGTCCTGGGCGCACATCGACCTGACGGCGGAGGGCCTCGAGTTCGCACCGATAGACAAGGACCCATGGCTTCCGTTCCTGAGGGTGACCAACAGCTACAACCGCAGCCGCGCGCTCGGGTTCACCGTCGGGGTCTGTCGGTCGATCTGTACCAACGGCATGATCTTCGGCGAGCAGTCGCTCAAGCTGAAGGTCACGCATGCGACGGACGTGGACCTCGACCACTGTGTCGTCGATGCGTTCGCGCACCGGCGTTTCGACGTGGCCGGATGCCGGGACAAGCTCGACAAGCTGGCGCGGCTGTCGGTGCCGGCGGAACGGTTCCTGGCGGGGATACTGGAGATCCTCGAGGTGAAGCCGCCGGCAGAGCTTCCTCGGAACGCCGCGCGCCGGGACGGGTGGCTGCGCTTCGGCTCCCGCCTGCGCGGTCTGGGCGAAAGGTACCAAGAGGAACTCGGCGCCACGGCGTACGCGCTGGTCAACGCCGCAACAGAGTACGCGAGCGACTCGAACGCGCCTCTCATGAGCCCGGCGCGCGTCGACGCGCTTCAGTTTCGATGCGGCAGTTGGGTCGACAAGGTGCTCAAGCGCTATGGCCCTTCGTTGGCGTCGGGGGCCGTCGTGGACATCAAGCCCGGCAGCGTGAATGCGGCCCGGCGCCTGCTGGCTATGGAAGGAACCGGGGCGTGACTAGAGCGCTATCCGCTGACCTGCGCAACCGGCTCGCTGCGACCATCAAGGCGGCGCGGCGCGTGGGTGAATCCGGCGCACGTAACGCGCTCGGCATGCTCGCGGTCGGCGCCGCCCGCGCGCACCCGTCGATGTCCCCGGCGGAACAGGACCTGCGGCGACGCCTGCGGGCGCACGGGCGCCAGCTCGGGGACGGACGCGATTCGGAGACCGGCGAGCAGAAGATCGACCGCCTCGCCCACGAGGTGGCCTACGAGCACTGGCACCGGATGCTGTTCGCCCGCTTCCTGGCGGAGAACGAGCTCCTCATCGAACCCGAATCCGGCGTCGCCGTGTCGCTGGCGGACTGCGAGGAGCTGGCGCGCGAGCAGGGGCAGGACCGCTGGACGCTGGCCGGCCGCTTCGCCGAGTTGATGCTGCCGCGGATCTTCCGGAGCGACGACCCGGCGCTCGCCGTCAGGCTGGCGCCGGAGACGCGGCAGGAACTGGAGCGGTTGATCGAGGCGCTGCCGGCCGACGTCTTCACCGCGCGCGACGCCCTGGGCTGGACCTACCAGTTCTGGCAGGCGGAGCGGAAGGCCGCGGTCAACAAGAGCGGCGTGAAGATCGGGCCCGACGAGCTGCCCGCCGTGACGCAGCTCTTCACCGAGCGCTACATGGTGCTGTTCCTGTTGCACAACACCGTCGGCGCGTGGCGTGCGGGCCGGATCCTGGCCGCGCAACCGGAACGCGCCGCGACCGCCGCGAGCGAGGGGGAGTTGCGGCAGGCCGTGCGGCTGGATGCGGGCGGGAGCTACGACTTCTCGTACTTGCGATTCGTGCGTGAGCCGCGGGACGGAGACGAAGCGGGGCAACCGACGGGGCCTTGGCGGCCCGCGGCCGGGCGCTTCGAGGGTTGGCCCCGCACGGCGGCTGACCTCCGCGTGTTCGATCCCTGCTGCGGCAGCGGTCACTTCCTGATCGAATGTCTCGATCTGCTGGTCCGCCTGCGCATGGAGGAGGAACGGCTCGCACCGGTCGCCGCGATCGACGCCGTGTTGCGGGACAACCTGTTCGGCCTGGAGATCGATCCGCGCTGCACGCAGATTGCCGCCTTCAACCTGGCGTTGACCGCGTGGGCCTGGCCCGATGCAGGCGGCTATCGGCGCCTGCCGGACCTGAATCTCGCCTGTTCCGGATTGGCGCCCAACGCCCCCCGCGACGAGTGGACTCGGTTGTCGGAGGACGCGGCCGACGCCGGAGGACTGCCCCCGAAGCGCGACCTGCTCGGCGTCGAGGACACGCTCATGTCTGCGCCGCTCCGCAACAGCCTCGGCGCGCTGCACGACCTCTTCGCCCAGGCCCCGGTGCTCGGCTCGCTCATCGACCCGCGCGCTGTGGAAGCGGACCTGTTCCAGCACGACTACGAGTCGGTGCGGGTGCTGCTGGGCGCGCTGCTGGAACGGGAACGCGGCAGCGACGAGCAGACCGAGCGCGCCGTGGCGGCCCGGGGGATGGCGCGCGCCGCGGAGCTGCTGGTCGGCCGTTATCACCTGGTCGTCACCAACGTGCCCTATCTCGCCCGCGGCAAGCAGAGCGACGCCCTGAAGCAGTTTGCGCAGGAGCGGCATCCGGCGGCCAAGGGTGATCTGGCCACTCTGTTCGTCTCGCGCATCTTCGGCTGGCTCGACAAGCACGGCGTCCAGGCGGTGGTGACGCCGCAGAACTGGCTGTTCCTGACGAGCTACAAGAAGCTCCGGGAGACGCTGCTGAAGCAGCGGACGTGGAATCTGGTCGCGCGGTTGGGGCCGGGCGCGTTTGAGACTGTCACTGGAGAAGTTGTCAAGGCCTGTCTATTCATCGCGAGTCGCAGCAAGCCCTCCGCTAGCCCCATCCCCATCGGGGATGGGGCTACGCAGCGCCGGGGCGCCGAGATGCATGGTTTGGACGTTACCGACTCTCGCACCACGGCGGAAAAGGCTGTGTCGTTGCGGAACGCCGAAATAGTAAGCATCAAGCAGGCGCGCCAGTTGGAAAACCCCGATGCGCGTATCGCAATCGACGACACTCCGTCCACATCCCTCTTGAGCCAGTTCGCCGATGCTCTAGTTGGGCTACAGACAAGTGATGACCCAATGTTCATTATTGCCTACTGGGAGTTGAAGTTCATTGATAAGGCCATCTGGGAGTACCTTCAGTCGACACCGGAGAGATTCGCTGAGACCGACGGTCTGTCGTGGCTGGTTAGGTGGGAGCGGGGTAGAGGTGCACTCTTGTCTTCACCAACTGCCTACCCAACTAAGGGCCTTAAGGCCATCGGCAGAGTCGGCATTGCAGTTCACCGGATGCAGAGGCTCTTCGCGTATCGCTACGGCAAGGAGCGGTTCCACCAGAATGTAGCGGTAGTCGTTCCGGTGTCGGAGAGTCAGGTCGCCGCAGTTTGGTGCTTCTGCTCGTCTCCGGAATACAAGGACGCCGTTCGGCGCATTGACCAGAAGCTCAATGTAACCAATGCCACGCTAGTCAAGGTTCCTTTCGATTTGGACCGGTGGACTGCCGTTGCCCAGGAACGCTACCCCAACGGTCTCCCTGAACCCTACTCCGATGATCCCACGCAGTGGGTCTTCCACGGCCATCCCTGCGGTAGCGTCGTCTGGGACGAGGAGGCCAAATGGACGTCTCATGGACCGCCCCGGGTCGACGCCACTGTTCTGCAGGTCGCCGTCGCTCGGATACTCGGTCACCGGTGGCCGGCGGAGCACGACCCTGACATGCGCATGGCCACGGAAGTGCGCGCGTGGGTGGAGCGATGCGAGGCTTTGGCTGAGCTCGCGGATGCCGACGGCATCGTCTGTCTTTCCTCCATCGGCGGCGAATCGGCGGCGGCCGATAGGCTGCGTCAACTGCTGGCTGTTGCCTACGGAGCCGACTGGTCGGCAACGATGGAACGGAAGCTCCTAGTCGCCGCGGCGGGGAGCAACGAGCCGCCGGATTCCATAGAAGAATGGTTGCAGGATCGCTTTTTCGAGGAGCATTGTCGGCACTTTCGCCAGCGTCCCTTCGTTTGGCACGTCTGGGACGGCCGCCGCGACGGGTTCCATGCGTTGGTCAACTACCACCGCTTGACCAGCGCCGACGGCGAGGGCCGCCGCACGCTCGAGGCGTTGACGTACAGCCATCTCGGAGATTGGATGGCGCGCCAGAAAGCGGACCGAGACCGGGGACTTGACGGAGCGGACGGACGACTTGCGGCTGCACAGGATCTACAGAACCAGCTCAAGAGGATCATCGCTGGCGAGCCTCCGTGCGATCTCTTCGTCCGCTGGAAGCCTCTCGGCGAACAGCCGATCGGCTGGGAGCCGGATATCAACGACGGTGTTCGGATCAACGTCCGCCCGTTCATGTCGGCCGAGCTTGCCAAGGGCGACCGCGCGGGCGCCGGCGTCCTGCGCATCAGGCCGAAGATCGCGTGGGGCAAGGACCGCGGCAAGGAAGCGCTGGCGCCGCGCAAGCGGTGGAGAGCGCCCTGGCTGGACGATGCCCACGAGGCTGACGTCGACGAAGAGTTGGAACTGCGCCCGCGGGAGGACTACCCGTGGTTCTGGGGCTGTCAAGGGGGCGGCACACTGACAGAACGCACGGATTTCCTCGGCGGTTCTGATTTCGACGGCAACCGCTGGAACGACCTGCACTACACGAACGCCGTCAAGCGTGCCGCGCGGTCACGAACCGAGCCTGGGGCCCACAACCGAGCGCCGCGTCGGCCTGCTCATGCCGCCGACAAGATTTGATGGGACCGATTTGCACGACGCGAGAATCCTCAAATGTCCACAACCACCATTCACAATCCCGACCGCTACATGTCGGACCTGCGCCAGATCCTTTCGCAGGGTCGCAAGCGCATCGGCCTATTCCTGGGAGCCGGTGCACCGACCGCGCTCCGCATCGATGACCAGAACCAACTTGTAGAAGACGGCAATCCTCTGGTGCCGGATGTCGGCCGACTGACCGACGCGGTAGTCAGCGAACTTGCCGATGACGATAGACAAGTTCTGGAGATTCTCAAGGCGGACATTGGCGGAGACGTCACGATAGAGGCGATACTGACGCAAGTGCGCAGACTGGGTCAGGCTATCGGGAAGTCCGCCGTGCACGACTTGGACGGTCACGCATACACCAAGCTGGGTCAGCGGATCTGTGAGCGTATAGGTGTCGAAGTGTCGGCGCGCCTGCCATCTGGTCCCAATCCCTACTCGGAACTCGTTTCCTGGATATCCGGAACCCAGCGGGAGCACTCCGTTGAGATATTCACGCCAAATTACGACCTCTTGGTCGAGGAGGCGTTCGAGAGGGCGCGTGTTGCCTATTTCGACGGGTTTGCGGGCGCACATGAGCCGTTCTTCGATCCCGCGAGCATCTCGACCGACGGCCTGCCCGCCCGCTGGGCCCGCTTGTGGAAGCTGCATGGTTCTCTCGGCTGGAGGATTTCGGCCGACAGGGTGATCAGAACCGGTGACAGAAACGCCACGGAGTTGATATATCCCGATCATCTGAAGTACGATCAGGTGACCCGACAACCGTACTCGGCATTGTTCGAGAGACTTCGCCAGTTTCTGACTACTCCCGATACGCTTCTGATTTGCTCAGGATTTTCCTTTCTAGATTCCCATATCTGCGCGGTGTTGGACGAGGCACTGGCTGCCAACGCCCATACCGCCGTTCTTGCGTTTCAGTATCGAACACTCGAGGAGGAACCTTCAGCGGCTCGCCTCGCCGCCTCTCGTCCCAATCTGAGCTTGTATGCTCGAGATCGTGCCGTAATCAATGGCGTCGCCGGGCGCTGGCGCCCTGGCCAGCCTCCGAACGAAGATTGGCAAGATATTCGCCGAACGTTCTGGCGTGAGGAATCAACGAGCCACCCGGCGGAGTTCCTGCTCGGTGACTTTGCGAAGCTCGCGAGGTTTCTCGCATTGACGCAAGCGCGAGAACTGTCCTCTCCCGCGTCCGGCCAAGGGATAGACGACGAAAAGGACGACACGCCGCCTGCCCCGGAGGGACACGATGCTCAGTCGTGATCCGACGTTTCTGGGCAAGGTTGCCGCTGTTTCCGGAGCGGCCGTCAATGTACGCCTTGCGGAGTCGGTGGCGTCCGGAATTTCGATCATCAGGGGGCAGACCTACAGGGTCGGACAAGTCGGCAGCTTTGTTCGCGTGCCGCAAGGCTACCAGGATCTGTTTGGTGTCGTATCGGAGGTCGGCGCGAACGCTGTTCCGGACAGCATTGAGCAGGGTGACGATACGGGTCGATGGATGAAGATTGAACTAGTCGGGGAGATTATTGGTGGCACCTTCGAACGAGGCGTCAGCCAGTACCCGAACATAGGCGACTTCGTTCACCTGGCTGTCGAGGAACACCTGCGGAGAATCTACGACACTCGGAACCGGGGACACGTAAAGATAGGCTTTCTCTCCAGTGCCGAGAGTATTTCGGCGAAGATTGCACTCAACGAGTTGATTACACGGCATTCCGCCGTATTGGGATCGACGGGTTCGGGCAAGTCAACTACTGTTGCCAGTCTTCTTCGGGCCATTACGACGTCGATAGAAGGCGACGATCCGTATCCTAGCGCGCGCGTACTGATGCTGGACCTCCATGGAGAATATGCTGCGCCACTGGCGGACGTTGCTCAGGTCTTTAGCGTTGAACCACTGGAAGGTGAAAATCGGTTGTTCATTCCCTACTGGGCGCTTGATACGACCGAGTTGCTTGATTTTCTTGCTGGAGGATTGGAGGGAAATCGGGAAACCGCGTTCACGGACAAGATCTTCGAACTCAAACTGGCGTCTCATGAGGAGCAGAAGTTTCCCGGCGTCGATGGCGCATCGATTACTGTTGATACTCCTCTACCGTTCAGCCTGAAGAGACTCTGGTACGAGCTCATTGACTTCGAGCTCATGACTTTCGAGGGGCAGAACCGGGATCAGCCCGCTCTCCTGAAGAGTGGAGATGCGGAGACACTGACAGCGCCCTCATACAAGAGACACGGCCTCGGTGCAAAGGGACCGTTCCTGAACACGGAGGCCCTGGGAATTCAGCGTCCGTTGAAGTTGTTGCGGTCTAGACTTCTGGACAGGCGTTACGATTTCCTGCTGCATCCGGGACCATGGGAGCCGAATCTGCGGGGCAAGCCGACGAAGGATTTGGATACACTTCTGTGCGGGTGGTTGGGTGGATCAAAGCCGGTCACGATTCTTGATCTGTCAGGTGTGCCAAGTAGCGTTCTTGAACGACTTGTGGGTTCCATACTTCGGATTGTGTACGACGCGCTGTTCTGGAGCCGAGAGAAAACTGAGGGCGGAATCGAACGACCGCTGTTGATAGTTATGGAGGAGGCCCACCGGTACCTGTCTGAGAGATCTGGCGACTTGGCCCCGGACGTAGTTCAGAGGATTGCGAAGGAAGGTCGGAAGTACGGAGTTGGCGCCATGGTCGTCAGCCAACGGCCCTCGGAGGTGAACGAGACGATTCTGTCGCAATGCGGCACATTTGTCGCCTTGAGGCTTTCCAACCCGACAGACAGGGCGCGGGTGCAAGGGACGTTGCCTGACGGGTTGATGGGTCTTCTCGACGTGTTGCCGATTCTCCGCACCGGCGAGGCTGTGATAACCGGGGAAGCCGCGAAGCTGCCAATGCGATGTCGCGTTACCCTTCCTGCGAAGGAGTTTCGGCCCCGGAGTGAAGATCCTCTCGTCAGTACGAGATGGAAACTGCAACGCCGCACAGAAGGATACGATCGGGTCGTGGCATCGTGGAGAGCTCAACGGCCGCGTGCCGTGACGCGGGAACTGAAGATAGACCGTATTCCGGTCAAGGATGACACAGGAGACGGACATGAATAGGGATGTGGTTGCATCGTCCGGTGTGGCGGCAATTGGATACGACCCACCGACGCAGACGCTGGAGGTGGAGTTCCTGAAGGGCTCTGTGTACCAGTACTACGGTGTGCCTGAGCATATGTACGAAAACATCATGCAGGCGCCATCGAAAGGGGGATTTCTGAACACATATATCAGGGACAGCTATCCCTATTCCCGGGTTGGGTGACTACCTGCCGGTGCCCGGAGCGGCGTGACCCAACGGAGTCGGGTTCTGCGACGCCATTCGTCGGTGGAACCGTGGACAGGTTCGGATCGCCAACGGACCGTCCGCCGGCCGGCACGGAGGGTGACGGCACGGATTGATGCCGCTGGGGCGGAGACACGGTCGCGGGATTCAGGTGCCAGGGGCGACGAGCTGCGGTTGACGATCTACGCGGCAGACCCGGCCGCTGAGGGTTCCACCTGATGAGAGTGTGCAGGACAGCCGTCCGACAGGAGACACCCTGCGATGTCCATCCTTGACGCGTCGTTGCGGAAGACCTGGGACTCGTTGCGGGCGAAGAAGCAGGTGCAGGAGGACTTCCTCGACGAGGTTCGGCTGAAGGGGCTGCGGGGGATTCGCAACCTGCGGGTGGTATTCGACTACCCGGTGTCCGTGATTGCCGGGCCGAACGGATGTGGCAAGTCCACGGTGCTGTTCGCGTGCGCAGCGGCGTACGCGCCGGCCGGCCGGAGCGCCCGCGCGGACACGCCGGCCGCGCTGTTTCCGGGCTTTTCGAATGGCGGCGAGGGCGGCTTCGTCGACGAGGCAGGCGGGACCGGACTGGAGTTCTACTATCTCGCCGCTGGTGTCCGCTACTCGATGGTCTGGAGGAAGGGGCGGTCCTGGAGCCGGAGCTACATGGGCCGGAAGGATGCGCGGCAGCCTGCACGAGAGCTGTACCTCCGAACGCTCGCCAATCTGACGAATCCCTCCGAGGTGCGCGGCCTTCTGCAGCTCGGTCGCGGGACGTTCGACGCCGAGGAAATCACGCCCGATCTGCTGCTGTTCGCCCGCCGCATCCTGCCGCAGAAGTACCGCGGCGTCTCGTTGCTGCGCGCGCGCAACCGGGATCTGCTGTTCGCCGGCCTGGAGCATGACAATGCGGTCCGCTACTCCGAGTTCCACATGTCGGCGGGCGAGCGCGCCATCCTGCGGATGTCGAAGGACGTCTCCAGCCCGAAGCGCGCGCTGGTGCGCGCCATGGCCTGCGAGGGGGCGCTGGCGGCCGACGTGCTCGGTCGCTATAGGAGACGCGAAGGGATTCATTGGCGAGGCGTACAAGGCGGCGAAGTACGCACAGGATCGAGACGAGTGGGCTCGGTACTGGTTCGAGGAGATGTGCAAGGCGGACTGCCCGACGGAGTTTCGGCGGTATTCCATACTGTTTACCAAAATTGTGGACGGCCGGTTCGCGATATGGAGTTCGGAGTACAAGAAACGCGGTAGGCCCATAGCCCTGTTCGGACCGAGCATACACGAAGAAGTGGACAGACGGATAGAAAAGTGGCGGAAACACGGAGAAAAGACACTGTTCGGGGCAGAGAAGCCGCTGGATGTGTTTCTGCCCGAAATGGGCCGGCGCCGGGTAGCTGTCGAGCAAGAGAAACGCGGTGAGTGAACACATGACAGAGCGGCATGATCGGCGGAGTCGCGTGGGTCTTGCGGGATGAGGACGCCAATCACCATGGAATGGCCTTACGTGCAGCGGCGCATCGCCGGCGGGGAGGACGCCCGCACCGAGTTCAAGCGGAGGCTGGGAGACCTGCGCGGGGTCGGCAGGACGGTCTGCGCGTTCGCGAACGGGGACGGGGGGCTTATCGTCATCGGTGTCGATGATGCCGGCGCCGTCGTCGGCGACGGGGAGAACCCGGAAAGCGTTCAGGAGCGGTTGGCGAGCTTTCTGCAGACCGGTTGCGGCAAGCCCGTGACCACGGAGTGCGGCAGGCACGAGTCCGAGGGCGGGTGGGTGCACTGGATCGACGTGCACCGCCATCAGCGCGGATACGAGCCGTTCTCCTGCGACGGCCGGTTCTGGATCAGGCGCGGACGGAGTACCGGTGCGCCGTCTCCCTCGGAGCTGCAGGAGCTGCTGAACGCCTTCGGACTCGTGCTGACGGAGAAGCAGATCATCCCGTCGGCAACCGTCGACGACATCGATTTCGGCGCCGTGCGGGCGTTCATGCGCGCGCAGGGCCTCGATCCGGCCGAAGCTCCCCAGCCGGCTCGGGAGGACGATCTGAAGAACGGCAGCATCGTCGACGAGCTGGATGGTGTCCCGCGGCCGACGCTGTACGGGTTGATGGTATTCGGCCGCGACCCCCAGGCATTCGCGCACACGCTGAGCCTGTTCGTGCAGTGCACCGCGTACGGGGGTACGGATCAAGCCGCCGAGGTGTTGAGCGCCGGGGAGGGCAGGGGCCGGTTGCAGGACCAGGTGCAGCGTGCAATGGGGTGGTTTCGCAGTCTTGGCCGGCGCGAGACGTACGAGGGCATCCGGCGCATCGACGTCCCGCCGGCGCCGGAGGCGGCGTTGCGGGAAGCGTTGGTCAACGCCGTCATCCACCGCGACTACGCCATCACGGGATCGCAGGTGTTGCTGGAGGTGTTCGACGACCGCATCGTGGTGACGAGTCCCGGCGCATTGCCCAATCACATGACCGTCGATCAGGCGCGCAAGGGCGGCGCGCCGCGGTCGCGCAACGAGATGATGGCGAACGCCATGGTCGTCGGTGGGCTGATGGAACGCCGCGGACGGGGCTGGCTGACGATGCGCCACGCCATGCGGCGCTTCAACGGAACCGAGCCGGAGCTTGTCAGCGACGAGCGCAACCGGTTCGTTCGCGTGACGTTCGAGCGGGGGACCCGCGGTGTCTGACACGGCGGCGGAGTTCCTCCGCAAGGTCCGGTTCGGCGAGGACAGCGCTCTGGCGTTCGCGGAGGTGGTCCTCGCGGGTAGCCGGATCGCCTCCGATTCCATCACGCCGCCGGTCGTGCCGCTCATCCCGGCCGCCGGGGGTTCCACATGACGAGAGCGAGCGGGCGAGCCGTCGGACAGGAGACACCCTGCGATGTCCATCCTTGACGCGTCGTTGCGAAAGACCTGGGACTCGCTGCGGGCGAGGAAGCAGGTGCAGGAGGACTTCCTCGACGAGGTCCGGCTGAAGGGGCTGCGGGGGATTCGCAACCTGCGGGTGGCGTTCGACTACCCGGTGTCGGTGATTGCCGGGCCGAACGGATGCGGCAAGTCCACGGTGCTGTTCGCATGCGCGGCGGCGTATGCGCCGGCCGGTCGAAGCGCCCGCGCGTACACGCCGGCCGCGCTGTTTCCGGGCTTCTCGGACGGTGAAGAGGGCGAGTTCGTCGACGAGGCGGGCGGGACCGCACTGGAGTTCTACTACCTCGCCGGCGGTGTCCGCTACTCGATGGTCTGGAGGAAGGGTCGATCGTGGAGCCGGAGCTTCATGGGTCGGAAGGACGTACAGCAGCCCGAACGAGAGCTGTACCTCCGAACGCTTGCGAACCTCACAAATCCCTCCGAGGTGCGCGGGCTTCTGCAGCTCGGTCGGGGGACGTTCGAAGCGGAGGAAATCACGCCCGATCTGCTCCTGTTCGCCCGCCGCATCCTGCCGCAGAAGTACCGCGGCGTCTCGCTGCTGCGCGGGCGCAACCGGGATCTCCTGTTCGCCGGGCTGGAGCATGGCCACGCGGTTCGCTACTCGGAGTTCCACATGTCGGCGGGTGAGCGTGCCATCCTACGGATGTCGAAGGACGTCTCCGGTCTGCAGCGCGCGCTGATCCTCATCGACGAAATCGAGGCCGGGCTGCATCCCTGGACGCAGCAGCAGCTCATGCTGGAGCTCCAGCGGATCGCGTTGCGCAACGATCTGCAGGTCGTGGTGACGACGCACAGCCCGGTGGTGCTGGACAGCGTGCCGCCCGAGGGCCGGATCTTCCTGGAGCGGGACGCGGCCACGCTCGACGTCACGCGCACGCCCGCCTACCGCGACATCTTCCAGAAGGCGTTGTACGGCCAGTCGACCGACCGGTTGTCCATCCTGTGCGAGGACGAGGTGGCGGAAGGCGTGATCCTGGGCGTGCTCGACGTGCTGAACTACCGCAACGGCACCCGCCACGACGACTTCGTCGTCGGCCGCGATACCGGCAGTGACGAGTTCAGGGGGCACATTCATGCGTTCGGCAAGTTCGGGAAGCTGGCCGGATTCGTCTTCGTGCTCGACGGGGATGCACAGGATAGGGCGCCCGCCCTGGTTGAGGCGGCGAGTCAGTACGGCCACAAGCTCGAACCCCTGTTCCTGCCGGGCCGCAGTTCGCCGGAAGCGTGGATATGGAACGCCGTCCGGGACTGGCCGGACGAGTACGCGCGGGAGTACGGCTTGTCTGCGCAGGACCTGCGCGCACGTCTTGCGTCCATCGAGCAGACGTTCGCCGGCGACGCGACGACGCGCCCACAGGACGTGCCGAAGGTGATGGTGAGGGCCCTGGCCGACGAGTTGACGCGGGCGGTTCCCGAGATCGCGCGAATCGCCGGCAGGCTGGAAACCGAGGCGGCCCGTGGAGAGATGGCCCCGTTCAGCGTCGGGCTGACGGAGCAGATCGACGCGTGGCGGCAGGCAGGCGCCCACTGATGGCAGGTTATCCCCGCATTCCGTACGGCGTGGCCAACTTCCGGCGCATCCGCCTGGAGCGCCGGCTCTACGTGGACAAGACGCGGTTTCTCCACGCGCTGGAGCAGGTGGATCACGCCGTCCTGATCCGGCCGCGCCGCTTCGGCAAGACCTGCTGGGTGTCGGTGCTGGAGCACTACTACGACCGCACCTGGGCCCACGAGTTCGACGCCGTGTTCGGCGGCACGGATATCGGCCGGCAGCCCACCGGGCACCGTCACCGCTACGTGGTCCTGCGCTTCAACTTCTCCGCGTTCAAGACCGCCCTGGACGGTCTGGAGCACCACTTCGAGGAGTACTGCCAGCTTCGGCTCCGCAACGCGCTGGAGCGGAATCCGGACCTGTTGCCCGAGGCGGCGGTTCGGCGCATCCGCACGCCGGCGTCCATCAACGGCCAGCTCAACGAGCTGTTCACGTACGCCGGCGACCGCGGCATTCCGCTCTACGCGCTCATCGACGAGTACGACAACTTCGCGAACACGGTGCTGGCCCACCACGGGACGGCGGCGTACCAGACCTTCACGCACGGCGGCGGCTTCTACCGCAACTTCTTCGCCACCCTGAAGGCCGGCACGGAGGCGGGCGGCGGCGGGCTGGAGCGCCTGTTCATCACCGGCGTCTCGCCCGTCACCCTGGACGACGTCACCAGCGGCTTCAACATCGGCAGAAACATCAGCCTGCGGCCGGAGTTCAACGACCTGCTGGGGTTCACCGAGGAAGATGTGCGGGGCCTGCTGGCGCTGTATCGCGACCGCGGGGTGCTCGACCAGGACGTGGACGCCGCCCTGGACGTGATGCGCGAGTGGTACAACGGCTACCGGTTCGCCAGGCGGGCGGAGGGCGATCTCTACAACACGGACATGGTGCTCTACTACCTGTGCGAGTCCGTCCCGAACCGGTCCATGCCGGACGAGCTGATCGACACCAACGTCCGCATCGACTACGGCAAGCTGCGGCATCTGCTGGTGGTCGGCCGGCAGCTCAACGGCAACTTCGAGCTTCTGCGGCACGTCATCGGCGAAGGACGGGTGGACGCCCAGGTGCAACCCAGCTTTCCGCTGGAGCGGCTGCACGAGCGGGAGAACTTCCTCTCCCTGTTGTATTTCTTCGGCCTGCTGAGCTTTCGGCACGTCTCCGGCGACACGCCGCGCCTGGGGATTCCCAACCAGACCGTGCGGCGGCTGATGTACGGCTATCTGCGCGACGCCTGGCGCGACGTGGACGTGTTCTCCGTCGACGCTTACGACTTCTCGCGTCTGGTGCGCGCCATGGCCTACGAGGGGGCCTGGCGGCCGGCGCTGGAACACCTGCGCGACGCGATTCGGCGCCAGACGGGGATTCGCGACTACGTCGACGGCGAAAAGGTGGTGCACGCCTTTCTCGCCGCGCACTTCAGTCTGCTCGACCTGTTCCTGATCCACACGGAGCACGAGCTGAACAAGGGCTATGCCGACCTCTACCTGGAGCCGTTCGTGGCCCGCTACCCGGGCGCGGCGTTCGGCTACGTGATCGAGGTCGAGTACCTGAAGCGGCGCGAGTCCCTGGACGAGTCCGGGGTGACGGAGAAGCTGCGGGAGGCCGCGGATCAGGTGCGGCGCTACCTGGCGGACGAGGGTCTGCGCGGCCGCCATCCGTCCGTGCGGCACGTCGGCCTGGCCGTCGTGTTCCACGGCTGGGAGATGGCGGCCTGCGAGGCGGTGGGCGACGGCCCCGACCACGTGCAGGAGCGGGCATGAACGCACCGGAGCGACCCGGCAAGCATCCGGCGCCTGACACCGTCCTCGACCGTCTGATCGCCAACCTGCGGGCGAAGAATGCGCCACTCGACGGCCAGACGGGCCCGGCCGCGATCCTGTGGCCGGATCCAAAGCGGGAGTGGGCGCCGCTGGTTGATCTGTTCCTTCAGCGTGTTGAGGAGTACCTCGCCCTGGGCGACTACGCGCCGGGGCACCGCACCGGTCCGGCCGTCTGGCTGCGCTGCATCGTTGACGGAACGCTGGGCGAGCCGAATGTTCCCAAGGGCCGTCCCCCGATCCTCTACCTGCCGGGCGTTGCGCGCCAGGATCTCCGCGCGGGCGAGGAGTGCCCGGACGGGCTGAAGCCGCTGGTGGAGCTGCTGTTCCGGGGCGCCCTGTGGCACCAGCCGAACGGGACCGACTGGACCGTGAATGCCTTCCTGACCTCCCGGAAGACCCTGGGTCTGGACGTTGCGGCGGACCGCGCCACGTCGGAGGCGCTGTTGCGCGCGCTGGAAGAGGTGGCGCTGACGCCGGTGACGCAGCTCGAGGGACGTCACCTGGAGGCGGAAGACTTCGATCGCATGCTGGCCGGGGACGTCATCCGGGACCTGCTGCGGTGGATGGGCGATCCGGAGACGGCACGCGACCGATTGGGCGATAACGGATGGCACGCGTTCTGCAGTCGCTGTCAGGACGAGTTGGGGTTCAGTCCGCAGCAGGAGGCGGACGTCGTAGCCGGAGAACGCATGGCGAAGGACGAGGGGGCGTGGGCGGCGGTGTGGGAGCGGTTTACCGAGGCGCCCGGCAGCTACGGTGACATTGCAGGTCTCCTGCGGCGCAGCGCCCCGGCGGAAGCGCTCCGCTTCGAGGAACGGGAACGGTGGCCGGACCTGAACGACCAGGACGAGGAGGCGGTGCGGCTCGCGCTGCAAGGGCTTCCGGAACTCTCGCACCGTGAGGCATGCGAGGCGGTGGCGGGCTTGGAGCGGAAGCATGCGGAACGACGCGCCTGGGTGTGGGCTCGCCTGGGGCTGGCGCCGATGGCCGCGATCCTCAGGCCGCTCGGGAGTCTGGCGATCGCTGCGCAGCGAGCCCTGGGCGGCACCGAGCCCGCCGACGTGGCGGATGCATACCTGGAGCGTGGGTGGCAGGCCGACCTCGGCGCGTGGGAGGCGGTGGCCGCGGCGCCCGTCGCAGACGAAGCATGTGTGGCGGCGGCGGTACGCCACTTGCTGCAGCCGTGGCTGGAGGACTCGGCTCGGGCGTTTCAGGCGGCGGTGGAACGCTCTCCCCTGCCGGGCGCCGGCGGGCAACCGGTCGTCGATGCGGAGGACGACGGCTGTCTCCTCTTCGTGGACGGTCTGCGCTTCGATCTGGCGCAGCGTCTGGCGGGACGGTTGGAAGGCCGCGGGTTCCGCGTCGACCTCGGTCGGCGCTGGGCCGCGCTGCCGACGGTCACCGGCACGGGGAAACCGGCGGTGACACCGGTGGCGGGAGCGATCGAGGGGGACACGCTGGGGCAGGCGTTCGGCGCGCGGATGAAGGGCGGCGGGAAGGCGGCCGATGCGCCGACCCTGCGCGGCGCGTTGGAGGCCGCGGGCTACCAGATCCTGGGTGGCGATGGCGCCGACGCGCCACGGACGCATCCGGCGCGGGGGTGGCTGGAGGCCGGCGAGTTCGACACCCTCGGCCACCAGCGGGGCGCGCTTCTTGCGCGTGACCTCGAACGGGAGCTGGAGCGCGTGGCGGGCCGGATCGAGCGCGTGCTCGACGCCGGCTGGGCGTCGGTGCGGGTGGTGACGGACCACGGGTGGCTGTTGCTCCCCGGCGGACTCCCGAAGGTGGATCTGCCGAAGCATCTCACCGAGAGCCGCTGGGCGCGCTGTGCGGTGATGGCCGGCGAATCGGCGCCCGACGTCATCCGCGCTCCCTGGCATTGGAACGACGCACGGTGGTTCGCGACACCGCCCGGCGTCGCCTGCTTCAACCGATCCGAGGAGTACGCGCACGGTGGCCTGAGCATCCAGGAGTGCCTCATCCCGGATCTCGTCGTGACGCGTACTGAAGCAGGAGAAACGGCCGGCAGCATCACGTCGGTGACGTGGCGCGGCCTCCGCTGCTTCATCGAAGCCGAGGTCCGCGGCGGACCCGTGACGGCCGATCTGCGCTTGGGCCGGCCCACCGGCGAGTCGGTGGCCGCGGCGGTGAAACCGGTCGACGCCGAGGGCGCCGTGAGTCTGGTGCTGGCCGACGACGAGCACGAGGCGGCGGCGCTGGTGCTGGTGGTGCTGGACGACGCGGGCCGCGTGCTGGCCCAGCGGCCGATCCGTGTGGGAGAGGACGCATGAGCGAGTCGGTCGCAATGGACCTACTGGACACGCTTGCCGCCGAGGCCTTCCCGGGCTACCTCGTACGCAAGGATCTGGTGCGTCGGTATGCGCGGCAGTATCCCGTCCCGACCTACGTGGTCGAATTCCTGCTGGGACGCTACTGCGCGAGCGTGGATGACCGCGAGATAGCGGAAGGGCTGGAGATCGTCGAGCGGCAGCTCCGGGGCCGGACGGTGCGGACCAGCCAGCAGGAGATCTTCAAGTCGCGCGCACGAGAGAACGGATCCGTCAAGCTGATCGACGTGGTTCGCGCGAAGCTGGACGCGAAGAACGACTGCTACGTCGCCGAGCTGCCGAGCCTGAACCTGAACGACGTGCAGGTGTCGGACGCCATCGTCAAGGAGAACGAGCGCATGCTGGGCGACGGGTTCTATGCCGAGGTGACGCTCGGCTACGATCCGGTCGAGTCGCAGGACGCAGCGGGCCGCCCGTTCCGCGTGGCGCAGTTGCGTCCCATCCAGATGTCGAAGCCGGACGTGCTCGACGTGCTGGCCCGGGGGCGCCGGAAGTTCACGACGGCGGATTGGCGGGATTTCCTCATCCGGTCCGCGGGCCTGGAGCCGGGCAACCTGGACGAGGCGGCCAAGCGCGTCGTGCTGCTGCGCATGGCGCCGTTCGTCGAGCGCAACTACAACCTGGTCGAGCTGGGTCCGCGGGGCACCGGCAAGAGCCACATCTACCAGCAGCTCTCCCCGTACTCGCACCTGCTGTCGGGCGGCAAGGCCACCGTCGCCAAGATGTTCGTGAACATGGCCAACGGGCAGCGCGGCCTGCTCTGCCAGTACGACGTGGTCTGCTTCGACGAGATCGCCGGGATCTCGTTCGACCAGAAGGACGGCGTCAACATCATGAAGGGCTACATGGCCTCCGGCGAGTTCAGCCGCGGCAAGGAGAGCATCCGCGCCGAGGGCGGCGTCGTCATGGTCGGCAACTTCGACGTGGACGTCGAGCAGCAACAACGGATCGGCCATCTCCTGAGCCCGTTGCCGAAGGAGATGCGGGACGACACGGCGTTCCACGACCGCATCCACGCCTACGCGCCCGGCTGGAACTTCCCGAAGCTGAACCCCGCCGATCACCTGACCGACCATTTCGGGCTGGTGAGCGACTTCCTGAGCGAGTGCTGGACCCGCCTGCGGCAGGAGAGTCGGGTCTCGGTGCTCCAGAACCGGGTGTTCTGGGGCGGCGCCCTCAGCGGACGCGACGTCGAAGCCGTGCACAAGACCTGTTCCGGACTGGTGAAGCTGCTCTTCCCCGATCCGGACGAGCGCGTCTCGGACGACGACCTCGAGTGGATCGTGCGGCTCGCGCTGGAGTCGCGCCGGCGCGTGAAGGAGCAGCAGAAGCGGTGCCTGAAGAGCGAGTTCCGCAACACGCACTTCTCGTTCACGTTGGGGGTCGACGGGATCGAGCAGTTCGTCTCCACGCCGGAGCTGCACAGCGACGAAGCCATCGACGGCGACCCGCTGCCGCCAGGACAGGTATGGGCAATCGGCCCCGGCCGGGGCGAGACCGGCGCGGGACTCTATCGCATCGAGATCGCCGCCGGCCCCGGCAGCGGCGCGAAGATTCTCAATCACCCCGTGCCGCCCGCGTTCCGGGAGAGCGTCAAGGTCGGCGAGCAGAACCTCTACGCGCGCGCCAAGGAGTTGATCGGTGACCGCGACCCGCGGGCCCACGAGTACACCATCCAGCTCCGTCCTTTCGACGCCGACACGTCCGGCGCCGGACTCGGGCTTCCGGTCCTCGTCGCCTGCGTGGGCGGGTTGCTGGAGCGGAGCACCCGCGGCGGGACGATCATCGTCGGCCCGCTGAACCTGGGCGGGTCGATAGAGACGATTCCCAACCCCGTCGCCGTCGCGGAACTCGCGGTGGACAAGCAGGCCGCCACATTGCTGATGCCGGTCGCCGCCCGGCGCGCCCTGAACGATCTGCCGGATGACTTGTGGACGAAGATCAACGTCGAGTTCTACAGCGACCCGGCGGACGGGGTGTTCAAGGCGCTCCTGGAATAGGAGCGTGTGCTCGCCGACCTCATCGATAGAATAGGAAAGGGCAAGAAGCAATGGGCGTTACACACGTCACGGTCACCATCCGGAACCCGGCCGATCCCGCGCGAAGCTGGGAGGGGCCGTTCCTGGTCGATACCGGCGCGATAGACTCACTCGTCCCGAGATCCCACCTGGAAGCCATAGGTCTCGCACCCAAGGCCCAACGGGTCTACGAGACGGCGGACGGCCGCGAGGTCACGATGGACGTCACGACCGGAGAAATCGAGTTCATGGGCGAGTTCACGGCCGGCCTCATCATCTTCGGGGACGCCGGCGCAGAGCCGCTGCTGGGCGTCACGGCGCTGGAGTCTGCCGGTATCGAGGTCGATCCGCAGAACCAGCGGTTGAAGAAACTACCCGCGGTGCGGCTCAAGGGACTTCGATGAGCCGTGGATGCGGCAACTCGGGGAATTCGCCGCGGCGGCCCCGGCCATCGCGGGGCTGACTGCGGTGGGTGCCGCGGTCCGGGCCGGTGGTGCGTCCAGTTGCGTCCAGCCCATGGCCGTACTCCGGAGGCGCCCCGCTTGCGTTTTCAGGGGACGTGCGCAAGGTGACGTCCCCGGGCCGCCCGCAGATCGAACGTGTAGGTTCGCGTACATCCGCGTGCTTCGTTGCGATGCGCAATCAGGTAGTCCGCGAAACCCGCGCCGCCTGTCGAACTCGCGTAACGCAGCCCAGACGGTCTGGCGATCCTCGACCGCGAGCTCGGCGGCTCGCAGGAGTTGGCGGATGACGGGGATGACGGCGACCTTCTTGTAATCGTAGGCGCTCGTCAGGACCCACACGAGCTCCGCCAGCACGAGGACGCTGACGTATCCGGGCGCCTGCGCGGTGCAGCGGCCCTCGATGAGGCGCTCCGCGGCGGCTGACTGGTCGGGATCGTCCTGCACGATGTAGCGCACCAGGACGTTGGTGTCGAGACCAATCATCGATTCAGGATCTACGCGCGGCCGCGCGCGCAATGGCGTCGTCCATCGCTTCGAGGGTGACCGGCGCGTCCGGTTTCGGCAGCAGCCCCTTGAGTTGCCTGACCGACGCCGTGACGGGTGCGACTCGCAGGCAGCCGTCGTCTTCCAGCAGGAAGTCGATCTTGTCGCCGGGCTTCAGGTGCAGCCTGTCGCGAATCGGCTTCGGCAAGGTCACCTGCCCCTTGCTGGTAATCGTTGCTTGCATTACATTCCCCCGTAATCCTTACTTGAGAGTAAGGCTACAGCCGAGTGATGACGGGATCAAGAGGCGAGCCGGCGGTCGGACAGCGTCTCGTGTCAGCCTTCCCGTTTCCGGGCTTCGGGCAGCAGGGACGGGCCGGGCAGCGGGGGAAGCGGCGACGAGCCATGGGAGGTCATCGGCGTCGTGGCCGACGTCACGTCTCCCCTTGGAGGCGAGCCCTTCGGTCCGGCCGACGCGGGTGACGTCTCGTGCTCCGCGAGACGTAGACGTGTGGCGCAGCGGTTTGAGGTCGCGGCGCCGGGTGCGGCGTGCGCGTGAGCCGTGTCTTCGGACACGCCGGCCCTGGAACTGTCGCGCCCGGCAGGACGAACCGAGACGAGGGAGACGCTGGCCCGTCACCAATCAGGACAAGCCGACATCGCGATGACTGAAGCACTATGGGATCCGTACCTCGCCGCCGCGAAGGAGAGGTACGAGGAAATCGACAGCGCAGAACGTTTCAAGATCGATCTCGGGAAGGCGTTGACAGGGGCCCGTCAGGCGCTGCTGCGCGATGAACGAGACTGGCCGAAGCTGGTGATGGCGGCGATCAGGCACAAGCAAAACACCATCATCAACTGGCGCGATCAGACGAAACTGGTGGAGTGGATCGAAGGCAACTTGGACGAGGCGCGCGATGCGCTGTCGGGAATCTGGTCCGAAGACGACAGAACGCCAAGCGACCGCGTTCGCGCATTCGATGGCAGGCTGCCCGATCGCGTGTTCTCACGAGGATCCAGGAGCGCTCGCCTCGACGCCGCATCGTTCTTCATGGTGGGGATCGACCCGCAACGGTATCCGCCGTACCGGCGTGCGGCGTTCCAGGCCACCTATCAGAGCCTGGACTATCCGCCGTCTTCGGCTGACGATGCAGGGGACGAGTACGAGCATGCCCTGGCTTTCCTCGACCGCGTACTCGAAGAGGCGCTGCGGCGGGGCATGGACAAACCGGGCACTCGGCTGGATGCCCAGTCCGTCGTCTGGTGGCTCAAAGACCGCGGATCTCCACCACCCCTACACCCCCAACCCGGTTCGGTCGGTACATGCCCTGAACACGATTCTCTACGGCCCGCCCGGCACCGGGAAGACGTGGCACACCGTCACGCGCGCGGTGGCGGTCGTCGAGAATCGGGAAGTGGGTGCGGTGGAGCAGGAGGAACGCGCCACTGTGAAGCGCCGGTACGACGAGCACCGAGGCGCCGGACGGATCGAGATGGTGACGTTCCACCAGAACACGACCTACGAAGACTTCGTCGAAGGAATCCGGCCCGTCCTGACCGACCGCGCCAGCGCCGGCGGGGGGACTCCGGCCGGACGCGAAGATGTCGGAGATGTCCGGTACGAACTGTCGCGCGGCGTGTTCCGGCGCATCGCGGAGCGAGCCGCGTCGGACGCGAACGGGCGCTACGTGCTCGTCATCGACGAGATCAACCGCGGCAACGTCGCCCGGATCTTCGGTGAGCTGATCACCCTGATCGAGGATTCGAAGCGGGTCGGCCGGGACGACGACGTGCTGATCACACTGCCTGGTTCGAAGACCGAGTTCGGCGTGCCGGCGAACCTGCACGTGATCGGGACGATGAACACCGCGGACCGATCCATCGCCCTGCTGGACACCGCGCTGCGGCGGCGGTTCGTGTTCGAGGAGATGATGCCGGATCCGTCCCATCCCGGCGTCAGCAGGGACGTGGACGGCATCGACTGCCGGAAGCTCCTCGCCGCGATGAATCGGCGCATCGCCGTCCTGCTGGACCGGGAGCACCAGATCGGGCACACCTACTTCCTGGGTGTCGACACGCTGGCGGCGCTCGCCGTCACGTTCCAGACCCGAATCATCCCGCTGCTGCAGGAGTACTTCTACGACGACTGGGAGAAGATCCGCGCGGTCCTGAACCAGAACTCTCTCGTCCGCAAGTCGGACCCGCCGGAGGAGCTGGTCCGATTGGATCTGGTGGATGCCAGCCGGGCCGTATACGAGTTGCTGCCGGCTCGGGACAGCCTGTGGACCGCCCCGACCGAGTACCGGAAGATCCATGAAACGAAGACACAGGCGGAAGACGGCGGCGTGGCGCAGGATGACTGACCATGCCGGTATCGAGCGAGCACGACCGGCCGGCCGACCGCGGTGATCCCGCCGGCCGATATCCACCCGGCCGGCCGACCCCGCCCTCGATCGAGCGCGTCTTTCCGACCGATGCTCAGACGCGGCGTACGCGTCGCGGTACGCGGCGGTCACTGGTCGTTCGCGAATACGAGCCTCTGACCGGGCTGAGTGAAGAAGAGCGGCGGGATCTGGAGAGATTCGTACTCGCGCAACCGACCCCCGAACCGCAGCATCCGCGCCGGTTCGTGCTGGGGTTTCGGAACGGCCTTGTCCACGCGCAGAATTACGTCGGAATCATCGAGACGCGCCGGGGGAACGGTGATTGAAATCCTGCCGAAGATCGACCTCGCGAACGTCCGGAACGAGACCGAAAAGCCCAACGCACGCCCCGGCGAACGGGCGGGCGGCTCTGCCGATTCTTCGACAGGCCGGCACGAAGAGACCCGCAGGGTCTTCCTGACCATGCTGCGGGACTGGCGCGGTCTCGGGCAGGCGCAATTCGACGCCGCCGGTATCCGTTCTCCGACGTGCCCCCTTCTACGAACCCCGACGACGACTGGGCGCGGCATCGCGTGGACCGTTCGATGCGCCACTACGACACCGTGATGCCGTGGGTCGGGTTGTTCCTGTTTGGCCGGGGTCTGGCCACGTTCGCCGGTCCGTACCTCAACCGGGCGCTGCTGTTTCCGATGCAGGAGGTGTTCGAGGACTTCGTCACCGCCGCCGTCCGCCGACACCAGCGGCGTTTCACGGTGCGCGCCCAGGGGCCGATGAAGAATCTGGCAATGGACGGTACCGGCAAGAACACCTTTTGGCTGAAGCCGGATATCGTTCTGGAGCGCGGGCATGTCCGATTCATCCTGGATGCGAAGTGGAAGCATCTCGACCCCGCCGCGCCGAACCATGGCGTCAGACCGGACGACGCGTACCAGCTCTTCGCCTACGGGAGGAGATACGGCTGCCGGCGCGTCGTCCTCGTCTATCCCAGGACGCCGGCGTTTCAGGAGATGCTCAGGTTCCGATTCGTCGATGATCGCGATCTGGAGCTGGCCTGCTGCCCGTTCGACGTGGCCGATCCGGCAGGAACCGTTGACGCGTTGATGCGGGATCTGCTGCGCTGACGTCCTGGCTCGGCTCGCACGCCCCACCGGTCCGGATGCTACCGGAGAACGTCTGCAAGGCCGCCGGCAGCGCTCACTCGAAACCCAGCTCGACGCCGCCGATTCCCGGGAAGTCCGCCACCAGCCGTTCCCCCGCCTCGGCGGGGTAGATGACCTCGGTCGTGACCCCGGTGGTCACGAAGTCGCCGCGCGCGAGGGCGAGCCCGTGGCGCGGCAGCTCGTTGGCCAGCCAGGCCACGACCTCGAGCGGGTGGCCGAGGACGTTGCCGCCCGAGCCGGTCAGCCGCTCCTCGCCGTTGACGAGGAGACGCGTCGGCTGCGCGGCGAGGTCGAGCGCGCGCCAGTCGTCCACCGGCGTGCCGTGGATCCAGGCGCCGTGAATGGCGATGTCCGCCGCGAACGACTCCGGCGTGAACCGGTCGAGGCCGGCGAAGTGATGCTCGACGAGCTCGATGGCCGGATACAGCGGCCCGAGGTACTCGGCGACCGACCGCCGATCGTGGCCCCCGTCGATTACCGGCACGTCGGCCGCCATGCGGAAGGCGATCTCGACCTCGATCAGCCGGATGACATAGTCGGAGGTGCGCAGGGTGACGCCGGACTCGTGCAGGCGCGCCGTGAACAGGCGTCCGAACACCGGATAGGGCACGCCCAGCATGCGCTGCGCCGCGGGATTGGTCAGCGCCACCTTGTAGCCCGCCGTCTCGCCGCCCCAGTGTGCGCACAGCCCGTCGACCAGCACGGCCTGGGCCTGATAGGCCGACGCGAGGTCCGGCGGCATGAGCGCCGGCGGCAACTCGTCGACGCGTTCGTGCCGTGTGCGGAGCGACTGGAGGAACCGTGCGGTCTCGGTGATGCTCATGGGGTTGTCCGGCGCGACAGTCTGTCCGACGACACCAGTATACGGTCACCGGCCGCAGGGGGCGGACAATCGGCCCGGCGCTCCTCCACCGCACGGAATCAGATAAAATTACGCAATTACCTGTCAAATCACGAGGCGCGTGCATGCGGCTGCAAGAGCTCGTCGATACCGAGACCCAGGTTTTCTCTCCCGCACTCATCGCGGGTGCGTTGCGCACGACGAAGGCGGAGATAGCCGACACGCTGGGGCTGAGCCGCGACGCGCTGTCTCGGAGCACGCGGGTGCGGGCGACGAAGACGCAGACCCGGCTGCGGGAGATGGTGGAGATCCTCCGTCGCGTAGAGGAGTACACGGGCTCGCCCGCGATAGTCGCCTACGCCTGGTTTCGGTCGGAGGCGTTGCCGGGATTCGGCGGCATGACGCCCGATCAGCTCGTGCGCGAAGGCCACGCCGCCTACGTGCACGCCCATCTCGACCGGATCAGGGCCGGCGGATACGCCTGAGGCATCGTGATCCGGAATGCGGTTCCGCGGAGTCGTCTACCGGGCGCACGATCCCCGGTGGTCGTGGCCGCCGGTGTCGGGGGACGGAGCGCGCCTCTACGGCCCGTCCTCCCATGCCTTGGCGGACCGGCTGATTGCAGCCGGCTACGTCGGGATGCGAGTCCCGAGCTTCGCGCCGGGAGGGCTGCCGGACGACGTCAATCTGGTGTTCTGGAACTGGAGTGATAGCCGGCCGAGCCGCATCGTGCTGGTCGACGACGAACGTCGTCTGCCGAAGAGCGTGAAGTGACAGCGAAGATTCAACGCCCGCCCTGGGCCGTCCTTGACAGAAAGCATCCGAGCGGGCATCGTGAGGCCCTTGCGCCCGTGACGCGTTGCGTGGCGCGACATGGCCCGGTGGCGAAACCACCCCGGTGCGCGACGGCGGACTACGGAGGCCCAATGACTGCTGGCGGCATGCGTCTTCGAAGACCGTTGCGGGCGAGACTCTCCGGTGCTGCCCTCGCCGCCATCGCTCTGGCGCTGGTCCTCGCGGGCGCCCCGCGGGCCGCGTCCGCCGAGACCCGCGGCTACGTGATCTCCATGGTGCACACGGCCACCTACGCGAACGCGGACACCTGTCCGCAGGGGGACAACGGCGGGCTGTCCGATCTCAAGACGCGGCGTCTGGTCCGCCGGGGCTTCAGCGAAGAGGAAGCGAGGGCGATCCTCGCCAACGGCGGCGTGGACCGGGACGGCAACCGCGTCGAGATCGCGGAGCTGCCCCGCCTGAACGGCATCGAGGTCAACCCGGGCAACGTGCCGGTTCTGGTCTCCGACCCGCAGATCCACACCGCGCACGGCCGGTTCGCCTACGGCTTCGATCTGAACGGCCGGGTGGAGCCCGATTCCTACGAGAACCCCGCCAGCGGCGAGCGGGGCGTCGACAACCAGATGTGGCGCGCGCTGGGTTGCTTCGAGGTCTACCGCATCCGCCGGCCGGTCCGGCCGTACAACGAGGACATCGCCTGGGACACGGCGCTGGACGCGATGCCGGCGTGGCTCATGTCGGTCTCCGGTCCGGACCTGGACAGCGACGGAGAGGTCGCCGTCACCTTCGACCGGGCGCTGAACGTCGCCATGCGGGACGCCCGCGGCGGCGTGCTCTCCGCCGCCACCTACGTGGTCGATCCCGACCCGCGCTCGCACAGCGTGTTCGAGGGGCGCATCGAGAACCGGGTGCTCACCATCGAGCCGGGCGACTTCTCGATCCAGGGCGAGTCGCAGTTCTACGCGATCCTGCGGTTCACCGGGACCCGCCTGCGGCTGGAGCTGGCGGAGGACGGCAGCGCGGCCGGCATCATCGGCGGCTACCAGCCGTGGCGGGACTACTTCCACTACCTGGCGATTCGGGGCGAGGAGAACGCGCAGGTGGATCTGGCCGGGGTGTACTACGCCATGCGGCGTCTGGCCGACGGCGTGCCCGACCCGGAGACCGGGGAGAACACCGCGATCTCGGCCGCCTACTTTCTGGAGGCCGTTCCCGCGTTCCATGCGACGCTCTCCGGTGAGGTGGTGGCCGACGCGGTGGGCCCCGGCCCGCTGCTCAGCGGCCCCGCGGTGAGCGAGAACGTCACCCAACGGCAGCGACAGGACTGATGCCGCTGGCCTCGAACACGAGTGCGCACATGGACGGGAGGATGCACATGCGGCGGTTCTCGCGCCTGCCGGTTCTGCTGGCGGGACTGATGCTCGGTGCGCCGGCGGTGTCGAGCGCGGCGGGCGAGATGACGTTCGTGCGCCTGACACCGGCTCAGTATCAGCGCGCCGTCCACGACATCTTCGGCCCCAGCATCCAGGTCGACGAGAGCGCCGCGGTGCTCGGCGTCCGCGACCGGGGGCTGCTGGCGCTCGGGGCTCGCAGGAGCACGTTGAGCGCCGCGGAGCTGGAGCGTTACGAAGCGCTCGCGCAGCAGGTCGCCGCGCAGGTGACGGATCCGGCGCGGCGGGCCACGCTCATCGCGTGCCGGCCGGAGGTGGACAACGCGCCCGACGACGTTTGCGCCGCGCGGTTCATCACCCGGGCGGGACGGTTCCTGTTTCGCCGGCCGCTGACCGGCGACGAGACCGGCCTGTACGTCGCGGTGGCGCGCACCGCCGCGGAGACCCTCGGCGACTACTACGGCGGACTTCGTGCGGCGCTCGCCGGGATGCTGGTGGCGCCGGAGTTCCTGTTCCGCGTGGAGCACAGCGAGCCGGAGCCGGGCGATTCCGGGAGGCTGCGGCTGGACGCCTGGTCGCAGGCGTCCCGGCTCGGCTTCTTCCTCTGGGACAGCGCCCCGGACGGACTGCTCCTGGACGCGGCGGAGTCCGGCGAGCTGCTTTCTCCGGAGGGTCTCAACCGGCAGGTCGAGCGGCTGCTGGCGTCGCCGCGGGTCGAGCACGGGCTGCGCGCGTTCTTCTCGGACATGCTGCAGTTCGACCGTTTTGCCACGCTGTCCATCGACTCGAGTCTCTTCCCGCGGTTCACGAAGAACGTGGAGGACGACGCGCGCGAGCAGACCCTGCGGACGGTCGCCGATCACCTGCTGAACCGGAACCGCGACTATCGCGACCTGTTCGTCTCGCGCGACACGTTCCTGACCCCGCCGCTGGCGGCCATCTACGGCGTGCCGCTGGTGCGCTCGCAGGAGCTGGGCGGCGCCGTCCCGTGGGTGCCCTACCGGTTCCCCGAGGGCGACAGCCACGTGGGGCTGCTGGCGCAGGTGAGCTTCCTGGCCCTGCACTCGCATCCGGGGCGGTCGTCTCCCACGCTGCGGGGGCAGGCGGTACGCGAGATCTTCCTGTGCCAGCGGGTTCCTCCTCCTCCGCCGGACGTCGACTTCAGCCTGCTGCAGGACACGTACAACCCCGACTTCCGGACGACGCGGGACCGCCTCGCAGAGCACCGGCGGAACCCGGCGTGCGCGAGCTGTCACAACCTGACCGATCCCATCGGCCTCACGCTGGAGGTGTTCGATGCGGCCGGCGGGTATCGGACCACGGAGAACGGCACGCCGATAGATGCCAGCGGCGAGCTCAACGGCAGGACCTACGCGGGGCCGCCGGGGTTGGCGGAGGCGCTCCGGGACGAGCCGCGGGCGACGTCCTGCTTCGTCGAGCGGGCGTTCTCCTACGGCGCGGCGCGGACGCCGACGGCTGGAGAACGGGAGTGGCTGGAGGACTTGCAGGCGGAGCTCGCCGAGAGCGGCGTGAAGTGGCGCCCGCTCATGGGCCGCATCGCCCGGCATCCGGACTTCTATACGGTCGTGCCGGGTGCATCGTGATCGGCGGGTTCCCGATAGTGTGACCGGCGGGTTCCCGGTAGATGACCGGCGTTTCTCGATAGTGTGACCGGCGGGTTTCGCAGTTGGAGAAGGAAAGCGACATGAGTGCAACACGCGAGATCGGCCGCCGCACGGTGCTGCGCGGCATGCTGCAGGGCGGCGCCGCCGTCGCCGTCGGGCTGCCGGTGCTGGAGTGCTTCCTGAACACCAACGGTACGGCCTACGCCGCCACCGGCGCTCCCTTGCCGCCCTGCTTCGGCACGTGGTTCTGGGGGCTGGGACTGGTCCCCAACCACTGGGAGCCGGCGACGACGGGCACCGACTACGAGTTGCCGGAGCACCTGGCCGGCCTGCGCCCCATCCAGTCGAAGATGAACCTGTTCAGCGGCATGCAGGTCTTCCTGGACGGCAAGGTCAACCAGAACCACTACTCCGGCGCCCAGGGTCAGGCCACCGGCATGGTGTCGCGCAACGGCAGCGACTATTCGACGAGCATCGACACCTTCATCGGCGAGCAGATCGGCCGCGGCACCCGGTTCCGTTCCCTGGAGGTGACTTGCGACGGCGACAGCAGCGCGAGCTGGAGCGCACGCGGCTCCAGCGGCCTGAACCCGTCCGAGACGTCGCCCCTCGCCCTGTACGGCCGCATCTTCGGCGACGGCTTCCGGGATCCGAGCGGGGCCGACTTCCAGGCCGACCCGGGGGTGATGGTGCGGCACAGCGTGCTCTCCGCCGTCTCGGAGCAGCGGAAGAAGCTGATGTCCGCGGTGTCCGCGTCGGACCGGGCGCGGCTCGACGAGTACTTCTCTTCCGTGCGCGACCTGGAGCGGAAGCTGGCGTTCGAGCTCGACCGGCCGGCGCCGCTGCCTGCCTGCACGGTTCCGGAAGCAGGGACGGAGGCGATCGGGGCGCTCGTCGAGCAGGTCGAACGCACCCACCGGCAGTACGCGCGGCTTCTCGCCCACGCGCTGGCGTGCGGCCAGACGCGTATCTTCAATCTCACGATGGGCTCGGCGTTCTCCCGGCTGCGCCGGCCCGGCGAGGTGAACGCCTACCACGCCCTCACCCACGAGGAGCCGATCGATCCGGAGCTGGGGTATCAGCCCACGTGCAAGTGGCTGGCCGAGCGGATGATGGATTTCTTCCGGGAGTTCGTGCAGACGCTGGACTCCATCCGGGAAGGGGAGGGCACGCTGCTGGATCGCAGCGTGGTCTTTGCGTTCACGGACCACGGCGAGGCGCGGATGCACTCGATGAAGCGCTATCCCGTGCTGACCGCCGGGAGCGGCGGCGGCCGGATGAAGACGGGCCTGCACGTGGCGGCGGAGGGGGACGCGGCCACCCGCGTCGGTTTCACCGTTCAGCAGGCTCTGGGCGTGGTGAACGGCCAGTGGGGCAGCGAGTCCAACCAGGTGATGCGGCCGTTCGGCGAGGTGCTGGCGTGACCCGCCCGACGGTCTGGTGTGCGGTGGTTGCCGCCGTGTCGGCGGCGTTCAGCCTGGCTGGAGCGCCTCCGGCGCTGGCGGAGGAGAAGCCGGCGGCGCCGCAGACCGTCCCGCCCGGCGTGACCCTGGTGGAGGTGGTGAGGGAGCTGCAGGCGTCGGCCGCGCAGTTGCTCTGGGTCAGGCTCGGCGACGCGGAGGGCCGGACCCTGCTGTTGCGCGCGGACGGGGCATTCGGCGGCGCGGGCTGCCTGGACGCGTGCGCTGGCGAGTTCCCGCCGCTCCCGGCTCCGCAGGACGCCGAGCCCTTCGGCGACTGGTCACCGGTCCGTCGCCCGGATGGCCGGCTGCAGTGGGCCTACCGGTCGCATCCGCTGCACACGTGGTCACGGGAGGAGGAGCCGGGCGAAGTCGCCACCAACGTCGGTCTGGCCGAGACGGCGAATCTGAAGCTCGCCGAGCGAGGGGCGGAGGCGGGGGCGCTGATGCCGCCGGCAGGCTGGCAGGTGGCGCGCCTCGAGCCCGCCCGGTCCGTTACCGTGCCAGCCGGCATGGAGGCCAGGCTCGTATCGTCGGCGCAGGCCGTCGTGCTGACCGATTTCGACGGCTTCACCCTGTACGCGTTCGACGGCGATGCCGCGCGGGACGGGCAGACCTGCTCCGAGCGCGGTTGCGAGATGCGGTGGCTGCCGCTCCCGGCGCCGGCGCTGGCCCTCGACAGGGGCGACTTCTCCGTGGTGAGCCGGGTGGATGGTTCACGGCAGTGGGCCTACCGGGGAAGGCCGCTGTATCGGTACCCCGGGGACCTGCTGCCGGGCGACGCGCACGGCCGCGCCGCCGACGAGCGGTGGAGCATGGCCGTGCTGACGGAGAACTTCCGGCCCCCGCGGGTGGCGGTGACCGCCCTGGAGGGGTACGGCGACGCCCTCTCGCTCGACGGGATGACCCTCTACTCCGGCTCCGCGTTCGAGAAGTACTGGGGCGGGCGCAACCTGCGCGACAGCTTCAAGAACGGCTACAACCGGGGCAAACGGCTGGGCGGCGACGCCTGCGTGGACGCCGAATGCCTGAAGATGTGGCGCCCGTTCCAGGCTGCGGACGACGCGCGGTCGACCGGCTTCTGGGAGGTAGTCACGCGCCGCGACGGCAGCCGGCAGTGGGTCTACAAGGGCTATGCCGTCTATACCTACGCCGGCGACGAGGCGCCCGGCCAGAACCGGGGGCAGGCCACCTACGCCTTCGCGGAGCTGGACGGCGGCCCCGAGGAGATCGAGCGAGCCGTCTGGCTGGCCGAGCTCGGCAAGACCTACGGCGGCGCCGGCGTGTACTGGAACGTCGCCAAACCGTGATCCGACGGGACGAGCTGGCGGCGGCCGGCCCGGGGGTTCCAATGCGCAATCTCACCCGAGCGATCTTCGCAATCGTCCTGTTTGCGGCCACGGTTCCCGCCGGGGCGCAGCCTCCCGAGCGCGAATGGCGCTACTTCGGCGGCGGCGAAGCGTTCACGCGCTATTCGCCGCTCGACCGGATCGATCGCGACAACGTCGGCGAGCTGGAGATCGTCTGGCGCCGTCCGGCCGCGGATCCGGAACTGCTGGCGGCATTCCCGGATCTGGGCGTCAACGCGTATCTGCGGTCGACGCCGATCCTGATCGACGGCGTGCTGTACGCCCCGAACGCGCTCGGACTGCTGGAGGCGTTCGACCCGGGCACCGGTGACACGATCTGGCGGCAGCCGCCGTTCGCCGCCACCGAGGAGGAGGTCGCCGGCCGCAGCACGCGCGGCGCCGCTTGGTGGACCGACGGGTCCGCGCGCCGGCTGCTGCTGGTCCGGAGCGGGTACCTGTATGCGCTGGACGCGGAAACCGGCCGGCGGGTCGCGTCGTTCGGCTTAGCCGATCAGGGCCGGGTCGACCTGGACTGGGAGCATCCGCTCGCCGGTGAGTTCGACTGGACGGCCGGGCCGATCGTGGTCGGCGACGTCGTGGTGGTGGCCGGCACGACCGGCGGGGCCGGCGACGGCGGAATCGTCCGTGAGGCGGCGCCGGAGGACGTCCGCGGCTTCGACGTGCGTACCGGAGAGCTGCTCTGGACGTTCCACGTCGTTCCGCGTGCCGGAGAGTTCGGAGCCGATACCTGGGGCGACGGCTCGGGCTCCTACTCGGGCGATCTCGGGTCGTGGTGCTGCCTGACCGCCGATGAGGAGCTGGGGTACGTCTACGTGCCGCTGTCCGCACCCACCGGGATGGTCTACGGCGGCCACCGGCCCGGGGACAACCTCTTTTCGGACAGTCTCGTGGCCCTCGACGCCGCCACCGGCGAGCGGGTATGGCACTTCCAGATGGTCCATCACGACGTCTGGGAGTACGACACCGTCGGACCGCCCATACTCGGCGACATCACGGTGGACGGCCGGCGCATCGAGGCGGTGATGCAGCCGAGCAAGACCGCGTTCCTGTACGTGTTCGACCGCGCGACCGGCGAGCCGGTCTGGCCGATAGAGGAGCGCAAGGTCCTGCAATCCATCGTGCCGGGCGAGTGGACCTCGCCGACGCAGCCGTTCCCCACGAAGCCGCCGCCATTCGACCGGCAGGGCATCACCGTCGACGATCTGATCGACTTCACTCCCGAGCTGCGTGCGGAGGCGCTCGAAGCGGTGGCGCAGCTCGTGCTCGGACCGCTGTTCACGCCGCCGTGGCCGCGCAGCGACGAGCCGGGCGGCAAGCTCGGGACGCTGACCGCGCCGGGCGGCTGGGGGGCCGGCAACTGGCACACCGGGGCGTTCGATCCGGAGACCGGGATCTACTACGCGGTGTCCCACACGCAGCCGACGGTGTGGAGCGTCTCCCCGACCACGTCCGACGATGCCACGCTGGCCTGGGCGACCTCCCGGGGGGAAGTGCGTGTGCCGACACCGAGACCGCACGGCCTGCCGATCACCAAGCCGCCCTACGGGCGCATCACCGCCCTCGACCTCAACCGCGGCGAGCTGGCGTGGATGGCGCCCAACGGCGACGGCCCGCTCAACCACCCGTTGCTGAAGGACCTCGACCTGCCGCCGCTCGGCATCCCCAACCGTCCCGCACCGCTCGTCACCGGCAGTCTGCTGTTCCTCGGCGAGGGCAGCGACGCCATCATCGGCACGCTTCGCGGTGAGGGCGACCCGTCCGATCCCGAGCAGGACCAGTCCTGGCGCTGGGGTCGGAAGTTCCGGGCCTACGACAAGGCGACCGGTGAGGTGGTCTGGGAGACGGAGCTGCCGGCCGGCACGACAGGCGGTCCGATGACCTACCTGCACGAAGGCCGGCAGTACATAGTGGTGGCGGTCGGCGCCCGCGACGAGATCCCGGAGTGGGTGGCGTTGTCACTGCCGTAGCGGCGAACGCTCACTCTCGCGGTTGCCAGACGTTCCGCGTGCGGGTCGAAGACGAAGCGGGCTGTGGCATTCCGCGCATTGCCGCTCGAGCTCTTCCGGCGATGGCGAATCGTCCACTGACGGCGCCGTGACAGGTCGAGCAGGTCGGGACGCCGATTGGTTGTGTCGAGCACAACCCGCGATGAGCCGTTCGAGGTGGTCCTTCACAGGATCTCGTACTCCGGGGCCTCCCGGCCGAGGCGGCGAATACGCTCGGCGGCACGCGCGAGCTTCGGCGCGGCCGACCTCGTGGCGAAGGCGTCCAGGACGTCGAGCCGCAAGGCGTCGAAGTCGAGGCGCAGCGCCCGCAGGTAATCCTCCTCGTCGCCGCCCGGCTGCAGGTGGACCACGTCGAGCAGCGCCTTCTCGGGCTCGGCAACGAAGGCGTGCTGGCCGGCCCCCAGGTCGACGCGACGACAGCCGAACAGCAGGCCCGGCTTGACGTGACGGAACGAGAACCGGCCGAGCGGCGTGTGGCGGAGGCGGGGTCTACCGGTCGCGACGCTGGTGACTTCCGCCACGTATTCCGGGATTGCGTGGGCGAAGGCGAGCGCCGAGAGACCGCTGACGTACGAGCCCGGCGCCAGACGGTTCGCCACCAGGAAGGGATGCGGCGTCCGTTTGCGCCAGGGCGGTGCCAGCGCGTAGAGTCCGCGCCGGAGCTGCTGAATCCGCCCGGTGCGGGTCCAGCGCGAGAGCTGGCGGCGGAGGTCGGCCGGGTCGACCGCGCCAGCCAGGAGCAGTCCGGTCTCGAACAGCGGCTCGTCCGCCACGATCTCGACCAACTCGTTGAATGTCATGGGTCAATCTGTCATCGCCATCGGCTTCAGGGCAGTGGCCGCGCAGCCGAAGCACAGCGGCTCTTGTGTCGCCAAGATGCAGGAGGCGCTCGACGCTCGGGTTCCGGATCCGGCTCCGGCCCGGCGGTTTGCGTGGACACCCGCCGATTCGGTAGAATTGCATATCCGACCATTCTGGTCGGGAATGCGGATCGAGCATCGACCGCGATATTCCGAAGGCCCGAGGGCGGCCGGAGGTGTCGCGTCAAACGGGAGCAGGCGTCATGGCGACCTCGACCGACAGCATCGAGCAGCTTGCGAATCAGGACTACAAGTACGGCTTCGTCACCGAGATCGACGCCGAGGCGGTGCCGGCCGGGCTGAACGAGGAGATCATCCGGATCATCTCGGACAAGAAGGGCGAGCCGGAGTGGCTGCTCGAATGGCGGCTGAAGGCGTTCCGCTTCTGGCAGACGATGGCCGAGCCGGCGTGGCACAACGTGCACTTCCCGCCGGTCGACTTCCAGAACATCATCTACTACTCGGCGCCGAAGCAGAAGCCGAAGCTGGAGAGCCTCGACGACCTCGATCCGGAGATCAAGGCGACCTTCGACAAGCTCGGCATCCCCCTCGAGGAGCAGAAGGTGATGTCGGGGGTGGCGGTGGACGCGGTCTTCGACTCGGTGTCGGTCGCGACCACCTTCAAGGGCAAGCTGGCCGAGTTGGGGATCATCTTCTGCTCGTTCTCCGAGGCGGTGCGGGACCATCCGGACCTGGTCCGCAAGTACCTCGGGTCGGTGGTGCCGGCGTCGGACAACTTCTACGCCGCCCTCAACTCGGCGGTCTTCTCGGACGGCTCGTTCGCCTACATCCCGAAGGGCGTGCGCTGCCCGATGGAGCTGTCGACCTACTTCCGCATCAACGCGGCGCAGACCGGGCAGTTCGAGCGGACGCTGCTGGTGGCCGACGAGGGGGCCACGGTGAGCTACCTCGAAGGCTGCACGGCGCCGATGCGGGACGAGAACCAGCTCCACGCGGCGGTGGTCGAGCTGGTGGCGCTCGACGACGCGACCATCAAGTACTCGACGGTGCAGAACTGGTACCCGGGCGACAAGGACGGCAAGGGCGGCATCTACAACTTCGTGACCAAGCGCGGGAAGGCGTCCACGAACGCGAAGATCACCTGGACGCAGGTGGAGACCGGCTCGGCCATCACCTGGAAGTACCCGAGCTGCATCCTGCAGGGCGACAACTCGGTCGGCGAGTTCTACTCGGTCGCCGTCACCAACAACTATCAGCAGGCCGACACCGGGACCAAGATGCTGCACCTCGGGAAGAACACGCGGAGCACCATCATCTCGAAGGGGATCTCGGCCGGCAAGGGCCAGAACACGTATCGCGGCCTCGTGCGGATCGGCAAGAACGCCAAGGGAGCGCGCAACTTCTCGCAGTGCGACTCATTGCTCATCGGCGACAAGTGCGGCGCACACACCTTCCCGTACCTGGAGGTGCGCAACACGTCGTCGCAGGTCGAGCACGAGGCGTCCACCTCGAAGATCGGCGAGGACCAGATCTTCTACTGCCGCCAGCGCGGCCTGTCGACCGAGGACGCGGTCAACATGATCGTCAACGGCTTCTGCAAGGAGGTCTTCCGCGAGCTGCCGATGGAGTTCGCGGTCGAGGCGCAGAAGCTGCTCGGCGTCAGCCTCGAAGGCAGCGTCGGATAGCTCGGGCAGGTGGGTAGGAAGGAACGTCAGACAAGCATGCTCGAAGTCACGAATCTGCACGCCTCGGTCGCCGGCCGGGGCATTCTGAAGGGCATCGACCTGTCCGTGAAGGCGGGCGAGGTGCACGCCATCATGGGGCCGAACGGCTCCGGCAAGAGCACGCTCGCGGCGGTGCTGGCCGGCCGCGAGGACTACGAGGTCACGGCCGGGTCGGTGAGCTACAACGGCCGGGATCTGCTGGAGATGGAGCCGGAAGAGCGCGCGCGGGAAGGGATCTTCCTCGCGTTCCAGTACCCGGTGGAGATCCCCGGCGTCAACAACGCCTACCTGCTGAAGGCGGCCCTCAACGAGGTGCGCAGGCACCGCGGCGAGGCGGAGTTCGACGCGATGGACTTCATGGCGCTGGTCAAGGAGCGGATGCAGGTGCTCCACATCGATCAGGATCTGCTGAAGCGCCCGGTCAACGAGGGCTTCTCCGGCGGCGAGAAGAAGCGCAACGAGATCTTCCAGATGGCGGTGCTCGAGCCGAAGCTGGCGATCATGGACGAGACCGACTCGGGGCTCGACATCGATGCGCTGCGGACCGTCTCGGCCGGCGTCAACGCCATGCGCAGCCCGGAGCGTGCCATCGTGGTGGTCACCCACTACCAGCGGCTGCTGAACTACATCGTGCCGGACGTGGTGCACGTGCTGTCGGACGGCCGCATCGTCAAGTCGGGCGGCAAGGAGCTGGCGCTGGAGCTCGAGGAGAAGGGCTACGGCTGGATCGAGCGCGTCGCCGAGCAGGTCGGCGCGTAGCGGGATGCCGATGACGACACTCGCTCCTGCCGAATCCTACGCCGACGCCTTCGAGGCTGTACGGCGCACCGCACCCGCACCGGACACGGTCGTCGACCTGCGGAGCCGCGCCTTCGAGCGCTTCACCGCCCTCGGCGTTCCCACCACGCGGCTCGAGGCGTGGCGCTTCACCAACGTCGCGCCGATCGCCAACACTGCCTTTGTCCTTGCCGCGCCGGCCGAGCGCGAGGCCGCCAAGGCCGATGCCGCGCCCCACGCCCTGCCGGGCGCCGGGCTGACGTTCATCAACGGCCGCTACGTGGCGCCGGCTTCGGACGTCTCGGCGCTGCCGTCCGGCGTCGAGGTGCTGAGCCTGGCGGACGTGCTCGCATCGGACGCCGGCGAGACCCGGGCGGCGGTCGAGGCGCACCTGGCCTCCGGAGCCGGCATCGAGAACGAGGCGTTCACGGCGCTCAACACGGCGCTCTTGCACGACGGCGCGGTCGTGCGGGTGCCGGCCGACACGGTGGTCGAGCAGCCGATCCAGTTGCTCTTCGTCACGTCGCCGCCTCCCGGCGGCGAGCCTGTGATGACCCATCCGCGCGTGCTGATCGTCGTCGGCGAGAACGCGCAGGTGCGGATCGTGGAAAGCTACGGCGGCGGCGGGCAGTCGCCGTACCTGACGAACACGGTGACGGAGGTGATCGCCGGCCCGAACGCGGTGGTCGACCACTACAAGCTGGTGCGCGAGAGTCTCGCGGCGTACCACATCGGCTCGCTGCACGTCCGGCTCGACCGTGCGGCCAACTTCTCGTCGCAGGCGGTCACGCTGGGCGGCGCCATCGTGCGGAACGACGTGCAGGCGCTGCTGGACGGCGAAGGGGTCGAGTGCACGCTCAACGGCCTGTACCTGGCGAACGGCCGGCGGCTGATCGACAACCACACGACGATCCGCCACGCCAAACCGCACTGCTCCAGCCACGAGCTCTACAAGGGAATCCTCGACGGTCAGGCCCACGCGGTCTTCAACGGCAAGGTCATCGTCGAGATCGACGCCCAGAAGACCGACGCGAAGCAGACCAACAAGGCGCTGTTGCTCTCCGAGGACGCGCAGATCAACACGAAGCCGGAGCTGGAGATCTTCGCCGACGACGTCAAGTGCACCCACGGGGCCACCGTCGGCCAGCTTGCCGCCGATGCGCTCTTCTACCTGCGCGCCCGCGGGCTGGGGTTGGAGCATGCGCGGAGCGTGCTCATCCATGCATTCGCCGGCGACGTGCTGAATCGCATCGCCATCGCGCCGCTCCGCGAGCAGCTCGACGAGTTGCTGCTGGCGCAGTTGCCCGGGTCGGGGGGAGGGTCGTTCCATGTGCACGACTGAGGGGTGCTTGCCTTGAGCCTCGCCGCGGCTGCGACGGTGGCGCCGCCGGCGTTCGACGTCGAGCGCATCCGGCAGGACTTCCCGATCCTGGGGCGCAGGATCCGCGAGCATCCGCTCGTCTACCTCGACAACGCCGCCACCACCCAGAAGCCGCGGCAGGTGCTCGACGCGCTCGCGCGCTATTACAGCGCCGGCAACGCGAACATCCATCGGGGGGTCTACACCCTGAGCGAGGAGGCGACCGCCGCCTACGACGCCGCGCGCGTCAAGGTGCAGCGGTTCGTCAACGCCCGCGCGTCGCGCGAGATCATCTTCACGCGCAACTCCACCGAGAGCATCAACCTGGTGGCGCACAGCTTCGGCCGGCGGCAGGTCGGACCGGGTGACGAGGTCCTGATCACCCACATGGAGCATCACTCGAACATCGTGCCGTGGCAGCTCCTGTGCGAGCAGGTCGGGGCGCAGCTTCGGGTGGCGCCGATCGACGACAGCGGGACGCTGCAGCTCGACGAGCTCGAGCGGCTCATCGGTCCGCGGACGAAGCTGGTGTCGGTGGTGCACCTCTCGAACTCGCTCGGCACCATCAACCCGGTGCGCGAGATCGTCGAGATGGCGAAGCGCCGCGACATCCCGGTGCTCATCGACGGATCGCAGGCCGTCTACCACATGCCGGTCGACGTGCAGGCCCTCGACTGCGACTTCTATGCGTTCACCGGCCACAAGCTCTACGGGCCGACCGGCATCGGCGTCCTCTACGGCCGCGAGTCGTGGCTGGAGCGGATGCCGCCGTACCAGGGCGGCGGCGACATGATCCGGTCGGTCACGTTCGAGAAGACCACCTACGCCGACCTGCCGCACAAGTTCGAAGCGGGCACGCCGCACATCGCCGGGGTCGTCGGTCTCGGCGCCGCCATCGACTACCTGCAGGGGGTCGGCCTGGAGGCGATAGCGCCCCACGAAGCGGACCTGCTGGAGTACGGCACCGCCGCACTGTCGGAGGTCGAGGGGCTGCGGCTGATCGGCACGGCGAAGGAGAAGGCGAGCATCCTCGCCTTCGTCATGAAGAAGGCGCACCCGCACGACGTCGGCACCATCGTCGACACCGAGGGGGTCGCCATTCGCACCGGGCACCACTGCACGCAGCCGGTCATGGACCGCTTCGGCGTACCGGCCACGGCGCGCGCCTCGGTGGCGATGTACAACACGCGCGCGGAGATCGACGCGCTGGTGCGCGCCCTCGAGCGCGTGCGGGAGATGTTTCCTCTATGAGCGATCTGCGCGAGCTGTACCAGGAGGTCATCCTCGACCACAACCGGCGCCCGCACAACTTCGGGGAGCTCGACGGGGCCGACCGGCACGCCGACGGCTACAACCCCCTGTGCGGCGACAAGCTGGCCGTCTACGTCAACCTCGACGGCGACACGATCTCCGAGGTCAGCTTTCTCGGCTCCGGCTGCGCCATCTCCAAGGCCTCGGCGTCGCTGATGACCGACGCCGTCAAGGGCAAGACGCTCGGCGAGGCGCGCCGGCTGTTCGAGCAGTTTCTGGCGCTCGTAACCGATGACAGCGCGGTGGTCGATGACGCGCTGGTGGGCAAGCTGGCCGTCTTCGCGGGCGTGCGCGACTACCCGACCCGCGTCAAGTGCGCCAGCTTGGCCTGGCACACGCTGCGGGCCGCCGTCGAGGATCGCCACGAGCTGGTGTCGACGGAGTAGGGCACGGCGCGGGCACCGTCACTCCCGGCTCAACGACGGTCAGGCCATGCTGGTGCGTCAGTCTGACACTTCGAAATGGGTCTTGAGATACCGCTCGAACGGCTTGCAGTAGTCCTTGATGCGTTCGATGACTTCATCCCTGACCGAGGCCGGAACCACGAGCAGTATCGCGAAGTACTGACCCCAGCACCATTCGACGGTGATGCGACGTTCGCTCCGGATCCTGGTGCGTAGATCCTGGTATCCCCCTTGAGTACCGCATCCCGCACCGAACAGGTCGGCCCGGGCCCTGCTGCCGTGCCTCTGCCCCCAGACGACGAAGACGCTCAGTGCAGCCAGGGTGCCAGACGCCACGCACATATCTGCAGTGCTCAGCAACTTTGCGTACCGTTCCCGTTCATGCACGTGCTTCTTCTCGCCGACCACGAACGCGAACGGGTCAAGGTGGACGACATGGTGCCCGCCGAAGCACGAGCCCTTGAGGTCGTCGAGCACGACCTCCTCGGACGATGACTCTGTGCGCAGTACGCGAGGCGGCGGATCGAACCCGCAGAAGGCAGCCTCGCCGAACACGCGCTTCAACGTAGCCGTCACACGGCGATCGCTATCCATGAGCAGCAGCGACTTCTCCGGCAGATCGCAGAGCGCGAAGGCGTGGAGCACGGCCGAGGCGGCGTAGGCGTGCAGCTTGCCGTCTTGCGTGCCCTCAATAGATCCGAGCCCGTGCGGCGCGGGCCGGAAGGCCTTCCGTTGCGCCGCGCCCAAGACCGACCGTTGCATGGCCGAATCTTCCACCGCCCTGACATATGCTTCCGCCGCCGGAACGTAGACGCCCTTTCCGGCGTGAGCTTCCACGACGTGCAGCGCGTGGCGCCATGGGTCCCGCTCTCGCAACGCGTCGAGCAGCGCCAAGTAGATGGAGTGCTTGATGATGTCTCCCCCGTTCCCGGCGTTCGCGTTCTGCTCCGACGGACTCAGGAAATGCTGTACACGCAGTCCCATCGTGACATTCTCCCACCACCAGTCCCGGAACCAGCCTGGTCGTTAGAACGTTCGCACACGTCTGGATCGCTATCTGACGGACCGCACGACCTCGGGACCGCGGAACCTCCCATTGTGGCACGCTGCTTCGACCGATGCCAGTCACGAGTGTCTTCCGATCTCCGCTACAATGGGAACGGGGGAGTTGACGATGGACGTTGATGCAATCGGATCCGGCGCGATTCCGACTGAAGAGAGAATCCTGCGGGCCCTCGAAGATCCCAAGTGGAACTGGCGGACCATCGAGGGCATCAGTCGCGAGACCGGGGTTCCACCTGACGAAATCCGGAGGTTTCTGTATCGTTCAGGTCGCATCGTAGTCAGATCTCCGAAACGTGATCGCCAGGGCCGCGCCCTTTTCACGACCCGCAAGCGTTACGGCGAAACACATTCCCTGATCGAGCAATTACTCGATCACTACCGTCGCACATCGACGTGACGACTACGATGGGCGGATGGGAAACCTTCGGCTTCGGCTGCCTGGGCGTGCTCTTGCTCAATTGCGTACAGTATCTGGAAATCAGCAGAATCCCGCAGGTGGAGCGTCCAATCGACTTCGGTCAGAAGCCATACTGGTTCGATTTCTTCGCGAGGCCGGTGATAGGCGGCGTGTTGGCGTGGGTGTATTGGTACATCGGCCAGCCAATTGGTCCTCTGGTGGCGATGAACATAGGAGTGAGTGCGCCACTTATCCTGAAAGCAATGGCAAAGACGGCGGCGGTGGATGTGTCGACGAACAACGACTGACGTCGGTCGCGCGCTGGCGCCGGCACCCTGTCCGAAACGCGCGTGGTATGGTTGTTCGCGCGACTTGGGGTCTTCCGTCCGGCGGTGGGGGATCGCAGCTTGATGGTTACGTAAGGAGTGCGCGAAATGGGTATCCTGAAGATCGACGACGTGCCGCCGCCGCTCGGCGCGGGTGAACTCGCCGGTGACCGCCCCGCGGGCGCCGGGGCCGTACCTTCCTCGGGAGGTCACCCCGTGATTCCGCCGCACGTGGACGGATCGGCGCCGCCGCCGCAGGCCTCGCCCATGTCGCCGTTGCCAGCGCCCGATGGGCCTCCGTCGTCCTCGATGTTCGACACCAGCGCGCTGACCGGACCCGGCTCTGCGGCGCCCGCCGGACAGTCAGCCGCTTCGCCATCCGCCTCCGCGCCGCCGATCGAGCCCGACCCCGTCAGGACGCTGGAGCTCAAGCCGCAGATCGTCGAGCAGCTCTCGACCGTGTTCGACCCGGAGATCCCGGTCAACATCTACGAGCTCGGCCTGATCTACGACATCGCGGTCGACAGGCAGGGCCTGGCCGTCATCCAGATGACGCTCACCGCGCCCGGCTGTCCGGCGGCGGTCACCCTGCCGGCCGAGGTGCAGGGCAAGGTCAAGGGGGTCGACGGCGTCAGCGACGCGCGCGTCGATCTGGTCTGGGAACCGCCGTGGGACAAGGACCGGATGTCCGACGCGGCGAAGCTGCAGCTCGGGATCTTCGACTGAGCCGCCAGGGCGGTTGAGCAGATCCCCCCATGGCCACCATCGCCGCGCAGACCGACTACCAGATCGGCCGGGACAACATCCGGTTTTTCGGCCTCGACATCCACAACCCGGTCTTCGTCGTCTCCAGCCTCACCATCATCGCGTTCGTCACCGGGGTGCTGGCCTTCCGGGACGCCGCCGCGGGCGTCTTCGACGCGCTGTACGCCTGGCTCACCTCGACGTTCGACTGGGTGTTCATGGGCGCGGGCAACCTCTTGGTCCTGTTCTGCCTGCTGCTGCTGGTGACACCGCTCGGTCGCGTCCGCCTGGGCGGACCGGACGCCAGACCGGACTACTCCACCTGGTCGTGGTTCGCCATGCTGTTCGCGGCCGGGATCGGCATCGGCCTGATGTTCTTCGGGGTGGCGGAGCCGGTCGACCATTTCCGGAATCCGCCGCTCGGGGTCGACGCCGCGGACACCGCCGCCGCGCACAGGCTCGCCGTTGCCGCCGCCATCTATCACTGGGGCGTGCACCCGTGGGCCATGTTTGCGGTCGTCGCGGTCGCGCTCGCCTTCGCCGCCTACAACCTCGGGTTGCCGCTGACGCTGCGGTCGGCGTTCTATCCCGTCCTGGGCGAGAGAGTGTGGGGCCGGTTCGGCCATCTCATCGACGTCCTCGCCGTGTTCGCCGCGCTCTTCGGGCTGGCCACCTCGCTCGGCCTGGGCGCCGAGCAGACGGCGGCGGGGTTGGCGCATCTGTTCGGCGTGCCGGACACCGACGCGACCAAGGTGCTGATCATCGCCGGCATCACGTCCATCGCGCTGGCGTCGGTGGTAGCCGGGTTGGACAAGGGCGTCAAGCGCCTGAGCCAGGCCAACCTGCTCCTGGCCCTGCTGCTGCTCGCGTTCGTGCTGGCGGCGGGGTCGACCCTCGACCTGCTCGCCGGGTCCGTCGCCAGCATCGGCCATTATCTCGCCGCGATCGGACCGCTGAGCAACTGGGTGGGGCGTGACGACTTCGATTTCATGCACGGGTGGACCACCTTCTTCTGGGCGTGGTGGCTTTCGTGGTCGCCCTTCGTCGGCATGTTCGTCGCCCGGGTTTCGCGCGGCCGCACGGTGCGCGAGCTCGTCGGCTGCATGCTGGTCCTTCCCGTGCTGCTCTCCGCGCTCTGGATGAACGCCTTCGGGGCGACCGCGCTGTCGCACCATCTCGACGGGGGCGATACCGCCGTGGTCGAGGCGGTGCAGGCCGGGCAGCCGGAGATGGCCCTGTTCAGGATGCTGGAGGCGCTGCCGTTCGCCGGCGTCACGTCGGGTATCGGCATCGTCCTGGTGATCGTCTTCTTCGTCACCTCCTCCGATTCCGGATCGCTCGTCATCGACACCATCACCGCCGGCGGCAAGCTCGACGCGCCTGTCGCCCAGCGCGTCTTCTGGTGCGCGTTCGAAGGGATCGTCGCCATCACCCTGCTGGTCAGCGGCGGGCTGGTGGCGCTGCAGACGGCCTCTCTACTTACCGGCTTCCCCTTCGCGCTGGTGCTGCTCGGCATGTGCTACAGCATCTGGAAGGGGCTGCGCGCCGCAACGTTTGAGGCAGGGCTACGACATGGGCGGGGAGCGCCCGCTCAGCCGCGACGGGGTGCACGACCGTGAAGGCCTTCGTTGACACCAGCGTCCGCCAGTCTGGCCTCCCGAGGCAACGCTGGCTAGTGGTCCGTCATGTCACAATCTTCGGACGCGGACATGGGTTACAGCGCGCAATCATCGACGAATCACAGCACCGCAAACCCGAATGTTTAATCATGGCGCAGCACTAGTCGCATTCAGCCCGCGCCGAGTTCCTCGACCAGGTTGGGTCGCCGGAGCCGCGGGTCGTTGATGGCGGCCGACTGCTCGCTCACCCGACCCTACCCGGCTGGTCGCCCTTGGCCGCTGCAGGAAAATCGTTTCATAGCGGATGAAACGATACCCCTCGTAGATGCGAAAGGCACCGGTCTCTTTGGCGTAAAATCGTTTCGCATCGTGCCATAATCATTTCATGGCGGTCGCCGATCGGGTCCTGCTCGACTACATCGCCGCGCATCCGGGTGCGGGGAGGGAGCAGATCGGGCGCCACGTCGCGCCGACGGCGAGCGCACCAACCATCTGGCGCGCCCTCAGACGGTTGGTCGACGAGGGGCAACTCGCCGTGTCCGGGCGAGCTCGCGCCACCGGCTACCGCGTTGCGGGCGTGGCCGTAGTGCGTGCCCATCTGCGAACCCCGTACCACCAACGTCGGCTGGCCAGCTACAACCGGGAGTTCATCGATCGGTACGTGCCGGGCAAGGTGTACTACCTCGGCGAGACCGAACGGCAGCGGCTGCATGACGCCGGGCGGCCGGTGCCGTTCCCGCCGCCGGCGGGGACGTATGCGCGCCGAATCCTGGAACGGCTTCTCGTCGATCTGTCCTGGGCGTCGTCGCGGATGGAGGGAAACACCTACGACATTCTGGAGACCGAACGCCTGATCCGTTTCGGGCAGGAGGCTTCCGGCAAGGATCGCAAGGAAGCGGTCATGATCCTCAACCACAAGGAGGCGATTCAGTACGTCGTCGACAATCTCGCTGAGGTCGCCATTAACCGGCGCGACCTGTTCAACATCCATGCCCTGCTCGCGGACGGCCTACTTGTCGATCCGGCCATGGCCGGAAGACTGCGGCCCATGCCCGTCGGCATCGCGCATTCGAGCTACAGGCCGATCGACAATCCGTTCGTGATCGAAGAGGAATTCGACATCCTGGTCGCCAAGGCGACGGCGATCACGGACCCATTCGAGCAGGCATTCTTCCTTCTCGTCCACATACCCTATCTGCAGGCATTCGCGGACGCCAACAAGCGGACGTCGCGCGTCGCCTCCAACGTGCCGCTGCTGAAGGCCGAGTTGGCGCCCATGTCCTTTCTCACCATGGACGACAGGGCCTACGTGGAGGGCCTGATCGGCGTCTACGAATTGAACGACGTGTCGCTCCTCCGGGAAGTGTTCGTCGATGCCTATCTTGCGTCGGCCGAGAACTACCGGGTGCTGCGCGCCGACCTGGAGTCGCCGGACAAGGCGGCGCTGGCGTACCGCGACTTCGTCCGCACCGCCGTTCGGCGCAGCGTGCTGGAGTGGAAGACGTTCCGGCCGGACGACGTCAGGGCCATGGCCGTGGAGGCGGGTATTCCAGAGGCGGACCGCCAGGGGGTCGTCGACTACGTCGGGAACGAAATCCGCGGCCTCCATGAAGGCAACGCCATCCGTTACCGCCTCCGGCCCGTGGATCTGGCCGGTCTGTCCGACTCTTAATCTGTGGCGGGCGCGTGCCGGAGCTGATAGCCCTGGCGCTGCCGGCAACCGATCCGGCGCGTTGACTCTCGCTCGTCACCACCACCACGAGACACCGACGCCGAGACGGATCGACGCTGCGTCGAGATCGAGCAGGGTACCCGGGTGTCCGCTCGTCCCGCCGGTCGGGATGTCATCCACGGGAAAATCCTTGAACCTACCCTTGCCCGCCTTGAGGTTCACATCGAGGGCCCACGCCTCGGACAGGTAGATGGCGAGTCCGCCGCCGACGCTGACGGTCGGCCTGCTCGTGAAGTCGGTACTCGTCCATTCGCCGTTCTTGAGGACATCGGTCACCCGCCAGAAGGTCAGCGCCAGATCGCCATAGGGGACCCACCGGCGGCGGCCATCGGCCAGGTGCAGCCGCGCACCGAGGTCGATGTGGCCGACCTTCACCTTGTCGAATGCCTCGAGCCCGCGGCTGTCGATGGTCCCGTACCCCACGCCCAGGTACGGGGTGACGATCCGGTTGAGGCCATGGCCGATTCGGACGCCGACGAGTACTGCTCCGTCGCCCGGATCGCTCCCGAAGGAGACGGTCGTCGCTCCGGAATCCAGACCCAATGTCCACCCTTGCGTCCTGGCCGTCTGCGCGCTCCCCTCGACAGCGCACCCGAGGCAGAACAGGACCGGCAACAGGATGCGGACGGATCGCGAGCGGTTCCACGGCAACATGCTCACCTTCCCTCTGCCGGCTGTCGGTGCCGCCTCGCGAACCGGCGTCCGTGTCGAAGAGAAGCATGAATGATGCCATCCGGTGGATGTCTCGCAAGTGCGCGGGTTGCAAACCGTCAGGTCGATGAGAAGACGATTGGCACGCCGCACTCGCCGGCGAGACAGGACATCCTATGTCGTTCCATATGCATTGCATGTATGGTTGCTGTGACCTCAACTCGCGCCGATTGACGCGCCTGCGGTCACGACGCTGCCCGCGTCCTCTCCGTCAACCCTGCAAGCACAACCGTGGACGGCGCCGGGTTTAGCCTCCCGGAGCGATGGCATTCCGCTTGCAGGAACTCTTCATCAACGGGAGCGTCACGGATCGTCCGTAGGCGTGGCTTTCCACTGGTGAAGGGAGGAGCGAGATGCAGATCGGCCACATCGTTCGAGGCGGAGTCATTCTGATAGCGGTGGCAGGGTTCCTGGACGGATCCGCTGCCGTCGCGCAGTCGTTGCCGGCCGACGGCCGGGCGTTGCCGGCCGGGGGATCGCTGCGTCTCGCTCGCATCCCGGTCGAACCGCCCAGCGGGCGCATGGAGCCAAGCGTGCAGGGTGACCAACAACCGCAAGCGACCTTCTTCGATAGAGGGGGCCTCCATCTCGCCCTTGGCGCTACGTCGTTCTGGCAGCGGCCGACCGCCCAACCGGAAGCGGCGACATTCCTGTCCGCGGGCCTGCATCTCAGCCGTTCTCTGGCCGTTGTCGGTGAACTGGGAAGGGGGTGGAGGGCGAGCGGCCGCCTGGAGACGCCGGGCGGAGCCGGACCGGCGTCGGCGTGTTCCGACATCCACGCAGGGTTCCACACCTTCATGGGAGGCGTGCAGTACCGACTGTCGCGCGCCCGACGCAGCACACGGTTCGTCCAGGTCCTCGCTGGCCGCGCGTCATTCGCCGGAACGGCCAGCGAACCCGACAACGGCGGCGCGTACTCGCGCTGCTTCGACGCCTTCTCGTCCGGATTGGCTCTGGCCGCCGGCGGAGGGGTGGACTTTCATCTCACCGATCGACTCGCGCTCCGTGTCGCGGCGGCCTACCGGCGCCTCAGCCTCCCATCGCTCGAAGGGACGGAGCGGGTGTTCATGAGGGACGACGCGGACCGTCATCTGGGCATGGTGCGCATTGCGGTAGGGTTTGTCCTCGGCATCTGAGCCGACCTCGTCATTGGCGGGCTTCCGGCCGCCTCGAGATGATTAAGGCAGCGCGAACGCCAGAATCGTGCTCGACGCGATCACCGCGATGTACTGCGTGCCGTTGACCTCGTAGGTCAGCGGGCTCGAGCGGATCGTGCGCCCCGCGTCGTAGTGGAAGAGCTGCTCCCCGGTGGCCGCGTGGAACGCGTAGAAGCCGCCGTCCTCGGTGCCCTGGAAGACGAGGTCGCCGGCCGTCGACACGCTGCCGCTCGACGCGCCGAAGGTGAGCGCCGGCAGCACCTGCTGCCAGACGTCCTCGCCGCTGGACGGCTCGTAGGCGGTCACCGTCATCGTCGGCGGGTACTCGGGAATGCGGCTGATCTCGGTCAGGTTGCGTTGGTGGCCGCCGCCCTGGCCCAGCTCCAGGCTGTCGCCGAGCGGTCTGACGAGCAGCGACACGCCCGCGTTCTTGCCGGTGATGTAGAGCAGCCCGGTCCGGGGGCTGAACGAGGGCGAGCCGAAGCTCGAGCCGCCGTGCGCCACGATGTAGTGCTCGTCGGTCGAGTACGGCGTGTACATCTGGCGCGCCTGCGCCTGCAGCTCGGGGTCGCCGAGGTCGAGATAGGTGGCGCAGAACGGGGTCAGCGGTACGCCGCGGGCGTTGTGCGGGATCGGCTGGGTCGGGTAGACGACCTCGCCCGGCACGTTCGTCTCGGTCGGGACGGGGGTCTCGACCATCGGGTTGATCGGCTCGCCGGTGTCGCGGCGCCACATGTACAGCAGGCAGTTCTTGCCCGCCGCCGCGATTCCCTTGATGAGCTCGCCGTTGCGGATGACGTCGAAGAGGACCGGACCGGTCACGTTGTCCCAGTCCCACAGGTCGTGGTGGATGGTCTGGAAGAACCAGCGCAGCTCGCCGGTCTCCATGTCGAGGGCGACCGTGGAGTTGGTGAACAGGTTCGCCCCGGGCCGGGCCGAGCCGTCGTACGGCGGATTCGGATTGGCGGTGTTGAAGTAGACCAGCCCGAGCTCGATATCGATCGCCGGCTGGGTCCAGACGCCGGCCCCCACCCGCTTGCCCTCGCCCCAGGTCGACTCGGCGATCTCCCAGCCCTGGTCCTGCGGGCGTTGCGGGATGGTGTTGAACACCCACTTGACCCGCCCGGTGGTGGCGTCGGCGGCCACCACGAGGCCGCCGGGGATGTTCCCTTCGGAGATCGCGGAGGCGACGTACAGCGTGTTGTCGTGGTACGCGGGCGAGCTGTTGATCCGGTAGTTGAGCGAGGCGGCGTCGAAGCCGGGCGGATAGGTGTCCGGGTACTTGTTGGACAGGGCCAGGCTGAAGATCGGCAGCACACCGCCGTCGCCGAACGTCTCGATGAGCTCGCCGGACTCGGCGTCGACCGCCGCCAGCTTGTCGCCGTGGTACGAATAGAGCGTGCCGTTGACGTACAGCGGACCGCGCACCGGGCCGCCGGTGACACCGTCGATCTTCAGCTTCCAGATCTCGGCGCCGGTCATCGCATTGACGGCGAGCACGGTCGCCCCGGCGTGCATGTACATCACGCCGTCCACGACCAGAGGCGTGGTCTGGCCGAGGTTCAGTCCGGGCGCCACGTCATAGGACCAGCGGCGCTGGAGCTGACCGACGGTCTCGGTGTCGATCTGAGCGAGCTCCGAGAACCGCTGGTTGTAGAGGTCCAGGTTGTGGCTCGCCCAGTTGGTCTGCCCGCTGCCGGTGATCACGGGCGGAGGCCCTGTCCGGGTCGTGCTGCCCTGCTGCCCGGCGCTCGCGCTCGGGTTGCCGATCGCGGCCGCGACGAACGCCGCCACCGCCAGGCGGACCCATCGGCTCTCGCTTGATTGCATCGGTCTGTCTCTCTCCGCAGAACTCATCTGGGGTGACTCAAGTGCATGTGGCATCCGGCAACGCTTACGGGCGCAACTCCCGGCCCAGCCGCTCCAGCCTGCGCGCCCCGGCCAGGATGCCGTGCAGCCCGTAGTTTCCCTCGTGGCAGGCGTACTCGAAGAGCGGTCCGTCGGTGCGCCGGAACGGCATCATCACGGTGTAGGGGGCGGTGTAGACGGCCGGGTCGGTCACCGTGTACTCGTAGGCCACCATATCCTAGTCGACCCGCGTCAGGCGCTCGATGAGGTGCATGTCGGTCGACGTCAGGCTGCTGCTCCCGCCGGCGAACTGCGCGGTCTCGATGACCAGCGTCTCGCCCTCCCAGTGGGCGCGGGAGACGCCGCTGCGCTGCGCGAAAGGCGGCTTGGCCGTGTCGTCGATCGGGATGATCCGCGCGTTGTGCACCATCTCGTTCAGGATCGCCACGTAGCCGGGCGCCTGGAAGATCATCACGTTGTTGTTGTAGGTGCCCGACGTCATCGGCGGGCCCGCGTTGAAGCCCATGATGCAGCGGTCGAACATGCTCCGGTTCTCGTAGGAGTCGTACATGTGCTCGCGCCGGTATGCCGCCCGCTCCCGGCTGCCGGCGATGGCTTCCGGCGTGCGGGGCGGCCGCCGGCCGTCGGGCGGATCGACGATCAGCGAGGTCCGCTTGTCGGAGGTCAACTCGACCCCCCGCTCGTACCAGAACTCGTTGTACGACAGGACGCCGCCCTCGGACCGCGGCCGGTAGAAGAGCGCGCCCTGCTCCGGATCGAAGAGGTCGCGGTTGCGCCTCGTCCGCTCCGCCGCCTCGAAGGCCGCCGCCTCCTCCGGCGAGAGGTTCTCCACTCCCTCGAACTGTCGCGGCCGCTCCAGCGGGGTCAGCGTGCGGAAGGTGAAGGTCCCGGAGACGTCCGGCTGGCCGTCGGGGGTGCGCATCGGCATGGTCCGCTCGGCCGACTGGGCCAGCGCGGCCAGTGCCAGGAGGAGTATCAGGGTGCTGAGGGCGGCGAAGGTGTTTCTGTGCATCGTCGGTCTCGCGTCTCGTGCGTATCGAAGAGGGGGCAGGTCCGTGCGGATCGGGTCATGAGAGCTTGGAAAGCTCCGCATCGGAAGAGCTTACATCAGGCAGGCGGACTGGAGATCGGCGAGGCAGTGACGCTTCGGGCTGGCGCACCGGTCACTCCGCCAGCCTGCGATCGAAGACGAAAGGCCGGATCGTGCCAAGCTGAACCTCGTCGAATCCGGGTGCCGTCGCCGCTCAACATGTCCTCGATGCTGGCCGCGTGGACGGACTTGGCAATGCGCCACACCTTTACGCCGGTATGCCGTGCTCCAGGCGGCCGATGAGGTCGATCACATCCTCTGCGCCGGTGGCGGTGTCGGCGCGCTTCAGCGGTGTCTCGCCGGCCAGCGCCGGATTGGTGTGCTTGAGCCATTCGAGCGCATGCTCCCGGTTGCCGTCGAAATACGACAGCGCCATGTCGAAGACCCTGGCCACCGTGGCTGCCCGGTCGCTCTCGTCCCGGCGCAGCACACCCGCAATTCGGCGGCGAACCAGGGTCTGACGCGGAATGCCGACGACATTCGCCAGTTGCGTTTCCGTCACGTCCAGGGTGTCCTTCAGGCGTTCCAGAAAGCTCACGGAGAGCCCGGCGCGGATCTCGGCCAGCGTGGGTGGCCGTAGTGCAGGCCCATGCCGCCTGGTCGGCTCCCAGGGTCGGTGAGGCGTCACGGTCGTCCGGCAGGCGCGCGTCCTACCGGGCGCCGCCGCCGCCCGTGGTGGTATCCAACGAGAACGGATCCGGCCCGCGCCCTTCGGCGAACTCCTGCTCCTGAGCCCGATGGCCGATGAACATCGCGGCCATCCCGTAGTTCCCCTCGTGGCACCGCGGCTCGTAGTAAATCCGATTCTGCTGGTCGCTCTGGCGCTTCAGCTCCTGCCGGACGGTCCACGGCGCTGTCCAGACGGTCGGATCCGAGATGGTCACCTCGTAGACGAGCGTGTCGGCGTCGACCACGGTGTACCGCTCGACGAGCCTCCGGTTCACGGTCGAGCCGCGAAACGGGAACTTCGGGGAGAAATTCGTGGTCTCGATGACCAGCGTGTCGTCCTCCCAGCGCCCCCGCGAGTCGCCATGGCGAAGACGGATCTGGCTCGCTGGGTGGCTCCCGGTCAGATAGGCGATGCGCTGGTAGCCTTGGCCCTGCCCCGTGTCGTAGGCGATCGCTACGGCGTCCTCGCCCTGGACGATGCGCCGGAACCCGTTGAAGTCCGGTGTGGTGCCCAGCATGCACCGATCGCCAAGGCTCTGATCTTCGGGTCCGTTGTGGCGGTTCATCCGCAACGTGTTGTAGAAAGGCGGGAGGTCGAACCGGCGCGGGGACACCGGCCCGTATTCCCCGCCCTCGCAGCCGGGTGCCTGTTGCTCGCAGGTCGGCGTGTTCCGCATCAGCATCACCCGCCACTCGCGCCGGATTTCCTCGTCCCGCCGCGCCTCCGGTGTCAGGGCCGGGATCCGCCCGTTCGGCGGATCGACGACGAGCGACGTGCGCGGACCCGCCGGCTTCGCCGAGCTGAAGACGGCGTTATAGGCCCCGGACACGTCCTGCGCGCTCCCGCGTGGACCGCGGCGGTTGCGCCCCGGATTCATGCGCGCCTCATCGCGGGCAGCTCGCTCTTCAGCGGTCGCGAACTCTCGATCGCCCAGCTCGGGCGCCCGCTCGAAGGGGGTGTCGTAGACGTCGAGCCAGATCCCGTCGAGATCCGGATGTCCCGATGCGGTCGTGCCGGTCGCCTGCCCCAGCGCGGGGACCGCGGCGAGGGGGAAGACCACCACGACAGCGGCCAGTGCCATCGCAACACCGAATGAATCGAGCAGTCGTCGCTTCATGTCCCAACCTCCTCGAACGGCCGTTCGGCGGCCCGCGAACTCGACGCGGGCTACGCGGGAAAGTTGACCCAACTATCATAGTGCGCGGCTCCTGGTTGGACAAATGGCGTTCCGTTGGGGGCTTCGACGTCGATTCAGTCTCAGTCGCTTGTTCAGAATCCGCCGCGGGCGGAACGGGGGCGCAATGCGAGGCGACAGGAGCGCTACGCTCGTGTGCGCGATTCCCTGGCGTACACTTCACACGCATGCCGCAGCTCGAGCACATCGACGCCATCGAACGGCGCCTCTGGAGCGCCGCCGACACGCTGCGCGCCAACTCGAAGTACGCCAGCAACGAGTACTTCCTGCCGGTCATGGGCCTGGTGTTCCTGCGCCACGCCTACAGCCGCTACTTGGCCGTCAGGGACGAGATCGAGGCAGGCCTGCCGACGCGCGGCGGCAGGAAGCGGACGGTCACCAGGGAGGACTTCGCACAGAAGAACGCCCTCTTCCTGCGGCTCGAGGCGCAGTTCGATCACCTGGTCGCGCTGCCCGACGGCAAGGACCGCGTGGCCGCGGTGATCGCCGCCATGGAGTCCATCGAGGCGGACTACGCCAGCCTGCGCGGCGTGCTGCCGAAGAGCGAGTATCAGGCGCTGGACAACGAAGTGCTCGGCGACCTGCTGCGCAAGCTGAACCCGGATGAACTGAAGCAGGTCTCCGGCGACGTCTTCGGCCGCATCTACGAGTACTTCCTGACGAACTTCAGCCCCGAGCAGCAGCAGAACCTGCTGGCCATCGTCTGGCTGTACCGCGGCGACACGGCGCGGTTTCGCGATCTCGCGTTCGGGTATCTGTTGGACGTCGTCGAAGAAGGCGTGGCCTGCATCCAGTGGGAGGGCGCAGACGGCCAGGTTCGCCGGCCGCTCGAGGACTTCCTGGATGCACTCGCCGCGCTCCGCGACGCGCTCTCTCTGTTTCTGGAGACGCAGGCGCAGACCGGCCCGCACGCCGATCGGTCGGCGGAACTCGACCGCGAGCAGGAGCGATTCGCGCGTGACGCGGAGCACTTCGGCCGCCGTGTCGACGAAGCGGCGGAGCAGTGGGAGGAAACAGCGGAGACCAATGACGGCCTGAACGAACTGGTGGACCGGTTCGCCCCGCTGGTGGAATCCAGCCGCAACCTCGCCGGGCAGGCCGATCAGCTCTGCAAGGCCGCGCTCCGGCTGATCGAGACCTGCGAGCGCGCGAGTGTGCCGCCAGGTCCAGCGACGTCTGGAACCGCCGCGACGTCACCCGCGCCCGCAAGGCCGCCGACGAGGCCCGGCGAGAAGCCGTCGAACAGCTCCGGAAGGTCCGCTACTTCTGGCGTCAGGCCCACTGGCTCACCGAACGCTTCCCCGACGGCGAGCTGCGCGACGTGGAAGGGCTGGTCAAGCTCATGGACCGGGCCGAGATCGAAGCCAACGACTGGAGCCTGACGCCCGGCCGCTACGTCGGCGTCGCCCCGGAAGAGGAGGACGAGGACTTCGACTTCGCGACCGCGATGCGCGAGATCCACGCCGAGCTCGCGGACCTGAACGCCGAGGCGGCCGTCCTGGCGGCGCGGAACCAGGAGAACTTCGAGAAGCTGGGGATATGACGAGGTTCGGTTTTTTGCTGGCCCCGGTTCGGGTCGCGCAATTGTGCAACGGGCGGTTGCACAATTGGCGGCGTCGGGCGACAGCGCCCGGTCGGGCGACCTGGAGGATGCCCGGTCGGCAATCGCGCAGCAAGTTGCTGCACAATCGAAGCAGCGCAGGAGATGAATCGCTCGGATGACGACGCGAACCAAGTCGCGAACGAGTGACACGGACGACCGGAGCTTCCGGGGCCGGCAACGGGAGGGCGCGTCCTTCCCCGTCGGGCCGTCGCGCGCCCGGCTGCCGGCGGACTATACGGCCGCCTTCGCCGAGATCAAGGAGCGCATTCGCAAGGAACGCCTGCGCGTAGTGCTGGCGGCCAACGCGGGGCTCGTGCTGCTGTACTGGGACATAGGGCGAGCGATTCTCGACCGCCAGGGCCGGGAGGGTTGGGGCGCCAGGGTAATCGATCGGCTTTCCGACGATCTCCGAGAAGCCTTCTCTGACATGCGGGGGCTGTCGCCGCGCAACCTGCGGTACATGCGCGCGTTCGCCGCCGCCTGGCCGGACCGCCGAATTGTGCAACAGGTTGTTGCAGAAATTCCCTGGGCGCACCACGTGATCCTGCTGAACAAGCTTCGGGACCCCGAGACCCGGTTGTGGTACGTCAGGAAAGCACATGAAGAAGGCTGGAGCCGTAACGTTCTGGCAGTGCAGATCGAGTCGCGGCTGCACAAGCGAACCGGCAAGGCGATCACCAACTTTCCGGCGACCCTGCCGCCCGAAGACTCCGACTTGGCGACCCAGGTGTTCAAGGACCCGTACCTGTTCGATTTCCTGGGCGCTACCGCCTCCCGAACCGAACGGGAGATCGAGCAGGCTCTCGTAGACCACGTGCAGCGCTTCCTGCTGGAGCTCGGCGCCGGCTTCGCGTTCGTCGGCCGGCAGGTTCTGCTGGAGGTCGGCGATCAGGATTTCTACGCCGATCTGCTCTTCTACCACCTGAAGCTCCGCCGCTACGTGGTCGTCGAGCTCAAGGCCGTGCCGTTCAACGCCGCCTTCGTCGGGCAGATGAACCTGTACCTCTCCGCCGTCGACGACCTGCTGCGCCACGCCGACGACAAGCCGACCATCGGCCTGCTGCTCTGCAAGAGCAAGGATCGGCTGGTGGTGGAGTACGCCCTGCGCGGCTTCGACAAACCGATGGGCGTCGCCGAATGGGAGACCCGCCTGGTTGACTCGCTGCCGGACGAGTTGACGGGCAGTCTGCCGAGCGTCGACGAGATCGAGGCGGAGCTCAACGGATACGGGGATACGGATGCCTGAGGACGGAGCCGTTCGCGTTGGCGCCGCCGGCGCCGCGCTTCAGCAACCGGGTTGCTCGGTCACGCCGGACGTGCTGTCCCGCGTCGAGCAGGTCGGTGAAGCCGGATGACCTGGGAATCCATCCAGCTTGGCGAGTTCGTCACGCTGAAGAGAGGATACGACCTGTCGTCGTCTCTGAGGATGGACGGATCCGTTCCAGTCGTCTCTTCCTCCGGCGTGACAGGTCGCCACAACACAGCGAAGGTTAAAGGCCCCGGGGTCGTCACGGGTCGTTACGGAACGCTGGGCGAAGTATTCTTCATCGCGGACGATTTCTGGCCCTTGAACACGTCGCTCTACGTTCAGGACTTCAAGGGGAACGACCCGAGATTCTCCGCGTACTTTCTCAAGAGCGTTCTGAAGAAAACACACAGTGACAAGGCAGCCGTCCCCGGAGTGAATCGAAACGACCTACATGCACTGACCGTAAGAGTCACGCGTGACATCGGTCAGCAAAGGGCCATCGTGTCAATTCTCGGCGCCTACGATGACCTGATCGAGAACAACCGACGGCGGATTCAATTGTTGGAACAGGCGGCGCGACTGCTCTACGAGGAGTGGTTCGTCCGCCTCCGCTTCCCCGGTCACGAGCACGTTCGCATCGTCAACGGTGTGCCGGAGGATTGGTACGTGAAGACACTCGGAGATATCGCGCGAACCAACGAAAAAAGCTACCGGGCGGAGGAACTCCCGGAACGGATCGGTTACATCGACATCTCTTCGGTAGCGAAAGGTAGAATCACGGACAAGACCACTATGTCGTCCGGCGTCGCGCCCGGGCGCGCAAGAAGAAGGGCTAGGAGTGGAGATGTTATCTGGTCCAACGTTCGACCCAATCTCCGGGCTTTTGCGCTTGTTCTCGACCCCGGGGAAAGCGACGTGGTGTCAACCGGATTCACGGTTCTCACACCAATTGAAGTTCCATTTTCCTATTTGTATCTTCTTGTCACCACCGAACAGTTCGTCAGCCATTTGGAAAATCACGCAACTGGCGTGAGCTATCCAGCCGTTCGCTCGGATGACTTTGAGCGGGCTCGGGTGCTCTGTCCTGCCATGGGTGTACTGGAACTATTCCACAAGGCTGTAGGACCTGTGTTTAGGTTGACGTCGATCCTGGAGCGCGGAGCGCGCCGTCTCCAAGAAGCTCGCGGCCTACTCCTGCCGCGCCTGATGAACGGCGAGGTTGGAGTATGACCACACAGCGCGGGGCGGATCTCACCCACCTCATCGTCGGCGGCGAAAGCGCGACCGTCGAGTTCAAGCGGTCGCTGACCAAGGACATCGGCCGGGAACTGTGCGCGTTCGCCAATGGTGGCGGTGGGACCGTTCTGTTGGGAGTCACCGACGCCGGAAAGATCGTCGGTGTGCCGGATCACAACCGATTGAAGTCACGCGTGCACAGCACCGCAAGGTCGGCAGACCCGGCTATCGACGTGGAGGTCGATAGTGTCGGCGAGATCCTGCGCGTCGTCGTGCCGCCGCAGAAACGCAAGCCCTACTCGTTCCGTGGACGGTTCTTCATGCGCGACGGGGCGAGCAGCCAGCAGATGTCGAATGAGGAGGTGGAGGAGCTGTTCTACGCGGCCGGACGCCTGCATTTCGACAGGAAGCCGTGCGCGGACTTCTCCATCGAGAACGACCTTGATGAGGAGACCTGGAAGCGGTTCAGCGGCCGCGCCAAGATTCCGGAAGACATGGATCGGATGGTCGCGCTTCGCATCCTGGGCCTGTTGGACGGCGAGGACCGCAGGACCTACGCCGGTGCGTGGCTCCTGGCGCGCGACATTCGCAGATTCACGACTTCTGCCCATGTGTCGTGCGTACTGTTCATGGGCACGGAGAAGGTGCGGATCCTCGGTCGGCGGGACTTCCACGGCGACGCTCCGACGATGATCGATGATGCCGTGGCGTGGATCCTCACCAAGATCAACGTCGAGTTCATCATCAAGCACGTGCGGCGGGAAGAACGGCCGGAGTTGCCGGAAGAGGCCCTCCGGGAGGCGGTCGCGAACGCCGTGGCGCATCGCGACTACCGCTCGACGGCGAACGTCCAGGTCTACGTCTTCAAGGACCGGATCGAGGTCGTCAGTCCGGGCGGGTTGCCCGTGGGAATGACGGAAGCGGACCTCGGCGCCAAGAGCATGCCCCGGAATCCGCTTCTGTTCGGCATGCTGTACCGGATGGACGCGGTCGAGAACATCGGCTCGGGCATCAAGCGTATTCGCGATCTCTGCCGAGAGCACGGCGTGGGGGAGCCCATCATTGAGGTGTCCGAGCACTGGGTGACTGTGACGTTTCGCAGATCGGCCGCATTGGTCGACGGGGAGGCCATCGGACGAACCGGTGATCAGGTGGGTCGACGGCCAGAATCCGGGCTGGGGCCGCCAGAGGAGGGGCTAGAGTCATCCGGTGCTGGGCTAGAGTCGGAGGAAGCAGGGCTGATTCCTCTGGAGCAGCGGGTCCTGGCGCTGTTGGTAGCGGAATCTCTATCGAGGTCCGCGATAGCCGGGGCCTTGGGACACCAGTCAAAGTCCTCGGGTCTCAACCGCGTCATCTACCGTCTTCTTCGTGACGGGTGTATCGCATACACGGTGCCGGACAAGCCGAACAGCCGACTCCAGAAGTATCGAATCACGCAGGCTGGGCAAGCGACGCTGGAGGAGCGGGCCAAGTGACGCCGTCACCTTACACCGAGGACACCCTCGTCCAGCAGACCACCGCCGACTACCTGGAGCAGCTCGGCTGGGAGTCGGTGTACGCCCACAACCACGAAGACTTCGGCCCGCAGAGTCTCCTCGGCCGTGCGTCGGAACTCGACGTCGTGTTGATCTGCCCGCTACGCGAGAGCCTGGCGGCGCTGAACCCAGGTCTTCCGAAGGAGGCCTACGACGACGCCGTGCGGCAGGTCACCGCGACCACGGCCTCGCGGACCATCGTCGCCGCCAACCGAGAGAAGTACGACCTCCTGCGCGACGGCGTCCAGGTCACCTACCGCGACGACAGGGGCCGGCGGACCCAACGGCGCCTGCGCGTGCTCGACTTCGACGACCCCGACAAGAACCACTTCCTCTGCGTGCGGGAAATGTGGGTTCGCGGCGATCTGTACCGTCGCCGGCCGGACATCGTCGGCTTCGTCAACGGGCTGCCGCTGCTCTTCATCGAGTGCAAGAACATCCACCGTGACCTGAAGGCCGCCTTCGAGAAGAACTACGCCGACTACCGCGACACGGTCCCGCATCTCTTTCACCACAACGCGGTGGTGATGTTCGCCAACGGCGAGAAGGCCAGGATCGGCTCCATTACGAGCCGGTGGGGGCACTTCCACGAGTGGAAGCGGCTGGCCGAGGAGGAGCCGGGGGCGGTGGACATGGAGACGCTGCTCAAGGGCGTCTGCGACAAGCGCAACTTCCTGGACCTCGTCGAGAACTTCATTCTGTTCGACGAATCGTCCGGCGAGACGCGCAAGATCCTGGCCCGCAACCACCAGTTCCTCGGCGTGAACCGCGCGGTGGAGGTGGTGCGCGGGCGGAAGGAGCGGGCGGGGAAGCTCGGGGTCTTCTGGCACACCCAGGGGGCCGGCAAGACCTACTCGATGGTGATGTTCACCCGCAAGGTGCATCGCAAGCTGGGCGGCAACTTCACGTTCCTGGTGCTGACCGACCGCGACGATCTCGACACCCAGATCTACAAGACCTTCGCCGGCTGCGGCGTGGTGGACCATGATCGCGATCCCTGCCGGGCGAGCAGCGGCGGGCACCTCGGCAGGATGCTGGCCGAGCACAAGTCGCACGTCTTCTCGCTGATCCAGAAGTTCAACCAGGACGTGGATCCCGAGACCGGCTACACGCGCCGCGACGACGTCATCGTCATCAGCGACGAGGCGCACCGCACGCAGTACGGCACGCTCGCCCTCAACATGCGCAACGCGCTGCCGAACGCAAGCTACATCGGCTTCACCGGCACGCCGCTGTTCACCGGCGACGAGATCACGCGCAAGGTGTTCGGCGACTACGTCTCCACCTACGACTTCCAGCGCGCGGTGGAGGACGGCGCCACGGTGCCGCTCTACTACGACGCCCGCGGCGACGACCTGGGCGTGGCCATCGACGACCTGAACGAGCGCATCGCCGAGAAGCTGGAAGAGCTGGAGACCGACGACATCGACGTCGCGCAGCGCCTGGAGCGGGAACTGAAGCGCGACTACCATGTCATCACCGCCGGCAAGCGGCTCGACCAGGTGGCCCGCGACTTCGTGCGGCACTACTCGGCGGCGTGGGAGACCGGCAAGGCGATGCTGGTGTGCATCGACAAGGTGCCGTGCGTGCGCATGCACGGCCTGATCGAGCGGTACTGGGCCGAGCGCATCGGGGAACTGGAGGCGGAGCACGCGAAGGCGCCCGACGAGCAGGAGGCGATCTACCTGCGGCGTCAGATCGACTGGATGCGCGAGACCCACGCGGCCGTCGTGAGCGAGGAGCAGGGCGAGGTGGAGAAGTTCCGGCGCTGGGACCTGGACATCGTCCCGCACCGGCGCATCGCCAAGGAGGGCATGGAGCTGCCCGCGGAGATGCACGCCAAGCCGCGGTTCCGCAACCTGCAGCGGATGGCGGTGGACGACGCGTTCAAGGAGCAGGAGCACCCGTTCCGCATCGCCGTCGTCTGCGCCATGTGGCTGACCGGCTTCGACGTGCCCAGCCTCTCCACCCTCTACCTGGACAAGCCGCTCAAGGCCCACACCCTGATGCAGGCCATCGCCCGCGCCAACCGGGTGAATGGAGGCAAGAACAACGGCTTGGTCGTCGACTACTGCGGAGTTCTCAAGCACCTGCGGAAGGCGCTGGCGACGTTCGCCGGCACGCGGCCTGGTGAAGAAGGAGGAGGCAAAGAGATCGACCCGGCGAGACCGGGCGAGGAGCTGCTCGCCGACCTGGCCGAGGCGATAGCGATGGTGCGGAGCTTTCTCCACGACGGCGGGGCGCCGCTCGACGACGTCATTCGCAAGGAGGGCTTCGCGCGCAACGCCGCCATCGTGGCCTGCAAGGAGGTGGCGAACGAGAACGACGAGACCCGCAAGCGGTTCGAGGTGCTGTGCCGCGAGGTGTTCAAGAAGTTCAAGGCGTGCATCAACGCGCGGGGTGTGAACGCCCACCGGGTGGACCGCGACGCCATCGACGTCATCTATCGCAGACTGCAGCAGGATCGGGAGCAGGCCGACATCAGCGACATCATCCGCATGCTGTACGAGGTGGTGGACGCGGCCATCGACGTGAAGGCGGGCCGGGTCGGCGAGGAGCGGCCGACGTACGACATCAGCGCGATCGACTTCGACCGACTCAGGCGGGAGTTCGAGCGCAGCCGTTCCCAGAGGTCCGCCGTCCAGGCGCTCAAGCACACCGTGGAAGAGCGGCTCCGGCGCCTGCTGGCCCGGAATCCGCTACGGACCGACTTCCAGCAGCACTACGAAGCAATCGTCGCGGACTACAACCGCGAGAAGGACCGCGTGACCATCGAGCGCACCTTCGAGGAGCTGCTCAAATTCTTCGAGGAGCTGGAGGAAGAGGAGAGCCGCGCGGTTCGGGAGGGGCTGGATGAGGAGTCACTGGCGATCTTCGACCTGCTGAAGAAGCCGGATCTGGACGAGGCCGACATCCGGCGCATCAAGACCGTCGCGAAGGAGCTGCTGCGGACGCTCAAGGCGGAGAGGCTCCGGGTCGACCAGTGGCGCGAGAAGGAGGCGACCCAGAGCGCCGTCAAGGTCGCCATCCACGACTTCCTCTACCGCGACGAGACGGGCCTGCCCGCCGGCGCCTATTCCGACGACGAGGTGGAGACCACGTCCGAGGCCGTGTTCGCGCACGTCTACCGCGCCTACCCGACCGTGCCGTCGCCGTTCTACGACGACGCTACGGCGGCCTGACGCCGCGGGGGCATCCTCTCGGGACCGGAGTCAGGGCCGCAGACGAGGTCGGAGTCGGGGCCGTAGTCGAAGGGGGCGAGGCCGGAGTCAGCCAGGAGAGCAATGAGCGCGGGGCCACCGTACACGATCACGCCGGACATTCTGTCCCGCGTCGCGGAGATCGCGGAAGCCGTCGGTCGGGCGGAAGCGGCCGGTGTCTCGCGGGACCTGCGTCTGCGCCGCATCAACCGCATCCGCACGATTCAGGGATCGCTCTCCATCGAAGGCAACATTCTCAGCGAGGAGCAGATCTCGACCATTCTCGACGGCAAGCCGGTCGTTGCTCCCTTGCGGGACGTTCAGGAGGCCCGGAACGCCATCCAGGCCTACGATCGCTACGAACAGTGGAACCCGGCCAGCGAGAGCGACCTGCTGACCGCACACGAGATCCTGATGGCCGCTCTGCTGGACGCGCCGGGCCGCTATCGCCGTGGCGGCGTGGCCGTTATGGGGCAGGGCCGGGTCCATCACGTTGGCCCGCCCGCCGGGCAGGTGCCGCGACTGATGGCCGACCTGCTGTCGTGGGTCGGAAGCACCGCCGACCATCCGCTCGTGACGAGCTCGGTCTTTCACTACGAGTTCGAGTTCATCCATCCCTTCGAGGACGGCAACGGACGCCTCGGCCGGCTCTGGCAGACGCTGATTCTGACCCGCTGGAAGTCCCTGTTCGCGCACGTTCCCGTCGAGAGCCTCGTCCGTGCCCGCCAGAGCGAGTACTACGGGGCCATCCGGCGGAGCTCGGCGGAAGGCGAGAGCACGGCGTTCGTCACCTTCATGCTGGAGACGATTCTTGCGGCGGTTCGGACCCCCCAGCAAGCCCCCCAGGTAACCCCCCAAGTCGCACGCCTGCTGTCCGTGCTGGACTGCGAGATGTCGCTGCGGGAAATCCTGCACACACTCCGGCTCAGTGATCGCAAGTCGCTACGGCAGCGGTACCTGTTGCCGGCGTTGCAGGGCGGGTACCTGGAGATGACCCGCCCCGACGCACCCAGCGCCAGGAATCAGAAGTACCGCCTCACTTCGCTGGGGCAGCGGGTCCGGTCGGAAGCGGACTGAGACGATCGCGTTGCGCGGCCTGAACCCAAGTTTAACAGCCGCAGTACTAAGCAACGCGGAATCAGCAACTTACAGCGACAAAAGCGCTCGAGTGGCACTACAAACCTGCGCAAACCGGGAAATGGGTCGGTCAGATGGTTGTCTTGCGGACGCCTCCCGGTTGCGGGTCGACGCCGAGCGCGTCGTAGATGGCCCGCTGTTCGGGTTCGGCCTGCGTGGCGGTGCGCACGTGCAGGGTGCGCCCGTCGGGGCGCCGGAAGGTGGCGGTGACGCGCTGCTGGCCTTCGAGGATGCGGCGCAGGGTGGTCCAACTGGCGTGTTCGCCGTGGGCTCGCAGCCGGGTGCGGATGACCTGCACGAGCTGGTAGGCGATGACGGTGATGAACAGGTGGCCATCGGCCCGCTGCGGCTTGTGGTGGTAGATGGGGCGCAGGCCGAGTTCGGACTTCAGTGCGCGGAAGACGGCTTCGACGTCGGTGAGGGTGGTGTAGGTGCGCCACAAGGCGTCTTCGTCCCAGTCGGTCTCGCTGCTGCGCAGGCAGTAGACGCCCGGATGGGTGGCCATCGAGCCGTCCTGGGGGCGACGGGTCCAGGTGACGGCGGCGGCCTTCTCGCCGGTCTGGTCGGGGGTGACCTCGATCTGGTAGTGCTTGGCGACGCGGGTATGCTTGGCTCTCAGTCGCCCAATGCGCTGCCAGACCTGTCCGAGGCGCTTGTGGGCGCGGGGGCGCGCCAGCCCCTCGTTGAGCGTGGTCAGCGCGGCCTCGAAGCGGGCGGCGGCCCGCTCAACGATGGCCCGCTCCTTGTGGGCCCGCTCTTCGGAGTAGCAGTACAGGCGGACCTCGCCGGGGTCGGTCGAGACGACCTTGTGCAGATGCACGGTGTGGTTCGACTGCGTGCGGACCGCCACGGCGGCCTCGGCGTCGAACTGCCGGTGGCGTTCACGGCTGACGACCAGATAGCGGTAGCGGTTGTCGCGCAGCCACCCGATGGCGGCCTCGGTGGCGACGCCGCGGTCCATCACCACCAGGGCGCCGGCCGGCGCATCGAGTGCCTCCAGCATGCCGGCCAGGGTGCGGTGTTCCCGGACGTTGCCGGCGAAGACCTGCGAGCGGCGCACGAAGCCGCTGGCGTCGAGCATCAGGCCCAGGGTCAGCAGCGGACAGTCGCTGCGCTTCTCTTTCGAGTGCCCGCGCTTTGCCTGCGGCTGCGCGCCCGCCTCGCCTTCGAAATAGGTGTTGGTCAGGTCGTAGAGGGTCACCGTCGGCTGCAGGTCGAACAGTCCCATGGCCCGCTCGAACAGATGCGCCTCGATCGCCTCGCGGTGCTTCACCAGCGCATCCGAGGCGCGGTAGAGCTGCATCGGGCTGACGGTCTCGAAGTCGACGCCGAGCAACTCGCCGAGGCCGCTGCGTTGCTGCAGCCAGCGGTGCGTGGCGCGCTCCGAGGCCGGCTGGGCCAGGCGTCCGACGACGGCGCCGGTCGCCGCGGTGCGCAACGCGCCGTTGACGCCCAACTCGGTCAGCAGGGCCGGCAGGCCCAATTGCTCCAGGGCCCACAGGCCGACCTGCTCGACGCCGACGCTGCGGGGGCGGACCAGGCGCAACGAGTCGACGTCGACCGGCTGCACGTCTGTCGGCCCGGCTGCCGGTCCCTGCACCGGTGTGCCGCGGGCGACCAACTGTGCGGCTATGCGCTGCGCTTCGCGTTCGACGGCGGCCGGGCAATCGGCCACCAGGGGCGTCTGGCCGGCCAGGATGTCGTCGCTGCGGGAGCAGACCAGCGGCCATTGCGCCTGGGGAATGTCGAAGTGGCGTCCGAGATTGAGCAGGGTGCGCTGGCGGACGGCGTTGCCGATGCGCTCGGAGTGGACGAGGCGATGCGAGAAGTAGGGCTGTCCGTCGGCGGTCCGCCGGGTTTGGGTGCGGCGAATGAACACACGCCCACGATAGCGGGTGCACGTCCCAGAAGCAACAACCACTACACGATTATGGCACTACATTCAGTACCGCCAACACCAGATCCTTTAGAATCAACAAGTTATGGGGATGCGATCCTCGAAATATCGCCTAAATCTACAAAATTGTCGGGAATCTTGCTAAAGATGGGTGAACGCTGCGCCGCGCCCCGAATCGGGGCAAGAGTCGAAAGGGCTCCGGGCCAGAGTCAGGCAAGAGTCGTTCTACAGGGGCTCCACCGTCACGTCGCTGATCGCCACGTGCGACAGCAGCCGCATGCTGTTGACGACGTAGTCCGGGGTCAGCGTGTCGACCGGCACCTTCCCGCCGTCGACGGCGTAGTTGTCCTGGTCGGAGAAGAGCACGCCGCCGACCCGCTCGAACGAGGTCGCCCGCCGGTACCGCAATCCGTTGTCGAAGTCGTAGCCGAACTGCTCGATGCGGCCGGTCTCCGGGTCGAACCAGAACGTATAGGCGTCGTCGGCGTCGTTGCTCGTGCCGGGGGTGAACGACACCTTCATGCGGTGCAGGTCGCGGCCGTTCCACCGGTCGAGGCCCATGTCCTCGAAGTGGATGTCGCCCCCTTTCAGGGTGTAGGGCAGCAGGGGGAAGAAGACGCGGGCGTTGGCGAACGCGGTGGCGCGCCGCTCGCCCTCGGCGTCCAGCTCGACCTCTTCGCCGCCACGCCACTCGGTGACGCCGTCGTTGTTCAGGCGCACGCGGCGCTCCGGCCGTTCGCCGCGGGCCGGGTCCGTCACGGTGAACTCGAACTCGCCCCCGTTTCGGGACGCTTCGATATCGAAGCTGCCGGAGAGCGATGTAATGGTCATCGTCATCCTGGATCGCTCGTAGAGGGCGCCGCCGTGGTAGGCGATCGACTGCGCCACGATCTCGGGCAGGTTCGGGTCGGGCGCCGCGGCTCCCCCGCAGGCCGTCGAGACGGCGATGGCGGCGGCGAGCGCTCCGGCGACGGCGTGGCGTGCGTGCATGGCGTTTCCCTCAGTCTGACCGGTTCATTGCGTCTTCATGACAGTCTACCGCGGTCGTCGGCGCGCGTTTGCCGTCCAGCGGCGCGCCCGGCGCGGGCGCTGGGCGCCGAACGCAGCGTGCTGAAACCCACGACCGCGAGGTCGTCGCAGGCAACGACGGTGGTGCTGATCCGAGGTCGCTCGAGACATCGCCGCCAGCCGGGGATCCTCCGGCGCCGCTTTCGGGGGGTCGAGGACGAGATGCGCGAGCCGACGAGGAAGCAGGGGGCGATAGGAAGCCTGCAGGCTGGCGGTGTGCACCGCCGCGATGGCCTCGGCGTCGCCGACGTCGGCGTAGCGGATTGTGACGCTCATCCGGAACTTCCTGCGCAACCAACGGTCCATGGTAGCAGCCCGCGCCCGCCGGGAGCCGGTGCGGCAGGCAGACGAGGCAGGCGTTGCCGTCGAGGGTCGGCGTCGAGCCGCTTGTGCCATCGTCGATAATCACCGGATGCCCCACCGCGTCCGTGTCTTCGCTCCGGCCACCGCCTCCAACCTGGGGCCAGGTTTCGACGTGCTGGGTCTGGCCCTCGAACGCCCCGGAGACCTCGTCGAGGCCGAGATCCGGAACGAGCCCGGCGTCGAGATCGTCGAGGTGACCGGCGCCGACTCGCTCAACACGAACCCGCGCGAGAACGTCGTCGGCATCGCCGCGGCCGCGGCGCTCGAGCTGCTGCCGGCCGCCGGCCGCGGTGTCCGTCTGTGGCTCCACAAGCAGATGCCCCTCGGCAGTGGTCTCGGCAGCTCGGCCGCCAGCAGTGTCGGAGGCGCCGTTGCGGTCAATGCGTTGTTCGGCGGCGTGCTCTCGACCGACGACCTCGTTGCCTGTGCTCTGCGCGGGGAGGCGGCGGCTTCCGGCACCGCGCACGCCGACAACGTGGCGCCCAGCGTGCTCGGCGGCATCGTCCTGATCCGCGCCTCCGATCCGCTCGACCTGATCCGGCTGCCGGTGCCCGACGCGCTGCGCGTGGTGCTCGTCCACCCGCACGTGCAGGTGCTGACGGCCGAGGCGCGGCGGCTTGTCGCCGAGCGCCGGTTCACCATCGGGCAGGCGGTCGCCAACCTGGGCAACGTGGCCGCGCTGGTCACCGCGCTCCACAGCGGCGACCTCGCGCTGCTGGGACGCAGCATCCAGGATGCGCTGGTGGAGCCGGTTCGTGCGCCGCTCGTGCCTGCGATCGCCGAGGTCAAGCGGGCTGCACTGGATGCCGGCGCCCTCGGCTGCTCGATCTCCGGCTCGGGGCCGAGCGTGCTCGCCTTCGCGGACTCGGATGTCTCGGCTGACGCCGTGGCCGACGCCATGGAGGCGGCGTTCGCGAAGGCCGGCCTGGAGAGCGACCGTTACGTCGGGCCGGTCAACACCGCCGGCGCGCGCGTGCTGGCCTAACTGAACTTCGAAGGTCGCTCTGGCGACATTGGGGTCTCGATTCTCGGGACGTGTTCCCGACGCTACCATTCATCTCGTGCCCGGGAAGTGCTGACGCAGGAGATCGCACACTTGCGGTTGGCCTGCGAATACGGTCATCCACACGGACCAGAAGCCGACAGCCACTGCCAACAGGACGACCGAATCGACGACGTCGGCTCGGCCTTCGAAGACCCGCCTCGCTTCTACTGCCTGCCTCCATGCTTCACGTCGCTTACGCCATCTCAGGTCGCGAGCGCGAGGATCAGCGGTCGGGTGGCGACCGAGGCCGACGAGCTCGAAAAGGTTCTCAGCCTGCGCTCGCTCTGGTTCCGGAATGTCGTGTCGAACTCTGACGATGCCGTCCGGCAGGTATTCGAATGCGGCTTCGGTGTCGTCCCGGTCGGGCCAGATGTAGCCGTCGCGCGAGTGGTTCCGATTGCTCTTGATTCCGTTGCAGTTCGTGCAGCCGAGCAGGAAGTTCGTCCACTCTTCGGCCAATTCCGGTCGACGACACCTGGAAACGACATGCTCGACGTGAAGATCGCCGGTTCGTTCGCAGAAGCTGCAGTACTCGCCGATTCTCTCCAATAGATCCGACTTGGCTTTGTTGTAGGGGTGAAACCTCTTGGGACCGTTCCCGTCGTCCAGAGGGTGTGGTCCACGGTCGACTCGTCGCATGAGATGGATTCCGCTGTCAGGATCTTGGCTTCCGCAGGCGCGCGTCACTGGAGGTTCTTCGCGGCTCGCTGCAGGCGAAGGAAGGCGACGTAGGCGGGATTGTCTGCGAACGGTTCTTCGAGTTCGTCGAGCTGATCGCGAAGCTGTTGAACCACCCGCTGATCGGATTCCGCGGCGGCGTCCTCCAGTACCCGGTAGTACTTCTCCGCCGCTTCCATCATGTCCCGGTAACGCTTGCTTCGCTGCGGTTGATCGACGCCCATGATGTTCTCGGCGACGTCCTCGACGCTCTGGTCGTGCGGTGTCTCGGGTTCGGAGTCTTCTCTGTCGAGGTTGATCACGCCGCCATCGCTCACCGACTGGACGATGAACGGAGAATGACTGGTTGCGACGAACTGGAGTCTCGGGAAAGTCCTGGTCATGTCTCCAACGACGGTGCGTTGCCAGCGTGGATGGAGGTGCAGATCGACCTCGTCAATCAGGACTACGCCCGGCGTTTCAAGGCGCGCGCGGTCATTGAGTTGTGGGTTGAGTTGTGCGCAGCGCATAGCGATGTCGGCGGCGGTGGCGGCCATGTTGCGTTGGCCGTCGCTCAGGGAGCGAAACGGAAACCGGTCGGGCTCGAACTGGACGACGATATCGTCCTCCTCGAAATCGAAATAGGCGGCGACGGCGTCCTCGACGCAATTGGCAATAGCACGGAGGACGGCCTGTAGGGTTGCGAGGGGGCCTCTGCGAGCCTCGATGAGGGCGAGGCGCTTGACCCAGGCCGATAGGTGTCGAGCTGACGAGCTTGGGGTAAGGACACTGCGCGAAACTAGTTTGCCATCTGCTGGGTTGCTGGTCATACTGGAGGTATGAAGCGAGACATCGAGCTGGAAGCGACCCTGGTTGCGAAGTATGCCGTGGTCGCGCCCGTGTTGGACGAGCGCAGTCGCCGCCGGTGGGCGGCGGCCGAGTCGCTCGCCATCGGCTACGGCGGCGACGCGGTGGTTTCGTCGGCCACCGGTGTGGCTCGGGAGACGATTCGCAAGGGGCGCCGGGAGATTGCCCGCGACGAGGCGCCGACGGACCGCATTCGACGCCCTGGCGGCGGACGGCCCCGCATCCAGCAGGATCAACCCGGCATCCAGGCCGCGCTCCAAGCGCTGGTGGATCCGCTCACGCGCGGCGACCCGACCTCGCCGCTGCGCTGGACGTGCAAGAGTCGCGCGAAGCTGGCGGCGGCGCTGACCGAGCAGGGGTGGCGGGTGAGTTCGACCACTGTGGGCCGGCTGCTGCACCGCCTGGGCTACCGGCTGCAATCGCCGCGCAAACGGCAGGAAGGCGCCACGCATCCGGACCGCAACGCGCAGTTCGAGCACATCAACCAGACCGCGGACGAGCATCTGAGCGCCGGCCAGCCGGTGATCTCGGTCGACACGAAGAAGAAGGAGCTGGTCGGGAACTTCAAGAACGGCGGGCGGGAATGGCAGCCGAAGGGCACGCCGCCGGCGGTGCTGGTGCATGATTTCCCGACCGACGCCGAGGGCAAGGCGATTCCGTACGGCGTCTACGACATGGCGCGCAACGAAGCCTGGGTGAGCGTGGGCTGGGACCACGACACACCGGCGTTCGCGGTGGCGTCGATTCGACACTGGTGGCATCAGATGGGTTGCGGCGCCTACCCCGAGGCCACGACCCTGTTCATCACGGCCGATGCGGGCGGGAGCAACGGGTATCGGTTGCGCGCCTGGAAGCATGAGCTTCAACAGTTGGCCGACGAGACCGGACTGACCATCGAGGTGAGTCATTTTCCACCCGGCACCAGCAAGTGGAACAAGATCGAGCACCGGCTCTTCTGTCACATCACGGCGAACTGGCGCGGCACCCCGCTGACGACGTACGAGACCATCGTCGACCGCATCGGGAACGTCCGGACAGCCACCGGGCTCCGGGTCCGGGCCGAACTCGACGCCGGGGAATATCCCACAGGCGTTACGGTGACCAAGGAACAGATGGACGCACTCGCGCTGGTCCCCGATGCGTTTCACGGGGAATGGAATTACAAACTGTTACCCCGATCAAGTTGAAGACTTTATATCGATCACTGTCCTAAGGCAGTTCTGGTACCCGAAGTAGCGTGAGCTTCGTCTGGCCGGATCGATGCCGCCTTCGGAGAGCAGTCTCTGCTCTCGCCAGAGACGCCCCGTGCCGTAGTAGCCGATGTACGGCAACAGGACATCGTCGTGGCTGGCGCTTCGCTGCACGAGCTGGTTCATTGCCTCCCGGATCGCTCGCGACCCTCCGCGCGTGGTCCGCGATTTTGCCGACATCAAGGCACGCGTCCAGGTAACGCTGTGTTTGTCGATTGATCCATGTGCTTCGATGCGGGCCGGATAGTGTTCCAGGGAGTGTCCGGTCTCACCGATTTGCTGATACGTGCGACGGACGTCCCGGTGGTGGATTGAGCCGCTCAAGGCGTGTGGCACTGGGATCAACGCCGCCCCCAGGGCGACGGCCAGCGCGTCGAGGACGGCCGTTTTGCCGGTGGCGTTGGCGCCGACCAGCAGGGTGAACCGTTCGTGGAATGTGAACGAGCGCTCGTCGAAGCACCGAAAGTTGTTGAGATCCAGCCTGTTGATGCGCATCGCCAGTTCAGCAAGCAGGCGCCTGCGGTCCAATTCGTGGCACTGGACCCAATATACGCCATTCGCGGAGGTGGCTTAGCCGGTCGTCCGGCCGGGGTCAGCCCAGTGTGCGTCCCATAGTCCGGTCGGCGCTCGCAGTGCAGCCGCTTCAGGTGGCGTCGGACACCGCTGACGGTCGGCCGCTCCGCCGCGGGTGCTGCATCGCCAGGAAGCACGCCGCCGACATGCCCGCCGCGCCGAACAGCATGCACATCACCATGACCTGGTAGCGCACCGCGATCAGCGGCGAGATGCCGGACAGGATCTGGCCGGTCATCATTCCCGGCAGCGACACGAGGCCGACGGCGAACAGCGTGTTGACCTGCGGGATCAACGCGGAGCGCATGGCGATGGGGCGTGCAGCGAGGTACGAGGCACCGCGGGCGAGCTCCGCGTCGAGCCGCTCCGCGGACAGGCTGACCGCGTTCATCGACGATGCGAAGACCATGCCGCCGAGCGGGATCAGTACCGTCGGATCGTGCCACGGGTCAGCCCTCAGGACTCCCTGCGTGACGAGGGTCAGGGTGGACAACCCGCTCGCGCAAATCGCGGCCAGGGCCTGGGGATAGACGGTCCTGCGGCGGCGCGCCAGTGGGCGTAGCGAGATCCAGCCCGCCGCGGTGAGCATCACGGTCAGCGTTCCCAGCACGACCGCCGGGTGCGCGGTACCGAAGATGAACGTCAGCACGTAGCCGACGAGGGCGAGCTGCGTCACCATGCGTCCTACGCCATAGAGCGCGGCGCCGGCGCCGGCCGACCAGCGGTGGAGGATGGCGAGCACCACCAGCGCCGGCAGCAGGGAGAGACTGAGGTTCGCGAGCGGAATCGCGTCGACGGAGCCGGTCATGTTGCCGTGGAGCATACCGCGGGAGCGGTGGCTCGCTGCCGGTTCCCGCCCGGGCGGGAAATCCCTATTCCGCGTTGACTGCCGGCGCCGCGTCCGTCGAGGGGGCGGGCGGCGGTGTCGGGGGCGGCGCCGCGGCCCGCATCACCGTCGCCTGCGGCATGATGAACCAGGCTGCCGCGTAGGCGAACAGCCCGCAGATTACGAAGCCGGGGAAGATGGAGAGCAGAACCCACAGGATGCGCATGGCCGTCACGTCGACGGTGAAGTACTCCGCGAGACCGCCGCACACGCCCGCCACGGTGACGTTGTCGGCGGACCGCAGCATCCGCTTGGCGCCGACGATCACGGGCTCCGAGCCCGGCTCCGCCTCCGGCACGATGATCCAGGCGACGACGTAGGCGAGCACACCCAGCAGGATCGTTCCGGGCACGATGGACAGGATGACCCAGGCCACGCGGATGAACACCGGATCGGTGTCGAGATACCGCGCGATGCCGCCGCAGATGCCGGCGAGCTTGCGGTCGGCCTGCGACCGCCGCAACGGCTTCGGGAACAGAGTCGCCCGCGCACCCTGGCGCCGGCCGCAGAACTGACAGTAGGACGCCTCGTCCGCGATCTCTCGGTGGCAGCTCGTGCAGGTCATTTTCAGCCTCTCCTGTCTCGCGTTTCGCACGACGGCCGCGGGTTGCGGCGGCAGGCGCCCGAAAGGCCGTTACCGCCCGTCCACGGTACATGGAGATACGCAGCCGCCCGGCGTGGGTTCCCGGTCCGGCCGTGCTCACCGTGCTCAATTCGTCTCGGGCGGGAAGACGGTCGCCTGCCAGCCGGTGAGCAGGTGGACGACGCGCGCGCGGCCTGCGAGCTCCAGCATCAGCAGCCGCTCGCCGTCCGGCGCGACATCGTAGGCCGGCAGATTTCCCAGCGGATCGCTGACCTGGACGCCGTCGAAGAGGTGCTCCGGTTCGGTGAGAGGTTTCCCGTTGTCGATCTCCACCCGGTACAGGCTCCCTCCCCGGCGGTAGAGCAGCGTGCGGCCCGGTTTCTCCCAGACCGGTTCCGTTCCGCCGGCCGGCGTGATCCGGATGGCCGGGCCGTCCGCCGGAGCGTCCGCGGGGCGGATGTACACCTGGTCGCCGTCGTGGCTGTCGGCGTCGGATACGTAGGCAAGCCAGCGCCCGTCCGGCGAGAACGCCGGGGCCCGTTCGTTGGCGTTCGTCGCGAGCCACGGCGTGGCCTCGTCGCCGGAGCCGTTACGCCAGGTCCAGATGTCGCGGAGGCGGTCGGGGCGCAGCTCGTGGAAGGCGAGCCGGCGCCCGTCCGGCGACCACGATGCGGGGGTGCGCTGGTCGCCACCGACCAGGGGGCCGGAGACGTCGAGGCCGCGCACGCGGAGGCGGAAGAGCCGTTGGAGACCGGTGCGCGACGAGGCGAAGGTCAGGGTCGCGCCGTCGGGTGACCAGAGGGGTGAGTGGTTGTCACCGGCCTCCGCGGTCACCTGCCGGCGGGCGCCTCCGGCGAGGTCGAGCAGCCAGAGGTCGCGGCGCAGGAACGAAGTGACGACGCTGATCGCCACCCGCCGGCCGTCCGGAGAGACCCGCGGCGTCTGATGCGGCGCGGCGACGTCGTCGAGCGGATCGGACCGGCCGCTCCGATCGACCCAGACCAGGCGGTTGTCGCCCCCGGTCGCGGGAGGGGGCACGAAGACCAGCGTGCCGTCGCGCGCGGCCGCGAACCGCGAGCGGCCCAGACCGCGGTGGCCGGCGGCGCTGCCCGCGGCGCCCGGGAGCACCGGCCGGGGGGATGGCGTTCCGCGCATCTCCTCTTCGGCGTCGAGCTCGATGCGGGCCGCGAAGATCTCGCCGCGCCGGACGAATACGACGCTGGAGGGCTCGACGAACCAGCCGCCCCCGTCGGCAAGGAGGAGCGGGCGCGTCTCGTTGGTCTCGCGGTCGAGGACGGCAAGTCGGGGGTCGCGCCCGTGCCGTGCAGCGGTGAACAGGATCCAGCGGTCGTCGATCAAGTGCGGCCAGCCGTGCGCGGTCTCGTCGTTGTCGGCATCGACGACGGTCAGCGCGACGGGCTCACCGCCCGCGGCCGCCACCTGCTGCAGGCCGGAGCTCCCCGGGCCGCCGAAGACGATCCGGCCGCCGGCGCCCCACGCCCCGCCGGCCGGTTCGCCGGTAACTCGGCAGACGTCGGTGGTCGCCCCCGGGCCGCCGTCGAGCGTTCCTTCACCGCCGTCGGGCGTCCCTTCACCTTCGTCGGACGTCCCTTCATCGCCGTCGGGCGTCCCTTGGCTGCCGTCGAGCGACACCGTCCGGAGCCATCCGTCCGCGAAGTACCCGACGGCCGTGCCGTCCGGTGAAAAGAAGGGCTGCCTCGCGCCTTCCGTGCCGGGCACCGCCTCCGTTGCGAACCGATCCAGCCGGCGCACGTAGAGGCGGGTGCGACCGCCGGCGATGGCCGTGTAGGCGATGCGGCGCGCGTCGGGCGAGATGGTGACGTCCAGCAGCTCGCGGTCCGGCGGAATCGCGACCGACAGCGCCTGCCGTGGTGGCGGGTCCGGTGGGGGCGCCGGCCAGTGCGACGTCGCGAACCCGCCGATAGCCGCGCCGGCCAGGCCGGCCAGTGCCACGAGCGCGGGAACGGTGCGGCGTGACATCGGGTGTCAAGGCTCCTGGCTGCCGTAGCGGGCGCACGCCTGCTCCAGCTCGTCCGCGATCTGCCGGCGGAGCGTCGCCGGCGCCGTCACCCGCACGCCAGGCCCGAAGCTCAGGATCCAGCTTCGGAGCGCGCCGTCGTTGCAGACGTCCATTCCGACCGCGACAGACCCGTCCGCCCGCAGCTCGACCGTCTGCGAGGGGTGCCAGATGCGTTCCTGTACGTAGGGGGCCAGTTCGGGCGCGAACTCCAGCTCGACCCGCTCGGGGGCGCCCTGATGGATGCCGAGCGAGTGCGGGAAGGCGGCTTCCGACAGTTCCTCGACCGGTTCGAAGGTCTCGTCCAGCAGGGTCAGGTGGCGGATCCGCTCGACCGCGAAGGTGCGCACCTGCTCGTACCGCGGCACGTACGCGAACAGGTACAGTCCGCCCTCGGCGTACACCAGCCGGTACGGATCGATCCGGTACGACTTCTCGCGCCGGCTGGAGCGGGAGTGGTACTGCATGTCCAGCCGCCGCTGCTGCAGCAACGCGTCGAGCAGCCGGCCGATCGTGGCGCGCTGCTGCCGGTCGTCGAGCCGGCGGGCGGGCGGGGCCTTGGCCTGGATCACGTCCGGCAGGCGATCGAGGAACTGCCGCATGCGCGGACCGAGCGCGGCTTCCAGCTTGGCGAACGCGCTCCGCAGGTCCTGGCCGAACGGCGGCAGGGCGAAGCACTCGACGAGCGTCCGGCTGAAATAGAGGGCCGACAGCTCCGCGAGCGTGAACGCCGTGTCGTCGAGGCGTCTGAACGGGCGGGTGTCGAGCTTCCACCGCTTCGCCACGTCGTCCGCCACGTCGTAGAGTGGGAAACCCGCCTCCTGCAGGGCCTCGAGGTCGCGCCGAATCGTGCGCGTCGTCACCCCCGTCATCTCGGCGAGCTGGCGAATGGTGGCCCCGCGCGAGGCCTCGAGCTCACGCAGAATGGTCCACTGGCGGATGACTTCGGCGTTGCGCGGCAACCACGCCCTCCCTGGCGCCGTATCAATCATAAGGTGCCGAGATTCGAGGCCGAAAAAACTGCTGAAGGGTGGGTGTGACCTGACCTGTCACTCACGCGCGCTAAGCTGGCTTCATCGGGGCACGGCGGCGCGGACAGTCGAAAGGGCACCAGGATGGCGCAACACCAGGAAACGGCTGCCATACAGCTCGACTTGACCTATGATGGCTCATGGCCGGTTGCGGTGAGGTCGCTCGCAAAGCCGCGTCGCGGCGCGGCCCGACTCTGCGTGGTTTGCGGGCGGGTGCCGGCGCATCTGACGTTGGAACGCGAGCCGGGGCACCGGCCTGCGCGGCTCTGCCTCCGGTGCCACCACGCGGTCATGCGGCAACGGCGGATGGCGCGCGCCGGTCTCGAGCCGGCCGGAACGAACAACCAGGGGAAAGGCGATAGTCTGATCGTGCCGCGGGAGAATGCGCTTTCGGCCGATGCCCTGTATCGGCAGTTGTCCAGATCGCGTCGGCGTGCCCAGAAGGCCGCGCGCGCCGCGGTCGGCGCAGGTTGAGGGCGCTCCGGCCGATGACACTCTCGGTGGGTAACGTACATCGATGGAGGTGATCGGGATGGTGAATCTGGACATGTCGGCAGACGTCGATCAGCGGAAGGGATCGAGGGGACGAACGACACGGTCGGAGACGCTGTGCCGCCGTTGCGGCAAGCGCGAGGCGCTGTGCTCCCGGTACACGGGGAAGCGGCGGGTCAACCGGCACCGGCGCCACGACCTCTGCTTTCAGTGCCGGCGTGCGCTGCGCGATGCCACGCGGAACCCGATGCTCTAGCCTTGATTTAGGATGCTGACCGCTTGCCGCCGCCCTCGCGTATCACGATCCTGACGACCCCGGCGGCGGAGACCCGCATCGAGGCTGCGGCCGAAGCGCTTCGGCGCGGCCTCGGTCGCGGTGAGGTGCTGCTCGTCGGCGAGACACGGGAAGCGGCTGACGACCTCGCGCGCGACGTTGCGGCGGAGGCCGGCGCCACGTTCGGGCTCCATCGGTTCAGCCTGCGGCAGCTCGCGGGGAGCATCGCGACCGTCGACCTGGCCCGCCGCGGGCTCGCTCCGGCGAGCAGTCTGGCGACGGAAGCGGTCGCAACGCACGCCACCTTCGAGGAGTCGAAGAGCGAGGCGCTCGACTATCTGCAGCCGATCGCCGGGTTCCGCTCGTTCGGCCGGACGCTGGCGGCGACTCTGCGTGATCTGCGCCACGCGGACGCCGACGTCGAGCGCGCGCGTCAGCTCGACCGGAGCGGCCCCGACGTGGCGCGCCTCGCGCGGCGGTACGCCCAGCTTCTCGATGGCGCCGGGCTCGTGGACGGTGCGGCGCTCTGTCGCAGCGCAGCGCGGGTCGTGCGGGAGGGCGCCGGAAGCATCGAGGGCGTGCCGCTCGACGGTGTGCTCGTGCTGCTCGACGTCGCGGTCGCGGACGAGGCGACGTTCGACGTCGTGGCGGCTCTCGCCGGGCGGGCTGCCGAAACGCTCGCGACCGTGCCGGAGGGCGACGCTCGGACGCTCGCCGCGCTCCGGCGCCTGCCGGGAGCGGTGGAGACCACGGCCCCGGCGGTCGAGCCGGCCGCGGATCCGCTGGACCGCGTCCGGCGCTTCCTGTTCGCGTCCGAAGACCCGCCGCCGGCCGGCGACGCGGCGGACTCGTCGTCCCTCACCTTCTTCTCGGCTCCCGGCGAGGGGCGCGAGGCGGTCGAGATCGCGCGATCCATCATGGCGGAGGCCGCTCGCGGCGTGCCCTTCGATCGGATGGCGGTGCTGCTGCGGTCACCCGGCGTCTATGCCGGTCTGCTCGCAACGGCGCTCGATCGCGCCGGCATCGGGACGTGGTTCGCCAGCGGCACCCGCGTTCCCGATCCTGCCGGGCGCGCATTCCTCGCGCTGCTCGCGTGCGCGGCGGAACGTCTCTCGGCCCGGCGGTTCTCGGAGTACCTCTCCCTCGGCCAGGTGCCCCGGCTCGACGCCGGCGGGGCTCCGCCGGGTGATAAGGGCCGCTGGGTACCGCCCGACAGCGCCCCGGAGGTGACGCCGGTTCCGGCGCAGGCGTCGCTTCTCGACCTCCTCGCGGAACCCGCGGCCGGCGGGGATGCTCCCGGGGAGGGTCGCGCCGACGGCGACGACGAGCCGGTCCTTGCGGGTACGCTCCGCGCGCCGGCGCGCTGGGAGCGGCTGCTGGTCGAATCGGCGGTGGTCGGCGGCCGGGATCGCTGGGAGCGGCGGTTGAACGGGCTGGCGCACGAGTTGGGGATGAAGCTGGCGGAGCTGCGGGCCGAGGATCCGGAGTCGCCGCGCGTGGCGGGTCTCGAACGCGATCGCGTGAACCTGGAGCATCTCCGGCGCTTCGCGCTTCCGGTGATCGACCGGCTGGCGGGGTTTCCGGCGGAGGCGCTCTGGGGCGAATGGCTCGATCACCTGGAAGAGTTGGCGCCGATGGTGCTGGCCAACCCCGACCGCGTGCTGGCCGTGCTGGGCGATCTGCGGCCGATGGCGCAGGTCGGGCCGGCGCGGGTCACCGACGTCCGCGACGTGCTCCACGAGCGGTTGACGGAGCTGCGGGCCGATCCGCCGGCGCGCCGTTTCGGCCGCGTCTTCGTCGGCGGTCCCGAGCAGGTGCGCGGCCGGCGCTTCGCGGTCGTCTTCGTTCCCGGCCTTGCGGAGCGGGTCTTTCCCCAGAAGCGGCGTCAGGATCCGTTGCTGCTCGATGACCTTCGGTCGGCACTCAACGCCGCGGCGGCCGGGACGCCCCGGCTCGGCCTGTCCGATCTACACGACCTCAACGCTCAGGAGAAGCTGCTTCTGCGCCTGGCCGTCGGCGCCGCGACCGAGCGCGTCCATTTCTCGTATCCGCGGCTGGAGGTCGGCAAGTCCCGCCCGCGCGTGCCGTCCTTCTACGCGCTCGACGTGGAGCGGGCGCGCACCGGCCGCATCCCCGACTTCCGCGAGGTGGAACGGCGGGCGTTCCGGCGGTCGGAGGCGCGACTGGCCTGGCCGGCCCCGCTGGACCCGGACCACGCCATCGACGATGCGGAGCACGACCTGGCGGTGCTCCGAGAGCTGTTCGCGCCGGAACGCGGGAAGGACGAGGTCGCCGGGCGGGCGCGCTACCTGTTTCGTCTCAACCCCGGGCTGCGGCGCGCGCTGGCCGCGCGCTGGGCCCGCTGGAAGCACGCGTGGTCGAGCCACGACGGGCTCTGCGAGATCGACGACGCCACGAAGAAGATGCTCGCCGCCCACCGGCTGGACGCCAGGCCCTATTCGCCGTCGTCTCTGCAGTCCTTCGCGGTCTGTCCGTACAAGTTCCTGCTTTCGTCCGTGCACCGGCTGCGTCCCCGGGAGGAGATCGAGCCGCCACTGGAGCACCTGGATCCGTTGACCCGCGGCAGGCTGTTCCACGAGGTGCAGGCGGATCTCGTCAGGACGCTGGAACGCCGCGCGGAGCTGCCGGTGACCCCCGCGCGCGTTCCCGCGGCGGAGGCGGTCATCGACGAGGTGCTCGATCGCGTGGCGGCCGACTATGCCGACCAGCTCGTGCCGGCGATCGATCGCGTGTGGAAGGACGAGATGGAGGCGCTGCGCGGCGACCTCAAGGGCTGGGTGCGGCACGTCGCGAACGAGGACGGAGAGTGGATTCCGATGCACGCGGAGCTCGGTTTCGGACTGCCGCCGGGGGACGGGCGCGATCCGGAGAGCGTGCCGGAGCCGGTGAAGGTCGACGGTCGCTGGCTCCTGCGCGGCGTCGTGGACCTGATCGAAGCGCGGGCAAGACCCACGGCGCGGGGCGAGCTGCGCGTGACGGATCACAAGACCGGCCGGAACCGGACGCGGGAGGGGATGGTGGTCGGGGGCGGCGAGACGCTGCAACCGGTCCTCTACGGGTTGGCCGTCGAGCGGACCCTGGGGCGGCCCGTGCTGGAATCGAGGCTGTCGTTCTGCACCGCGGCGGGGCGCTACGAGCAGCGCGCCGTCACGCTCGACGACGGCGCACGCCGCTACGGGACCGAGGTGCTGGAGATCGTCGACCGGGCGGTCGAGTCCGGCACGCTGCTGCCGGCCCCGCGTCAGGGAGCGTGCCGGTGGTGCGACTTCCAGGTCGTGTGCGGGCCGTGGGAAGAACGCCGTACGGCGGCCAAGGACCAGTCTCGACTGGCGGATCTCGCGGCGCTGCGGAGGTTGCCGTGAGGCGGCGCGACGTCGTGTGCGGCGGCGGCCAGCCGGCGAGCCGGCGGTGGGAAGCGCGATGAGCGGGTCGCCGCATGCCGATGCCGACGCTCGGCTGCGGATCCGTGCATCTCTCGGTGAGTCGCTCGTCGTGGAGGCGGCCGCCGGCACGGGCAAGACGAGCGAACTGGTCACCCGCATCGTCGAGGTGCTGGCCCGCGGCGTCGCGGCGGTCGACCAGATTCTGGCCGTTACCTTCACGGAGAAGGCCGCCGGGGAGCTGAAGCTTCGGTTGCGTGAGGGGCTCGAACGCGCGCGGCAGTCCGCCACCGTCGCCGGCACGGACGGTCCCACCGCCGATGCCGCGGTCGACGCTGGTCCCGCGGTGGAGAGCGTCGCGACGGACGTTGGTCCGACGGACGTTGGCCCGACGGACGACTCCGTGCCCGGTGTCCCGCGGCTGGGACGTCTCGATCACGCCATCGCGCACCTGGAAGAGGCGCAGGTCAGCACCATCCACGGGTTCTGCGCGGACCTGCTGCGCGAGCGGCCGGTCGAGGCGGGAGTCGATCCGCGCTTCGAGGTCCTCGACGACCGGGCCGCCCAGCGGATCTTCCGGCAGGCCTTCGAGACATGGTTGCAGGGCGCCCTCGACGACCAGCCGCCGGGCGTCCGCCGGGCGCTGCGCCGGCGGTCCACGCTGTTCCGGTTCGAGGAGTCGCCGACCGCGGAAACGGGGCCGACCGACCGGCTGCGCCGCGCCGCCTGGCAGCTTGCGGAATGGCGCGACTTCACCCGGTCCTGGCGCCGCGAGAGCTTCCCGCGCGAGGCCATCATCGACCAGGTGATGGCCCACCTCAAAGAGTTCGCCGAGCTGACGGACAAGGCCGCCAACCGCCGGAGCGACCGCTTGTTTCTCGGCACGCAGCCGGCCCGCGCGCTCGTGCAGGCGATTCGGGCGACCGACGCCGTCCGGCCGCGCCGGCGCGACTACGACGGCATCGAGGCGCAACTCGTCGAGCTGGCCGCGAACCGGGCCTTCACGAAACCTCGCCGGGGGGCCGGCACCCAGTACGGCGGCAGCGTCACCCGCGCCCACGTCCTGGACCGGCACGCGAAGATGGTGGACGTGCTGCAACGCTTCGCGAAGGTGGCGGACGCCGACCTGGCGGCGCACCTGCAGGCGGAGCTGCGCGATCCCATCGAGCGCTACGACCGGCTGAAGATCGAGGCGGGGCGCCTCGACTTCGTCGATCTGCTGCTGAAGGCGCGGGACCTGATCCGCGACCACGACGGCGTCCGCCGCGACGCGCAGCAACGCTACGCGCGCATCTTCGTCGACGAGTTCCAGGACACCGATCCGCTGCAGGCCGAGATCCTGCTGCTGCTGGCGTCGGGCGATCCCGGCGAGCGCGACTGGCGCAAGGTGACGCCCGGGCCGGGCAAGCTCTTCCTGGTCGGAGACCCCAAGCAGTCGATCTATCGCTTCCGGCGCGCCGACGTCGGGGTCTACCGGCAGGTGACCGAGCAGCTCGGCCGGCGCGGCGTGGCGGGCATCGCCCTCTCCACGAGCTTCCGTGCCGTACCCGCCATCCAGCGTCTGGTCAACCGCGCGTTCGCGCCGCTGATGGGCTCGACCGAGGACGCGGCAGCGACCGCGTCACGCCCCGGCTACGTCCCCCTGGCTCCGCACCGCGAGGACCAGCCGTCGCAGCCGGCCGTGGTGGCGCTGCCGGTCCCCAGTCCGTACGGTTTCCGGGGCCGCATGACCGGGAGGGCCATCGAGGCGTCCCTTCCCGACGCCGTCGGTGCGTTCGTCGACTGGATGGTGCGCGACAGCGGGTGGACGGTGACCGAGCGGACGGCGGGGCCGGCCACGGAGGGCGCAGCTCCGGAGCGTGTTCCCGTCGAGCCGCGGCACGTCGCCGTGCTGTTTCGCCGATTCGACAGTTGGGGCGCCGACGTGACGCGTCCCTACGTCGACGCGCTCGAAGCGCGCGGCATCCGGCATCTGCTGGTCGGCGGCCGATCGTTTCACGACCGCGAGGAGGTGGGCGCCCTGCGGGCGGCGCTGGCCGCGATCGAGTGGCCCGACGACGAGCTCTCCGTGTTCGCGACGCTCCGTGGCCCGTTGTTCGCCGTCGACGACGAGACGCTCTTCGCGTACCGGCACCGCTTCCGGCGCCTCCATCCGTTCCGGATCCCGTCGGAAGTGATGGCCGGAGAGGTGGACGGCACGGACCGGTTCCTGCCGATTACCGACGCCCTGGAACTGCTGAGCGCGCTCCACAGAGAGCGCAACGACGTGCCGATCGCCCGAACCATCGGGCAGCTTCTGGAGGTGACCCGCGCGCACGCCGCCTTCGTGATGCAGCGGGCCGGGGAGCAGGTGCTCGCCAACGTGCTGCAGGTCGGCGAGATGGCGCGCGACTACGAGGCGGGCGGCGGACTCTCCTTCCGCGGGTTCATCGAGCATCTGCGGGACGAGGCGGCCGAACGCCAGGCGGGCGAGGCGCCGATCCTGGAAGAGGGCAGCGACGGCGTACGGATCATGACCGTGCACGGGGCCAAGGGGCTGGAGTTTCCGGTGGTCATCCTCGGCGACCCGACCGCCCGGCTCTACCGGACGGCGGCCGGCCGCTTCATCGACTCGACAAGCGGTCTGTGCGCGCTCCGGCTCGCCGGCTGGTCGCCGCTCGATCTGCTCGATCACCAGCAGGAAGAGGTCGAGCGCGACCGCGAGGAGGGGGTGCGCCTGGCCTACGTGGCCGCGACCCGCGCGCGCGACCTGCTGGTGGTGCCGGCGGTGGGCGATGCCCCGGGAATGGACGACTGGATCGGCCCCGGCGGCGAGCCCGACGGCGGTCCCCGCCATCCCCTGCGCAGCGCCTGGGCGAGTCCCCTCTATTCGGCGGTCTACCCGCCGATCCAGGGCCGGCGCAATCCACGGGCGGCGCCGGGGTGTCCACGCTTCGGCCGCGACTCCGTGCTGGATCGGTCGGACGGCGATCCGGCCGGCAGCGATACGGTGGCGCCGGGTCTGCACAGGTTCCGGGATACCGCCGCCGAGACGGGGGACGCCGGGAGGGCCGGTTCGGCCACCGGCAATGTGGTCCCTTTCCGCAGCCCGGCGGCGTCCGCGGCGGGATCGTCCGACTCGGGCTATCCCGTCGTGTGGTGGGACCCGCACCAGCTCGCACTCGGCGGTGGGGCGCCGATAGGCATACGCCGGCAGGAGCTGCTCTCGAAGGACGTCGCGGACGAAGTGGTGGAAGCGGATCTCGAGCGCTACCGGGCTTGGCGCAGGCGGCGCGAGGGCACCGTCGAGCGGGCCGCCCGCCCGAGCCTCGTGCTGGCGACGGCGACCGAGCGGGCGCGCGCCGGCGCCGGGGAGCGGGCCGGCGGTGACGTGGCCCCCGGTGGCGGGGAGAGTCCCGCCGCGGGGCCGGATACGGAGCGGCATGCGGTGACGGTGGTGGAACTCGAACGCGCGGCGGCGCGGCCGGCCGGCAAGCGGTTCGGGACGCTCGTCCACGCCGTGCTGGCGACCGTACCGCTCGACGAGCCGGATGGGCGGCCGGCGCCGGTGGAGGAGATCGCCAGGTTGCACGGCCGGGTGTTCGGCGCGACGGACGCGGAGGTCGCCGCGGCGGCCGACGTCGCGGGACGCGTGCTGTCCCACCCGCTCCTGGCGCGCGCGCGGGCCGCCGCGAGGCGCGGCGACTGCCGCCGCGAGGCGCCCGTGAGCCTGCGGACAGACGATGGAGTCCTGATCGAGGGGGTGGTCGACGTGGCCTTTCGGGAGGCCGGTACATGGACCGTCGTCGACTACAAGACGGATCGGGACCTGGAGGAAGCGGATGGCGCCATCGAGGTCTACCGCCGCCAGGTCGCCCTCTACGCGGAGATGATCGCCCGCGCCACCGGCGAGCCGGCCGGCGCCGTGCTGATGCAAGTGTAGGATCGGGCCTGTAACAGAATTGGCGCTGGAGGAAGCCGGTGAGTCCCAACGCGAAGAAGCGGGTGGCGCGCGGTCGGGCGGGTCGTACGGCCGGCGCGGCCGATGCCGGCGGCCGGATCTCCGGTCGGATGTCGAGGTCGCTGCTCCTGATCCTCGGACTGGTTGTCCTCGCGGCAGGCGGCTGGGCGTTCCTGGCGTCGGCCCCGACCGAGACGACCGCCGCGCAGCCCGCCTCCGTCGTCCAGTCGCTCTCGGTGAAGGTCCACCGCGCGTTTCCGCACGACACCGGCGCCTACACGCAGGGGCTGCTGTGGTGGGACGGCAGGCTCTACGAGAGCACCGGGCAGTACGGCCGCTCCGACCTGCGCCGGCTCGATCCGGCGACCGGCGACGTCGAGCAGGAAGTCGATATCTCGCCCGCCTACTTCGGCGAGGGGCTGGCCCGTGTGGACGACCGGCTCGTCATGCTGACCTGGAAGGCGCAACGGGCGTTCGTCTTCGGCCTCGAGCGCTTCGACGAGCAGCAGACATTCAGGTACGACGGGGAGGGCTGGGGGCTGTGCAACGACGGCAGCCGCCTGGTGATGAGCAACGGCTCGGATCGCCTGACGTTCCGTGACCTCCGCTCGTTCGAGGTGCTCGGGGATGTCGCCGTGACGTTGCGCGGTTTCGCACTCACCCAGCTCAACGAGCTGGAGTGCGTCGGCGACGCCGTCTACGCCAACGTGTACCAGACGGACTTTCTGGTCCGCATCGACCCGGAAACCGGCCGCGTGACGCACTACATCGAGGCGTCGGGACTCCTGACGCGGGAGGAAGCGCGCGGGGTCGACGTGCTGAACGGCATCGCGTTCGACCCCGGCGCCGAGACCTTCTACATCACCGGCAAGCTGTGGCCGAAGATGTTCGAGGTGACGTTCGAATAGAGGCCGACGCTATCGCGGGACGGCCGTGCGGCCGCCGCCACCGCTGCTACTGCCACCGCTGCTACTGCCACCGCTGCTGCTACTGCCGCCACTGCTGCTCCCGCCACCGCCACCGCCGCTACGCGTGAAGCCGCTCGACGTCACGCGGCCGCTCCGCCCGGAGCGGGTCGAGGTCCCCCCTCCTCCGCCCGACGAGGCACTCGCTCCGCCGCTGTCCCTGGGGGCGGCGGCTCGCTCGCTGACGCGCGTGTACCCGATGCCGTTGACGGCCCGCGCTCCGGTCTCCCCATCGTCCGTGCCGCCGATCAACGCGCCCGGGCCGCCGCGGCCCGGGCCGCCCCAGCCGTTGTAGTAGTACGGGTTGTACCAGTACGCGTTCCGCCACGCGTTGTATCCGTACATTCCCAGATAGGAATAACCGAACGGCGCCCAGTAGTTGTCGGCGTAGCCGATTCCTGCCCCGGGACCGCCGAACCCGCCGCCACCCCAGCCAAGGCCACCGCCACCGCCACCGCGGCGACTGCTGCGGCGCTCGACGACGAAGCGATCCGGAAAGGCGAGTGCTACCAGGACGTCGATGACGCTGCCGTCCACACCGGCGTCGTCGAGATCGATGAGCGTCGCGCTGTCCAGATTCAGGCGGGGCTGGGTCTCGGTGAGCAACGCCTCGACCACGGGAGAGTCGGCCTTCGCGGCGGCTTCGCGCACGCTCGGCACCGTGAGCGGACCCGCGATGGACTGCCGGGCGTCGCGAATCGCGCCGGGCGTCGCCGGCAGCCGCACGTCATCGGATGCTTCGGCGTCCCGCGCCGGGTTGTAGCGGCGTATCTCGATATGCCCCCGGTCCCCGACGGACACGCTCTGAATGTCGACCCACGTGGAGCGATTCGAAAGCAGGCTGATGCCGCTCATCCGCCGCGGCTCGTCGTTGCCGCACCGGACCTCGCCGCGCGTGAAGAGGCGGCGACCGTCGTCCGACCAGTCGCGGCGCTCCCAGCCGTTGCAGTCGCCCTCGTTCAGTGCATGCCGGCCGCCGTCGGCGACGAGCGTGCGTTCGATGAGGACATCGCTGTCGGAGCGCGCCGTCAGCCTGGCTCCGCTGCCGTCCTCGGCCGGCGTGATGCAGACGACGGTCCGCTCGGGGAACTCCGCCCCGTCCTCGGCCGAGTCCACCTGCTCTTCCCAGAGCTGCCAGCAGCCCATCCAGGGAAGCCAGCGCGCGTCGGCGAGATCGGCGGCGGCCGTCGTCGCCTGCCGGTCCGCTCCGTCCTGTGCCGCCGCAGGCAGCACCAGGGTCATCAACACACCCAGGACCAAGTACGGAGCCCGCTGCATGATTGGCATGGTTCCATCCCCCCCGCATCCGACGACTGTTGATCTCGATCTTTCCGGGTCTCGTACCACTATGCGTCAGAACACGAACCGAACGCCAGCGCTAATCCGCAGCCCCCCCAGGTCGAGCGGCTCGAAGCCGGCGAAGTCCTCGCCGAGCTCTCCGCTGGCCTCGACGTGGCGGGCTTCCACGTTCAGGTAGACCTGCCGGGACATGCGGATGTCCGCGCCGCCGAAGAGGTAGAGCCCCGGGCCCCAGCCCTTCGACCGGAAAGCATCCTCGAAGTAACCGAGATCGTCCACGAACTCCCCGACCTGCGCCAAGTCGTACCGCACGAAGCCGAGTCCTGCCCCCACGTACGGGACCACGCGGCTCGGGATCCAGGCGTACTGCCCGATGGCCCGCCCCGGCGGCGCCAGGGCGAGCACCAACTCGCCGCGGAGCTCCACCTGAGACAGCTCCGTGCGCTGCGTGAACGGCAGGCCGTCCTCGCCTATGAAGTTCCGCAGCTCCGACTCGTTCAGCGACTTCGCGTAGTCGACGCCGATCCGCACGTCCAGCCGCGAGGTGACCCCGAACCCGAAGTCCAAGCCGATCCCCGGCGCGTTGAAGTTCAGCAGTCCGTGGTTCGGGTTCTTGGGGTCGTCGTCCGAACTCCGCGTCACGAAGAGCTCTTCGTTCACGAAGTCGTAGAAGTCGCTGTCGGCGCGGGCCCGATGCAACAGCCCTCGGATGCCGATAGAAATGCGCGGCCGGCCGAACAGGAAGTCGGGCTGGGAGGCAGGGGCCTGGCGCTGAGCGTTCCGCGTGGCTGGCGGCGGAACCGCGCGCGCCACTGCCGGCGTGTAGCGCACGCCGAGCTCGGGCTGCGCCGCGCGCGACGGTATGGCATCGGCCGTCGCGTCCGTCCGCGGGGCGGTTTCTGGCGCCACGGTCTCGGGAGCTTCGGAAGCGGCGGTCTCCACCCGCGCTGCGCCGGCAGCAGTCGCAACGTCCGGCATGGCCGCCGGCTCGCGGCCGGATGCCCATGCCGCCGCGGGAAGGGTCAGCACACCGGCGAGCCCCCACGCGAGCGGACGCGCCCAGGGGCAGGCTCGCGGATTCCGAGGATTCAAGGGCAGGTTGTCAGCCATCGATTCCTGCATCTTCGCACAAACCGTACCAGGTTCGACGGGCAGGCGCTACGGGGCGCGTCGCCGCTCCAGGGGCGGTGCGCTCGTGTCCGACAAACCAGACGCTGTCACGTGCCGTGGACACGCCACGTATCGTGGAACGCGGTATCGACGCGTAAGGGAATGTCGTATCGCGGAAACAGCGGCGCTTCGCCCGCCGGCTGCGCGAGCGGCTGTGCTATGCTGCGAAAATCTGGACCCGAACGTTTCGGGCCGACTTCCTGGAGCAGCCGATGCGGTCGTCAGGCCTTGCGCGGATCGCTCTCGTGACCTTGGCGCTTTGCGGCGCCGCCCTCGCCGTCCGCTTCGCGGTGCCCGAGCCGCCGGCGCCGCCTCCCGTCGCGCCGCCGGACGACGGCATCCTGGCCGAGCAGGTGCGCCGCGGCCAGCAGGGATTCGACCCGCGGGAGATGCTGCGCCGCCGGCGGCGGGGCACGATTCAGCGGCCGGCCGGCCCGCACGAGTTCTACTTCACGCGCGCCATCTACAACAGCGGCTGGGGCTGGTCGCGCTGGGCGACGGACTATCCCAAGGCGGACCGGCAGTTCATGACCGTGGTCAACCGGCTGATCGATATCGACGGATCGCCGTACGAGAACGCGGTGCGCCTAGACGATCCGCGGATCCGGGACTATCCGTTCCTCTACGCCCTCGAGGTGGGTGACATCGCGCTGAGCCAGGCCGAGATCGAAGGCCTGCGCAACTACCTGCTCGCCGGCGGCTTCCTGGTGATCGACGACTTCTGGGGCACGTGGGAATGGGCCGCCTTCGAGCAGCAGATCCGCCAGGTGTTTCCGGAGCATCCGATCGTGGAGGTGCCGCTCGACCATCCGGTGTTCAACGCCGTCTACCGGATCGACGAGGTCATGCAGGTGCCGGCCATCGGCAACTACTACGGGGGCCGGACCTGGGAGCGCGACGGCTACGAGGCGCACGTGCGCGGCATCTTCGACGACAAGGGCCGCCTGATGGTCCTCATCAACTGGAACACCGACCTCGGCGACGCCTGGGAGTGGGCCGAGCGCCCGGAGTACCCGCTGAAATTCTCGACGTTCGCCGTGGAGATGGGCATCAACTTCATCGTGTACGCGATGAGCCACTGAGCCTGCGCCCGCGGTCTTCCTCATTCGGAAGGGCGGCCGGGTGGCAAAACGGCAGGACAAAGCAGTGCGCGGTGCCCGTCGCCGTGGGCGGAAACCTACTGGTGGGTCGCCTCGGGCCGTCGCTGTTCAACCAGGGTCCGAATCGCGGTCATGTTCGCCTTGACCACGGCCATATCCGCCTTGACCACGGCCATGTCCGCCTTGAAGCCCGTGATGTCCGTCTTGACCACGGCCATGTCCGCCTTGAAGCCCGTGATGTCCGTCTTGACCACGGCCATGTCCGTCTTGAGGCCCGCGATGTCCGTCTTGACCACGGTCATGTCCGTCTTGACCACGGTCATGTCCGCCTTGAGGTCGGTGATGTCGTTCACCATGGCCCTGTGAGCCCGGTCGTTCTCGGTAATCGTGCGGCGCAGAAACCACCAGATCATTCCCATCAGCAGGGTGACGATCACGCCGAGACTGGAAACGACGAGGCTGGCCGGCGTCCACTCGTTCATCGTTCTGGCCTTCCCGGGGGTTCGGGAACGTTCATTCATTATACTTCGGGGTTCGTCCACGGCGGCCGCTCACCCCCGAACGGCCTCGATCTCGCGCGCCGTTAGAGCGCCTGCGGACCCGTCGGCGGACACGCCACAGGAGTGACCGGCGTTGGCCATCTTCGACATCGAATACGGCTCCGACAACGGTCCGCTCGAAGAGCTGCTGCTCTCCGTCGACCGTCCCGGTGATTTCTGCACGCACGGCCGGTTGTTCGCGCCCATGCCACGGCTGGAGGTGGACGACGTCGGCCTGTTCTCCTTTCCGGTTCCCGAGGCGCAGGTCGGCGCCCTGATTGCCGCGGCGGAACGCGCGCCGTACGGCAAGGGCCCGGACACGCTGGTCGATACCTCGGTACGCGACTGCCGGCAGATCGACGCGGCCCGGATTCGCGTGTCCGGACAGGCGTGGGGGGATACGTTCAAGAGGATTCTCGACCAGGCGGCGACCGGGCTCGGCTGCCCGTCCGAGCGGCTCGACGCGCGGCTGTACAAGCTGCTCGTCTACGAACCCGGCGGTTTCTTCACAGCGCATCGCGACACGGAGAAGATGGACGGCATGGTCGCGACGTTGGCGATCTCCCTGCCGGTCGCCGGCGCCGGCGGCGAGCTGGTCGTCCGCCACCGGGAGCGCGAGGTCTCCATCGACCTGACCGCCGGGGAACCGTCGGAGCTGGCGTTCGCCGCGTTCTACGCCGACTGCGCCCACGAAGTCCGTCCCGTCCGCGAAGGCCATCGCCTGTCGCTGGTCTTCAATCTGTGCCTGCGCGCGGGCGACGAGGACTCGCCGCGCCGGGCGCCGGACTTCACCAGCCAGGTCGATTCGGATCGCGGAGCGGCTCGTGGCATGGCGCGACCGGGACGCCGCGTCGGACAAGCTGGTGTGGGTGCTGGATCACGACTACAGCGAGGCGGGCCTGTCGTTCGACACCTTGAAGAACGTGGACGCGGCCCTGGCGCGAGTCCTGGCGCCGGCCGCGGCGCGCGCCGGCTGCGAGCTGTACGCGGCCGTTGTTCGCGCCACGGTGCACGGCGATGCGACGTACCACGGCAACTACGTGGACGGCTGGGGAGAATGGGGCGACGAAGACGCCGGCGACATGGAGATCGACGAGGTGTACGAGAGCAGCATCTGGCTGGAAGCGTGGGTCGGCCAGGACGGGGGACAGCCGCCGTTCGAAGATGTGCCGGTGCTTCCCGGAGAACTGTTGCCGCAGGGTGCGCTCGACAACGCGGAACCTGACGAACAGCGGCTGCACGAAGCGACGGGCAACGCGGGCGTCAGCCTGGAACGCGCCTACCGCCACGCGGCGCTGGTCGTCTGGCCGCGTTCCAGGACACTGGACGTCATCGCCGGCGCGGGCATCGCCGGCGCCGTCGCCTGGGTGGCGGACGAGTTGGAACGTAGCGGCGGGACCGCGGACGAGCGCATCGAACAGCTCGTCGCGAAACTGATCGATCTCTGGCCGACGCACGGCGACCACGACGGCGATCAACCTGGCCGCGCCCGCATGCTCGACCTCCTGTCCAGGATCGGCGACGAGGCCCGCACGTTGCGGTTTCTGCGCGACGTCGTACTGTCCCGCTACCGGCGCGGCGACAACGAGCGTCTGCCCGCTGCAGTGAGAGTCGTCGGACCGGCCGCGGCGGGACGCTTCCTGTCCGATCTCGCCACCGCGCACGTCCCCCGGCATACCGGCGCGGCGCTGGCGCTCCTGCGGATCATCAAGGAGGAGCGCCGCGAATTCGCCGGCGGAGCATGGCGCGACGCGCTGCGGAAGAGCGTTCAAGCCGCACTGCTCGCCTTGCACGAAGCGCTGGCGGCGCGCACGGAGGACGAGAAAGATGAGGAGGATCGGGGGGAAGAGGATGATGACCCGCCGGTGTGGGCATCCAGGCGGCCGGGATCGTCGGGCGGCGCTCCCCTTCGCGATCTCGTTGTGCTCGGGGCGGGAGGAACCGTTCGCAGGACTTCCTGGTCGTTGGGCGACGCGGCTGTTCGCGATCTGTTCGGGCTGGCCTGGCGCTGCGGATTGACCGGCGACGCCGCGCGAGCCGCCTCGGTCATCGTCCGGGTCCCGGACGTCGTCGCGCCGGACCGCACGTTGTCCGCGGCGTTGCGCCAGTTGCATCGGGAAGAAGGCTGGGCGGACACCGTCACCTGCGCCGAGCTCTGGAAGTGCTCGGCGGATTCCCTGCTCGGGCGCAGCGCGACCCCGCCCGCGGCGCCGCGGGACTGGAAGATTGCGTCCGCCACCGGCTGCGAATGCGCGCGCTGCGCGGCGCTGCGCGCATTCTGCGAGAATCCCGCCGCCGAGGTCGGGCGATTCGCGTTGTGCGAGGAATTGCGCCTTCATCTGGAGCTGATCATCCGCAGGCACAAGCTCGACCTCGACCACGTCACCGAACGCAAGGGCCGGCCCTATACCCTCGTGTGCACGAAGAACCGCGCCAGCTACCAACGGCGGTTGGCAGAGTACGCCGAGGATGTCCATCACATGCGTTCTCTGATCCGTTCGGCGCCGGGCGGCGGGCAGGCCGTGCGCTGCGCGTCCGATCTCGAAAGACTGCGGGCCGCGGTGGCAGTTTCCGAACCGTCCGGACGCGCGCGGAAGACGGACACGGACGCCAAAACGGACGCCCCATCGAGCGACCGTGCGTGATAGGCTCGCCAGAAGACGCCGGACGTCGGCGGTCCGCGCCGGCGATCGGTAGTGAGCAACCGAGATGCTGGAATCCCTTTTCGAGCTGTTCTTCAAGCACCGGCCGCTGATCTTCGAGCAGGGCGACTTCGCGTTGCGCGCGCCCTGGACCGGCGGACTGGCGGTGGCGTTGGCGGTCGTGGCCGGCGTCGTCACGTGGCGGTCCTACACGCAGGTGCGCGGCAACAGCCGGCCGCTCGAACGGGCGGTGCTGGCCGCCGTGCGACTCGCGGCGTTCGCGCTGCTCGCCTTCTGCCTGATGCGGCCGGTTCTCGTGCTGTCGTCGGTCGTCCCGCAGCAGAACTTCCTCGGGGTGCTGATCGACGATTCCCGCAGCATGCGGATCGCCGACCGCGACGAGACGCCGCGGCTGCAATTCGTGCAGGAGCAGCTCGCCACGCCCCAGGGTGACCTGCGCGCCGCGCTCAACGAACGCTTCGCGTTGCGCTTCTTCGGCTTCTCGGCCGAGACGGACCGGCTCGACGTCGTCGACGGGCTCGAGTTCGACGGCACGCGCACGCACCTCGGGCAGGCGCTCGCCCGCGCCCACGACGAGTTGTCGGACGTGCCGCTGTCCGGGCTCGTGGTGGTCACCGACGGGGCCGACAATGCCGGCGGGGAGCTCGAGGAGTCGCTGCTGCCGATTCAGGCGGCCGGGGTTCCGGTGTTCACGGTCGGTCTCGGCCGCGAGTCGTACGAGCGGGACGTCGAGCTCGGCCGCGTCGAGACCCCACGCCGCGTGCTGCGGGGCGCCTCTCTCGTCACCGACGTCGTGGTGACCCACCGCGGCTACGCCGGCCGGCCGGTGACCATCCAGGTGGAGGACGAGGGGCGGATCGTCGGGTCCGAGAACGTCACACTGCTGCGCGACGGCGAGCTGCAGACCGTACGGTTGCGCTTCACCGCGGGCGAGGCGGGACCGCGCCTCTTCACCTTCCGGGTCTCGCCGCAGCAGGGCGAGATGGTGACGCAGAACAACGTCCGCGAGACGCTGATCGCCGTCGACGACCGTCGCGACAAGGTTCTGTACTTCGAGGGCGAGCCCCGCTTCGAGGTCAAGTTCCTGCGGCGCGCGGTCGAGGACGACGAGAACCTGCAGGTCGCCATCCTGCAGCGGACCGCGGAGAACAAGTTCATGCGGTTCAACGTGGACGGGCCGGACGACCTGGCCGGCGGCTTTCCGCGTACCCGCGCCGAGCTGTTCCAGTACCGCGGTCTCGTTCTCGGCAGCATCGAGGCGAACTACTTCACGCCCGACCAGCTCCGGATGATCGCCGACTTCGTCAATCACCGCGGCGGTGGGCTGCTGATGCTCGGCAGCCGGCGGTCTTTCGCCGAGGGGGGTTACGCCGGGACCCCGGTCGCCGACGTGCTGCCCGTCGTGGTCGGCGAGCCGCGGGGCGACGGCGAGGAGACCTTCTTCGTCGAGGTCGCGGTGGAGCCCACCCGCGCCGGGGCGACGCACGCCTCGACGCAGATCGCCGACACGGAGGAGCTTTCGGCCGCCCGCTGGCGGGAGCTGCCGCCGATCACCATCGTGAACCCGATCACCGAGGCGAAGCCGGGCGCGACGACGCTGCTGACGGGCGCCGAGAGCGATCTGGTCGTGCTGGCGTTCCAGCGCTACGGCGCCGGCAAGGCCATGGCGTTCCCGGTCCAGGACTCGTGGACGTGGCAGATGCACGCCGAGATCGCCGTCGACGACATGACCCACGAGACCTACTGGAGGCGGTTGCTCCGCTGGCTGGTCGACGGGGTGCCGGACCAGGTGGTCACCGAGCTGCCGCAGGACCGCGTGCAGCCGGGCGAGCTGGCGACCATCCTCGCCGCGGTGGGCGATGCAAACTTCGAGGAGCTCAACAACAGCGTCGTGATGGCGTCGGTGACCCATCCGAACGGCGAGTTCACCGACCTGCCGATGGAGTGGACGGCGCAGCGCGACGGCGAGTACCGGGCCAGCTTCACGCCGTCGACCGAGGGGTTCTACGAGGTGCGGGTCGAGGCGCTGGCCGGGGACGAGCTGCTCGGAGAGGACGTCACCTACCTGCAGGTGGCCCCGAGCGACGCCGAATTCCACGACTCGACGATGCGCGCCTCCATGCTCGAACGGATCGCGGAGGAGACCGGCGGGCGCTTCTACACCGCGGAGACGGCGTCCTCGCTGGCGGACGAAATCCAGTACGTCGGCGGCGGCGTGACGGTGGTCGAGGAGCACGACCTGTGGGACATGCCGATCCTGCTGCTGCTGCTCGCCGGTCTCGTGCTCGGCGAGTGGAGCTTCCGCCGGTACCGGGGGCTGGCATGACAGCCCGTGGCGGTCTGTCGAGGGGACTGTTCCTGGCGGCGGCGCTGGCGGCGGCGGGTCCGGCGCACGCGCAGCAGACCCACCTGCTGGTCATCACCGGCCTCGGCGGCGACCCGGTCTACACCGAGCAGTTCCACGCCTGGGCGACGACCCTGGTGGCCGCGGCCACCGAGCGCTACGGTCTGCCGGCCGGGAACGTCACCTACCTGGGCGAGAGAACCGACCTCGATCCGGAGACGATCGCGGACCGATCGACGATGGAGAACGTCACCGCCGCCATCGAGGCGATCGCCGAGGGCGCCGGCCCGGCCGACCACGTCGCCATCGTCATCTTCGGTCACGGCAGCTTTACCGACCGCGCCCGCATCAACCTGCCGCGCCGCGATCCGTCGGCGGAGGACTTCGCCCCGCTGCTGGACCGTCTGGGCCGCCGGCAAGTGACGTTCGTGAACACCGCGAGCGCGAGCGGTCCCTTCCTGGAGGCGCTCTCCGGCGAGGGGCGTGTCGTGATGACCGCGACGCGGAACGGGCGCGAGTGGAACGCCACCCTTTTCGGGGGCTACTTCGTCGAGGCGTTCGCCGACGGCGAGGGAGAGGCCGACCAGGACCGCAACGAGCGGGTGTCGATGCTCGAGGCGTTCGTCTACGCGCGCCAGCGGGTGGTGGCCGCCTTCGAGTCGGAGGGAATCCTGCTGACCGAGCACGCCCTGCTCGACGACAACGGCGACGGCGTGGGCACGGATGCGCCGGATCCGCTGTCCGGGGACGGCATGATGGCCCGGACCGCGTTCCTCAGCGCGGGCGAGGACCTCGCGACCGCGCGCATGGCGTTCCCCGACGATCCGGAGTTGCGGCCGCTGTACCTGGAGCGGGCCGAGATCGAGGCGCGCGTGGACGAGTTGCGCGTGCTGCGCGGCGGCGCGGATCAGGAGCAGTACGAGGCGGAGCTCGAGCGGCTGCTCATCGAGCTGGCCCTCAAGAGCCGGCAGATCCGCCAGTTGGAGGCGGCGAAGGGTGCGCCGGATCCGCGATGACGGGCCGCCGCCGACTCTCGCGCACCCGGTTGGCCGTCGCCGCGGCTTCGGCGCTGGTGCTCGCCGCCCTGGCCGCGACCGCGGCCATCGCCGGCACCGATGTCCTGCCGGGCAACGTGGCCTACGACGGCCGGTTCACGTTCGTTCGCCTGCGCTACGACATGGACTGGAGCCTGCGGAGCGGCCTGTTCCGGCGCGACATCAAGTGGGCGCACGACTATCCGCGGGCCGAGCGGAACTTCGGCCGAATCGTCGAGGAGATCAGCGGCATCGACATCCGTCTGGCGCCGAACGGGGGCAACGTGCTCCCGCTGGATGACCCCGAGTTGCACCGGTTCCCCGTGGCGTACATGTCGGAGCCGGGGTTCTGGCATCCGAGCGAGGCGGAGATCGAGGGCCTGCGCAGCTACCTGCTCAAGGGCGGCTTCGTCATCTTCGACGACTTCACCGGCTGGCACTGGGAGAACTTCACCGCGCAGATGGCCCGTGTGCTGCCCGGCATCCGGCCGATCCAGCTCGACGTCGCGCACCCGATCTTCCAGTCGTTCTTCGACATCGAGACCCTTGAGATGGAGCCGATGTACGGGCCGCCCCCCACCTTCTGGGGCCTCTTCGAGGACAACGATCCGGCCGGCCGGATGTACGGCATCGCGAACTACGAGAACGATATCGGGGAGTACTGGGAGTACTCCGACACCGGTTGGTACGCCGTCGACGTGACCAACGAGGCGTACAAGTTCGGCGTGAACTACGTGACGTACGCGTTGACGCACTGAAACGCTGACATAACAGGCGGGCGTCTCCTGCAAGTGAGGGACGGCCGCAGACGCGAGGAGCAACTTCGTGGAGCCAGACACTCCGGCCACCGAGCCGACCGACGTGGTGGAATCGACCGACGGCGCGGCGGTAGCGACCGAAGCGGCGGAAACGACCGATCCGGCGGAAGCGACCGACATAGTCGAAGCGGGTGACGCCGACGCGGCGAAGGCGGCGACCGAGGACGCAGCGGAAGCGGCCGAAGCGATCGGGGACGCAGCGCCGGCCGTCGTCGCGGCAGCACCGGCCGACCTGGAATCGCCCGACGACATCGCTCTCGCCGACAAGATGAAGGCGGGCCGGGAGCAGATACTGTCGGAGCTGCACAAGAAGATCATCGGTCAGAACGAGATCATCGAGCAGGTGCTGCAGACCCTGTTCGTCGGCGGCAACAGCCTGGTCGTCGGCGTCCCGGGGCTCGCCAAGACGCTGCTGATCCAGACGATGGCGCAGGTCCTCGACCTGAAGTTCGCGCGGATTCAGTTCACGCCCGACCTCATGCCGTCCGACATCACGGGGACCGACATCATCCAGGACGATCCCGAGACCGGCGGCCGGCGCATGGTGTTCGCGCCCGGTCCCGTGTTCACCAACATCCTGCTGGCCGACGAGATCAACCGGACGCCGCCCAAGACGCAGTCGGCGCTGCTCGAGGCGATGCAGGAGCACCGCGTGACGGTGCAGGGGCGCACCTACGAGCTCGACGAGCCGTTCTTCGTCTTCGCGACCCAGAACCCGATCGAGCTCGAGGGGACCTACCCGCTGCCGGAGGCGCAGCTCGACCGCTTCATGTTCCACATCGTCATCGAGCACCCGCCGGAGCACGAGGAGCTCGAGGTCGTGCGCACGACGACGATTACGAACAACCCGGACTTCAAGCACGCCGTGACCGGCGACGACCTCGTCGCGTTCCAGGAGCTGGTGCGCAAGGTGCCGGTGTCCGAGGCGGTGATGCGCTACACCCTGGAGCTGGTCCGGACGAGCCGGCGGAACGAGAAGGACGGTGACGGACCGGACTTCGTCAAGAAGTGGGTGCAGTACGGCGCGAGCGTGCGCGCGGCGCAGTACCTGGTTCTGGGCGGCAAGGCGCGGGCGCTCACCCAGGGGCGGTACCACGTGAACTTCGACGACATCCACGCCCTCTCGCGGCCCGTGCTGCGGCACCGCGTGCTGCTCAATTTCCACGCGGAGTCGGAAGGCGTCACGTCCGACCAGATCGTCGATCAGCTCCTGGAGGCGGTGCCGGTTCCGGCGTCGCAGATGTGACGTGTCCGCCGATCCTCCTCCCTCCACACCCGGCGCCCGGTTCGTCGATCCGCAGGTCCTTGCGCGCATCGGGAACCTGAAGCTGCTGGCGCGCAACGTCGTCGACGGCTTCATCAACGGCCTGCACAAGGCGCCGTATCTCGGGGTGTCGGTCGACTTCGCCGAGCACCGCGGCTACATGCCGGGGGACGACATCCGGTTCATCGACTGGCGGGTGTTCGCCCGGACCGACCGCTTCTACGTCAAGCAGTTCGAGGCGGACACGAACGCCAACTTCTCGGTGCTGTTCGACATCTCGCGATCGATGAGCTTCGCCAGCCGCGGTATCTCCAAGCTGGACTACGGGCGCTACCTGGCGGGGTGCCTGACCTACTTCGCCACCACGCAGCGTGACCGCGTCGGCATCGTGACGTTCGACGACGACATCGTCACCCGTGTGCCCCCCTCGGCGAAGCACCTCGACATCGTGCTCCACACGCTCGACCGGATCGAGGCGGGCCGGCCCGGGTCGTTCGAGAAGCCGCTGTTCCGCGCGACCGAGTTCTTCAAGCGGCGCGGCATCCTGCTGCTCATCTCGGACCTCTACGAGGAGCCGGAGACGCTCGTCAACTCGTTGAAGCCGCTCAGCTACGGCGGCAACGACCTGATCGTGTTCCACGTGCTCGATCCGGCCGAGGTCGACTTTCCGTACGCCGAGGCGGGCAACTTCCGGGACCTGGAGTCGGGCCAGCGGATGCCGGTCGTGCCCGAGAAGCTGCGCGAGCAGTACCGCGCGCTGATCGCGGAGCACATCGAGCGGCTGACGAAGCTCTGCGCCGAGAACCGGATCGATTACGCGTTCTTCAACACCGCGCAGCCGATGGACCACGGGTTGTTCAGGTTCCTGGCGATGCGCGAGAAGCTGAATCGGGTGCGCTGATGGGATTGCTGGCCCCCCTGTTCCTGCTCGGACTCGCGGCGATCGCCGTACCGGTCATCCTGCACATGATCCAGCGCGAGAAGAAGGACGAGGTGGAGTTTCCCTCGCTGATGTTCCTCCGGAAGGTCCCCTACCGCTCCTTCCGCCGCCAGCGGATCCGGCACTGGTTCCTGCTGCTGCTGCGTTGCGCCGCGTTGCTCCTGCTGCTGTTCGCCTTCGCCCGCCCGTTCATCCGCGCCGCGGCGCTGGCCGCGGTGACCGACGGTGCGCGCGAGGTGGTGGTGCTGCTCGACCGCTCCTACAGCATGAGCTTCGGCGACCGCTGGGACGAGGCTCGGACGCTGGCGACCGACAGTATCGCCGCGCTGGACCCCAGCGACCGGGCGACGGTGATCCTGTTCGACGGCGGGGCCGAGACCGGGCCGCGCTCGACGACCGACCGCGCCAGCCTGCGCGGCCTGATCGAGAACGCGGAGGTCGGGTCCGGGGTGACCCGTTACGGGCCGGCCCTGAAGCTCGCCGAGGGGATTTTCGAGAGCTCGGACCTGCCGCGCCTGGAGGCGGTGCTGATCAGCGACTTCCAGCGCGCCGGGGTCGAGAGCGCGGTCGGGGTCCGGTTCCCGCAGGGGACGGTGCTGACGCCGATCCCGGTGGGGGAGGACGACGCGACCGGGGCCAACGTCAGCGTGGCCGGCGTGCTCTTCGAGCGCGAGTACTTCTCGGGCCGCGAGCGGATCCAGGTGGCGGCGCGGCTGACCAACCGCGGGCCCACGGCAATCGCCGGCCTCGAAGTGGCCCTCGACATGGAGGGCCGCGAGGTCGAGACGCTGACCGCCGACCTGCCTCCGGCCGGCTCGACGACGGTGGACTTCGCGCCGGTGACGCTGGCCGACGCGCAGATGTTCGGGGCGGTCCGCATCGCACCGGATGCGCTGCCGGCCGACGACGTCTTCCACTTCATCGTCTCGCCGGGCCAGGTGGTGACCGTGCTGGTCGTCGGCAGCGCGTCCGCACCGGACGACGCCAACCTCTTCCTGACGCGCGCGCTCGGCATCGGGTCCGAGCCGGCGTTCGACGTGCGCGCGACGACGCTGGAGAGCTTCTCGGCGGCGGACCTGGCGGACCGGCAGGTGGTGGTGCTGAACGACACGCGGCCCCCGGCGGGCGCTGCGGGCGAGGCCCTGGCCGCGTTCGTCGGGGCGGGGGGCGGACTGCTCGTCGTGGCGGGGGAACGGACCGCGTGGCCGCAGGACGAACCGGGCCTGCTGCCCGGCCGCGTGGCGGCGCCGCAGGACCGCGACGGCCGCGGCGGGTCGCTCGGCTTCGTCGACTACAGCCATCCCGTATTCGAGGTGTTCAGCGCGCCGCGCAGCGGCGACGTCACGACCGCCCGCTTCTTCCGCTTCCGGCCGGTGGAGGCGACGCCCGACGCGGTGGTGGTGGCGCGCTTCGACGACGGCAACCCGGCCCTGATCGAGCAGCGGATCGGTGCCGGCCGGGTGCTGCTCTGGGCCTCGACCATCGACACGTTCTGGAACGACTTCGCGAAGAAGCCGGTCTACCTGCCGTTCATCCACCGGATGGTCCAGCACCTGGCGGACTACGCGCCGCCGACGCCCTGGGTCCTGGCGGGGCAGGTGCTCAACCTGGCCGAGCAGGAGGTGTCGCTCGGGGAGGGCGGGACCGCCGCCGCGGAGTACGTGGTGATGTCGCCGACGGGCGAGCGCCTGCCGCTCGCGGTGGGTGAGCGCGCCGGGTTCCTCGACCTGACCGAGCAGGGCGTCTACGAGGTGCACGACGCCAACGCGGCAGAGGAGCTTCCGCTGCTCCTGGCCGTCAACGTCGACCTGGCGGAGGCGGATCTGTCGGCGGTCGACCCGGAGGAGCTGGCCAGCATGGTCACCGGGCGGGCCGGCGGCGACCGGACGGCCGCGGGCGGGCCGGCGCGGGTGATTCCCGCCGAGGATCTGGAGCGGCGGCAGTCGGTCTGGTGGTACCTGCTGGTCGCGGCGGCGCTGCTCTTCGTGGCCGAGACGCTGGTGTCGAACCGGCTCTCGCGCACGGTGCTGAGCACCGAGTAATCCAGGCCGCCGGCGCCGGAATCAGCGACATCAGGACTCGGGCCGCCGCGGGCCGCCGGTCCCTTCCAGCAGGTCGGTCCAGCGATCGATCTCGACCTCATCCCACTGTTCGATCTCGCCGTCCGGCCAGTGCACCTCGACGGTGGGGCGGACGTCCGAGTCGCCCAGGCCTATCAGCACTCGCGGGTCGTTGGAAGAGGCGTAGCTGCCGTCGGACCGCGCGCGGCGCCAGAGCGCCGGCGCGCCGGGACGCCGGACCGCCACCCGCGCGCCGAGCATGTCCCGCCGCGTCCCGGCCGCGGCGGGGCCGACCAGGCGTAGTCCGAGCCAGTGGCGGCGGGCGCCGACGTGGTTGACGAGCAGCCGGGCCGGGCCGGCGTCGTTCCCCACCAACACGTCGACGTCGCCGTCGTTGTCGACGTCGCCGAACGCGGCTCCGCGCCCCACGTCGGAGAGCGCGAACACGTCGCCCGCCTGCGCCGTGACGTTCGCGAAGCCGCCGTCGCCCAGGTTGCGGAACAACGTCTTCCGCTGATCGTACGGAAAGGGCCGGCTGGCGTCCCGCCGGACCGCCATGATCGTGCCGTTGACCGCCAGCAGATCGAGCCAGCCGTCGTTGTCGTAGTCGAACCAGTTGGTCCCCCAGCCGGTGTAGGGCAGGCTGCCGGCGCCGAGGCCGGAGGAGGTGCTCCGATCGGCGAAGGTCCCGGAGCCGTCGTTGACGTACAGATTGTTCCCCTCGTTCGTGATGTGCGTCATGAAGAGATCTTCGTCGCCGTCGTTGTCGAAGTCGCCGGCGTCCACCCCCATGCTCGCCTCCGCGAGGCCGACGCCGCTCAGCGCCGCGCCGGCCAGCAGCGCCTCGTCCCGGAACGTGCCGTCGCGCTGATTCATCCAGAGCAGGTTCTCGGTGGCGTCGTTGGCGACGTAGACGTCGATCCAGCCGTCCCCGTCGTAGTCGGCGGTCACGACGCCGAGCGCCGGGCCGAACTGCGCGCCGGCGATGGCGGCGGCGCTCACGTCGACGAACCGCCCCGCCCCCAGATTGCGGTACAGACGGTCCGGCATCCCGCCGTACCTCTCCGGCGGGCAGTACTCGCGCGCCCCCGTCACGTTGGTGCATTCGATGGTGTTGTCCAGGCCGTAGTGGACGTTGTAGCCGACGTAGAGATCGAGCCAGCCGTCGCGGTCGTAGTCCAGGAACGCGGCCGAGACGCCGAACCCCTGCGGCGCCTGCGCGATGCCGCGCTCGCGCGACACGTCGGTGAAGGTGCCGTCGCCGCCGTTCCGGTACAGCCGGCTCGGCCCGAAACTGGTCAGAAAGAGGTCGACCCAGCCGTCGTTGTCGATGTCGCCGGCGGCGACGCCCAGCCCGTAGCGGTCGGTGTCGATCCCGCTCTCCGGCGTGACGTCGGTGAACCGGAGCGTGGGCGATCCATCCGGACCGGTCTCCAGATCGTTGCGGTAGAGCCGCCCGCCGGCCGCCCCCGCGCCCGGATCGGCCGCGCCCGCCTCCAGCACATGCCCCTGCACGAGGTAGGCGTCGAGGTCGCCGTCGTTGTCGTAGTCGAACAGTCCGGCGCCGGGCGGCAGGATCTCGGGATAGTGGTACCGGCCGGAGGCGCCGTTGACGTGAACGAAGTCGAGGCCCGCCTCGGCGGCCGCGTCGGTGAACCAGTCCGGCTCCGCCCGGCTCGATCCGCCGCCGGCCGCGTCACCGCCCTCCGGCCCGGCCCAGCACCCGGCCGCCAAGAGGAGACACACCAGCAGGGATTGCGGCCTGAAAGTCACGCCAGTCGAATAGTCCAGGGCCATGTTCAGGTCCTCGCCTCGTGCGGACGATAGGGCGCGACTCTGATGTCTCCTTCGCGCCTGCGGGTGTGGGCGATGTCGAACGACGTCTGCATCCGCATCAACGTGTCCATCTTGACTCCGAAGGCCTTCTCGATGCGCAGAGCCATGTTGCCGGACAGATCGGATCGGCCGTTGAGAAACGCCGACAGGGTGGGGCGCGAGACGCCGAGTACGCCTGCCGCGCCGGCAATGGTCAGACCCAACGGCTCGATGATCTCCGTCTTCACGAACTCGCCAGGATGCGGCGGATTCAGCATTCGCATGATGTTCCCCTTCAGTGGTAGATGTTGCGGATCGTCACGCGCGTAAAGCGTAGCATGACGGGCTACGGCCGCCGGCGGGGATGAGGGCGCACCCGTGCAACCCGCCGCTTCATGATCGGTCGGCGGCAAGATCGAGGCACTGGAGGGCAGTCGGTCGGTGCGCAGGGCGGCCGGCAACGCGCGGGCTTGGCGTCAGGTGCCGGGCGTGCTAAAAGGGTATGAACACGTTGAAACACCCGATGCCGAATCGAGGCCGACCCATGCGCGACGAGCCACTGCTGACCGGCGACCGAGACGAAGTCCTCCGCGCCATCCGTCACGTCCGGAACCGCTGGCGCCTGCGGCTGGGCCTGCGCGGCGTGGCGGTGCTCGTCGCCGCGGCGCTCGGGACGCTGCTGGCGTCGTCCTTCGGTCTCGAGCTGTTCAAGTTCGACCCGGGGGCGATCGTCGGGTTCCGCGTCGTCACCTACGTGGCGCTGCTCGCCTTCGGCTGGTGGCTGTTCATCCGGCCGGTCTCGCGCCGCGTCTCCGACGAGCGCGTCGCGCTCTACATCGAGGAGCACGCGCCGGAGCTTCAGGCGACGGTGCTGAGCGCGGTCGAGGAGAGCCGGAAGGGGAAGCGCGAGCGGGCGGCGGACCACTCGCCCGAGCTGGTGCGCCGGCTCATCGAGTCCGCGGTGAAGCAGATCCGCGACATCGACATGGGCCGCCACGTCGAGACGGGTCAGCTCTGGCGCTCGACGGGTCTGTTGACGGCCGCCGGCATCGCCGCGGTGCTGCTCTTCACGTTCGGGCCGGCCTATCTGCGGCACGGCATCAATGCGCTGCTGACGCCGATGGGGAGCGTCGAGGCGGCCAGCCCGTACCAGATCGAGGTGCTGCCGGGCGATGCGACGGTGGCGCGCGGCGCCGACCAGGCGATCACGGCCCGTCTCGTCGGCTTCGAGGCGGAGGACGTCAACCTGCTGATGCGGGGCGGCGGCGACTCCTTCGATCGGTTGCCGCTGATACCCGTCCTGACCGAGGACGGCACGGTCGAGGCGGGGCAGTTCGAGGTGCTGTTGTTCGATCTGCAGGAGCCGGTGGACTACTTCGTGGAGTCGATCGGAGTGGAGTCGGCCACCTACCGGCTCGACGTGATCGAGCTGCCGTACGCGGAGCGCATCGAGCTCGAGTACCACTTCCCCGAGTACACCGGGCTGGAGCCGCGCACGGTGGAGGACGGCGGCGACATCGCCGTTCTGCAGGGCACCGAGGTGCGGCTGCGCGCCGTCCCGACCATGGGGACGACGGGCGGGCAGCTCGTGTTCGACGACGACAACGACCAGCGGGTCGACTTGGCGCTCGAGGACGACGGCACGCTCTCCGCCAGCTTCACGGTCGAGGAGGAGGGCTTCTACCGCGTCGACCTCGTGGCGCCGGCCGGCCAGCTCGTGACCGCCTCGCCGCAGTACACGATCGACGTGCTGACCGATCAACCGCCCTCCGCGATGTTCATCCGGCCGGGGCGCGACACCACCGCCAGCGCCATCGAGGAGGTATTCGTCGAGGCGCGCGCCGACGACGACTTCGGGCTGCACTCGCTCGACCTCGTCTATTCGGTGAACGGCGGGCCCGAAGAGTCGGTCACCCTGTTCGACGGGGGCGGGAACGCGCTCAGGGAGGTCTCCGCCGGCCACACGTTCTTCTTCGAGGAGCTGGAGCTCGAGCCGGGCGACTTCCTCTCCTACTACGCGCGGGCGACCGACCGCAACCTGCTGCAGCAGGAGGCCGACGTCAAGAGCGACCTCTACTTCATCCAGATCCGCCGCTACAGCCAGGACTACCGCATGCAGGCGTCGCAGGGCGGCGGGGGCGGCGGAGGCATGGGCGGCGGGGCCGACGCGCGCGAGCTCTCCAAGGCGCAGCGCGAGATCATCTCCGCCACCTTCAACCTGGTCCGGGATCAGGAGCAGTACGACGCGGAGGAGTTCCAGGAGAACGTCGTCTTCCTGACCCTTGCCCAGGGGCGCCTGCGCGAGCAGGTGGAGACGCTGGTGCGGCGCATGAACAGCCGCGTGATGCCGGCCGATCCCGCCTTCCGGAGCATCCAGGAGATCCTGCCGCGGGCCGCGGAGTCCATGCGCGAGGCCGAGAACGAGCTGCAGGAGCAGGACGCTGACGGGGCCCTGCCGCCCGAGCAGCGCGCGCTGCAGCATCTCCAACGCGCCGAGGAAGCCTACGAAGAGGTGATGGTCACCATGGGCGGCGGCGGGGGCGGCGGCGGGGGCGGCGGCCGTCAGGCGGCCGAGGATCTCGCCGACCTGTTCGAGCTCGAGCTCGACAAGATGCGCAACCAGTACGAGACGCTGGAGCGGGCCGGGCAGGAGCGGGCCGACGAGACCATCGACGAGTTGATGGAGCGGCTGCGCGAGCTGGCCCGACGGCAGGAGCGCGAGGCGGAGCGGCAGCGGCGGCGGGCGCGCGGCCAGCAGTCGACGCAGGGCGGCGGCGCCGGGCAGCGCGCCCTGGCCGAGGAGGCCGAGGAGGCGGCGCGGCGTCTCGAGCGTCTGGCGCGCGAGCAGAACTCCCCGCAGATGATGGACACGGCGCGCCGGCTGCAGGAAGCGGCCGACGCCATGCGGCGCGCCGCCGCCAACGACGACAACCTGGGGTTCGCCGAGGCCGGGACCGCCCTCGACCGTCTCCGCGAGGTGCAGGAACGGCTGAGCGGAGAGCAGCGCGGCCGGCTGGAGCGCGACATCGCCGACCAGTTGCGGCGGGCGAATCGGCTGGCCGACCAGCAGCGCGAGATGCGCGGCGAGGTGGAGCAGCTCCCGGGCCTGCAGGACGAGGAGCGGTTCGCCGCGCTACGGCGCCTGCTGGAGCAGAAGGGCCAGATGGAGGAGGAGGTCGCCGACCTGGAGCGGCAGATCGATTCCACCTCGGCCGAGTTCCGGCGCGACGAGCGTGACGCTTCTCGCGAGCTGCAGGAAGCGGCCGGCGGGATCCGCGACAACAAGGTCAAGGAGAAGATCCGCTACACGCGGGGGCTGATCCGGAGCCGTCCGGGTCCGACCGCCAATGCGTTCGAGGAGCAGATCGGCGACAACATCGAGCAGCTCGCCGAGGACCTGGCCGAGGCGGCGGCGGCGGTCGGCAAGTCCGAGGGCGACCGCATGGCGCAGGCGCTCGACCGCACGCGCGACCTGATGCGGAGCCTGGAGTCGCTGGACCACCGGATGTGGCAGCAGGGGCAGCAAGGCGAGCAGGGGCAGCAGGGCCAGGAGGGGCAGCAGGGCCAGGAGGGGCAGCAGGGCCAGGAGGGGCAGCAGGGCCAGGAAGGCGAGCAGGGCCAGGGCGGCCAGGAAGGCCAGCAGGGCCAAGGCGGCCAGGAGGGTCAGCAGGGCGGCCAGCCGGGGCAGGAGGGTCAGCAGGGCGGCCAGCTCGGCGGGGCCGACGGCTGGCGGGGCGGTGACGCCAGCAACTTCGGCCGGGAGTGGGGCGGTGGCTACGGCGACCGCCGGCCGGGCACGACCGTGTGGGAGCCGGGCGACCTGCGCCAGTGGAGCCGCGAGTACGAGCAGCGTGCCGGCGAGGCGCAGGAGCTGCGGCGCCTGCTCGACGAGCAGGACTTCGAGGTGGGCGATCTCGACGCGGTAATCCAGCGGATGCGCGAGCTGGACGACCTGCGCCGATACCAGGATCCGGAGGAGATCGCCAGGCTGCAGTCGTTCGTCATCGAAGAGTTGAAGCGCTTCGAGTACCGGCTGCGGCGGGAGATCACCGAGGAGAACGAGGATCTGTTCCTCGCGGGCAACGAGGAGATGCCGGACGAGTTCCGCGACCTCGTGGAGGAGTACTTCCGGTCGCTGTCGCAGGATCAATAGGCGGCCGAATCTTCACGGCCGGCCGGCGGCCCGTGGCGTCGTCGGCCCCTCGGCGCCGGGCGGGGTCCGGCGCAGGCAGGAGCGCGACGTGCGCGGCAGGCTGACTGCAGTGGTGGTTCTCCTGGCGATCGCCGGCGGCACGGCGGCGCTGGCGCAGCGCGGCCGGCGGGGGGGCTGGTACCGCATGCCGCCCAAGTTCCCCGTCGAAGCCCCGTCGCATCGCTCCTTCACCTTCTCCCGCATCCTGTACGACAGCGACCGCCGCGAGCCCGGCGGCCAGGGCTGGTACACCGACTACCCGACGGCCGACCAGAACCTGATGATCCGCCTGTCGGAGATGACGACCACCGACGTGGGGTTCGACCGCTACGACGAGCCGGATCACGTTGTCGTCCGCCTCACCGACGACGCGCTGTTCGACTATCCGTTCATCTTCATGTCCGACGTCGGCACCCTGCGCCTGAGCGACGTCGAGGTGGTGCGCCTGCGCCAGTACCTGGAGAAGGGGGGCTTCCTCTGGGTCGACGACTTCTGGGGCCCCTGGGCCTGGGAGCAGTGGCTCGGCGAGATCTCCCGGGTGCTGCCGCCCGCCGCGTACCCCATCTTCGACATCCCCGACGACCATCCGATCCGGCGCATCCAGTACGAGGTGGAGGAGATTCCGCAGATCCCCTCCATCCAGCACTGGCGCCGCAGCGGCGGGTACACCACCTCGGAGCGCGGCCGGCGTAGCGACGAGGTGCACTTCAGGGGCATCACCGACGACAGCGGCCGCCTGCTGGTGCTCATGAGCCACAACACCGACATCGCCGACGGGTGGGAGCGGGAGGGCGAGGACTACGAGTTCTTCTACCGCTTCTCGGTCCGGGCGTACGCCGTCGGCATCAACACCGTCGTTCACGCCATGACGAATTGACGCCGCGTCGTCCTCCTCGACACCCTCAAGCCGGACGAACACCTCTGCCGACGACGCCCTATCTGGAGACGCTCGAAATCGAACCGGCCGGCTCCGCCGCGGCATCTGTGATCTGGATGCACGGACTCGGCGCCGACGCGAACGACTTCTTCGCGATCCCGCCCGAGCTCGGGCTGCCGGCCGACCTGCAGGTGCGCTACGTCTTCCCCAACGCACCCCGCATGCCGGTGACCATCAACCAGGGCCTGATCATGCGGGCCTGGTACGACGTGGCCGGGTTCGGCGTGCGCGACCAGGACGAACCAGGCATCCGGCAGTCGGCCGGGCGGATCGACGAACTGATTGCGCGGGAGGCGGAGCGCGGCGTCCCGGCGAAACGCGTCGTGCTCGGCGGCTTCTCGCAGGGCGGCGCGATGGCGCTCTTCGCCGGTCTCCGGTACCCGGAGGCGCTGGCGGGCGTCATGTGCCTGTCCGGGTATCTGCTGCTACCGGATGCGCTCGATGCCGAGGCGTCCGACGCCAACCGTTCCGTGTCGATCTTCCAGGCGCACGGTACGGCCGACCCGATGGTGCCGTTGGCGCTCGGTCAGGGCACCCGCGACGGGTTGGAGCAGGCCGGCTACGAGGTCGACTACCACGAGTACCCGATGCCGCACTCGGTCTGCCACGACGAGGTGCGCGACATCGGCAACTGGCTAGGAGTCTGCGCCGTGGGACGATTTTCGGCACGATCGGCCACTACATATAGTGGTTGTAAGCGTCGTTGGCCACTGCATATTGGGGCATATTTTTTCTGCGGCGCAGACTCCTAGGCGACCTGCTCGACTGAGCCGCGGAGTGGTTTGCTGGTCAGGTGGCTTGCGGATCTGGATAGAACAATCGTCTCAGCCAGGACGCGATGACGCGCGCTTCAGCGACATTGGAGTCAAGGAAGCGTTCCGTAATCGCTGTCCCGAAGGGCCTGCCGGGTTCTCGCTGCCAGGCAAGCCACGTGTGGATAACGGCTTTGGGTTCGTCCTCGCGCGGTCTGAAGCGCCGCTCTCCTTCGGGAATGTCTGCCACGCTATTCTCCGCGTGGTCAAGAAGGACGCTGGGCTGCGGTACGAGAAAGCGCAAGAAGTCCTCCAGTATTCCGTCTGTCCGGTTGTCTGGCATGACCCAGATGCCCAGTCGGGGAAGAAGTGTTCCGTCGGGAGGGTCGACATTGGTTCCGCCGGGAACCGGCGCTTCGGGGGCATTCTCGTATCCCATCGTGGTAATGCGATCGCGAATAGACTGCCAGCGGGTACGCAGGTTCGTATCGGCATCAATGACAATACCGACGATGTCGCCCTCCTCGCTTGCCTTGATCCGGACAGGAACGCTTTCGAGCAAGTTGGGAGCACCCCCATGTTCCTTGATTTCGTCGAGATGCGGAATCCCGTGGTTTCCGCAGATGTGCTTCATGACGTGCTCGTCGTCGACGCCCTCGACGAGAAGGATTCTCCTTGCCATTTCAGCGCATCTTGATCCTGTCCCGGGTGGCAATGGCCAGCTCATCTTCCGCGAATACCGTTGGGATGATGACCTCACCCTTACGGGCCAAGCGTATGAGCGCTCCGGCTTCTACAGTCTCGGCGGCGGCCTTTTGAAATGCTTCTATCGTGTCCCAACTATGGGAGGTCGCGAAGACTTGTATGTCACGGGTTCGAGCCAAGCGAAACACCGTGCGCCACGCATCCAACTGAACAGCGTAATGCAGGCCGTTCTCAAACTCGTCGATCAGCAAGAACCCTCCCCGAGCGTTTACCAGAGACAGGATCAAGCCAAATAACCGGTTCAGCCCGTCACCGAAAGAGCGCAATGGAACAGGCCGGGGGACATCACCTGCCCGTACGATCGCCGTTCGTGACCTGAGTGCGCTCTTGCCGCGGATCATGGAAACGGCCGAAATCGTCGGGTCGATGATGTGCAGGGCGCCAATGACGTCTTGCTCATTGTCCGTTAGCGCTATTCTGTCCCACAGAGGTTCCCATAGCTCCGTTCCCTCGCCCGCATATGGACTGACAAACGCGCAGGATGTCGATTCTCCGTCCGCGATTGAGGGTCGTGGCCGGCGAGTTCGGGTAAGGTACCTGCGGAACCTGTCGAGAGGATGGATTCGGAATTCGCCGTTCGTCTTGGCGACCAATGCAGCTATTCCATCGGAATTTCCAAAAAGGTCAGGCGCCAGTGGCACCAGGCGGTAGTTGCCGGCCGAATCCCGTTCCTCCGAGAACCGGTCAAGTCCCAACGCCATGGTCATGCGGCCGGCCCGGCCGGTCGCTGAGATTTCTATTGGTTCAGGTTTCTCAGAGAGTTGCGGAAATCCGTGGAAAAGCCCGGAGACCTGGAACATGCTTTCGGGATCGGCGGGGTGGCCTTCGTTGTCCGCTCCGACGCCGTCTTCTTCACGGTATCTGAGTATGTCGCAAATCACGTCGAGCGCAGCATCAGTGGTGAGAATGCGCAGCCCTTCCAGGATTGACGATTTCCCGGTGTTGTTCCTTCCGGTAATCAAGTTCACACGGCCCAGGCCGCGGATGCTCAACTCGCGGAAAACCCGGAATCGAGTCAACTCGATGCTGTCGAATCTGGGCGGCTGCTGCATCGGCCTTGGGACATTCGTGGATGTGTCGTACATTTGAGCAGACTGGTGTCCAGGAACTACAGACTTGCGGAGCACCTTGCCTTCGCGTGACTGGTGAGCCAGCGTGGTTGTGAGACGCTTGGCAGTCTACCCGCGGAAATATGGCCGGATGGCGTCGAGCCGGTACTCGATCTCGGCGACCTGGTCGGCCGTGAACGCGTAGTCGCCGCGGCGCGACTTCGCCGTCTTGAAGATCCCCCGTTTCTGGAGCACGTAGAGCCGGACTCCGGGGATCGTCCGGTCGAGGTTGAGCATGAGCAGCAACCGGCCGAACAGGTCGCGCAGCTCGTCCTTCTTCCCCGCGACATGGAGCTCCCAGAGCTGCGCGTATATGTCGGCGTACATCGCGCCGCCGGTCATCACCCCGTCCATGCCGAGGCGCATCTCGTAGAGCCACTGCCGGCCGAACGCGGCGCCGAAGATCGATTTGACGGGGTCGGGGCGGTGCTGCCTGAGGGCGAGCATCCGCTCGTGGACCGGCGGGCGCTCCTCCTTCACGTAGGCGAGGTTGGGGAACTCCCGCGCCATGTCGACCATGAAGTCGACGGTCGGGACGACATCCGGGGCGCCGCCGCTGGTCTGGAAGAAGATGGGCCGCTCGGTGACGCCGCACAGCGCGGCGTAGTAGTCGCGGAACTCCTGCAGCGTCGTCGCCTCGGTCGGGGGGATGGCGATCATGCCGTCCGGGGCCAGCTCCTCGGCGTAGCGGGCGTACTCCAGCATCCCCTTCGTGTCGTCGCCCTGAACGCCGAGGACGAGCGCCGGCCGCTTGCCCTTCGCGGCGCGGGCGAGGACGTCGAAGCCGCGCAGCCGCTCCGCCTTCGACAGGTAGCGCTGCTCGCTGGAGTTCTGCGGCCAGACCAGCCCGTGAATGCCGCAGCGGTCGAGGAAGTCGACCTGACTCGCGAGATCCTCGTAGTCCACCGCGTTCGCGTTCGTGTACGGCGTGCTCATGATGATGAACGCGCCGCGCATCGGCCTGGCCTCGGCGGCCCGCAACGGGAGGGACGGCAGCAGCGCCGCCGCGCCGGTCGCCGCGCCGACGGTGGTCAGCCATTGACGACGGGTGTAGTGCGTGTAGTGCTGCGAACTCTTCATGATGTCCCTCGATCCCGGTCCGGGCGCCGCCATGTCAGTCGAGCGTGACGCCGGCCGCGTCGGCCAGCAGCGGATAGAACTGCAGGAAGACGTTGTCGCGCGCGGCGTGGTCGATGTGGCACGCATAGCAGCGATTGCCGGGCGGCTGGGGCTGCGCGGTGGTCAGAGCGTTGCTCCCCCCGCGGAAGTCGTAGTACGCCCAGCCGGCCTCGACCCGCTCCTTGTCCTTCACCGCCAGCTCCACCGCCAGCACGTCGGACGCGAACCGCCCGTGCCGTGCCGGCATCGCGTCGGCCTCGGTGCGGCGCACGAGCAGCGCCAGCATGGTGCCCTCGCGGAACTCGCCGGTGCGGACGAAGTGGTCGTAGGCGGTCGGTTCCATCAGCGTGTGGTTGAACGACTCCCGTTGCGGCGGCTCGTCGTTGTAGCTGAGCCCGAGGGAGGCGCCGACGAAGGTCCAGCGGAGGTAGTCGTCCGGCAGTTCGAGCGCGCCGTCCGCGTCGTAGCGCGGAATGACGGGCGTGGTGTCGTTGCTACCGGACTGCGCGGCGAGCTGTGCGGCGCCAGCGCCGGCGAGCGTTGCCACCGTGCCGATCAGCAGGAAAGCGAACCACCGGGTACGGGATAGCTGTCGTCGCATCGTTCGCTCCATCACAGGTGCCAATCCAAGCAACCGTCGGCTACGCTCGCTGTGGACGATCTTGGTGACCGGTTCAAGCGGCATGGGCCGAAGAGAGTTCAGTCTGTCCCGTCGAGCGGGTGCGGTCAAGCCGCGCAGTACCGGCAGTCCGTCACGCCAGCAGCCGCCACACCTGCGTCACGACAAAGCAGACGGAGATGCCCATCGCCACCGGCAGCAGCGAGGCGAGCGTCGTCCAGCGGGCGCTGCGGGTCTCCCTGTAGATGGTGTAGATCGTCGTCGAGCAGGGGTTGTGGAGCAGGCTGAAGAGCATCAGGTTGACGGCGGTCAGCAGGGTCCATCCGCCGCCCCGCAGCAGGTCGCCCGTCGCCTGCACGCTGTCGAGCTCGAACATCACCCCGGCGCCTGGTCCCGTCCCCGCCGCCGCCCCGCCGGCGGTCAGGACCGTGAGCATGAGCACGGTCGGGATGACGATCTCGTTGGCGGGAATCGCCACCACGTAGGCGAGCAGGATCACGCCGTTGAGGCCGATGAGCAGGCCGAACGGGTCGAGCCAGCCGACCGCGTGCTCCGCGACGCTCACGCCGCCGAACGTGACGTTCGACGAGAGCCAGATGACGGCGCCGGCCGGCACGGCGAACACAACCGCCCGCCAGAGGACGATGAGGGTGCGGTCGATGAGCGAGGTGTAGAGCGTCTGGAGCACCCGCGGCGGACGGTAGGGGGGCAGCTCCAGGCTGAAGCTGGTCGCCTCGCCGCGCAGCACCGTGTTGGACAGGAACCACGAGGCGAGGAACATCGCGCCGATGCCGAGTACCGCGATGCCGACCACCGCCGCGGCGGACACGAGGCCGGCGAGATGGGCCGGCGCGAGCGCGCCGATGAAGATCGAGGCGATCAGGATCTGCGTCGGCCAGCGGCCGTTGCAGAGCGAGAAGTTGTTGGTGATGATGGCGATCAGCCGTTCGCGGGGGCTGTCGATGACGCGGGTCGAGACGACGCCGGCCGCGTTGCACCCGAACCCCATGCACATCGTCAGCGCCTGCTTGCCGTGCGCGCCCGCCTTGCGGAACAGAGAGTCGAGGTTGAAGGCGACGCGCGGCAGGTAGCCGAAGTCCTCCAGCAGGGTGAAGATCGGGAAGAAGATCGCCATCGGCGGCAGCATCACCGCGATGACCCAGGCGGTCGCCAGGTAGACGCCGTCGAAGAGGAAGCCGCTCAGCCACCACGGGAGCCCCACGGCGTCGCCCGCTCCCTGGAGGACCGGATGCATCGTGTCGATCAGGAGCGTGGCAAGCAGGCCGGACGGGACGTTCGCCCCTTCGATGGTGATCCAGAAGACCGCGGCGAGAATCGCGAGCATCAGCGGGAAGCCGAGCCAGCGGTTCGTCAGCAGCCGATCCAGGGTGCGGTCGACGTTGAATCCGGCCTTGCGCAGCCCGCGGGCCTCCGCGCGCGCCGCGACGTCGTGGGCCGCCGCGTAGGTGCGCTCCATCAGCGTGTCGTGGAAGTCGGCCGGCACGTCCCATTGCATGCGCTGCGCCGTGTCGAGCACGCGCTTCCTGATGGATTCCGGCGGCGCAGGGGGCGGCGCTCCCGTGTCGTCGTCGCCGAGCTGGCCCAACTCGCCGGAGCGGACGGCGGCGGCCACCGCGTCGTCGGCGTTCAGCAGCCGTTGCGCAACCCAGCGGCTGCTGGGCAAGCCCGGGAAAGTCTCCTCCACCACCTCCGCAAGCGATGCGACGGCCTGCTCGACCCCGGGGGCCTGCTGCGCGAGGCGGAACGGCGTCGTGCGCGTCCGGCCGGTGGCGACGCCGAGCGCGGCATCGAGCAGCGTGTCGATGCCGACCGACGAGCGGGCCGAACCGGCCACCACCGGTACGCCGATCTCTCGTTCGAGCCGCGCCGCGTCGACCGCAATCCCGTGGCGCCGGGCCTCGTCCATCAGGTTGACGTAGACGACCACCCGGTCGGTGATGTCGAGGATCTGCAGCACGAGGTTCAGGTTGCGCTCGAGCCGGGTGGCGTCGACGACCGCAACGGTCACGTCGGGCCGCCCGAACAGGATGAACTCGCGGGCGACTTCTTCGTCCGCGCTGCCGGCCTGCAAAGAGTAGGTGCCCGGCAGGTCGACGATCTTCACCCGCGAGCCGCGGTGCGCGAAGGCCCCTTCGGCGCGCACGATGGTCTTTCCGGGCCAGTTGCCGGTGTGCTGCCGGAGTCCGGTCAGGGCATTGAAGACGGTGCTCTTGCCGACGTTCGGGTTGCCCGCGAGCGCGACCAGAATGTCCCACTTGCCGGGGTTCAGACCGAGCCTGATCAGGCTCTGCGTCCGGTGCTCTGCGCGGCTGCCGCACGACGGGGCGGGCAACGCCATCAGGCGACCTCCGCGATGCCGTGGGCGGCTGTCTCGCTGTTGTGGGCGGCGGCGGCCCGTTCGACGTCGATCCAGGCCGCCTGCGTCCCGCGCAGCGCGATCAGCGCGCCGCGGATGCGGTAGGCCACGGGATCGCCGGCCGCGCTCGCCAGCTCCGGGGTGATCGGCGTGCCCCGCACCACCCCGAGGTCGAGCAGCCGGCGCCGCTGCGTACCCTGACAGGCGCGGGAGATGCCGGTGACGTGGACGGTCTCGTCGGGCGCCGCGTCGAGCAGCGTGGTGCGGCTCGTCTCGGCGCGTTCGCCCAAGGGCAGGTAATGGACCGTCACGTTGCCCGCGGCCACCGTGTCGATCTCCCATTCGCGCCCGCCGCTCCGCACTCTGACGCTGCTGTCCGTTCTCGCGACGACGTCCAGGCGGCCGCCCAGAACGAGCCCGGCGCGGATCAGACCGTCGTAGATCTCGCGCGGCTCGTCCTCCAGGTGCAGGATCTCCACGCTGCGTCCGGGCTCGGCCGCCACCAGACCAAGGCCCTGGTCGGGGGGGACGTCGCCGGCGGACGTGGGAATCGGGTCGCCGTGCGGATCCCAGCGCGGGTGGCCCAGCCGCGTCTCCAGCGCGTCGACCTCGTCGGCCGACAGCGCGTGCTCCATCCGCTCCGCCTCGTCGTGCCACTCGCTGGCCGGTACTCCGGTCCGGTCGGCGAGGTAGCGCTCCCACATGCGGTGCGTCCGGACGAGCCGCAGCGCGGACTGCCGTCCTTCGGTCGTCAGGATCGGCCCGCCGGCGCCGGTGTGGACGAGGGCCATTGCGGTCAGGCGCGAGAGCAGGGCCGCGGCGCGCGTCCGGGAGATCTCGAGCCGCCCGGCCAGGCTCTCCAGCGAGCAGATGCCCCCGGTTCGCTCGCACGTGTAGATGTGCTTGACGGCGTCCTCGAGGCGGACCCGCTCATTGAGCAGCAAGAGACGGCGCAGGCGGGGTGCAAGGCCGATCCGGGGCCAGAGCAGTGCCGCCGAGAAGGTCAGCAGCATACCGAACACGACGAGGGCGAGCGCAGGGTTTGGCATGGAAGTTTGAATATTCAAAAAAAGAATCTCGGCTAGTCTAAACCAGTACCGCGTATTCGTCCAGCCTCTACCGGACGGTGACGGTCGAGGGCAGGGTCATCCGGGTGTGCCGGATGAAGGGGTGCCGGGTGGTTCCGACGGGACCGCGACCGAGGTCAGCTTCGTCGCGCAGGCGGTCGAGCTGCGAAAGTGAGGGAGCCTCTCGGTCAGCGCACGGTCACGTCGACGTAGGTCGTCGTCCAGCAGCACTGGTCGCCGCCGCCGCCGTTCCCGGAGACGTCGTTGGCGGTGACCATCAGGCGGTAGTCGCCCGGCTCGGTGAAGGTAGCGAGGGTGGTGGTCTCGCCGCCGGTCAGATCCGTGAACTCGTGGCGTCCGTTCGTGCCATCCTCGGCGCCGGCCGCCTCGAAGACGACCTCGGCGGGTCCCCGATAGAGGCGCCAGGTGAGCGTCAGCGGCGACCGCGGGCGTCCCCGCCGGCGCGGCGGGGGAGGATTGGTCAGGGGCTCGTCGCGCGCCCACGCCGTCAGCCCGATGGATTCACCGACCGCTGCCGTGTAGGTGGCCGATACCCCGGTCACCGGCGGTCCCTGCAGCTCGGCGCCGTCGCCCACCCTGAGCCGCGGCGGCGTGTTGCCGTTGGCGCGATTCAGGAACGGGTCGACGAAGTAGGGCGGATTCAGCCAGAAGGAGATCTCCGAACGCTGGTTGTTCGCGGTCAGGCTCCAGGTGAGCCGCTGCTCGCCGAAGTCGGCCGGTACGTTGATGGAGAACACGCCCCAGTTCCGGCGGGGCAGGAAGTGCGTCGGCTGTCCGATGTCTGGTCCGCCCGGCTGAATCTGGTTGTCGGGACCGATCGGGACGTCGAACGGCTCGTCGTTGCGACTGAAGTACCCCAGCAGGATCGTGAACGATCCGTCGGCGTTGGGATACCAGCCCTCGAGCGCCGGAAAGATGGCCTCGCCGCGGAATCCCCCGGGCTCGAGCGGGAGCGGCGCGCGCGGGGGCTGAGCCGACGCTGTGGCGCTGAAGAAGAGCACGGCGGCCAGCGCCGTCGTGAGGCCGACCCGAAACCTGTAGAGCTGCATCGAAACCTTCCCCGGGGCAGGGCGCAGGAGGTGAAGCGAGGCCCGGGCCGCCAGCCAGCGGTGGGCGGCGGCCCGAGACCGGAACGCGCAGATCAGTCGTCGTTGTCGGTCGTGGCGGCGCGTGCCGCGACCTCGGTCTCGTAGTCTTCGTCCGTGAAGTAGGTCACGTTGACCCACGCGTGGGCCATCTCGTCGACCGTCCGGTCGCCGTAGCCGACCCACACGTTCGGGTCCGGGTTGGCGCGGTTGGCCGCGGTGTTGTCGTGCCACGCGGTGATCTTGACGAGGGTGCCCTTCGGCAGCAGCGGCGCCACGTCGTCGCTGTAGACGTAGCTGTTGTGCCAGTTGAAGTTGAAGTCGCCGACGTGGCTCAGCACCTGCCGCGCGCCGGTCGGCAGGATCGCCTCCATCGCCATCGCCCTGCCGCGCAGATGCATGTGCGGCTGGAAGCTCTCGATGCGGGCGGCGCGCTTCAGCGGGAAGAAGCCTTCGGTGACCGAGACGGTGTTCGGCGGGATGTCGACGCCGCCGGCCCCCATCAGGTGCAGCACCTGCCGGTGCTGCGGTTCCTCGCCCTGCGGGTAGAAGTAGATGCCGAGCTCGACGTGGTCGGTGATCTCCTCGCCCGCGGCCGAGTAGTGCACGTCCCAGATGATCCGCGAGCCGGGCAGCATCAGCTTGCCGCTGCCGGGGCGCATCAGCTCGCCCTGCTTGCCGACCGCCCACTCCATGAAGAGGCCGGAGTTGTTCAGCGGGTCGTCGGAGCCGTTCGCCGCCGTGTTCTGCAGCAGCGGATCGGTCTCCTCCTGCTCCAGGCGGGCGATGGCGTGGTGGGTGATCTTGCGGCCGGCGGTCGTGCCGGGCCGGATCTCGATCGCGCGCACCCAGCGCGGCTCGGTCAGCCCGGTGTCGGCGGTCGGCTTCCACCAGGCATCGTTCGCCTCGGCCGGCATCGTGTACGGCTCGGACCTCACGACCAGGTCCGGCGGGCCGAAGAGCTCCGCGAAGTACCACTTCGACTCGTCCGGCCACTCCACCGGGGCCGGCATGTCGGCGGGGTTGCCGCGCGGCGCGCCGCCGTCGACCCAGCGCACGACGGTGTCGACCTCGGCGTCGGTGAGCGACCGGTCGTTCTTGAAGTCGGAGATGCCGACCGTCCGGTCGATGTGCCAGGGCGGCATCTGGCGCGTCGACACGCGATCCCGGATGGACCGCGCCCACGGGCGTGATTCCTGGTAGGTCACGAGGGACATCGGCGCGATGGAGTTCGCGCGGTGGCACGCCTCGCACTTCGCCTGGAAGATCGGGGCCACGTCCCTGGTGAACGTCGGCACCTCGTCCTCGGCGGCGAACGCCGCGCCGGGAACGAGCACCGCCAGCGCGGCGACGGCCGTCAACACGCCCAGGATTCTGGTCGGCATCGAACTCATCCTTTCGTTCTTTCTTCGTGCGCTCGGCGGCGACCGCGAACCGGCAAGCAACTCATTATAATCGTTGATCGGACGACCCGCTACGCTCGGCGGGGCGCCTCGACGGGCGCCCGCGGCGGCGGAGCCCGAACCGGCGAACCACGACCGAACTTCGCTCGGTCAAGACGCACGACGAGGTCGAAACGTTATGCGCAGCACGACTTCGATTGTCACGGCGGCCCTGCTTCTGCTGGGTGTCATCGCGGTCTCGTCGGTCTCCGGCCAGCGGGGCGGCGCGTTCCGGGCGTCGCGCGACCACCCGGCCATCCAGTACACGGAAGGCGCGGTCGACAACGCCCTCGCGGACCTCAACCGGCGCCTCGACGAGGGCACGGCAGCGCTCGCCTTCGAGGGCCGTAGCGGCTACCTCCGCTCGGTGCTCGACGCGCTCGCCATGCCCGTCGAGTCCCAGGTGCTCGTCTTCTCGCCGACGAGCTTTCAGGAGGACTACATCGACTTCGACAACCCGCGGGCCGTCTTCTTCCGGGACGACGTCGCGCTGGGCTGGGTGCGTGGCGCCGACGTCCTGGAGCTCGCCGCCCAGGACCGGCGCCAGGGGACGGTCTTCTACTCGCTGGAGCAGACGCCGTCATCGGCGCCTCGTTTCCGGCGCCGGGAGACCTGTCTCGCCTGCCACCTGTCGTGGGACACGCTCGGGGTTCCCGGCCTGCAGGTCCTCAGCATGTTCCCGATGCCGAAGGACCCCAACGCCTACGCCAGCGGACACGCCACCGACCACCGCAGCCGACTCGAAGACCGCTGGGGAGGATGGTACGTGACCGGGTCGCACGGCTCGGTGGCGCACATGGGGAACGTCGAGGTGGAGGAGGTCGAGGACCCGCATGCGACGTTCGGCGTCGTCCCGCCGGTCATCGACTCGATGGCAGGGCGGTTCGACCTCGACGGTTTCCCGACGCCCTACAGCGACGTCGTCGCGCTGATGGTGCTGGAGCACCAGGCGCACATGACGAACCTGATCACGCGCATCGGCTGGGAGGCGCGCCGGGTGGAGCACCGCGAGCGGATGGTGGCGCCGGAGGATCGCGGGCGCTCGACCGACGACGGCCGTTTCCGCGAGATCGTCGACGAGGCCGCGGTGGAGCTGGTCGACTACCTGCTGTTCGTCGACGAGGCCCCGCTGCCCCCCGGCGTCACGGGCGGTTCGGGCTTCACGGAGACGTTCTCGGCGCGCGGTCCTCATGACAGCCGCGGCCGATCGTTGCGGGAGATCTCGCTCGACGGCCGGCTGTTCCGGTACCCCTGCAGCTACATGATCTACACGGAGGCGTTCGACGCGCTGCCTGCAACGGCGCTCGACGCGGTCTACCGCCGGATGTGGGCGGTGCTGTCCGGTGAGGTCGCCGAATCGCACTACGACCGGCTGGCCCTCGCCGACCGGCAGGCGATCGTGGAGAACCTGCGCGACACCAAGCCGGGCCTGCCGGAGTACTTCGGAACCGTGACGCGGTAGCCCGCGGCGGTTTCGTCCCGCTACACGATGCCGTAGGCGAGTATCGCGTCGGCGACCTTCCGGAAGCCGGCGATGTTGGCGCCGCGCACGTAGCTCACGAAGCCGTCCGGGTCGGTGCCTTCGGCGCGGCACTTCTCGTGGATGTCGTGCATGATGGTCTGAAGCCGCCGGTCGACCGCCTCGCGGGACCACGAGATACGCAGGGCGTTCTGACTCTGCTCGAGGCCGGACACCGCGACCCCTCCGGCGTTGGCGGCTTTCGCCGGGCCGAACAGGATCTTGCGGGCGAGGAAAGCGCGGACCGCGCCGAGGGTCGAGGGCATGTTGGCGCCCTCCGACACCGCCACGAGCCCGTTGCCGAGGAGGGTCTCGGCGTCGTCGGCGTCGAGTTCGTTCTGCGTGGCGCAGGGCACGGCGAGCTGGCAGGGGATGCGCCACGGCCGTGCCTTCTCGTGGTAGTCGCAGCCGAAGTGCTCGGAGTACTCTCGGACGCGTCCGCGGCGCACCTCCTTGAGCTCCTTCAGCCAGGCCAGGCGTTCGGCGTCGATGCCGTGCGGGTCGTGGATGAAGCCGTTCGAATCGGAGGCGGTGACGACGGTGGCGCCGAGCTCGTTCAGCTTCTCGATGGCGTAGAGTGCGACGTTGCCGGAGCCCGAGACGACCGCCGTCTTGCCGGCGATCGCATCGCCGCGGGTCGCCAGCATGCTCCGCAGGAAATAGACCGCGCCGTAGCCGGTCGCCTCCGTGCGCACGAGGCTGCCGCCGAACGCCAGCCCCTTGCCGGTGAGGACACCGGTGAAGCGGTTGGCCAGCCGCATGTACTGGCCGAACAGAAAGCCGATCTCACGCGCGCCGACGCCGATGTCGCCAGCGGGAACGTCGGTATCCTCGCCGATGTGACGGTGCAGCTCGCGCATCATCGCCTGGCAGAAACGCATTACTTCGTTGGTGCTGCGGCCGCGCGGGTTGAAGTTGGAGCCGCCCTTGGCGCCGCCCATCGGCAGGCCGGTCAGGCTGTTCTTGAGGATCTGCTCGAAGCCGAGGAACTTGAGCACGCTCTGCGTGACCGTGGGGTGGAAGCGCAGGCCTCCCTTGTAGGGGCCGATAGCGTTGCTGAACTGCACCCGCCAGGCCCGGGCGGCGCGGACCCCGCCCCGGTCGTCCTGCCAGGTCACCCGGAACGTGATGATACGGTCGGGCTCGGTGAGCCGCTCCAGGATGCGCGCCTCCTCGTACTCGGGATGCGCCATCACGAAGGGGACGATGCACTGGGCCACCTCGCGGACCGCCTGGTGGAACTCGGGCTCGCCCGGGTTGCGCCGGACGAGACCGGCCATGAAACTCTCCAGCCGCTCATGGACGCCTGGAATCCGGTGCATTGCCTCGCCTCCTCCGCTTGCGCTCCCGCTACTTCTTCTGCAGCAGCGTTGCCAGGTCGCGCGACGCACCCGGCAGGCGGTCATCGCCCAGCGACAGCATCCAGGCCGGGTACGGCGCCGGCGTCGCGCTCACCTCGTCGAGCCGTTCGAGCTCGTCGCCGGTCAGGATGAGCCCGACCGCACCCAGGTTGTCCACGAGCTGGTCCATGCGCTTGGCGCCGATGATGACGCTGGTGACGGCGTCCTTCGCCAACAGCCACGCTAGCGCCACCTGCGCCACCGATGCGCCGTGCGCGTTCGCGATCGGGTGCATGACGTCCAGGATGTCGAACGCCCGCGCCTTGTCGATCGGCGGAAAATCGAACGCGACCCGGCGTGCGTCGGCATCGCGGGCACCTTCGCGGGTGAACTTCCCGGACAGGAATCCGCCGGCCAGCGGGCTCCAGACGAGCAGGCCCAGGCCCTGGTCGCGGATGAGCGGGATCGTGTCGCGTTCGATGTCGCGTCCGGCCACTGCGTAGTAGGACTGCGTGCACTGGAACCGCTCGAAGCCTCGCCGCTCCGACACGCCGAGCGCCTTCATCAGCTCCCACGCCTCGAGATTCGAGCAGCCGATGTAGCGCACCTTGCCGGCCCGGACCAGGTCGGTCAGCGCGCTCAGCGTCTCGTCGACGTCGGTCTCGGGGTCGGCGCGGTGTATCTGGTAGAGGTCGATGTAGTCGGTCCCGAGCCGCTTCAGGCTCGCCTCGCAGGCCGCGATGATGTGCAGCCGCGAGAGGCCGACCTGGTTGGGGCCGGGTCCCATGCGTCCGCGCACCTTGGTCGCGATCACGACGTCGCGGCGGCGTGCGGCGAGCGCGCGCCCGAGGATCTCCTCCGAATCGCCGGTGGAGTAGACGTCCGCGGTGTCGAAGAAGTTGACGCCGGCGTCGAGCGAGCGGCCGACGAGCGCGTCCGCCTCCGACTGGCCGAGCGCGCCGATCATCTCCCACTGGGTGCCGAACGTCATCGCGCCCAGGCAGAGCTCCGAGACGTACACCCCTGTCGTGCCCAATCGCCGGTACTTCATCCAACCATTCTACCGGGCGGAAGGTTTCGCCGCGTCACGAATCGTCGCTTCGCATTCGTGGCGGCGCGTATCGCGGTGGCGCAACGACTCGCGGGGCACGCGGTCAGGCGGAGGTCTGCCATGACCGAGATATTGTTGTCGTATGCTGCAACTCATGATCATGCTCGCCGAGGCGGCACGGCGCACCGGTAGGAATCCAGAGACCGTGCGGCGCTGGATTCGCGAGGGCAAGCTGGCTTCTCGAAAGATGGGTACGCAGCATCTCATCGACGAAGAATCCCTGCTCGACCTCGGCGCTCCCGAGGTCGAGCAGGCCAGTGCCGGGGAGCGAACGCTCACCGGCGAGCCGATGCCCAACTTCGTCGCGGCGTTGTGGCGTTCGAGGCGGTCCCTTTGAGTGCGGATGCTCAGCGGCCAGCCCACTGATCGATCATCCAGTCCCCGGCGTCGCGCAGCGAGCGGACGTAGCCGCCCATCGCGTAGTGGCCCACGCGGTCGAGGGCGGTGAACGCCACCGTGCCGCCCGCTTCCTCGAGCTGCCGCGCCGCCGCCTCCGCCGGTCCGAACGGAACGACGTCGTCCGCGCGGCTGTGGATGACGTGGACCGGCATGTCGCCGAGCGCGTCGAGCGGGTCGTCGCCGGGGCGGCCGGCGATGGGAATCGCGCCGGTGAAGAAATCCGGATGCCGGGTCGCGAAGAACCACGTCCCGCGCCCGCCGAGACTGAACCCGGTGACGAGGATGCGCGTGCGGTCGATGTTGTAGGTCTCGATGATCCGGTCGAGCAGCGCCATGACCCCGCGGTCGGAGACGTCGCTCGTCCAGCGGCGCGTCGGCACGTCCGGGGCGACGACCACCGCGTTCAGGCCGCGCAGCGCCGGCTCGAACATCTGCCGCATGTGCAGGCTGCCGTAGTACGACCCCTGCTTTCCGCCCGGGTGCAGGGCCAGGATCAGGGGGTGCGGCGTGGCCGGGTCGTAGCCGGCCGGCACCGACACCGCGTACGGCATGTCGCCGTGTCCTTCGATGGCGAACGTCAGGTGCTCCACCGCCGGCCGTCTTCCCGCCTGCGCCAGCAGTGGCGCGGCGCCGAGCAGGAGGACCGCAACCGAAATCAGTATGTGGAGGTTCAGCAATGCGCGCATTCTCAGTCCTCCCACGTGAACCCGTCGCAAGACGCGACTCCCTCATGATACGACATCGGCTCCCTTCAGGATCGTGACATCGTGTGGCGTCAGGAGCGATGCGTTTCGCCGGGAACTCGACTCGATCTCTGGTTGGCGTTACAATTCCGCATGCAATCGGCGATGCTCCGGGCCAACCGCTGCCGCGTTGGGAGTCCCGAGGCGTTCGGGCAGATGCCAGACTCCGCCGGCTCAGGGTGCTTCCAGCGGCGCCTTGTCGATGCCCGTTGCGAGAGGCTACGGATTCCGGCTCCCCTCGTTCCCGGAGTCTGTACCCATACCGTGGCTGTCGGCCGGGGATGAGGTCGGCTGTGGCAAAGCACATCCACGAGATCAGAGATCCGGTCCACACATTTGTCCGATTGGATAGCAACGAGCGCGATGTTCTCGACTCGCGCCCGTTCCAGAGATTGCGTCATATTCACCAGCTTGCCTTGACTTACCTCGTCTACCCCGGGGCGACACATAAGAGATTCGAGCACTCGCTCGGCGTCATGGAGCTCGCAAGTCGGGTGTTCGACACCGTGACGAATCATGCCAATGTGACCGATCGTGTCCGGGACCGTCTGCGTCAGCTTGACAACCTCGACGAGTTGGCGTATTGGCGCCGGGTTCTGCGGATGGCGGCTCTTTGCCACGACCTCGGTCATCTGCCGTTCTCGCATGCGGCGGAACAGTGTCTGTTGCCGGATGGCTGGGACCACGAAAGAATGACCCGTGAACTCATTCGCAGCGATGAGATGCGGGCCATCTGGGACGGCATGCGGCCGCCCCTGGTGCCTGAAGACATCATGAAGCTCGCGGTCGGGCAGAAGAAGGCCGCTGATCTTCAGTTTTCGGCCTGGGAATCGATTCTCTCGGAGATCATCGTAGGCGACGCGTTCGGGGTCGACCGGATGGACTACCTTCTGAGAGACTCTCACCATGCCGGTGTGGCGTACGGCAAGTTCGACCACTACCGCCTGGTTGACACGCTTCGTATTCTGGCACTGCCAGTCGCCGACCAGGTCCAGGATTCCGGAGAACCGGCACTTGGGCTGGAGAGTGGCGGGATTCAGTCTGCCGAGGCGTTGATGCTGGCGCGCTACTTCATGTATTCGCAGGTCTATTTTCACGCGGTTCGCAGAGTCTATGACATCCACCTGATGGACTTCCTGAAGGAATGGCTCCATGGAGGAATGTTTTCCACAGATACGCAGGAACACCTGAGAATTACGGACAATGAAGTTACTGCTGCATTCCTGGCCGCGGCCGCCGGAGACGGAGAGGGCGATTTGCATGCGCGCCGAATTGTCGAGCGGAAACACTTCAAGCTGGTCTATGAGCGGAATCCTGGAGACGTTGGAATCAATCCGGAAGCGGGGAGGGTTATGTACACGGGACTGGTCGAGAAATTCGGAGCCGAGAACATCCGTGGCGACCATTACCGGCAGCGGGGCAGTGCGCCAGATTTTCCGGTACGGCTTCGCAATGACGAAGTCGTGTCGTCCCTGGATGTTTCGGAGACTCTGGGTCAATTGCCAGTCGTCTCGGTCGACTATGTATTTGCCGACAGATCGCGGTTCAACGACGCGAAGAAATGGCTGGACGAGCATCGGACAAGAATCATACGACCGCAGGAGGAGGCAGACGGTGGGTAGACTCAAGCGGGCGGCGCTCTTGACGAGATTGATGGAACGGTTGCGCGAGAATGGCAGTTGGTGCGGCGAAACGCACGTACAGAAGGCGGCTTTCCTCGTTCAGGAGCTGATGGGCATCCCGCTGGACCTTGAGTTCGTGCTGTACAGGCACGGGCCGTACTCGTTCGACTTGCGGGACGAGTTGACGGGGCTGCGTGCGGATGGGCTGGTTCGTCTCGAACCGCAGCGTTCCTGGGGGGCGCGTCTTGCGCCCACGGAACACAGCGCGTACATCCAGGAATTGTATCCCCGGACGTTGAAGGAGTACGAGGAGAGCTTGAACTTCGTAGCCGTCGAGCTCGGCGACAAGGGTGTCGCCGCTCTCGAGCGTCTGGCTACGGCGTTCTATGCGTACCGGCGGTCGGAGGCCGGGGAGACCGTGGAGCGGAGGGTGGCCTGGGTCAGGGAGCGGAAACCGCATATTCCAGCGCACCTGGCGATAACCGCGTTCGAAGACGTGGAGCGCATGGTTCAGGAGGCCGGCCGCCGCAGTGCGAGGAACGCCGTCGGGACGTCGAACACCCCATGACCGTTCGCACCCGCTTCGCTCCCAGCCCGACCGGCTACCTGCACATCGGCGGGGTCCGCACGGCGCTGTTCAACTGGCTGTTCGCGCGCCGTCACGGCGGGCAGTTCATCCTGCGCATCGACGACACCGATCGGGAGCGCAACGTCGAGGCGGCGCTGCGGCCGATTCTCGACGGCTTCCGCTGGTTGGGCATCGACTGGGACGAGGGGCCCGAGGTCGGCGGCCCGTACGCGCCTTACTACCAGTCGCAACGGACCGGACGCTACCGGGCGGCAGTAGAGGAGCTGCTCGACCGGGGATTGGCGTACCGCGACTACGCGACGGCGAAAGAGACGACGGCCGAGCGCGAGGCCGCGCAGCGCGAGAAGCGGCGGTTCATCTACAGCCGGCGCTGGATGGCGGAGACCGACGCCGACGCGGCGGGGTTCGAGGGCGAGGGGCGCACCGCCGTCGTCCGCCTCAAGATGCCGCGCGACGGCGCCTGTCGCTTCGACGACCTGGTGCGGGGGGCGGTCGCCTTCGACTGGATGCTGGAGCAGGACCACGTCATCCAGCGGGCGGACGGCAGCCATCTCTACCACCTGGCCAGCGCGGTCGACGACCACGACTTCGCCATATCCCACGTCATCCGCGCGGAGGAGCACCTTTCGAACACGCCGCGCCAGATCTTCATCGCCGACGGCCTCGGCTACGAGCTTCCCCGCTACGCGCACCTGCCCTACGTGGCGGCGCCGGGCGGCAGCGAGAAGCTGAGCAAGCGGAAGCTCGGCAAGTACCTGACGCAGCCGGATTTCAAGAAGGTGTACGACCACGGCGCGGACATCCTGGCCGCGCTGGGCGAGCAGGTCGTTCCGGAGCGCTTCAATCCGGTGCTGGTGGAGTTCTACCGCGACGTCGGCTACCGGCCGGACGCGCTGGTCAACTACCTGCTGCTGCTCGGCTGGTCGCTCGACGACCGCACGGAGGACTTCACGCGGGAGGCGATGGTCGCGCAGTTCTCGCTCGATAGGGTGAATCGCTCGGCCGCGAGCTTCGATCCCCAGAAGATGATGGCGTTCGAGGAGCGCCGGATGAACGCGCTGCCGGCGGCCCGGAAGTTCGAGGCCGTCACGCCGTATCTCGCGAGGTCGGGCCTGTTGGGGGCGGAGCCGACCGCGGCGGAGCGGGGGCGCGTCGCGGCGGTGGTCGCCGCCGCCGGCGACCGGATCAAGGTGGCGGGCGACATCGTGCGCTACGCGGAGTTCTTCCAGGGTGACTCGGCGTTTTCCTACGACGAGAAGGCGTTCCGCAAGCGGGTCGCCGCGCCGGGGGCCGCGGACCGGCTGCGGCGGTTCCGGCCGGTGCTGGAGGCCGTCGACCGCTTCGACGCCCCGACGCTCGACGCCGCCCTGCATCGGTTCGTCGAGGCGGAGGAGATGAAGATCGGCCAGATCATCCACGCCGTGCGGGTGGCGGTGACCGGCAAGGGCGTCGGGTTCGGCCTGTTCGAGGCGCTGGAGATTCTCGGCCGCGCGGCGTCTCTCGCTAGAATTGACCGGGCGCTTGACCTCGCTTCCAAGTTGCCCGAGGAGCGAAGCTATAATCAGGGGAATCCGGGCAGACAGAGGAAAACACACGCGATGGGGGGAATCACAAAGCGAATCGTGTGTCTCGCTAGCTCGACGAAGTTCGGGGGTCGGTGTGTCGCCGGCAAGGAAGTTGAAACAGGCGCGTGGATACGCCCCGTCAGTCGTCGTCCCGGCCAGGAGGTTTCGGAGGACGAGCGTCGATATCGAGACAATCGCGACCCCGTCTTGCTCGATGTCATGGACGTGCCGTTGCTCGAGCCGCAGCCGGTAGATCATCAGACCGAGAACTGGCTGCTCGATCCTGACCGCCGGTGGGAGAGAGCGGGAACGGTCAGTCTGGAGCATCTTGACAGCATTGCGGACAATCCGCCCCGTCTCTGGGCAAATGGTTCCAGTGCTGCACATGGCGAGAACGACCGTGTCAAGCGCTCCGAGGCTCAGCGTCTCTCTGGCTCCTTGTGTCTTGCGAAAGTCAGCGTCTTGCGGCTTCGCGTTTTCGTGCCGTTCGGCAAGAAGCAGACGCGTGGACAGTTCGAATACTGCGGAAGCCGTTACGATCTCGCAGTCACGGATCCGGCGTATGACGCGCTACCGAAAGGGACGTATTCGCTTGGTCCTTGCTACGTGACGATCAGCCTCGGCGAGTCGTTCAAGGGTTACTGCTACAAGCTCATCGCGGCAATCTTCAATCCGGGCAGCATGAAGGTGGTAGGTTAGACATGCGATATGTGAGCTGGTCGCAACAATGGAGCTCTGCGCGCTAGCATCGGACGGGAACTGATGCAGAAAACAACTGTATGGACGGTCGGTCACTCGATCCACCCGATCGAGCGTTTCCTGGAGCTGCTGGAAGCGCACGGCATCACGGCAATTGCGGACGTGCGGTCCGTGCCGTATAGCCGCCACCAATCGCAATTCAATCGGGAGTCGTTGCGGCTTGTTCTGCGGGGTCGAGGCGTCGGCTACGTGTTCCTTGGTGGTGAACTCGGTGCTCGCCCGGTAGATCCTGCTTGCCAAGAACACGGACGGGTTTGCTGGAGCAGATTGAAGCGTACACCTGCCTTCCGCGGTGGCATCGAACGCGTTCTGCGCGGCGCAGACAGCTGCCGCATTGCACTCCTGTGCGCGGAAGGGAATCCGATAGAGTGTCACCGCTGCATCCTCGTGGCCCGAGAGTTGCATGAACGAGGAGTGGTGGTGTTGCATGTTCTGCCGGATGGTTCGTCCATCACCCACGACGAGGCGATGACGAGGCTACTTGTCAAACATGATTTGCAGCACGAAGAGCTGTGGAGAACGGGTTCAGAGCGACTGGAGGATGCGCTCTCTCGACAGGAAGAGTCAATCGCCTACGCCGTTGATGTCGTATCACGGGATGCGAACGGAGAAGCCTCATGAGGTTGTTCACGATCGGGTTTACCAGAAAACATGCGGAGCAGTTCTTCGAGCTCCTCCGCAAGTCTGGCGCCAAGCGGATCGTAGATGTACGTCTCAATAATGTCTCCCAGCTCGCTGGTTTCGCCAAGCGGGATGACCTTCGGTTTTTCCTCGCCGAAATCTGTGGAATGAAATACGTCCACGTGCCCGACCTTGCACCGTCCAAGGAGATGCTTGACGACTACAAGAAGAAGAAGGGGTCCTGGGAGGTGTACGAGACGCGATTCCTGGATTTAATGCGGCGGCGGCGCATCGAGTCGACGGTACGACGAGAAACGATAGCGGACGGCTGCCTCCTTTGCAGCGAAGAGAAACCGACGCATTGTCATCGGCGGCTGGTCGCCGAGTACCTCCAGAGGCACTGGGGCGACATCGAGGTTGTCCATCTCGGTTAGTTTGGTGGATGGGACAAGACCGTGAGCATGCCAGAGACCGAAACCGCCGGACTCGACTTCATCCGGGAGATCGTCACCGCCGACAAGGCTGCCGGCCGCTACGGCGGGCGCGTCCACACCCGGTTTCCCCCCGAGCCGAACGGCTACCTGCACATCGGCCACGCGAAGTCGATCTGCCTGAACTTCGGCATCGCGCACGAGTACGGCGGGCTCTGCAACCTCCGGATGGACGACACCAACCCGGAGACGGAGGACGTGGAGTTCGTGCGCGCGATCGAGCAGGACGTCCGCTGGCTCGGCTTCGACTGGGAGGACCGCTCCTGCTACGCGTCCGACTACTTCGAGCGGCTCTACGAGTGCGCGGTGGCGCTGATCCGCAAGGGGCTCGCCTACGTCGACGATCTGCAGGGTGAAGAGGTGAGCCGCTACCGCGGGCGCTGGGACGAGCCGGGGCGCGACAGCCCGTACCGCGACCGGTCGGTGGAGGAGAACCTCGACCTGTTCGCGCGGATGCGGGCGGGCGAGTTCGAGGACGGCGCGCGGACGCTGCGGGCGAAGATCGACATGGCGGCGCCCAACATGAACCTGCGCGATCCGACCATCTACCGGATCCGCCGCAGCCCCCACTACCGGCAGGGCGACGACTGGGTCGTCTACCCGACCTACGACTTCACGCACCCGCTGTCGGACGCGTTCGAGCGGGTCACCCACTCGCTCTGCACGCTGGAGTTCGAGGATCACCGGCCGCTCTACGACTGGTACCTGCGGGCGCTGGAGTTCGAGGACCCGCCGCGGCAGATCGAGTTCGCCCGGCTCAACCTGACGCACACGGTGCTCAGCAAGCGCAAGCTGCTGGAGCTGGTGGAGGGGAAGCACGTCGACGGCTGGGACGATCCGCGGATGCCGACCCTGACCGGCATGCGGCGGCGCGGCTATTCCCCGGCCGCCATCCGCGACTTCTGCGACCGGATCGGCATCGCCAAGGCGAACAGCGTGGTGCAGGTGGCGCAGCTCGAAGACGCGGTGCGGCAGGAGTTGAACCGTACCTCCCCGCGTGTGATGGCGGTGCTGCGGCCGCTGAAGGTGGTCATCGAGAACTATCCGGAGGACCGGGTCGAGGAGATGGACGCGGTCAACAATCCGGAGGACGAGAGCGCCGGGACGCGGAGGGTGCCCTTTTCCCGCGAGCTCTACCTCGAGCAGGACGACTTCCGCGAGGACCCGCCGCGCAAGTTCTTCCGGCTTGCCCCCGGCCGCGAGGTCCGCCTGCGCTACGCCTACTTCCTGACCTGTCGCGACGTGCTCAAGGACGGCGACGGAAACGTCGTCGAGCTGCGCTGCACCTACGATCCGGAGACGCGCGGCGGCTATGCGCCCGACGGCCGGAAGGTGCGGGGGACCATTCACTGGGTGTCGGCCCGCCACGCGTTGCGGGCGGAGGCGCGCCTCTACGACCACCTGTTCACGGCGGAGTACCCCGAGGATGTACCCGAGGGCGCCGAGTACAAGGACGGGTTGAACACTGCGTCTCTGGAGACGCTGACCGGCTGCCGCGTCGAGCCGAGCCTGGCCGGCGCGCCGCCCGGCGCGCGCTACCAGTTCGAGCGGCTGGGGTACTTCTGCGTCGATCCCGATTCGACCTCTAGCGCGCCGGTGTTCAACCGGACGGTGGGGCTGCGGGACACGTGGGCGAAGATCGCGAAGAAGCAGGGCAAATCCGTACGCGGATCATCCGAACGCAGCTCGATTGCGTAAGGCAGACCATCGAGAGGGACGGTGAGCCCGAATACGCCGTCGTCCCTATCGAGGAGTACCGCAGCAGGGTCGCCGCGCTGGAAGAGGCGGCGGATGTCGCAGCCATCGAGCGGGCGTGGGGCGACGACGCCGCGGGCGAGACGGTGCCGGGCGAGGTCGTGAACGCCATTCTCGACGGCGCGTCGGCCCTCCGGGCGTGGCGGTTGAACCGGGGGCTCACGCTTGAAGTGCTGATGGAGCGAATCGGTGTGTCGAAGGGGTACCTGTCGCAGATCGAGCAGGGACGCAAACCCGGAACACTGGGCGTGTTCCGTCGGCTGGCCGATGCGTTGGGTGTGTACATCGATGACCTCGCGGGGTGGGAGAACGACGCGGCCGAAGAACCTGCGGACAACGAGCGGACACCTGACGCGCTCCGGGGCGGTCACTCGGCCAATGCGAAGCCGAAGTAGGCTGCGCCCAATCCTGGTGACAGTCCCCGGCCCGCACCGCGAAACCGGTGCCCGTTCCTACTCCCGGGCGCCCTCGGCAATCATCACCAGCGTCGGCAGGACGAAGAGAATGAATGCGCCCGACAGCACCAGGCCGCCCACCATGCTGACGACGAGCACGACGGGGACCAGCAGGCCCAGCGTTTCCAGCATGGCCCGCTCGTCCCGCACCCCACCTTCCGGCTCGACGCTCAGGCCGGGGTACTTCGCGAGCAGCTCGGGGACGAGCTCACGGTCGACTCTTCGCCGCGCCTGGATGGGCGTCGGCTCCGCAGTGTCCGCTCGCGCCTCCACCGTCGCCGCCTGCTGGCCGTCGATGCGCATCAACGTCGCCTGGTCGCGGCTCTCGGTCAGATTCGCCACCACGGACAACGGCACCTCGCCGCCGCCGACGCGGCGGACGCGCTCGCTTGACAGCGCCCGCAGATTGCTCTGCCGCTCGCGCGGAGAGCGCACCATGACCTTCAGCTCTTCATGGCCGCGCTGGATCCGCTGGACCAGGTCGATGGCGTTCAGCGTCGCCCAAGGGATGCGCCCGTCCCGGCCGTCGTCCCAGTGGGTCACGTCGCGGGAGACGCCGCCCCGCGTGACCACCGCGACGGGTTCAGATGCCGGTCGCCGACCCGAGTCCCATCGCGCGGCGCCACGCGGTGATCTGTCCCAGGTGGCTTCCCTCGTGCGACGTGATGAGGAAGACGGCGTAGTCGCCGATGGTGGGGAAGCGCTTGCGGGCGCCCTCGTTCGGATGCTCCCGCTCGAACAGCGCGGGATCGGCGGTTGCGAGCAGCTCGGCCACGCGCTCGTGCTGCGCGGCGAGCTCGGCCAGCAGCTCGTCTTTCGAAGGGAAGTCCACCGCGTCGCCGCTCGGAGTGCCGCCGCTCTTGAAGGTGTCGCCCCAGGCGGCGGGGAACGTCACCGGCAGACCGAGCATCTTCGCGAGTTGATTCGACGTGGCGGCGAGATGGCCCAGGAGCCACGCCGGATGATTGACGAGGCCGTGCGGCTGTCGGGTCATCTGCTCGTCCGAGAGGTCGCGGACGAGCGTCCGGGCCCGGTCGAGGTTGAACTGATAGGTAAAGATGAGGTGTCGCAGCATCGATTGCTCTCCGGCGGCTGACAGGCGCGGACTCCCGGCCCCTTCACGGGAGTCTGCCCCGTGCTGCGGCCTGGACTCCTAGCCCAAGTTTAACAGCCGCAGTACTAAGCAACGCGGAATCAGCAACTTACAGCGACAAAAGCGCTCGAGTGGCACTACAAACCTGCGCAAACCGGGAAATGGGTCGGTCAGATGGTTGTCTTGCGGACGCCTCCCGGTTGCGGGTCGACGCCGAGCGCGTCGTAGATGGCCCGCTGTTCGGGTTCGGCCTGCGTGGCGGTGCGCACGTGCAGGGTGCGCCCGTCGGGGCGCCGGAAGGTGGCGGTGACGCGCTGCTGGCCTTCGAGGATGCGGCGCAGGGTGGTCCAACTGGCGTGTTCGCCGTGGGCTCGCAGCCGGGTGCGGATGACCTGCACGAGCTGGTAGGCGATGACGGTGATGAACAGGTGGCCATCGGCCCGCTGCGGCTTGTGGTGGTAGATGGGGCGCAGGCCGAGTTCGGACTTCAGTGCGCGGAAGACGGCTTCGACGTCGGTGAGGGTGGTGTAGGTGCGCCACAAGGCGTCTTCGTCCCAGTCGGTCTCGCTGCTGCGCAGGCAGTAGACGCCCGGATGGGTGGCCATCGAGCCGTCCTGGGGGCGACGGGTCCAGGTGACGGCGGCGGCCTTCTCGCCGGTCTGGTCGGGGGTGACCTCGATCTGGTAGTGCTTGGCGACGCGGGTATGCTTGGCTCTCAGTCGCCCAATGCGCTGCCAGACCTGTCCGAGGCGCTTGTGGGCGCGGGGGCGCGCCAGCCCCTCGTTGAGCGTGGTCAGCGCGGCCTCGAAGCGGGCGGCGGCCCGCTCAACGATGGCCCGCTCCTTGTGGGCCCGCTCTTCGGAGTAGCAGTACAGGCGGACCTCGCCGGGGTCGGTCGAGACGACCTTGTGCAGATGCACGGTGTGGTTCGACTGCGTGCGGACCGCCACGGCGGCCTCGGCGTCGAACTGCCGGTGGCGTTCACGGCTGACGACCAGATAGCGGTAGCGGTTGTCGCGCAGCCACCCGATGGCGGCCTCGGTGGCGACGCCGCGGTCCATCACCACCAGGGCGCCGGCCGGCGCATCGAGTGCCTCCAGCATGCCGGCCAGGGTGCGGTGTTCCCGGACGTTGCCGGCGAAGACCTGCGAGCGGCGCACGAAGCCGCTGGCGTCGAGCATCAGGCCCAGGGTCAGCAGCGGACAGTCGCTGCGCTTCTCTTTCGAGTGCCCGCGCTTTGCCTGCGGCTGCGCGCCCGCCTCGCCTTCGAAATAGGTGTTGGTCAGGTCGTAGAGGGTCACCGTCGGCTGCAGGTCGAACAGTCCCATGGCCCGCTCGAACAGATGCGCCTCGATCGCCTCGCGGTGCTTCACCAGCGCATCCGAGGCGCGGTAGAGCTGCATCGGGCTGACGGTCTCGAAGTCGACGCCGAGCAACTCGCCGAGGCCGCTGCGTTGCTGCAGCCAGCGGTGCGTGGCGCGCTCCGAGGCCGGCTGGGCCAGGCGTCCGACGACGGCGCCGGTCGCCGCGGTGCGCAACGCGCCGTTGACGCCCAACTCGGTCAGCAGGGCCGGCAGGCCCAATTGCTCCAGGGCCCACAGGCCGACCTGCTCGACGCCGACGCTGCGGGGGCGGACCAGGCGCAACGAGTCGACGTCGACCGGCTGCACGTCTGTCGGCCCGGCTGCCGGTCCCTGCACCGGTGTGCCGCGGGCGACCAACTGTGCGGCTATGCGCTGCGCTTCGCGTTCGACGGCGGCCGGGCAATCGGCCACCAGGGGCGTCTGGCCGGCCAGGATGTCGTCGCTGCGGGAGCAGACCAGCGGCCATTGCGCCTGGGGAATGTCGAAGTGGCGTCCGAGATTGAGCAGGGTGCGCTGGCGGACGGCGTTGCCGATGCGCTCGGAGTGGACGAGGCGATGCGAGAAGTAGGGCTGTCCGTCGGCGGTCCGCCGGGTTTGGGTGCGGCGAATGAACACACGCCCACGATAGCGGGTGCACGTCCCAGAAGCAACAACAACTCACACGATTATGGCACTACATTCAGTACCGCCAACACCCGATCCTTTAGAATCAACAAGTTATGGGGATGCGATCCTCGAAATATCGCCTAAATCTACAAAATTGTCGGGAATCTTGCTAAAGATGGGCTAGCCCTACCTTGTACCCACATTATTCGTTCTGGACAACTCCAGCACGCTCCCGCCGTCCAATGCGGTAGCCGATGGTTGCGATGGACATTCGTTCGTAACCGCGCCACATGATCTGGTGTCCGGGGGGCGGGTCGTGCGTTCGGTTCTGGTAGCCGCCGAGGATGGCGAGCAGGAGGACTGCGGCGGCGAGATGGTCAGGGGGCGGCAGGCCGAGTTCTTCGGCATAGTCGGTCAGGAAACGCAACTCGATGTCGGTGAACAGCAACTGGGCGTCGCACCCCGGCACGTCACGTCCGAGCAGGGTCATCACCATCAGGCGCCAGGCGATCACGGTATTGATGGTGACCGCGCGTTGGAGCCGGTCGGCGGTGTGGAACGCGAGATGTTCGACTCGGCATCCGGACTTGAGCACCCGGAACAGGTCTTCGATGCGCCAGCGCCGCAGGTAGTAGCCGATGACCGCGACCGCGGTTTCGGTGCTGTCGACGTCGAGACTGGTGAGCAGGAACCACTCGACCGCCGGCTCGCCGGGCGGCGGCGCGGTTTCGCGCACATGGACCGTTGACAGCGCCACCGGTTCGGCGCCGGCGATGGTCGGCGGCGCCACCACCTGGCGATGGCGCACCTCGGCCCGCGCCACCCGCCCGGTGCGCGCCGGGCGGGCCTGCCTGCCGCTGGATTTGCGCCGCGCGCTCAGCCGGTCGATCTCGATCTCGACGTGCCCGTCGGCGGCGCCGGCGCGCATGGCGGCGAACAGCTTCGGGGCGCCCTTGGCGAGACAGCGGTCATGGTGGGCGCGCACCAGCACTTCCACCCGGTTCAGACGGCGCTGCTCGTCGAACACCGCGAAGCAATCCGCCTCGCGGTCCATGACGCTGAGCACCCGCGTCTTGCGGCTCAACGCCGCCGCCGCCCGGTCGATGTCGCGCAGCCCGTCGACCCAGCGCCGCGTCTTGGGGGCCGTCTCCTGCGCCGCCTTGGGGGCTTCCTGCGCCGTCTTGGGGGCCGTCTCCTGCGCCGCCGCCGGCGGTGGCTCGTCCGCCGGGCGCGCCGCGCCGCCCGGCGGCGCCTCGAAACCGCAGCGCAGCACGCCCAGCGGCAGACCCGCGCCATCGACCGCCAGGGTCAGATGCAGATGCAGGCCGAGCGTCTTCGAGACCGTCTGGTTGCGCCCGATGATGCCCAGCCCCTCGCAGTTGGGGCGCGTCGCAAAGTTCAGATCCGTCCCGTCCTGGATGCACAGCACCGTGTCCTGGCCGCGCATCCGCTGCAGCGTGCGCGCCCGGTGCGGCGCGAGAATGTTCCCGGGCGTGACCGCCGACGACACCGGCTGGTCGATGAGCCGGTAGTAGCCCTTGACCGCCGCGCGGTCGTGGGACGCGTTGGCGGTGATCGCCTCGCCGGGCAACGACGCCAGCAGCCCCGCGCTCTTGACCAGACGCGCCGACAACCGCTGATCGCCCAACGGCGCCCCTCCAAACTCGTTCCCCGTCCAGGCGGCGCTGTCGAGACCGTCAGCCGGCGCCAGCGCCGCGTCGACCCGCGCCACCCCCAACCGCCGCCGCCAGTGCGGCTCCAACTCGTACATATATACCGACTTGACCGGACGAGCCCGCGCGTGGTCGCGGTCCTGGCGCCCGCGACCGGCCGTCTGGCCGACCCACACGAAGTTGGCCGCCTTGAAGCTGGCCCCGTCATGCGCGGGGCCGACGAAGGTCTCCACCAGCCACGGACGATACCGGTAGCGGGCTTCGAAATCCTCCGCCACACGCGCCAGCACCTGGCCCAGCACCTGGCTGGCCAGGTTGCGGCATTGCACCCCGGGGCGGATCAGGAACCGGCTCAGGCACAGCACCCGGTGCAGATGGGCTTGGCGTTGCTCAGCGCTCCATCCCATCCACGCCTCGCGCGCCCGCAATTGCAACGCCGCGGCCGAAAACCCGACCGCGCCCAGCACCCCGTGCGCCGAGACCACCAGATAGCGAACCTGGCAGCCCGCAAAGGTCGTCGTCCCCTGCGGATGCTCGAAGTGCAGCAAGGTATTCCACACCCGGCGCTGCCCGCCTTGCTCTACCCGCTCCAGCGACAACCCCGCGACCGCCTCCACCGTACCCGGCACCGCCGTGGCCGCTGCCACCGGCGCGTCGAAACGCTGCGGCGTGGGCGCGCCCCCGCCGCGCCGCGACGCCGGCAACGCAATCCGCCCCGCCTTGTGCAGCGTGTTGAGCGCCTTGAGACAACCCGCGAGTTGGGCCGACCCGCGCGCATCGACAAACCCGAACTCCGCGCACACCCGCCGCCCCACCGCCGCTCGGTTGTTCAGCGACTCCTGCGACACAATCCGCTCGAGGCGAGCTTGCGACTCCGGCGCACGAAGCGTCTGTAGTATCTGGTTCTGGTGCTCCATGCCGTGACGCTACACGGCGGAAGCTGATTTGTCCAGCCCTGAATGCGGGTACAAGACAGGGCTAGCGGCGCTTGCCGTCCATCTGTTTAGGACGTGACGGCCGGATACTTCACCACGCTTCGTATTTCGTTGTCCGCCGGACGGCTGTTCGATGTCCGTGATGGGCCCGATGCCCCGCGGGTGGCAATCGTCAACGAGAGCGCCGCGCGTCTGCTCTTCGGATCGCCGACCGATGCGCTCGGCCGCCGTCTCCGGATCGAGGACGGCGCCTGGCGGGACGTCGCAGGCGTTGTGGGCGACACGCGCTCGGCGTTCTTCAACACGCTGGAATGGGTGACCAATCCGGTGATCTACCTTCCGGCCCGGCAGGCGTTCGACGCGATCCGGGAACCCACGATCCGCAGCTTCCCGCTCCATCTGCAGCTCGAGTCGGTCACGCCCTTGTCGCTGGCCGATGTCCGGGAGGCCGTCGCGAATCTGAGCCCCGTCAGTTCCAGACGTCGATCGTGATCGGGTTTGGCGCGGTCGCGACCGAGGGGCGCCAACCGGACTGCTACACGGCATGAGCAGTCCGGCGCGCCCCTTGCGTGGCAAACAACTCTGCAGGACCCGGGCCAACGTGCTCGATCGGTTACGTACTCGTCAAAACGTCAGTTGGGCGCCAACCTGAATCAAGCGGCCCTCCATGAACCCACTGCGCACCGCATTCGACTGGGGGGTCTGCCACCGCGAACCGTAGTTGTTGTTCGTCTGGAGAACGGAGCTGTCGTTGAGGACATTGTAGATGTCCACATTTGCCTGTACACGATAGCCTCCAAGATCGAACACTTTGGCCAACCGCAGGTCGAGCTGAGTGCGGCGAGGCTCGAACAGCGAAAAGGGAACGATCAAGGGTACGTTCGCGGTGGCGGTACATACGGTCCGCGTGCCACACGCCGCCAGGTTGCGGCCCAAAGACGGCGCGATCTGGTCGTTGGGCACGCGGAAGTTCGCTTCCTGTGGGATTCCGGGCAGATTCTGAAGAGTGCCGCTTGCAACGATTCCGCCCGGCAACGGGAAGCTGGCGTACATCTTGGCCAGCGTCGAGCCCTGGAGTGGCTTGACGGTCCGACAGATGTGTCTGCCGTCAATAGTCGTCTCGGTGTTGGCCGGTATACTCACGCCGAATGTTTGCGCGCTGTAGTTGTTGAGCCCCGGAGCGTCCACCACGAAGCAGTTGTCTTCTACCGTGCGTCCCGTGTCCACACTACCACCGAATACCGCCCCGGAGTCGAGCCGCGCGTCGAGCCTGAAGCTGACGAAATCCGAGACCCGCGACGGTTGGCCGAAGTCGGACGTCTGTCTAACGAGGTCCTCACGCTGTCCGAATTTCTCCGGGCTGACGTCGTAGAGCCCGCACACGTCGTAGCCGCCGCCGCCGGGCAAACGGGGATCGTTGGGCGCCGTGATACAGAACGGATCGAAGTCCAACGGGGTCACCGCCAGATTGTCGGTGACTCCCGCACCCCACCTCACGCCCCCGAGAATGCTATAGATGCTGGTCCAGTTTCGGTAGTAGCCGGCCGATACCGAGACCCCGGTCGCGAGCTCGTGTTGCAATTCGGTCGAAAAGTCCCAGAAGTAGTCGCGCTTGCCGAGTCCGTGGACCAGTGCATCGTCGTAGCGCGTGGCATTGGGGTTGTTCTTGCCGAAGTTCGCATTGTTGATCGCCCCGCACTCCCCGTTGTCGCCAAAATTGCCCAGGTCGCAGTCCGGGGTGAAATTCCCGTTGGTGTCGGACCATGTCCGTCTGACGCTGTTGATCGACGTGTTGATCGGGTTGTTGGCGTTGGCAAGATCGATTCCCAGAGGCGCCAGGTACCGGCCGAAGGAGGTCTTGAGCGCCGTCCGGCCGTCACCGAACAGGTCGTAGGACATGCCCAGGCGTGGATTCACGTCCGTCCACGTCGGCACGCCGGTGACCGGCTGGAAGTTGCGCTCGGGAATCCACCCGGAAGGAGTCGCGGGGACCTGTTGGGCAGGAACATATGAGTTGAAGTAGTCGAACCGCACGCCGAGGTTGAACGTCACGCGTCTGATGGTCCACTGATCCTGGATGAAGGCGCCGAGATCCGCCTTGATCCTGTTTCTGCGTTCATAGGGTGTCGCCCACTGCTCGACCTGGAGTGGCGTGCCATTCAGGAACCGGTACTGTACAGGACAGATTGGGCAGGCGGCGTTTTGGCCGTCGCTGTTGACCCACGTCTGCACGTTCTGGACGCCCTGCTGGACTTCGAACCCTGTCTTGAATGCGTGGGAGCCGGTGACATAGGACATGGAGAACCGCTCGACTACTCGATACTGGACATGCGTCAGGCTGTAGTTCGACTTCGCGTTGTACCGGAAGCCGGTCCCCAGGTCCAGGATGGACGGGTGGTCCCGCGGCACGACGAACCCGAAATGGCCCGTCACCTGCTCGTGGGTGGCCGGGAAGTCGTTTCTCGTCAACGACCAGCCGGCTTCGAGCAGCAGCCGGCTGGTGACCGGCGCCGTCCACGAGGCCTGATAGAGGCCCGCAGGCCAGAAGCTCCACACGGTGTGTGCTTCCGGCGCATTGTTTCCGCCCCGCCCTCTCACATGGTAGTCCTGGACGTCGGCGAACACGTTGAGCTTGTTTCTCTGCGAGACCTGCCAGGTCAACCTGACCGCCTGGCTCTTGAGCCACTCCTTGCGAAAGGAGGGCCGATCGAGGTCCGGCGTGTAGAACGGCGTGCCGCGCGTCAAATTGAAGAAGACATCGTTCACCTGATTCTTGTTGCCGGTGCCCCGGGTCGCCAGAAAAAACCAGAGCCGGTCCCTCTTGATCGGACCGCCCAGCGTCGCGTTGAGGTCGTAGACGTGAAGAACTTTATTCAGGTTCGAGACGCCCCGGGAGCGCAGCTCGTCGCTCAGGTTGTCACTCTGCAGGCCCTCGCCGGAGTAAAGACTGGACCCCATGAACGAAAACGTGTTGCCGCCTTCCTTGGGGATCAGATTCATCGAGATTCCCGACGTGTTGGTCTCCGCCGAGACGCCCCCGACTTCAATCGCCGCTTCCTCCACCGTCGACGGATTCATGAGGTAGCTCGTCGCCCCGTTTCCGCCATAGTTGTTGGTCTGCATGCCGTCATAGGAGAATTTGGCGCCACCCTTGCCGTGCACGGTGTCGGTTATGACGTTGCCCGTCGCCCAAAGCCCCCCGGCGCCGCCGACATCGGCCCCGCCCTGCAACCCGGGGATCAACTTGGTGTAGCCGACCAGACTCTTCCCGCTGCTTGGCAGCATGTCGAGCAGTTCGTCCGAGAACACGGTCTGCTGCCGGACGTTCTGTACGTCAACGACGGGGCTGGCCCCGGACACGGTGATCGTTTCTTCGATGCCGCCAATACCGAGCTCCACATTGATTGTCGCCGTGAAGCCGGCGGTCAGCTCGATTCCTTCCCGGATGATCGTGCTGAAGCCGGGGAGAAGGAAACTGACCGAATAGGTCCCTGGCCGCAGGTCGATGATGTTATAGCGGCCCTGCCCATCGGAGATCGCAATTCGTTGCTGCTCGATCAGGGCTGGGCTCGCGGCTGTTACGGTGACGCCGGGCAGCACGCCGCCCGTATCGTCCCGCACTTCACCCGCAATGCCGCTTGCCTGCTGTGCCGAGGCGCTCGGTGGAACGAGTGCCAAGATGCCCACTGCCACGATGCTGACCCGACGGGTAGCCTTCTTCGCAGTCATGATTCCCCTTGCTTCGCACGTATTCGTGTGGCGCGCGGATGCGCCCCGGCGGGAGCGGGACCCGCGGGACAGCCGCATCGAACAACTGGAGCGGGAGAACACGCCGCTGCGCGCGAGGAGTTGACACGCACCGAGCCCGACCGGGATTGCTGGAAGTGCCGGATGGGCAGGCTCCAGCAGCAACTCGACGCAGGGCGGCGCGCGGGTCTCCGGTAAGCGGCTCCCTTCGCAAGACGCCGACGGCAGGGTTGTGGCGCACGCCCCGGTTTCGATGTCCAGGTAGGCCAGTGGCAGTGCCGGCGTCGCGTCGAGGGCCGGCGTCGTGCGGACCTCCAACCAACGTAATCACCCCTGGTCATTGCCACGGAGCGGCGGGCCTTGAGCCCTAGTTCATCGAGGGTAGCCCTACCGGAGGCGGTCGTCAAGATCGAACGGGGCGTGGGCCGCTATACGTGCCGGAGGTTGGCGGGCGGGGACGGCCTGTGCTCGGTGCTGATCGTGGTGCTGCATGCATCAGATGTTAGAACATCGATTTGTCCGCTCGCACCGTTCCTCTTGCGAGACTGGGAGAGACCTGTTAGATTCCCAGAGCAGCTAGGAAAAGCCATGTTGTCGCGCTTGCGGTCATTCCTGATGACGATGATGCGGCGGGAGCGCTTCGAGGACTCGCTCGATGACGAGGTGCGGTTTCACCTCGATGCGTACACGGAGGACCTGGTCCGCTCCGGCGTGTCCAGGCGGGAGGCGACGCGGCGCGCCCGGGTGCACTTCGGGAGCGTCGAAGGCGTGAAGGACCACTGCCGGCAGGCGCGCGGGATGCGGCTCGCCGACGAGTGCCGTCAGGATCTGCGGTACGCGATTCGTAGCCTGCGCAGACAACCCGGCTTCGGTCTCACCGCGACGCTCACGCTGGGGGTCGGCCTCGGGTTGGCGATCGGGCTCTTCGCCGTCGTCGATGCCGTCATCCTGCGGCCGTTGCCGTTTGCGGATCAGGATGATCTCGTCGTCATGTGGGAGAAGGACGACGCCAGTAGCAATCCGCACATCGAGGTGTCGCTGCCGAACTTCGAGGACTGGCGCGCGGAGGCCGGGTCGTTCGTGGACATGGCCGCGATGGGATCGACGACCTGGGGAGAGGTGGAGGTCCAGGAGGATCCGCCGGTCCGGCTGACCATGAGCGCGGTCTCCGCGTCGTTCTTCGACACGCTCGGGGCGCAAGCGTTCCTTGGCCGGACGTTCGTGCCGCGAGAAGACGAGGCCGAGGCGCCGCGCGTGCTCGTGCTGAGCCACGCCGCGTGGCGGCAGTACTTCGACATGGACCCCGACGTTGTCGGTTCGACCGTGCCGGTGGGCGCGCGCAGGGAGCCATTCACCGTCATTGGTGTCATGCCGCCCGCGTTCCAGTTCCCGTCCGGCGCCGAGGTATGGACGCCGGTAGGCCGGGAGCTGGCCGGCATCTTCCGGCAGAATGAGATGGACGCCGGCGTGCAGCGCGGCCTCGGGGTTCTCTACGTCATCGGCCGCTTGGTGCCGGGCCGCACGCTGGCTGAGGGGCGGGCGGAGATGGACGTCATCGTGCCGGGACTGTGGGAATCGCACTTCTCCCGGTGGGGCACACGGCGCGTGGTCATGACGCCGCTGACGGACTACGTCTTCGGCAACGCCGAAACGGCGCTGTTCGTTCTCCTGGGCGGCGTGGCGCTGCTGCTGCTGATTGCCTGCGCCAACGTGACCGGACTGCTGATCGTGAGGTCGCAATCGCGCCGGCGCGACGTGGCGATGCAGTGCGCGCTCGGGATCGGTCGGGGACGCCTGTTCCGCGCCCACCTGCTGGAGACGCTGCTGGTCTCGGGAGCCGCGGCGGCGGGCGGGATCGCACTGGCGGCGGCGGCACTCCCGGTCCTCGTCGCGTTGGGTCCCGCCGACATGCCCAGGCTGGAACAAGCCACGGTGAATGGCACGTCGATCAGGCTCGGCGTAGCGCTGGCGCTTGTGCTCGGACTCGCGATGGCCGCGCTGGCATCTCCGCGGCCCGGCCGGCTGTCTGTCGCCGGATGGCTGCGCGACGGTGTGCGTGGTGCGACGACCGGTCGAGCTGGAACCGGTGCACGCCACATGCTCGTCGTCTCCCAGGTCGCGATGGCGCTCGTCCTGGCGATCGGCGCCGGCCTCCTCACGTCCAGCTACCGCAACCTGGCGCAGGTCGACCTCGGCTACCGGCCCGCGGCGGTGCTCACGCTCACCCTCACGCCCCGAGACGGCGCATACGAGGCGGACGCTTCCCGGCGGACCGCCCATCGGGAGCTCCTGGCCCGCGTCCGGGAGCTGCGCGGCGTGGAGGCTGCCGGCGGGACGTTGCTGCTGCCCTTCGAGCACGGTGTGGTGGGTATGGACGGCGGCGTCGTGCTGGAGGGTGAACCGCTGGACGGGCCCGACCCGCCGCAACGGCCGCCGGTTGCCGCCCAGTCCGTGTCGCCCGGCTATTTCGAGGCGATGGGGATCGACCTCGTGGCGGGCCGCACGTTCAGCGACCGGGACACCACCGAGGCACCCGCCGCCGTCATGGTCAGCGAATCGCTGGCGCGATATCTGTGGCCGTCGAGCGACGCGGTGGGCCGGCGCCTGATCGCGATCGGCGCGGAGGCCGAGTCCGCCGACGGTCCAGCATGGCAAACCGTCGTCGGTGTCGTCGAGGACGCACGATACCGGGAGATCGAACGCGGGCGATTCGATTTGTACGTGCCGTTCACCCAGGTGTCGATGAGCCTGAATCACCTAGCGATTCGGGCGCAGGGCGATCCGGCACGGCTCGCCGCGGCGCTTCGTTCCAAGGTGCAGCGGGCCGACCCCAACTTCGTGATCGAGTCCGTCACGCCGCTGCGCGCTCTTGTCGACGGCGTGATGCGCCCCTGGCGCTTCAACATGACGATGTCGACGCTGCTGGCCGGTCTGGCGGCCGGACTGGCGGCCATCGGCCCCTTCGGAACTGTCGCCTACGGCATCGCCCGGAGGACCAGGGAGATTGGGGTGCGGCGGGCGCTTGGCGCGCAGGTAGTAGATGTGTTGTGGCTCGTCGGGGGACAGGCGGTGGTGCTCACCCTGCTTGGTGCCGCCATCGGACTCGGGGTGGCGCTTGCCCTCGGCGGGTTGCTCCAACCGCTTCTCTTCGGCGTGGCGCCGCGAGAGGCGGGGACGTTCGCGGTACTCACTGCGCTGCTCCTTGCGGTGTGCGCAGCGGCGAGCCTGCTGGCCACCCGGCGCGCAACGAGAATCGACCCGCTGGTGGCGCTCCGGGAGTCCGAGTGAAGTGCCGAGCGACGACCAGGCCTGCGGGGCAGAGTCCCAGAACCGCACGGCCCGGAATCGGCTGCGAGGAAGTTCAATGAACCATGTCCCGAATGGCTGCGACGACGTCGGACACCGACCGATTCTCGGTGTCGACGTGAATTGCGAACAGGGGCGCCTGCAACGCGCTTGTGCAGCGCTGGACGCGGCGCAACGCCCACCAGGTCGCCCATGGCAGGGAGAGCCGTCGCAGGAGTCGCCGGCGGATGGTCTTGGGGCTGGCGACGAGCGTGAAGTGACGCACGGCGGCACCCGACCGGCGCAGGCAGCCAACCGTCTCGTCGAAGTAGGCCGGATTCACGACCGTCATCGGCACCACGAGCGGCCCCGGGTGATCGCGGAGGATGCTCTCGATCGTTGCGACCGTCAGGCGTCGCCAGGATGGAATGTCCTGGAAGTCCGAGGTGTGGAGAGCGGCCGGAACGACCTTGCGCAGCATCCTGCCGATGTCTTCGGGATCCGCTATCAGAGCGTCGGTCAGCTCTGCAGCAAGGGCGCGTGCGACGGTCGTCTTTCCAACCCCAAAGGCGCCGTTCAGCCAGATCACGTATCCGCTCGGCCTCCTGCGGGGTGTCTCGGACATTGAGTCTGGAGAGCTTCCTTCTGGGGATTCTACGAGCAGGAGTGGCAGGCCGTCAGGACACTTCAGCGCTGGCGGCGGGAGTAGACTGTTGAGGTCTTCGGGACACCGGCTACAGCCACGGACTCCATCATGTATGCCCCTGAACTGCTTCGCGAGCTCTACGCACACATGGAGTGGGCCGACGCCAGGATCCTCGTTAACGGCCGCGTTTCGTCCGGCCCTTGGGAGGGAGGAAAGAGTGTCGTCGAGACTCGTATGGCCGTCGGTCCTGCTCCTGTTCATCGTCGCAACCGGCAGCGCGGCGCAGGACGGCGCCGCGTCGTTCGACTCCGCCGGGGTCCAGATCCACTACGTCGACCGTGGTGTTGGCGATCCGGTGGTTCTCATTCACGGCTTCACCGGCTCCTATGCGCGACACTGGGAGTCCCCGGGCGTCATCGCGGCACTCGGGGCCGCGGGCTACCGCGTGATCGCGATGGACTGTCGGGGGCACGGGCAGAGCGGCAAGCCGCTCCGAGCGAGCCAGTACGGACTGGAGATGGTCCGTGACGTCGTCCGTCTCCTCGACCACCTGAACCTGGAGCGCGCCCATGTGGTCGGGTATTCGATGGGCGGAGCGGTCGTCAACCAACTGCTGGTCCAATACCCGGATCGCCTCCTGACCGCAACGCTGCTTGGCGCCGGATGGGAGGGAGAGGATCTGGGCGGCCTCACCACGCAGATGCTGACGCTCGCCGAGGGGTTCGCAAACGAAGACGCCAGCGCGCTGATTCGAGGGGTGACCGCGTCCGGAGGGGATGGACCGACCAATGACGAGGTCGCCGCGCTGAACGCCTCCCTGTTTGCGCGCAACGATCCCCATGCGCTGGCGGCCGTCGCGCGAAGTCTGCCGGCACTCTACGAGATTCGCCGTGACAGCCTGCGGGTCGTCGTGACCCCGGTGTTGGCCATCGTAGGCGAGCACGACAGCAATGTGGAAGCCGTGAACCGGATGGCGGATGTGCTGGCGGACCTGGCGGTGGTCGAGATCGCGGGCGCCAGCCACGCCTCGAGCGTCAGGCCGGCCGCGGAGCCTCTCGTGGAGTTTCTCGACAAGCACCGGGGGCGGTGATGTTCGGCTGATGGATCCATGCCCAGTCGCGGATAACGCCGTACCAGCGGAGGTTCCACTCCTGCACGCTGAAGGTAGCTGATGCCTCCACGGGCTCGACGGTCACGTCTGCACCCCGCGACCGGAAGACGTCGATGTTCCGCCTGGGAGCACCGAGTCGCGTTATAAGTGTTCGATGGAACGATGGAAGCCTGTGGCCCGCTGGCTGGGCGGCGCCGTCCTCGTGGTCGCGGTTCTCATGCTCGCCGGCTGGGACAGCGAGACCGAAGTAGATCGCCTTGCTCGTCTGCTCGACATTCAGCCGGGCGACACGGTGGCCGACGTCGGGGCCGGCGACGGGTGGTTGAGCATCGAGGTCGCAACGGTGGTCGGTGAGGCCGGGCAGGTTTTCGCAACGGAGCTTTCGCCACGGCGTCGCGACGACATCCGGGAAGCGGTCGCTATCGCCGGACTCGGCAACGTCACCGTGGTCGAAGCCGGTGAACACGAAACGAACCTGGCGCCGGCCTGTTGCAACGCGATCTTCATGCGCCGCGTCTATCACCACCTGACCGACACGGCGGCGTTCAACGCCAGCCTCTACGCGTCGCTCGAGCCCGGCGGGCGCCTGGCGATCATCGAGCTGGAGTTCAGCGGAATACTGAGTCCGCTCCGAGGATGGCCGCACTGGACCGACGACGAGCAGGTCGTGGAGGAGGTCACCGCGGCCGGGCTGACCCACGTCACGACGGCCGACTGGCCGGCCGCCGCCCACTACGCGGCGGTGTTCCGGAAATAGAGGCTCACGGACGCCGTCAAGTCACGGAGGGGGCCCGGTGACGTAGACGCCTGCCCGGCTGGACGATGGACGCGCTCCACAAGCTGGTGGCAGCCCGCGTGTCAAGATTGGGGCGTGGCTCGGGTCGATCCCCAGCGAACACGTGCGGGCGGAGGGCAGAGTGACGAAAGAGCTCAGCATCGATGAAAGCTGCGATCGGATTGACGAAGCGTGGCGTCCGCGCGTTATCGCGGCGCTCAACGGACAGGAAGTAAAGCTCATTAGAGCAAAGGGCGTTTTTCCCTGGCATCGCCACGATGACGTCGATGAGTTCTTCCTGGTGTGGAAGGGACGGTTCTCGGTGGAATTCCGCGACCGGCGGGTGGATATGAATGCCGGAGAGTGCGTGGTGGTTCCTCGCGGCGTCGAGCATCGCACTTCCGCCGCCGAGGAAGCATACGTGCTCTGTTTCGAGCCCATCGGTACGGTAAACACCGGGAATCTTCCGAAGAACGACTTCACCGCGCCGTGCGGTGTGCCGATCCGCGGGCCGGATGAGACTGCCGAATGACTACCGGGTCATCGCGGCCGGCTACTCGTTACGAAATCGTAATCAACGGATCCACGCGCGCGGCGCGGCGAGCCGGCAGATCAGGAGTCCGCTGCCAACGCCAGGACCAGGGCGATGCAGATCTCGCATGCGACAAGGAGGCCCGGAGCGCTGCCGATCGCGCTGGAGCAGATAACGCAGACGCCGAATGAAGTAGAGTTCCGCGTTGACGTCTCGGTAATTGAATCGCGACACAGATCGAGGCGGCCGGCCTCCAGGCGGTCGCCCCTACCCCGAGCTGCCCCGGTCGCGTGACCCTGCCTGGCCAAGGAGTGCATCGATGAGCACCATCGTCGACGATCTCAAGCAGGAGGTCGCCAGTCTACGGGATGAGCTGCAGCGGATGCGCCAGATGGGTGCGAGCAGCTACTACTATTCGAAGGCCGCCCTCGAGGCGCCGGCCGCCGCCGCGGGCATCCCGCCGGACGGTATGCCGCCCAAGACGGCCAGGACCGTCATCGAAAACAGCCACGCCATCGACTTCAACCAGAAGCTGAACACCGCCTCCTACGTCAACGTCGAGTTCGAAGAGGACGAGGAGGCGGTCGCGCTGATGGGGTTGCGCGTAAACCTGGCCGACCAGACGGTGTACCCGCGTTCCTACGAACTGCACGACGCCGTCGTGAACATGATTGCGCGGCTATGGCACTGTCCGAAACCGGAGGACTTCGCCCAGTATCACGTTTTCCCGGGCGCCGGCACCGTCGGATCGACGGAGGCTTGCCTGCTCGCCGGCCTCGCACTCAAGTTCCGCTGGCGGCGGTGGTACGCCGAGCGCTCCGCCAGCAGCGTCCACGCGGTCCGCGGCGAGTTGCCGAACCTGGTGATTTCATCCTGCTTTCAGGCCGCCTGGGAGAAGCTCTTCAAGTACATGGACGTCGAGCCGCGCCTCGTCTTCCCGCGCCGCGACACGTTCACGGTCGATCCCGAGCAGGTCCGCGCGGCGATCGACGAACGGACGATCGGCGTGGTCTGCATCATGGGCAACCACTACGCGGGCCACTACGATCCGGTCTGGGACGTCAGTCGGGTCGTCGACGAAGTCAACCGCGAACGCAATCTGCAGGTCGGGATTCACGTCGATGCCGCGTCGGGCGGCTTCATCGCGCCTTTCCAGACGCTGCCGGCGTGGGACTTCCGCCTGCCGAACGTCCTGTCCATCTCGGCCAGCGGACACAAGTACGGCGAGTCGTGCTGCGGCACCGGCTGGATCGTCTGGCGTGAACGGATGAATCTCAGCGAGCACGTCGCAACCTCGGTCTCCTACCTCGGCGGCAAGGCCGATTCCCATACGCTGAACTTCTCGCGACCGGCCAGCGGCATCTACGTCCAGTAATACAAGTTCCTGCGCTACGGCCTGGCCGGCTACCAGCAGGTCTGCGACAACATGATGGGCAACGCGAAGTACATACGCGACGGATTGAAGGCGATGACCTGGAAGGGACAGCCCCGTTTCACTCTCCTGGATCACGGCGACCAGGGTTGCCTGCCGGTGGTCGCCGCCAGGCTCAATCCGGCGTGCGGCTTCACCCATGACGACATCGACCTGCAGCATGCGCTCTCGCAGCACCACTGGTACGTCGGCGGCTACAAGATGTCGTTGACCCATCCGCTGACCGAGGAGATCCCGCCGCTCTGCCGCGACGAGGACCCCGAGCGGACCATGTTCCGGATCGTGGTGAAGAACAATCTCACCCGGCGCATGGCCGACCACCTGCTGAGCTCGATCGCCGAGACCTTCAAGTTCCTCGACGCCGTCGACTTCTCCGGCCTGCACGGCTTCGACAGCCGGTGCCTACGCCACAAGGATCAGCGGCGATTGACGCAGCACTGCTGATCCGCGGCTGCGCCGCCGATCGCGTCTGCACAGTTGGGTGTCAAGTTCACCATTCGGACCTTCATCCGGGCGCGTCAAGCAGGTTCCCGGCCTGCGGAGGGCGGCGGCTCAGCCAGAACGGACGCCAGCGTCTCCCTGATTCGTTCGGCTGCCCCATCGGTTTCCCGGTCGCCGTTGCCCATTTCTCTCGGACGGAACGGTGATATCGTTTTCCATATGAAGACGACGCTCAACATCGACGACCCGGTGATGCAGCGGCTGCGGGAGGAGGCGGCGCGTCGTGGAACGACGATGTCGGCGCTCGTCGAAGCGGGACTCAGGCGCGTGCTCGCCGTTCCGGAGGCCGCCCGGCAACCCGAAATCCTGCCCCCACTGCCGTCATGGAACGGCGGTGGGGAACTTGTCGACATCTCGGATCGCGACGCTCTCTACAGGGCGATGGAAGAGGAATGACCTGCTGTTGTTTGACACCAACGTACTGGTGTACGCCGCCAATAGAGATTCGACGTTGCATCGTCCGTGCCGCCAGCGGCTCGGAGAAGCGCGTCGCGACCCGTCCCCGGCGTTTCTTACCTGGAGCGTCTGCTACGAGTTCCTGCGGGTGGCCACGCACCCTCGCGTACTCCCGTCACCCTGGAAAACGCGCGATGCATGTCGCTTCGTGTCGGACCTGCTCGCGTCGCCGGGATTCGATCTGCTGATTGCGACCACACGGCGGTGCTGATGCGCGAGCACGGCATCAGCCGGATCTGTACCCGCGACACCGACTTCCGCCGGTTTCCGTTCCTTACGGTCGTCGACCCGTTGAGCGCGTCGTGAGCCCGGCGAAGCCCGCGCCCCGCGTGCGCAAGAGGCACGCGACAGCGACCGTGCCTCCGGGCGGCATCCGCTGCTATGATCCTCTCCCAGGGTCGCCAGGACTGCGCTGTGTGCCGTAGCCATGCCAGCCGGCCCAACACGAGGAGCGACCATTGGGTGATACATGCACGCCTTGATCGAATCCCACCGAGCCGAGATCCGCGCCCTCGCGGAACGCCACGGCTTTCGGGACGTGCGCGTGTTCGGATCGATGGCCCGCGGCGATGTGACTGAACGCAGCGACGTAGATCTGCTGGTGACCTTGCCCGCCGGCAAGACCGGCTTGGCTCTCGGCGCACTGCTGATGGACGTTCAGGACCTGCTCGGACGGCGGGTAGATGTGGTCACGGAAGATGCCCTGCATCCCGCCTTCCGAACCCGTGTATTGAAAGAGGCACGAGTCTTGTGACAATGGACATGCAGCCTGACTTGACGCTGCTGGAGCACATCCGTGGCCGCATCGCCCGTATAGAAGAGTACACCAATGGGGAGAAATCGACGTTCTACGATTCACACTTGGTACAGGACGCCGTGATACGCAATCTACAGACCATCGCGGAATCTACCCAGCGGCTCACTGACGGTCTTCAAGGCGACCGAACGTGAAGTGCCTTGGCGTGCTATCGCTGGCTTTCGCAACGTGCTCGTGCATGACTACTTCGAGGTTGACCTCGACGTTAGTCTGGAGTGTCGTAGTGCACGACCTTCCGAAATAGGCGGCTGCGGTTGACCGCATGACTCGCGTCGCCGGCGGGCGACGGTCGGGACGGTGATCGCACATACCAACTTGAGAAAGAACAGGTTGCGCGTCCACTCGCGAGAGGGAGACTCGACGACGCGCTGGCAGTCGATCTCCGAGCAGAACGACGTCACGCGGGGACGCGGGCGGAGGGGCCGCGCCCGATGCGGGAAGACTCGGATCGCCACCTTGACATCGTCTGCCGGTTGGTCCAGTGTTTTGGAAGGGCCAAGTCGAGAGGAGAGGCTGACATGCCATTGTCCGAAGAGGAACAGGATGCAGCATACTCAAGTCTGGCAGAAGCCGCTCGCGCATGCAGCCTTGGTTGGGTATTGGAGCAAGTAGAGGGGACAATCGCGGTTGGCAAGACGACGATCCATTTCCCGAGGTGTCCAACCTTGGAGGCGCATCTCGGCGTTCGCGTAGCCGGTCACTACTACACGACGGCCCTTGGCCTTCCGTTTACGACGCGCCTTTCAGGTTGCCTTCAAGAACTACAAGGCACGTACCCGTACATGACTACCAGCGGGATACCCGTGGAAAGAACCGCGGCATGAACATCGCGTCGACTGGCTCCGCTCCGTATTCGGACGATGAGTTGGCGGCCATGATGGCGGACATGGAGTCCGACCTCGTGGAGCGGAAGGAATCGTTGCGCGGCGACGCGCCCGCGAAGATCCGACAGGCCGTGTGCGCGTTCGCCAACGATCTGCCGGACCATGGGCGGCCCGGCGTGGTCTTCGTCGGGGCTTGCGACGACGGCCGGCCGACCGGCAGTGACGTAACGGACGGTCTCCTGCTGCAGCTCGCCGACATCAAGACCGACGGGAACATCGTGCCGCCGCCCAGCATGACGGTGGAGGCGCGCATGGTGGCCGGCGCCCGCGTGGCGGTCGTGACGGCATGGCCGTCAGACTCGCCGCCGGTCCGCTACAAGGGACGGATATGGATTCGCGTCGGCCCGCGGCGAGCCCACGCCAGCGCGCAGGACGAGCGGATCCTGAACGAGAAGCGACGTCATCGAGACCCGCACTTCGACGCGCGCCGGGCACCCCGGGCTCGTCTCGCCGACCTCAGTCTGCGGCGCTTCGAGGAGGACTATCTCCCCTCGGCTGTCGATGCGGAGACGCTGGCCGGCAACGACCGGAGCACGGAGGAGCGACTGGCCGCCGCCAAGATGATCGTCTCGGTCGACGACCCGGTGCCGACCGTCGGCGGCATTCTCGTCCTCGGGAAGCGACCGCAGGACTTTCTTCCCGGCGCGTACGCGCAGTTTCTCCGGGTCGCCGGCACGGAGTTCGGCGACAGCGTTACGGATTCGGAGGTCTGCCGGGGTGCAATCGCGGACGTCGTGCGCCGGCTCGACGACAAGCTCATCGCACACAACCGCACGTCCGTCGATTTCCTGTCCGGGCCCGTCGAGGTCCGCGATTCGACCTACCCCCTGGATGCCGTGCAGCAACTCGTGCGTAACGCGGTCATGCACCGGACCTACGAAGACACGAACGCGCCCACCCACGTGTACTGGTTCGACGATCGAATCGAGATCGGCAGCCCCGGTGGTCCGTACGGCGTGGTCAACGCCGGCAACTTCGGGCAGCCGGGGGTCGTCGACTATCGGAATCCAATCCTGGCCGAGGCGATGCGCGTGCTCGGCCTGGTGCAGCGGTACGGGTTCGGGATCCCGGCGGCGCGCCGGCTCCTGCGTACCGCCGGCCACCCCGAGCCGGAGTTCCGCGTCGATCCGAACCGGGTGCACTGCACCGTGCGCGCGCGCGTATGACGACGGTCTGGTGCGCCTCTTTCACTCCGGCAAACGGAACGCAATCAGCCCCGGCACCTCACCCCCGACAGTCAGCGCAATGTGCTGCACCCCGTCGAGCAGGTTAGGCCCGGGCCATCGTGATGGAACGGAGCGGCGTCTCGGCTTCGAGCCGAGCCGGATTTCGACGACCCGAGCGTCAACTACACGCTTGAAGGACCTGCTGGCCAGGGCGGAGGCGCCGCGGTAGGCACTCGCCGGGGTACCAGGAGCCGCACCCCTATCACGGAGGCGGCAGGTCGGCGAGTACACTTGAGTGCCGGAGCCACCGGATGCGGATTGAATCCATCGAGTTGCGCAACTACCGTCTGTTCCGCGCCGCCGAGCTGAAGAAGCTGTCGCCGCTGTCCGTCATCGTCGGCGCCAACGGCGCAGGCAAGTCTACGCTCTTCGACGCCCTGGGCTTCCTCAAGGATGCCTTGACGCAGAACGTGGCCCAGGCGATCGCGCGCAGAGGAGGGTTCAGAGAGCTGGCCAGCCGGGGGCAGTCGGGTCCGGTCGGCATCACGGTCAAGTTTCGAGAAAGCGGCAGGCGTCTGGTTACCTACCAGCTCGATGTTGCGAGCGCGGACGGAAGACCCATTGTCGACCGGGAGATTCTTCGCTACACCCGTAGGCCGGGGCCGGGTCGTCCCTGGCACTTGATGGACTTCAGCCGGGGCAAGGGTATGGCGATTATCGAGGAGGCTGCGGAAGGCGACGCTGGCGCAGATGCCGCGCGCGAACAGCGCGACCTGAAGGATCCGAGCGAGCTGGCGATCAAGGGGTTGGGCCTGTTCGAGCAATTCCGTGTCGTCGCGGAATTCCGCAGTCTCCTGGAGAACTGGCACGTCTCCGACTTCCATATCCAGGATGCGCGCCCCAGCGCGGAAGCCGGGTATGCCGAGCACCTGTCGGCCCGCGGCGACAACGTGGCGCAGGTGGCCCAGTATCTGTACGAGCATCATCCGGATCGGTTCAGAGATGTCCTCGACGTGATGCGCGCCCGCGTCCCGGGGGTCAGCTCGGTAGAAGCCAAGCCAACCGAGGACGGACGCCTCGTGCTGCGGTTTCAGGACGGCAGCTTCAGGGATCCCTTCATCGCCCGGTACGTGTCCGACGGCACGATCAAGATGTTCGCGTACCTGATACTGCTCCACGATCCGAACCCGCACCCGCTCCTGGCGGTGGAGGAGCCGGAGAACCAGCTCTACCCGGCGCTCCTCAAGGAACTCGCCGAGGAGTTCCGCGACTATGCCCGGCGCGGCGGGCAGGTGTTCGTGTCGACCCACTCGCCGGAGTTCCTGAACGGGATGGAGCTGAACGAGATCTACTGGCTCGTCAAGAAGGACGGGTTTGCGACGGTTCGCCGCGCCTCCGACGACCAACTGCTGCGCGACCTGTACGCCGCCGGCGATCCGCCGGGTGCGCTCTGGAAGCAGCGGCTGTTCGAGGGGGCGGATCCTCAGTGAGCAGACTCGCCCTGCTTCTCGAAGAGGAGTCCATGCAGGTCCTGCTCCACGGCCTGCTGCCCCGTCTCTTTCCGTCTCTTTCCGTCTCTTTCCTATCTGTGCGTGCCGCATGAAGGGAAGACCGATCTCGAGCGCAGCATCCTCGCGCAAGCTCCGCGCGTGGCGGGAGCCCGGGGTACGGTTCGCGGTAGTGCGGGACAACGACGGAGGGGATTGCCGTGCGCTGAAGAGGTCTCTGGGGGAACTATGTCGCGAGCGTCGGCGGGACGTGCTCATCCGCATCGTCTGTCAGGAACTCGAAGCGTGGTATCTGGGCGAACCCGACGCGCTCGCCGCTGCCTTTGACAATGAGGCGCTTCGGAACATCGGGCGACAACGACGATTTCGCGACCCTGACGCGGTACGGTATCCAGCCGGCGCCCTGCGGCGGCTCGTGCCAAAGTTTCAGAAGGTATCCGGTGCGCGAAGAATGGCGCAGCACCTGACACACGAACGTAATCGGTCCACCAGCTTCCGGGCGTTCGTTTCCGGCGTCGGGGCGGTTGCTGCCGAGCTGGCGAGAGAGCCCGGCGGAGGTGCCGGATAGTCCCCCGCGCGGTCGTTTCTCGAGCCTCCTGCACCGCGCCTGGCACGAGCTGCAAGCACCTGTCGGGGGCCTCGCCACCGTCGGTGTGCATCGCCGCCAATCCGTTGCTCACTCCGGCAAACGGAACGCGATCAGCCCCGGCACCTCCCCCCCTACAGTCAGCGCAATATGCTGCACCCCGTCGAGCAGGTAGGTCATCGGCGCCCCGAGCGCCCCGCCGGGCAGATCCAGGGACGCGATCTCGGCCCCGCTCGCCTTGTCGTAGGCCACCAGCCGCGGTCCGCCGTCGCTGCCGCCGGCCGTCAGCGCCTGTATCAGCACGGTCTTCGTGAGCAGGGGACCGCTGCGGCCGGCGTCACCCCCGAGGGGCGGGAGGTCGAGGTCGCGCAGCATGGGGTGGTTGCGGATGCGGTCGCCGTTGCCGGTGGGGATCATCCAGGCGTGCTCGCCCGTGTTCATGTCGATGGCGGTCATGCGGGTGTAGGGCGGCTTCCAGAGCGGCAGCCCGCGCGGCATGACGGGGCCGGCCGAGACCGAGCGCCGGATGTAACGCAGCGTCGACGGTTCGTTCGGCTCCGGCTCGGTGAGCCGGATCGTCGAGTGGCCGTTGAACGACGGCACGTACAGGTAGCCGGTCTCGGGATCGACGGCTGCGCCGGACCAGCTCGCGCCGCCCCCCACGGGAGGCCGCATGATGGTGCCGCGCAGCGTCTGCGGCGTGAAGAGCGGTCCCAGGCGGAAGCCCTCCACCGCGTCGACCGCCATCTGCCGGATCTCCGGGGTGAAGTCGACGAGGTCGTCGATCGAGGAGCCCTGGTACTCGAAGGGGGCCGGCTGCGTCGGAAAGGGCTGGGTCGGCGACAGGATCTCCCCCTCCAGGTCGGTGTCGGTCGCCACCGGCAGCTCCTCGATCGGCCAGATCGGCTCGCCGGTGACCCGGTCGAAGACATAGACGAAGCCCTGCTTGCTGACCTGCGCCACCGCCTTGATCGGCCGCCCGTCCACCGTGATGTCGAGCAGGTTCGGCGCCGCCGGCAGGTCCCAGTCCCACAGTCCGTGGTGGATCATCTGGAAGTGCCACTGGCGTTGGCCGGTCTCCACGTCGACCGCCACGAGGCTCTCGGCGAACAGGTTGTCGCCCAGCCGGTGCCCGCCGTAGTAGTCGCTCGTCGGCGTGCCTATCGGCAGGAAGACCCAGCCGAGCTCCTCGTCGCCGCTCATCATCGACCAGATGTTGGTGTTGCCGCTGTAGCGCCACGACTCGTCCAGCCAGGTGTCCGAGCCGTACTCGTCGGCGCTCTGGGGCACGGTGTGGAAGTCCCAGCGGTGCCGCCCGGAGCGCACGTCGTAGGCGCGGGCGAACCCGGGCGTCGCCTCGCGGGTGATGGTCCGGTCGTTGATGGTCGAGCCGACGATGACGGTGTCGCGGATGACGAGCGGCGGCGACTGCGAGGAGAGCGGCAGCAGGTTCAGGATGTCGCGCTCGCCGCGGGTCGCGCGCGGTACGCCGTCGGTGAGATCCACACGCCCGTTGTCGCCGAAGTCGGCGGCGGGGATCCCGGTCTTGGCGTCGACCGCGATGAGGAAGCCGTCGCCGGTGGCCCACACGATGCGGGCGTCGCCGGCGTTCTCCCAGTACGCCACGCCCCGGTGGCGCCATTGCGCGATGGCCGGCATGCCCGACTCGTAGGCGCGCGGATCGTGCACCCACAGGGTCCTTCCGGTGCGGGCGTCGACGGCCGCGGCCCGGTAGAGCGGGGTGCTCACGTAGAGGATGCCGTCCACCATGAGCGGCGTCGCAACCAGCGAGCGGATCGACGGCTGCGTGCGTGTCTGCCGCACCCCGTCGAAAGCGGTCCACAGGTCCGGCTCCTCCGCCTGCAGGATGTCGAACAGGGTGTCGGCCGCGACCAGCGAGTCGCCGCCGGGGGTGGAGTGGACCAGGTGGGAGTCGACCGACTCCCAGTGCCACAGCACCTCGAGGTCGCCGAAGTTGTCGGCCGTGATCTGGTCGAGCGGCGAGTACTTCGTGCTGCCGCTGTCACCCGCGTAGCTGCGCCACTCGCCGTCGGCCGGCGCCCCGTGCTGCGCCTCGGCCGGGCCCGCGAGCAGGCAGGCTGCCGCCAAGACCGCCGCCGCCGTCGTCGCAAGGATCCATCGCATGGTCAACACCTCAAGGGTTCTGTTCCGTCGACTTGTACCATATTCTGTACCGATCGGCGGAGGCGAAGTCATGGATACGATCACCTACTCGGCTGCTCGGGCGAACCTCGCGAAGACGATGGATCGCGTCTGCGACGATCACGCGCCGGTCGTCATCACGCGCAAGAACGCCGGCGCCGTCGTCATGCTCTCGCTGCGGGACTACGAGGGACTCGAGGAAACGGCCTATCTCCTGAGGAGTCCTGCGAACGCGAGGCGTCTTCTGGAGTCGGTCGAAGAAGTCGAGGCCGGCGGCGGTGTGGAGCGCAGGCTTCGGGAATGAAACTCGTCTTCTCCCGGCACGCCTGGGAGGACTACCTGTACTGGCAGAACGCGGACCGGCAGATCGTCCGGCGCATCAACGCGCTGATCGAGAACATCCGCCGATCCCCCTTCAAGGGGATCGGAAAGCCGGAACCACTCAAGAACCGACTGGCCGGCTACTGGTCTCGCCGCATCGACGGTGAACACCGGCTCGTGTACCGGATCGAGAGCGAGTCCATCTACATCGTACAGGCCCGTTACCACTACTGATGCGTCACCCCGGTCCAGCTACGCCCCACCGTCATGCGGACTACCCCGACCGATACGAGCAACGATTCAGAGCCCGGCTACCGCAGGACGTCGCTCTCCTCCGCCATCCGTATCAGCACCTCGGCGTCCTCGGGCAGCAGGATCCGGCGGCCGACCGACTCGTCCGCGGCGCCCCGGACCGCGGCCACGAAGCCCGCGTGGTCGCCGTAGCGCTCCTCCAGCGACAGGCGCGGATCCCCGTTGGTCATCCGCTCCGCGCCCGTCCGGGCGAACGGGAAGAACGACCCGGTCAGCGAGCAGAGGTCGCGCCCGCGCGGGCCGGCCGCGTGCAGGTTCCAGCCGGTGTTCGTGCCGACCGGCACGGCGATGTCCACCGTGTGGATGCCGCCGATATCGTGCCCGTCGCGGTCGGTCGTCGGAACCAGTACCCGATACGACCCGCCGCGGGTCGGCGGCAGCACGGTCTGCCGGCCGCCCTGCGAGCCGAACGTGGGGCCGAAGTCGAGCGCGTCGAGCCCGTTCGCCCGCGTCGGGAAGGCGACGCCGGGGATGGCCGGGAATGTCCGCCCCACCTCGTCCACCGTCGCCAGGGTCCCCCGCCGCACGTCCGGGTAGCTGCTCGGGGGCGGCTCGATGCCGCGGTCCGCCCAGTCGTCCAGCGCCACGAGCAGTGCGCGCATCGTCGGCGCCGCGCTCCGGTAGGTGTTCGTCACGTATTCGCACGCCCCGCGGTCGGACGGCATCGCCCCGACCCCGGCGGCCCCGCCGTGCGGGTGGCCGGCCAGCAGGTACAGGCGGACGTTGTCCGGAATCGGCACCGGGTTGCCGTGGCCGTCGTGGACGTTCAGCGACGCCTTCATCTGCCAGAACTCGTTGCTCGTGTCGACGTGGAACACGAGCGGGTCGGTCGCGGGCCGCTTGAGGATGCCGTCGCGGATGTTCGTCACCGGGTCGGTCGTCACCGCGTAGGTGAGCGGCGGATACGAGTGCGACGTGAAGTCGGACGTGCGGTCCTGGCGGGAGTAGATGTTCGGGTCGGCGAACTCCACGTTGGCGAACAGCCGGTGCGTGCCGGGGATGTGGATGCGGACCGCGTCGAACACGCGTCGGTGCGCTTCGTCCTCGTTGAAGCCGAGGTAGAGCCAGTCGCGCAGGTACATCCCGGTCGACGAGATGCCGAGCCCGTAGGCGCGGCGGATGCCGGTCGCGTCGGCGCTCGCGGCCAGCGGGTTCGGCGTCCCGGCGTCGTCGGCCGCCTCGTAGCGCAGGAACGCGGCGACGTCCCGGGTGGCCGCGTAGCCGAGGCCCATGACCCACGGGTTCTTCGCCGGGTAGATCAGCTCGTACACCTTGTCCGGGTCGAACCCGTCGAAGAGGCAGACGTCCGTGGTCGAGGCGGCGAGGGACGCCTCACCCGACGGGCACGTGCCGAACGCCCAGCCGTCGGCCGGGACCGGCCGGCGCTCGCCGTCGATGGCGTCGCGGACGGTGAGCGTGGAATGCGCCGTATCGGTGTCCGCCGTCTCGTAGCTGACGAAGCGGTCGTTCCCCTTGAGCGGAAGGGTATGGGCAACGGTGCCGGCGGCCGTCGGGTCCGACGGATACTCGATCCGGATCCGGGAGACGATCGGGCTGCCGTCGGCCTGCACGGCCACCGGCAAGTTCGCTCCGAGCCGCGTCGCCGTCGTCGTGACGTCGCCCGCCCAGCCCGCGTCCACGAAGGTGTAGCCGAGACGGAAGAACAGCCCGTCGCCGGACTCGGGATCGGCCCCGGGCGGCAGCGACGGGAAGGTCTGGAAGGGGAGCTCGATCGCGTTCCCGCGGTTGTTGATGCCGTACAGCAGCTTGCGGTTGCCGCGGGCCATGTCGACCGGCTTGATGATGAAGAACGGGGCGCTGAACTCCACCATGCCGCGCTCGTTGCGGGGGGCGCGGTCGAGGTTGACGATCACCGCGTTGAGCGGATCGTCCGGGTCGACCTCCATGTACACCGTCCCGTCGAGGCGTTCGAACCGGCCGGCGTCGCCGAACTCCTTCCCGCCGGCGTACGGCGTCGTCCGCTCCACCTCGATCCGGACCACCCGCGCGTCGGCCGGCGTCGCCAGGGCGCCCAGCAGAACCCCCAGAACCACGAGTGCGAATGTGCGTCTCATCATCGCGCTTCTCCTTGGTCGGCCTCGACCGCCATCGACACGGCCGCCCGTGCGGCATTCTCCATTAGCGACGTTCGCGGAACTGAGTCTCGGTGCAACTGACGAAGTCGACGATCCCCTGCATTCTCCGTTGCAGGGCTCGGAACTCCTGGTCGCCCATGAGGATTTCGGTGAAGTCCCGGCGCATCTCGGCATCGAGGTGCCGTTCGCTGAAGAGGATCTGGTCGACGGGCCGTTCGATGTTCTGAGAGCCGGTCATCCAGCGGCCCGTCTGCACCGACATCTCCGCGCCCGGGTAGTTCCTCTCGACCAGGTCGACGATTCCCCGCGCGAGCGCCGCCGCGGCGGCGTTCTGACCCGGTTCGATGTTGCAGATGCGACGGAAGACGATCTGGCCTTCGTCCTGCAGTGCGACCCCTCCCCGCGCGGCTCCCGCGACCCCGAGCAACGCGACAGCGACGATGACGGTTCTCATGAGTCTGCCTCCCGCTTCTTCCTTGCCATCGCGACGCCCCGCAGGCATGGTCTTGCCAATCGGTTGCCGGGCCAGCTAGACAGCTAGACAGCTAGACAGCTAGACCAACTCGACGCTGACGGTCAGGCCCGGAGCGCCGGCCAGCTTCTGGTCCCCGGTGACGAGCGATTCCCCGAGCGTTTCCGCCAGGGCCACGTAGACCGCGTCGTACGCGGTGACGTTGTTCCGAAGATCCCAGACTCTGTCGAGGAACGGTTCGTGCGGGTACCGTTCGACATCGAGCTGTCGCCACTGGTCGAGCGCCTGCAACGCGCGCCGCGCGTCGAACGTCCCGTCCAGCATGTACCTTCGAAGCACGTGGGCGATCTCGATGTCGATCAGGTGGGGTGCGTGGACGACCTCGGCGTAATCGGCGAGTCTCGCGCCAAGTTTTTTGCCGCGGGCCGTGTTCAGCAGCAGCTCGATGGCGCCGGAGGCATCCAGCACCATCAACGCAGCCCCCGCTCCTCCCGGAGAACCTCTGCAGGCGAACGGTCGAGCACAACTTCCGGCTGCTTGCGAATGGCCTGGAGCAGTTCCTGCCGACTTGGTCGTGCAAGCGCTTTCTCGATTCCCCGTAGTACGTAGAGGGACATCGAAACGCCTTCCATGGCGGCGCGGGCCTTCAGCCGTCGGTGCAGGGAGTCCGGCACGTTGCGGATTTGGATCATCGTGCTCATGTTATTAGCATGAAAACATCACCAACAGATGTCAATCCAAGCCCGAATCTACGGCAGGGCCAGCGCGACGAGCTGCTCGCGGTCGGCCCCGCCGCCGACGGCCAGGTCCAGCGCCGCGAGCTGCGAGTAGGGCGGCTTGAACAACGGGAGTCCCCGCGGACCCGGCAGGTTGCTCACCTGCGGCCGGATGGTGAGGTCCGAGCTCGCCGGGTCGCCCGCCTCCAGCACGACGAACGAGAAGTGCGCCCAGCTCGGCACATAGAGCCGCCCGGTCTCCGGGTCGAAGGCGGCGCCCCACCAGTTGGCGCCCCCGCTCCAACCCGGCCGCACGATGTTGCCGCCCAGAGCCGGCGGGGTGTAGAGCGGGCCGGCGGTGTGCTCCCGGTAGATCTCCAGCGCATCGGCCCGCAGCTCGTCCGTGAAGTCGATCAGGTCCGCTTCGAGCGACCCGTTGGTCAGGTAGAGCGGCGGCTTCGTCGGATACGGCTGCGTGGGCGAGGTGCGCTCGCCGGGCACCGTCGACGGCGGGACCGGACGCTCCTCGATCGGCCAGACCGGCTCACCCGTAGCCCGGTCGAAGACGAACGTGAACCCCTGCTTGGTGATCTGTGCGACCGCCTTGATCTGCCGCCCGTTCACCGTGATGTCGATCAGGTTCGGCGCCGCCGGCAGGTCGTAGTCCCAGACCGTGTGATGCACGAATTGGAAGTGCCACACCCGCTCGCCGGTCTCGGCGTCGAGGCAGACCAGCGAGTTCGCGAACAGGTTGTCGCCGGGGCGGTGCCCGCCGTAGTAGTCGGTCACCGGCGAGCCGACCGGCAGGTAGACGTAGCCCAGCTCGGGGTCGGCGCTCATGTTCGACCACACGTTGGCCCCGCCCGACCACTTCCACGACTCGTTGCCCCACGTCTCGTGGCCGAACTCGCCCGGCTGCGGGATCGTGTGGAAGATCCATTTCATCTCGCCGGTGCGGACGTCGTAGCCGCGCACGTGTCCCGGCGGCGCCTCCTTGCGGCCGGTGCCTTCGGTGATCGCCGAGCCGACGACGATCGTGTCGCCGGCCACGAGCGGAGCGGAGCTGACCGCGTACTGGCTCGTGTCGATGGTGCGGCCGAGCCCCCGCGTCAGGTCGACCCGCCCGTTCCGACCGAACGCCGGGTCGGGCTTGCCGGTCTTCGCGTCGACCGAGACCAGCCAGGTCCGCCCGCCGGCGTAGAGCAGCCGGGACTCCTCGCCGTCCGACCACCAGGCGAGCCCCCGCGTCAGGAATCCGTGCACTGCGGGGCGCCCGTCCAGGTAGAGACCCGGGTCGTAGCTCCATATCGTCTCGCCGGTCGTCGGGTCGATCGCCGCCACCTGCCCCAGGTTGGTGGTGGTGTAGAGCACGCCGTCGACCACCAGGGGCGTCACCTCGTAGGCATAAGTGCGGAACCGGCGCCCCTCGCCGATGACCGGGTTCTCGGCCCGCAGCTTCTCGTCGATCGACGTCCACGTCCAGGCGATGCGGAGTTGGGCGACGTTGTCCTCCGTGATCTGGTCGAGCGGCGTGTACTTCGTGTGGCCGGGGTCGCCTCCGTAGAAGCGCCACTCGTTCGGGTCGGCGCCGGTCTGGGCACGCACCGCCTGCGGGGCCGGCGCCACGGTGGCTACGAACAGCATCCCGGCGAGGAAACGTACTTCCTGCCGCGCACCGATCCATCGCATGAGCAACACCTCGGATGTTCCGACGACATGGCTCATTCTATGCGGACGGATGCCGGCGGCTGCGGGAGAATCGGCAACCGCCGATCGGGTCGGTGTCCGCGTCACGTGTCGCCGAATCGATCGGCCGCGCGGTCGAGCAGGAGCCGTCGACGGAGCCAGCCTGGCGGCAACATCGCGCTGAGAGGATTGCCATCAGCGTCACCTTTCGCCTGTAGAAGCCCGTGGCACAATAGGAGTGAAGGACCGGCATGAACGAGTACCTGCGCCCAACGGAAGTGATGGACTGGGATCATCCCGACGTCCGCGACCTGGCGCGTGCTCTCGCCGGCGGAGCTGCGGACCCGACGGCGATCGCGAAGCGGAGCTTCGAGTGGGTGCGGGACGAGATCAGGCACAGCGGCGACTGCAAGGTGAATCAGCCGACGTACGCCGCGTCCGAGGTGCTGCGCCACGAGGCGGGCTGGTGTTTCGCCAAGAGCCACCTGCTGGCCGCGCTCCTGCGCGCCAACGGCATCCCCGCCGGCCTGCGCTACCAGCGGCTTGTGATGGACAGCGAGACGAACCGTTTCATGCTGCACGGCCTGAATGCCATTCTATTGCCCGAATTCGGGTGGTACAGAATCGATCCGCGAGGCAACAAGCCCGGGGTGGACGCTCGGTTCGATCCCCCGAACGAGACGCTGGCATGGCCGATGACCCTCGCCGGAGAAGGGCATCTTCGAGAAGTACGGGCGGATCCCCTTCCGTCGGTCATCGACGTGCTGACGGGCTACGACACCTGGGAAGGGGTGCAGGACCATCTTCCGGACATCTCATCCGAGGTCGAGCTTGTCGCCCGTGGCGAGTGCCCCGCTGCATTTGTTGAGGACCGCTCCTCGGACGGCGCACGATGATGAACGCCGCCTGCGCGCGGAGGCTCGAGTGGTATGCGTCGGGCTCTCAAGTGGCCCGGCTTCGCGTGCGACCAGGTGTCACGACCTCAGGGGATGTCGCCACCGCAATCCCGGGAATCGGGCGAAGTCGCCGTCAGTCGTAATCCACTCGCAGCCGCGCTCGATGGCCATGGCGGCAAGCCAGGCGTCGGGCACGAGATTGCCCTTGGCGCCTGCGGCGTCGCACAGGCTACGGAAGATCCGCCAGTGATCAGGCCCCGGGGAGATCGCAACACGGTTGGGGCGCGTCCGCAGGTCCTCCGCGAATTGCATCGCGTCCGCCAGGGAGCTCGGGGCGGCGAAGATACGCGGGTGCGTGACGATGCGCACGAATCCGCTGATCGCGAGGTCGCTCAGCCCGAAGGCGGCGTCGGCATTGGCAGTCGTTTCCAGCCAGTCACGATAGGCTCGATGATCGCGCGCGTCTTTCCGGTGCGCGTAGACGAGCACGTTGACGTCGGGAAGAATCACTCCACGTCGTCCATCGCGTCGAGCAGGGATGCCGAGTCATCCAGATCGATTCCCGGACGCAGGCCGCCACGTCCGGTGGTCGTGAGCCGGACGCGCGTACGCGGCTCGGCGGTCGTCCGAGCCAATCGGGTGCGCAGCGACTCCTCGATGATCGCCGTCAGGGTCATTCCGCACCTGGCTGCCTCCCGTTTCGCTTCCAGCAGGAGGCTGTCCGCCAGTCGGATGGTGGTTCGCACGATGCAGAAGCATATTGCATAGGCGTCAATATGTCACAGCGGAGACCCGTTACCGCGGCTCCTACTGGTTACGACTTCCTCGCCCAATACAGGGCTGAGCAGGCAGCCAACGCCATCACCGCCGCGAGGACGTTGAACAGCATGTCGAGGGGATCGAACACGCGGCTGGGCAATAGCAACTGGATGCACTCGTCGATGACCCCTATCAGTCCTGTCGCCAGCACGGCGAGCAGCGCTGGCGCGGGGACGCGGCGCCCCTGGCTGGCGCGCTCCGTGAGCGCTTCGTGGATGAACAGGGCGACCACGCCGTACTCGATGAGGTGGGAGCGCTCCGTCGGGATCGACATGCGGACGAACACCAGAAGGTAGGCGGCTACGACCCCCAGCGCGACGGCGATCTCGACCCCGCCGGGCCGCACCCTCAGTCCCTGCGTCACCGCCGTCGCCACGACCAGTAAGCAGCAGACGAGGAAGAGGCCCGCGCCGAGGTTCCACTCGGCCAGCGCTGCGGCCAGCGTCCGCGCCAGGCCGAGGGTGGCGTAGATCGCAACCACGACGGCCAGGGTCCAGGCCCAGAGGCGCCGTTCGCGTTCCGATGTGAAGTTCATCGGTCGCTTCGCGGATCGAGGAGCCGAACTCCCGTCTCCGCCTCCCGGTAGTCGGAGAACTCCTGCGTGACCGTCGCCGCGAACTCGCCGAGCGCGGTCGTGGCGCGGCCCGAGAGGGTCATCCGCGCCGGCATCCAGACGCCGCTGACCGGCGCCAACTCCATCGACGCCTGCAGACCGTCGGCCCGCAGGAGCCATCGAAACCGAAGGAAGTCGAGGCCCGCGTTCTCGAAGGCGTACTTCAGTATCTGGTGAATTTCGGGGTCGATCCACAGCGTCACCATCGAGGTCTTGATGACCCCCCGATTGATCCGTTCGCCGGCCTCTTCCCAGAAGGGACCACTCGGGTAGAACTCGATCCGGATCACCTCGCGGCCCGCCACCGACTCGCGACCGACGAAGTAGTAATCGCCCGGCTCCAGTCCCCACTCCAGGAAGTAGAAGAAGTCGGTGATGAATCGGGGCTCGGGGTCGCCCCCGTCGAGCCCGTCACGCCGTCGTGCCTCCTCGCGCAGCCACGACCGTTCGTAGCCGCGTCGCGTCTCGTCGTCGATGTGGACGCTATCGACCCGGACGGGACTTCGCACCGCGGCGCCGTCGCGGACGTACCACTCGTACTCGCGCACGCGCCGGAACCCGGAGAGCAAGGTTCCTGGTGGAACGTCGAGCTCGAACGAGTAGGTCTCGCGCAGGACGAAGTCTCCCAGCCGGCGCCACGGTGCGGCATCGCGCTGGGCGAGCACCCGCTCCATGAACCGATCTATTTCATTGTTGGGTCGGGGTTGCGGCTCCTGTGCGTTCGAAGCTGCCGTTCCGGCCCGCGTGGACGAGACCGTCGGCGCCCGGCTGCGTGGACGAGACCGCCGCACCGGGCTGCGCGTGCGTGGTCGCCGATGTGATCGTCGTCGCCGCGGCGAAAGTAAGAACTGCAGAGGAGAGATGGCTGACCAGCCTCCTGCGTGGATGCTCGATGTGCATGTCGGTCCTCCGTTCGTGCAGCGAGCTCGCCGCAATCCTCGCTACGAACTTTGCACGGCGGATGCCAACCGACAGTCGGCCGCCAAGCTATTGAACTGCAGTGAGTTGGAGCGTTGAGCGAAACGCTGGGAGTAGCTCGCCTCCGGATGGAGCCGGGCACCAGGCGCCAACTGCTGTGCGTCCAGTGCACATACACGCCGGCGCGATTAGCAAGCCGGAGCCGAGTCGTGCGAAAAGGGCCCGCGGGACGTCGGCGCTTGACATGCCGAACCGTGCCTGCCGATACTCGAGAATCGGTTCGCCGGGTCCACCGAAACGGTACCGACGACATGAGACCTGCGGCACACCCGGACGAATGGCGGCCCGTCACGCCGGGCGGCGGTGAGTCAATCGACCAACTGTCGCTGTTGGAGTCGTGGACCGAGGCGCAGTACCTGCAGTTGACGGATCGCTGCCGGCGGCTGCTCGAGTTCACGGACGGCCATCTCGACGTCCTGCCCATGCCGACGGACCAGCATCAGGTCATCGTGCGGTTCCTGTTGCTGGCGCTCTTCCCTCGCGCGCGTGAGCTCGGCGGGACGGTGCTCTTTGCCCCTTTGCGCCTGAGGATTCGTGACGGGAAATTCAGAGAGCCGGATCTGTTGCTCGTGCTCGACGCGAACGATCCGCGCCGCGGGAACGAGTTCTGGACCGGTGCCGATCTGGTGGTCGAGGTCGTCAGTCCCGACGACCCGGGCCGCGACACTCGGGACAAGCGGCCGGACTACGCGGAAGCGGGAATCCCCGAGTACTGGATTGTCAATCCGCTGGACGAGACGGTGACGGTGCTCGAACTGCGGGGAACCGCCTACGCGGCACACGGCGTTTTCCGTAGGGGACAGCAAGCCGATTCGGTCTGCCTGGGGGACTGTTCCCTGGGCGTGGCGAGCATGTTCGACGCGAAATGACGCCGGCGCCGGACCGACGCTAGCGGCGATGGCCGGCATCCCGCATGAAGAACCGGGGTGCTTCGGCAGGCTCGCATCATCCGGACGGCGTTGTCCCGCACAGACGCGCCGATTCCGCGAGCGACCCGATGGCAAGAAGCGCCGCGCCGCGGTAGTAGTCGGTCTCGGCGTGCTGCTCGACGAGCGCCAGACACGAGGGCGCCCACGCGAGCAGGTGGTCCTGCAGGAAATCCTTCTGCGCCTCGAAACATCCGGCGAGCTGGGCCGTGTCGCCCCCGGCCGCGGCCCCGGCCGCCAGGTCCGACAGCGTCGCCACGAAGGCCAGCTCCAGCCCCAGGTGGTCGTCCGGCTCGCGGTGCATCGCCGGCGCCTGCACGCCGAACCGGTCGTAGAGCGCGCGTACCTGGAGGGTCGGCTCCTGGAAGGTGAGCTTCGTCTTGCTGCGGTAGATCGATTCCCAGGGCGTGGCCAGCATCTCGCCCGGTCCGACGAAGAGCCGGTTGAAGTCCCACGTCAGCGCGCCGAGCTGCGCCGGTTCCCAGCCCCTGCAGAACGGCGCCAGCAATCCCAGCCCCGCGGCGGTCCTGTCGTCGCCGGACGGGAAGGGCCAGGCCTCGAACAGACGGTCCCGGGCGAAGGCGGCCAGCCACTCCGCGCGCGGCGCCTCGTAGAAGCACCGGCCGAGAAAGTGGTAGGCGATGGCCTGCTCCTCCTGGCGCCGCCGCCACTCGTCCGGTACGGTCCGCGCTTCGTTCGGCACGAGTGCGGTCAGATGCCGACCCTCACCTGCATGGCGTAGAACAGGAAGCGCCCGCACACCTCCGACGCCACGGTGAGGCCGAACGCGCCGCAGGTGAGGGCGGAGGCGAGTCGATGCCCGGAGGGCCCGGCCGGCTCCGCGGCTCCGCGGACGCTCGCCAGGACGCCGCCCAGCGCCGCGGCAGCCGCGCCCAGCAGTCCGAGCCGCAGCAGGAGGATGCCGCCGTAGTCGCCGGTCAGGCGCTGAACGCTCGCCGCCGCGGCCGGCAAGGGGTTGGCAGCCAGCGAGGAGAGATGGAGCGGTGCCACGACGAACTCCAGCGCCAGCGCCGCGATGCCGGCCAGCGCCAGTCCGCGCAGGGTCGCCGACAATGTGCCGCCACTTCCGATGGGTTCGCCTCGCGCGGGATCGTCGACTCCCGCGGTGAGGTTCCGGACGACGAACCAGGCCGCCACGCCGAGGACGCCCAGCCGCAGCGCCGTGCCCCCGAACGCGGCGGGGGTGGCGAAGCTGTTCCACGCCGGCTGGGCCGGCAGCAGATAGATGCCGATCTGGCAGCCGAGAAACGCCAGGCCGGCCGCCGCCGTGAGCCGGGGCAACCACGTCGCCAGCGCCGAACTCGTCGGATTCGCCGGCCCTGCACCGGTCTCGGACCGCCCTTCAGCGCGATTCGCCGCGCGCCATTCAAGGCACGCGAGCGCGCTCAGCAGCGCCGCGAACAGGCTCCCGAAGACGATCTCGCGGCTCAGCCAGGACGACGAGAAGTTCACGACGGCGCGCGCCGCCTGCAGCGGGGTGGAGAGGTGGAATAGAGCCGCGAACAGGCCGACGGACAGCACCGCGAGCACAACGAGGAGCGGGGTCGCCGTCCAGCGAGCCGGATTCCGTACACCGCTCGTCTCCCGTCCCTCCCGTGCGCCACGCCGCGCCGACAGGTATCGCAGGATCTGCAGTGTGAGGAACGCCCCCACCGCCGCCTGCGTCAGCACCGTGAAGACTACGAGCGACCAGTCGCGCGTCTCCATGCCGGAGCGGTCAGGCGCGGACGAGCTTGAGCGGGATGAAGCGGATCGCCGGCTTGGTGATGTCGGCGTCGGGGAGCGGTCCGAACTGGTCCGTGGCGCCCGCCTTGGCGGCCACCTCGTCCAGCGTGCCCCACTGCAGGGCCTTGGTCGGGCAGGCCTCGGCGCAGGCGGGTCCCCCGGTTCCGGCGTCGATGCGGTGCGAGCAGAAGTTGCACTTCTCCATCTTGCCGGTCTCTTCGCTGAACTGCGGCGCGTCGTAGGGACACGCCCAGGCGCAGAGACGGGCGCCGATGCACTTGCTCTGGTCGACGATGACGATGCCGTCGGGCCGCTTGGTGATGGCGCCGGACGGGCAGGCCTCGGCGCAGACGGGGACCTCGCAGTGGTTGCACGACATCGAGACGTGGTACATGTAGGGCCCGCCGTCGTCGTCGCCCTCCACCGTCCGCACCTTGCGCCAGCGCGGACCCATCTCGACCCCGTTCTCGACCTTGCAGGCGATCTCGCACGTGCGGCAGCCGGTGCAGCGGTTGGCATCGAAGAAGAACGCGACCTGCTGGCTCATGCTGCGTCCCCCCTGGATGCCGCGCCCCCGGTGGCAACCTCGACCATCGACGAGTTCAGCGTGTGACCCAGAGAGATCGGCTCGTACTTGTCGGGGCTCAGGATGCTGGCCGTCTGCTTCTCGTTCACGCCGCCCCAGCCGGTGGTCACGCTCACCACCCCGCGCAGGATGCCGCGCGTCACCTGCGCCAGCGCCTCGATCTCCCCCCGGTCGTTGAAGACGCGGATGCGGGCCCCGTCCTCGATGCCGCGTGCCTTCGCATCGTCGGGATGGATCTGCAGCACCTGGCCGGCCCAGATCTCGGTCAGGTAGTCGTGGTGGTGGAAGCTGGAGTTGACGTGGTTGTGGTTCTTGCGGTTGATGAGCTGCAGCGGATAGCGCGCGGCCCGCGTCTCGTCCACCCAGGGCGCCTCCACCGGGTGCAGGTACTCCAGCAGCGGGTCGAAGCCCCGCTCCTGCAGGTACGTCGAGAAGAACTCGATGCGTCCCGACGGCGTGTCGAACTTCTTGTCGGCGAATGGGACCCACGGGTCCGGCATCGGATTCACCGGGCCCTCCTCGAGCTGCTCCAGGCTCACCCCGGTCGGCTCCAGCACATGCCGCAGCAACTCGTCGTCCGGCTTGTCGAAGTCGTCGCCGAAGCCGAGGCGCCCGGCCAGCTCGGTCAGGATCCAGCGGTCGGAGCGGGACTCGAACAGCGGCTCGATCGCCTGCTGCATGAGCTGGATGTAGCGGCTGCGGACGCCGGCCAGCAGGTTCCGGGTCTCGAAGAGCGTGGTCACCGGCAGGACGAAGTCGGCGTAGCGCGCCGTCGTCGTCATGAAGATGTCCTGCACGACCATCAGATCGATGTTGTCGAGCCCCGCGATGATCTTGCGCGTGTTGGGGTACTGCGTGAGCACGCCGGACCCCGCCACGTGGATGGCCCGGATCGGATGCGGCTTGCGCTCGACCAGGTACTCCCCGAGCTTGGTGGCCGGAATGCCGGCGATGGGCTCGTTGCGCTGGACGGGCACCGGGTAGTTGATGTTCCCGCCCTGCCGCAGGAAGCCGCCGTTGTCGTTGACCCCGCCGCCGAGCATCCCGACGTTGCCGGTGAGCGAGGCCAAGTAGAGGTGGCCGATCACCGTCAGCGTGCCGTGGTCGGTCCGCTGCGCGCCGGCCATGTTCTGGATGATCGCGGCGGGTCTGACGGCAGCGTACTCGCGCGTCACCGCGGCGACCGAATCGGCCGGGGCGCCGGTCACGCGGTGCACGACTTCGGGCGTGTAGCGCGCGGCGATGGCGCGCATCCACTCGAAGACCGGCTGGTAGCGGACGCCGCCGATCTCGTAGCTGCCCCGCAGGGCGGGCCGTATCCCCGGCGCGTCGGGGGCCGCGGGCCGGCCGCCGAGCTCGTCCCAGACGACGAAACTGTCGGGCCCGCTGCCGCCGTCGGTCAACAGCCGCAGGTCCCGGAGATCGACCGGCAGCGTCTCGCCGCCCGCCGGCCAGCCCCGGGACTCGGACTGCAGGTCGCAGCCGCTCTCGCCGAGCCGGACCAGGAACGGCGCGTTGGTGAACCGGCGGACGTACTCCTCGTCGAAGAGCCCTTCGTCGAGCAGCACCTTGACCATGCCCAGGGCGTAGGCCGCGTCGGTGCCCGGCCGGATCTGTACCCAGCGGTCCGAGAGGGCCGCCGTCTCGCTCAGCCGCGGATCGATGGTCACCAGCTTCGCGCCGTGCTCTTCCCGGGCCTGGAAGAGGTTCTTCATGTAGCCCTGGTTGGAGACCGCCGGGTTGTTGCCCCAGGCCAGGAAGAAGCGGCTGTGGACCCACTCGTCGCGGAACTCCGACCGCCCGCCGCCGAAGACGGCGTTGAACCCCGAGGTGACCGACGCGCAGCAGAGCTGGGAGATGATCGGCGTGTTGCCGCCGAAGCGGTTCCAGAAGGCCGAGTAGAGCCCCCGCACGCCGGTCGACAGCGACGACCAGTTGCCGGTCCCGCCAAAGGCCAGGAACGCCTCGTTGCCGTCCTCTTCCAGGATCCGCCGGTAGCGCTCGGCGATGGTGTCGAGCGCCTCCTCCCAGGTGATCCGCTCCCAGCGGTCCTCGCCCCGCCGGCCCGCCCGCCGCATCGGGTACTTGAGCCGATGGGGGCTGTAGAGCTGGCGGATGCGGGAGATGCCGCGGGCGCAGGCCAGGACGTTGAAGTCCGGATCGCCGGTCACCTTGACCAGGCGGCCGTCCTCGACATGGGCCAGGAGGGCGCAGTGGAGGCACTCCGGCGTGTTGGCGGTGCGGAAGATCCGGCTGCCGGTCGCCGCCGCGGCCCCCGCGCCGGAGACGCCGGCCGGCGCCCCGCCGGTCGGATACCGGGACAGCAGCAGTCCGCCGCCGCCGAGCGCGCTCGCGCCGCCGACCAGGGCGCTCCACTTCAGGAAGCTCCGTCGCGACTGCATGCAGGCATCTTATAGCGTTCTACCGAGAACGCAACATTCCTGGCGCGGTTCGTTGGTCAGGCGTCGACCATGAGACAGAATTCGCGTAGCGGGGATGACGGATGGGAGTTCTCGGTTGTCCGCGAGGCTGCGGGGATCAGTCAAGCAGCCGGAGCAGACCGACGACGGCGCCGGTCACGGCAATCCCGGTGCCGATGATCCACTTGATCAGCCGAAGTTCCAGCCCCGCGAGCCCGGCGGTGAACCGGTCGGCCGTCAAATGGTCGCCGTGATCGGCAGCCTGCCGGACGGCATCCGCGATCGCGTCTGCCTGTTCACGCTCGATGCCGGCGGCGGTCAACTGCCGGACGATGGCGAGGGAGTCGAACATCGGGTCTTTCGTCATCATAGCGCACCGCCCCGCCCCGCGGATTCGACCGCTGCCGATGCCGGCCGAGCGTAGACTGACCCGGACTACTTCACCGCGGTTTACGCCGACGTGGCCGACGCCGACGCCTGCGTCAACTGCCACAACGCGCACCCCGACAGTCCGCCCGACGATTTCGCGGTGGGCGACACCCTGGGCGGCGTGGTCATCTGCATTCCGCTGAAGGGCCCCAGAAACCGTTACGGCGCCGGCATTTCGATTACGACCAGAAGCTCGCCTTGCAGAACGACTACGCGCGGACGGACAGGTCGTCGCCATAGACCGACTGCACGGCGTGTTCCATCGATGCGATTTCTTCGTCCGATAGACGGCCGAAGTGGCTCGCGCGCTTGCGGGCCGAGAGCCGGCCGTCGTTCTGCCCGCAAAAGCGGATGAAGAGGTCGATCCGGCGGTCGGGCATGTCCACGATCGCCTGGATCGCCCTCTTGGCCGCGTCGTAGCGGGTCAGGAACGTCAGTTCCTCGGCAAGCTCCGTATCTATGGTCCGGTCGATGAAGCGGAAGAGGGCTTCCGCCTGCGCCGTCAAGTCGGGGTAGCGATACCAAATGGCGGTGTCGTTGTGCACGGTCAGGCGGCCCTCGGCGTCGAGCGTGTATTCCACCAGCGGCATCAACCGGCCGGCGAACGCTTCCAGAGACGCGTCATAGTCCGCCGGGTTCTTGAGCATGGTGGCCGACACCGGGACCATGACCTCGGCAGGGGTGAATCCGCGCCGGGCGAGGATGTTGTGAACCAGGAAGCGATGGATGCGGCCGTTGCCGTCCTCGAACGGGTGCAGAAAGACGAATCCGTAGGAGATGGCCGCGGCTTGAATCGCTGCGGGCACGTTGCCGGCCGTCATGCGCTGGTGGGCGGCTGTCAGTCCCTCCATCAGGGCGCCCAGATCCTCCGGCTTGGGAGAAACGAAGTGGATCCGCTCGTTTCCCCGGGCGACCGTTTCCCCCACGTAGTTCTGGTTCTCCCGGTAGCCGTCGTCGCGGAAGCGGGCGTCGACGATGCGGTTCTGCAGATCGATGAGTTGCGGCCTGGTGCAGAACTCTTCCCGTTGCGCCAGTCGCAGCAACGCCACGAAACGCTCGGTGCGGGTGGATGTGGGCGTGATGTGCTCGATCTCGAACGAGGACTTCGTCTCCTTTGCGTACAGGTAGCCGAGCGCGCGTCTCAGGAGCATCGGCGCGTAGCGCGAGGCGATTCCCCGTAACCGCAACGGCAGGTCGGCCGCCTCGAAGCCCCGCAGGATTTCGGTGCGACGGATCGTGGGACAGAACCGGCGGTCCCCGAGCAGGTTGTCGTTGATTCGCTGACGGCGTACTCGGCGGGATGATTCGACGGTGTAGTACGCGTCCGGCTCCAGCAGGTCGACGTAGTTTCCCTGTTTCAGGTCGTCCAGCGGGAGCGTCCTGTCCGTGAGGAACTCGTACAGGAACCACAGCCGCCGGGCGTACTTGCCGGTGGGTCTGGACCGGACGAAGGCCAGCAGGTCGTCCTCCGGCGTCACCCCGAACAGGGTGGCCAGGATCGCGAGGTTCGTCCCGTCGTGCTTGAGCGCGAACTCGAGCTGATCGCCGAGCGTGTCGCCGGGCCGATAGCGGGGCGGGAAGACCTCCTCGACAATGCCGTCACGGACATCGACGCGGCGTACCCCGCTGGTCGCCACCCGCGACGTGTGCCAGTTGGGGATGACGTCGACGCCGTACCGCGCGGTCAGGGCCGCATAGCCGGCGAGCCTCGAGGTCGACTTTTCCCATCCGGCTGCGGTCATGGCTCCGTCCGGCTACCGAATGCCCGCGGCGACGCCGTCCGGGTCGTCCCCCAGCCAGACCGGCTTGCCCAGCGGGCGCTCGCGCGGCCACGTCTCGTCGAGCGTGTCGCCGTCGTAGAGGCGGCCGTTCTTCATCACGTAGCGGATGCGGTTGGTGTTGCGGATGTCGTCGAGCGGGTTGGCTTCCAGGACGACGAGATCGGCCAGCTTGCCCGGTTCGATCGAACCCAGATCGCCGTCGAGGCCGATCGCCTCGGCCCCGAGCGCGGTGGCGACGCGCAGCGCGTCGTGCTCCGACAGGCCGCCCGACTGCGTGGCCCACAGCTCCCAGTGGTAGCCCAGGCCCTGAAGCTGCCCGTGGCTGCCGACCCCGGCCACCCCGCCCGCCTCCACGATGGCCTTCACCCCCTCGGCGTGCTGCCGGAAGACGTACTCCTCCTCGCGGAACCAGCCGCCCGGCCCCGCGTCGACCCCGGCGCCGCGCCGGCGGGTCAGCCGGTCGAGCTCGCCGTGCGGAATGAACCGCCGCAGCTTCGGGTCGTCGTGCGGGTTCTCGCGCGTGAAGAACCAGTTCTCGCCGAACGGCCCGCCGTAGGAGACGAGCAGGGTCGGCGTGTAGGCGATACGCGTCTCGGCGGCCAGGCTGACGACGTCGCGGTAGAGCGGGAAGATCGGGAACGAGTGCTCCAGCCCCGGGTAGCCGTCGATGATCATCTCCAGGTCGTATTTCATGTCGAGGCCGCCCTCGGTGGTCGGCATCAGCTTCTGCTCCTTGGCCGCCATGACGATCCACTGCCGCTGCTGGCGGTTGCCGGACATGTACATCTTGATCGTCTGCGTGGCGTAGTACTCGCTGTAGCGCTGCAGCACGCGCTGCGCGTGATCGAGATCCTCGATCTGCTCGGCGCTGAAGACGCCCGGTCCGGTCGAGTAGATGCGCGGGCCGACGATGTCGCCGGTCTCCACCAGGTCGCCGTACGTCAGGACGTCGGTGGTGGCGGTCTGCGGATCGCGTGTCGTTGTGACCCCGTAGGCGAGGTTGGCCAGGTAGGTCCACGGCTGCGTCTTGTGGACCCCGAAGCTCGGGCGCATGTGGGCGTGGGTGTCGACGAAGCCGGGGACGATGGTCGTGCCGGGAATCTCGATGATGCGCGCGAAGTCGGGGAACTCCACCGAGCCACGGCGGCCGACCTCGAGGATCCGGTTGCCCTGCACGACGACGTCGGCGTTCTCGATGACCTGGCTGCCGCGCATCGTGATCACCCGTCCGCCGCGCAGGACGCCGTAGCCGTTCGGGATGTCGCGGATCGCGTCGACCTCTACCCGGATCTCGACCGGCTCGTAGGCGGGGGCATCCTCGTCGTCTTCGTTCTCGGCAGCGCCGCCTTCGTCGCTGGTCTGCCCCGCCTCTTCCGCCGTGGCGGCCTCCGCGGCCTCGGCCGCACGCGCCGCCTGCTCGGCTGTTTCCGCGTCGTCGAGATCGTAGATGAAGTGGGCGTTGCCGATCGACCAGTGCGCGCGCCGGCCGTCGGCGCTCCATGCGGGGAACTGTCCGCCCAGCTCCGTCAGCTTGCGCACGGGCACGCTGGCACGCTCCGGATCGGCCACCGACACCACGGGCGTATCGCCCCCGACATAGGGCACCGCCAGCGCGTAGAGGTCGAGGCGGACCTGGGCCAGCGCCCGGTCGCCCGTCGGCGCCATCCGCACCAGCGCCGCCGGCGCAGGGTCGCCGCCGCCGGGTGGCGCCGGACCGTTGACCTTCACGTGCGCCTTCTCGTCCGTTCCGTCCCAGCGGATCGATACCAGGCCGTCCTCCCGGTGATAGAGGAAGATGCGGTCCGGGTCGGACGTCGTGTGCGGGAAGCTGCGCCCGTCGGTGGGCGCCACCAGCGCCCAGTCGCCGCCGGCGGCCGGGATCGACACGATGTTGGCGCTGGCGCCGGGTGCGGTCTGGCGCGGCGCCTCGCGGAAGCTGCGGGCGGGTCCCTGGATCGCCACCAGTTGCGCTCCGTCCGGCGACCACGCCGGGGACTGGAAGATCGCGGGTCGGGTGGTCAGCCGCATCGGCGGGGCGCTGCCGTCCGCGCGCACCTTGTAGAGGTGGCCGCCGTCGGGAGACCAGGTGACGAAGGCGATCCAGGCGCCGTCGGGCGACCACGCGGGCTGCGCCTCGACCATGTCGAGCTCGGTCAGGCGCCGCGGCTCCCCCTCCGGGACGGACCTCACGTAGAGGCGGTCGAGCGCCGCGAACGCCAGCGTCGTCCCGTCGGGCGACGGCGCCGCGTCGCGGATCTGCCGCACCGTGAACCGCAGGCGGTCATCGACCGGATACTCGAACGCCAGCTCCGGGCCGATCTCCAGCTCGGTCCGCACGCGGAACGGCACCGGGATCGGCTCGGACCCCGCGGTGACCGGGACACGCCAGATCCTGCCCCCGTACGAGACGACCACCTCCGACGAATCGGGCGTGAACGACATGCCCGGCAGCGTGTCGGCGCCCGCTACCGACTCCTGGTCGTCGCGCTGGACGGGATAGGCGAGCCAGCGCTCGTCGCCGGACGCCAGCTCGCGCAGCCGCAGGCCGGTCCGGTCCTCGTGCCGCGTGCCGTAGACCAGCCACGCGCCGTCGGGCGAGATGGTCGGCCGCAGGGCCGAGCCGTAGCGCGACGTCCGCACGTACTGCTCGCCGGTCTCCCGGTCGTACACCCCGAGCTGGTACTGCGGGAAGATGGCGTTGTACTGCCACAGCCGCTCCCGCTGCGCGAACCAGATGTGGCGCCCGTCGGGCGTCGGGGCCGGCCCGGTGATCCGCCGCGAGCCCGGCTCGTCGATGAGCTGGATCCCGGTGCCGCCGTCGACGTGCCACATCCAGAGCTTCGGGTTGCGCCGGTCTCCCCCGGCCAGCGCGCCCGCCCCGACCGCCGCCACCACGTAGTCGCCGTCCGGCAGCCACTCCGGCGACTCGTAGTTGTTGGCCGAGGCGTTCGTCACCTGCCGGGTCGACTTCGACTCGACGTCGATCAGCCACAGGTTCTCCGAGCCGTCGCGGTCCGAGACGAAGATCACCTGCGACCCGTCAGGGCTGTAGCGCGGCTGGCTGTCGTAGGCCATCCCCTCGGTCAGCGATGCAGCGTCGCCGCCGGCGAGCGGGATGGTGTACAGGTCGCCCAGCAGGTCGAAGACGATGGTCTCGCCGTCCGGGCTGACGTCCACCGAGATCCACGTGCCCTCGTCCGTGTCGAGCGACAGGGTCCGGGCCGGCTCCAGCGGGAGGTCCGGGGAGTCGTCAGAGTCGTCGGCTTCCTGGGCCGTCGGTCCGGCCAGGACAGTGAGCACGAAAGCCGCCGCGATCGGGAACGGGGTCGCACGCATCGGTATGGCTCCTCTCACGGGCCGGTCGGTCGGCCGGATCTTTCTCTGGGCGTCGCTCGAGAACGACGAATCGGCGTCGCGTGATGCTCCACCACTGATGATGCGCTGAAGAGGACGCGAGCGGCAATCGACCGGCAGTTCGCCGTCGCGATCGATTCGGACCCCGGCCGCACCCCTGGTCGTCGACAGCGACCCGACGGCGCCGCGGAGGGATCGGATCGCGGTAGGATGGGCAGATTCGCGTAGATGTGCAGCGTGTTCTCGGAGGACGCGGGTGTTCGATCTCCGTATGCGTCTCGTCGCTCTCGTGGCAATCGTTGTCGCCGCGACTTCCGCTATCGGTGAGGCGCCATCCCCGGAGCTTCCCGCCGAGCTGGTTGACTTGCACGCGCAGGCCCGGCAGGGGGAAGCGGCGGCGCAGGTCTCGCTCGGATTCGAGTACCGGCGCGGCGACGGCGTGCTTCAGAACGATGAGGCGGCGGCGCGGTGGTTCCGGGCGGCGGCCGAGCAGGGTCACGCGGCGGCGCAGTTCAACCTCGGCTTCCACTACCGCGAAGGGCGCGGCGTGCCGCAGGACGATGCCCATGCCGTCCGCTGGTATCGACACGCGGCGGAACAGGGGGACGCCGACGCCCAGAACAATCTGGGAGGCATGTATGCCCGCGGCAACGGCGTCCGACCGAACGGCCCGGAGGCGGTGCGGTGGTGGACACTGGCGGCGGAGCAGGGACATGTGATGGCGCAATTCAATCTGGGTTTCATGTACGGCGACGGCCTCGACCTCCCCGGGGGCCAGGCGGACGCCTTGCAGGAGAATGGACGAGCCGCGAGGACGGGCCCGGCGATACCAGAGGACCGCCCCGGGCTCGCAGACCGCGCCGGCCGGACCGTTCCGCAGGACTACGTACGCGCCCACATGTGGCTGAACCTCGCGGCGTCACGCGGCACCGGCGCCGTGCGGGATGGCGCGATAGAGGGGCGAGCCCGGGCCGAGCAGAAGATGTCCGCGGCTCAACTCGCCGAGGCCTGGCAGCTCGCACGAGAGTGGCGGCAGGCACGCGCGGCCAAGTGACATTAACCCTTGACGGCGGTCCTCCGACCGGCCATTCTCGGTGCGAATCGCCCGGCACGGGCGACGGCGGCGACCGGGGACGGACTGGGAAAGGGAACGGCCATGAAACGAAGCATCTGTGCGGTCGTGGTGCTGGCGTTGGGGTTGCCGCTGGCGATCGCCGCCAATCAGGATCTGTTGTCGCGGCAGAACGACGACAACGAGTGGGTGTTGCCGGGGAAGAACTACTCGGCGACGCGGTTCAGCTCGCTCGATCAGATCACCGCGGACAACGTCGCGAATCTCACCCAGGTGTGGTCGTTCTCGACGGGCGCTCTGCGCGGCCATGAAGGGCAGCCGCTCGTGGTGGACTCGACGATGTACGTGCACAGCGCGTACCCGAACCACGTGTACGCCATCGACCTCACGCAGGAGGACTGGCCCATCAAGTGGAGGTATACGCCGGTTCAGGACGACCGCGCCGTGCCGGTCGCCTGCTGCGATCTGGTCCATCGGGGCGTGAACTACGTCGAGGGCAGGATCCTGATGACGACGCTCGACGGGCACGTCATCGCGCTCGACGCCGAGAGCGGCCAGGAGCTGTGGAATGTCAGGAACGCCGACCCGCTGCGGGGCGAGACGATGACGATGGCCGGCCTCGTGGTCAAGGACAAGTACATCGTGGGCGTCTCCGGCGGCGAGTTCGGCATCCGCGGCTGGGTGGCCGCCTACGCCGTCGACTCGGGCGAGCAGCTCTGGAAGGCCTACAGCATGGGCCCGGACGAGGACGTCATGCTGGCCCCCGACTTCAACGCAGCGAATCCCCATCACGGCGGGGCCGGCGCGGGCACGGAGACATGGCCGGGCGACCGCTGGCGCAACGGCGGCGGCGCCACGTGGGGCTGGTACGCGTACGATCCCGAGCTCGACCTGATCTACTACTCCACGGGCAATCCCGGGACCTGGAATCCGACGCCGCGCGAGGGCGACAACAAGTGGTCGATGTCGATCTTCGCCCGCGATCCCGATACGGGCATGGCGAAGTGGGCCTACCAGATGACGCCGTGGGATGCCTGGGACTACGACGGCATCAACGAGCACTTGCTGCTCGACCTCACCATCGGCGGGCGGGACGTGAAGGCGCTCGTGCACTTCGACCGCAACGGCTTCGCCTACGTGCTGGACCGCACCGACGGCACGCTCCTGTCGGCCGACAAGTTCGTGCAGGCGACCAACTGGGCCGAGCGCATCGATCTGGAGACCGGCCGCCCCGTGGAGGTCCCGGAGAAGCGCACCCGGCAGGGCGTGAACACCCTGGACATCTGCCCGTCGGCCATGGGCGCCAAGAACCAGCAGCCCGTGTCGTTCTCGCCCCGCACCGGCCTGATCTACGCCGGCACGAACAATCTGTGCATGAACTACGAAGGCTTCGAGGTGCGCTACATCGCCGGGGCGCCGTACGTCGGCGCGAACGTGCGGATCTTCGCCGGGCCGGGCGGCTATCAGGGCGAGTTCATGGCCTGGAATCCCGAGGCGGGCGAGAAGGTCTGGGGCATCACCGAGCCGTTTCCGGTGTGGACCGGTACGATGGTCACGGCCGGCGACGTGGTCTTCTACGGGACCATGGACCGCTGGTTCAAGGCGGTCGACGCCAGGAGCGGCGAGATCCTGTGGAGCTCGAGGCTGCCGTCGGGTTCGATCGGCAACCCCATGACGTTCGTCGGACCGGACGGCAGGCAGTACGTCGCGATCTACTCCGGCATCGGCGGCTGGTTCGGCCTCCCGGTCGCCGCGGACCTCTCGCGCGAGGATCCGCTCGGGGCGCTCGGAGCGGTCGGCGCCGCCTTCGACTCGGGGCTCGACAAGGTGACCTCGGTGGGCGGGACGTTGCACGTCTTCGCGCTCGACGACTAGGCGAACGGAGATTGCCGTGACCCGTACTTCCAGGAGCGTTGTCGCCGCCGTCGGAGCCTGCGCGCTGCTGGCGGCGCTCGTGCTGTCGGCGGCGCCTGCGCTGTCGGCGGCGCTCGTGCTGTCGGCGGCGCCTGCGCTGTCGGCGGCGCCTGCGCCGTCGATGGGCGCCGTGTTCGCGCAGTCGCCGTCGCTCCGCATCTGCGGCGACCCCGACAACCTGCCGTACTCCAACGAGCGGCTCGAGGGGTTCGAGAACCGGATCGCCGCGGTCGTCGCCGCCGAGCTCGGCGCCACGCCCGTCTATGCCTGGTGGCCGCACCAGCGGGGGCTCGTCCGGAACACCATCGACGCGGGCACCTGCGACGTCATCTTCGGGGTTCCCGAAGGACTCGATTTCGTTCTCTGGACGAAGCCGTACTACCGCTCGTCCTACGTCATGGCCTACCGCAACGACCGCGGCTACGACCTCCGGTCGCTGGACGCACCGGAGCTGCAACGGCTCCGCATCGGTGTCCATATCAACACGCCGCCCGAGGAGAGCCTCGCGCGGCGTGGGCTGCTCGACAACGTCTCGACCTACTCGCTGTTCTTCGATCCGCGCGGCGACCGGGACCGGCCCCGGAAGCTGCTCGACGACCTGGTGGCGGGTGCGGTGGACGTCGCCGTCGCGTGGGGTCCTCTGGCCGGTTACGCCGCCACGACGTCGGACGCACCGCTCGAGCTGGTCCCGCTGGAAGACGAGACGGGGGTGCCGCTGTCCTTCGACATCTCGATGGGCGTCGCGAAGGGCAACGACGAGTTGAAGGACCGTCTGGAGGCCGCGATCGACCGGCGCCAGGCGGAGATTCTGGCGATTCTGGAGGAGTACGGCGTGCCGCTGGTCCCCGCCGCCGGCGGATCCGGCGCCGAGAGCCAGAACGCCGAGCCCGCACAGGCGGCCGCGTCGTCGGCGCCAGCGCCGGCCCCTGCGCCGCGGAAGCTGAACCCCTTAACCGGGAACGCGGACATGGTCGCGGAAGGCAGGACGCTGTACTTCCAGGTCGGTTGCCAGGGCTGCCACGGCGGCGGCGGCGGCGGCGGGATGGCCACCTCCGTGATCGACGACGCCTGGACGTTCGGCAGCGACGATGACGTGCTGTTCAGGCTCGTCAAGGGCGAGATCCCCGAGCAGACGATGCCCACCGTCTACAGCGTGCTCGAGGACGACGAGGTCTGGAAGATCCTGGCGTTCATCCGCTCGGTCTATGCCGGCGACCCCGGCAGGATCGACTGGTAGCGCCGGGATATCATGCCGGGATGGCCGAGCCGCAAACGCAGACCACGACACCGCCGGCGCACGGGGCCGAAGACCTGCAGCGCGGCGGCCCGGCGCCCGTCGACGACGGGCTGGTGCCGACCGAGCCGCTGCTCGACGCCCCGCGGGCCGACGAAGACCTGCGCTTTCCGGGTTGCCGCCGTATTCCGCTCCTCCGCGACCGCCTCACCGACTACGACGGGCGGCTCGAGTACTGGGAGGGTCGGAGCGAGACGGCCTGGGTGCTGGCCGAGCCGACCGGGGGCGTTCACGAGGGCACGTCGCGACGGCTGCCGCATCTGGTGGAGCGGATTGCGATGATGCGCGGCGCGCCGATTGCGTCGTCCGGATCGGTGGACCTGCTGGTTCGCGACGCGGGCGGGCAGCCGGCACGGATGATGCAAGCGGACGAGACCTTGTACCTGCACCCGCGGCGAGCCCTGACGCCGGAGGGGTCCCTGGTCATCGGCGAGCACGACCTGCCGGACGTCGTGCTGGAAGTCGACCACACGACGGACGTGCGCCCGGGCAAGCTCCTGCTGTACGAGGCGTGGGGCTTTCCCGAGCTGTGGGTGGTCGTGCCGCCCGAAGGAGCGCGACGGCGGCGTCCGGCGGGAGTGACGATCCACCGGCTCATCGGGGGACGCTATCGGACGGAGGCAGCGAGCATGGCGTTTCCAGGCTGGACGGCGGCGGAGATCTTCGCGGGTCTGACGCAGTCGGCGACGGCGCAGACCTGTCGGGTGCTGGAGCGTGTGGCACGGGCGCTGGGCGCACGGGAGGGCACGGGGCCGGACGACGATCCGATGTTGCGAGCGTTCGGTGAGAACAAGCTCGCCCAGGGTCGTGCGGAGGAGTTGACGGCGGTCGTGCGCAGCCTGCTCGGGTCGCGGGGTATTCGCGTGTCGGACGGGTTCCCCGGCGACGTGGCGGCGTTGGCCGGCGCCGGTCGCGAGGCGCTGGTGGCGGCGGCGCTGGGGTGCGTGGACGAGGCGGACTTCTGGCGCCACCTGGGGCTGCCGCGCCGCTGACTTCGGCTCGCGGCGGATGACGCAGGACCGGATACTGGTTCGTCCTGGCCGGTCGGGCTGGTTTCCGAAGAACGCCCGCCGCAGGTCGACGGACGGCGCCCGTCCGGGCTGTAGCGCGGCGGGGCTGCCGTGGGCCAGTTCCGGCCGAATGTCATTCCACCGGGTCCCAGACCCGATCGAAGCCGAAGCCGCCGAAGTCCTTCACGTTGGCCGTGGCGAATTCCGTGACGCCCTGTCGCCGTAACGACAGGGCCAAGCGTGCGTCGTAGATCCTGCGCCGGGCGAAGCGCGCCCTGGCCGCCAGCCGCCAGAGCTCGTCGTGCAGCGCCGTGCTCTCGGGGTCGAACCCGACCAGCATCCACCGCGGATGTCGACGGTAGCTCTGCACGACCTCGACGGCCGCGGCGGCTTGCAGCGGGCGGAGAAGCACTGCCGGATTCCTCAGCAACGCATAGAACTCCACCAGCACCAGCTCGGAGACGGCGACATCGTCGCGGGGGGTCAGGTCTTCCAGAAAGACGCGGGCCCGGTCGTGGAAGGGGCTGGACCGGCTGAAGGCGTAGAGCAGGATGTTGGTGTCGAACGACGTCACCGCCGACGCCTCGCCTGGTGTCCGGTTTCTCGAAGCGCCGCGACGGTCCGCGCCTCGAGGTCGTCGAGCGCAGCCTCCCGGATCGCCTCGTGGCTCAGTCCGCGCCATCCGACCGTGTCCGACATGGGTGGCCGCCACGGCGTCGAGGATGGCGTGACGAGGGGATGCCGGGCCAGGAACTGCTCGGCGGCGCGCCGCATGGTCTCCGCCAGGGACCATTCCCGTGAGGCGGCCAGCCGCTTGATGTCGCGATACAGCGCGTCCGGAAGCTGAATCTGCGTCTTCACCAAGCCATCATTTATACATCGCCATCAAATTCATATCAAATTGGAATCACCTGTTCACCAGCCCTTGACGCCGACCCCTCGAACGGTCATCGTCGGCACGAGCGGTTCGGTCAGGCAGGCCGGAAGGGACCGCGGGAGATCACGATGCGACGAAAGCTCGAACGGCTGGCGGTGGGGGTGCTCCTGGTCCTCGGCACGGTGGGTCTGGCGGTGAGCGCGCAAGGCGCCGATCCGGCGGTCATCGCCGGCGTCGTGACCAGCGGCGCCGGTCCCGAGGCGGGCGTCTGGGTCATCGCCGAGACCGGCGACCTGCCGACGAAGTTCCGCAAGATCGTGGTGACGAACGACGAGGGCCGGTTCCTGCTGCCGGAACTCCCGGAAGCGAGCTACTCGGTCTGGGTGCGGGGCTACGGGCTGGTCGACTCGACGCCGGTCCCGGCCGCGCCGGGTGAAGACTTGGCGTTGACGGCCGCGGTCGCGCAGACCCCCCAGGAAGCCGCGGCGGTCTATCCGGCCGCCCACTGGCTGTCGCTGATCGAGCCGCCCGAGGCGAGCGAGTTCCCGGGCACCGGCCCCGACGGCAACGGCATCAGCGAGCAGCTCCGCACGCGCGACGAGTATCTCTACAACATCAAGGCCTGCCTGCGCTGCCACCAGGTCGGGGGCGCGTTCACGCGCGGCCATCCGAACGCGGAGGAGTACGACTCGAGCGCCGACGCCTGGGACGGGCGCGTGCGGATGGGGCAGCGCGGGGCCGAGATGAGCATGTGGATGTCGCGCTTCGGGCGCGAGCGCGGGCTGGACATGTTCGCCGACTGGAGCGACCGCATCGCGACCGGCGAGGCGCCGCCGGCGCCGCCGCGGCCGCAGGGGGTGGAGCGGAACCTGGTCCTCACCCAGTGGGAGTGGACCGACGAGATGGGCAAGATCCACGACGAGGCGTCCACCGACAAGCGCAACCCGCACGTGAACGCCAACGGTCCCATCTATGGCGTCGACATCGCGAACGACAACCTCGCGATGCTCGACCCGAACACCCACACCGCCACGATGGTGCGCATCCCGACCCTGGCGGATCGCACGACGATGCGGGCGTCCTACGCGCAGTCGGGCTACCCGGCGTCGCGGCTGGCGGACATCGCACGCTTCAATCCGGCCAGCATCCACAACCCGATGCTCGACAGCCGGGGCCGGGTCTGGTACACGGCGACGCTGCGTCCCCCGGAGAACCAGCCGGCGTGGTGCCTGGAAGGCGCCGACAACCAGTACGCGCGGTACTTTCCGGTGGAGCGGTCGGGCCGCAACGTGAGCTACTACGACCCGGAGACGGAGGAGTTCACGATGGTGGACACCTGCTTCGGCAGCCACCACCTGCAGTTTGCGTACGACGAGAACGAGACCCTGTTCCTGAGCCGGCCCAACAGCGACGTGTTCGGCTGGGTGGACACGAAGCTCTTCGACGAGACCGGCGACGGGCGACTGGCGCAGGGCTGGTGCCCGACCGTGGTCGACACGAACGGCGACGGCCGGATCACGAAGCCGTGGAACGAGCCTTCCGTGGTCGGCGGCGCCCGCTTCGAGGAGGACGCCACCCGGAGCACCTACGACTTCGACCCGGCGCTGGACACGCGCGTCGCGGTGGGAGCCTACGGGATCATCGTCAACCCGGTCGACGGATCGGTCTGGGGCGCGCAGGATTCCTACCCCGGGAAGATCGTCCGCCTGATGGTCGGCGACGACCCGCCGGAAAGCTGCATCGCCGAGGTGTTCGAGGTGCCGTCGGAGCGCTGGAACGTGGAGGCGAACGGCGAGGTCGGCTTCATGCCGCGCGGCCTCGACGTCGACCGCAACGGCGTCATCTGGACCGCGCTGTCGGGGACGAACCACCTCGCCAGCTTCGACCGCCGCAGGTGCGGATCGCTGACCGGCCCGACGGCCCATACGGGGCGTCACTGCGCGGAGGGATGGACGCTGCATCCGCTGCCGGGTCCCACGTTCAAGGGCACGAACGTCCGGGCCGACTACAACTACTACAACTGGGTCGACCAGTTCGACACGCTGGGGCTCGGCGAGAACGTGCCGATCGCCACCGGCACCGGCTCGGACTCGCTGGTGGCGCTGCTGCCGGAGACGGGCGAGACGGTGACCATGCGCGTCCCGTACCCGCTGGCCGGCTTCCACCCCCGGGGCCTCGACGGGCGGATCGACGATCCGGACGCGGGCTGGAAGGGGCGCGGCGTGTACTCGTCTACCGGCTCCGACACGGTGTGGCACGCGGAGGGCGGCTTCTCCGTCGAGAACGGCGAGTACCGGTCGATCTCGAAGCCGATCCTGGTGAAGTTTCAGGTCCGGCCGCACCCACTTGCGAAATGACGGAAGCCGGGACCGGTTCGTGCCCAGAAGCGCAAGTATGCACCGAACGATGAGCAAGCGGGAACGCCTGGTGGAGCTCGCCCGGCATCGCCGAGAGAACGTACCGCCCGGATACAGAGGAATCGGCGAGTATCACTCTGGAGCTTATGAATGCGATTTCGTGTCGCCCTATACGAAGTCGGCACAGAACCTCGATGCCGATGTCATGCTTGTGCTCCAGGATTGGTGCTCGGACAGATTCCTGCGGAAACCTGTAGACTCTGAGTTGGTGTCGTTGGGACACAAGCCGCAGTTGCGGACCAACAGGAAGCTCAAGAAATTACTTGATACCTGTTTGGGCACCGGATTGGAGCGAACCTACGCGACGAACCTGTTTCCGTTCATCAAGCCGGGCGCGATGTCCACAAGGGTGCCGGCCAGAGCATTGACGGAAGCAGCAAGCAGTTACACCGTGCCGGAGATCGAACTCGTCGAACCTGAGTTTGTAGTGTGCCTTGGTTGGGACGTGTATCGTGCGATCCGCAGGTCGCGTGGATTGCCGCCGGCAGGCAACCTCGAAGAGGCAATAGAGGAATCACCGTTCCGGATCGGGGATTCAGAAGTCTGGGCCCAATCACATCCCGCGAACCGCAATCGAGGCGTGGACCGCGTTGCGGAGGACTGGCGACGAATGTCGGCAGCGATTCGGCGGAATGTTTCTTCGGAGCCGACTGACGGAGTACGGTGTTTCGCGAGATGACTAAACCCTGTGTATATGTCGAGACCACGATTCCCAGCTTCTACCACGAAGAGCGGACCGACCCGGGTATCGTGGCGCGGCGGGAGTGGACACGACGCTGGTGGCACTTTGCGCCTGAGCGCTACGATCTGGTCACCAGTCCCGCCGTATTGGACGAGCTCGCCGGCGGCATGCAGGAACGCAGCGAGAAGCGACTGGACCTGGTGCGCGATCTTCCACTCTTGCCCGTCGAATCTGCCATCGCCGAGATCGCACAGGGATACATTCGCCACAAACTCATGCCGGCCGACCCTGTCGGTGACGTGCTGCATTTGGCACTCGCATCCTTTCACAAGTGCGACTTTCTTGTAACCTGGAACTGCCGACACCTGGCAAACGCGAACAAGTTCGGACACATCCGTAGAGTGAACACCATGCTCGGCCTCTTTGTGCCGGCGTTGGTAACACCCTTGGAGCTGCTTGGGGACAGCGATGACACAGAATCTGGATGATCCGGTGATCGACGAAATCCGTGACGTACGGCACCGTATCTCGGCGCGCCTCGGCCACGACCCCACACGGCTGGTGGCCTTCTACATGGAGCTACAGAAACAGTACCAGGATCGATTGATTGAGACCGCCAAGGAGCACGGCCAATCAGCCTCGTGATGTCGCGTCTCGCTGTCCAGGCGCGTCCCGCGCGCCTCGTTGACCAAGTCGCGTCCCCGCCACGAATTGGCTCGAATTGGCGCTGGACAGGAGCCCGCCTGGACGAGCGTGCGCGGAGCCGAGCGACGCGCCTTGACGCTGGCGAGCACACGCGCACGCTGTTGGTCTGACGATGCCCGCCGGCACCGGCACATCTTGTGGTCGGCGAAAGTCTAGTAACCTTCAGATCCTTGAGATCGCGAACACCGGCAGGGGCCGCGCGGCCACGAATCGATCTCGAAGCCGATCCTGGTGAAGTTCCAGTTCCGGCCGCACCCGCTGGCGAACTGAGGCTTTGCCCCGGTGTGCCGCTGCCGCCGAGCCGCCTGAATCGATGCCGTCGAGCGGGCGGCGGAGGATCTTCGCGCGGACGCGAAGTAAAGTACGTCCGTGCCGCCCCCGCGCCGACCGGCGTGCGGGTGCCGGTCATCAAGCAGGAGGAAATCAATGAAACGCCATGTCGTCGGATTGGTCATCGCCGTCGTCGCCGCACTTCTCGTCTCCGGCAGCGTGCCCGTGACGCGCGCCCAGGAGACGATGCCCTGGATGCGCGTCGACATCCTGGAGGTCATCCCCCAGGAACTGAACGAGTTCATCGAAGTACAGCTCGAGCAGGTCAATCCTGCCCTTCAGCGTGCGGGAGTGGCGTGGCGCTCGGCGTGGCGCACGGCGGAGTTCGGGAACCAGTACGAGCGGATGTTCGTGACGCCGATGGACGATCTCTCCTCTCTCGATCGCGGCGGTCCGCTGGCGTTCGCTCTCGATCGGCGGGACAGGGAGCGCATCGAGGATCGCGTGCGGCGCACCATTTCCGGCCACCGGACCTACGCGTTGCGTTACCGACCCGAGCTGAGCGTCGAGTCACCGAACGCCGGCGGCCTGGCGCTGGCCTGGATCACGACGCTCGAAGTGGCGCCGGGACGCCTCGCCGACTGGCAGGCGTTCATGCGCGAGCGACTTCCGCTGTTCCGCGGGGACAACGTGGTGTTCGGCATGTACGAGCGCTACCTGGGATCCGGCGCGGCGGTGTGGCAGCTCGTCGAGAATCACTCGAGCTTCACGGAGCTCAACCGTCCCACCATCATGCAGCGCGCCCTGGGCGCGCGGACCAGCGACACGGCGGCCCGACTGGCCGGCGTGGTCCTCTCGGTGGAGCGCACCGTGTTGCGGTACGACCCCGAGCTGAGCTTCTCGGGAGCGGGAACGGCGTCCGAGGGCGGTCGGTTCCGGTAGGGGGAGCCGCGGGCGGCGAAGGATCGCGGCGGATGCCGACCCGCGGGCAAGGCCGTGGCCGATAGCATCGGTTGCTGCATCGCAGGGGGTGGGCCGGCCGGTGCGGTCCTCGCCCTGCTCCTCGCGCGCCGGGGCGTGCCGACGACGCTGCTCGAGGCGCACGAGGACTTCGACCGGGCGTTCCGCGGGGATACCGTGCATCCCTCCACGCTCGAGATGCTCGACGATCTCGGACTGGCCGACCCGCTGCTCGCCCGTGACCACGCCAGGCTGCACCGCATGACCTTGCAGAGTGACGAGGTCACGGTCGTCCTCGCGGACTTCACCCGGCTCCGGTCGCGGTTTCCCTTCATCGCGATGATCCCGCAGGCGGAGTTTCTCGACTTCATCGTTGGCGAAGCGGGAAAGTACGACTGCTTCGACCTGCGCCTGGGGGCTCGGGTCAGCGAGTTGATCATGGAGGGAGGCGCCGTCCGCGGCGTCCGCTACCGGGATCGGGGAGGCGACCGCGAGATCCGAGCGGCCCTGACCGTGGCGGCCGACGGCCGGGCGTCACGGCTTCGCAAGCTGGCGGGTTTCGTCCCGCGGCGGAACGCCGCGACGATGGACGTCATGTGGCTGGTCCTGCCCCGCCGGGACGACGAGCGCGCGGTGGATATGTCCGGCTTTCGGATCGGCCGCGGCCGTCTCGTCGTGGTGCTGGCGCGTGCCCATCAGTGGCAGCTCGGGTACACCGTTCTCAAGGAAAACAACCGCGCCGTCCGCGAGGCGGGACTCGACGCGCTGCGGACTGAGCTGGCCGGGCTGCTGCCCGAATTTGCCGACCGGATGGACGTGATCAGGGATTGGCAGGACGTCCATTTCCTGTCGGTGGAGTCGAGTCGCATCCCGACGTGGCACCGCGAAGGCCTGCTCGCCATCGGCGACGCCGCGCACGTGATGTCGCCGATCGGCGGCGTCGGCATCAACTACGCCGTTCAGGACGCCGTCGCTGCCGCGAACCTCCTCGCCGAGCCTCTCCTCCGGGGCGACCTGACCGATGCGCACCTGGCCGCCGTGCAACGCCGGCGGGAGTTCCCGACCCGGTTCATCCAGTTCGTTCAGGGTATCGTGCAGCGCCGGTTGGTGGCGCGAGCACTGGCGGACAAGCCGTTCCGACTGCCGTTGCCCGCCAGGATCGTCCTGGCTCTGCCCATGCTCCGCAGCCTTCCCGGATGGCTGGTCGGCTGGGGTATCCGACCGGAGCGCGTGCGACCGGCAACGGCCGGCTCGAGGTGAGCGGGCGTGTCGGGGGCGGTCTTCCCGGACGTTGGCCGTTGCCGGTCCAAGCGGGATTCAGCGCAAGTGCCAGAGTGCGAGGGCGACGGCCCAGAGAGCGAACGCCGCCAGACCGGGCGCCTTGGGCCGCGGGATGGCAATCGGCGCGATCATGGCCAGTCCGCACCCGGTGAACAACAGGGGCACGAGCCAGGGCGAGGACGGAACCGGCCAGAGCAGATACGTCGAGCAGACCAGCGCCGCAGCGGGCGCCGGCAGCCCTGTGAACCGTCCGTCGTTCGCTTCCACGTGGTAGAACCCCAGCCGCGTGACGACCGCGCCCACGTAGGCGAACGCGCTCGCCCACCATGCGGCCGCCGCCAGTCCACCGCCCGGGAGCGACACCGACCCGAGCACCACCACCGGGGCCATGCCGAACGCGCAGGCGTCGACCAGGCTGTCGAGCTCACCGCCCAGCCGGCGCTGCCGCGGCGATCGGTCGAAGCAGCGGGCGAAGCGGCCGTCGAAGGTGTCGAGCAACGCGGCCAGCGCCAGCCACCCGCCCGCGGTAGCGGGCGCGCCCGGGGCAGCGGGTGCACCGGCAGCGGCGGGCGCATCGGGCCCGCCGGCCGCCACCGCGGCTACCGCGGCTGCCAGCGAGCCGTAGGTGAGCAGGTTCCCCACGTGCACGTCGTGAATCGGCGCTCTCATGAGTCGTTACGTACCGGGGTGTCGAACAGGTCGTGGATCCGCTGCCAGGTCCGCACGATCCGCGGCAGGAACTGCAGGGGTCGGACACGGTTGATCAGCACGTAGAACATCAACCGGTTGATGAGCAGATCCGCCAGCGCCGCGCCGAAACCCGCTTCCCACGCGCGGGGGTCTATCGGAGCACCCGTGGCCCTGGCCAGCGCCGCTCGATGACGCTCGACGTACAGCCGGATCTCGTCTCTCGACGCGCCGGGGTCGAGAACGAAACAGAGAAAATGCGCGAGGTCGCACTGCGGCGCTCCAAGTGTCGCGAGCTCCCAGTCGTAGGCGCACAGCCGCAGCGACCCGCCGGCATCACGAATCGCGACGTTGCGCGGGCTGAAGTCGTTGTGGACGAGAGTGCGGGGCGCAGCTTCGAGTGACGGCCACCAGGCCCCGACCGACTCGACGAGCGCGCGTTGCCTCCGGACAATCGAAGCGTCGGCCCATTCCGTGAGGTATCGCGCCGCGTGGCTCCCCAACGCGCGCCACAGCGGCGTCATCGCGACCATGCTCTCGGACGTGGGGACATGGCCGATCCACGGTCGGCTCGCGAGGTGGGCCTCCCGTCCGAACCAGACCGCCTGGATCTCGGCCAGACCGTCGAGGGCGGCGCCCACGCGGTCGCGCGTCCACACCGCCGGATCCTCGGTCGCATCCATCAGCACCCGGCCTTCGAGCCGCTCCAGAACGAGGCCCCACTCCTCGCGGGTCTCGTCCTGCCACGTGCCGTAGCAGACGGGGGTGTGACGCCGCAGGCGTTCGTCCGGCTCGGCGTAGAGGGCCAGCTCGCGCAGATGGGCTCCACGGAGCCCGATGCGATCCCGGTGCCGGCGCACCGCACGCGCCAGTCGGGGATCGCAGATGCCCGCCACCGCCTCGGCGACCTCGATCAACTCGCGGTCCGGCGGCTTGACCTTGGTCACGACGTCGAGCGTCCGCTGGCCGTCGCGGCCGGCAAGGTCCAGGCGGTGGTGGAACAACCCGGTGCGTCCCCGGTGACGCCAGGAGGTGAGCTCGCCGACGATGCTGTGCTCGGAGCCCCGCGCGCGGAGCGTCACCCCGATCACGGCGACCGAGTCGTCGGCGAAACGTTGCCGCAGCAGCCGCTCGAGGCGGGTGCGATCGGGGGCCTCCTCCGTCCCGGAAGCGCTGGCCGCCGACCACTGGGTGCGTCGCGGGGGCGGGAGAAAGCCGGCCGCCACGTACTCGTCGAAGTAGCGCTCGAGCAGGGCCGCGTCGAGTCGCTGGAAGTCGAGACCCACTTCCGAGACGAGGATCTGCGTCCGCCGGCTCCGCGGAGCGCTGCCGCGGCCCTCCTGGTACAGCTCCGGCACGGTGGCGCCATCCGGCGGCCGGCGCCTCAGAAAGAACCCTCGCAGCCGGTACAGGGCGTGGTCGGCCGACGCGGCGTCCTGCGCAAGCTGCGTGATCCAGCGCTCGTACGGCACGAGAGCGACGGGATATCCGAAGAGGTTCATCCACAGGACGGACTCCCGCCAATGACGCGGCAGCCGTGCGCTCTCGTGAAAGCTGCCGAAACCACATGGCGTCGTTGCCGAGAGATGAACGATGGCCCGGGCCGCCTGATCGACGGGGACCGCGTCGATGCGCCAGTCGAGGTCGGGCGCGGTTCCCATCTGGATGCAACCCTTGAAGAGCGAGGACACGAGGTCGTCGTGCTTCGAGACACCGGTGGCCGAATCGCCGGTGAGCAGCGCCGGCCGATGTATCGAGGTGCGCAGTCCGCGAGCATGCGCCTGGCGCACCAGGGCCTCGGCGACGCACTTGCTCTGCGCGTACCCCAGCGGCAGCCGCTCGATGCTCGCGAGCAGGTCGTCGTCCTCGGCGACGAAGCGCGATTCACCCATGGCATGGCAGACCGAGAGGCTCGAGATGAAGTGGAACGCCTTCGGCCGGCCATGACAGGCCAGCCGGAGCAGCTCCCGCGTCGCGATCACGTTCGTCGCGCGGAGGGCGCCGTACGGGGAGACCCAGTTGACATCGGCCGCGGCATGGTAGATGGCGCCGACGGCCGACTCGACCATGGCGTACCGGGGGGCCGTGAGCCCGAGTCCCGGCCGCGACAGATCCCCGGCAACGGTGCGAATCCGGTTGCTGAAGGCGTTGTCCCACAAGCGGTAACGCTCGAGGCTCCGCCGCACGCGCTGCCCCGGGGCGGCGCCTGATCCGCTGTCCCGAACGAGACACAAGACCTTCGCGTCGGTGTCGGTCAGCAGCGCCTTGAGCAGATGTGCACCCAGATACCCGGTGGCGCCGGTGAGCAGGACCTGCTGTGTCGATGACGAGGGCGTCGGCGCGGCGCCGGGGCGGATGTCGAACGGAAGCACGCTGTCGGCTCGCATCAGGGCGCCCGCCCGGTCGCCATCCTGCGCTCGCGCGGACTGCTCGCCGCCGTCCAGAATCCGGATCAGTGCATCGATGCTCGGATGGTCGGCGACGATCTCGTCCGGCAGCGACCGGTCGAAGGCGTCTTCGAGTACCGCGCCCAGCTCGATTGAACGCAGGGAGTCGAGACCGTACAGCGCCAGCGGTTCAGTCGGGTCGATCTCCGCCGGGTCGAGCCCGAGACAGTCGGCGACGACCTCGGTCACGCGGTCCCGCATCCCCTCGACCGTCGAGACCGCCACGGTCACGGACATGCCGGCTCCCGTTCGCCAACCTGCGCGAGTCCGATCGGGTACGGGACCGCCTGCGCGCTCCGGTTGCCGCGAGGAGGCTGCTGGCGCCAGTTCGCCAGGATCCTCAGTGTCCCGGCCAACAGAGCGTCGCGACACGCAAAGCGCTGCACCTTTCCGCTGGTCGTCTTCTCGACGCCACCCGGTTCGACCAATGCCACCGCGCTCAACTGGACGCCGTGTGCATCGGTGACACCGCTGCGGATGGCGCCGATCGCCTCTTGCGCGGCATCGGAGCCGCAGAATCGGTGCGGATCGACTTCCGCGACAATCGCGATCCGGTCCCCGGCCGAGCCGCGGCCGACCGCGAACGCGGCGACGCATCCGAGCCTGAGGGCGCCATGCCGAGCTTCGGCGGTCCGTTCGAGGTCGTGCGGGTAGTGCTTCGTTCCGCGGACGATCAGCACGTCCTTCAAACGACCGGTGATCAGCAGACCGCCGTCGGCGATGCGGCCCAGGTCTCCGGTTCGGAGGTACGGACCACTGCCGTCAGCCGTTCGGGCGGCGAACGTGCGAGCCGATTGCGAGGGTCGGTTCCAGTATCCGGCGGCGACGCCCGGCCCGCTGACCCAGACCTCGCCGACCTCCCCGTCCGCGCAGGGACGGTGACTTGTCGGATCGACGATGACGACCGACGTCTCGAACGCCGGCTGGCCGCAGGAGACGCCCGACTCGCCGGCGGGCGCCTCGGCCTGCGATCGTCGTGACGCACCCGTACCGTGGCGGCCGCTCGTCACGAGCAGCGTCGCCTCGGCCAGGCCGTAGCAGGGCCGGAACGCGGTCGGCTCGAAGCCACTGTCCGCGAACGTGCAGGCGAACAGATCGAGGGTCTCCCGCCGGATCGGCTCCGCCCCGTTGTAGGCGTCGCGCCAGGTACGGAGATCGAGCGCCGCGCGCTCCTGGGCTCCGATCCGGCGAACGCACAGGTCGTAGGCGAAGTTGGGGGCGCCGCTGCGAGTCGCGCGGTACCGGGAAATCGCTCTCAGCCACCGGACCGGTCTCTGCAGGAAAGCCGCCGGTGACATCAGACAGGCCGGACATCCGCTGTAGACCGGCTGAAGGACGCCATCGATCAGCCCCATGTCGTGGACGACCGGGAGCCACGATACCGACACCGAGGACCGGTCGTTCCCGGCCTGGTGGAACGCGTAGGAGAGGTTGTGCAGCAGGTTGCCGTGGCTGATCTTCACGCCCCGCGGCGCGTCGGTCGAACCGGACGTGTACTGGAGAAACGCCAGCGTGTGCGGGGCCGCTCCCGGGTCGCGCCATGCCGGCAGGGTGCGCTCGTCGAGCGCGTCGGTGGTCACCCAGGCCACCGCCCCGGCACCGGTCTGCCCCCCTCCGAAGGAACGCCCAAGGTCCGGCGCGGTCCCGGCGGCAGCCGCCTGCGCCCAGCGCTCGGCGATCCCGCTCGTGCTCAACACGAGATCCGGCCGCGCGTCCTCCGCGACCGAGATGGCCCGCGCGAGATTCCGGTCGGGCGCCCGCCACCGCGGCGGGAAGACCGGGGCCGCCACGACCCGCGCGTACAGACATCCGAAGAACGCCGAGACGAACTCGAGGCCGGGCGGATAGAGCAGCAGCGCTCTGGCGCCCGGCGACACGAGGCTCTGCAGCTCCGCGGCGACCATGCGGCTCCGGCAATCCAGCTCCGCGTAGGTGACCGCGTCGCTTTCCCGCTCACCGTCGCGGAGGAAGACGAACGCCTGGTCGTCCGGCTGCATTCGGGCCCGGTGCCGCAACATCTCGACCAGCGACGTGCCGGTAAAGGCGGATCCACGAGCCGTTTCAGGGGAAGAGGCCATCACCACCCTCGACTGCCGTTCATGACGCGGCGGCGGAGGCGACTGTCCTGCGAAGGACTGGTCGCGCACGATCCGCTTCGCGGCGCTCCTGGTGCCATTGGACGAACTCTCTGCGGACGGCGTCCGTGTTCGACGCCAGCTCGTCGAGCCGCCAACTGCTCGTATCAATCGTCTGCTTGACGTGGACGTGCACGGTCCCCGGCCGGGCGTCGTATCCGCGGCCCGGATCGATCTCGGGAGGAATCTCGATGTAGAGGGGCACGATGGGCGCCCGCAGACTGGTGGCCAGATGGAACGCGCCCTTGTTGAAGTGACCGATCTCGCCGGTCGCAATCCGAGCCCCCTCCGGACTCAGGTAGACCGATTCGCCCGTCCGGCGCAGCGCACGGTCGGCTTGCCGGAAGATCCGCACACGTTCGGCCGGCCGGTCCTGCGGCACCGTGAAAAAGGTCCCCATGAGGTGCGCGATGAACCCCAGCGGCACTATCCTGCGGAGAAACCCGGCCAGGAAGAACCGGGTATTCGGCAAGCCGAGCGCTACCAGCACGAACAGGTCGATCGTCGACGAGTGGTTCGAGACGTACACGGTCTGTTCGACCGGGAACGGTTCATTCCGATGGACGAGCAGCCGGAGACGCCACACGCGAAGAACCGCCCGCGCGGCGAGGGTCGCCACGCGGGCGTACCGGCGCCGTGCCCGAAACAGGGTCAGACAGGCGACAGGCACGAGCGCCAGGGCGACGGCGGCGACGAGCGTGCCACTGACGACCGCCAACGCCACGAGACGTGCTCGGCGAAGGCGGTCCGCCCACGGGACCCCGGTGGCCCAATCGATCACGATCGCCTCCGGCAGACGACCGTCTGCATCGCGAGATTGCAGCGTTTCACCAGGGACAAGACCGGCAGCAGCATCAACTGCCCGGCGAAATACGGATATATCGCGCGGCGCATGTTCAATCCGCGCCCCTTCAACACGCGAAACGCGACGCCGCAAAAGAGGTAGAAGTACGGTGGAAAGGCGCCGTAGGGCAGGTAGTCGACGACGTCCAGGTCGGCCCGCTCGACCAGTTTCAGCAGCGCGGCCCGGTCGTAGAGCGCCGTATGCTGCGGCGCCTGCAGTCCGGGCCAGCGGTCTCCGAACAGGCGGAACGTCAGGCTGTCGAGCCGCGGCACCTCGATCACCAGTCGCCCACCGTCCTTGAGCGCATGCCTTGCGGCAATCAGCGACCGCAGCGGGGCGTAGTCGTGCTCGAGGAAATGCCACATCGTGACGAGGTCGAACCGGCGGGTCCCCACGTCCTGGTCGTAGAACAGGCCGCAGTGGAACTCGACGTCGCGCAGCGGAGGACGGTCGGCGAGGTCCACGAAGTCGACACCGACCGCGCTCGTTCCGTGCCGCTCCCGCACGCTGGCGAGAAACGTGCCGCCGCCGCATCCCACGTCGAGCACGGCGCTCGACGCGTCGAGCGCCAGGTACCGGCTGCAGATCCGCAGCTTCTCGCGGTCTATAGACCCCATCGCCCAATGGAACAGGGGGGACATCCAGCCCCAGTCGGAACGCTGCCGGTGGGCCAGGTACTCTGCGTCGTAGGTGTCCTTGACGCGCTCGACGGTCAGACGTGGCGTCTGGTACACGAGGCCGCAGGCCCGACAGCGCCGGAACGTGAAGCGGCCGGGCCGCCCCGTCAGGTCGTCCTCGGCGGTGATGAACGGGTCCGATGCGCAGTGACCGCAGGCACAGCAGGCCACGGCCTCGAAGGCCGGGTCCGTCCCGACAGGCCGCTGTCGATCGGCGGCAAGCGGGGAATCGAGCGTGAGCGTAGTGGATGTCATGGCAGTGCTCCGGTCGTTCGGCGACGGTTGTGATACACCTCGTAGCCCCCTGCCGCCGCGTACATCCCGGTCATCGCGACAGCCAGCCGGAACGTCTGCGGGGTCCCGCTGGCCGTGGCGAGGAGACCGACGAAGATCGGGTACTTGAGCAGCAGCACACAGAACCGCCAGACCCGGTCCGACACCCTGGCGCGCAGCCGGTAGGCCGCCACGAAGGCGACGTCCAGGGCGACCAGCCCGGACAGGGCGAGCGCGGACGGCGCCGCTGCGAGAGCGGTGAGGTTCCCCAGCCCGATGGCCACCAGCGCGCGCCGGAACGGTGCCGGCGGTGCGCCGATCAGTACCCGTTCGGGATGGGTCATCCGGTCCCGGTCGCGGTCTTCGAGATCGTCCCAGAGCCGGAACTGCAACAGGAGCAGGGTGGCCAGGCCGGCGGCGGGCAGCAGACGCGCCGCGGTCGGCTCCGCGCCGGAGGCCCACAGCGCCAGCAGCAGGTGCAGCGCTGTCGCGGGAACGAAGACCGCGGGGCGGAACCGCTCGACGAGGTACGCCGCGAACAGACCCGTCATGCGGCACCTCGCTGACCCACGGCTGCCGCGGTGCTCTCGGCCGCCTCGTGCTCGATCGTGCAGACGCCACGATCTCCGTCGACGGTGACCTGCTGGCCCGACCTGATGCGTCCTGTGGCGTTTTCGATTCCGACGACGCATGGAAGACCGAACTCGCGCGCGACGATCGCCCCGTGCGAGAGCAGCCCGCCCCGCTCGATCACGAGCCCGGACACGAGCCCGAACACCGGCGCCCAGCCGGGATCGGTCTGGCGGGTCACCAGTACGTCGCCGCCGCGCAGGCGGGCGGCGTCGCGCACGTCGCCGAGGACCGCCGCGGGACCGGATGCGGTGCCCCCGGAGGCGCCGGTTCCGCTCAGCGTGGAGGAGGGAGACGGCTCCCCACGCCGGTCTTCCGGTTCGCGCTGGCCGGACCCGAACCCGAGCGGCAGGTAATCTCCCGCCGGCAAGGCCACGGTCGCAGGCGGCCGCATGGCCTGCAGCGTGGCGTGCTCTGTCTGCCGCAGCGCGATCAGGTCGGGCACGCGATACGGAAACATCGCGCGACCCGTCCCGAGCTCCTCGATCTCCTGCCACGTCAGCATGAAGACGTCGTCCCGCTGCGACAGGTGCCCTGCGTCGGTGAAGCGCTGGCCGATCGCCAGGGCGACACGCCGGAGGCGCGTGTAGAGCAACGCCTGCTTGAGCCGCGCCCGTTCGCGATACGCGACGCTGTTCTGCGTCCATCGCAGCAACGTCCGGACCGCGAGCGCGGCACCCGGCGATCGGCGGCCCAGCGCCTTGAGGACCTGCGACGTCTCTTTCACCCGCTCGGCGGCTTGCCGCGCCATCGCTGCCGCGGGCGGTTCGCCGTCGCTCGCCGCGTACTGCCTGAGCAGCTCGATCGCCGGCGCGGGGGCTTCCTGCAGGCTCGGCGCCGTCAGCATCAGCTCGGCCGACGAGCGGAATCCCCACTCCGCGAGGAACCGGTCGAGCTCCCGCCGGAACCGGGCGAACCGGTCGTTCTCACCGAGCGCGTTCAGGATCGTCGGCGTCCCGGCGTTCGCGAACAGCCGGTCCAACCGCGCGTCCGACCGGATCAGGCGGGACAGATCCCAGAGACGCAGCGGCGGCATCGCGGACGGGACGCCGGGCAACGCGCGCAGCAGGCGATTGTGCAGACCGCCGCGCGTGTCGACGCGCCGCAGCGCCCGTTGCAGCAACGCGTAGCAGACCATCGCCGCCGCGTCGGCGAGAGAGGCGTCCTTCCAGTGGTGGAAACGGATGTCGAGAAAGGACCGCAGGTCCACGATCAGTGCGGGCAGCGGCCGGTCCTCGAGCCGCTCCGGCAGGGTGCGAGCCGCGAACCGGTCGGCGCGAGCCTCGAACGCTTCGAGGCGCCGCCGCAGGAACAGGTACTGCCAGGTGGTCCAGGCGGCCACGCGGAGCAGCTCGACCGACCGGCCGACCCGCCCGAGCCCGTCGCCCCACCGCGTCGCCCCGGTAGGCGGCGGCGCGACGTCGTTCGCCCCGACGAATCGATTGAAGGCCTGCGCGAGGTGGTCTCCGCAGGGCGCCATCCGCAGCACCGCGTGGATGCTCGTCAGGTTGTAGTACATCCGCCCACCGTGCACGCCGATGATCGCCTCGAGGGCCGGCTCCATGGCGGCAAGGCGCCGGCGGGAGATGCCGAACGCGAGTCCCAGATTCCTGAAGTAGTGGTAGTAGCCGGGGGCCGCGAACGAGTAGAGCAGCGGCGAGATCGGTTCCGGAAAGTTCTCGTTGACGTTGGCGTTCGACCAGAGCACGGAACCGCCCGTGGCCGGGGCCGCTCCACGCGTCGCGGTGATCGGGCGCGTCTGGAGGACCCAGAGTCTGCCGTCGTGGTCGATGCTCCACTCGACGTCCTGGGGCGTACCGAGCTCCCGTTCGAGGCGGAGCGCCACGCCGGTCAGGGTGTGGACGTCGGCCGAGTTCAAGAGGCCGCCGGTCGAGGGACTGGACGCGGTCGACGTCGTAGCGGTGCGCGACACGATGAGACGCTCGGGGTTCACGTGCCCCGAAACCAGCCGATCCGCCAGTCCGGGGCAGCACTCGATCATGAGATCGTCGCCGGCGGCGGCGGGCGTGCCCGCCGGTGCGTGCGTGAAGAGCACGCCCGACACGCGGGCGGACACCTGCCGCTGAAGAATCACGGCCATGCCGCCGAGCGCGGCGTTGCGCGCGGTCCGGTAGTAGAGCGACCGTTCGGACCAGTACGACGCCCAGCAGACGCGCACCGCGCGCCGTAGCGCCTCCACGCTGTCGGCGTGCAGGACCGAATCGAACTGGCCGGCGAACGACGCCGCGACGCCGTCCTCTCCAACCGCGGAACTGCGCACGGCCAACCTGGCCTGTGCCGGCAGCGTGCTGGCGACTGCATCGAGCGATTCCAGAACATCGGCCGGCAACGAACCGCCGTTCACCTGCGCGCGGATGGCCTGCGAGACCTCCCGCCGCCGGGTCGGATCCGCAGGGTCGAGTCGACGCTGGAGGGCCTCGATGCGGGCGCCGCGCCGGTCGACCGTCAGGAACCGCTCGAACGCCTCGCAGGTCAGGACGAAGCCCGCGGGCACCGGAAAGCCGAGCCCGATCAGCTTCGAGAGATTCGATGCCTTGCCGCCTGCCTGACGCGGATCGAGGTCTTGCCCCAGCGGGACGATCAGCCGCGACCCGGAAGAGCCGTCCCGGGGCGCCGCGGCCTGGCCGACGCCGACGGCCGGTACTGCGTTCATGCCGCCCTCGCTTTCACCCGGAGCAGGAACAGGGCGACGCTGAAGGCCGCATGCACCGACGGTCCGGCGAGCAGAACGAAGAGGGCGATCCGCCAGGAGACCGGCACGACGAGAACCAGCGCCAGAAGCATGCCGACCGTCGAGTCGAGTCGGTCCGCCAGGAAGAAGACGACCCGGAAGCGCCTTCCCTGCGCCGCCGCGCCCGGCTCTATGTCGAGCCGCCGCTTGATGAACGAGTTGGGCAGCTCTCCTGCCATGAAGCCCAGAGCGGCCCACGTCCCGAGCAGGCCGTATGCCGCCGGCGTCAAGGGCCAGAGCCCCGCGGCCGGAATCCCCGGGCCGCTCGCCACCAGCGCGGCGAGGACGGCGAAGCTGATGCCGGTGGCGGGCACCATCACCAAGAGGCCGCGAACCGTCTTGTGATCGCCGAGGAGCCGCCGTCCGCCGAGCATGCAGCCCCCGTCGAGCGGGACGGCGAGCCGTCGAGAGAAGGGCGCCGCGAGCCACGCCGTATGAGCGAGGCCGGACAGCGTGAAGGCCGTGACCAGGAAGGCGCCGCACGCCACGGGATCCAGGGATGCGATGGTCATACGTCGAACCCCGACTGACTCCGGTTCTGGAACAGGAACACTTCGCCGGGGACCGCGCGCGCGGCCGGCACCCACTCCGCCCAACCCACCTCGTTCCGGGCGGGATACGGGATCTCTTGCAGCCGGTATCCCGGAACGGCGGGATACATGTGGTGGAGCTCGTGCGCGTCGAGGTGCAGGAGCATCCGCGACAGCCACCCCGGGAACCGGAGCGATCGGGTGAACCGTCCCTGTGCGAGCGTCCCGTGAGGCTCCACCGCCCGTCCGTGGCTCAGGCCCATCGGCACGTGTGTGTGCTGGCCGAGGATGATGACGTCCTCGACCACGAACGACAGCAGCAGGGCCAGGCCCGCGGTGCGGACGAGCGCGACCGGACCCAGCGCCGCGACCACCGCGGCATACACGACCGACAGAGCCAGGGCATCGACGGTCATGGCGCCTGCCGCGCCCGGAGTCGAGCCGGGCAGGCGGGACAGACGGGCGAGGTTCCAGAAGTTGTTCGCCCGATAGAGGACCGAGAAGATCGGGATCCAGTACCGCCAGCAGACGTTGACGACGAGCCGTTCGATACGACCGAGCGGCCGCGGCACGAGCGCCGCGGTGGTCGGGTCGAGATCCTGCCACCCGGTCCACTTGTGGTGACGCGCGTGGATCGGCTTCCAGCACCGAAACGGGATCAGCGCGAAGAACCCGGCGATCCATCCGGCGAGGTCGTTCAGCCGGCGCGTCCGGAAGAGCGTGCGGTGCCCGCACTCGTGCAGGAGCGCGAACCACTGCAGGAACGCCGCGGCCAGGATCGCCTGTCCGGCTGCCCAGGGAACGGCGGACGAGCGGGTCGCGAGCCACCACCCGAGGCAGGTCGACGCCGCCGCCCAGCCGAGAAACGTGCAGCCCATCGCGTCGGTGGGGCGCAGCGCCGGGACCGGCCGCGGCGGTGTTTCTCCGACTCGGCATTGCATACCCTCACGATAGAAAGCGGCAGCATCGGCTGTCCTGAAGAAACCGTGAAGTTGGGCTGAAAAAAGGCTGAGTGCTACGATCCGGCGCGGTGTCTTCGCAGGGAACGTCGTACCGGTTCGACGCCTTCACGGTAGATCCCGCGGCCTACACCTTGCAGTGCGCCGGGGAGCCGGTTCCCCTGTCCCCGCGTCCGTTCGATCTGCTGGTCTATCTCCTCAGGAACCCGCAACGACTGGTTACGAAGGACGAGTTGCTGGAGGCGCTCTGGCCACGGGTCGTCGTCACCGAGAACACCCTGACCCAGGCCGTCTCCGATCTCCGCCGGGCCTTGCACGACAGCCCCGGGGCGCCACGGTGCATCGAAACGGTGCCCAGGCGCGGCTATCGATGGATCGCTACGGTCAGGACGGACGTGCGGGCGACAGAGGCGGTCCGGCTGCGCCCATCCGGTCGCGCCATTGCCGTTACGGACTTCGCGAACCTCACCGGCGACGACGCGCATGCCTGGCTGGCCTCCGGGATCGCGGAGACCGTGACGAACGATCTCCGGACGCTCGAGGGTTTGCACGTGATAGACAGGTGGCGCGTGGTCGAAGCCGCGCGCGACGCGAACGGGTCACCCATCGGCGTTGCGGCAGCCGCAAAGGCCGACCTGGTCGTCGCGGGGAGCTACCAGAGGGTTGCCGACCATCTGCGCGTTACGGCCCGCATCCTCGAGTCGCAGACGGGCGACACGGTGGCGAATGCCAAGGCGGACGGACCGCTGGACGCAATATTCGAGATCGAGGATCAGATCGTCCGGCAATTTTCCGTCGGCCTCGGTCTCGCGGTCGATGCCGGACAGACCACCTCGCCGGAGACGTCGAGTCTGGACGCCTACCGCGAGGCGACCGAAGGCTACGTGCAGTTGCAGTCGCTCGACGCACGGCTCCTGCCTGCCGCGGTCGAATCCTTCAAGCGCGCCATCGCCCTGGATCAGAGCTACGCAATGGCCTATACGGGCCTGGCCAACGCCGAGCACGCGCTCTACGAGCTGACGCGGGCGGCGAACCGACCCGACCGGGCACGTCTGGAGTCGGCGCTGCTCAACGCGCACCGGGCCATCGAGCTGAACGAGCGGCTGCCGGGCGCGCACGCCACGCTGGGGTTCCTGCTCGTCAGCGCCGGCCGGCGGCCGGAGGCGCTGTCCGCGGCGCGGCGCGCCGTCGCCCTGGAGCCGCAGAACTGGATGCACCTGTTCATGCTGGGTCACGCGTCTTGGGGCGGCGAGCGCCTTCGCGCCCAGGAACGGGCCGTGGCGCGCTACTCGGATTTTGCGTTCGCCCACTTCAGCATGGCCATGGTCCACGTGGCCCGGAACGAGCTGTCCGTCGCCGAGCGGGTGCTGCGCGAAGGCACGGCGATTCAGGACCGGCAGCTCGGGCGCCGGCAGCGGCTTCCGTCGAGCGGGTTGCACTGGCTGCTCGGCTGCACCCGGCTCAGGCAGGGCGACGTCGAGGAGGCGCTGCGCGAGTTCGACCTCGAGCTCGGCCACTCGCGCAACAACTATCTCTACGCGGAGGAGTACGCCGTGGCGTCGCACCTGGGCCGTGGCTTCGCCTTCCTGCGCAGGGGGGAGTGCGACGCCGCACGCGACAGCTTCAGCGCCGTGCTCGACGAGCAGCCCGACCACGCACGCGCGCACCTGGGACTCGCCCGGATCGCCGGAACCGGGAGACGGGACCACGAGAAGGGGGCCGCCCTGGCGCTGGCCGAGACCGCGATCGCGGAGCTCGACCGGGGCGGACGGATTGCCGAGGCCGCCGTGACGCGCGCCGGCGCACTCGTTCTGCGCGACCGTGCCGACGAAGCCGTCCTGCAGCTCGACAGGCTGCTGATCGATGCCCCGAACGCCTTCGCCGGGTGGACGATCCCGGTCGAGCCGCTGCTCGAGCCGCTGGAGCAGAACGCCGGATTCGACCGGGTCCTGACCCGACTCGCCGACCGCGCCAGATAGCAGGAGACCGCGGGGAGTATCCGGGGCCAGGAAGCGGGGTGCGCTTCACCCGGCCCCGGCGTCGACTACTGCTCGCTCCGGACGTACTTGACGAGCTGCCGCGGCCCCACCTCGGCGCCGTAGACGTTGCCCTCGGCATCCACCGCGACACCTTCGGCGGCGGTCGTTCCCCGCGGCACGGGGTCGGGGTCCGGAATGAAGTAGCGCACGTGGCCGGTCACCGCGCTGCCGATGCGGATCCCGCGGCGCCAGCCCGGGTTGGACGTGCCGCTCGACTCGGAGTCGGCGCCGTAGATGTTGTCGTCCGCGTCGATGTAGATGCCGCTCAAACGGCTGAACTGCTTCCACTGGTCGATGTAGTTGCCGTCCTGGTCGAAGATCTGGATGCGCACGTTCCCGCGGTCGGCGACGAACAGACGGCCGCGCGAGTCCATCGCCAGCCCGTGCGGCGTGCGGAACTGCCCCGGCGCGGTGCCGATGCCGCCCCACGACTTGATGAAGTTGCCGTGGCTGTCGAATTTGACGATGCGGGCGACGGTGTCCCAGCTCGCCCCCGCGCCCTGGCCGCTGTGGCCCTCGGCGACGAAGATGTCGCCGTTCGGGGCGACCAGCACGTCGTTCGGCTCGTTGAGGAGCGGTCCGGACCCGTCGCCGGCCACGCCGGGCCGGCCCAGGGTCAGCATGAGCTCACCGTCCGGGTTGAACTTGAAGACGGCGTGGCCCTTGCCCTCGTAGGCCGGACCGCGACCCCGCGGGCCCTGCGCGTCGGTGACCCAGACGTTGCCCCGGCCGTCGACGTGGATGCCGTGCGGGAAGATGAACATGCCGCCGCCGAAGCTCTTCAGCAGGTTGCCGTCCTTGTCGAACTTGAGAACCGGATCGAGGTCCGATTCCGCGCAACTGTTCGTCCCGCACCGCTCGCCGACCCAGATCGACGTGCCGTCGGGATCGATGTCCACGGCGCTGGTCGAGCCCCAGGTGCGTCCTTCCGGCAGCTTGAAGTGATCGTTGATCGTCTCGAACGGGTTCGGGTGCTCGTTCGTCGGCCCGGTGACCGGCTGCGCCTGTGCGAGCCCCGCCGCCGAGACCGCCGCCACCGTGGCGACCACCACCGCTGCGCGTATACGTGCTCGATTCCTCATCTGAAAAGCCTCCCCGTGTGCGCGTTTCCCGATCTACAGCCTTGACGTCTTCCACGACGAACGCGTCCGGCCGCGGTTCAGAGACCGTCGCCCGCCGTCAGCGCCAGCACCGCGTAGGCGGTGGCGGCGTCCCGCATGAAGCGACCCCGGTCCGACGCGGGATCGCGTTCCCGGTTGAGCGACGACGCGGGCCACGACCCGTCGGGGTCCTGGTTCCGCATGAGCCAGGCGCGGCCGCCCGCGACCGCGGCGTGATTCCGCTTCAGGCCCACCTGCTGCAGCGCCAACGTGACCAGCCCGGTCGCGTAGCCGTCGCTCTTCGTGTCGAGGGGCGTCTCGTCCCGCCGGGCCCAGGATCCCAGTGACGACAGGCTCCAGCCGCCGTCCTCCCGCTGCAGGCCGGCGATCTCATCGACGATCGCCTTCTGCTGCGCGTCCGCCAGCACACTACCCGGCAGCGCGCCCGAGGCCCACAGCGCCATGACCCGATTGAAGGGCGGCTGGGCGTCGAGCCGCCGCCGCAGGTAGTCTCCGAGCCGCGCGATGCTGTCCTGTACGTCCCGGCGGGAGGCGTAGTCGGCCGGCGCGAGGCCGACCGCGACGGCGGCCAGCGCCGCCCCGTGGAACGGCCCCTCGTCCGATTCCCACGGCGCCAGGTCGAAGTGCAGCCAGGGCCACGCCCCCGCGGCGGCGCCGGTCGTCTCCTGTAGTGCCCAGAGGTTCTCGAAGGCCTGGAGCGTGAGTTCGCTCAGCGTGCCGGTCCGACCGTCGCGCCGGGCGAGAACCAGGGCGTTGAGAATCGCTTCCGTCCCACGGGACTGGCTGGTCTTCGGCGTGCCGTAGCGCTCGTCGGGGTAGAACGGGCCGACCTCCGTCCAGTGACTGACGCGGGTCGTCACGCTGTCCAGCAGCGCCCGCTCGGACCCCGCCGCTTCGCTCGCACCGCCCGCCGGCCGCAGCATCGGTCGCGCGAGGCCGTAGGGGCCCGTCGTGTGGCAGGAGACGCAGAACGTGCCGCGTTCGCGCCCCGCCGTCTCCCAGCCCGACCACCACTCCACGCGCTGGTCCAGGTAGGCGGCAGCGGCTTCCGCGTCCCACGTGCCGGGGTCGCCGCTCTGCGCGTGGGCCGCGGAGAGGCTCAGGAAGAGACCGGCCGTGAGCATCGCGATCTTCAGTTTCGTCATGTCGGAATCCAGCGGCCCATCATCTCACACCGGGTGGGATGACGGCTGGCCGCGCAGCGCAGGACTGCTTGATTTACCGGGGTAATGCGGAAGAGAATGTGGGTAGGCTGAGCGGGAGGCAGGGTATGGAACGGATTGAATCGAAGATCACATCCCAGGGGCAGGTATCGATCCCGGCCCGGATCCGCCGCAAGCTGGGAGTGGCGCCGGGCTCGACGGTCGAGTGGTGCGAGCGCGGGGAAGAAGTGGTCGTTCGGCGGGCGTCGAAGTACTCCTCCCTGGACGTTCACAAGGCGGTGTTCAGCAGCCCACCGGCTCGCCGAAGCGTCGAGGACCTGGACGAGGGCATTCGCTCCCGCATGCGACGCACCCATGCGCGCAGTTGACACGAACGTTCTCGTCCGGCTGACAGTGCGGGACGATCCGGAACAGGTCGACCGCGCGGAGGCATTCGTTGCCCAGGGTGCCTGGGTACCCCTTCTCGTGTTCGTGAAAGCCTGCTGGGTGCTGGATTCCGTCTACGGCCTGAACCGAACACGGATCGGGAGTGTCGTCGGCATGCTGCTCGATCACGACCGCCTGACGTTGCAGGATGAGGATGTCGTCAGGAAGGCCCACTCGACGTTCGAACGCGGGCGATCGAATCGGATTCTCCGATTGCATGATCGTCGAGGCCGCCCGCAAGGCGGGGCACCTGCCGGTCGGCACGTTCGACAGGAAGATGACCCGTCTGGACGGAACACATCAGGTATGACCTGAATGTCACGCAATCGAGCCGCGTCGGAGGGGAAGGGAGCGACCACGGGTTCGATCACGACGAGCTGCTGCTGGCCAACGCGGAAGCCGTTCCGCTGTTCTCCAATGATCGGCAAGCGAGCTGCGGCGCCTTCGAGTGACCGTGCACCCGAAGGGCCGCAGCCTGCACGCAACGGCCCGATCGCTAATGCGCGAGCGGGTCCGGTCGCACCTGGAACTTGAAGACCGGCGCCACGCGGTCCGTCCCGCCCTCGGCGTGGAACGGGGCGCGGCTACCTGACGTCGTCCAGATCCCCCGCCCCTTCCAGCCGGTGTCGGGGTCGTCGATCCGCCCGTCCAGGCCCTTGCCGAAGAAGCTCCCCAGCGGGTAGGGCACGCGGAGGTTGTGGAACTCGCCGTCCACGAGCGCCAGCACGCCCTCGGACAGGTTGCCGGTGGCCAGCGGGACGTTCTCGCCGAGTCCCAGGAGGTCGAACCGGTCGGTGAAGTTGTAATACGCCGATTCGGCGCTCCCTGAGTCGACCGCGCCCTTGAAGTTCGGCCCCGGGAACTGGTGCAGCGTCCAGCCTTCGGCGCAGTGCCGGCCGGTGGCGTCGGGCCCGTTGAGCGGTCCCGCGCACTTCGTGCGGTCGAAGCTCGCGAAGTGACCGCTTGCCAGCACCGTCCACACGACGCCGTCGCTGTCGACGTCCATGCCGCGCGGCGAGAACCCCTGCACGGAAGCGTCGGAATCGTTCCACGGCACTTCGTAGAACTCCACCAGCGCGGTGTTGACCGGATCGTCGCCCGGCACGAGCCTCACGAGCCCGCCCGGGAACCCCAGGGTGGAGCCCCAGATCGATCCGTCCAGCGGACTCGGCGCGACGCCGTAGAAGCCGCGCTCGATCCGCGCGTCCTTCGTGGGATCGATCGGCTCGCCCGGCTCGATGTACTCGTCCCGCCGGCCGTTGCCGTTGATGTCGAGCACCTGCACCGTCCAGCCTTGGGCCAGCTCCTCGTCGCCGGTCTCGTCGAACACCGTGGTGTCGAACCAGGCGACCACCGGTCCGCTGCCGCAGAACCACAGCTTGTCGTCGTAGGCGAAGTTCAGGTGGTGCGTCCCGAAGCAGGTGTTGACGGTGGTGACCTCCCCCGTCTCGGGGTCGTACATCTGAACCTGGCGGTTGCTCCGCTCGATGGGGAAAGCCTGCGCGGACGGGTGGCTCGATCCCGGCTGGCAGAAGGCCGGGGTCTCGGCCGCACGCACGCGGGCGGCGATCCAGACCCGCGCCCGGCCGTCCATGGCGAAGCTGTGGGCGACGCTGCGGCTGTGCCAGATGACATCCTCGCCCCAGTAGGGCGAAGGCATCTTGGGCAGCGTGGCGGCCGAGCTCGGCGTGTCCGCGTCGCGAACCTGCAGCGGCACGACGCTGGCCACGTGCGTGTTCGGGTCGACGACCGGCATGTCGTCCGTGCTGTTCTCCGGGGCGCCGTAGACCGGACCGTTCGCGTTGACCGTCGGGTCGCGCTTGTCGGCGGAGATCAGGTCGTGCATGTACGCCTCCGGATCCGACCAGTCCCACAGGCTCACGACGACGTTCCGCTCGACGCCCTGCGGCCGGGGCGGCGGCGTCATCGGGTACTCGCCCGCCTGGATGCGATCGGTCCAGTCGGCGTACATCGCCAGCGCGCGGTCGCGCCCGACCACGGACAACCGCGCGTCCATGGTGGCGCCCGCCTGCCCGGACTGCACGCGGCGGTCCCAGGCGGCGAAATGCGAATCGAAGTCTCCGAGGGCATCGGGGATCTCGCGCGTGGCCTTGTTCCCCAGCGCGTGGCACCCCGTGCAGCCGTCCGTGTTGACCACCGAGCGGATCCACTCGCCCTGGCTCTCGATGTCCGGCGAGATGCCGTTACCGGCCGTCCCCGTGCCGGGGAATTCGTCCGGCGCCGGGACCTCGAGCAGGGCGAACCAGTCCTGCGCCGGGTAGTACTCCGCCGCCGCCGCCGCGTCGGGAGCCATGACCGCCATGAGATCGAGCTCCGCGCCCGGCTCCGCCTGCACCTTCTCGGAGTCCACCAGCCCATAGCCCCGCACCCACACGTCGTAGTTGGCCTGCGGCAGATCGGGGAGGACGTATCGTCCCGCGTCGTCCGTGACGACGATCTTGACGTGACGGGTGGGCAGATCGCGTGTCTCCGCGATCACCCAGACCCCCGCCTCGGGGCCGTTCGGGCCGGTGACCACGCCGGCGATGTCGTCGCCGTCCATCATGATCGCTCCGCTCGGCGCCTGACCGGCGAGCACCGCGACGAGCGACAGGGTGACGACTACTGCTCCCGCGATTCCGATCCCGGTCGAAGCGAACCTGCTCCTAGCCATGTCTCACCTCATATTCCCTGGCCGATGCACCTCGAACGTGCTGTCGAGCATGTCCGTAGCGGGATGCCACGTCAAGTGGGCAACGCGCGGGCTGGACGGCGCCGGCGCAGACTACGCCGGGCTACGACATGCCGGTGATGGCCCCCGGCGTGGCGCGCGGGTCGCGCGGTCCCCACGCCCCGGCCGCGACCCGGCTCAGGAAGTCCGCGATGAACGCGTTCACGAGGTCGGGTTCCTCCAGGTTCAGCGTGTGACCGGACTTCGGCAGGACGACGAGACCGCTGCGGGGAAGGATGCGCTTCAGCCACAGGCTGGTACCGAGGCAGCCATCGTCCTCGTCTCCCGCGAGGATCAGCACCGGCGCTGCGATGCCGGAGAGCGCCGCTTCGAGCGAGTACAACGACGGGCGCTGCCGCTGCACGCCGCGCATCGTGCGCACCGCGCCATCCACGGCGTGCTCCCCCAACTGGCGCACGAGCTGCTCCCACCCGCGAGGGTCCTTGTTCCGGAACTGCACCCGCGCCGGCCCGGACAGGTACTGTCGAGCGAAAGACTCGATCCCCGACTCTTCGATCAACCGGGTGATGGCCTCGCTCTCCTTGCGGAAGCGCGGCGCCTCCGAGGGATGGGCGCCATAGCCCGTGCCCGCGATCACCAGCGATCGAACGCGCGCGGGCCGCTGCATCGCCAGGTGCAGTCCGGCGAAGCCGCCCATCGAGATCCCGACCACGTCCGCCGCCTCGACCCCGAGTCGATCGAGCACGGCGACGGCGTCATCGACCGCGTGCTGTTGCGAGTACGCATCGGCAGCGGCCGGCACCTGTGACGGCGGGTAGCCCCGCGCCGCGTAGGTGATGCAGCGATGGCTTCGAGAGAACCGCCGAACCTGCGGCTCCCAACTCCGGTGGTCGCCGGCGTACTCGTGAACGAAGAGGATGGCGTCGCCGCGGCCCACGGATTCGGCATGGAGCTCCACGCCGTCGGATGTGACGACTGTCTGCACCACGGTCTCATGCATCGCGACCGGCCCTCAGTCCCGCGCCCGGATCGTCAGCGCGGGGTTCTGCGTGAAGAAGTTGTGCGGCATGAGGTGAATGGTCTTCCAGTCGGTCGACATCACCGGCCAGTCCTCCGCCCGCGGGAGGTGGTGGAACCCGGCGGTGAACCACGTGACCACGTCTTTGCCCTGCAACGGCCGATCCGCCTTCACCCACTCGGCCAGCGTGTCCGAGCCGTCGCTCTGCATCGGGAACTCGCCGCCGGCATAGCGCTGGGTCGGGTCGTGGACGGTGTTCCAGATCGTGTGCTCGATATAGGCGTTGCGCCTCATCGGCGGGTCGGCGGCGAAGTCGAACGGGCCGTAGGCGACGCTGCCGTGATGGATCATGTAGGCGGGGTGGTGGCCCAGCCGCGTGCGCTCGGCCTCGTTCGCGACCAGGAAGTACTTCGGCGCCATCGCGCTCAAGGTGTAGCGCGCCTCCAGCTCGGAGGCCGGGGCCGAGCGTTTCACCGTCCAGAAAGAGCGGCGTGGGCTGTTCGCCGCCGGCTGCCCGGCCACCACCTCCAGGACGGCGGGATGATTGACCGGGCCGTCGACGTCGAAGTCCAGACGGAAGTTGAAGTAGTGGTCGTGGAACGGCGCCACGAGGTTGGGCGCCACCAGCGTGCCGTGGGCGGTGTCGGCGGCGGCGGTCGCGTCCTGCATCGAGGTGGAGGCGACGCCCTTGACCGCATCCTGGCCGGTCGCGCCGATCTTGATGAGGATCTCGCCGTTCTGCCGGAAGCGGTAGTCCATCAGGTAGTCGTAGTTGCCGACGACCGAGGCGCTGCGCACCACCAGCTCGGTATCCGGCCGGCCCTCGGCGGGCACGAAGGTGTTTTCGCCCTGCGCGAACACCTCGAAATGGCGCCAGGCCGGATCGCCGATGGTGCGCTCGAACACGCAGATCGCGTTCGGGATCTCCAGCGGTCTGCCCAGGTCGTCGTTGACGAGCGCCGGCAGGAACGTGGCGTGGCCGGGGCAGTCGATCCCGGCCGTCAACGGGGTCAGGAACAGGCCGAAGCCGTACTCCCCGCTGTCCATGTAGGTGCGGAAATACCAGCCCTGGGCCGGGTCCATGTAGGGCACGAACACCTCGGAGAGATGCGCCTGGTAGAGCACCGGACGCCAGCGCTCGCCGTCGCGCACGTCGATGTTCGAGAGCACGATGCCCGGGCGCTTGTCGACGCGCAGGCGAAAGCGCCAGATGTCCCACTCGATGCGCGAGCCCGTGACGGCGTATCCGGGGCCGCCGGTCTGAGTCAGATGGACCGGGCTGGACGCCGGGCGCAGCGGCCGGCGGGCGGCGACCTCGTCCGGCGTGTAGCCCCAGTCGTCCTCCGGCACCGGCACGACGCCCTCGTCCACCACGCCGGTCGCCTCGCTTCGCAGCAGGTCGACGATCGCGAACAGGCCCTCGATCGGCTTGGCGTAGTAGTTCGAGCCGGTCGGATTGACGTAGCAGGGCACCTTCATCAGGCGCGTGCCCTCGTACTCCGGGGTCAGGTAGTTGCCGGCGGTCAGCGGCAGGCAGAACACGTCGCCGGGGGTCAGGCCGCGCCGCGCCAGCCCGGCGACCATCTCCGGGTGCTCGAGGGCGGCGGTCATGGCGCCGGTGAACTCCTCGAACAGCACCATCGGCTGGCCCGCGGCCGGGCCTGCGGATTCGACCGCGCCGCCCGTGATGTCGACGACGCCGGTGCGAAAGCCGGTCTCCCCGAGCAGGTGCACCAGGGCGCGGCGCGGCTCCGGATCTCCCTCGGACCACGCGAGCACGTCGGCCTTCGGCGGCTCGATCAACTCGATCAGCGGGTACCTGGTCTCGTCGTTCGCCTCGCCGGCCGCGCGCAGGATCTGCGTGACGCGCAGCATTTCCGCCCCGGTCAACCCGTCGAGCGGATGGGCGATCGCCAACGTGGGTGCGAGCGCGAAGGCGGCGAGCGCGGTTGCGATACGGATTGCGGTCATGGAAGCCTCCGATCGGTCTCTCGTCCCGTAGTCCGTCGCCCATCGTAACGACTTGCCGCGTCTTTACCACCCTGTTGGTGGTATAACGGCGGCACGAGCGGCCACGCGGTCTGCAGGCGCCTTCTGACGGCGCCGGGGAGTTGCGATCATGTCGAAGGGAACTCGCGGCGGCGTCGCGGCGGCAGGGATCCGGGTGGCGGTCGTTGTACTGATCGTGATGGGCGGCTCCTTCGGCGAACCGGGTGTCCGGCCGGGGAGCGTCGCGGCGGCGGCGCAGGCCCCGGGCGCGGACGGGGGATATACGGCGGAGCAGTCCGCGGCCGGGTGGACGGTGTATGCCCGGCAGTGCGGGGAGTGCCATGGAGAGGCGCTGGACGGGGCGGAAGCGCCGCCCCTGAACGGGGTGGATTTTCTGAACGGCTGGGCCGGCCAGACGACGGACGAGCTGTTCGCGTACTTGCGGGAGGCGATGCCGCCCGGCCTCGGCGGATCGCTCGGCGATCAGGTCTACCTGAACCTGGTCGCGTACATCCTGGACGCGAACGGCGCCCGGCCGGGAGACGCGCCGCTGATGGCCGACGCGGCGGTGACGATTGGCGATGCGGCGGACATCGCCGAGGCGCGGCGTGCGGCGGAGCAAGGCGAGCTGCCCCGGCGGCGACCGTCGCGGTTCGTCAACCGGGAGGTGCCGCACGAGCTGACCCCGGTGACCGACGCGCTGCTCGCGGACCCGCCCCCCGGCGACTGGCTGAGCTGGCGCCGGACGCGCGACAGCCACGGCTATAGCCCGCTCGATCAGATCACGCGCGACAACGTCGGCCAACTGCAACTGGCCTGGACGCTGGCGATCCGGGAGGGGAACAACCAGACCACGCCGCTGGTGCACGACGGGGTGATGTTCCTGGCCAATCCCGGGAACGTGGTGCAGGCGATCGACGCGCTGACCGGCGAGGTCATCTGGCAGTTCCGGTGGCCGCTGCCCGAGGATGCGCCGCAACGCGCGGCGACCCGCACCCTGGCGCTCTACGGCGACAAGGTCTACCTGGCCACCCACGACGCGGCGCTCGTGGCGCTCGACGCGCGGACCGGCGCCGAGGTGTGGCGCGCCGTGAAGGCGGACTACACGCAGGGGTTCCGCCAGAACTCCGGGCCGGTCGTCGCCGACGGCGTCGTCGTCAGCGGCATGAACGGCTGCAACCGCTACAAGGAGCAGACCTGCTTCATCACCGGTCACGACCCGGACTCCGGCGAGGAGCTGTGGCGGACGTCCACGATCGCGCTGCCGGGCGACCCGAACGACGCGTCGTGGGGCGACACGCCGCCGTATCTGCGCGCGGGCGGCGACTCGTGGATCCCGGGCAGCTACGACCCGGAGCTCGGCCTCTTCTACATCGGCACGGCGCAGGCGAAGCCGTGGGTGGCGGCGAGCCGCGGCATGACGACGCGGCAGGACGCGCTCTACACCAACTCGACGCTCGCCCTGAACCCCGGCACCGGGCAGGTCCAGTGGTACTTCCAGCATGCGCCGGGCGAGACGCTCGACCTCGACATCGTCTACGAGCGGGTGCTGGTCGACGCCGGCGACGAGCGGTGGCTCTTCACCATCGGCAAGGACGGCATCCTCTGGAAGCTCGACCGGCGGACCGGGGCGTTCGTCGACCTGCGCGAGACGGTCTACCAGGACGTCTTCGAGTCGATCGACCGGACCACCGGCGAGCTGACCTACCGGCAGGACATCCGTGACGCCGACGTCGGCGACCGCGTGCCTGCCTGTCCCAGCCTGCTCGGCGGGCACAACTGGCAGGCGTCGGCATATCACCCCGGCGCCGGCGCGCTGGTGATTCCGCTCCACCAGGCGTGCATGTACCTGACCGGCCGCCAGGTGGAGTTCGTCGAGGGAGGCGGCGGAACGGCGGGCCGCTCCGAGTTCCACGAGATGCCGGGCAGCGACGGCAACGTGGGCAAGCTGGCCGCCTACGACGTGCGGACGATGGAGGAGCTGTGGAGCCGCGAGCAGCGCGCCCCCTTCCTGACGTCGACGCTGACGACAGCCGGCGGCCTCGTCTTCGCGGGGGACGCCGACCGCTACTACCGGGCGTTCGACATCCGGACGGGGGAGGTCCTCTGGGAGACCCGCCTCGGCGCCGCGGCGCACGGCTATCCCATCACCTACGAGGCGGGCGGCCGGCAGTTTCTCGCCGTCCCGGCCTCGCTGGGAGGCGCGTTCCGGGGCCTCACCGCGCAGCTCAGCCCGGAGATTTTCCAGCCGGAGGGAGGGAACGCGCTCTACGTATTCGCGCTTCCGGAGTGACGAGTAGGCGCGCAGACGAGGCGGCGTTCGCGCGGTCCCGTGGGCGACCCCTTGGCGGTGAGACGTGCGCCGCCAAGGGGTGTTGGCCGGAGCGTGGAAGCGTCTGCGTCTCCGCGCTGCGGACGCTATTCGCCCTTTACTCGCTGTCGGCCGGGGTGTCGTCAATCGTGAGTTGTCGAGACAAGAACCGCCAGCCTTTGGGGGTCTCCACCAACACGTCTCGGTACGTCCCCGTCCACATGAGGCTCCGAGTGCTTGAGTTGAACGTCAGAGCGTAGCACCTTCCCTCGGCGCCATCGGCGGTCGGAGTAAGCACAAGGGCGGTGTACCAATGGCGTGGTTCGCTTCCATTCTCCTCGTGGTATCGCTCGGCAAACGCGATCAGAGCATCGCGACCCGTAACGGAATCGCCGAAGGAGCCGTTTGGCGTGAAGGCGTCAGCCCACGCGATGGCATCGCCGAAGTCGATGGCCTGCACGTACCTGGCATAGAGTTGATTTATCTCCGCGTGATCTTCCGCACTCAACTCCTCTGCCTCGACCGGATGGACGGAAAGGCAGGATACAGCGAACACCAGGGCAACGAAGCACTTCCAGGAATCAAACATGATGCATCTACTCAGGATGACGTAGCGCTCTTCCGTCGTCATGGGCTACTGGTCGCTATCGGCAGGGGTGTCGCAGCCCAGCCCTTTCAAGGTGCTAATTGATACTCATACAAGGACTTAGTCATTAGCCAGGCTTCTGCGGCTGCCAGAGAAGGGCACGGTCGGCTTGCTCGCTTGGCGTTTGGAGGGGCCTCCGCGTCGGGCGTGATGCGCCGTTCCAATCCCAGAAACCGCTGGACATTTGCACCTCCGATCGCCAGACTCGTCTGGGAGAGCGCCTCTCTCGATGGGCGCGATTGGAGGTGCCATGGTACTGGATGCGTTTTTCCGCCGAGCCAGCGAGACGTTTCCGATCCCGGTGATGCTGCGAGCGCTGCTCGAACGCGTCTTCGAGCCCGCCCGCCTCAACGACTGGTTCGAGGCCGTCACCGAGAAGCAGTATACGCGGGAGCTGCTGTTCTCGTCGGCGTTCGAGCTGATGAGTGTGGTGGTCTTCAAAGCCTTTGGGAGTGTCCATGCCGCGTATCAGGCGAAGCGGACGGCGGGGGAGATCACGGTCTCCGTCACGTCGGTGTACAACAAGCTCAACGGCGTGGAGGCCCAGACCTCCCGGGCGTTGGTGCGCGACACCGCGGGGCACCTCCGCCACCTCGTCGAGGACGTGCAGGGGGGCTGTCGCCCGTGGCTGCCGGGCTATCGGGTGAAAGTCCTGGATGGGAACTGCATTGCAGCGACGGAGCATCGCCTGCAGGTGTTGCGCACCACCGCCGCGGGACCGCTGCCAGGCAAGGCGCTGGTGGTCTATGACCCGGCGGTGGAGATGGCGATCGATGTCTTCCCGTGCGAAGACGGGCACGCACAAGAACGGGCCCTGTTGGGCGAGGTGGTGCCGACGGTCCAAGCGGGCGATCTCTGGATCATGGATCGCAATTTCTGCGTCCGTGCGTTCCTGGCCGGCATCGAGGCCCGCGCCGGCACATTCCTGTGCCGCTACCACAAAGGCCTGCCGGTGACCGCGCTGGCGCCGGCGCGGTTCGTGGGGTCGATCGAGACCGGGAAAGTGTATGAACAGCAGGTCGAAGTCCTCATGGCGCCGCGCCCGGGCGAGGACGCGGACGACGTCCGCATCTATCGCCTGGTCCGGGTCGAACTCACCCGTGCGACCCGCGGCGGCGACAAGACCTTGCTCCTGCTGACCGACCTGTCGAAGTCGGCCGCCACGGGGAAGCAAGTCGCGGAGCTGTATCGGCGGCGGTGGACGATTGAGACGATGTTCCAGCAGCTGGAAGCGCACCTGCACTCGGAAGTGAACACGCTCGGGTATCCCGCGGCCGCCCTGTTCGCGTTCTGCGTCGCGCTCGTGGCCTATAACGTGCTGGCGGTGGTGAAGGGGGCCCTTCGCGGCCTGCACGGCGAGCAGACGATCCACGACACGGTCTCCGGCTACTACATCGCGGGCGAGATCGGCCGGACCTATGAAGCGCTGCTGGGGTTCGTCCCGGCCGACCAGTGGACGCAGGTGCAGGCCCTCTCGCATGAAGCCTTCCTCACGCTTCTTATGGGGCTTGCCCGGGCGGTGGATCTGGCGAAGTACCGCAAGCATCCCCGCGGGCCCAAGAAGCCGAAGCCCAAGCGCACCATGCATGCCGGCCAGCCCCACGTTTCCACCGCCAAGCTCTTGGGGAAGAAACGATGACGCTCCCACGCGACTCGGAGGGGCCCAGGAGCTACCGGCACGTCTCGTCCTCAACCGTGGCGGCGATTACCTATGAGCGCTCGACGCGCACGCTCGGGATCCGCTTTCAGCGCGGCGCTGAGTACCGGTATTTCTCCGTTCCTGAGACGGTCTACCCCGAGTTGCGCTCTGCGGATTCCAAAGGGCGATACTTCAACGCTCGGATACGAGATGCTGGGTATACGTTTCAGCGGGTACACTAGATTCCTTGAGCGGCCGGGATCTTTACAGTTGAGTCAAGTTCAGGTTTTGATCGTGGTTTCTTCGCTACCATAGCGCCCCCAATGGCCAAAGGGCCACGCGGCGAGGAGCACGCTCAACCTACATGCTTGTTGGTCTGAGGCGGAGCCTCGCTAGCCCAAGTTTAACAGCCGCAGTACTAAGCAACGCGGAATCAGCAACTTACAGCGACAAAAGCGCTCGAGTGGCACTACAAACCTGCGCAAACCGGGAAATGGGTCGGTCAGATGGTTGTCTTGCGGACGCCTCCCGGTTGCGGGTCGACGCCGAGCGCGTCGTAGATGGCCCGCTGTTCGGGTTCGGCCTGCGTGGCGGTGCGCACGTGCAGGGTGCGCCCGTCGGGGCGCCGGAAGGTGGCGGTGACGCGCTGCTGGCCTTCGAGGATGCGGCGCAGGGTGGTCCAACTGGCGTGTTCGCCGTGGGCTCGCAGCCGGGTGCGGATGACCTGCACGAGCTGGTAGGCGATGACGGTGATGAACAGGTGGCCATCGGCCCGCTGCGGCTTGTGGTGGTAGATGGGGCGCAGGCCGAGTTCGGACTTCAGTGCGCGGAAGACGGCTTCGACGTCGGTGAGGGTGGTGTAGGTGCGCCACAAGGCGTCTTCGTCCCAGTCGGTCTCGCTGCTGCGCAGGCAGTAGACGCCCGGATGGGTGGCCATCGAGCCGTCCTGGGGGCGACGGGTCCAGGTGACGGCGGCGGCCTTCTCGCCGGTCTGGTCGGGGGTGACCTCGATCTGGTAGTGCTTGGCGACGCGGGTATGCTTGGCTCTCAGTCGCCCAATGCGCTGCCAGACCTGTCCGAGGCGCTTGTGGGCGCGGGGGCGCGCCAGCCCCTCGTTGAGCGTGGTCAGCGCGGCCTCGAAGCGGGCGGCGGCCCGCTCAACGATGGCCCGCTCCTTGTGGGCCCGCTCTTCGGAGTAGCAGTACAGGCGGACCTCGCCGGGGTCGGTCGAGACGACCTTGTGCAGATGCACGGTGTGGTTCGACTGCGTGCGGACCGCCACGGCGGCCTCGGCGTCGAACTGCCGGTGGCGTTCACGGCTGACGACCAGATAGCGGTAGCGGTTGTCGCGCAGCCACCCGATGGCGGCCTCGGTGGCGACGCCGCGGTCCATCACCACCAGGGCGCCGGCCGGCGCATCGAGTGCCTCCAGCATGCCGGCCAGGGTGCGGTGTTCCCGGACGTTGCCGGCGAAGACCTGCGAGCGGCGCACGAAGCCGCTGGCGTCGAGCATCAGGCCCAGGGTCAGCAGCGGACAGTCGCTGCGCTTCTCTTTCGAGTGCCCGCGCTTTGCCTGCGGCTGCGCGCCCGCCTCGCCTTCGAAATAGGTGTTGGTCAGGTCGTAGAGGGTCACCGTCGGCTGCAGGTCGAACAGTCCCATGGCCCGCTCGAACAGATGCGCCTCGATCGCCTCGCGGTGCTTCACCAGCGCATCCGAGGCGCGGTAGAGCTGCATCGGGCTGACGGTCTCGAAGTCGACGCCGAGCAACTCGCCGAGGCCGCTGCGTTGCTGCAGCCAGCGGTGCGTGGCGCGCTCCGAGGCCGGCTGGGCCAGGCGTCCGACGACGGCGCCGGTCGCCGCGGTGCGCAACGCGCCGTTGACGCCCAACTCGGTCAGCAGGGCCGGCAGGCCCAATTGCTCCAGGGCCCACAGGCCGACCTGCTCGACGCCGACGCTGCGGGGGCGGACCAGGCGCAACGAGTCGACGTCGACCGGCTGCACGTCTGTCGGCCCGGCTGCCGGTCCCTGCACCGGTGTGCCGCGGGCGACCAACTGTGCGGCTATGCGCTGCGCTTCGCGTTCGACGGCGGCCGGGCAATCGGCCACCAGGGGCGTCTGGCCGGCCAGGATGTCGTCGCTGCGGGAGCAGACCAGCGGCCATTGCGCCTGGGGAATGTCGAAGTGGCGTCCGAGATTGAGCAGGGTGCGCTGGCGGACGGCGTTGCCGATGCGCTCGGAGTGGACGAGGCGATGCGAGAAGTAGGGCTGTCCGTCGGCGGTCCGCCGGGTTTGGGTGCGGCGAATGAACACACGCCCACGATAGCGGGTGCACGTCCCAGAAGCAACAACAACTCACACGATTATGGCACTACATTCAGTACCGCCAACACCCGATCCTTTAGAATCAACAAGTTATGGGGATGCGATCCTCGAAATATCGCCTAAATCTACAAAATTGTCGGGAATCTTGCTAAAGATGGGCTAGTTCTTGTGACGTGCACCTTGAAAGGGCTGGTGTCGCAGCCCTATACGTACACCGTGAGTAATGCGCGCAGCTTCATGTCAACCTCCTGCGGAGCGTGAGGTCACAGGTCAGGGGCGATCTCGGCCTGTCCGCGTCGGCCGGCGAATGGGCTGGCCGGCCAGCGCGCCGGTCGCGTCGCCGTCCCGTATCGCGAAACGACCGTTGACGAGCACATGCACCGTCCCCTCGGCCGGCTGTCGCGGGCGGTCGTAGGTGGCGCGATCGCGGATGCGGTCGCCGTCGAGCACCGCGATGTCGGCGACGGCGCCGTCCCGCAGGTACCCGCGGTCATCCAGGTGCAGGAAATCGGCTGCCAGACCGGTCATGCTGCGGATGGCGAACGGCATCGTGATGATCCGCTCATCGAGCACGAACTGGCGAAGCTTGCGCGTGAAGGCTCCGAATACGCGCGGGTGCGTGACGTTCTGCGTGGGGGATGGGGTGCGACCGTCCGTGCAGGTCATCATCCAGGGTTGCCGCGCCAGGGTGCGCGTGTTCTCGATGTCGTAGAGGTCGAGGTTCATCACCGCCGCGTTGCCATCCGTGAGGATGCGCCGCACCGCCGCGGGTATCGACAGCTCCCACTCGGCCGCCACCGCGGCGAGCGTCCGGCCGTTCAGCTCCGGCCGCGGGTCGGCGAACAGGAGCTTGTCGGCGCCCCCGCGGATCGCCAGCATCTCCATGGTCTCGACGTCGAGCCGGCGGACGGTCTCGGGGTCGCGAAACCGTTCGAGCATCTCCTCACGGCCGCCGTTCGAGGCCCACCGCGGTATCGCATAGGCAGCCAGGCTCGACTGGGTTGCCGTGTAGACGTGCTGTGCCGCCGCCACCTCCACGCCCCGCGCGCGGGCCTCTTCGATCAAGCGGGCCCCCTCGGGCGCGCGGCCGTAGTTGCTCGCGCCCTGCGCGTTGAAGTGGCTGAAGATGACGCGCATCCCTGCGTCTTCACCGATCCGGATCGCCTCACGTATCGACTCGAGATAGCCGACGCCCCGGTAGCTGGCGCCGAGGTCACGATCGTGCGTGTCGTACCGTCGAACGCCGCGGCGACCCGCGCCAGCTCGATGACCTCCTCGGTGGTCGCGTAGTATCCCGGAACGTAGAAGAGTCCGGTCGAGAGACCGAACGCCCCTTCGTTCATGGCCTGCCGGACCAGCGCGCGCATCTCGTTCAGCTCGTCCGCCGTCGGCGCGCGGTCGACCTCTCCAATCACCCGTTCCCGGATCTCGCCGTGACCCACGTACGCGAACGCGTTCACCCCGATGCGGCCCTCGAGCCCGGCGAACAGCTCGGCGACGTGGGGCGTACCCCCACCGTCCACCCCAATCGCCACCGTGGTGATGCCCTGATGGAGGAACGGCAGTGCGTCCTGGCCGTAGTCTTCCGTCAGCTCCGCGTGCGAGTGCATGTCGATGAAGCCCGGCGTGACCATCAGCCCGTCGACGTCCATGACCACGGCAGCATCGAGGCCGGCTGCCGCCGCGTCGCCGACAAAGCTGATCCGCTCCCCCACCACGCCGACGTCCTGCCGGCCCGGCGGCTGTCCCGAGCCGTCGTAGACGAAACCGCCGACCAGCAGGAGGTCCGCAGCCGGCTGGGAGCGAAGGTCGCCGATCCACAACGCGGCCACCGCCACGGCGGCCAGGAGCGACCGGTACCGTCGGCGCATGTCACAGTCGGTCCTGTTCGGCATGACGGACTCCTGACGCCACTCAATCCATGTTGATGGCGGCCCTGACGTGTGCTGGAACGGCTTGGGACAAGGACGCTTCGGCGCCACGGAGTCTCTTGCGTGACGGAACCCCAACATACCACAGTCGGTTGTGGAGCACCGCGGGGCGGAGCGGTTCGCCCGGCCTCGCCGGTCACGGCGGGGGACTATGATGGAAGAAGAGGCCGGATGCGCCGGTCCGCCGCGATCAGATGCCCTTCAGGTCGGTCTTCGTCGCCGTCACCATCAGCGGCGCGCTGCTGATGGCGGCCCTGCTGATCAACCAGGCGCGGCCGGAATCGGAGGTCCGACAGCCGCGGCCCGAGCTGGTGCGGGCAACCGGACGGTGCGCGCAGTGCCACCGGGAGGAGACCGCGGCCGTCGTCCACCAGTTCGAGCGGAGTGAGCACAGCCGCGCCAACGTGACCTGCTACGACTGCCATCAGCCGCACGACGGGCAGGAGACGTACGACCACTACAACTTCCGCCTCGCCCGGGACGTCACGTCCCTGAACTGCCGGGGCTGCCATCGCACGGAGTACGAGCAGTTCGCGCGCAGCCGGCACGCCCTGCCGGCGTGGGCCGCCGTCAGCGGCGCGAGCGGGATGTCGCCCGAGCAGCTCGCCTTCGGGGAGCGGCACCATCCCGGCGCGGTGGATCGTCCCGCCAATGCGCTGGCCAGCCTGGAGGGCGCGGCGGCGACCCAGACCGGTTGCCTCGGCTGTCACGAGATCGGCCGGCCCAACCGCGACGGCTCCATCGGAAGCTGCACGGAATGCCACTCGCGGCACTCGACGTCCATCGCGCTGGCCCGCGAGCCGCAGACCTGCGGGCAGTGCCACATGGGTCCCGACCACGCGCAGGTGGAGATCTACACCGAGTCGAAGCACGGTGCGCTGTTCGCGGCGCAGCGCACCTCGCTCAATCTGAGCGCCGAACCCAAGCGGTTGACCACCGCGGACATGCCGATCCCCACGTGCGCGACCTGCCACCTGAGCGGCCTGGACGGGCTGAAGGTGACCCACGACACGACGGAGCGGCTGTCCTACTGGCTGTTCGCGCCGGTCTCCGAGCAGCGCCCGGGGTACGCCCGCGCCCGGACCGAGATGCAGGAGACGTGTCTCCGTTGCCACGCCTCGTCGAGCGTCGCGCGCTTCTACGAGGAGGCGGAGGCCGTCCTTGCCGCGACCAACGAGCGGGTCCGGGAAGGGCAGGCGCTGATGGCCGCGCTGCGCGCCGACGGGCTGCTGACGGCGGAGCCGTTCGACGAGCCGATCGAGTTCCTGTACTTCGACTTCTGGCACTACTTCGGGCGCACCGCCAAGCACGGCGCATTCATGGGTGGGGCCGACTTCGTGCAGTGGCACGGCAACTACGAGCTGCTGCTCAAGCTCACCGAGCTCGATGACATGGCCGCCGACCTGCGGGACGCGCGTGCGGATCGCTGAGCGGGAACCGCGTAGTCTGCGCCAGTCCCATCTTCTGCGGCGGCTCCTCGGACCCAGTGGCAGGAGCGCGCTGCTCGAGGCGTTCGTACTCGCGAACCTCGCCTTCCTGGTCCTGGACGTCTTCCTGGCCCACTCCGTCAACGCCTTCCGTCACTGGGCGGAGTGGATTCCCTTCGTCTTCTCGATCGCCGCGACGCTGCTGCTGGCCCCGGCGCTGCCGGCGGCCGGTCGCACGATGCCCGGGTCCTACGCGCACCGCGTCGGACTCCTGGTCGGCTTCGGCTCCATCGCGCTCGGCATGGCCGGCGTCGTCTACCACCTGGAGAGCCAGTTCTTCTCGCAGTGGACCATTCGCAGCCTCGTGTACACGGCGCCGTTCGCCGCCCCGCTCGCCTACGCCGGTCTCGGCTTCCTGCTGCTGGTCAACCGCATGGTGCCGCGCGAGACCGACGAGTGGGACTGGTGGGTGGTGTTCTTCGCCCTCGGCGGCTTCCTCGGCGTCTTCGTCCTGGCGCTTTGCGACCACGCACAGAACGGGTTCTTCCACGCCAGCGAATGGTGGCCGGTGGCCGCGAGCGCGCTGGCGGCAGGCTTCCTGTCGGTCGCTCTGGTGGACCGGCGCGGCGCGTTCCTTATCATCTGCTTCGGCGCGCTCGCGCTGCAGGCCGTCGTAGGCCTGCTCGGCTTCTACTTCCACGTGGCCGCCGACGTCAACGGGTTGTCGGCCAGCCTGTTCGAGAACTTCGTGCACGGCGCGCCGCCCTTCGCGCCGCTGCTGTTCGTCGACCTCGGGGTTCTGGCCGCGATCGGGCTGAGCGCTGCCGCCGCCGGGTATCCGGGTCGCGGAGGTCCGTCCTGATGCACCGCTTGCTGAAGATCGAGTGGGACGCCGTCGCCGGCGTGCTGGCCGCGGTCACCGCCATCGTGCTGCACTTCCTCCACGTGATCGAGACCGAAGTGCTGTCGATGATCACGCTCGTGCTGATAGCGGCGATGTTCCTGCGGCTGCTCAGGTCGGAACACGGGCAACGGCGCATCGCGGCCGGCGTGGACCGCGGCGAGCTCCTGCTGGGCCAGCTCGCCCGGAGTGCGACGCCGCCGGACGTGCTCGTCATAGGCCCCCGGGAGCTTCGTCAGGCAAGCACCGACTTCTCTCGCGGCGCCAGGGGCGACATGGTCTGGTTCAACGTCTGCCTGTCGATGTTCGAGCGGCAACCGCTCTTCGATGCGCTCCTGCTTCCGGCCATCGAGAATCCGTCCGTCACCGCCATCACCTTCGTGCTCGACGAACGGCAGCGCCCGAAATGGGAGCGCGACGTCCGGCCCAAGGTCGTAGCGTGCGGCGGTACTGGCAAGGTCGCCCAGCCGGTGTGGTCCAGCCTCCCGGAGGACGTCTCGTTCATCCTGGCGGACACGCAGCCGAGCGGCGCCACGGAATGCCTGCTGAGCTTCTGGGGCGAGCCCTTCATGTCACGCCGGGTCGGTCGCGACGTGCCGCGCTACATCTTCCACGTCACCGGACACTCCGAGTTGGTCGAGCGCCTGGTGGAGCTGGGCCGGGAACACCGGCTGTCGGGGTAAGCCGGGCGTGCGGGTGCGGACCTCACTCGTCCTCCCCCAGGTGACCCAACAGACCCCACACGAACACCCCGACGCCGATCAGACCGACGACAAGACCGACCGGCAGCATGACCATCGTCACCCCCAGACCGAGGCCGAAGACCATCAGGACGAATCCGACAACCACGGCCACCACGTGGCCGAGGATCAGTTGGGCCGTCTCGAGCCACCGGCGCCCTCGACCCGCTCGTTGTGTCGCCATCGCAATCCAGTCAGTACCTGCCGATCGCCCCGAAGTCGATCTCGGCGGTCGGCTCCTGCTCCTGAACCGAGAACTTGATGAACCCCGTTTCGGCCAGCCTGATCAGCTCCCGATAGAACGTGCGAGCCGTGACGTTCCTGTACACCCCCGTGACGTACGGCGCCCGGCGAAGCGCCGAGTACTCGATTTTCCGTGAAGGTTCCTCGGCGAAGGGATCGATCGGCTCCGTTTCGTACAGAAGGAAGTCCAGGAGGCCGTATTCCCGCTGGTTGATGACCCGACGGCGCTTGCCCGCCCGCTGGTTGAACGCCCGAACCAGAGTGGCCCGGTAGACGACGCGGTTCAGCTTCGTCTTGATGAAGTTGTTGATGCCCTTCAGCTCGGCTGCGAACCCCTCCACGCCGAACGCCACGAACGCGTGCAGGTCGAACGGCTGCGTGCGCCGGCTCTCCTGCAGCAGCCGTTTGTACTCCTCCCCATGGCGGTAGAAATAGTTCGACAGGCCATAGAATCCGAATACGTTGTACTCGCCCTGGAAGACAATGCCGGCTTCGACCAGCCGGGACACCCGGCCGTTTCCGTCCCCGAACGGGTGAATCGTGACAAGGAAGAAGTGCGCCAGCAGGGCTCGCACCACGGGGTGTTGCGCCATGAAGGGTCGGGAGTTCACGAACTCGACGAACCGATCGACGAGCCCGGACACGTCCTGCTGCGGCGCTCCCCGATGCACGCCGCCCAGCGCTTCCGTCCCCACGACGACGGAATGCATTCGCAGCCGACCGGGAAGATTGTCCGTCTCGTCGGACCCCTCCGTGATCAGCTCGTGCATCCGCAGGATATCGGAGCGGCGCAACGGGGCGGCCGTGGGGGTGAATCGCTGGCGGACCCAATCCTGCGCCCGGCCGGCGTTCTGCACCTGGCGCTGGTCCCTGGACGTAGTGGCAGGAGCCGTCGACGAGGCTGCCAGCAGGTCCATCTGCCGGCTCACCTCGGCCTCGGACAGCGGATTGCCCTCGAGGGCGGTCGTTCCGTGAACTGCGCGTACGCGGTTCAGCCGGTCCAGTTGCGTCTTCCAGTCGGGCGGCAGCACCAGGTTGAGCGCCGCTTCCCGGGATGCCTCGATCCGGATCAGGCCCGGGATCAGGGCATCGAGGCGCAGCCGGTACTCGAAACTGAAACGCTGCCAGTCCATGACGCCAATTGTGACATGTTTTTCGACATGTTATATAGCCATGCAAGATGCTGTAAATATGCGACTTGTTCCCCACAAGTCACTTTTCGTGGTGCGTTTCTAGACCGCTTGTACGGCCGCGTTCTCGACCGCCAGGCGGCCGTCGCAGCCCGGCGACAGGGTCGACCGGCAACGCCAGCACGCGCCATCGAGGAGTTGAACGAGGCTGCGGCCGCGGGATGGGCGGGAGAGGTGTGAAGATCACGGCCGACACGAACATCCTGGTCTAACGTCGGCTGTGCGCCCACGTCTACGGGTCGGCGTGAGGAGGCTCAACCCCGGAACCACGCCGCGAACGACAGCGTTCGCACCCGCCGGGCGATGCTGCGCCGGGTGGCCGGGAACCACGCCAACTCGCGGCCGGCGCCGTCCCGGGACTGCGCGGAGCGGGCGCGGATGCCGCGCAGACGCTCGGCCTTCGCGCGCGCGCCGACCGGCTGGCAGCGAGCGTGCGGGACCGGCGTGCCGTCCTCGTCGAGAGGGTAGGTGGCGGGCAGACCGGCGGCGCGCACGCCGGCTGTCGAGTGCGCGTCGCAGACGATCTGGCGGTCCGGCAAGATACAGCCGATCAGCACCGGGCCCGTGTCGTCGCGGAGATCCTCCGGTTCGTACGGCCAGCCGGCGAGGAAAGCGCGGAGGTTCAGACGCGCCTTCCCGATGTTCTCGTTGAGGTAGAGCACCCGAAAGCTGCCCGGCGGGTTCCAGCGTCCGCCGCGTCGCCGCGCGAAGTCCGGGTCGAGCGGGTCACTCCAGGACGGGTCGGCGACACGCCACCAGACGTGAGCAGCGGGAACCGCTTCGCGTTGCAACGCCACGGTCAGGCATGGACCCGGTCGAACCGGAACATGTCACGGCACGCGGCCAGCACCGCGCGCGTATCGCCCCGCGCCAGCAGGTCCACCAGGGACACGCCGTCGAGGGCCGGAATCGGGCGGCGCACCACCGCCGGGATCCGATCGCGCTTGAGATGGTGCACGAGCAGGTCGGTGGCGGCGGCCAGATCCGCCACCGCACCGGCGCGCTCCGGGGGCACGCCGCGCCGCCGCCATTTGCCGACCGCTTGGCGGCTTACGCCGAACAGGCGGGCCGCCTCGGCTTGGCTCAGGCCCCACGTCTCGGTTGTCCGGGTGAAGGCGTCGACCGTGCGACGACGGTCGAGGCCGGCGATAAAGGCGTCGAGCCAGCCGCCGTCGTGTCGATGCGCCGTGAACGTCCGCTCGGCCGCTTCTTCCGGATCGGCCACGCCAGCCGCCGTCGAGGTGTTCCCGCCTTCCAACCCCATGCTGCAACCGTATGTCAGCCGCTACCGTACGTCAACCGCGCAGCGAGTGACGCTGGCCGTTGCGGCCGGCGCGAACGCCGTCGCCTGCTCCCGTGAGCATTCGGCGGCAGGGCTCTATCATTCCCGCGCATGGACCCGTTGACCGTCGCTCTGCTCTGCGGCGTGGCGTTTGCGTCAGCCGTGCTGTCCGCGATGGTCGGCCTGGCTGGGGGGAGCGTGCTGCTGGCCGTGATGCTGTTGTTCTTCGAGCCGGCCGCCGCCATTCCGCTGCACGGTGTGATCCAACTGATCTCCAACGGTACGCGCACCGTCGTGCAGGGGCGCCACGTGGCGTGGAGGGTCGTCGGCTGGTACTCGCTGTTCCTGCTGCCGCTGGCGCTGGCCGGGGCGCGCCTGGCGCTTGCCATCCCGGCTGCGCTCGGCACAACGCTGATCGGGGTATTCATTCTGGTGGCCACGTTGCGACCCGGTTGGCTGCGAATTCGTCCCGCCGGCGCGCGTGGCGAGGCGCGCCGCTTCGCGTTGCTGGGCGGCGTCGCCGGTTTCCTGGGCAGCCTGATCGGGGTGGTCGGGCCGCTCGTCGCGCCGTTCTTTCTACATCTCGGCCTGTCGCGGCGGGGCGTCGTGGGAACCGCGGCTGCGTGTCAGGGGGCAGGACATCTGGCGAAGATCGCGGCGTTCGGCTGGGTGGGCTTCTCGTACCGCGAGCACCTCGGGCTTCTGATGGCGATGTCCATGCTGGTGATTGCCGGTACGGCGGTAGGCAGCCGACTGCTCGATCGTTTCGACGAGGTTGTCTTCACGCGCCTCTACCGCACCGTCCTCGTTCTCGTCGCGTTGCGCCTGGTGTCAAGCGCGATGTGGATGCACGACGTCGCTGCGACTCCGGAGTAGGAGAGCATCGTCTGCAAGGCGGTGCCTGTGTTGGCGCACTATTCGTGGACATCGGCGTATTGCCCTCATTGACTATCGCGCCCGGCGGACTTCTTCGACGGGGCGTCCTGGTCCAGCGCGGCAATGCCGGTCAGAGCCACCGGAGGCCGGTCCGGAAACTCCGCCACCAGGCTCAGCTTGCCCCCCATGGCCTCGACGTATCCGCTGAGGGTGGACAGCAGCAAGTCGCTGCGCTGTTCGATGCGGGACACGTTTTCCTGGTTGATCCCGAGTTTTCTGGCGACCCGCACCTGCGTCTGCTTCCGGGCCTTGCGCAGGTCCCGCAGAGACATTTCCTCGGCGATCAGCGCCAGGGCCCGTTCCTCGACCCTCTTCCGGCGATCCGGGGGGAGCCTGTCCATTCTTTCCGTCAAGGTCGTCATCTTGTCCTCCTGTCCTCTTCCAGCTCACCGAGATGTTGAGCGAAGCGCTCGTCGGCCTTCTTGATGAGCTGTCTGTAGAAACGTCGCTCGCCGATTCCCGATTTGTCGCCGGCGACCAACAGGATGGCCTTGCGCTTGAGCAGCTTTGCTTGCGCGAGCAGCTCATCCTGCACTTCAAGGGCCAGTGCCTCGAATTCCGGGTCGAACGCCGGATGGAAGCCGACTTTCCAAGCCACGGACATAATATGCTATACAGGGCATATGGCGTCAAGCGCATTCCAGCAGATCCGCCTCTGGTCGCCTCGGCCTCACTGCCTGACTTCCCGCACCTCAACGCTTGTCCGACGTCCGCCTGGTCGCCTTCCGATGTCCATCCTGTAGTGCGATACTTGGCGAATTCTTCCAGGAGCTGCGCTGACGGGAGCGGCTATGGCGAGCCGGGACGACATCCTCACAATTTCCCGGGTGGCGAGCATTCGAGACTGGTTGCGGCGGAACGGAGTGGAACCATGAGAAACACGATGGAGATCGAGGCGACCGCGCCGTCATCCAGTTCGATCCCGACATCCACTCGACCACGACTCGACACGACAGAATCCGGCCGCAAGCGCCCGGCGCGCCCGGCGTCCGGCTACGTGCTATAAATCGCGCATCGAAATGCGAAAGGTAGCCGAATGCAGGCGACGTTGACGTGGCTCGACCTAACGGCGAGCGACCGGGACAAGATGCGGCGGGTGCTGGATCTGTTCAAGGAGCAGGGCACGCTCGACGAGCTGGGGCTCGGGAGCCTGCGGGACGCGCCTGGCGAACCGCGTTTCCCGCCCCCGAGGGATTCGATGCGCCGATCGAGTTCCACGCGATCGGATTGGCACGTGAGCGCCGAACCTGGAGTCCGCCATCGAGCGGGCATGGCACGCTCGCCGTAGCCCCGTTCGTCAACCGGACCGGACTCGACGCGGTCGCCAGGCTGGGCAGGGACGACCGGACACTGGTGAGTCGGCAGGAGGAGCTCGACAAGCTGTCCGAAAACGCGCTCGCCGCGTGGAACGAGGTCTTCGTTCTCTCGGACACCGCCCAGGGCGAGGTCGAGGACGGACCGGCCGACCGGGACGACGACCCGGCAGCGGAAGCCGGCGATGCTCGCGGCGACGATGACCGGCCAACGGCCGCCGGCGATGCCCGCCCGTCGGGGCTGCACGCCAAGATGATCGCCGTCGAGCACGGTTGGCGCGTGACGTGGTCTGTCGGCTCCGCGAACCTGACCGCGTCGGCGTTCACCGGCAGCAACGTCGAGATGATGGCGTCCGTTAGCCCATCTTTAGCAAGATTCCCGACAATTTTGTAGATTTAGGCGATATTTCGAGGATCGCATCCCCATAACTTGTTGATTCTAAAGGATCGGGTGTTGGCGGTACTGAATGTAGTGCCATAATCGTGTGAGTTGTTGTTGCTTCTGGGACGTGCACCCGCTATCGTGGGCGTGTGTTCATTCGCCGCACCCAAACCCGGCGGACCGCCGACGGACAGCCCTACTTCTCGCATCGCCTCGTCCACTCCGAGCGCATCGGCAACGCCGTCCGCCAGCGCACCCTGCTCAATCTCGGACGCCACTTCGACATTCCCCAGGCGCAATGGCCGCTGGTCTGCTCCCGCAGCGACGACATCCTGGCCGGCCAGACGCCCCTGGTGGCCGATTGCCCGGCCGCCGTCGAACGCGAAGCGCAGCGCATAGCCGCACAGTTGGTCGCCCGCGGCACACCGGTGCAGGGACCGGCAGCCGGGCCGACAGACGTGCAGCCGGTCGACGTCGACTCGTTGCGCCTGGTCCGCCCCCGCAGCGTCGGCGTCGAGCAGGTCGGCCTGTGGGCCCTGGAGCAATTGGGCCTGCCGGCCCTGCTGACCGAGTTGGGCGTCAACGGCGCGTTGCGCACCGCGGCGACCGGCGCCGTCGTCGGACGCCTGGCCCAGCCGGCCTCGGAGCGCGCCACGCACCGCTGGCTGCAGCAACGCAGCGGCCTCGGCGAGTTGCTCGGCGTCGACTTCGAGACCGTCAGCCCGATGCAGCTCTACCGCGCCTCGGATGCGCTGGTGAAGCACCGCGAGGCGATCGAGGCGCATCTGTTCGAGCGGGCCATGGGACTGTTCGACCTGCAGCCGACGGTGACCCTCTACGACCTGACCAACACCTATTTCGAAGGCGAGGCGGGCGCGCAGCCGCAGGCAAAGCGCGGGCACTCGAAAGAGAAGCGCAGCGACTGTCCGCTGCTGACCCTGGGCCTGATGCTCGACGCCAGCGGCTTCGTGCGCCGCTCGCAGGTCTTCGCCGGCAACGTCCGGGAACACCGCACCCTGGCCGGCATGCTGGAGGCACTCGATGCGCCGGCCGGCGCCCTGGTGGTGATGGACCGCGGCGTCGCCACCGAGGCCGCCATCGGGTGGCTGCGCGACAACCGCTACCGCTATCTGGTCGTCAGCCGTGAACGCCACCGGCAGTTCGACGCCGAGGCCGCCGTGGCGGTCCGCACGCAGTCGAACCACACCGTGCATCTGCACAAGGTCGTCTCGACCGACCCCGGCGAGGTCCGCCTGTACTGCTACTCCGAAGAGCGGGCCCACAAGGAGCGGGCCATCGTTGAGCGGGCCGCCGCCCGCTTCGAGGCCGCGCTGACCACGCTCAACGAGGGGCTGGCGCGCCCCCGCGCCCACAAGCGCCTCGGACAGGTCTGGCAGCGCATTGGGCGACTGAGAGCCAAGCATACCCGCGTCGCCAAGCACTACCAGATCGAGGTCACCCCCGACCAGACCGGCGAGAAGGCCGCCGCCGTCACCTGGACCCGTCGCCCCCAGGACGGCTCGATGGCCACCCATCCGGGCGTCTACTGCCTGCGCAGCAGCGAGACCGACTGGGACGAAGACGCCTTGTGGCGCACCTACACCACCCTCACCGACGTCGAAGCCGTCTTCCGCGCACTGAAGTCCGAACTCGGCCTGCGCCCCATCTACCACCACAAGCCGCAGCGGGCCGATGGCCACCTGTTCATCACCGTCATCGCCTACCAGCTCGTGCAGGTCATCCGCACCCGGCTGCGAGCCCACGGCGAACACGCCAGTTGGACCACCCTGCGCCGCATCCTCGAAGGCCAGCAGCGCGTCACCGCCACCTTCCGGCGCCCCGACGGGCGCACCCTGCACGTGCGCACCGCCACGCAGGCCGAACCCGAACAGCGGGCCATCTACGACGCGCTCGGCGTCGACCCGCAACCGGGAGGCGTCCGCAAGACAACCATCTGACCGACCCATTTCCCGGTTTGCGCAGGTTTGTAGTGCCACTCGAGCGCTTTTGTCGCTGTAAGTTGCTGATTCCGCGTTGCTTAGTACTGCGGCTGTTAAACTTGGGTTAGGGGCAAGAAGGGGGGAGCCGGCGGTCGCGGCATCGGTCACTTCCTCGACGGCGGCTTCCTGAAGTTGTGCGTGCCGTACCGGAGAGTCGAGCAAGAGGCCGAGGATCCGCGCGTGAGTGACGCGCGGGCGCGGCTCGAAGCGGCGCGCGACGCCCTCGTGGGCGCGGGCCTGCGCGTGGTTTGCGCTTCCGGGGACGACCTCTGGACGTTGACGATCGACGGTGGCGTGGTTCCGCCCGGCGACGATGTCGAGGTCGCAGTCTGGCCCGTTTCCATTGCCGAGGATCAGGCCCTGGGCCTGGACGAGCCGTTGCGCTGGAGGCTGCCCGTCGCCCGCCTGACGGCATTCATCGCGTTTCGGTTGCGCGTCGCCGTGCGCGGCGTGGACGACATCCGCATGACCCTGCGGCTTCCCGCAGAGGGAATGCCGGCCGACCGCATGCACCACGTGCTCAGGGGTCTCCTGGACAGCCCCGAGAAGTTCCTCCGCTTCCTGCGGGCGTTGCTTGGGCGGGCTCGACCAGTTGTCCGGGTGGCTATCGGACGAAGGAAAGGGAGACGGCCCAGTCCCCCCCTGGGGAGACGGCCTCGGCGGCGAGACCCTGCTCGACGACCTCGTCCGCACTGCCTCCAGGGACCCTGATCGGCTCAAGCCGGTCCGCCGGCTGATCGACGACCTGCGGAAGACGGAGGAAGGGCGCCGCATAGTGCCCGACGAGCTGTTCGCCGTCTGGACGGCCGTCGAGGAGGCGCTCGCACCGGAGCCACGTTCATGAAGCGACCATCCGTCGAGGCGAGTCTCAAGCCCCTCAAGCCGTTCCAGCGGCGCACGGTGGAACATGCCTTCCATCGCCTGTTCACGGCGGAGGACGGCACCGGGCGCTTCCTGGTGGCCGACGAGGTGGGCCTCGGCAAGACGCTGGTCGCCCGCGGCATCATCGCCCGCGCCATCGATCACCTCTGGAACGACGTCGGCCGGATCGACATCGTCTACATCTGCAGCAACGGCAGCATCGCGCGCGCCAATCTCCCCAAGCTGCAGGTGGGCGGGGCGGAGCAGCGGTCGTTCGCGTTGGCGACCCGCCTGGTGATGCTGGCCACGGAGCTGGCGCATCGGGAAGGCGAATCGAGGCTCGCCGACAGCAAGCTCAATTTCGTCAGCTTCACGCCCGGCACCTCGTTCAACATGGGGCACTCGGCCGGCCGGGGCCGGGAGCGGGAGGTGCTGTTCCAACTGCTCGATCCACTGGTGGGGCCGCGCACCGCGCTCATGAATCTCCTGCAGGGAGGGATCACCAGGAGAGACCGATGGCGCTCGCGGCTGGAGAACTACCCCCGGCCTATCGACGACACCATACGGCAACGCTTCGAGGCGGCGTTCCATGAAGAGACGGACCTCCAGGGCAGGCTCCGCGAGCTCCTCGACACGTGGTTCCGGCGCTATCGAACGTGGCCGGCCGAAGCCCGGCACCCGCGAGACCGGGTCATCTCCGACCTGCGCCGCATGCTGGCCCGCGCCTGCGTCCGCGCTCTCGAGCCCGATCTGGTCATCCTGGACGAGTTCCAGCGCTTCAAGTCGCTGCTCGGCACGCAGGAGACCGAGCGCGATGCCGCGGCGGATCTGGCCCAGGAGCTGTTCCAGGCCGAGGCGCACGACGGCAAACGGGTCCGCACGCTGCTGCTCTCCGCGACGCCGTACAAGCTCTACACCGCCGACGCGGAGATCGAGCACGAGGAGCACTATGCGGATTTCCTGGCCACCACGCGGTTCCTGCTCGGCGACGATGACGCCCGCGTCGAGGAGCTCAAGCATCAGTTGTCGCGCTTCGGGGCGGCGCTGCGGCGCGCGGCCGCCGGAGACCGGGACCAGGTGGAACGCGTCGAACAGGCGAAGCGCGCGGTCGAAGGCTCCCTGCGGGACGTAATGGCGCGCACCGAGCGTGTCGAAGCCAGTGAAGACCGGGATGCGATGGTGGCCGAGGACCGGCGCACGACGCCCGTCACCGCGAGCGATGTGCGGCAGTACCTCGCCGCCGATGCGCTGTTCCGCGCCGTCGGCAGCCAGGATCCGATGCCGTTCTGGAAGTCGGCGCCGTATCTCGCGCACTTCATGCACGGCTACAAGTTCCACGAGCTCCTCGTCGAGGCGATCGGTAACGCTGGTCCGCCGGACAAGATCGTCGATGCGCTCGAGCGGCACGATTCGGCGTTCCTGAAGGCGGCGGCGCTGCGGTCGTGGGGAAGCGTCGACCCCGGGCACGCCAAGCTGCGGGAGCTGGTGGGCGAGCTGATCGACGAGGGCTTGTGGCGCCTGCTGTGGATGCCGCCCACGTTGCCGTACTGGCCGCTGGAAGGACCGTTCGAGGGCAAGGAACACGCGACGAAGCGGCTGTTGTTCTCCGCGTGGAACGTGGTGCCGGAGGTCGTCAGCGCCGTCCTCAGCTACGAAGCGGAACGGCTGATGGTGGGCGGCCGGCTCAAGTCCTACGACAACCCCGACAACGAGCAGCGACCGCTGCTGCGACTGACGCGGTCGGCGTCGGGCGTGCTATCCCGTCACCGTCTGCTGCTGCTGCTCCTGCCGTGCCTGCCGCTGGCGGATCGGGCGCATCCGCTCGGCGCGCCGCCCGGACGGGACCGCCGGGCGTGGGTGCGCGCCCAGGTCGACGACCTTCTTTCGGACCCGAGGCTGCCGAACCCGCGGGAGGGGAGCATCGACGATCGGTGGGAATGGGCGGCGCCGCTCCTGCTGGATCCGGGACTGCCGGCCTTCCTGCGGGCGTGGCGTGACGGCGAGCTTCCCGCGGGGTCGGACAACGAGCCGCTTCCGCAGCCCAATCCGGAGGTCTTCGGCGCGTACGTCGACGATCTGCTCGCGGTCGACCTGCAATCGCTCGGCCGGCGTCCTCCGGAGCTCGCGGCGTTGCTCACGGACCTCGCCCTCGGCTCCCCGGCGGTTCTTGTGGCACGGAGTCTGAGCGGCGGGGGCGACGTCGGTGACGACACGCGCCGCCGGCTCGCGGTGCTGATTGCCGATGCGTTCTGGCGCCTCTTCAACCGGCCGGCCGTCATCAAGCTGCTGCGCCAGCTCGCCGCCGGGACCGCGGCGGTGCGCGACGAGTCGGCCTACTGGCGGATCGTGCTGCACTACTGCCAACAGGGCAACCTGCAAGCGGTGCTCGACGAGCAGTGGCACCTGCTCTGGGATCAGGACTCTTGGTCGGAGGACGCCAGCCCGGACGAGACCGCCGCCAAGTGCGCGCGGAAGCTCGTCCAGGTGGTGCACCCGGCGCGCGCCCGTGTCCACGCCGAGTTCTTCCGGGCCGAGCGAGGCGAATCCGGCGCCACCGTCGAGCGCGACGAGATCCGCGTCCGCACCGTGTTCGCGCTACGCTTCGGCCACGTCCGCACGGACGACGGCGAGCACATCAGCCAGGATGCCGTCCGGGCCGCGTTCAACAGCCCGTTCCGGCCCTTCGTGCTCACCAGCACGTCGATAGGGCAGGAGGGGCTCGATTTCCATCCCTGGTGCCACCGCCTGGTCCACTGGAACCTGCCGGGCAATCCGGTGGACCTCGAGCAGCGCGAGGGTCGGATTCACCGGTACAAGGGCCATGCCGTCCGGCGGAACGTCGCTGCCTCCCACGCTGGCGACGCTTTCGCGGTGTGGCGCGCGGGTAAGGACATTTGGGCGTTGATGTTCGAGCTGGCAAATCAGGCCGCGCGGGACGCCGAGGAGAGCGACCTGGTGCCGCACTGGCTCGCGCCCGGCGAACACCGGGTGGAGCGGCATGTGCCGCAACTGCCGTACACGGCGGAGGTCGAGGCGTTCGACCGGCTGAAGCGTCAGCTCGCTGCGTATCGGGTCGTCTTCGGGCAGCCCCGGCAGGAGGAGCTGGTCACGCTGCTGGATCGGGCTGGCGTCGATGTTGCGAGGCTCAGGGATTGGGCAGTGGACCTCTCGCCGCCGGTGACTCCGGGGTTGCGCTCTTGACGCAGCCAGCGTGAGGCCGAGCCCTTGGCGCTTTCTCTTTGGGACTTCCGTTACGTTCGCGGTGAATGATCCTCCGGGACGGCGAGGCGCACTCGGGCCGGCGGCCGGAGTACGCGCTGTTCGGTGACGAGCTTCGGCTCACGCTGTGGGCGAAGGGCGCGCCGGCCGACTGAGCGAGTTTCTTTGAACGACACCTGGGTCGCGATCCGAGTACACGCGAACCCGAACGCGCCGGAAGGCTGACCGGGTCCCACCGTGATCCCTTCGACCGCATGCTCATCGCCCAGGCGCTGGCGCACGATCGGCTGGCGTCGATGTTGCGAAGCTCAGAGACTGGGCGGTGGGAAATTCCATCGCCGCGATGACCGGAGACTCGGGCGAACCGTGAGTGTTGCGCGAGAGTTGCTCCCCGACAACCGGATCGCCTCTCGTTTTGCTGTAAGCTATTGCATTATGGAAGTTTAGTGGAGTGCGTGGGTATGCTGTTTCCAGAGATATCAGTCCCATTTTCGTGCCGCGCACGTCGGGCGGTGCGCGCCCTACGGGACCAGGACGCTCCAGCCGGGTCGGGGCGAGTGGCGCCCACGTCCGTTGACGCGGGATGCGGTTTTCCACAGAATTCAGCATGCGTTGGGCCGAAGTTCAGCGGATTTCTTGCTGAGCGCCCGGTTCGCGCGTACGGGACACGCCCGAGATCAGGGCAGGGAGGGAGAGTCCCCGATGAAGAAGCTGATTCAGGCGGCACGCTCGGCGTTCGGCGTCCGAACCCGTCCTGCGCCCCCAGCTTCCAACGAGTCCAAGCGGCGTGAGACGGACAAGAGGATCGTGTCCGACCTGAGCAGCGGAAACGTTCGTCTGCAGCAGGGTCAATTCACAACTCGCGAGGACATCGATCGAGAGCGCGAGCGAGTGCTGGCGCGCAAGCTCTGACCGATGCCGCCCGAGTACCCGTCTATCTCGGAACTCACCGAGAGCTACGACACCGCCGATCGATTCACGCGCGATGTCGCACAGTTTCGGTCTGCGGTCGCCGTTCCTGCCAATAACGAACTCAGGTACGCTGGCCACCACCGAGCGAAGGAGCAGACGGAAAGCCGCCGGTTCCTTCTTCAGTTCGTGGCCAGAGTAGCAGGCGGTCTGGTCGGGGCGATCGGTCTCATCTGGACGATCTGGTACACCCTGTCATCGGGTGACGGCGCGCCGGTCTCGTAGGCATCAACGCCATCAGGGTGGACAGGCGGTGGCCAACCGGCCGGGTCGTCTGAAATCGACGCCTCCTGAACGCGACGGCACGGTCGGCAACTCCTCGCGCAGCGACGTCCCCTACAGTAGGAGAGCATGCCCCTGTCTTCGCAGCTCCGCCTCCTCTGGCGCCGCGCCGCGGCCACCCCGGGCCTCACGCTCCTCTCCCTGCTGACGCTCGCCGTCGCCGTCGGCGCGACCGTCGCGATCTTCACCGTCGTCAACGCAGTGCTCCTGCGGCCGCTGCCGTTCCCGGAATCCGAGCGGCTCGTCCTGCTCAGGCACGCAGCCCCACAGCTCGGGCCGCTCAACGACCTTCCGATGTCGGATGCGCTCCATTATCTCTACGCTGAGCAGAGCCGTACCCTCGACGGCGTGGTGGGATTCAGCGACGTGGCGGTCAGCTTCACGGATCCGGACAACCCGCAGCGCGTGTCGGCGGCGAGCGTCACCGCCTCGTTCTTCGATGTGCTGCGGACGCCGCCGCGCCTCGGCCGCCCGTTCACGACCGAGGAGGACCGGCCGGGCGCCGCACCGGTGGTTGTGCTCGGCGACGGGTTGTGGAGGAGCCGGTTCGGGGCGGATCCCGGCGTCGTGGGCCGGGTCGTGGAGATTGATCGCGAGCGCGTCGAGATCGTGGGGGTGATGCCGCCGGGCTTCGCGTTTCCGCGGCCGGAGACCGAGCTCTGGCGGCCGATGCGCCTCGACCCGGAGAACGTACGGCTGGGCTTCTTCGGGTTGAACGGCGTGGCGCGCATGGCGGACGGCGCGTCCCTGGAGCAGGTCCGGGCCGGCCTCGGCGCCATGCTGTCGAATCTGGAGGAGCTGCTTCCCGACCAGCCGGCCGCGCCGGTCATGGCGAGGGAGTATCGGCCGCTGATCGTGCCCGTTCGGGAGTGGACGGTCGGCGACGTTGAGGCGACGTTGTGGATCCTGCTGGGCGCGGTCGGGTTCCTGCTGCTGATCGCCTGCGCCAATATCGCCAACCTGTTCCTGGTCCGCGCCGAGGCGCGTCACGGGGAGGTGGCGATTCGCGCCGCCCTCGGCGAGAGCCGCGCGCGGCTGGTCGCGTCGGTCCTTCTCGAGAGCCTGGCCCTGGGTGTGGCGGGCGGCCTTGCGGCGCTGCTCCTGGCGTTGGGGGCGGTGCGGGTGCTGGTCCGCTTCGGGCCTCGAGAGCTGCCGCGGCTGGAGGAGGTCTCGATAGACGCCGGCGTCCTGCTGTTCGGTCTCGCGGTGTCGCTCGCGGCGGGCCTGCTCTTCGGTCTGCTGCCGGCGTGGCGCGCAAGCGCCGTGGCCGCGTCCGGCCCCATGTCGACGGGTGCTCCCGGTGCCACGAGCGGGCGCGACCGGCAGCTCGTCCGGCGGGGCCTCGTCGTCGTGCAGATCGCGCTGGCCCTGACCCTGCTCGTCGGGTCGGGACTGGCCGTGCGCTCGTTCCAGCGGCTGGCGGCGGTCGATCCCGGATTCGACCCGGTCGACGTGCTCACGTTCGCGCTGGCCCTGCCGGCGCGCGACTACGGCACGCCCGACTCGCGGTTGGATTTCTATCGACAGATGGTCGACCGCCTGCGTGCCCTGCCCGGCGCCGTCGACGCGGCGGCCTCGTCGACACTGCCGCTGGACGGCGTGCTGAACAGTGGGAGCCACCGGATCGAGGGTCGGCCGCTGGCCGAGGGAGAGGTGTCGCCGATGTTCGCGGTGCGGGTAGTGTCGCCCGGCTACTTCGATGCGATGCGGATCCAGCTCGTTGCAGGGCGCGTGTTCGATCGGCTGGACGAGGAACGCGGTGCGCCGGTCGTCATCGTGTCGCGGTCGCTGGCGCGGTCGCACTGGCCGGGCGAGAGCGCGCTGGGCAAAGGGATCCGCATGGGCGCGCCGCCTGGGGCCGAGGGCGAGGCGTGGTCCCGGATCGTCGGTGTGGTGGATGACGTCCATGAGACCGCGCTGCACGAGGAGCCCCCGGAGATGGCGTACTACCCGGTGTCGGGAGCGGCCTTCGTCGCGGACGTCCCATGGCCGATGCGCTACGTGGTGCGCGCGCCGAACGCCGCGGCGCGCGCCGGCCCCGTGCGGGAGGCGCTGCGCCGGCTCGATCCCGCGCTGCCCGTGTTCGGCGTCGAGACGTTCGAGACTCGGGTAGGGCGGGCGCGCGGGACGCGGGCCTTCGTCATGGTCCTGCTGGTCGTCGCGGCCGGACTTGCGCTGCTGCTCGGCGCGGTCGGCCTGTACGGCGTCGTCTCCTACACCGTCGCGCAACGGCGTTGCGAGATCGCCATCCGCATGGTCGTCGGCGCCCGGGCGGGTGACGTGCGCCGGCTGGTGCTCGCAGAGGCGGGTGGTCTGGCGCTGGTCGGAGCGATGCCGGGTGTCGGCGCGGCGCTGGCGCTGACCGGGCAGCTTCGGGCGATCCTGTTCGAGACGAGCCCGCTCGATCCGGCTGTCTTTCTTGGCGTGTCGGTGTCTCTGGTTTCGGTGTGTCTGCTGGCGAGTTGGGTGCCGGCGCGGCGGGCGACGCGTGTCGAGCCGGTGGTGGCGTTGCGGGTCGAGTAGGTTGCCGATTCGCTCGAGCAGCGAGCGGGCACGCGCGTGCCCGTGACTATCGTCAGTCTGCCATGGCCGTCGCCGACGACCTTGCGATCCGACCAGCTTCCTGGCTAAATTGGCCGGTAGAAGAGGAGCCGCCGATGCCCGTCGTAAACGTCCATGAAGCCAAGACACAACTGTCCCGACTGCTGGCACAGGTGGAAGCCGGCGAGGAGGTGGTCATCGCCCGCCGGGGCCAACCGGTCGCCCGGCTCGTGCGCTGCAGCCCCGGGGGCAAGCGTCGTTTCGACGCCATGAAGGGAAAGATCAAGATCACCGACGCCTTCTTCGAGCCGCTGCCGGAAGAGGAACTGAAGCGCTGGGAGGGTGGATAGAACCGTGCGAATCCTGCTCGACACGCACGCGTTCCTGTGGTGGCTGGCCGGCAGTCCGCGACTGGTCGAGACTGCGCGGCGCGCAATCGCGGCCGACGACAACGACGTTCTGGTCAGCGCGGCATCGGCGTGGGAAATCGCCACGAAGTACCGGCTCGGCAAGCTGCCAGAGGCCGATGCGCTGGCGAGCGACATACGCGCCGCCATTGTCGGCCAGGGCTTCGAGGAACTGTCTATCGGCGTCGGCGACGCCGAACGCGCAGAGCGGCTGACCGAGCGCCACCGCGATCCCTTCGACCGCATGCTCATCGCCCAGGCGCTGGCGCACGATCTCGCGATCGTCTCCAACGAGAGAGCGTTCTGGCGCGCCGTGCAAGAGGCAGGCACATGAAATCGATTGAATCGAAAACCACGTCACAGGGTCAGGTATCGGTTCGGGCCCGGATCCGCCCGCAAGCTGGGCTTGACGCCGGGCTCGACCGTCGAGTGGTGCGAGCGAGGGGACGAAGTGGTCGTGCGACGGGCGTCGAAGTATTCGTCACTGGACATTCACGAAGCTGTTTTCAGCACACCGCCGGCGCGCAGGAGCGTCGAGGACATGGACGAGGGTATCCGATCCCACCTGCGGCGCACCCATGCGCGCGGCTGACACGAACGTCCTCGTCCGCTTGATCGTGCGCGACGATCCGGAACAGGTCGCCCGCGCCGAGGTGTTTGTCGAGCACGGCGCCAGGATTTCGCTGCCGGTGCTCGTCGAGACCGTATGGGTACTGAGGTTCGCCTACGGGCTGAACCGGCAGCGCATCGGGACCGCGTTGAGCATGCTCGCAGAGCACGATCGCCTCGCCCCGCAGGATGAGGACGTCGTCCGACGCGCGCATGCGACGTTCGCACGTGAGCGAGCGGCCCACCGCGACTACGCCATCTCGGGCTCGAAGATCCGACTGTTCCTGTTCGCGGATCGGCTGGAGCTCTACAGCCCCGGCAAGCTGCCCAACACCATCATGCTCGACGACATGCCCTACCGCACGTTCACCCGCAACCAGCTTCTGGTGAGCTTCCTGTCTCGAATCCGCAGCAGGCGCACCGGACAGGTGTTCCTCGAATCGCGGGGCGAAGGCGTGCGATAGATCCTCCGGGACGGCGAGGTGCACTCGGGCCGGCGGCCGGAGTACGCGCTGTTCGGCGACGAGTTACGGCTCACGCTGTGGGCGAAGGGCGCGGCGGCCGACTGAGCTACGGCCGATTCGTGCGTGTGAAGGGTTGGCGTGTCGGTGTTTCTGCTCTCGGTGTGTCTGGTGGCGAGCTGGGGGCTGGCACGGCGGGCCGTTCGGGTGGAGCCGGTGGTGGCGTTGCGGGTCGAGTAGCTCTTATGTCGGGTCGTCTCCGGTGCGCACGGACAAACCCGGCCCGGGCAGGTTGCCGATTCGCCCGAGCAGCAAGCGGGTCCACTCGGGCGTCTCCGGGCTCACCTGTTCGATTGCGTGTCGTTTCAGGACGGCGATCTGCCGGTACGTCGTTCCGCTGTTGTCGTACAGGTCGATCCGGGTGAAGGCGTGCGCTGTTCGCGCCAAGTTCTCCTGGGCGTTGTGCCACCGTCGTCGGATGTCGTCCGCGTCGACGGCATGGCCGGTGTTCTCCGTTACCCGCTTCTGCACCCGGATGACGTTGATCTCGGCGTCCCTGGTTCCGATGAACACGGCGTGGACCTCGTATCCCGCCCGGGCGGCTCTTTCGACCATTCTTGGCCGTGAACGTCCTGAGTAGGTGCTTTCGAATCCGAAGCTCTCCCTCCTGGCGAGGTGGTCACGGATTGCCCCGTTGACGCGCCGTGCCGCCTGGATCTGGTCGCGGGGATCGTTCCAGTCGCCCAGGCTGTTGGCGATCGAGTCGGCGTCGTAGAAGGCCGCCGGCAGTTCGTTTTCGTGTCTGCTGCACCAGGTCGACTTTCCGGCTCCGTTCGTGCCAATGACGATCGTCAGTCTCGGGCGGTCGCCGCGTCTGGCCTTCTGCATGCTGCGGTGGCTGGTCTCGGCCACAAGGGATGCTCGCGGTATTTCGGACTGTCGGCGGGGAAGGACTCTTCGGTGCCGTCCGGCCATACGCGGGTGACCTGTCCCGTCGCGAGCTCGTGGCGGTCGATCACGCCGGCCGGCGTCTCGGAGATGATGAACCTGTCGTCGTCGCTGGCGTACACGCACGACTTCCCCTGGGCGAAGCACATTTCTCGTGCATCCTCGGTGACCGGCATGGTCATCGTCCCATCGATCTGGTCAGCGTCCGCCTTCATCTCGCTCTCCCGGCCGGGCTGGGCGCTCCCTGAGACAACGTTTGCACGTCACGCGCCCGACGGCCTTGCCTTCTCTGCATTACTAGAGTACGAGGGCGGAGGCTACTCGCGCTGCGCTTTGGCGCTGGCGTTCTGCATCCGGTCCGCCGGCAACGCCGAAATCACCGAGCGCAGGAAGCGGTTCACCGCTTCGGACGTCTTGAATACCGCGGCGACATCCGGTTCGAGGACGACAGCGACAGTCGTGCCGCTCATGCGGGGTGCGAACCTGTTCGGCCGGCTCTGTGCGTAGTCGAGATCGTACTCGGCCCGAACGTCGTCCGATGCGTCAGAGTTCGCCGATGCCTTGTTCGTAGTCATGTCGTTCACGCCTCGAGGCGGCGCGGGCGCTGATGATCCGAACCTTTGCCGCCGCGCTCGGTGAAGCTGACGATCAGCAACCGCTCTCCCATCGAATGTCCGACGATGATCTCACGAGACTCGTCTGCCGAGTGGTCCGGGTCGTCTGCCACTCGAAGTCCACGCTATCTGGAGCGTATCACGCGAACGCGACGCTCACCCTCCTGACGAATCGGCTACGCGTTTCGGGGCTGCGCAGAGGAGCGCGGCCGCCGGCGAGTCGGCCCAGATGGAATGCATCGAGCAGGCGAAGCTTGCGGTCGAGGGCCTTTGCCATGCCCGACTACAATAGGCCGCCGTGGACCCCAACTCGACGGCGGCGAGCTCAGGCACGGGCATTCCGCGGGCCGGCATGCTCGCCACGGTCCGCAACCGGCGCGGCGTGGTCGCGGCGGTCGAGCCCTTCGACGGCGAGACGGGGCGCCTCCACCTCGTACATCTCGAGTACACCGACGATCACGCGCCGGCCGAGGAGCGCCTCCTGTGGGAGCTCGAGCCGAGTCGCCATCTGCTGGAACCGAACGCCCTGCCGGACCCGGCGCACGCCGGCGGTCCGATGCCGGCAGACGACTTCGACGCGCTGCTGCGGGCGGCGCGCTGGACGGCGCTATCGCCCTACCTCGACCCCGGGGACAACGACGGGCGCACTCGGCGAGAGCCGATCGCGAGCCCGTTCCACGGCGGCGTACGCATCGAGAGCTACCAGCTCGTACCGCTCCTAAAGGCGCTGCGCATGCCGCGGGTCAACCTGCTCATTGCCGACGACGTCGGCCTCGGCAAGACCGTCGAAGCGGGCTTGATCCTCACCGAGCTGCTGTTGCGGCGCCGCATCCAGCGGGTCCTGGTCCTCACGCCGGCCTCGTTGCGCCAACAATGGCGGGAAGAGCTGTGGGAGAAGTTCTCACTGCGGTTCGAGGTGGTCGACCGGCAGGGGACGGAGCGCCTGCGACGCGGGCTTGGCATGGATGCCACCCCCTGGCGCTCGTTCAGCCGCATTGTGGCGTCGTATCACTACCTGCGGCAACCCGACGTGCTGGAGCAGTTCGTGGCCGCCTGCCGTACGCCGGAAGACTCCCCGCATCTTCCCTGGGATCTGCTGATCGTCGACGAATGCCACAACCTGATGCCCTCGCCCTTCGGCGAGGACAGCGAGCTGTGCCGCATGCTGCGGCTGGTGGCCCCGCAGTTCGAGCACCGCCTCTTCCTCTCCGCCACTCCCCACAACGGACACACGCGCTCGTTCACGGGGCTCCTGGAGATGCTCGACCCGGTGCGCTTCTCCCGCACCAGCGAGATGGGTCCCGCCATGCGGGGGCGGATAGAGGACGTGGTGGTCCGCCGGCTGAAGCGCGACATCAACGCCCGGAGCACGACGCCGCGCTTCTGTACCCGGCTTCCGCCGAAGGCGCTCCTTCTCGATACCGACCCGCGCGAAGCCAGGCTCTCGACCGCCTTCGACGCTTTCCGCACCGCCATCCGCGCCCTCGTGTCAAGGGGTCCGGCTCCCAGACGCCGGACCGGCGCGTTCGCGGTCGAGATCCTCGGCAAGCGGCTGCTCTCCTGCCCCACGGCGTTTGCGGACTCCTGGAGTCGGGCGCGGCAGGGACTCTCCGGTGCAGAAACAGCTACCGAGAAGGACGTGGCGACGGCGGAACGCACGCTCCGCCAGGAGACGGGTGACGACCGCGAGGCCCAGCAGCGCGAAGCCACCGCGGCGACCGTTGCCGGCGCCTGGCTCCGAAACTTCGCCGACGAGCTGGATGCACAGATACACGACATGGAGCGCGCGCTCGAAACGCTCGGATTCGACCTGGACGATGCGCCGATTACCGAGCAGACGCCCGTAGCGGATGCCCGGTTCGACGCGCTCTTGACGCTCGTCGACCAATTGCTGATCCAGTCCCCGGGTCGCGCCCGCCGCGGTGCGGGGGACGAACCTACGTTCCGGCCCGACGAACGCCTGATCGTCTTCACGGAGTACAAGACCACCCTCGACTACCTGACCCGCCGCCTCCGGGAACACTACCCCGATGATCGAGTCCTCACGCTGTTCGGCAGCGGCGGCCCCGGCGGCATGGACCAGAGCGACCGGGAGCACGTGAAGGCCGCGTTCAACGATCCGGCGTCGCCGGTGCGGGTGCTCGTCGCGACGGACGCCGCGTCCGAAGGGCTCAACCTGCACCGCACTGCCCGCTACCTGCTTCACTACGACTGTCCCTGGAATCCGTCGCGGCTGGAGCAGCGCAACGGCCGCATCGACCGCTACGGGCAGGCCCGCGACGTGACGGTGCATCACTTCGCGAGCACGGCCGATCCCGATCTGGACTTTCTCGATCACGTGATACGCAAGGCGGACGAGATACGCGAGGATCTCGGTTCGCTCAACGAGGTCTTCGACCGGGCCGTACACCGTCGCCTGGTTCGGAGCGAGGACGCGACAGCGGTGCGGGAGGATCTCGATCGGGACACCGCGAGCAGCCGCGGCAGCGTCGACTTTGCAGCGGACGCGACGGTTGCGGCGGCGGATCACGAGGCGCGCGAGGCGGCGGTGATAGAGGCCATGGCCGGTGAAATCGATCTCGATCCCGCCGCCCTGCGCGATGCGCTCGAAGCCGCCCTCGCCGTTCCCGCCGGCCGCCCGCAGCTCCAGGCCGATGCGGAGTCCGGCTTCTCCCGCGTGCTGCACCCCGATCTCGCCGGCTGGCACGACGTCATCGACGAGGCCGTGCGCCGCCCGTCGTCTGCTGGCCGATACGGGCCGATGCCGCGGCTCGCCTTCAGCACGGAGCCGTTCATCGAGCGGCTCGGCCCGCTGAGCGTGTTCCGTCCTCGGCAGGATGCGCTGCTCGTGCATCTGGCCCATCCCCTGATGCAACGGGCGCTCGGTGTCCTCACGCGGAGCCGCTATCCCGGCGCCAACGAGACGTCGCGCTGGACGGTGCGTTCGGGCCCGGTTCCCGGCGGCGCCGACGCCGTCATCCTGCTCAGCATCGAGGAGCTCGGCGTCAACGAGCTGCGCGAGACGTTCCATCGTTGGGTGCGGACCCTGGCCCTGCCGATCCGCGACGGCCTTCCCGGCGACCCGCTGCCGCACGTTCCGGCGCTGGCCCTGCGCGGCGCCCGTTACACGGACGATTCGAATGAACGGGACCGCGCGGGCGACATCTTCGACGACGCCCGAGCCGACCTGCAGGCATGGCTGCGCCGTTACCGGAACGACCTCACGGAGCGTCTGCACCGCCAGCTTCGCGCGGACGGATCGAGAACGCGGCATCGAGGCGTTCCTCGCCCAAAACGACGGCGAAGGCTGGATGCTCCCGGAGACCCTGCGCCTCGCCGACTACGGCCTCGGCCACGACGAGCGCTCCCGTCAGCCCCAACCGGTCGCCAGCCGCCTCGGCCCGCGTTTCTACGACTGGCAACTCGTCCAGAGCGCGGACGAATCCTGGCGCGAATGCCACCTGCACGCCCGCAACCTGCTCGGGGAACACGACTACGCGCTGCGCATCGTCGACCTGATCGAGCGGCGGATGGCTGACGGAGAGGACTACCTCGGCCTCCTCACGGACCGGTTCACGCGCGATCTGCTCGGAGACGGCAGCTACGTGACGGCTCTGGTCGAGATCCGAGCGCGGGAGATCCTGTACGAAGGCAGCTACTGGGCAACGGTGAGCGCGGGAGATTCTGTACGAAGGCAGCTACTGGGCAACGGTGACCGACCTTCGCAACGGCGGCCATCTGGACGACGGCAGCTACAACCAGCTTCTCGACCGCCTGCACGCCCGCAACCTGCTCGACGATGTCGGCCATCATCGCCGCCGGGGACGCGGCATGCCGGCACCGGCCGCCGGACTCCCTGCGCAACGGGTCGCCGAACCGCGCGCAGGCCACCAGGCCGATCTGTTTCCGAAGGACAAGCAGCGGGATCTGTTCGAGTAGAGGCAGGGTTTCGATGAACGGAAGGCCCGGGGGCCAACGGACTCGTCGCGAAATCGGCCGAACCGAGGCTTGAATCGATGTTCGACACCACCGAGCAGATTCTGGACCAGCTCCGCGCCGGCGAAGACGGCAGGGCCGAGTTCAAGGAGTTGCGTCTCAGAGACCGCGGCGTGCTCTCACCCGATACCGAGGCGTTTGCGGGCGAGCTGGTCGCGTTCGCGAACGCCGCGGGCGGCGGCGTATTCCTCGGGGTCGCGGATTCCGGCGCCGTGTCGGGGATTCCGCCCTCGCGCGTCGACGCGGTCGAGCGCTGGATCGTCAACGTCGCCACGCACAATTGCGAGCCGCCGATTCGACCGATCCTCCGCAAGATCCGGCTGCCCGACGCGGCCGGAGACGACCGGCAGGTGCTCCTGGCCGAGGTTCCGCGCGGGCTCTACGTCCACCGGACGTCGGGTGGACGCTACTACGTGCGCGTGGGTTCCACGAAGCGCGACCTCACGCCTCCCGAACTGGCCCGGCTGTTCCAGGAACGGGGCCGCGAGTACGTGTTCGACGAACAGGCCGTGCTCACGGCGGCCGTCGACAACCTCAACCGCCACCGCCTCGAAGCGTTCTTCGGGCGCTCGCCGACGATCCCCTGGCTCGACCTGCTCCGCAACACGCGGGTGACCTTCCGGGACGAGAACGGCGTCGACCGCCCCACCGTCGCCGGCCTGCTGACCTTCGGCACCGAACCAGCCGATTTCCTGCCCTCCGCCTCCATCGAAGCCGCCTGTTATCGGGGCGAGCGGTTGTCGTCCGACGACCTCGTCCACGCCGAGCGGCTTGCCGGGCCGGTGTCCGACCAGATCGACGCGGGGATCGCCTTCGTCGCGCAGTTCATGCAGCCGCCGCCGAACGCCCGATCGAGCGTTGGCGGCGCCGATGCACGGTACGACCTCGATGTCGTCGACGAAGCGATCGTGAACGCCGTCGCCCACCGCGACTACGCCATCTCCGGATCGAAGATCCGCCTGTTCCTGTTCGCCGACCGGCTGGAGCTCTACAGCCCCGGGAAGCTGCCCAACACCATCACGCTCGACGAGATGCCCTACCGCACGTTCACGCGCAACCAGTTGCTGGTGAGCTTCCTGTCCAGAATCCGGAGCAAGCGGACCGGGCAGGTGTTCCTCGAATCCCGCGGCGAGGGGGTGCGCAAGATCCTCCAGGACGGCGAGGCGCATTCGGGCCGCCGGCCGGAGTACGCGCTGTTCGGTGACGAGCTTCGGCTGACGTTGTGGGCGAAACTCGCCCCGTTGCGACGCCAAGGCACGGAAACCGCGGCAGGCGGTCAAGAATGAACGGGGATGTCCCGCCAGAGTGCCAACTGGACGTAGCGCGAGAGATGACCGACGTTCGTCGTGGCGACGACACCATTCGACGACTCCAATGTGGCGACTTGCGCTGCCAGAATGACGTCGCCATCACGCGCTTTGTCGTCGTCGGTCGGTCGTCCCCGTTGACGAGCTTCAGCCCCCATTCCCGTATCCATAGGCTCATGTCATCACGGGTGACTCCCAGGTTCCCGGCCGCGCGGCCAATCGAAATCCGCCCTTCGTCGAGCGTGCGTCGCCCGAGCTGCGCCAAGCGACCCGCCACGAAGTCGTGCTCGGAGAGGCCCGTCGGTTCGCCCGACCGGCGCCAGGCCGATGTGAACTCGCTCTTCTGGAGCGCCTCCGGCTCCTCGATCCTCTGAAGTGTCCGGCCGAAGCGCTCGCGGTGCTGGCGCCGGAAGGCAGGCCAGACTCCGGACGTCTGGCGGCCCGTAGGCGTGTGCCCGATCAGGGCACGCCATCACCGTGCACCCTCCAGCAGCCACTCGCAGGCGCTATGCATCTCCACTCCGGCCGGCGGTTCGGTGGGCAGACCGTCCTGTGTCAACGTCAGCAGCCGCTGGCGGGCGCGCGGGAACAGCTTGCCGGCCGCGGCGAGCGCCCGGCATTCGCGCGTCGCGGTGGCCGGGTCCGAGAGGTCGGCGGAGACCTGGATCAGTTCGGTTTCGCCGGTCGCGTCCCTGGCGAGGAAGTCGACCTCGTAGCCCTCGGGAGTCCGCACGTAGGTCACCTCGCAGCCCCGGCGCTCGAGCTCGAGGAGAACCGCCGTCTCCAGCGCATGGCCGAGGTTGGCCCGACCGGTTCGGTCGAAGACCGGGATCAACCCCGGGTCGACCGGATACGCCTTGCGTGGATTGACCATGCGCTGGCGTTCCGACGCCGATTCCATCCACACGATCCGCACGAGGAAGCAGTCTTCCAGGTACCCGAGGAACTGATGCAACGTGTCCTTGGCGATCGGGATACCCTGCGACTTCAACGCCGCGTGGAACTTCTCGATGCTGAACATCCCACCGGCGTTACCGAGTAGATGACGCACGAGCCAACGCAGCGACGTCACGTTGCGGACGTCGTAACGCTCGACCACGTCGCGCAGCATCGCCACGTCGACGTAGTCGCGCAGAAGCTGATGTCGCGACGGCGCGTCGAGCCCTTGCGCCTCGGGAAAGCCGCCGGTCCCGAGCCAGTCGAGGAGGGCGCCTTCGAGCCGCGTCCGTTCCCGGCCCGTCAGGACGGTTGCATCGTCCGGAAGCGCCCGTCCCTGGTGGCGGAGCGCCTCGTCGAAGCTGAAAGGATGAATCAGCACCCGCCATCCGCGGCCCCGGAGCGCCGTCGCGACCTCTCGCGACAGGAGCGCGGCGGACGAGCCGGTGACGATCACCTCTGTGCATTCGGCGTCGAGGAGCCGCCGCACGAAACGTTCCCAGCCGGGGACGACCTGGATTTCGTCGAAGTGCCAGATTACCGGCGCGGCGTCATCCGCGTCCGGGAAGGCGCGGCCGTATTCGGACACGAGCAGGTCGAGGTCGGCGGCGTCGAGGTCGGCGAGCCGCTCGTCCTCGAACGAGACGTAGGGCAACTGCTGCCGGGGAACACCCTGCTCGATGCGCTCCTGCCGGAGCTGGTGCAGGAACGTCGTCTTGCCGGCCCGGCGCATTCCCACGACCGCGGTCGCCTTGCCGGGAAACCGAACCCTGCCGAAGACGCGACGCCGTGTGAGCCCGGGCAGCGGCTTCCTCAGCGAGTCGGCGAGCTGCTCTCTGAACGCCTGTCGTAGGCGAGGGTGCTTCGCGTCCATCGCCGATTATCCCCTTCGAAAGGTGAACTATCCGTGATAATATCCGTTTGAAAAGGATAATCCTACACCCGAGGCCATTCGCCCGATGGCGCTGAACCCAATCGCCTACACCGAGCACGTCGTCCGCAGCTTCCTGCGCTACCAGCGGGCGCATTCCCGATTTCCCGGAGCAGTGTGTAGGCAAAGATGGACTGTGAGGCTGGGCGAGGTTGAGCCGGTCTTCGGACAGACGGGGAGGGTGGTACTGGACATTACGGCTCGGACTGCCCATGATGGTGCGTTGAAATGGACAAGAGCGCCATCGACACCCCGAGCCGCGAGATCGATCTTGGCAACATTCCCGTCCACCTGCGCACTGCCCTCCGGCGGGCGCTGGAGTTTGAGGCGCGTGCTCCAGCGCCCAGGTCGGCAGAGGAAGCGGAGCAGTGCGAAGAGCAGCTGCGGGCCATCGCGGACGAGTTCTTCGGCGCCCTCCTCCGCTCGACCGCCTATCGCTACGCTGCGCGGGCCCGAGCGGCCCAGCAGAGCGCGGCGTGCGGTCTGCTGGACCGCGTGACCGGCAAGCGGGTGGTCGTCTCCCTCGACGGGGGCCGCGTCCGTGTGAGGCGCAAGAAGCGTGGCCCCAAGACGAAGAAGGGGCGCAACCGATTCCCATACCGACTGGAAGGAACCGAAGCTCCTCATCCTGTACGTCGTCGGCGACGACGGGCGACCGTCTCAGACGTGGGCCCCGATCATCGACGGCACGCTCCGGGGACCGGAGGCGGTCTTCGCCCTGCTGTTGTCGTACGCGCGGCAGATCGGCCTCAACGCCGCTGACAAGGTGCTCTTCATCGCCGACGGCGCGCCCTGGATCTGGCGACGCCTCCAGCGCCTCATCGCCGCGCTCGGGCTCTCGCCGACACAGGTGCTGGGGCTGATCGACTTCTATCATGCCGCAAAGCAACTCTCCGACGCGGTCAAGCTGCGCCGCTGGAGCGCGACCCAACGCACCCGCTGGCTCAACCGCACGCCTCGTGGCGGCGCGGGCGCTGATGATCCGAACCCTGCCGCCGCGCTCGGTGAAGCTGACGATCAGCAGCCGCTGTCCCCTCGAATGTCCAACGATGATCTCATGAGACTGGTTCCGCGGGTATCAGGTCGTCGTCCGGCGGCCGAGGATCAGATCTACCGTCGCCCCCTCACGGTCAGGTGGACGCGCTCTGCGTCCTACGCGCACCGACACGAACGGTCGGGCCATGAAGGAATGGGCTGTCGTGGAGTTGGCAGGCTCCGAGTCGGCGCCGCGGCTCTACAGTAGGAGAGCATGCGGCTCCCCTCGCAGCTTCGTCTCCTATGGCGACGCGCCGCCGCCAACCCGGGCCTCACGCTCGTCTCCCTGCTGACCCTGGCCGTCGCGATCGGTGCGAATGTCGCGATCTTCGCCGTTGTCAACGCGGTGCTGCGGCGGCCGCTGCCGTTTCCCGATTCCGAGCGGCTCGTCCTGCTCAGGCATGTGGCCCCGCAGCTCGGACCGCTCAACGACCTGGCGATGTCGGATGCGCTCCATTTCCTCTACGCCGAGCAGAGCCGCACCCTCGACGGCGTGGCGGGATTCAGCGACGTGGCGGTCAGCTTCACCGATCCGGACAACCCGCAGCGCGTGCCGGCAGCCAGCATCACCGCGTCGTTCTTCGACGTGCTGCGGACGCCGCCGCGCCTCGGCCGCCCGTTCACCGTCGAGGAAGACCGGCCGGGCGCCGCGCCGGTGGTCGTGCTCGGCGACGGGTTGTGGAGAAGCCGGTTCGGCGCCGATCCCGGCGTCGTGGGTCAGCTCGTCGAGATCGATCGCGAGAGTGTCGAGGTGGTGGGCGTGATGCCCCCGGGCTTCGCGTTCCCGCGGCCGGAGACCGAGCTCTGGCGGCCGATGGCCTCGACCCGGAGAACGTCCGGCTGGGCTTCTTCGGGTTGAACGGCGTGGGGCGCCTGGCCGACGGCGCGTCGCTGGAGCAGGTGCGGGCCGAGCTCAGCGCCATGTTGTCGAATCTGGAGGAGCTCCTTCCCGATCAGCCCGCCGCGCCGGTCCTGGCGAGGGAGTACCGGCCGCAAATCGAGCGTGTCCGGGTGTGGTTGGTCGGCGACATCGAGGCGACGTTGTGGATCCTGTTGGGCGCCGTCGCGTTCCTGCTGCTCATCGCGTGCGCCAACGTCGCCAACCTCTTCCTAGTCCGCGCCGAGGCGCGTCACGGCGAGGTGGCGATTCGGGCGGCCCTCGGCGAGAGCCGCGTGCGGCTGGCCGGATCGGTCCTCCTCGAGAGTCTGGCGCTGGGTGTGGCGGGCGGCCTCGCGGGGCTGCTCCTGGCGCTGGGGGCAGTGCGGCTGCTGGTCCGCTTCGGCCCGCAGGAGTTGCCGCGGCTGGAGGAGGTCTCGGTCGACGCCGGCGTCCTGCTGTTCGGTTTTGCGGTGTCGCTCGCGGCCGGCCTGCTCTTCGGTCTGCTGCCCGCGTGGCGCGCAAGCGCCGTGGCCGCGTCCGGACACATGACGGCGGGTGCGCGCGGCGCCACGAGCGGGCGGGACCGGCAGCTCGTCCGGCGGGGGCTCGTCGTCGTGCAGATCGCGCTGGCCCTGACGCTGCTCGTCGGGGCGGGACTGGCCGTGCGCTCGTTCCAGCGGCTGGCGGCGGTGGACCCCGGATTCGACCCGGTCGATGTGCTCACGTTCGCGCTGGCTCTACCGCCGCGCGACTACGACACGCTTGACTCGCGGCTGAGCTTCTATCGCCAGGTGGTCGACCGCCTGCGCGCCCTGCCCGGCGCCGTCGGCGCGGCGGCGGCGGCGACGCTGCCGCTGGACGGCGTGCTGAACAGCGGGAGTCACAGCATCGAGGGTCGGCCGCTGGCCGAGGGGGAAGTGTCGCCGATGTTCGCGGCGGGGGTCGTCTCGCCCGGCTACTTCGAGGCGATGCGGATCGCGCTCGTCGAGGGGCGGGTGTTCGACCGGCTGGACGAGGAGCGCGACGCGCCGGTCGTCATCGTGTCGCGCTCGCTGGCGCGGGCGCACTAGCCGGGCGAGAGCGCGCTCGGCAAGAGGATCCGCATGAGCGCTCCACCGGGGGCGGGAGGCGAGGCGTGGTCCCGGATCGTCGGCGTGGTGGACGACGTCCATGAAACCGCGCTGCACGAGGAGCCGCCGGAGATGGCGTACTACCCGGTGACCGGGGAGACCTTCGTCGCGGACGTCCCGTGGCCGATGAGTTACGTGGTGCGCGCGCCGAACGCCGCTGCCCTTGCCGGCCCGGTGCGGGAGGCGGTGCGCGGGCTCGACCCCGCACTGCCGGTGATCGGCGTCGAGACGCTGGAGACCCGGGTCGGGCGGGCGCGGGGGACGCGGGCCTTCGTCATGGTGCTGCTCGTCGTCGCGGCCGCACTCGCGCTGCTGCTCGGCGCCATCGGACTCTATGGCGTCGTGACCTACAGGGTCGCGCAGCGGCGGCGCGAGATCGCCATCCGGATGGCCGTCGGGGCGCAGGTGGGCGACGTGCGCCGGCTGGTGCTCGCCGAAGCGGGTGGTCTCGCGCTGGTCGGGGGTGGCGCTGGGCGGCGGGGCGGCGCTGGCGCTGACGCGGCAGCTTCGGGCGATTCTCTTCGAGACGAGCCCCGTCGATCTCGGCGTCTTCGTCGGGGTGTCGGTGTTTCTGGTGTCGGTGTGTCTGATGGCGAGTTGGGTGCCGGCGCGGCGGGCGGCTCGGGTGGAGCCGATGGCGGCGTTGCGGGTCGAATAGCGCGCCGACAGGAACGTAGCTTCCGCTTACTCCGTCGTACCGCGTGGCCGGACGAGACCGGGGACAGGGCAATTCGCATGCATCGCCGGGAAACCCGCTCCTGTTCGTCTCATGGACTGCGCGAAGGGCCATCTCGTGACGCGGCGGGTTCCTCGGTGGCCGGTCGATGCGGTCCAGGCGGGACAAGTTCCAAACCTGCGCAACCGGCTAGTCATTGCGGCTATCGTTCATCCTCCTTCCGGAGTGATAGACTCCCGGTGGCATCCAGAGTCCCAGATTCGTCGTACCATTCGTACGAGAGAGTATCCTCCGATGTGCGTCCGAGAACGACGCGACCGTTGTTGATGCATTGTGAGAGGCCGACCTCGATACGCTCTCGGTACACGAATCGCGTATCCGATTCCGAAACCGGTTGAAGTTGCCCCCAGCACGCGAGAGATGGATAGCGTATAGCGACCCCATCGTCTTCGAAAGCAATCTCAATCGACCACGAGGAATTGACGCGAGACTGCCGACCCGTGCCGATCCAAGTACCGGACAGAGCTGTTCCCTCGGCGTCGTTTGCCGTTTGACGCGCCTCTGTAAGTCTCCTCGCCGGATCGCTCGTCGCTTGCGTCGTCTGTCCGTCCGTCATGGTCGCCACAGTCCTCCCCGAAGCTTCTCCGCCGTTGGCAGACACCGCGGCATCCCCCTGCATCGTCCACGATACTTCTCTCCGAGCCTGTGCGCGTGGCGCAAGCTGTAGAGCAGAAGACCCAAATCAAGATCATCCCGATCCATGCGTTCTTGACACTCAGCCCTTTCAAGGTGCTAATTGATACTCATACAAGGACTTAGTCATTAGCCAGACTTCTGCGGCTGCCAGAGAAGGGCACGGTCGGCTTGCTCGCTTGGCGTTTGGAGGGGCCTCCGCCGGGCGTGATGCGCCGTTCCAATCCCAGAAACCGCTGGACATTTGCACCTCCGATCGCCAGACTCGTCTGGGAGAGCGCCTCTCTCGATGGGCGCGATTGGAGGTGCCATGGTACTGGATGCGTTTTTCCGCCGAGCCAGCGAGACGTTTCCGATCCCGGTGATGCTGCGAGCGCTGCTCGAACGCGTCTTCGAGCCCGCCCGCCTCAACGACTGGTTCGAGGCCGTCACCGAGAAGCAGTATCGGAGCATCGCCTGCAGGTGTTGCGCACCACCGCCGCGGGACCGCTGCCAGGCAAGGCGCTGGTGGTCTATGACCCGGCGGTGGAGATGGCGCTCGATGTCTTCCCGTGCGAAGACGGGCACGCACAAGAACGGGCCCTGTTGGGCGCGGTGGTGCCGACGGTCCAAGCGGGCGATCTCTGGATCATGGATCGCAATTTCTGCGTCCGTGCGTTCCTAGCCGGCATCGAGGCCCGCGCCGGCACATTCCTGTGCCGCTACCACAAAGGCCTGCCGGTGACCGCGCTGGCGCCGGCGCGGTTCGTGGGGTCGATCGAGACCGGGAAAGTGTATGAACAGCAGGTCGAAGTCCTCATGGCGCCGCGCCCGGGCGAGGACGCGGACGACGTCCGCATCTATCGCCTGGTCCGGGTCGAACTCACCCGTGCGACCCGCGGCGGCGACAAGACCTTGCTCCTGCTGACCGACCTGTCGAAGTCGGCCGCCACGGGGAAGCAAGTCGCGGAGCTGTATCGACGGCGGTGGACGATTGAGACGATGTTCCAGCAGCTGGAAGCGCACCTGCACTCGGAAGTGAACACGCTCGGGTATCCCGCGGCCGCCCTGTTCGCGTTCTGCGTCGCGCTCGTGGCCTATAACGTGCTGGCGGTGGTGAAGGGGGCCCTTCGCGGCCTGCACGGCGAGCAGACGATCCACGACACGGTCTCCGGCTACTACATCGCGGGCGAGATCGGCCGGACCTATGAAGCGCTGCTGGGGTTCGTCCCGGCCGACCAGTGGACGCAGGTGCAGGCCCTCTCGCATGAAGCCTTCCTCACGCTTCTTATGGGGCTTGCCCGGGCGGTGGATCTGGCGAAGTACCGCAAGCATCCCCGCGGGCCCAAGAAGCCGAAGCCCAAGCGCACCATGCATGCCGGCCAGCCCCACGTTTCCACCGCCAAGCTCTTGGGGAAGAAACGATGACGCTCCCACGCGACTCGGAGGGGCCCAGGAGCTACCGGCACGTCTCGTCCTCAACCGTGGCGGCGATTACCTATGAGCGCTCGACGCGCACGCTCGGGATCCGCTTTCAGCGCGGCGCTGAGTACCGGTATTTCTCCGTTCCTGAGACGGTCTACCTCGAGTTGCGCTCTGCGGATTCCAAAGGGCGATACTTCAACGCTCGGATACGAGATGCTGGGTATACGTGTCAGCGGGTACACTAGATTCCTTGAGCGGCCGGGATCTTTACAGTTGAGTCAAGTTCAGGTTTTGATCGTGGTTTCTTCGCTACCATAGCGCCCCCAATGGCCAAAGGGCCACGCGGCGAGGAGCACGCTCAACCTACATGTTGGTCTGAGGCGGAGCCTCGCTAGTTCTTGTGACGTGCACCTTGAAAGGGCTGGTTCTTGACACCAAACCTCTTGTCTCGGCTACGCCTCCCGGCGTCGATCGCCACACTGGTCACGTCGCGAACTACTAGTGTGCCGTCCCGGAGACTCGTAACACAATTTCCGTCTACACCTTGCCCGGATCGATTGCGTTTTCGCGGGGCCTGAACGGCGAGGAATTCTGCATCGAACTTGCGAGACGGGACACTAGAGCAAGGTTCGTGTTCATTTTTCCCATGAGCTGACTTCCCTTCATGAGTTCCGCAGTTTCAGTCTACACAGGTACGGCCGTGCCGGTTGGGTGGACAACCGGACTCGGCCGTCGACTCAGGTCCACATGCCACTTTGTCGTCGGGAATCTGCTCGGACATCGTCGACCGCACGCCATGGCCGTCCTTGAGAACTTCGAGCAGGTCGTGGCGGTTGTGGCGGACCTCCGCAGTGAAAGGGCCGGTCCCGGTCGTACACTCAGATCCCCCCCGGCCGGACACTCGGAACTCAGAGCATCCGGCGTGTCTTATCATCACTTCTAACCCACAATCTGTCGCCCTCGTCATCGGCCCGCGTGATCCGCTGAAGCCACTCGGGAGCATCTGGCAACCCAACCTGCATCAACTCCCTCGGTTCAATTTTGTGTAGGCCTCCGGAATACAGTCTCGAAAACTGAGCTATCGTCGTGAGAGCAGCTCTCTGCAATGATGCGAATACGTCCCTTCTTGCCGTGGGTCTTTCCTTTAATAGGCATGTTAGCTCCTTGGTCGGATACATCATCAAGTACCCATTGGTTGCAATCGCATCAGACTTATTCCATATGAAGCGCAGCGGCAGGCGGTCGGCAGTGCCCCGGCCCATATACGTACACAAGAACATCGCGGGCCGCCGTTGCTCTTGCTGATACCACACTTTTCTATGTCGGACAAGATTCCTCTTCAAGATACCCATCCCTTCCGCAGAATTCAGGTACTCGCCGAGCCGAGAGTATCTCTGAGCGATTTCTTCCTCTGACAGTGTGCAGTCAATCACACACATCTGCGGATCAACAGCTGGCCACCCGTCGTCCTCTCGTTCGATGATATCCGACTTCAGCCGACGTGACTTTGGCAAGATGGGTCGTAGTGCGATACTCGGTAGGCCCAACGCGCGCGCCTTTTCGCGCGACAATACGAAAAAGTCATTCGCGCCGGTCGCAATCCCGCGGCGTACCGAAAACAGGTCGCCTATGCGCACACCCACATTGGTTACATCGTTGCTGGAACGCAGCACTGCCCACTTGTCTTCACCCCTCAGGGCGCCAATAGAAACGATGCGTGAGCTGTCAGGAGCATCGAGAGTGCCGCCAATACTCAACGTTGCCGTCCGATTTGGGTCCGGAGTCGCTTTTCGAAACACTACAACGGCGGGCAACACCTTCGCGTTCTCGAACTGCGGGTCGTTGGCACTAAACTGGTGAATCCTTACCAAGGTCACTTCTTCCGTAAGGTACTTGCGGACGTTTCTTCCATATAGTGCTCTCATGAAACCCGATGGTACCAACCAAGCTGCAACGCCGTCGTCGGCCAACCATTGATGACTTAGAATTAAGAAGTAGACGTATTGCCCGGATTTTGCATCGACCACGGTTCGCATTATCACAGACGCCCGCTCTCGTAACTGTTTCTTGTACGGTGTTGGTATGTCCTGGTGTCGCAAGTATGGAGGGTTTGCTAAGATTAGCGATCGCGGTTGCAAGCGCTCCAAGTGGAGATAGTCTGCTTGCATGACTTCTAGGCCACGGTGTCCCCAACGGGATCGTGCCGCCTCGACTTGCGTGGGGCTTATATCCACTCCGACGGCCGATGCGATTCGGGTCCTAGGCAGAGTTTGCAAGAGGGCCGCATAGAAAGCGCCATTGCCCACCGCAGGGTCGCCGAAATGCACTGGGGCATCAGAAGGTTCAAGCAGGGACACAGCGTACGTGGCGATCGCTGTTGCGAGCTCCGGAGGGGTTAGATGTATATCCGGTTCCCATAGTGGGCTGAACTCCTCGGCCCCGCTTGGGTTTTTGGACGATGTGGTAAGCACATGTGTGAATGTCGAAGCCGAACGGTGAAGATTTGCGCAAATATCGTGGACCACTTGCAGCCGCTCTGCATTGTTGAGTGCATCAATTAGAAGCCAAGTCAGTGTTCTATTTGTCACGTCAAAGAATAGCTTGCGTAGTGGCGCGCCCAGTGTAGGGCGGGCCGTCTTGCGATGTGTGCCCGTGCGCTTCAACTGGATATGCTTAAGGGTTGTGTGGTGAGGAAGCCGCACACGAAACATCCAAGGAAATCGCTGCAACGTATCGAGCAAGCCATCGGCGAATTCCACGTCGTCACCTTCGTACAGGGTGATGTGAAACTCACTCGCCGGAAAGTGAGGTTTGTGCTCCAAACTAATAAGTTCCTCGGAGTCGCATTGAATAAAGACAACTCTATGGGGACGGTCTTTGGAGGCAAAGGTGCCGGGTTTTAGAAGGTCGATCTGTCGTACTACTGTTTCGAGGTGGTCGCGAGGCACCCCAAGTTTATCGAAGTACCGCACGGTTATGTGGGGCTTGGATGTTGACTTCGGGTTGCAGACTCTTCTCAGTAACTCAAGATGAGGAGCTACTGTGCGGTCGTTGATCACCAGGATGGATACGCTTGGCACGTTACACCACAAGGAACCGCAGTAGCTTCAGGTTTTCATTGCTCTGGTCGATCCGTTGGAGCAATGAGAATACGGCGTCGCCGTATTCTCTAGCCCGACGGAACATTGTTGTGCGCCGTTCCTTGTCCGCGAAATTGGACTCAAGGCCAGTCGTTGGTAGGCCGGTCATTTCAAGAAACCATTCGTACTGGTGTATCACTTCGTCGACGGTCGCTGCAATGCAGGGCAGATGGTCCTTTACGGATTCCAGGCGTTGCCTGGGCGTTAGCTTTGTTAGCTCAAACACATCGTCCTCTGTGACGGGAGCAGAACGACTCCCGAGAGCGACGATTGACGCAAAACATGTAGTCAATCTACTGTACTTGAGCTTGAAGTTCTTAACCTTCTGTTTGGTCTTGATTTCTTCTCGGACCGGTTTGTCGGGTTCGTGCCGGCGTTTGTGTTCGTAGTTCAGTAGTAGCGTCTTCCAAAAACGGCCAATGTCGTTGAGCAAGAACAGCGGCCAAAAGGTCTCCGGATGGTCGGGGTAATCCCTAAAGTAGGACTGGACGATGCGACGGATGATTTCCTCGTAGCGTGGTTCATTATGAAGACAATGGCTTTCCAGCAGAAGCAGCATTCTGGCAGTAAAATAGTTCTGGTGGTCGTCTCTAGGGTTTCCCAGATTCTTGAGAATATCCTCGGCGCTTAGGAACTTGAGGTATTCACAGTCGTTTGAGAACTTGGGGAATCCCAGGCCGTGGGCGACGTTGATGATCTCACCGAACAGGCGGAGGGATTTCGTGCGTGGATCATCTATTTCACTCAGGTCATCCGAGGTCAAGAAGAACAGGTCGAGGTCAGAATGTTCGCTAGCTTCCAGTCGGGCATAGGAACCAACTCCGTACACCGTGAGGCTCGGAAAATCGGGAAGAGCGGGTATTGTCTGAATTTGGCAACGAAGGTCATCCAAGCGCTGTTGGGAATGCTGCGCCCGTTGCTTCGCCAATGTCAGGTCACTCATTTTGCGTCCTCGGTAATGTGGAACATTACTGTAGCGGGAATGTCCGTCGGAATTTGGAGCCGGATACGAGCTGTCCGTCGGGCCTCGCAAGCCGGAAAGCGGATGGTGGCGGTCAAGGCCGCTACCGCGCCGCCAACAACCCCTCCCGCTCCACCCACGCCCCACCCTTCATCACCCGGTCAATGGCGAGCGTATTCCGAATATCCTCCAGCGGGTCAGCATTCAGCAGCACGAGGTCCGCAATCTTCCCCACCTCCAGCGTCCCGAACTCCGTCTCCCCCACCGGCGGCGTCACGCTCGCGCTGGTCGCGGTGGCGGCGACGATGGCCTGCATCGGAGTCAGCCCCGCCTCCACGTAGAGCTCCAGCTCGTGGTGGGTCCCCCAGCCCATCGGCACGTTGGCGGTGCCGCTGTCGGTGCCTAGGGCGATGCGTACGCCGGCGTCGTGCATGGTCTTGACGAAGTCCTGCACCTGCCGGAACGCCGCCTTGCGGTCCTCGAAGTTGTCGGCCTCGACCACCTCCGCCCGCGCCTCGGGGTCGCTCCACCGCTCCAGCGTCTGCGGGTTCATGGCCGCGCGCAGGTCCGGATCGTCCAGCAGCTCCGCGTTCTCGGCGAAGTGCCAGTTGTTCTGGACGATCGACAGCGTGGGCGTGAACGAGACGTTGTTGTCCAGGCACATCCGGATGAACTCGGCCGAGGGCGCGGGGTCGTCCACCGGGGCGCCGCTGCCGGGGCCGAAGGTGAGCACGGTCGAGTGCAGGAAGTCGCCGAGGCCGGCCTCGATCAACTGCCGGCCGTCGGCCTCCGCGTCGATGTGGGCGACGGGGACGAGGCCGTTGGCGATGGCCGCCTCGACGATGGCGGTCCGCATCTCGGGCGTGATCTTCAGGTCCGGCTCCGGCATCTCGTTGACCCACATCTTGACGAAATGGACGCCCTGGCCGGCCAGGGCGCGGACCATCTCGCGCGCCTCGTCCGTCGAGGTGGGCTGCTGGGCGCCGGCGTTGAAGCCGCCGGGGTGCGTGAAGCCGCGGCCGGCGGTGAACATTCGCGGCGTGTCGGGGCGGCCGGCGTTGGCCTCGAGCATCAGCGCCACCTGCTCGGGGTTGTCGGTGCCGATGCTGCGCGCGGTGGTGACGCCGTAGTAGAGCTGCGTCCGCATCATCTCCACGGCCGTGTCCGCGTCGGCCCCGTAGTGGGCGTGCATGTCCGCGAGCCCGGGGATGATGCTCTGGCCGGCGGCGTCGACGACCTCCGCGCCCGCGGGAATCCCGGTGGTCTCGCGCGGCCCGGCGGCGACGATGCGATCGTCGCGGATCACGATCACCGAGTCCGGGATCGGGTCTCCGCCCGTGCCGTCGATGAGCTGGGCGCCGACGATGGCCAGGCCGCCCGGCTCGGCGGGCGGCGGCGAGCTGCCCGCGCAGGCGGCGAGGGTCGCGACGGCGACGAGAACGGCAAGGTGCTTCAGGATTCCAGCCATTTGGCGGGCATCGTAGCACGCCGTCGCCGTCGCCCGGATGGCGATTCGGGTGGATGCAAGCACGACGGCTTGCGGCCGCCGCCGAGTGGCAGAGGCGTTCGGACCGACCGCGCCTCGCGCGAGTGATGCCGCCTTTCGGAGCATCGGTGCTCGTCGCTCGCCGAGGCGCCGAAGTTCGCCGAGGCGCCGAGGTGCGCGCCGCGCAGGAAGTCGGTCAGGGACTGGTGTCGCACGGGGCTGCAGGTCGGCGGGCTGATGCGGGTCGAATTTAGGATACAGTCGAAGAAGAGTACGAACCGGCAAAGAGGTTTCGGCTATAGGCGAAAGTTGTGGCACCCGATGCGCAGCTACACGGCCGTCGTGGAACGTTGCCCGGATACGGGCCTCTACGTCGGGTACGTGCCTGGGTTTCCTGGAGCGCACAGCCAGGGCGGCACGCTTGATGAGCTCAGCGAGAACCTCAAGGAAGTCATCGCGATGCTTCTCGATGACGGGGAACCGGTACTGGACGGCGAGTACGTGGGTACCCAGATCGTCGTCGTGGCCTGATCGAGTACCCATTCTCAAGTCCCGCGAGGTCATCGCCATCCTCGCCGCGTCAACCCACCCGAATCGGCGAAATTGCAGAACTATTACATGGGCCATGGCCGCGGCTTGATAGGCTTTGACGCCTCCGGACCGGGCGCCGGTGCCCGGCCCGATCACAGAGGAGTTGCCATGCCCGCAAGGGAGATCGATTTCGCAAGCGCCGACGGGATCAGTTGGAGCACCACCATCGCGTTCACCATCTTTCACGCGCTGGCGATCGCCGCCCTGTTCTTCGCCACCTGGGACGCGGTGCTCGTCGCCGTGCTGCTGCACTGGATGTGCGTCGGGTGGGGCATCGGGCTGGGCTACCACCGGCTCCACACGCACCGTTCGTACAAGACGCCGAAGCTGCTGGAGTATTTCTTCGCGGTCTGCGGGACGCTGACGCTGCAGGGCGGGCCGATCTTCTGGACGGCGCTGCACCGCATCCACCACCAGCACTCCGACCGGGACGGCGACCCGCACACGCCGCGCGACGGCAAGTGGTGGTCGCACATGCTGTGGACCATCTTCGGCGAGGAGCTGCACGGTGACGTCGAGGTGCTGGGCAAGTACGCGCCCGACCTGATGAAGGACCCCTTCTACCGGGTGCTGTCGAAGTACCACTGGGTGCCGCTGGTGGTTCTCGGGCTGGCGCTGCTGGCCATCGGCGGCCTGCCGTGGCTGCTGTGGGGCGTCTTCCTGCGCGTGGTCTTCGGTCTCCACTGCACGTGGATGATCAACTCGGTGACGCATATCTGGGGCAACCGCCGCTTCCAGACCCGCGACGATTCGAAGAACTCGTTATGGGTGGCGCTGTTCACCTTCGGCGAGGGCTGGCACAACAACCACCACGCCTACCCGACGTCCGCCCGGCACGGGATGACGTGGAGCGAGGTGGACCTGAGCTGGATGCAGATCAAGCTGATGTCGTGGCTGGGGCTCGCCTGGGACGTGAAGGTGCCCACCCCGGCGCAGATCGCCAACAAGGCGATCACCGCGGAGCAGGACATCGTCGGGGCAGTGGTCGAGTCGGTTGGTCCGTCCCTCGGAACCGCGGCGCAGTGAGCGAGACGAGCCGTTAGCGCGACGGGCTGTCCAGGACGGACACGGGGCGGGCCCGGCGTGCAGCGGCTCCGCCCCGGCGCTATCCTAGTTCCCGCATGCAACGCTTCGGCGGCGGCAACCGCACACGGTCCATCGTCCTGGCGGCGCTGTTCGGCAGCGGCCTGATCGCCGTCGCCGCGGCCCTCAACGTCAGCTTCATCGTCGTCAACTGGCGGGCCGGGCTGCTGGTGCTGCTCGGGGTGATCAGCTTCGTCGTCCTGGTGGGCGGCCTGGTGCTGAACACGTTGTTCCTGATCCGCGAGATCCGCCGGAGCGAGCAGCACGACGCCCTCATCCACGCGGTGACCCACGAGCTGAAGACGCCGCTGGCGAGCATCAAGCTGTACCTGCAGACGCTGCGCCAGCGCGACCTGCCCCCCGCCACGCAGCACGAGGTCATCGACACGATGCTCGACGACTCCGACCGGCTGCAGCGGACCATCGACCAGATCCTGCTGGCCGGCAAGACCGGCGACGCGCACCGGGTCGATCACCCGGCCGACGTCGACCTGTCCGAGGTCGTGGGCGAGTGCGTGTCGCTGGCCGGGAAGCGGCATCACCTGGTGAACGGCGAGGTGGCCTACGTCCACCGCCCGCCGGACGGGGCGTTCGTTGTGCGGGGCGACCGCGACGAGTTGCTGGCCGCGGTCACCAACCTGGTCGACAACGCGATCAAGTACTCCGGGTCGCAGGTGCGGGTGGCGGTGGAGGTGGCCCGGATCGGCGCACGGCGGGTGACGATCAGCGTCCGCGACCAGGGCATGGGCATCACCGGCGACGAGCTGAAGCGGGTGTTCCGCCGGTTCTACCGGCTGCCGGCCGCCCTGCGGGCGCGAGTGCGGGGCACCGGGCTGGGGCTGTCTATCGTGCGCGCGGTGGCGCGGCGGCACGGCGGGCGCGCGTTCGCCGAGAGCCGGGGGGCCGGCCGCGGGAGCACCTTCACGCTCGAGCTGCCGCTGAAGGCGTCATGAGCCGCGTCCTCATCGTCGAAGACGAGGAGCACCTCGCCAGGGGCCTGAAGCTCAACCTCGAAGCGGAAGGGTTCGCGGCCGAGGTGGAGGAGAACGGCGAGGTGGCCCTGCAGCGCCTCGTCGCCACCGGGGCCGGCGCCAGTGGGTTCGACGTCGTCCTGCTCGACGTCATGCTGCCCGGCCTCGACGGCTTCGAGGTGGTGCGGCGGCTGCGCGCGGCGCGGCAGTTCGTGCCGGTGATGCTGCTGACCGCCCGCTCGGACAACGACGACGTGCTGCGCGGGTTCGAGGCCGGCGCCGACGACTACCTGTCCAAGCCCTTCGACCTCTCCATCCTGCTGGCGCGGATCGCCGGTCTGCTCCGTCGCCGGACGTGGCTGCGGGGCGACGCCGCGGGGCAGGAGCAGAAGATCGAAGAGTACCGCTTCGCCGGCCGGTCCATCGACTTCCGCAACCAGGTGCTGCGCCGCGACGGGGTGGAGCAGCCGCTGACCGTGATGGAGGCGACGCTGCTCGGCTACCTGGTGCGGCACGCCGGGGAGACCGTCTCCCGCAAGGCGCTCCTGGAGGAGGTCTGGGGCGTGCGCCACGATACGGACACCCGGACCGTCGACAACTTCATCGCCCGCCTGCGGCGCTACATCGAGGACAAGCCGGCCCGCCCGCGGCATCTGCTGACCGTGCGCGGCGTCGGCTACCGGTTCGTCGGGAATCCGGACGGCGAAGGGTAGTTGACCGGTAGTCTGGGCCCTGTGTCCGGCGCAGCGGGTCTTCACTGGCGGGAGAGCCGAAACGCCGCCATCTCCTCGGTGTTGCGCACCAACAGGATGTCGTCGACCAGCACCGGGTGGTTCCAGGTCTTGCCCTCGATTGCCGGCACCCGCGCCCGCTCGCTGAACCCCGTGGGCGTCGCGTCGACCAGCGCCAGGTCTCCCCGCTCGCCCAGGATGAGCAGCAGGTCCTGGTCGGCCAGCAGCAGGAGCTGCCCGTGGCCGTAGCGGCCGCCCTTCCAGGCACGCCCGCCCGTTTCCAGGTCGACGCTGGCCAGGATGCTGCCGTCGAAGCCGTAGGCGTGACCCTCGTGCGCCACGAAGTCGTTGAAGTACGGTTTCAGACCTCTCGTCGTCCAGCGCACTTCCGTCGTCCAGCCGCCGTGCTTGCCGGCCGCCCGCGTCGCGGACACGCGCTGCAGCCCGGCGAAGCCGCCCGCGCCGACCAGGATGTCGCCGCCGGCGGTCAGCGCCGGCTGCACGATGCGGCTGGCGGTGGCCCAGTCGTGGGTCCACAGCACCCTGCCGTCGGCCGGCGCAACGCTGGTGACGCCGTCGGAGGTGAGCAGCAGTACTTGCGGGACCCCGTCGAGGGTCACCGGATGCGGAGAGCTGTAGCTGTCGCCCCCGTCCGGCGCGGACCACCGCGGGGCGCCGGTCTCGGCATCGTAGGCGGCCAGGGTGCCGATGGCGGCGACGATCACGACCTGGCCGACTACCAGCGGCGAGCCGGCGAAGCCCCACCCCGACGAGAACACGTCGTGGTCGGTGGCCACGTCGCGCCCCCACAACCGCCGGCCGGTCCGCGCGTCCAGCGCGGTCAGCAGTCCGGTGCCGCCCAACGTATACAGTCGATCGCCCGCCACCGTCGGCGTGCCGCGGGGCCCGGCGCCGGCGTGCGAGTCCCAGAACCGTACCGGGTCGGCGTGCCGCCAGACCGGCTCACCCGTCGCCAGCAGATAGCTCGAGACCACCTCCTGATCGCCCCGCTGCTCCTGGGTGAAGACCTGCTGCCCCCGGACCGAGAACGAGCCCACCCCCGGGCCGACGGGCCGGCGCCACAGCTCTTCCGGCGGCGACGTCTCCCAATCGGTCGCGACTCGTATGCCCCGTACCACGCTGTCGCGGTTGCGGCCGCGGAACCCCGGCCAGTCCGCGTCGTTTGCGGCCTTCGCCGCCTTCGGCGGTGGCGCAAGTGGTTCATCGACGGTCGTCGCCAGCAACCGTGCTTCGGCGGTCTCCGTCCAGCGCCAGGTCAGGTCGTTACGCGAGTCGCCGGTCATCCCGTCGGTGCGTAACATGGTCCAGAAGCCGGAGGCCAGCAGGATCGCGGTCACCAGCGCGATCCGCCGCGGACGGTCGGCCATCCGGCGGGTGGCCACCGCCCACGCCACGAAGACCAGGCTCAGCACCGGGGCGGTGTAGACCGGGAACATCAGCCCCATCATCGAGCTGGAGATCGAGACGTCGAGCAGCGGCACGGTGGCGAGCGAGACGGCCAGCATCAGCAGCGGCGCGCCCCAGCGCTCGATCGGGGCCGCCCCGCTGAAGAACGCCCACCACACCAGGACTCCCAGCCCACCCAGAAGCGCGCCGACCACCGCGATCGGCGCCGCCTCCGGCGCCAGCAGCGGGAGTCCGATCCAGGTCGACCACAACAGCGTCACGATGACGATGCCGGGCCGGAGTCTGAGCGCGCGCGGGGGCTGGCGTGGAGCGAGGGCTGTTCTGATCACACCGCTCTATGACGCCGTCAGGCTGCGTATAGTTCCGGGCCGCGCGATCTCGCAAATAGAATGAACTCCAGGATGCTCGATACGCATATCCTGGCGCACGCCGACCTCAACACCCACCGGGCCGAAGTCCGAGCGGACCTCACCGCTCTCGAAGCTCGCCTCATCAAGTGGATGATCGGAATCGCGCTCACGGCTACCGGCAGCGTCGTCGCAGCCGGCACCGCGTTCGTCGTGGCTGTTCTCCGGACCCTCGGGTAGCTGCCCCACCGGCGGGAGTGCGCCCGGCAGCAAGGCCGCAGAGCAGGCCGGCGCGGCTATGGCAGCGGCATCTCCGGGCTGTCCTCCGTGCGTGCCCGCTCGAACGCCGGGCGCGGCGCGTCCGAGCGCACCTGCTCCAGCCAGAACACCCCGTCGTAGGGCGCGCTGTTGCCCCGCGTGCCCAGGAAATCGACGTCCCCGTCGCCGTCGACGTCGCGGGCGATGAACTTGTCGTACATGCCCCGCTTGCGGCGGGAGACGTCGTGCCGCCGCCACTCCCCGGTGGCGTCGCCGGGGTGCTCGAACCAGCCGATGCGCCCGAGGGCATCGTCCTTGTCGACGTCGCCGTCGCCCTCCCGCGGGCCGCGGCTGTAGCTGCCGGCCATGACGTCCAGGTCGCCGTCGCCGTCGATGTCGGCTACCTCCAGACCGGTCATGCTGTCGGGGGCGAAGGTGCCGATCCGGTGCGCGTTCCACGCGTCGTCGATCCGCTCGGGCTGCTCCAGCCAGGCGAGGCCGCCGGTGGCCGCGCCGATGATGTCGAGGCGGCCGTCCCCGTTCAGATCCGCGTACTCCAGGTTGAAGCCGGCCGCCCGCGCACCGTAGATGCCGATGGCATGCTCGCGGAAATCGAGGCTGCCGTCCCCGGGGTTCTCGAAGAACAGCAGCCGGTTCTCTCCCCGCGTCCCCACCACGACGTCGAGGTCACCGTCGCCGTCCAGGTCCACCGGCTCGGCGTTCTGCGGCACGCTGTAGCGTCCGAGCACCGTCTCCGTCCAGTTGGCGCCCTCGAGCGGATCCCCTTTCACCGAGAAGATCGAGACCGGCGTGGAGCGCGCGAAGTCCTCCGGCGCGGGCCGCTGCGCCCCCTTGTTCGGGGCGGTCATCTCCGGGACGCCGTCGCCGTCGAGATCGGCCAGGAAGACGCGAATGTAGGATCCGCGGCCCTCGGTCATCGGCAGAATCAGCCGCGGCCACGCGGCGTGGCGCACGCCGGCGCCCGGGTTCTGGAGATAGATGAGGTGCGAGAGCTCCGCCGCCACCACGACGTCGAGGTGTCCGTCGCCGTTGACGTCGGCGATGGCGGCGTCCTCGGGCGCGGGCGCGTCGGTCCCTTCGGCGATGGTGACGTTGGTCCAGGCGTCCGGGTCCGCGGCACCGAACGCGACGCGCACGTGGCCCTCGGGGGCCGGCACGTAGTCGGGATCCGGCACCGACGAGTCGTACTCGCTGTCGGACTCGTGCACCGACACGATGTCCTCGTAGCCGTCGTTGTCGAGGTCGGCCATCACCAGGCCGTCGCTGCCGCTCAGCCAGAACCCGGCGGTGGCGGGCTCGTCGATGATGTGCTCGCGCCAACTGACGAAGTTCCCGTCCGCCGCCCGCGCCGCCGTGGGGGTGTCGCCGACCAGAAGCTGCGCGCCGGCCGCCTGCGGCCAGAGCCAGGCGAGACACGCGAGGAGGAGGAGCCCGGTGCAGGCGCGACCGATTCGAAACCGCGCTGAAGGGCCGGCTGGGTGCGCATGATCGAGAGTCATGGTGATCCTCCTGATGGTCTGTCGCTCGCGGTCCGCCGGTCGCAATCCTACACGCATCGTCCCGGCGAAGACGTGGCGACCGACCCGCCGAAGATGCGCCGCGGGCGACACGAGCGGCAATTCGGCGCGGCCGGTCTTGACGCCGGACCCTGGTGCCGGCATGGTGGGCACGACACCCGATTCGGCGAGTGGGATGTCCAGCGAGTGAGATGTCCAGCGAGTGAGATGCGAGCGATGAAGAAGACAGTGACCCTGGGTATCGTCCTGACCTGCCTCGCCGCGCTGTTCGTGGCGCTGGCGCCGCTGCGCGCCGCCGACCGGCCCAACGTGATCCTGCTGATGGGCGACGACCACGGCTGGGAGGAGACCGGTTACAACGGGCACGCGTACCTGCAGACGCCGGTGCTCGACACGATGGCCGCCGGCGGCCTGCGGCTGGACCGGTTCTACGCCGCGCATCCATCCTGTTCGCCCACCCGCGGGAGCGTGCTGACCGGGCGTCATCCGGTCCGCTACGGCACGTTCGCGCCGAACTGGTCGATGCGCCCGGAGGAGACGACGATCGCGCACGTGCTGGGAGAGGCCGGCTACGCGACCGGCCACTTCGGCAAGTGGCACGTCGGCACCGTGAGGGCCGGCTCGCCGCTCAACCCGGGCGCGATGGGCTTCGACGAGTGGCTGTCGCACGACAACTTCTTCGAGCTGAACCCGACCCTGTCGCGCAACGGCGGACCGCCCGAGCGGTTCGAGGGCGAGAGCTCGGCTGTCGTCGTCGACGAGACCATCCGCTTCATCGAGAAGTCGAGGGAGGCCGGCCAGCCGTTTCTGGCCGTCGTCTGGTTCGGCTCGCCCCACGAACCCTACAGCGGGCTGGCGGAGGACCTCGCCCTCTACGACGCGCTGCCGGCCAGGTACGCGGACCGGCTGGTGCCGCTGACCTCCAACGAGACCGGCCTCCAGATCGAGCGTCCGCTGGGCGACGTCCTGCGCGAGCGCTACGCTGAGATCACCGCCATGGACCGCGCCATCGGCACGCTGCGCGACTACCTGGAGGAGGCGGGCCTGCGCGAGAACACCCTGCTCTGGTACAACGGCGACAACGGGACGCCCCCCAGCGGGCTCGCGGAGACCCCGTTGCGCGGGCTGAAGGGCACGATGTACGAGGGCGGGATCCGCGTGCCCGGCGTCATCGAGTGGCCGGCGCGCATTCCCGAGCCGCGCGCCAGCGACGTCGCCGCGGTGACCAGCGACATCCTGCCCACGCTGGCCGCCCTTGCCGGGCAGCCGGTCCCGGAGCGGCCCCTGGACGGCATCGACCTGGAGCCGCTGATCGACGGCCGCATGGCCGCGCGCCCGGCGCCGATCTTCTTCTGGAGCTTCGACACCGGCGTCCTGGCCGGCCGCGACCACGACCCCTACATCGATCCCCCGCTGCAGGTCGGCACGACGCCGCTGGCCAAGCTGATGAACGGCATCGCCACCCGCAACTTCGAGAACTTCCACTACCCGGCGGTCGACGCGCAAGACTTCGGCGGCGCGCGGGTGATGCTGCACGACGACTACAAGCTGGTCGTCGACGGCACGCGCGGGGCGGGGGCCGAGCTGTTCGACCTGCGCGGCGACACGGCGGAGCGCCACGACCTGGCCGCGGTCGAGCCGGACGTCCTGCAGGACCTGCGACAACGCCTGCGCGCGTGGCAGGAATCGGTGTTGCAGAGCCTGACCGGCGCGGACTATCGGTAGCGCGTTGACACGGCCAGGACCCATGACGAGGGCGTTCGACAAGATCATGGCCGGGCTCGACGATGCGCGCGCATACCTGCGTGGCGATCGCGCCGGGTTCGCTGTACATGAAATCGAGGTGCCCGATCCCGATGTGGTCGCGATCCGAAGCAAGACGGGGCTGTCGCAACCGGCCTTCGCTCGGAGCATCGGCATCCCGCTCGGCACACTCAAGAACTGGGAACAGGGCCGCCGACGCCCGGAGGGGCCGGCGCGCGTGCTGCTCGCGCTGATCGACAAACGGCCGGCGATTGTGCAGGAAGAGCTGGGTCGCTGACTTGGCGTCAACGGGACCGCTTCCGAAGCTGCGCTTCCAGTTCGGTAACCCTTGCTTCGGCGGCCGCGGCGCGGACTTCAGCGGCCGCGGCGCGGGTTTCGGCGGCTCGGCGGGCCGCGGCTTCAGCCCGGCGGCCCTCGGCTTCCTCGTCGTGACTGAGCAGATCGCTGCCGGTTGCGGGATCCCTGAAGCGCATCTCCCGCCCCGGTTCCGCCCGCAACTGCAGGCCGAGCGTTCGGCTGCGCAGCGTCAGCGTGCCGTCCCGCGCCGTCGCCGCCGGTTGACGCACGTAGCCCGACGGCGTCAGCCGCTCCCCTTGCAGACGCGCCGGCAGAAGCTCTCCCGCCGGGTCGTACTGCCAGTACTCGCGCACGCCGAGCCGCGCATACACGGACCGCTTCCAACCGAGGTCTTCCCGCCACGTGCTCGGCGAGGCCACCTCCAGCACGAAGGCCGGCGCCGGCCCCTCTTCCCACAGCTTGTAGTTGGGCCGCTCGCGTTTGGTCACGCCGAACACTACGAAAACGTCCGGGGCGATGCACACCCGCGGGTTCCCTTGCTCGTAGTAGATCAGAAGGTCCCCGGAAACGTACACGTCCTGCCGGCCCTTGAAGTGGCGGGTCAATGCGTTGATCCCGTACAGGATGGCATTGCGCTGGGCGTCGTTCTCCGCCATAGGCTGGCCGTCCGAGCTCGGATAGTCGATCGGAACGGCGGCAGGTGCAGGTCGGACCATCGCGGGACCTCTCCAGGCAGGCGCGGCCACGTGACGCGGCGGCGCGCACGATTTCCCCAAGCTACCACACGCTGCGGCGCCGCTTCCACGTCAGGGCGTCCGTGGGTAAGGTAGAAGCACGTATCGTGCCAACCGTCGGCCGACGGCCGTTGCAGGCCGGTCGTCGCCTACTCGACCACGAGCTGACCGATCGTCCAGGGGTGCTCGGTGCAGATGTATTCGTGCTCGCCCGCGGCGTCGAGCACCACCGAGCCGGAGCCGCCCGGCGCGATCTGCCCGGTTGTCCACGAGCCGTCGCGCGCCGCGATGGTGTGGGTCAACTCGGTCGGGTTGGTCCAGGTCACGGAGGTCCCGGCGGCCACGGCGGCGCGGGTCGGGGTCAGGCCGTACGGATCGTGCCATTGGTCGTTGCGGCCCGTGTTCTCGTTGCTCTGCGCAATGACGCGCTTCAGCTCGACGCCGTCCGTGTCGATCACCGGGCCCTCGAACGGCAGCACCGTCCGCGGCGGCTCGGGCGCGGGCCGCGCCGGCACCGTCCCGCCGAGCTTGAAGGCCCAGACCAGGCGGCCCATCGTCAAGGCCACGTACTGCTCGCCTTCGAGCAGGTAGGTGACCACCGGTCCGCCGCCGAAGCCGTTCGAGCCGAAGATGCCGACCTGCCCCGTCTGGAACTGCCACAGCCGCTCGCCGGTGCGCTGGTCGTAGGCGCCCAGGGTGCCGTCGGCCTCGGTGTGGAACATCAGCCCGCTCTCGGTCGTCATCGCGCCGCTGCTGTTGCAGTCCGACCAGGGCACGCGGTGCTGCCAGGCGATGCGGTTGGTGCGGCTGTCGAGCGCCACGTGCAGGCCGTGCTGCTTCAGGCCGGGGGCGCGGACCGCGGTGCCGCTGAAGAACCACGCGTTCTCGGGACGCTTGATCCAGCGCGGGTAGACGCAGGCCGTGCCGTAGAAGTAGCCGGTGACCGGGCTGAACGCCATCGGCGCGAAGCGCATCGTCATGTAGGGGATGAACTTGTTCGGCAGGTCCGGCCCAATCGGGTCGTAGTAGCAACCCGCCTCGAACCCCGGCGGGATCATGTCCGGGTCGACGCAGTCGGAACCGATCTTGTCGGCGCCGACCGGGAACGGCTGGGTGGCCGAGGTGCGCAGGAACTCGTTCTGGGGCACCGGCCGTTCCTCGATCGGGAACAGCGGCTCGCCTGTCGCGGCGTCCAGCATGAACAGGTAGCCGTCGGTGCGCATGGCGGCCAGCGCCCGGCGGGATTCCCCGTCCACTGTCGTGTCGTAGACGATGAGCGGCGTCGCCAGGTCGTGCTCCCAGAGCTCGTGGTGCACGAGCTGCCGGTGCCAGCGGTACTCGCCGGTGTGCAGGTCGAGGGCCACCACCGACGAGGTGAACAGGTTGTCGCCGGGCCGCAGCTCGCCGCCCCACATCGGGACCGCGTTGCCGCTGCCGACGTAGAACAGGCCGAGGTCGACGTCGACGGTCGGGGTCATCCAGACGCCGCCGCCGCCGAAGCGCCAGACGTCGCTGTCGACCGGCCAGGTCTCGGAGCCGATTGCGCCCGGCTCCGGGATGATGTCGAAGAGCCACCGCCGCTCCCCGGTCGCGGCGTCGACCGCCACCACCCGCCCGCGCAGATAGCTGTCGCCGTTGGCCATGCCGGCGATCACCAAGCCCTGCGCGTAGGTGGACGGGGAGGAGATCCACTGGCCGACCTGCCCCTCCACGCCCACGAGGTGCTCCCAAACCAGCTCGCCGGTCTGCTGGTCGAGGGCGATCAGCCGCGAGTCGCTGAGCCCCGCGAACACCAGTCCGGACCCGAGGGCCACGCCCTTGTTCATCCGGCCGACCGGTGCGTCGCGGCGCCAGCGCTCCTCGCCGCTGGCGGCGTCCAGCGCCCGGATGCTCTGGCCGGTGTTCAGGAACAGCAGGCCGTTGCGCACCACGACGGTCGACCGCGACACCTCGCCCCGGCCCAGCTCGGTCACCCACGCGCCGCCGAGCTGGTCGAGGTTGTCGGGGGTGATCTGCGTCAGCGACGAGTGCCGGGTCTGTCCGAAATGGCCGCCGGCCAGCGGCCACTCGCCGGCCGGGTAGCCGCGCCAGTCCTCGTTCTGGGCGGACGCGGCGCCCGCGAGGAGGACGAGCAGGAGGCAGCAGCAAACGGCCGGGAGCTTGGGGCGATTCGTTCTGTCGGTCACCCGGCGAGCTTAGCAGACCGCACGGGCGGCGATGTTTACGTGACAAGTCCCGGCACCTGGTCGTGATTGGGTTCGGGTCTCACAGGCCTAATGGCTCACCCGGTTTCACCTGAACAGCTACGGGACAAGTAGGGAAAACAACCGCGGGCTTGAGGGTCCAACAGGCGAGGTTCGAACAGTCGAGTGCGCGCCCGCGGCAGTCAGTTTGCAGCCGGTCTCGGATTTCATGAACGCCGCACGCCGATCTTCTCCAGCACGCTGCGGGTTGCCGCCGGAAGGTTGCCGCGCACGACGAGTTCGTTTTCGACAACGAGTTGAATGTTGCCTCCGTCCGCGCGGAGTTTGGCGACTGCCGGGTCGGCTGGATGGCCGGCTGACAGAGGCGCAGAAAGAGCAATGACGAATCTGCGACCTTGAGCTGCCTCCGCAAGAATAGGTGCGGTGAAGGTCGCGCCTTCTACGGATAAGGCAACCCCCATCTCAAATTGTGCGCCGTCGGAGCATTGCCGTAGGAGGTCGTTGTACAGAAGCGCCGTCGATGATTGCACACGTTCACGGCTAAACGCGGGGAGTTCGCCGCTAAGGAGGTACTCAAGCAGTTCCGCTCCGACATGCCGGTCGAGAAGGCGGTGCTCGAATCTGTTCTTGAAGCTTCTCAGGCACCGGTAGCATGACGAGTCGCAATTCTCAGGGCAAATCTTCACCAGGCACAACGCTAACTGAAACAACTCTAGGCCACGATCCGAAAGTTGACTGGAGAACCCAGCCCCTCCCGGCAGAGTGTCATAAAGAAAGATCTCCGCCTCAAGCCCGTCGGCTCCATCGGGCGTTAAGGCCGGACGGAACTCGGCCATTACTTCGCCCGGCTCAATCTCCAGCAACTTACAAGCTGCCTTCGCGAGGGCTTCGCTCGCCGTCCTGAGGGCGACGGCAGTTGAGGAATGACCAGGCCTAAGGCTCAGCGGCGTGGCAACACGCATCGAGAAGAGTGCGATGTCAGTAATGAAGTCGGTGCCCAGCACGATATGCCGCGTCGGACTGGTGCCGTCGCAGATTTGTCTATCGTCGTCGTCTGGATACGGCTTGCAATGCGGACGGATCAATGTGGGCGACGGATCTGTGCTCGCCTCGATGCGCCCACATCTTGTGCAGTAGGTGTACCCGTCCTTCTTTGGACCCGAATTTGACACGAGAAGATGTTGCCGCGACCGTAAAACGCGCACTCGTTCGTTGACCTCCAACCACCCGGCCCCCTCGTCGGGCGTGCCCATCGTGAGCTTGGCGCGGGTTGCATAGCTTGTTTCCGGCATATCGTCCGGTGAGGTGACTTCCTCGACATCGACCGGATGTGCGAAGCCCGGGGGACGGATCCAGTACCGTCCGGGACCGAAGGTTTCCTCGCCGCCACAGGCTTCACAATCGCGCGTTTCGTTCCTGGTTGCCTCGACAATGGAATACGTTCTCGCGAAGCCGCATTCGCTACACTCCATATATATCCGCTTGGATTCCCAGGCAGCGTACCGGTCATCGGAACCAACTGAATAAATGGCACCTGACGTATAGCACTTGCCGGAAATCCATACCTGTTTGCCCGGGGCATATTGCGTCAGCGCAACCGAAAGGCCCTGCTGCGGCGCAAACCGCATGATCGGGCGGAAGCGCGAGGATCGATCCCGATCGAAAACGTGAAAGGTCGCAACATCGGTCGGGAAGGCATAGCGGGGCAACTTGCCGCAGTAGAGAAGCCGGTCGAGAAGTTTGCCGGGATTGGAAGCCTGTTGCGGTCGCTCCTCGTCTTCTTCTGGCGCAACTTCCGTTCCTGTGGCTTCTTCGAATTCGCTTGGCGCATCCGACTCACCCGGCCCGGGCCTGATTGCGTCATCGAGGGCCGAGAGACAGTCATCCACCAATTCGGTCAGAAGAGTCTCGCGATCCTGGGGGGAAAGTTCCTGCGGTATCCACGATGATATCCGCTGAGACAATTGCTCCTCGTTCGCGGAAAGCCATGACGCAAAGTCATCGCGATTGAGGATCGAGTCTCCACGACGGAACTCAGACACCGTGCCAAGCACCGAGAACAGGTCATGCCGCTGAGTCGGATCGATCTCGGGCAGCCGGTCCTGGTGGTAGTTTTGCAGTAGGAAAGCGCGAATGTGGCGGCGAGCAATCTCGGGATTGTCCAGGGTCAGTTTCGGGTCGACTACATTACCCCGGATCATGGCATCAGGCTCCGTGAAGTAATGCTCGTCATGGCTGTCAGCGCTGCCGAACGCGACAACCGTAGCGATGGAGTTGCCACGACGGCCAGCCCGGCCAGAGCGTTGCTGGTAGTTGGCACGGCTTGGCGGCATGTTGCGCAGAGCAACACCCGACAGCGCGCCAATGTCGATGCCAACCTCCATCGTGGTCGTACTAGACAGCACGTCAATCGCAGTTGACTTGGTGCTGCGTCTGCCTAAGGCGATGTCTTGAAAGAGTAATTCGTTTTCTTCAGCCTTAGAAAAGACGTCCTCATTCTGCGGGGCATTCAACTGGGCAGTGTGTTCGGCTGCGATAAGTGCCAGTGGCTGGCGTGGCGGTTCTGTGAGGGCTTCCACAACGGGCCTACGATAGAATCCCTTGCGCGCAAGAAAGACAGCATCGGCGTCGGGGTCGAGCTGCCTGACATGTTGGCTGCCGCAGTCGAGGCAATGCGCCAAGCCCGACACTGGACGATGAACAGATTTGCAACCTGAACAGTGAGTCCATTCGCCCTCAAACCGGAGCGTCAACTCGCTCCCCCGCAAGCGCTTAAATCCACTGTCTGAGTCCTGGGTGAACAGGGCGAGAAGCTTAGGTGACCACTTGTCCCAGAACACTCTCCGGGCACTCTTGTCCGTGAGCACGTTGTCGATAGCCTTGAACTTTCCCTTTTGGCCGCGGATACTCGTCCCTTCCGAACGTGGCCGTCTCCACCAGACTGGCGGCATCGCACTCAACCAGAACCCGTGGTTCTGCCAGCAACGCAGCCATGCCCGCGCTAGACCCACCTTCGCCTCAGGTGTTTCGACTGCTCCCGGAATCGAAGGCAGTTTCCCGAGTGTGGCTGTATGTTTGCTTCGCTCGGCCAGAGAAGCAAGGGCTAGCGCCTCGAATCCAAGAAAGCGATCCTGAACGGTCGTAATGATGTTGTCGAGCAATGCCTCGGGAGGGCGCTCATTGCGGATTTCCATGCACAAAGTGAGAAGTCCGGCATCGTTGTCAGTCTCGCCGTCGCGGACCGCATCTTCGACGATCAGTTCGGCGCCGAAGCTTTCGCCGGCTTTCAGTTCAGGACGCAGACGAACGTTGAGCTTCTTGGAGGCGAGCAAGACAGCAAGATAGAGGTCCTCAAGATTGAGGTTGGATTGAAGGACGGGTACAGTCTGCAGCCGGCGATAGCCCCACGCAATGAGCGGGCGGAGGGAGTCGCGCACGGAGTACATCTGAAGATTCGGCGCAAGGCGTGCCGCGACCTGCCGCGAATCGGAGAACGTCAGCACCTTCCTACCCTGAAGTGGTGCAAAACGCCTCGCTGGCGCCGGTGAGGTTGGCGGTTGGATCTGTAGTTGGCGGGCGACGAGTGCCTGGAAGGGCTGGTCACCCTTGGTTTGTTGATCCTGAACATAGGACCGTCCGAAGCGAGCGGTCTTGCCACACACCGCGCACGGCGCGAACTGGCCGCGCCCGTCGAGACTCGGCGGAACCTCGCTATCCTCACCAACTGATTGAGAAACGCGGTCGCCGCGCACATAGACTCTACGGGTACGAGGTCCTAGTGAAGGTGGATTCAGACGACCGGTCTCCAGATCGTAGTCCGCGGGTTCGGCGATTTCCTCCAACGCGGGAGCCTCTAGGAGAAGATCGAGCGGGAGAAGAGGGCTGGTGTCTCCCCCGGGCATGCGGAGAGTGTGTCCCGGTTCGGACCACAAGGCCGATGGGGCATCAACATCATCGGTATACGCCCGCGCGTAGGCCGTGCCGCAGTTCCGGCAAGTGTACAGCTCGAGAACCCGCGCGCCGCAGTGGCAACACTCGCGCGGCTGGCTATACATTGGTCCGCAGATACCATCCCTGTCAGCGTCGTCCACTTCGCTACAGTTGGAGTCCATGCAGACCCAAAGACCAGGTAGCCCACGAAAGAAACTATGAATGCGGCACGGTAGCAAACCCGGCGTCTTGGGATCCACGCGCGCCGCGCTTCCGAGCGTCATTAGCACGGTGACCGCGGCGCCGGCTTTGTCGGAAGCAGCGGTGGGAAACAGCTCTTGCCCCAGTTCGGCAAGTGGGATTGCTTGCCTCATGGTCATGTTTATGAGCAGGCCCATTGGCCCGAAATCCGCGAGTGCGTGATGGAGTGCACTTTCCGGCGTATGGTCGCCCGCCACCTGCAGATAGTCCAGGACCGGCCGTATGACGGCAAGCCGGTCGGGATCCGCTGCAGACTCATAGTACTTTCGGAGGTCTACACTGGCGAGAACATCGGCTTCGTGGTCGGAGCCGGCGGTGCCATGCGGCCGTAGGTCAAGAGTGCCCGAAATTGGGATAAAGCTCTCGGGCGAAAGACCGGAGAGCTGCGCACCGAATTGTGGAGCACTTGAATGGTCGTCGAAGCTCGCGGTGGCGCAAATAACTTGAAAACGCTCTACCGGTATGCGCAAGCGGTCGCGCAGGCGTCGCAATAGTAGTCCGACCTCAGCACCGGCAGCACCTCGATAAAGATGGGCTTCATCAAGAACGATCAAGAACTTCTCCTCGGGATTCGCATCGAGAAATCTCCGGGTCTTATCGAAAATCGGCCGTTCGATCGGGCGCATCATCATGTACTCGAGCATCGAATAGTTGGTCACGAGAAGGTCGGGCGGTGCGGTTTGAACTTCGTGCCGGGTGAGCAGTTCGGAGTCGTCCAGCAACGTAATCGCTCTGACAAAGGTCCCGGTCCTGGGGTCTTGCCATCGGCTCCCCTTTTTGCCCAACCACGCAGACAGATCAGATTTCGCCGGCCATTTGCCGCGCTCCCTTAGGGCCTGCAAGAGGTGGTGGGCCTCAGCTCCGCCATCAGCGTGTGCGTCCTGCGCACAACGTTCGATGTCCGCGTAGAAGGTATCGAACGCCCGAAGCTTCGCAGAGTCCTTCTTGGCGGTCCGAATGCCCGCATAGGGGGTGCGGCTGGTGTAGCGTGCGAATCGGGGAGGGCGTCCGGCCCAAGCTTTAAATAGCGCGACGAGCCGCGGGTCGCCGAAAAGAGCGCGCAGCCGCCCCAACTGGTCGTTCACTAGCGCGTTCATCGGATAGAGAACCAGCGCCCGCATGGCCGGCTGTCGACCAAAGGATGTGGAATTGCTCTTCGCCTCGCGGGCGAGTTTGCCCAGGATGGGCAAAAGAAATGCCTCAGTCTTGCCGGAGCCTGTTCCGGTCATGATTACGAGATTGCGACTGTCGATCAAGCTGCCGCGCACGGCGTCCGACTGGTGCTTGTACGGCGGGTCGTAGATGAGTCGGGGTAGGCCGCCCTGCGCCTCCGACACGGCGAGAAAGGCTTGGAGCGCCGCCGAGGGTAAGCCGTGCATTTCCGAAAAGTGCTCGCCCGTTTGGTAGCGAGGAGTGGATTCCAGATAAGGTACTTGGTGAATGACACCTGGGCGGTTCAGCAAAGCCTTGCGCCGAGCAATCAGTGACTCAGCGCTGATGTGATAGGTCGCCTCGATGTAGTCGCGAAGTGCGCTGTGGAGCCGGTTCATCGTTTGGTGGATCGTCTGCATCGGAACTGTCCCTATCGTGAGTCTTCCGTACGCGACAACCAAAGCCTCTCCTGGAGAAACCGCTCCTCGGTTTGCGCTTCAGTGCCCGGTAGGACATAGGCCATGAGACTATGCTCCGGTGACACGACGCGGCCGAGAATCATAAGGCGTCGCTGTGCCCACTGGGGCAACGGGGAAAAAAACTCGAAACGCACCCCGTTCTGCTCATCACGGCGTCGGTAATGCTGAGGAGTATGTCGGCAGAAATCGACAGCCATTTGCAGGTGCCACGCTACGTCGCAAGCGCGCCATCGCGTCTTCTTGGGCGGTAAGTCGAGAAGTCGGACTGGCGTTCCTGCATCTAGGTGCACGAAGCACCATGCAGGTGCGCCAAACTCCCGGGGCCGCCTCGCAACAAAGTTGCCACTGTGGTTCTTCGGGACAGTCCATCGTCCTCGGTAGTACGCAACCGGCCGCGCAGTATCGAGGATCTCTAGATCGCTGACGACACCAGCCGAAGGTTGAGTCGCGAGGTTGCGCTCAAAGCGCCCAAGGAGGTCCGCAGCCGTCTCCGTTCTCGGACTCTTTAGCCATGTGCTCTCAGAGAGCCGTTGCAAGCCCTCGTCGTGAAGCTCGGCGGAGAGGTTGTCATCCCGTCGCGGCACAATGAGTCGCGTGAATCCGTCATGCCGAATGCGCGTTGCCAGTGACCGCGGCAGGAACGCGTCCTGGTCGGGGACAATGCCGAAAAGGAAAACCCCGCCGCTGGGCCGGACGACAAAACTAGGTGGAGCAGCGAACACCCATGTGCCGAGAACCGCGGGATCATCAGTAACGATGTCAGTAAGCTCAAGTAAATCCCCGCCGACGATAAGAGCTTCAATGGCGGCGTCAATTCGGTCGGACAGTGGGGCTCCATTGGTGTGCAAATATTGAAGGCTCTCGAGAAGCGACGCACGCAAAGTCGCGCGCGAGCAGGGACAGTGAATGCCAGCACTGCGCCGGAGCAATCCAGCGAGAAGCGTGTCGTCGACGGAGACGGAGTGATCCGCCGGCAGGCCGAGAACCTGACGGCACCCGTTGAGTACGTCAGTTGGTGTTATCCGAAAAATTACCATTGCCACCTCGGAAGCAAGGCTATGGGTAGATCGTCGCTTTGGCTGACGCTCAGAAGCGCGAGTAGGCGGGCGCCACGGAGAATTGTGGGATTGGTTGCGATACGCGTGACTAGCGTGACAAGTTCCTCAACGGAAACATCTGTAAACCGGTGGGGCTGGCTTGCAAGACGAAGCGCGAACACGCAGAGTTCAATGTCGTTGCACACCTTGTAACTCGCGGCGACCTGGGCGAACCAGTGTGCCCCCTGAGCGATGTTGCTGCTCATTCGTGACTGGTTCTGGTGTAAGGACGCGGCGAAACTGGGATACCTGGCAACCCGCCCCTTTAGGGCCTCGATGGCGCGGGGCGACCTCGGGTTCATTCGAAACCTGGATTCTTCCTCTGCCCAGTTCTGGCCGCAAATTACCCTGTATACCGCCGCAAGAAAACCGTTAATGACTTGCTCATGTCTGGCGTTGGCCAGAAACCCCGATAACCGAGCGTCGTGCCATCGTGTAAGCAAACGCAGGTTCGCCGCGAGCGCTAGCGGTTCCCTCGACAGCTCGCTAAAGCGGGGCCTTACGCCCAGGTCCTGCAGACGTCCCTCTTTCTTGAGTCCTGTGCTGACGGCTACAGCGTCCGCCCGGTCGCCATGCTTTGCGACAAAAAGGCCGCCTGGCGGTGCAACGACAACACCCGACATGGCCGACTCCGGCGGGAGTGGCACCGCCTTGAGTGGACGGGCCATGCTATAGAAGTGCACCTTGGTCTTGCCAGACCCGGCATCGTCTACAAGCCGGAGAACAATATCGCCGTCGTGGCGACGCATCACCAAACGTACGGGCCGGGCGTCATGTTCAAACTTTAGCGAAAACCTGCCCAGGGTCTCGCCATCGACTGTGAGCGTGCCCCTTGTGGCTTCCAGATAGCTCCAGGCATGAGCCTCCGATGTCAAGAACTGGGCAAATATGCGGCGCCATACGTCGGGGCTGACTGGCAGGTCTACGGCCGCACCCACGGGTTCGGAGAGAATCTCTTGGCCTTCTGAGGACTCAAGGCTGATGGTAAAGGCCACGGCGTGGCTCTCGGGGCCGTTCACGGACAAACCGATTTCGTTTCTCCATACGGTATCGAGGTCTGGTTCGTTCGGATCGACTGTGATGACCAAGCCGGGGTGCGACGCAACGCCAGGTGTCCAGGGTTCGGGTTCGCGTACTGTGAGTTGAGCGAACCCTTCGGCCGGCGGTGAAACAGCGATAGCCTCCAGGGTGGGATGTCGGCGCGCCGTCACGGTCAAGAAGTGTGTGCCGACCGGCAACGGAGGAAGGCGCACAAAAGCGGGAGATCCAGTTCCGTCTACGTGTACGGATGTCTCGGTGCCGTCGTTAAGCCGAATCGCATAACTTTCGAGAGGATGGTCATGGACGATTCCGAAACAAGGAGCTTCTGTAGTAAGCCACTCGCTACTTCCGTCACCGTCCCAACCGCGGCCTGGCAATCCGGCAGGCCAGACGCGGATGGTGCGCGCGACCTGGAGTGCCATCCCTTGCAGCCAGCCGGTGAGGTCGGCAGATACATAGGGTGGTATCGTTAGGCGGAAGGATTTCACGCCGTGGCAATCTAGTTTGCACGGATTCACTCCATCGCGGGTCGGTGGCAATCCCGCCGTCGTCGCCACGATATAGTCTTGTCCTGGTCGGACGTTGCGGCCGATGACTTGCCGCGCCGTACCGTCGTTTGCGATGCGAAACAGCCAAACCGGGCCCTGACTGGGACGACACCCGGATTCGAGAAGGTGGTCGATGGTAGGGTGGGTCCGTTCGAACTGAATGAACGGCTTCTCTGGATCGGGCCACGATCTCAAGGCGCCCTTACGCCTTCCGGACAGAAGCCATCCTGTGGGTTTCGTGTCGTTGGCGCCGTTCAGTCGGCATCGCGTTCCCTGCAAGAACATTCGGATATCGGGGTTCAACGCAGCGATTCCGCGAAACGAGGGTACCTCCAGGAACACCGACCACGTGCCGCCCCCGGAATGCCTCAGCAGCAGGTTGGGGCGCAAGTTCAGACCTGCGGTATTGAGGCCGGGACGACTGCGATAGTCGACGGGTGAGTCGGCCACCGACGGCGCGAGACCTTGGCCGATACCCCTAAAGCGATCGGCGACCACATGCCGGGCCTCGTTCAACCATTCCCGCGAGCTACGAACCGTTTCCAAATCGGCAATGATCCGTCGCAACGTGGGTGGATAAATCGGCTCTTGGCCCTCGGGAGGCTTCGTGCCAAGAAGCGCCAGGACAATCCGGCCAGTTAATTCCTCCTGCTGAAGAAACTCCCGAAAGCGAGCGGAGCCATAGTGTTCGTTCAGTGCAAGAAGGCGCCCGATCCTTGCGCGGCTCGAGCGCGGTCAGCGAGGCCAGGCGAAAGCGAAGGTCATACAGGGCACGTGCGAACTGTCGCTGGAGATAGCGGGGAAGTATAGCGTGGGTAATGGGCCAAGCGATGATGCGGAAATGCTCGGCCCATTGGCCGGACGGTACTACGCCCCGATAGCTTTGGTGAAATTTCCTGAACCAAGGCTTGATCCTATCACGGTCTTGGTACTCCCATTCCGGCGTCTGTTCCTGAAACGAGCTCCAATATTCGTCCCCTGCGTAGCCGTAGCCGAGCTCCGTGGCATAGACGACCCAGAGCAACCAGCAGGGTAGCGTGCGCCGGTGCTTTAGGAGAGGTCGTAGAGCCGGAGCAATATGATCGAATTCTTCTTGGCTCAGTCCATGTTCCAACGCAAAGATGGGAAAGCCCGAGTCCGCACGCGTCCGCGCGAGCGACGCGAAGTGGCGCTCCAGGCGTTCTTCCCAGTCCTCTAAAGATACAGCCATTCCCACTGATCCGTCTACAGAGAGTCTATTGGTCAGGACAACCCTCGCGGGAGGCGGCGTGTTTTATGTGCCGCCGGTTGGCGAAAAGTAGCTGGAGGATGCCGTCGCGCGTCCATGACCTGTACTCCGGTCGTCGTCGCGATCGCGGGACCATCCAGCGTTCCACGGCCAACTGAGCGACCTCCGTGGCACTGAGAAGCCCTGAGATGTCCGGGTACCCGTTGCCCGTGCGCAGGAGCTTCGTCACATCGGCGGCAAGATTGCAGATGAATACCTCGCGCTGAATGCCGTGGCGAAGCAGGTCACCCTTGAATCCCAATGCTTGCAGTGCCGCCCTGGTCGTGCGCAGGCGCCAGTTGGGCCCTTGGCCGAACCGGTTCAGATCTGCATAGTGATGCCCTATGTTGCGCAAGTAGTCGCGTAGTTCCAGGAACAAACGGTCAGGAATATGGAAGTGTCCCCAACCACCCGTATACCCGATAGATCTAAAGTAAGGGATGCCATTCAGTTTTAGGCGGTTGTAGACGGAGGACCGCCCCATCGATGAAGCCGTCGTTACGGCGAGCAGTCGGGCCGCTTTCCGTTCTCCGGATATGATGCCGACAGTACTGCCGTACGTGCGGGCGAAGTCGTCGTACACGTCGCGGGTTCGGATAAGGCACGCCACCATCTTGCCGCCCAAGAGGGCGCTGTAGGGAGGCAATGCGCCGAGGACATATGCATCCATTATATTGACAAGGCGGATAGCCCGCTCATGAGCATTCCAACCGATGACACTGTCGCGAACCGATAGATTGAAAACCGGATCGCCGATTGCAAGTACGCCGATGAGCTTGTCGTTGTTGGCGTCCCACACAAGATACCTGAGCCGCCGGCCGAACCCATTCGATACAGGTACTGACCAAGTAAGGGACGCGAGCCGGAACAAGTCTGCCTGCCAGGTGTTCGCGACGACCCGTTCTAGCACTGGCGCAATAGCGGTGGGGTTGACTTCGTGCCCGGATGCGAAATGTCGGAGCAACTGTGGCGCGCGCCGGGTCAGGAAAGCGGAATTGGCAGCAAGCCGTGCTTCCCTTTGGGAACTGTGCAAGGTACGGATGACCTCTTTGCCGTTCCCGTGGATCATGAGGGCGCCCTGGTCAGACTTGTGAAATCCGAGGGCGCGGAGGTGTTGACGGATCTTGCGTCTAAGCGACGCCTCGTGTGCAGCGAAGGGGATGACCCGTTTGCGAGTCGTCTGTCCGCCTGTCACAGCGTCTTTGCCCTCCCGCGGTCCACAGATGTCCTTCTGCAAACCCCGAATGCGAGTGCCGGGACTATGTGCAGGGGGCGCGAACGCGAGCCACACGGAGAGCGGTGAAATCGGAATGTCATCGTGCGTTGCTGGGTCGATGGCGCGTGAGATCGCCGTGAACCTAGAGCTGCCAAGTCGCGCACTCAAGGGTAGTATACAGAGATCCATCAGATGTCTGGCGGCACCGAGTCAAGTCCGTCGCCTACGGTGGCCTGGTACCAGATCGGCGAGGTCCACGCCCGCTCCTGGATCTGCCAGGGCAGGTCGGGAGCCATGCACGCCGCCGGACGCTCGTCCTCCGGCAGGGCCGCGCACTGCAGCGCGTTCCAGCGGCAGCTCGGATTCTCGACCACCCGCGCGTAGTAGACGGCCGAGCGGGAGGGGTCGAAGTCGGGGTCCGTCCAGGTGGCGCACAGCGATGCGGCGCCGGATCCGCTGCGCTCGCAGGTGGCTCGCAACACGTCCGCGCCGTTGTCGGCGTCGCCGGCGACGTCGTAGATGGCCTCGTGGAACAGGCCGTCGTCGCCCACCCAGCCCTTGACGATCTGGATGCGCTGCAGCGGCGTCCCCGGATACGCGCTCGTGCCGGGATCGGCGAGCGCGGTCACGAAGAGCCGCGGCGCCTCCGCCCCTTCCCGGGCCGGCAGCACGCTGCCCATCGGCACGCCCGTCTCGTACGCCTCGGCGATCATGTCGTTGCTGGTGCACAGGTCGGGCAGATCCCAGCCCCCGAACAGCCGCGCCTGGATCCGCACGCCGCTGGTGCCGAACGTCTCCTTGCGCTGCATCGCGTCGAACAGCGAGTCGCGCGAGTTCTCCTCGGCCCAGACGCCGACCAGCCCGCCGGGGTTCCGCAGCGGATGCGGGGCGTAGGCGTCGGTCGTGATCCGCTTCTCCAGGTCCGAGTCGACGTTCGAGTTGTGGCCCTGGTAGTCGTACTCGTCCGTGTCCCCCGGCAGGCCGTTGTGCCCGTCGGTGCTGGCGATCAGGCCGAGCTGGATGGGGTTGATCCCCAGGCGTTCCTCCTGGGCGAGGCCCTCGATGAGCGCGTAGCGCACGAAGTCGAGCCGCGACTGGCAGCCCTCGCCGCGGAGCCCGCCCTCGCCGGTGCCGTCCTCGCAGTCGGGCGGCCGCTGGCCGTCGATGTAGCGCACCTTCTCGAAGTCGCACAGCTCGTCCTCGCCGCCGATCACGTTCCACATGCCGCGCCGGCACTCGGACTCGCCCTTGGCCTGCATCATCTCCACCAGCGGCTCCATCTCGTTGCGCAACGCGGCCCGCGCCCGCTGCTCGTCGATCGGCAGCCCGCCCCAGTCGAGGGTGAACATCTGGCCGTTGGAGATGTTGGGATTGTGCGGGATGGTCAGCGCCTCGCAGCCGGTGCCGGTGTCGTTGCAGCGCGCCTTGAGGCGGGTCCACAGGTCGCGCGGCTGGTCGGCGTCGATCCAGGAGATCGGCAGCTCCGGCGCGATCTCGTTGCGCAGGATGACGTTGCGATGCACCTTGGAGCGGCCCGGCGCGCGGGTGTACTCCCACGCGTGGAACGCCGTGAAGGAGCAGTCGCTGGAGCGGTCGTAGTAGCGCTCGGCGGCGGCCTGCGTGGCCCCCCAGGCGGTGAGCAGGCCGTCGCGGCACTGGCTGCCGTCCTCGCCGCACACCAGCGGGCCACGGCCGGCGAGCCGGTCCGCCTGCCAGGCGGTGCGCTCCTCTTCGGTGCCGCCCGGGCGCAGGCCGCGGCACGCCGGCGAGTCGTAGACCGGGGAGGACGGATCGGTGCATACCGTCACCTCGCCCAGCCACTCGGAGTGATCCGTGACCGCCGCGAAGTCGAGCGGGCGGTCCAACTGCGCCGTGCGGGTCGGCCGGCCCTCGGCGTCGACCGGACTCAGGCCGATCTCCTCTCCCCGCGCGAAGCGGTAGGCGTCGTCCGGCGTCTGGAAGCCGCCGCGCCCGAGGGCGTCGAGGGAGAAGGCGGTGTGGGTGTGCAGGTCGCCGAAGAAGACCTGCCGTAGCGGGTCGTTGTGTGCGCACGGCTCCCGCGGGATCAGGTCGGCCGCCTGCGCCGGCGCGCTCTCCGGACTCCATTCCACGACGGCCCGGGCCGGCTGGGTGGCCGGCGCCGCGGTGTCGCCGGCCGGCGCGCCGCCCTGTCCGCAGGCGAGGGCGACGAGGGTCAACAGGCAGGCCGCGAGTCGTAGTGTCGTCATGCCAGACTCTCCCACGCGTCCGGGGGACGCGTCCACCTCCGCGCCTACTCGGCGGCGCGCTTCGCCGCCGGCAGCCGCACCTCGTAGTCTTCCCGCAGTTCCCGGTACGCGGCCAGGCTCCGCTCGCGGCGGCGGTCCTCGCGCAGGTCCGCGACGACGCGATCCCGAACCTCCCCGAGCGCTGGGGCACGGGACGGCGTCCGCCCGTTCACCCGCACCAGGTGCATGCCGTAGGTCGATTCCACCGGTCCGTTCCAAGCGCCCACCGGGAGCGCAGACACGCCGTCCGCGAAGCCTCCCCCAAACAGCCCCGCGATCTCCTGGTCGCTCCTGCCCGCATAAGTGCGCGCCAGCATGAAGGGGTCGCCGAGCCGCTGCCAGGCGCCGTCGTCGCCGGCGCGCACCTGGCCGAGCAGGGCCGCCGCGTCGCCTGCCGGATCCGTTCTGCTGTCAGCCGACAGGAACACATGATCGAACGTCGTCCGTCCCGGTCTCCGGTACCGCTCGGCATGCCCGGAGTAGTAATCCTCGAGCTCCGCTTCCGACGGCGGGCCCGTGTCGCCGGCGTCCTCCAGGATGAACGTCAGCTTCTGGGCGAGCCGCCGCCGCACGATGGCGTCGTTGCGGTCGAGACCCAGGCGCTGCGCTTCGCGGTACAGGATCTCCTCGTCGTTCGCCTCGTCGACCAGCCTCTGCAGTTCCGGTTCCGTCGGCTCCCGGCCCCACTGCGCGATCCAGCGTGCACGGAGCCGGTCGACCGCATCGGGTGTGATCTCGATCACGGGGCGCGCCGCCTCGCTGCCGGCCAGCCAGCCGTCGAGCGCGAACACGCCGATGCCGAGGAGCACGAAGACGACAAGGGGATCGCGGAGCCAGTGCGGCAGGCGGCCCGAGGTCACGCCGCCCGTGCCGGTTCCGGATTGGGGGCGATCGCGGGAAGCATCTGAAGGCATCGGTCGAGTGACCGCGGATCAGCGCATTCTAGCAGTCCGTGGCGGAACCCCGCGTGGCACCGAGAGCGGTGAGGAACCTGCCTGGCACGGGCGATGACAGCGAGCATGAGTTGTATTCCATGTCCACTATTACGTCCTTTATAGGATATTCCGACCGTTATAATGGACGGTATGGTTGCATCTCGGAACGGCTCCCTGCCCCTGCCGGTGCGCCGTGTCCTTGGCCGACTGGGCGAGGACATCCGAGACGCGCGGCGGCGCCGGCGCATCCCGACCGGGACAATGGCGGAGCGCGCACTGATCAGCCGGACGACGCTGCACAAGGTCGAGAAGGGCGATCCGGGTGTCTCGCTGGGCATCTACGCCACGGTGCTGTTCGTGCTGGGTCTGGAGGAGCGTATAGCCGATCTGGCGGATCCACGGCATGACGCGGTCGGGCTGGATCTGGAAGCAGAGGCGCTGCCGAAGCGTATCCGCTCCCGACGCCCGCGCACTCCGGCGGCAGGCGGGTGATGGACAGAGAAATCCTCGTTTCCGTGGACCTCCACGGAACGTCCGTCTTCGTCGGACGTCTGTGGTGGCGAACCCGGAAGGGCCGCGAGAGCGCGTCGTTCGAGTACGACCCCGGGTGGCTCGAACACCCGGAGTGCTTCGCCCTCGAGCCTGCCCTGGCCCTGACTTCCGGTCCGTTTCACACCGTACCCGGACGGTCGCTGTTCGGCGCCATCGGCGATTCGACGCCTGACCGTTGGGGCCGCCTCCTGATGCGCCGCGCGGAACGCCGGCGGGCTCGGCGCAAGGGGTGCGCTCCCCGGACGCTCGCCGAGGCGGACGTCCTCCTGCTGGTCGACGACGAAGCGCGCCAGGGGGCGCTTCGTTTCTCCACCGACCCGGCCGGGCCGTTCTTGGCGGAGCCCGGTTCCGCCCGTATTCCGCCGCTCCTGGAACTGCCTCGCCTGCTCGCCAGCGCGGAGCGTGTTGCTGACGACACGGAAGGCGACGAGGATCTCCGGCTTCTCCTCGGTCCCGGCTCCTCTCTCGGCGGCGCCCGCCCGAAGGCCTCCGTCCGCGACACGGACGGTCTTCTCTCGATCGCGAAGTTCCCGCACCCCCAGGACGAGCTGAACGTCGTGCTCTGGGAGGGCGTTGCGCTCGCGCTCGCCGAGGCGAGCGGCATCGACGTGCCGGAGCGGCGGATCGTGACGGTCGCCGGGAAGCACGTGCTGATAGTCCAGCGCTTCGACCGCCGGGCGGGTCACCGCGTCCCGTTTCTGTCCGCCATGAGCATGCTCGGCGCGACGGATCGTGAAGCCCGTTCGTATCCGGACATTGCCGACGCTCTGCGCCGATACGGCGCCGCACCGAAACGGGACCTGCGGCAGTTGTGGCGGCGCGTCGTCTTCAACGTATTGATCTCGAACACCGACGACCACCTTCGCAACCACGGGTTTCTGTATGAGGACCACCGCGGCTGGCGCCTGTCTCCGGCCTACGATCTCAATCCGGTGCCCGTCGACATCCGGCCACGCGTGCTCTCCACGGCGATCGACACCGACGATCCCACCGCGTCGCTCGACTTGGCGCTGGAGACCGCCGAGCACTACCGGATGGGTCCGCACGACGCGAGGACCACCGCGAGGGAGGTCGGGAATGCGGTTGCGCAATGGCGGGAAGTCGCTCGCGGCCTGGGCGCCGCCCGGCGCGACATCGACCGGATGGCGTCGGCGTTCGAGCACGCCGACCTCGACGCGGCGCGGCGCCTGCGGGATTGAGACAGACGCCGCGGGTCAGACGGCGACGCTCGCGGCATTCCGCGTTGGGTTATCGAGCTGGATCCGGCGGAACCGGGGGAGGAAGCTGCCTCATCACACCGCGCATGAACCCGTCGAGGGAGCCTTCCAGCTTCGCCATCCGCTCGCGCAGACCGGCCACGCCACGATGCAGCGCGCCAACATCGCGTTGGAGTGCTACCAGCATTACCAGCCCGGACACGGCTACCGCCATCATCGGCACGCCAATGCCCAGGATCGCCCAGAACTCCAGAGTCATGACCTTCAGTGTAGCGCCCGCCAGCCGCCGGGCGCCACCACCAGGCCCTTCCGTCTGCCTCGGACGCTTCAGGCGTCGGTCCATGCCGGATTGTCCCACTCGACCGCTGCCTCCATCCTGCCGTAGCGTACCTGCCAGGGTGAGGACCGCGGACACGAGGCAACCCGAGCGGCCTCCGTGCCGTCCAAACCCAGTGATGTTCGACATACGGGTGGTGGAGGGCTCGCCGCCGGCCGCCGAGACGGGCGCCGAGGAGACGACCTTCGAGTCGCTCTATCGCACCCACGCGAGGCGGATCTACTCGCTGGCGTACCGGTTCACGGGCAACGCGGCCGACGCGGAAGAGCTGCTGCAGGACATCTTCCTGCGGGCGCTCCCGGACGGATATCGGGCCGCGTTCGTGCTGCATGAAGTCGAGGGCTACGAACATCGGGAGGTCGCGGCATTGCTCGGCATCGCGGTCGGCACCTCCAAGTCGCAGGTGCACAAGGCTCGACTGCGGCTGCGCGCCATTCTGAGACGACCATGACGATGAACGACCGCGAGCGGACATCGGGATCCGGGTGCGCCCTCCATGCCGACGCGCTCGCCGCGCTGGTCGACGGGATGCTGGATGCGCAGGACCGGCGGCGGGTCGACGAGCACCTGGCCGACTGCGCGGCCTGCCGGGACCTCCTGGCGGATCTGCGGGAAATCCGCGCGCTCGCCGCGAGCCTGGAGCCCATCGAACCGCCGGCGCGGGTCCGGCACGACGTCAGGCGACGGATCGCGGCGGAGGAGCGCACGCCGAGGGTGGCTGTCGGGTGGTGGCGGCACTGGTCGCTCGGTCGCGCCGCGCTTGCCGCGGCGGCCGGCATCGTCCTGGCGGTCGTCTTGACCGGGAGCCCGGACCGGCTGCGGTCACCGGCAGCGGATGTGCCGCTCGGCACGGCGTTTCCGCCGGCGGCCGGCGACCTGGAACGGGCCGAACGAGCCTACGTTGCGGCCATTCGGGATCTGGAGCAGCTCTCCAGCGGCAGGGTCCCGGTCCACCCGGCGATCCATGAGGTGCTGATTCGCAACCTGGCCGTGGTGGATCAGGCAATCGCGGAGAGCCGTTCCGCGGTTGCGGCGGCGCCGGACAGCCAGGTAGCGCGAGACCGGCTCCGATCCGGACTGGCGCGCAAGTTCACCCTGTTGCGAACGGCGGCGACCCTGGAGCTCGAACCAGGGTGGACCGGCCGGCTCGGAGGAAATACACCATGACCGGACAGAAGGTGCAGAGCGTCTTCTTCGCCCTCGTGCTGATCGGTACGGCCGGCGTCGCCGCGGGCCAGACCGAGGAGCTGGTCCGAACCATCGCCATGGAGCCCGGCGGTTCGCTCACGCTCAGCAACATCAGCGGCGAAATCGCCGTGACGGGGGTGGACGGGAACGACCTGACGATTCGGGCGACGAAGCGGCTCGTCGGGCGTGGTACCGCCGAGGCGTTGGACCGTGTCGAGATCGCGATCGAGGAGCGCGGCAACCGGGTCGACGTCGAAGCCAGGTACCGGCGGCGTTCCCTTCTGCAATCGCTGGGCAACCTGTTCGGCGGCGGGACCCACGTGGCCGTGGACTACGTGGTGACCGTGCCCCGCGGTACCGGCGTCTCCATCGAGTCGGTCTCCGGCGACGTCAGCGTCGAAGGAGTGGACGGCGAGACGCGCATCGAGGTGGTCAGCGGCGACGTGCGGCTCACGTCGCTGGCGAGGCTGGTCGAAGTGGAGGCCGTGTCCGGCCGTCTTCAGATCACCGGCGCAAGCAGCGAGGACGCCATGACGGCCGAAACGGTCAGTGGCCGTCTGGACATGGACGGGGTCCGGGCGCCGCGGCTCGAGGCTTCTTCCGTGAGCGGCGCGGTGGCGCTGCGCGGGGTCGAGTCGCGGCGCGTCGAGGTGGAGACGGTCTCCGGGTCGGTGACCTTCGCCGGGGCGCTGGCGGCCGACGGACGCTACGAGTTCGAGTCGCACTCGGGCCGCATCCACCTGACGGTTCCGGACGGCACGGGATTCGAGCTGGAGACCGAGTCCTTCAGCGGAGGCCTGCGCTCCGCCATCCCCATCGTCGTCGGCCAGGGCGGGCCGGCCGGCGAAGTGACCGTCTTCGAGCAGGGAAGCCGCTCGATTGAAGGGGTCGCCGGCGACGGCGGCGGGCGCCTGGAGCTGTCCACCTTCAGCGGGGACATGACGATCGAGGTGGGACCGGTCCCCTGAGGGCTCGCCGCCGACCGCAGCCCTCTATCCGTGAGATCTCACAATGCACCGCCACCGGGTCAAGGAGCGCATCGAACGCGTGCATCAGTCGGGCTCGGTCGATTCGCCAGTGTAGAACGCGGTCGTGCGCGTTGCCGCCGCATGCGCGGCGGCGGGGTCCGTGCCGGCCGCGACCGCCGCTTGCTCCCACCCTTCGCTGCTGCCGGTGATCAACGCCTTGCCGTCCCGCGAAGCGGCGAAGGCGGCTTCGTCCGGTTTCGGCGCGTCGGGTTGCGCGATATGGAGCGCGAGTCCCAGGAGCCCCATCTCCCAGCCGACGCCGACCGCGCCCGGCCCGTACTGGTCCCAGTGGTCGGACGGGAGGGAGGTGTGCGCGACCGTGAGCCGCGCGATGCCGGCTCCAGCGTCCGCGACGCGTACCGCCACCCAACTGACCTCACCGCCGAACTCCCACGTGAGCGCGAAACGCGAGGGTGGTTCGCATGCCGTGATCGCGCCGCCGGCGTTGCCTTCCAACTGGTAGCGGCCGCCAAGCTCCAGCTCGCCGGAGATCGGCAGAAACCAGCGCGGAACACGCTCGCCGCTCGTCACGGCGTCCCACAGGTCCTCGACCGTCGTCGCGTAGCTGCGAGACAGAGTGACCGCGCGAGCGGGTTGGCCCTCGCGCTCCAGCGACGACACGGAGCGCGCTACGGCGCCGAGGTGACTCTCAACATCGAAGTGCATTGTTCTCTCTACTTCCTTGTCGGGCTTGTCGGGCCGTCGAACGCGCGGCCCTGGCGGTGGACCTGGCCGAGCCCTGATTGGATTACGATCTCCCGACGGCCGTCAACCCGCTCGATCTCATGACACGACATCCCAATCCCCGCGTGGCGGCGGCCCGCGTCGACGCGCTCTTCATCGACCGCTGGTCGCCGCGATCGTTCTCGCCGGAGCCGCTGACCGACGCCGAGATCGCCTCGATGTTCGAGGCGGCGCGCTGGTCTCCGTCCTCGTCCAACGTCCAGCCGTGGCTCTTTCTGTACGAGACGGACGGCCCCGATAGGGAGCTGTTCGATTCGATCCTCAAGCCGCGCAACCGGGAGTGGGCGTCGAAGGCGCCGTTTCTGGGCTTCATCTTCGCCAACACCCGCACCGCGGACGGCCGCGAGCCGCGCACCGCGCAGTTCGACGCCGGCGCGGCGTGGATGTCCCTCGCGCTGCAGGCCCTGGCCGTGGGCATCTACACGCACGGGATGGCCGGCATCGACGTGGACGCGGCGCACGAGAAGCTGGGCGTCGACACGGAGCTCTGGACGGTGATGTGCGCCTTCGCGGCCGGCCGCATGGGTTCGCCGGAGGCGCTGCCGCCGGAGCTGCGGGAGCGCGAGCGGCCGAAGGACGACCGCAAGCCGCTCGTCGAGATAGCGCACCGGGGCATCCTCCGGGCGCGCTGAGCGCTGCTCGAGACGAGAATGGAGAGCGTCATGAGGCGGTATCTGCTGGCATCGGTGATGCTCGCGGCCGGTGCGGTGTTCCCGGCGCCGGTGGCGGCGCAGGAGGGCGGTGCGGCCCCGCCCAACGTGGTGCTGATACTCGCCGACGACCTCGGCTGGGGCGACGTCGGCGCGATGCACCCGGAGTCGGCAATCCGGACGCCGCACATCGACCGCCTCGCCGACGAGGGGATGCGCTTCGTGGACGCGCACTCGCCGTCGGGCGTCTGCACGCCGACTCGCTACGCGCTGCTCACCGGGCGCTACACGTGGCGGACGCGGCTCACCCGCGGCGTGCTCGGCGGCTACAGCCCGCCGCTGCTCGAGCCGGACCGCCCGACCCTGGGCACGCTGCTCCAGGCGCAGGGCTACCGGACCGCGGCCATCGGCAAGTGGCATCTCGGCATGGACATGCCGTACCTCGATCCGGTGGCGGAGCGGACCGAGCCGTGGGAGGGGGATCCCGGCATAGACTTCGGCGGCACGATCGCCGACAGCCCGATTCACCATGGCTTCGACGAGTACTTCGGGGTCAGCGCGTCGCTCGACATGGCGCCGTACGTCTACATCCGCAACGACCGCTTCACAGCGCTGCCGACCCGCGAGCAGCCGGCGGTGCCGTTTCCCTACTTCATCCGCCACGGGCCGCGGGCCGACGACTTCGTCATCGACGAGGTGCTGGACCGGCTGGTCGACGAGGCGGTCGGCTTCATCGACCGGTCGTCGCAAACCGATGATCCGTTCTTCCTCTACCTGCCGCTGACCGCCCCGCACAAGCCGACGCAGGCTCACGAGCGGTTTCGGGGCCGCACGGGCCTCGGGGAGTACGGCGACTTCGTGGCGCAGGTGGACGATGCCGTCGGGCGAGTGCTCGCGGCCCTGGAGCGGGCCGGCGGGAGCGACGAGACGCTGGTCATCTTCACGTCCGACAACGGCTCGTACATGTACCGCCGCGGCGATACGGAGCCGGATCACGTGGTCGAGCCGTCGATCCAGGCCTACCGCGTCGGGCGCCACCGCTCCAATGCCGACTGGCGCGGCACGAAGGCCGACATCTGGGAGGGCGGCCACCGCGTGCCGTTCGTCGTGCGCTGGCCCGGCGTGGTCGAGCCGGGGACGGAGACCGCCGCCACTGTGGTCCACACCGACCTCTACGCGACGCTGGCCCACATCGTCGGCGTGGCGCCGGGGCCCGATGCCGCGGAGGACAGCGTGTCGCTGCTGCCGATGCTGCGGGGCGAGCCGGCGACGCGCGGCGTCCCGGTAGTCCACCACTCGTCCGGCGGGATGTTCGCGGTGCGTGACGGGCGGTGGAAGCTGGTGCTCGGCAACGGGTCGGGCGGGCGTCAGGAGCCGCGGGGCGAGCCGTTCGGGCGCCCGTTTCAGCTCTTCGATCTGTCGCAGGACCCGGAGGAGTCCCGCGACGTCGCGGCGGATCACCCGGAGGTCGTCGAACGGCTCGAGGCCACGTTGGAGCACTTCCGCCGCACGGGCCGGAGCGCGCCACTGGACCGCGACACGCCGTCTACCTCGGGCGCGATTGTGCGGCGCTGACGGATGCTGCAGGAATCAGCGATGAAGTTGCTGTATTTCATGTAAATCAGCGGTAGTATCGCTGAAATGTACGACCGGGCTCTGGATCTCCGCGCCCTCGTCGAGCACCGTTCCGTCTTTCTTTTCGGGCCCCGCCAGACCGGCAAGAGCACCCTGGTCCGTCACACATTCCCCGACGCGGCGGTCTACGACCTGCTCGAGCCGACACCTTCCACCAATTGAGCACCCACCCCGAGCACCTGCGCCAGACGCTGGAGCCGGGGCGGCGCATCGTGGTGATCGACGAGATCCAGAAGTGTCCCCCGCTGCTGGACGAGGTCCACCTGCTGATCGAGAGGAACCGTTCGCTGCGATTCGTGCTGACCGGAAGCAGCGCGCGCAAGCTCAAGCGCGGTGGCGCCAACCTGCTGGCGGGTCGTGCACGGGTCGCTCGACTGCACCCGCTCGTGTCGGCCGAGATCAGCGGCGATCGTCTCCTGGATCGCATCAACCACGGGGGGCTGCCGGCTTTCCTCGATGCGGCGGAGCCGCGGCAGGATCTCCGCGCCTACGTCGGCACGTATCTGCAGGAGGAGGTTCAGGCGGAAGGGCTGACCCGCTCCATCGGCAACTTCGGCCGCTTTCTGGAGGTGGCGGGCCTGACGAACGGGGAGCAGATCAACTTCACGGCCGTGGCTTCGGACGCGGGACTCGCACCGAGCACCGTGCGCGAGCACTATCGAATTCTCGAGAACACCCTGGTGGGTGAGCAGTTGCCGGCGTTCCGGAGGACCCGCACCCGGAAGCCGGTGGCGACCGCCAGGTTCTACTTCTTCGACGTCGGGGTCGCCAACACGCTGCGGCGAACGGGAACCATCGAGCGCGGGTCGGACGCCTACGGCCGCGCCCTCGAGCACCTGGTGTTTCTGGAGCTCCGGGCCTGGCTCGACTATGAGCAGCGGGACGATCCGCTGACGTACTGGCGGAGCCAGTCGCAGTTGGAGGTCGACTTCGTAGTCGGCGACGCAGTGGCGATCGAGGTGAAAGCGAAGTCCCGCGTATCGTTCCGCGACTGCAAGGGCCTGCTCGCACTGGCCGAGGAGGTCCCACTCCGGCGGAAGCTGGTGATCTGCCACGAGCCGCGCCGCCGGCGGGAGGACAACGGCGTCGAGATCCTGCCGGTGCGGGAGTTCCTGAGCGCGCTGTGGGGCGGCGGGATCATCGAGTGAGGCGGCCGGTTGGGTCGGCCCCGTGCTTCGGTGTCGAGCGGCGGGATCATCGAGTGAGGCGGCCAGTTGGGTCGGCCCCGTGCCTCGGTTCGAGCGGCGGGCGCGCACACCATCACCCTTCGCGCATGCACTCGGCGGCGATGGGAATCCGAGGAATCCGCTCGGTGTTCCCTTCTATAATGCAGAGCATTTTTCAGTTGGCGGCGCGGCAGCAAACGTCCGGCAGTGGCAAGGCGTGTCACCGCGCCGGTGACCGAAAAATGGGATTGGACTGAACCGCTACCCCGCCGCTCGGCTATGGGCGTTGCATTGTCGGCGGACGGAGCGCCCGGGCGTCCCACGGGGCGTTGCATGGAGGTTGCCGGCCGACGGCGGTCGGCGAGGATGACCGGGAAGGCCGTTCCGCAGCCGTCGGGAGGGGTCGGAGACGCAACTCTACCGGCCCGGGGCCTCCCGGGAACTGCGAAGGGTGCCTGGCGGGCGTCGATGGGCTTGTCACGACGAATCCAGGATGACCGGACACCACCCCCAGGCGCCGGCGAGGTCAACGGCCTGCATGTTCCCGTCGTGGCACCGGGGACACCGGCGCAACGAGCGACCGGTCAACGCCTCATAGCGATCCCGATAGTCAGTGGCGACCGGGCCGGCCTCCGCTGCCGGTGGTGGCGTGCATAGCAAGCGGCGGCACTCGGTGAGCTTCTGCTGGCGGTTGCGATTGGCGAGGAAGCCGTAGTGCCGAATGCGGTGGAAGCCGGGCGGGAGCACGTGGAGCAGCATGCGCCGGATGAACTCGGTCGCCGTCAGCGTCATGGTCTTCTTGCGCGACGCGCCAGCCCGGCGGTAGTCGGTGTAGCGGAAGCGCACGGAGTCGTCGTGGAGGCTGCACAGGCGCTGGTTGCTGATGGCGATCCGGTGGGTGTACCGGCCGAGGTAGTCGAGGACCTGTTCGGGGCCGGCGAAGGGTCGCTTCGCATAGACCACCCATTCGGTCTCGCGGGCCGGCCGAAGGTGCTCGGCGAAGCACCGGGGGTCGGAGAGGGGCTGTAGCGCCCCGGCGAAGCGCAGCTGTTCGGACTCGAAGGCGTCCTCCAGCGCCGCGAGAAGAACCCGACGGAAGTAGCGCGAGAGCACCCGGACCGGCAGGAAGAATCCGGGTCGGCAGGCAACCCAGCCACTGCCGTCTCTCGCGAGCCCCCCACCCGGGATGACGCAGTGCAGATGGGGATGATGGACGAGCGTCTGGCCCCAGGTGTGCAGGACGGCGAAGAAGCCGATCTCGGCGCCGAGGTGGCGGGGGTCGGCCGCTATGGTGCGGAGCGTCTCGGCGACGGCCCGGAAGAGGAGACCGTAGACGACGGCCTTGTTCTGGGTGGCGACCTCGGCGATCGCCGGGGGCACGGTGAAGACGACGTGGAAGTACTCGGTGGGCAGCAGGTCCGCCCGGCGCCGTTCGAGCCACGTTGCGCGGGCCAGCGACTGACAGGTCGGACAGTGGCGGTTGCGACAGGAGTTGTACCAGACGCGCCGATGGCCGCAGTGGTCACACTGCTCGACGTGGCCGCCGAGGGCGGCGGTGCGGCATTGCTCGATGGCCGTCATCACGCGGCTGTGCGCCGTCGAGAGGGCGGCTCCGACTTCGGCCCGGAAGGTATCGCCGTAGCGGCGGAACACCTCCGCCACGGTAAGCGCGGCGCGCGGCACGACCGTAGCTCAGTCGACGACCTGGGTGCGTTCTGGGACGGGCCGTGGGAGCAGATCCAGCGGACTCGCGGTCGAGCAGACCGTGGTGGTCGCGATCCGCAGGTACTGCGCCGTGGTCGCCAGACTCCGATGCCCGAGCAGGAGCTGGATGGTGCGCAGGTCGGTGCCGGCCTCGAGCAGATGGACGGCAAACGCATGGCGGAGCGAATGTGGCGAAACCGCTTTGGCGAGGCGCGCGCGGCGGGCGGCGATCTGGCATGCACGCTGGACCGCTGCCCGCGTGATCGGCGTCTCGGGACGCTCGCCGGGAAAGAGCCAGTGGCGGGGCCGTTCGACTTTCCACCAGGTGCGCAGGACCGCCAGCAGCTTCGGCGAGAGCATCACGTAGCGGTCCTTCTGTCCCTTGCCCTTCGCGATGCGCAGCACCATGCGTGCGCTGTCGATGGCGGACACGGTGAGGTGAACGGCCTCGGAGATGCGCAGACCGGCGGCGTAGCACGTGGTCAGGATGGCGTGATGCTTCGCGGCTTTCACCCCGTCGAGAAACTGGACCACTTCTTCCGGGCTGAGCACGACCGGTAGGGACCGCGGCTTCTTCGGCGCGGGGATCATGTCGTCGAAGACCCACCGCTTCTGGAGCGTGACCCGATAGAGGAAGCGAAGCGCCGACACGGCGACGACCAGCGAGCTCGGGGCGAGACGACGTTCGTTGGTCAGGTAGACCTGGTAGGCGCGAATCTGCTCCGGACCGAGACGAGCCGGGGAACGGTCGAAGTAACGAGCGAACCGTGCGACGGTCTCGACGTACGTCCGTTGGGTGCACTCCGACAGCCGCCGCACCTGCATGTCTTCGAGCATGCGTTGACGAAGGGAAGCCATGAGACGCTCCTCTGTGGAGGGCCTGGGGGATTCCAGGCACTCGCAGACCAGCGTATGGCGAAGCTCACGACGGGCTGTGGGGGCTCGACGATCTGGCCGGACGTCTCAGTGTCGGCGGGTCGATCCGCCGTCTACCGCGGAGCGGTTTAGTCCAATCCGAGTTATGGTGCCCCGTCCAAGCGAACCGGGTCGGTCGCGTGGACCCGGCTGGAAGCAGTAATCCCAGGCATCGCGTAGTGCGAAAGAGGACATGACATGGCCAGAGCCCTCCATCGGCGCGAGTTCCTTGCGACGAGCGCGGCCGCCGCAGCGTACGCGTTGAGCGGTCGTGCGTTCGCGCAGGCCGACGACCCGACGACGCTGAGCATTGCCGACGCGCAACGGCTGATTCGTTCGGGCACGCTCTCGCCGCTCGAGCTGGTGGAGGCCTACCTCGAGCGCATCGGGCGCTTCGACGCTCGCCTCAACGCGTTCGTCACCGTGACCGGCGAACGTGCCGCGGCGCGCGCGAGGGCACTCGAGGCGGAGCTCGCGCGCGGGCGGTGGCGCGGCCCGTTGCACGGCATTCCGATCGCGCTGAAGGACAACATCGACACGGCGGGCGTGCTGACGACCGCCGCGAGCGCCGTGTACGCGGACCGCGTACCGGACGAGGACGCCGAGGTGGTGACGCGGCTCGAGGCGGCAGGGGCCATCATCCTGGGCAAGCTCAACATGCACGAGTTCGCCTACGGCGGGACCTCGGCGTTCACGCATACCGGCCCCGTGCGGAATCCGTGGGACGTGGACCGCATCCCCGGCGGGTCGTCCGGCGGGTCCGGTGCGGCGGTCGCCGCGCGACTGTGCGCCGGCGCCCTGGGGACCGATACCGGCGGGTCGGTGCGTATTCCGGCCGCACATTGCGGCATCGTCGGTCTGAAACCGACCTACGGGTTGGCGAGCATTCGCGGCATCATCCCGCTCAGCGTGTCGCTCGATCACGTGGGCCCGATGTGTCGGACGGTGGCCGATGCCGCGCTCCTGCTGCAGGCGCTCGCCGGGTACGATCCGCGGGGCATCGCGAGCATCCGCGCGGACGTGCCCGACTACGCGGGCGCGCTGCTGCGCCGCACGTCGTCGCTGCGTCTGGGCGTGCCCCGCACGCCGTACCATGACGACCTCGACCCGCAGGTCGCCGAGGCGTTCGATCGGGCGCTCGGTGTGCTGAGCGACCTGGCGGCGAGCACGCGAGACGTGGAGCTGCCCGCGCTGCCGCAGGCCCGTCCCGTTGCGGTCGAGTCCTACGCGTATCACGCCGATCTCCTCGACGAGAGCCGGGAGCTGTACGACCCGAGCACGCTGGCGCGCATCGAGCCCGGCGTCGAGGTGCCCGCGGCGGAATATGCCGAAGCGCTGTATCGGTTGAAGCTGGTGAGAAAGGCGATCGCGCGCGTGTTCGACGACGTCGACCTGCTGGTCACGCCGACCTTGCCGATACTCCCGATGGAGATCGAGGCGGCCCGCGAGTCGCCGCGCGAAGCGACGCAGATCCTGATTCGCAACACGGCGCCCTTCAACAGCTACGGGATTCCCGCGATCACCGTCCCCTGCGGGTTCAGCCGGGAAGGTCTGCCCGTCGGGTTGCAGATCTGCGGCCGGGCCCTGGGCGAAGTCGACGTGCTCGCCCTCGCGCACGCCTACGAACAAGCGACGGACTGGCACGAACGCACGCCGCCGCTGTGACCCGGACCCGTCGACTTGGCTGAGCCGGCGACGGTCGTGTGACTTGGGGTTGTCCCCCGCTGGGATTGTTCACCCTGGTCGTGCAGCGCTCACGCTTACCTTGCGTTCATTGAAATATGTGCGGGAACCGCTCATAATTCAATGCCATGGAGATTCAGCGGCGGCATCATCTGCGCCGGTTGACGCTGCTCCTGAGAGAGTCTCCCGTCGTCGCCCTTCTGGGCGCCCGGCAGATCGGGAAGTCCACCCTCGCCCGTCAGCTCGTGGCCGCGCGCCGTGGCCCGACCGCGTGGTTCGACCTGGAGAATCCCGTGGATCTCGCGCGGCTGGTCGATCCCGGCCTCGAATTGCGACCGCTGCGAGGTCTGGTCGTCCTCGACGAGATCCAGCGGCTGCCCAACGTATTCCCGCTGCTGCGGGTGCTGGCCGACCGGCCGCGGACGCCGGCCCGGTTTCTGGTGCTCGGCAGCGCGTCGCCCGAGCTGCTCCGCCAGACCTCCGAGACGCTCGCCGGGCGCGTGGCGTTCCATGAGCTGGACGGTTTCGACCTGCGCGAGGTCTCCGATCTCGATCGGCTCTGGCTGCACGGCGCTTTTCCACGCTCGTACCTCGCCCGTTCCGCGTCCGCCAGCCGCCGCTGGCGCGACGACTTCGTCCGTACCTTTCTCGAGCGAGATCTGCCGGACCTCGGCAACACCGTTCCATCGAGCACGTTGCGCCGGTTCTGGACGATGCTCGCCCACTGGCACGGCCAGCTCTGGAACGGCGCCGAGTTCGGCAGGGCCTTCGGCGTCGCGCACACGACGGTGCGGCGCTATCTCGATCTCCTGACCTCGGTGTTCGTGGTGCGGCAGCTCCAGCCGTGGCACGAGAACGTCGCCAAGCGGCAGGTACGGTCGCCGAAGGTCTACATCGGCGATTCCGGAGTCCTCCACGCGCTGCTGGGGCTGGGCACCCGCGAGGCATTGGTCTCGCATCCCAAGGTGGGTGCGTCCTGGGAAGGATTCGTAGTACGCCAGATCGCGCATCTGCTGGCGGCCCGCTCCGACCAGTGCTTCCACTGGTCGACCTACTCCGGGGCCGAGCTCGACCTGCTCGTCGTGGCCGGCCACCGGCGCTACGGCTTCGAGGTCAAGCGGACGGAAGCCCCTCGGCTGACCGCGTCCATGCGTTACGCCCTGGAAACGCTGGACCTTCAGCGTCTCGACGTCGTGCATGCGGGGGAACGCCTCTACAAGCTGGCGCCCCGTGTGAGGGCCCTGCCTGCCGCGCAGCTTGCGACCGAGCTTCGGCCGTTGCGCGGGTGATACGTTTCAGGTCCGCATGACCCCCAGCACCTGGACCGCCGGCTCGACCTCCTCTTCGTACGTGAGCGGGGAGGATGACGCCAGGCTGCGCCGGCGGTACGCGATGGCGAGGGCCAGGCAGGTGAGCAGCGTTGCGCTGCCGATGCTCCAGCGGACCGGGTCGGCCAGGAGCCAGAGCTCCAGCCGCGCCGTCCAGTAGGCGTACGCCGTCAGGGCGAGGGCATACACCGGCCACAAGTACTTGACGTTCGCCTTGCCCGGCACGTAGCTGCAGGCGAACGGCATCTTGTGGAAGCGGCACAGCAGCAACTCCGTCAGGCAGCCGGACATCAGCAGCCAGAAGCCGGTGTGCTCCAACGCCGGTACGGGTCCCCACCACGCGGCGTAGACCGGGAAAGTCACGCCGGCGATCGGCAGCGCGCCGAGCAGCCACATCGCCTTCCGCGACCCGTTCAGGTACACGGCCTTGTCGTCGATCTCGCTCATCCGGAAGATCCGGTTGGCACGGAGCTCCGTCGGCACGGTGAACAGGACCCGGAGCGCCACCAGCACGAAGAACGAGAGCACGAGCGGTATCGACAGCAGCCGCACCGACGGTGCGGAGAGCGACTCGCTCAGGGCGTTCTCGGCGACGCCGGTGACCGGGCTGAGGAACGAGCCGACGACGAACGCCAGTCCGAGGCCCACGTACGCCGCGACGAGCAACCGATGGCGGCGGCTGCGCGCCAGGCTCCGCGCGGCGAACGCAACGATGGCCCGTTCCACGGGATGACGCAGGACGGTCGCCCTCGCCAGTCGGGTCGCCGTGCGCGAGACGAGACCGGCCCGGCGCGCAGCGGCCGGCGGCGTTTCCAGCGCATGCTTCACGACTCTTCGAAAGACGGCGCCGCAGGCAAGTGTCGCGATGGACAGCGTGGCGGCGAGCGCCATCACGCCGGCGGCGGCCAGACGCCGGAACGCTTCGGGGTCGAAGCCCCAGATGACCTCGTAGATGCCGAGGAACCAGGCCGGCGGCAACCAGATCCCGGCCCGGCTGCTCGTCAGCCCGACGAACCGGTACGGGCTGTCCGCCGCCGCCAGCGCCTCGCTCGTCGCGCCGGGGTCGATGGCGGCCAGCCTGACCAGCAGGCCGGGCGCGAAGGCGAGCCACTCGATCAGGACGATGACGAACAGCAGTTGCGCGAGCATGGAGACCCGCCGCAGGAGGCGCTCGGGAAGGACAAGGGCGATGCACGACTGCAACGCGGCCAGGGCGAGGAACACCAGGAGGCCGGCGGAAACCGTCGCGATGAAGTGCGCCACCGGGTAGCGCAGGAACATCTCGAACGGAAGGTAGCTCCCGGCGACGAGAGAAAAGAGCACCGTGCCCGGCAGGTTGACCACGATCGCGAAGCCGACCACGACCGCGACCAGGGCCGCGAGCCTCGCGAGAACGATCGTGCGCGGGCGCATCGGCAGGCTGCCGAGCACGATGGCGTCGCGACGGTCGGGAAAGAGCCTGTCCCACACCAGCACGGTGACGAACCCGACGGCGGCCATCGAGTAGCCGATGAAGTAGAGCTTCTGCGGCACCGATCGCAGCGCCAGCTCCTCGTCGGTCATCCACGAGCCGTAGGACAACGAGAGGAAAAGGGCGAAGACCGCCGGGGGAACCATGAACACGGCGGCCACCCAGAGCGCCGACTGACGCAAGTCGACCGTTTCCGGGACGAGGTCGTTCTCGAAGAGCCCCTGGAGGAACGTGCGGAACAGGACCCGGAACTGATCCCGCTCGCTGTCGACTCCGATGCCCCGGTCGCTGCCCGTCACAGCTTCATCGCCTCCACCAGCTTGCCGGCGACCTGCTCCGGGTCGTCCTGCCCCGCGAGCTGCGTGAACACCCCCTCGAGCGACGGCTGGCGCAGCAGCGCCTGCAGCCGGTCGACGCGATCCGCCGCGACCACCTGCCCCTCCCGCAGGATGACGACCGACGAGCAGACCTGCTCGACCAGCTCGAGGATGTGCGAGCTGTAGAGGACGATCTTGCCGCGGGCGGCCAGCGCCCGAATGAGCTGCTTCAGTACGAGGGTGGCGCCGACGTCGAGTCCGGACGAGGGCTCGTCGAGCAGGACGATGTCCGGGTCGTGCAGCAGCCCGGCCGCGATCAGGACCTTCTGCCGCATGCCCTTCGAATAGGCCGCGAGCCGTGCATGCCGGTCGTCGTAGATGCCGAAGAGGCGGAGAAACCGCTCGATCTTCTCGGAGAGCACGTCGGGCTCGATCCGGCGGAGCCGTCCGACGAGCGTGAGGTACTCGGGGCCGGTCAGGTAGGAGTACAGGTCTGGGGTCTCCGGCACGTACCCGATCCGCCGCCGGTGGGCGAGGATGTCGCGCTGGATGTTCTCGCCGTCGACGCGGATCTCGCCGTCCGACGGTTCGAGGAGCCCCGCCACCATGTTGACGGTGGTCGACTTGCCCGAGCCGTTGGGTCCGAGATAGCCGAGCACCTCGCCGGGGCGCGCCGCGAAGCTGACTTCGCGGACCGCGGCGAGCGCGCCGTAGTACTTGGAGACCTCTACCACTTCGAGCATGAGACTCTCCTTCGGACCGGGCTTCGTGGCTTCGAGCTTCGCGCAGCTATTGGTGGCGCAGCGCAATCATCGGATCGACCCGCGCAGCGCGCCGCGCCGGCAGGAGGCACGCGGCGACGGCCACGCCGCCGAGCAGCGCCGCGACGGCAAGCTGGGTGACCGGATCGGCCGGCGGCGTCTCGACGAGCCAGCGCTCGAACAGCCGGCCGATGGTCAGCGCACCCCAGATGCCGACGGCGAACCCGGCGCCGAGCTGGATGAGGCCACCTCGCAACATCATCCAGCCCACCTGGCCGGCGCGTGCGCCGAGCGCCATCCGCACGCCGATCTCCTGGGTGCGCTGCGTCACGGCGTACGCGGTCACGCTGTACAGGCCGACCGCCGACAGGACCAGAGCGACCCAGGCGAAGGCGCCGAGCAGCGAGCCGACCAGACGCGGGATGAAGAGCGTCTGCGCGAGCACGCCGTCCAGCGTCCACACGCGCGTGATCGGGAGATCCGGGTCGAGCCGGCCCACGATCTCCCGCATCGTCCCGGCCGCGGCGTCGGCGCCGCGCGCGCCGCGCACGAGGAGGTGCTGGGCCGGAGTCGGTTCCGCGCGGTACGGGAGGTAGGCGACCGGACCGGGCGCGGTCGACATGGTCTGTCGGACCGTGGGCGAGACGCCGACGATCGTGAGCCACGCGGACTCCCCGTCCGGCTCGCCGCGCGCCGTCAGGCGAATGCGGCGGCCGAGCGGATCCTCGCTCGGGAAGAACGTGTCCGCGAAGCGCCGGTTGACCACGACGCTCCCGTTGCCCGCGGTCCCGTCGCGGTCGGTGAACGCACGACCCCGCTGCAGGCGGAGGCCCAGCGTCTCGAAGTAGTCGTCCGCAACGATGATGACGCCCGCGGTTGGCGGCGGGTCGCCGTCGGCGGTCCGGCCGTCGATGGCGAGCGCGCGGGGTGCGGCGAGGGGGGCGAACGGGATGGCGTCGGCGCGCGTGGCCGACACGATCGTCGGGTCGGCCGCTACCTGCTCGTCGAGCGTACGGAAGAACGCCACGCGCTGCTCGGCCGTCGGGTAGCGGGCTTCCGGCAGCAGGAGCTGGATGGTCGTCACGCCCGCGGTGTCGATGACGCGGTCGGCGAGCGCGAGCGTCAACAGACTGCGCGCCATCAGGCCGGCGCCGGCCAGCAGGACCAGCGTCAGCGCCAGCTCCGCGGTCACGAGCAACCCCATCCAGCGGCGCGGCGGACCCCCGGGAGGCCCGCTGCGTCCGGCCGCGGTGACGAGGTCACGCACGTTCGCCTTGGACGTGTGCAGGGCCGGCGCCAGTCCGAAGATCACGGTGGTCGACAGACAAGTCAGGATCAGGAACGCCAGCACGCGGCCGTCGATCGCGAAGTCGATCCAGTAGGGGGCCATGAGCGGCTCGTAGCTCATCGACAACAGACGCGCGCACAGGGCGGCGAGTCCCAGGCCGAGCACCCCGGCCAGACCGGCCAGCAAGAGGCACTCGACGAGCAGTTGCCGCACGATTCGCGCTCGTGTTGCGCCCAGCGACACCCGCATGCCTACCTCGCGTGCCCGGCGCGAGGCGCGCGCCAGGAGCAGGTTGGCGCCGTTCGCGCAGGCGATGAGCAGCACGATGCCGGCGGCGGCCAGCAGCGCCGTCAGGACCGGTCGGAACATCCCGTTGTAGTGCTCGTTGAACGGATCGACCCACGGCCGCGCACCCTCGTCGGTTTCGGGGTAGGTCGCCGCGAGAGCGGCCGCCGCGGCATCGAGGTCCGCCTGTGCGCGGGCTACGTTCACGCCGTCCGCGAGACGGCCGACGGCCCGGAACGTCCGCTGATCGCGGGCCTGCTCTGCAAGGCCGGGTGTCAGTCCGAGCGGCTGCCACAGCTCCGCCCACATCGGGAACTCGAAGCCCGCGGGCATCACGCCGATGACGATTGCGGGCACGTCGTCGACGCGGATTACCCGGCCGAGCACGTCCGGGTCCGCGCCGTAGCGGTTCGTCCAGATGCCATGGCCGAGCATCACGACGGCCGGCGCACCGGGGCGGTCGTCTTGCAGTTGGAAGTCGCGGCCGAGCACCGGCTGGATGCCCAGCAGACGGAACGTGTTCGCCGTGATGCGCGCGCCGAAGTACCGCTCGGTCGCCATGCCCGGGTCGGCGACGTTCATCGCCGACTCGCTGTAGGCCGCAATGTCCTCGAAGCTCGTTGCCATGGCGCGCCAGTCGTGGAAATCGAGATGCGAGATCCCCTGCTCGCGCCCGTCGGTGTCGCGCATCGCGAGGAACACGATGCGCTCCGGGTCGTCCACCGGCAGGCCGCGGACGAGGACGGCGTTGTACACGGTGAACGCGGTGCTGGTGAGTCCGATGCCGAGCCCGAGCGCCAGGACCGCAGCCGCCGCGAACCAGCGTTCCTTGACCAGCAGGCGCGCTGCGAAACTCAGGTCCTGCCAGGTTTCCTCGAGCCAGCGCGTGCCGCGGGCATCGCGACACGTCTCCTTGACCTGATCGAGGCCGCCGAACTCCAGGTGCGCCCGCCGGCGCGCCTCCCGCGCGGACATCCCGGCCCGGATGTGGTCGGTCACCTGACGCTCGACGTGGTCGCGGAGCTCGGCGTCGAGCTCGTTCTCCATTCGGCCGCGATTCCGCAAGCGAGTCCACCAGTTCATCGCGCACCTCCACCTGCGGCGTCGGGAATCGGACACGCCGTTCTGTCACTGTCGCAACACCGCACCCACGTCGAGCCGCAGCACGCGCATCGCCGGACCGACGCAGGCGACGAGCGCGACACCGAGGACCACCGAACAGACGGCGACGATGATCCACGGGTCGGCGAGGGCGGTCTCGAACAGGGCCAGGTTCAGCGTGCGGTCCGCGGCGATAGCGAGGAGTATTCCGACGCACGAGCCGAGCAGAATGCACGTAACGGTCGAGCGCACGAGCCGGACCAGCACGCGGCTCCGGCTCGCGCCGAGCGCCAGGCGGAGCGCGAGCTCGCGCAGTCGGCGGTTTGCGGTGTCAGTCACCGTGCCGAACACGCCGATCGCCGCCAGCAGGGCCGACCCCAGTCCGAACGGAAGGAGCAGCGCGCTCTGGAACCGTTCCCGCGACAACGCCCTTTCGACGAGCTCCGTCGTGGTGAGGTCGGCGCTCATCGGCTGTTCCGGATCCACCTCGGCGAGTGCGCGGCGCAGGATGGCCCGTGCCGCGGCGGGGCCGGCTGACGTGCGGACCACCACGTACCGAAGCGGGATGGCCGTCTGCGTGTAGGGCAGGAACACGTCGCCGCTGACTTCCCGCACGCGGCGGTAGCGGCCATCGGCGACGACGCCGACGATGCGATACGAGCGCGGGGCGTTGCGGCCGCCAACGAACCGCCGGCCGACGGCGTCCGGGGGGAACCCGTACATCTCGCGGGCCACGCTCTCGCTGACGATAGCTACCAGCGGCTGGCGCTCGACTGCGGACTCCACCGCCGCCGGCGGCTGGCGCTCGGCCGCGGACTCCATGGCAAGCGGTGCGGCGGGGTCCGGCTCGGCGCGGGCAACGTACAAGCCATCGGTTTCCGCGAAGCCGCGACCGGCCAGCAGCGGGGTGCCGATGGCCTCGAAGTAGGTTGGCGTCACGACCTCGAGATTCAGGATGGAGTTGCCTGCGGCGTCTTCCGGGCTCTGACCGGGCAGCCTGTAGGGCAGGTCCCACCCGATCACGCCCTCCAGCGGTCTCAGCAGAGCGGCGCCCGCCGCTTCGACCTCCGCGTTCGTTTCCAGCCGCGCAATCACGTCCCGAAAGAACCGACGCCGTGCGGCCGCATCCGGGTAGCGCACGCGACTCGGGTTCACGAACGCGGTCAGGACGCCTTCGCGGTCGAAACCCAGGTCGGCGCCGCGGAGATTGAAGAAGCTCACGGTGAGGGCGGCGGCGATGATCAGCAATGCCACCGTCCCGATCACCTCGACCGTGAGGAGCGCGCCGCCGATGCGCGCGGCGTGGGTCGAGCCGCCGACGCCGGCCGCGCTGCCGCGTAGAAGGGCATTGATGGAGGTATCCCTGACCATCATCAACGGTACGCACCCGATCCCGAGGGTGACCACCACGAGACATGCGGCGGCGAACACGAGTGACCAGCCGTCGATCGACGCGGACCCGATCCGGGCGATGCCGTCCGGCGCGAGCGCGATGACCGTGTCCAGGATCGCGACCGCCAGACCGATCCATGGTGCCCATCGTCGCGAGGACCAGGCCCTCGGCAGCGAACTGGCGCAGGAGGTGGCGGGTCGATGCGCCCAGGCTGAGACCGCCTCGGGATCCGCGCCGAGCACATTCGTCCAGAACGCGTGGGTGAGCACGACGATCGGCTGTGCTCCCTCCCGATCATCCGTCGCCGCGAGGGTGCGGCCGAGCAACGGCCGTACGCCGAGCACGTCGAAGAACTCGGCGGTGACACGCGTGCTCTCGATGGCGACAGGATCGCGGCGGCCGGTCAGGACGTAGCTGTACCCGTAGACGGTGGTTGGCAGGGCGGCGAGGCTCTCGAAGCTCTTCGATTGAGCCCGCCACTCCAGGAACTCCGGGTAGGAGAGCTCGATGAAACGCGTCGTGTCGGTCCGGCTCGTCTTCCAGCCGGCGACGAGGCGCTCCTCCTGCGCAAACGGGAGGGGTTGGAGCACGACGGCGTCCAGCACCCCGAACATCGCGGTGCTCGCGCCGACGCCCATGGCCAGCGCGACAACGGCGAACACCGAGACGCGCGAGCCACGATCCTTGAACTGCCGTCGCAGGGCGTACCGGACTTCGCGCGCGAGATCCTCGACCCACCGCGTCCGGCGGACGTCGCGGCACATCTCCTTCACGTGGTCGAGCCCGCCGAACTCCAGGCGCGCGCGCCGGCGCGCCTCCCGCGCGGACATCCCCGCCCGAACGTAGTCGGCCACCTGCCGCTCGACGTGGTCGCGCAGCTCGGCGTCCAGCTCGTCATCCGCCCGGTCGCGGAGCCGGAGCCGCCGCCACCAGCTCACCGCGCGCCTCCGCCCGCGGTGCCGAGAATCAGCCCGACGGCCTCGGCCAGCCGCGCCCAGCCCTCGGTTTCCTCGCGCAACTGCGCGTGCCCCTTGGGCGTCAGGCGATAGAACTTCGCGTCGCGGCCGGTGTCGGACGGCTTCCACTCCGCGGCCAGCAGTCCCCGCCTCTCCAGCCGGTGGAGGGCGGGGTAGAGCGACCCCTGCGGCACCCGGAGCACGTCGCGCGAGACCTGCTTGATCCGCTGGGCGATGCCATAACCGTGAATCGGGCCGGTGGCCGCGACCTGCAGCACCAGCAGGTCGAGGGTGCCCTGCGGCAGGTCCGTCCTGGGTGTGGTCATTGCTCCATACCTCTGACTTCTACATGTACAGGATCACATGTAGAAGGTCAAGGTATTCAGAGATCGTCGAGGATTCGCGTTCCCGCGATGGCGCGCACGTTCTTTGCCAGCGGAAAGCTGTGATCGCCGGCGTGGATCACGTCGAGTCGACTCAATCCGAGGTCGTCCATCGCCGAACGCATCGAACGGGTCAAGGTGGGCGAGCTCGTGCGCTTGATCTCGAAGCCGCGCAGCCGGGAGCCGCGTTGCACGACCAGGTCGATCTCCGGCCCGGAATGCGTGGCCCAGTAGTGGCACTGTCGTGGTTCCAGGCCGAGGGCCTGAATCAGGTTCTCGAGGATGAAGCCCTCCCAGGACGCGCCGATCTTGGGGTGGCGTTCGAGCTGCGCGTGGGTGGTGAGGCCGAGGAAGTGGTGCAGGAGCCCCGAGTCGCGAATGTAGATCTTGGGAGACTTGACCTGCCGTTTCTTCAGGCTGGCGCTCCAGGGCTTCAGGCTCCGCAGCATGTAGGTCGACTCGAGGGCATCGAGATACCGGCGCACGGCGTGATGCGAAACGCCGAGGGCCCGGCCGAGCTCCGATCCGTTCCACACTTGGGCGTGGTAATGCGCAAGCATCGACCAGAAGCGTTCGAGGACCGCGCTCGAGATGGCGATGCCGAGCTGCGGCACGTCGCGCTCGAGAAACGTGCGGATGAAATCACCCCGCCAGCGATAGCTGTCGGCATGACCGCGAGCCGTGTAGGACGGCGGGAACCCGCCCCGCAGCCAGAGCCGACCCGTGTCGCGTGGGGTGACCTCGGAAAGCGTGAACCCGGGCAGCTCGTAGTGGGCGATGCGTCCGGCCAGGGTCTCGGCGCTCTGGCGCAGCAGATCCGGAGAGGCGCTGCCGAGAACCAGAAAGCGTGCGGGCCGCCGAGGGCGGTCCGCCAGGACCCGCAGGCTTGGAAAGAGGTCGGGACGCCGCTGGACTTCGTCGATGACGACGAGACCACGCAGCGGCGACAGGGTGAGCAGCGGATCCGCGAGGCGCGCCACGTCGGCGGATGACTCGAGATCGAAGACGTGAGTCGGCCCCTTCCGGCGCCGTGCGATCTCGCGGGCCAGGGTCGTCTTGCCGACCTGCCGTGCCCCGAGAAGGGCGACGACGGGCGCGCGCGACAGGAGACGTTCGAGAGCCCGGCGATGCCCGTCGCGGGGGACCATCGCCAGCGATGTTATCATGAAAATTGGACGGAATAGATCCAATTTTCATGGTTTAAGCCGTCGGCTGCGTGCGCGCGAACACTGGCCGGAGCTGCTCGCCGCCCACGGCACCAACGCGTCCACGGCCCTCGACCCGGTGGGGGCGCGGGCAGGATCTCTACCGCCGCCGGTGGAGGTCCGGCCCGTCGTCCAACGGTTCCCTCAGGGCGACGGCAGCAGGAAGTTGATGGTCACCGTCATCAGGACGGAGACGGGCGCGCCGTCGACCAGCGTGGGCTCGTACCTCCACTGCTCGACCGCGGCGATCGCCGCCTCTTCGAGCTCCGGCACGGAACGCAATACCTCGACGTTGCCCACCTCGCCCGTCGGGTCGATGGTCGCTTCCAGGATCACGAGGCCCTGAACGCCGGCTTCCCGGGCCGCGGGGGGATAGACCGGCGGGACATCGTGGATCTTCGCGGGCGGCGGGACCCCGTCGCCGATCCGGACGGGCTCGTCCGAGCGGCCGGCGGGCTGGTCGGGATCGTCGAGCACGGTCTGCAGCTCGGCGAGCACGCTCTGCAACTGCTCCTGGAGGGCGGCGGCCCGCTCGACGAGCTCCGCGATGCGCTCGCTCGACGGCTCCGGCGGAGGTTCCTGCCCGACCGCGCTGCCGATCGATTCCGGGGGCCGTCCGGTCGTAGCGGGCGCCGTTCCGGTCGTTGCCGACTCCGCCCCGGTCAGCGGTTGGCGACCCGCCGGCATCCGGGAGAGCACCAGCTCTTCTTCACGCTGCTCCCCCGCTTCCAGCGAGAACTGCCGAAACAGCGGCTCGAAGCCCGGCGTCCTGACGGCAAGGATGTACTCGCCCGGTCCCAGATCGAAAATCTCGAAGCTGCCGTCGTCGCGCCCGATCAATTGCGCCGATGCGCTCCTGGTCGTGCTGATGCGTGTGATGTCGGGATTCCGAACGACGTTCCCGGCCTGATCGACGAACGCGTAGCGCATCGGACCCGCTGATTGCCAGGCTTCGCGGATGGTGAACGTGACGTCGGGATTCCGAACGACGTTCCCGTCCTGGTCGACGACGGCCCCGCTGATCCGGGCCGTCTGCGCGCCGACCTGCAGACCGGCGACGAGCATCGCGGCCGGCACGAGGGCGCCCAGGCTCCAGAACCGAGCCCGGCGCGTCATCGGACGCCGATTCGCGTGGGAATTCAACATGGCGGACAACCTCCGTTCCAGGTGAGACGGACGCGCCATCGCCGGCGCCGGCAACCACGTCCGCCGATGTTTCCGAGCCTCCTTCGCAAGTTCTACGAGATGCGTCGCGCATGTAGTGGCTGGAACGCCCCGAGCCAGCACGAGGTCGTCGGCCGCATGCTCGCTCTCGCGGCGCAGCCGGGCACGGACCACCCACGCCAGGGGGTTGAACCACCAGACGCAGCGCAACGCTTCGGCCGCCATCTGCAGCAGCCAGTCGCAGTGGCGAACGTGCGCCAGCTCGTGCAGCAGCACGACGCGCATCCGCTCCGCCGACCACTCGGACGCTGCCGCCGGCAGCATGACGGCCGGCCGCCGCCAGCCCCACGTCGCCACCAGTCCGGGACGCGGACCGAACAGCAGGTCGACGCCGCGTCTCAGGCCGCACGAACGCGCGAGGTCGGCGCACAGGCGATGCCACGGCCCATCCGTCACGAGGCTCGACGACGCGCGGAGCCAGCGGAGCCTCGCCAACCCGACCAGAAGCACGCCGGCGCCGGCGACCGTGCCCGCCAGCCAGATCGTCACGGCCAACAAGCCGACGACATGGCCGCCCGCGACGGCCGCCGCGGCGCGTCCGGACCGGCCGGGTCGGAAGGCTGCCGACTCCGACGCAACGGCGGGTCCGAACACATCGGCATCTGCCGTGAACAGGGCGTAGGGACGCAGCCCGAGCATGTCGAAGACGGGGCCGGCACTCCAGTCGAGCGCCCCGAGCGGCGCCACCCGCACCAACGGCGGAACAGGCAGGACGTGGAGGGCGGGTACCGCGCAAGCCGACACGACGCCGACCGCCAGCACCCAGCGTCTCGCGGCCGCCGACCGGGTGCGCAGACAGAGGGCGCCGACCAGCACCACGAGCAGAATCGCCGACACCTTGACGGTCAACGCGGCCAGCAGGCTCATGACGGTTCCTCCGGTTCGTCGCGCACGTTGCTCCTGTCCGGCCCGCTGCCTCGTGACGCGCCGGCGGGTCGACCGGCACCTCGTTGCGCCGTTCGCGCGTCCGAAACGATCCGTGCGATCCGGTCGAGCTCCGGCTCGCTCAGATGCCTCGCCTCGCCACCGAGCAGCGCGGCCACCGCCTGCTCGGCGGACCCGTCGAAGAACGTCTCGACCAGATGCAGCAACGCCGACCGGCGCGCGGTCCGACGAGGGGTCACCGGGCGATACACGTACCGCAACCCCTCCTCCTCGTGGCGCACATGCCCCTTCTTCTCGAGGATGCGCAGTTGCGTGCGGACCGTCGACGAGCTCGGCTCGCCGGGAAGCTCCTCCCGGACGACGCTGGCCGGGGCGCGGCCGTGCCTGAAGAGGATGTCCATGATCTGTCGCTCGCGACGCGACAGCCGGCTGTGCCACGGTGTCTTCATGTGCATGAGAGTTCAGTCGGTCGCTGCCGGGCTCCTGTCGGCTCAGGGTGGTTATTTTTATAGCATATCAGTTACTAAATTAACAACACTGTTCTCCCTTGAACAGGCCAGGGGCAATGAGGCGAAGGTCCAGCAATTGTCCTTTTGCGGGAGGGAGGCCCAGGTGGCCGTGGGGCCGCCCCGCAGCGTTGACCGTAGGGGACCATCGAGAATACCATCATGTCATGACAATTACCATCGACCGGGCGGGTCGCATCGTCGTGCCGAAGAGCCTGCGCGAGCGCTTCAACCTGGTCGCCGGCACCGAGCTGGAGATGGAGGTCAGAGGAGAGTGTCTGCAGCTCCGCAAGGTCGGCGCCGCGCCCGCGCTGGTGAGGAAGAAGGGAATCCTCGTGCATCACGGAGGGGCTCGCGCGAACCTGGACGTCGCGGCGTTCATCCGGGCGGAGCGCGATTCGAGGAGCCGCCGGATTCTTCCCGAGGGCGCCGGGTAGTGCGCGTTCTCTTCGATACTTCGGTCCTGGTACCGGCGGTCGTCGACCAGTTGGCCAACCACGAGGCGGCGCTCGACGCGCTGCTGAGCTACACCGCCGGCGACCATGCGGGGTATTGCTCGACGCACGCGCTCGCCGAGTGCTACGCCACGTTGACCGCCTTGCCGTTACGGCCACGCGTCCAGCCCGTGGAAGCAAGAAAACTCGTCGAGGAGACTCTCCTGGCGCGACTGACGGTGGTCCCTTTGACCGAGGCCGACTACCTCGACGCCATCCGGCGCGTCAGCCACGGCGGACTCGCCAGCGGCGTCGTCTACGACGCGCTGCACGTCTGCTGCGCGGAGAGAATCCCGGTGGACCGCATCCTCACGTACAACTTGGCGGACTTCGAGCGACTGCGGCCGGCGGGCATCGTGGTCGTGGGCCCGTAGCGCATCGCGGAGGTCGTCGAGGAGGTGTGCCGCGGCCCCGGCTGGATCTTCAGTTGTACTCCGTGCCCCCCTTGCGCGTCAGGTAGTTGCCGGAGACGCTCTTCAGGATCACGCGCCCGAACTCGGCGGACTCCCGTTCGGTCGCCGGCTTCACCACAACGCCCTCGCGCAGGTGCTTCCCGCCGAGTGCGGTCGCGCCGTCGGTCTGCTCGGTCAGCGCCGCCGTGCTGAACGGCCCTCGATACAGGACCGGAACGAGCGGGAACAGGTCGCCCAGGGACGTCTCGATCTCGCTCGGGGCGAGATAGCGGCCCTGGCCCGGCTCGCCGACGTAGGCGTCGAACACCCGGAACGCGGGATTGGGCTCGCCGTAGTGCAGATCCTGCACGCCGCGCCCGTGCACCTCGCCGAGCACGTAGAAGGGCTGCCCGGTCCCGGCGACCCGGGAGCGCGCCGCCTCGAACGCGGCCTCGAAGGCGCGCCAGGTGCGCACGTAGAGGTTCTTCTGGTTCGCCTCGTTCAGAATCAGCGCCATCCCCCGGTCGGACATGCCCTTGGACGTGACGATGGGGCCGTGGTCCGGATGCCATCCCAGGCAGCACCAGGAGCCGTGCAGCTTCTCGGTGATGACGACCGGCTCGCCGTCCCGCAGCTCGCCCGGGTACTTCTTGACGTTCTCGATGTCGTAGTGGAGCGTCGCCCCGTGCACCGGCCGCACCTCGCCCTGCATGGCGATGGGGATCGGCGGCTCGTACTTCACCAGCTCCAGCAGCTCCGTCACCGTGTCGCCCTCGGCGACCGGCCGGCCGCGAATCAGGCCGTCGCGGACCGGGAAGACGAGCCCCTGGGACAGCGCGCCGCGCAGCTTCACCGCCTTGACGCGGTTCTTCCGGCTCCCGGCGAGCTTGCCTTCGAGACCGAGCTCGGTGATGAGCCAGTCGGGACAGACGGCGCCTTCCGGGATGTAGGCGGCGAGGTCGCCGTCGGCGAAGGATCCCTTCCCGACGACGCAACGAAAACCGCCGATCGCCGCCAGCTCCAGGCGGTCGGCGTTCGGATGGGGTTCTATGCGCAAGGCATGGATTCTGGATTCGAAGGTAGCCATAGGGTCATGATACGTGCATGGCCGTCAAGTTGCGACCTGCTGTGCGAGTCCGTCCGGGATCGTCTATCCTGACGACCGATTCGCATCCGTAGCCGCAAGCATTCGAACGGGTGCCGCGCGTCGATATGGTTTCGTACCAGCCGTGGAGTAGCCGATGTCTGATCGTCACGCACCGAGCCGAATGACCGTTGCGATTCTGTGTGCCGTCGTGTGCCTCGCGACGATCGGACTGCACGCCGAGGACTGGCCGCAGTGGCGCGGCGTCAACCGGGACGCGGTGTGGAGCGACACCGGCCTGATCGAGCGCTTCGCCGACGACCGCCTGGTCGCGAAATGGCGCACGCCGATTCGCGGCGGCTTCGCCGGGCCGGCGGTGGCCGGCGGCCGCGTCTTCGTCCTCGACTACCAGGAGACGCCGGGCAGCCGCACCATGGACGGCCACGAGCGCCTGGTGGTGCTGGACGAGGAGACCGGCGCGGTTCTCTGGACCCGGGAGTGGCCGGCGGCGTACCGCAACATCCACTTCAAGTTCGCGATCGGCCCGCGGGCGACGCCCACGGTCGACGGAGACCGGGTCTACATCCTCGGCGCCGCCGGGACGCTGTCATGCTTCGACACTGCGACGGGGGACCTCGTCTGGCGCGTCGATACGGGCGCCGACTACGGCGTGACGGTGCCGGCGTTCGGTGTGTCGCAGTCGCCGCTGGTCGAGGGCGATCACCTGATCGCGCTGCTCGGCGGCGAGCCGGACGCGATGGTGGTGGCGTTCGACAAGCTGACCGGCGCGGAAGCATGGCGCGCGATCGAGACGACCTCGGAGCCGGGCTACTCCTCGCCGATTACCGCCGGCGGCGTGCGGCAGTTGATCGTCTGGCACGCGGCGGCGGTCACGTCCCTCGATCCGGCGACCGGCAACATCTGGTGGCAGCACGACTTCGTGGTGCCGAGCGGGTTGACCATCGGCACGCCGGTCCGCAGCGGGCGCTACCTGCTGGTGACGCAGGTGGAGAACGGCGGCCTGATGCTGGCGCTGAGCTCCGACCGACCGGCGGCGCGTCCGCTCTGGGAAGGCGCAAACCCCAGCCGGACCGACCGGCCGCCGCAGGGGGCGACCCTGTCGACGCCGGTGATGGCGGGAGACGTGATGTACGGCCTCAGCAGCTACGGCGAGTTCCGGGGCGTCGACGCGACGACCGGCGAGCGGCTGTGGTCGACCGACCGGCTCACGCCGCACGAGCGGTGGGCGAACTCGTACCTGGTCCAGAACGGCGACCGCTGGTTCGTCATCAACGAGACGGGCGAGCTGGTCATCGCGCGCTTCACGCCGGCGGGCTACGAGGAGGTGGACCGGACGCTGCTGCTGACGCCGACCACCCGCACCCGCGGCGGCGCCACCGGCCGTTGGGACGACCGGGCGGTCCTCTGGGCGCACCCCGCGTTCGCCAACCGCCACGTCGTCGCGCGCAACGACGCCGAGGTGGTGCGGATCTCGCTGGCGGCCGAGGACTACGAGTAGCCGCCTGCCGTTTGTCGTGAAAGGCGACGGGAAGGCGTCACGATTCCGCGCCTCCGGTCAAGAGGTTCCGGCGCCGGCCGGCGCGATCGAGGGTTGCCGGACGATCGGCCGTTCGTCGATGGGCAGGTGGATCAGTGCGGCGGCGAGTCCGAGGGCGACGCCGGCCCACCAGACGCCGTCGTAGGAGCCGGTCGCGTCGAAGAGCCAGCCGCCCAGCCAGACCCCGAGGAAGCTTCCGAGCTGGTGGCTGAGGAAGACCATGCCGAACAGCGTGGCGAGGTAGCGCACGCCGAAGATCTGGCCGACGATCCCGGTCGTCAGGGGCACCGTCGAGAGCCACAGCACGCCCATGACGGCGGAGAACAGATAGATGACGCCGGCGGTCTTCGGCAGGAGCATCAGCGCCGTGATGGCCACCGCGCGTGACGCGTAGATGGTGCTCAGCCCGCACTTCTTGCTCCAGCGCTGGCCGGCTGCGCCGGACGCGAACGAGCCGAGGATGTTGAACAGGCCGATGACGGCGATCGCCGCCGCTCCCACCGAGGCGGAGAGCCCGAGGTCGCGCACGTAGGCCGGAAAATGGACCGTGATGAAGGCGACGTGGAAGCCGCAGACGAAGAAGCCGGTGGTCAGCAGCGCGTAGCCGCGGTGGCCGAACGCCTCGCGGACGGCGGCCGTCAACGACTGGTCGGCCGCCGATGCCTCGCCCCGGTCCCCGGCCGCCGCGCCCCGAACGGCCGGCGAACCGGGCAGCAGGAACGCGAGCGGCGCGATCAGGACCGCTGACGCGGCCAGGAACAGCAGCGCGGTCTGCCAGCCGTAGCCGGAGATGAAGGCCTGGCCGAGCGGCGAGAAGACGACCTGACCCGACGAGCCGGCCGCGGTTCCCAGTCCCAGGGCCAGCGAGCGCCGCTCGGGGCCCACGACCTTGGCCATGGCGGCGAGCGCGATGGAGAACGCGGTGAACGCCACCCCGATCCCCACGAGGACGCCGGCCGTCAGGTGCAGCATCCCGGCGCTCTCGGCGGCCGTCATGCCCCAGATGCCGGCGGCGTAGATCAGCGCCCCCAGCGCCAGCACCCGCGGCGAACCGAACCGGTCGCTGAGCGCGCCGGCGAACGGCAGGGCAATGCCCCACAGCAGGTTCTGGATCGCCAGGGCCAGCGCGAACGTCTCGCGACCCCACCCACGCGCCGTGGTCATCGGCTCCAGGAAGAGCCCGAAGGTCGAGCGCGCCCCGAACCCGAGCATGGCGATTGCGCACGCGGCGGCCATGATCAGCGCGGGCGTCCGCCAGTGCGGGCCGCCGAGGCGATCGTGCGGAACGACGATGGAGCTGCTCGTCACATCACTGCCTTGCGCTCCGGTCTCCGACCGGCTGGTTCCGGTGCAGCATATCCACCGGTCACGCCCGCCCGCCGGCGAGCAGCTCTTCGTAGAGAGCCGCGTACTGCGCGGCGGTGCGGTCGACGGAGAAGTCCTGCGCCATGGCGTTCGCCATGAGCCGACGCCACGCGTCGGGACGGCCGTAGCACTCGAGTGCCCGGTCGACGGCGTGCACCAGCGCCTCGGACGAGTAGTCCCCGAACAGGAAGCCGGTGCCCCGGCCCGTCGCCGGTTCGAAGGGCATCACGGAATCCTTCAGGCCGCCGGTGGCGCGCACGATCGGGATCGTGCCGTAGCGCAGGCTGTAGAGCTGGTTGAGGCCGCCGGGCTCGTAACGCGACGGCATGAGGAACACGTCGCTGCCCGCCTCGATGACGTGGGCGAGCTCCTCGTCGAAGCCGATGCGGACCGCCATGCGGCCCGGGTGCCGCGCGGCGAAATCGGCGAGCATCCGCTCGTGGTGGGCGTCGCCGGTCCCCAGCACCGCGACCTGCATGTCCCTTGACAACAGGGCATCGAGAGCGCCCGCCAGTATGTCGACCCCCTTCTGATCGACGAGCCGGGCGACCATGCCGGCGAGCGGCGCATCCGACGGGGGCAGGCCCAGCCGCTGCTGCAGGTTCCGCTTGCACTCCTGCTTGCCGGCGGGCTCGGCGGCAGAGTAGCGCCGGGTGATGAAGGCGTCGGCGGCCGGGTCCCAGACGCCGTAGTCGGCGCCGTTCATGATGCCCACCAGGTCGCCGGCGCGCTCCCTGAACACGCCGTCGAGCCCGTATCCCTGCTCGGAAGTCTTGACCTCCTCGGCATAGGTCGGACTGACGGTGGTCAGCCGGTCCGCAAGTGTCAGGCCGGCCTTCAGGAAGCTGATGTTGCCGTAGAACTCGAAGTGCGGCCAGTAGTGCGCGGGGTCGACCTGGAGGCGCGGGAACACGCCGGGATCGAACAGCCCCTGGTAGCCGACGTTGTGCACGGTGAACAGCGAGCGCGTGGAGGCCAGAGACGGGTGGCGCTCCGGCAGCAGCCGAAGGTAGGCGACGGCAAGGCCCGCCTGCCAGTCGTGGCAGTGCAGCACGTCGGGCGATCCGCGATGACCGAGCAGCGCAAGCGCGGCCTGCGCGAACCAGGCGAACCGGTCGGCGTTGTCCGCGTAGTCCGCACCGCCCCGACCGTACAATTCGTCGCGGTCGAAGAAGCGGTCCCTCCGGACGAAGTAGGCGGCGGCGCCTTGACCGGCGTCGCCCTGCAGTACATCGGCGCGCTCGACTCCATCGGCGGTCGGAACATCGAAGGCCATCCCGGTCGGGTCGACGTCGCCGCGCTCCAGAACGCAGCGGTAGGCCGGCAGGACGAGGGTCACGTCGAGCCCATGGCGCGCCAGCGCACCCGTCAACGAGCCGACCATGTCGGCCAAGCCTCCGGTCTTCGCGAACGGCGTTGCCTCCGAGCTGACGATCGCGACGCGCACGGCCATGCTCCTTCCAGTCTACCGGGCCAGCCCACGCGGGCCGAATCCCATCCCGGGCAGCCGCGCGCCGACGGCCCCTTTGCGCGAGCCCGAACAATCGTGTACAAGCGAACTCTTTGCTCCAGGCCGCGATAGGATACGCCACCATGAGCTCGACGACTGTTGCCGGCGTGAGGGATGTGCGCTACGAACCGGAGGAGCAGCCGCCGCCCGCGCTCGCCATAGGGCTCGGCTTTCAGTTCGCGATGCTCACCGTGGCGGGCATCGTGCTGACGCCCGCCATCGTGGTGCGCGCGGCGGGAACCGGCGAGGATTTCCTCTCGTGGGCCGTGTTTGCGGCGCTCGCGATCAGCGGCATCACGACGGTGCTCCAGGCAGTGCGGGTCGGTCGCATCGGGTCCGGCCACGTGCTGCTGATGGGCACCTCGGCCGCCTTCATCGCGGTGTGCGTCACCTCGCTCATCGAGGGGGGGCCGGGGCTGCTGGCGACGCTGGTCACCGTTTCGGCGTTGTTCCAGTTCGGGCTCTCGACGCAGTTGTCGGTGTTGCGGCGGATCCTCACGCCGACGGTCTGCGGGACGGTGATCATGCTCATCCCCGTGACTCTGATGCCGATCATGTTCGGGATGCTGACCGACGTGCCGGAAGGCTCGCCGGCAGCCGCCGCCCCGATGTGCGCAATCGTGACGCTGGTCGTCACGGTCGGGGTCACGCTCCGCGCCACCGGGGTCTGGCGGCTCTGGGCGCCGGTCATCGGCATCGTCACGGGTTGCGCGGTCGCCGGTGCATACGGGCTCTACGACACGCAGCTCGTCGCCGAGGCGGGCTGGATCGGTCTGCCGTCAGGCGCCTGGCCGAGATTCGACCTCACGTTCGGCGTCGCGTTCTGGTCCCTGCTGCCGGCATTCGTGTTCGTGACCCTGATCGGCGCCATCGAGACCATCGGCGACGGCGTCGCCATTCAGCGCGTCTCGCGGCGGAGGCCGCGGGCCATCGACTACCGCGTGGTGCAGGGCGCGGTCACCGCCGACGGCGTGGGCAACCTGCTCTCGGGTCTGGCGGCGACGGTTCCGAACACGACCTACTCGTCGAGCGTCTCCGTAACGGAGATCACCGGGGTCGCCTCCCGCACGGTGGGCATCTACATCGGCGCCGTTTTCATCGTGCTGGCGTTCCTGCCGAAATTCATGGCGCTCATCCTCGCGATTCCCGGTCCCGTGGTCGGTGCGTACACCATCGTGCTCATGGCCACCCTGTTCGTGCTCGGGATGCGGGTGGTCGTCGAGGACGGCGTCGATTATCGCAAGGGCGTCGTGGCGGGGGTCGGGTTCTGGATCGGCCTCGGGCTCCAGAACGAGCTGATCTTCGCCGAGGCGCTGGGCGCCTGGAGCGGACTGCTGGGCAACGGCATGACCGCCGGCGGTCTTGCGGCGATCCTCATGACGCTCTTCCTGGAGTTCTCCAGACCGCGGCCGCACCGTCTTCGGACCGCGCTGAACGCGGACGCCTACCCGACGATCGACACCTTCCTGACGGAGTTCGCCGACACCCGGGGCTGGAGCGAGGCTATGACCGACCGACTCCGCGCGGTTGGCGAGGAAACGCTGCTCACCCTCATCCGGCAGGACGAGAAGAGCGAAGAGCGGCGCCTGCAGATCAGCGCCCGCAACGACGGCCGGGCCGCCGAGCTGGAGTTCGTGGCGGCGACCGACGAGACGAACATCGAGGACCGCATGGCGGTGCTCGGGGATCGCGTGGCCGGCCACCAGGCCGAGCAGGAGGTCTCGCTCCGGCTCCTGCGGCACCTGGCTTCGTCGGTGCGTCACCAGCAGTACCACGAGACGGACGTCGTGACGGTCCGCGTGGAGGCGTCCGCGTAACCGGAGCGATGCGGCGGCGGCGCTCGGTGCGGCGCGGGGTTCGCCGCGGGCTGTAAGCTGATCGGATGCCGTCACGCGCGCATTCGGGCGATTCCACGTTCCTGACCGACTACGATCTCCACCTCCTCGCCGGCGGGACTCACTACCGGAGCTACGACAAGCTCGGCGCGCACCTCGCGCGGCACGCCGGCGGCGGCGGCGTACATTTCGCGGTCTGGGCGCCCAATGCCGACAGCGTTTCCGTCGGCGGCGACTTCAACCAATGGGACGCGGAGGCGCACCCGATGCGGCTGCGCCCCGAAGCCGGGGTCTGGGAGACGTTCGTCCCAGGGGTGGGGAGCGGCGCGCTCTACAAGTTCCTGGTCACGCCGCGAGGCGGCGGCGGCGCCGAGCAGAAAGCCGACCCGTATGCATTCGCCGCGGAGCTGCGCCCCCGCACCGCGTCGCGGGTCTGGGATCTGTCCGGCTACGCCTGGGGCGATGCGGACTGGATGGCCTCGCGCGCCGCCCGCAACGCGCACGACGCGCCGATCGCCGTCTACGAAGCGCATCTCGGCTCGTGGATGCGGGTACCCGGCGAAGGAGGCTGGCTGACCTACCGGGACATCGCCGGCCGGCTGGCCGACCACATCGCGGATCTGGGCTTCACGCACGTGGAGCTGCTGCCGGTCGCGGAGTACCCGCTCGACGAGTCGTGGGGCTACGGCACGCTCGGCTACTTCGCACCGACGAGTCGTTTCGGCACCCCGCAGGAGTTCATGGAGCTGGTGGATACGCTGCACCGGCGCGGGATCGGCGTCATCGTGGACTGGTCGGCCGCCCATTTCCCGAAGGACGCCCACGGCTTGGCCCGCTTCGACGGCACCTGTCTCTACGAGCACGCGGACGCGCGGCAGGGAGAGCACCCCCACTGGGGCTCGCTGATCTTCAACTACGGCCGCCGCGAGGTGAGCAACTTCCTGATTTCGAGCGCGCTCTTCTGGTTCGAGAAGTACCACCTCGACGGCCTGCGCGTGGACGCCGTCGCCTCGATGCTCTATCTCGACTACGGGCGCGAGGCCGGGGAGTGGGTGCCGAACGCCCGCGGCGGCAACGAGAACCTGGACGCCGTCGACTTCCTGCGGCACCTGAACGAGCGCATCCACGCGGAGCACCCCGGCATCATGATGGTGGCCGAGGAGTCGACCGCCTGGCCGCTGGTGACCCGCCCGACGGACGCCGGCGGGCTCGGATTCGGCTTCAAGTGGAACATGGGCTGGATGAACGACACGCTCGAGTACATCTCGAAGGAACCGGTCCATCGCAGCCACCACCACGACGCGCTCACCTTCAGCCTGATCTACGCCTTCAGCGAGAACTTCATCCTGCCGCTGTCGCACGACGAGGTCGTTCACGGCAAAGGCTCGCTGCTGGCGCGCATGCCGGGCGACGAGTGGCAACGGCACGCCAATCTGCGGCTGCTCTACGGCTTCATGGTCGGCCACCCCGGCAAGCAGCTCCTCTTCATGGGCGGCGAGATCGCGCAGGAACGGGAATGGACGCACGCCGAGAGCATCGACTGGCACCTGCTGGACAGACCGCTGCACGCCGGTCTGCGCAGGTGGGTGCGGGATCTGCACCTGCTCTACCGCGGCGAGCCGGCCCTGTACGAGCTGGATGCGGAGCCGTCCGGCTTCGAGTGGATCGACTGCGACGACCGCGGCAGCAGCGTCCTGAGCTTTCTCCGCCGCGGCCGCGGCGGGGAGCCGCTCGTCGTCGTCTGCAACTTCACCCCTGTCGCGCGGCACGACTACCCGGTCGGCGTGCCGCACGGCGGCTCCTGGCGCGAACGGCTGAACAGCGATGCGTCGTGCTACGGCGGCGGCGGTCTTGGCAATGGCGGGCACGTCGTTGCCGGGGAAGCACCGTTTCACGGACGCCCGTTCTCCCTCCGGCTCACGCTGCCGCCGCTCGGCGTGCTATTCTTGAAACAGGACTGACGAACACCCGCTGGCGATCCCTTCCCGGACAGCTCCGGTTTCAGGACAGGTCGGCTCGGCAAAGCGCGCGTGGCTGGTTCTCACGGCCAGGAAGTCCGTGGCGAGACCAGGCACAGGAATGTCGCATCGGTTCGTCGCGCTGACATTGTTGTGGTTTCTTCCGCGGGAGTGACGCGCCGCGCGGTCCGGCGCCACAGACCGTATCTGCTTGACAGGGCGAATGTTCCGGACTTCGGCAGCCGGACTCGGCGGTAGCGGCACGATTCTTGCTTGTGAGCGCTGTCGTTGGGCACCGCTCGAACGCTTTGCATTTCGGTACGGGTTTAACAGGAACGGAACGCGCGCGACACCTTCTGGACATACGGCGGCGGTAGCGTTGACGCTGGCCGGTTTCGGACCCCGCGTCCCGCGGTGGTCGAGGTGCAGCGCCGGTCGAATGCCGCGGAGCCGTTGGCGCGGCGGCTCTGCGTTGGATGGCGTGTTGGAGGAACTTGAGGAGTATGGCGAAACGAACGACACAGTCGACAGGGACCGTCAAGCGCACCCGGAAGACCGCACCGCGGAAGATCACCCGCCGCACCGCGGTAAAGCCAGTCGCGGCGGCGCCCATGGAAACGACAACCGCGACCGGGCCAGTCGAAGCGGCCGGCACGATCGAGGCGGCGGCGGCGCCCGAGCCGACCGACGCGCAGATTGCCGAGCGCGCCTACTTCCTGTCCCTCGAGCGACAGGGCTCGGGCGGTCCCCTCGACGACTGGCTGAGCTGCGGAACGGCGGAGCGTGAGCTGCGGAACGGGTCCGAGTCGGCCCAGGAGTCTGCGCCCCAGGAGTCTGCGCCGTAGAAACGGGGCAGACTTCCAGGCAGGCCCGGTTGGGCGGGAATCGGAGCCGCAGGCGACGATTTTCGGGCTAGTTCATTCGTACCGCTTGAACACGGGCGGCGGGGGCTGGGCCACGACATTTGTGTGGACCGTCGCGTTGCCTGCAACACGATTGTTGAATTGCACGATATCTTCCCGGCGATCCGGGAACGAAACAAAACGGAGAGGTAAGGAAGCAATGATGACGTCCATGGCACAACCGATGGCGGTCGTGCTGGCCGGCGGCGATGGTATGCGTCTGCGGCCGCTGACCGAGCGCTGGCTTGGCCGGCACGTTCCAAAACAGTACTGCACGTTCGCGGGGACGCGATCGATGCTCGACCACACTCTCGATCGTGCCGCCTGCCTGTGCGACCCGAGCCGTATCCTCACGGTCGTCGGACGGCACCACCGGGACGTGCTCGGCGCTCGCGCGCCGCGTGCGACGGACGGCGCGTTCATCGAGCAGCCGGCCAATCTCGACACGGCGCCGGGCGTGCTGTTGGGGCTGGTGCATGCCTTGCACCGCGATCCCGACGCCACCGTGGTCATCCTCCCGTCGGATCACTTCGTGTACCCGGAGTGGCGGTTCGTGGCGAACGTGCAGGTGGCGATTCAGGCCGCCGAGCGGCTCGGCGACCGGATCCTGCTGCTGGGGGCCGCGCCGACCGACGTCGAGGACGAGTACGGCTGGATCGTTCCGTCCGACGACCTCGGACGCCAGCCGGCGCACCGCGTGTTCGCCGTGGAGTCCTTCGTCGAGAAGCCGGCCCCGGCGGAAGCGGCCCGGCTCTACGAGCGCGGCGCCCTGTGGAACACCCTCGTCCTGGTGGCGCGCGCCCGCACCCTGTGGGAGCTCGCGTGCGAGCGGCTTCCGCATCTGACGCCGTTCTTCACGGTGCTGCAGGCGGCCATCGGCACGCCGCGGGAGACCGCTGTCCTCGACGAGGTGTACGACACCATGCCGCGGGTCAACTTCTCCTCGGAGCTGCTCGAACGGGTATCCGACCGCATCGCCATGCAGTCGCTCGACGGCGTCATGTGGAACGACTGGGGGCAGCCCGCACGCATCGTCGAGTCCCTGCTGGCGATCGGCAAGCAGCCCGCCTTCAGCCTCCGGCTCCTGGAAGAGGAGCTGGCGCCGCGGCGCGACTTCCTTACGCTGGAGACCGCCGGCGCGGAAGCCGCGGCGATCTGACCCCACGCCCGGAACGGCGAGCCGGGGAACACGCCCCGGTCCGCCGTCCGTTCCGTCCCCCGGATCCCCCTTCTGACAGGCTCGGCGGCGTACGCGGGCCTTGACGACGCCGGTCCTGTCCCCCACGATCCGGGTACACTTCCGCTCCACGGCGCTCCCCGCGAGGTATGCACCTGACCACACGATACGTTGACCCGACAACGACCTTGACGGCCGGCGTCCAGCAGCTTCAGACCCGCATGGGGGTGGATGTCTGCTCGATATACCTGCTCGAATCGGACCGGACCCACCTCGTCCTGGCGGCCACCGTCGGCCTGCGCCCGGAGAGCGTGGGCAAGGTGCGGATGGAGCTCCACGAGGGTCTGGCAGGACTGGTCGCCGAACAGCTTCGGCCGATCGAGGTGCCGAACGTCAAGCGGCACCCGCGCTTCAAGCACTTCGCGGAGACCGACGAGGATCCGTACTACGCGTTCCTGGGCGTCCCCCTGATCGACCGGGAGCTGCTGCAGGGCGTGCTGATCGTGCAGACCATCGAGGAGCGGAGCTTCTCCGACGACGAGATCGCCTCGCTGCTGCTGGCCGCGGGTGAATTGAGCCCCATCGTCGCGCAGGTGCGCGAGCGCGATCAGTCCATCGGGCCGCTCCAGCGCCGACTCTGGACGCTCGCGCGGAACATGTGGTGGAGCTGGGATGCCAGCGCCATGAGTCTGTTCCAGGACCTCGATCCGGCGCGCTGGGAAGAACTGGGGCGCAACCCGGTGGCGCTCCTGTCGGAGATGCCGCTCGACGATCTGGACGAGCGCATCGGCGACCTCTCGCTGGCCCACCGGATCAACCACACGTTCCGGAGGCTGCAGGAGTACCGCGAACGTTCCGCGACGTGGGGCGACACGCACGCCGGCGTGCTGCAGCGCCAGCCGGTTGCCTACTTTTCCGCCGAGTTCGGAATCCACGAATCACTGCCGATCTACTCCGGCGGCCTCGGCGTGCTGGCCGGCGACCACATCAAGAGCGCATCGGACCTCGGCGTCCCGCTCGTCGGCGTGGGCCTGTTCTACGGCCAGGGCTACTTCCGGCAGCGGCTCGACGCCTCCGGCTGGCAACAGGAGGAATACGCGGAGGTCGACGTCACCCGACTGCCGCTCGAGCCGGCGGTGGGAGCCGACGGCGAAGCGATCGTGCCGGAGATCGAGACCCGCGGCGGCATCCTGCGCGCCCGGGTGTGGCAGGCGGTCGTCGGACGGCGCACCCTCCTGCTCCTGGACTCGGACGTCGACGGCAACACGCCCGACGACCGCGCGCTCACCGCGCGGCTCTACGGAGGCGACCTGCGGGTCCGGGTCCGCCAGGAGCTGCTGCTCGGCATCGGCGGGCTGAAGGCGCTGCATGCGCTGGGCATCGTGCCGGGCGTCTTCCACCTGAACGAGGGCCACAGCGCCTTCGCGGTGCTGGAGGCGATCCGGCACTGCATGGAGCGCGAGGGCGTCGACTTCGAGACGGCGGTCCGACAGGTGGCCCGCCGCACCGTCTTCACGACGCATACCCCCGTGCCGGCCGGGCACGACCGCTTCCCTCCCGATCTCGTCGAGGAGCATCTGGGACCGCTCCGCGACACGCTCGGCATCTCGCGCGAACGACTGCTGAGCCTCGGGCGGGTGAATCCGGACGACGCGGGGGAGGAGTTCTGCATGACGGTGCTCGGGCTCCGGATCTCCCGGCGCGCGAACGCGGTGTCGTCTCTGCACGGGGACGTCACGCGCCACATGTGGACGGGTCTGTGGGGCGACCGCCCGGAGGAGGATGTGCCCATCGGACACATCACCAACGGGATCCACGTGCCGAGCTGGCTGGCGCCGCAGATGCAGCAGTTGTACGACCGGCATCTGCCCTCGGAGGTCGCCCGCGAGGACGCGCTGCCGGAGATCTCGGCCGGGATCGAGAACGTCAGCGACGGGGCGCTCTGGGAGACCCACGTCGCTCTCAAGATCCGCCTGCTCGACGCCGTTCGGCGGCAGGTCCTGCGCGAGGCGGCTCGCCGCGGCGAGCCGGCCGTCGTCCTGGAGCAGTTGTCCCACGCGCTGAGCCAGGACGCCCTGACCATAGGCTTCGCCCGCCGCGTCGCCACCTACAAGCGCGCGTCTCTGTTCCTGCGGGATCCGGACCGTCTGGCGAGCCTCGTCAACGACCCGCAGCGTCCCATCCAGTTCGTGATCGCCGGGAAGGGCCACCCGCGCGACGAGCCCGCCAAGGGGGTGCTGCGGCACATCCACGAGCTGAGCCGGGACTCCCGCTTCATCGGCAAGCTGGTCTTCCTGGAGGACTACGACATCAGCCTCGGCCGGCAGCTCGTCCAGGGGGTCGACGTCTGGCTCAACAATCCCCGCCGGCCCCAGGAAGCGTCCGGCACGAGCGGGCAGAAGGTCCTGCTGAACGGCGGCCTGAACCTGTCGGTCCTCGACGGCTGGTGGGCGGAGGCCTACGACGGCACGAACGGGTTCGCCATAGGCGTGGGTGAGACGCACACGTCGCCGGAGGCGCACGACCGGCGTGACGGGGAAGAGCTGTTGCGGGTGCTGTCCGACGAGGTCGTGCCGCTCTTCTACGACCGCGATCCGGACGGCGTGCCGCGCGCCTGGACCGCCCGGATGAAACGCGCCATCCACACCCTGGGCTGGCGCTTCAACGCCGACCGGATGGTGATGGACTACGTGCGGCTCTGCTACCTCCCGGCCGCCGGCGGCCTGTCGAGCGACATGGCGCGCCGGTGAGCCGAGAGACCGGTCATGATCAGCAGCTACCAAGTCGACGTCGAGAACTTCGGGCCGATCGCGAAGGCACGTGTGGACGTGCGGCCTCTGACCGTCTTCGTCGGTCCGAGCAACACCGGCAAGTCCTACCTGGCCGTCCTGCTCTACGCCTTGCACCAATGTCTTGGCGGAGCGGCCGCTCCCTACGGGGGACGATTCCCACCCGTCAGAAACTGGTCTTTCGACGTCGCGGCGAGCGAATCCAGGCCATTTGAACCTGCGGTTCGAAAAGGCCTGAAACAGTGGGCTTCCAAGCTGTCGACGACGGAATCGTTCCCGGCATTGCCGGCGGACGTGGCCATGCTGATTCGCTCCGTCCTGCTGCAGCCCAGGGGCCTTGAGAGCCAGATTGCAAATGAATTGGGTGCGGCTCTTTTGCGTCGGCGGTCCAGAGGGGTCCAGGAGGGCTGCGAGCGGCATGGCAAGAGCTACTTGACCCGGCGAAGGCGAGGTGAGGAGGGCGATGGGGGCGGCTCGCTGACCGGCGGTGCTATCCCGTCAGCGTAGCGCTGGGCGTGGTTCCGCTCGTACTCGCGCGCTTCGTGGAAGTCCCAGTACGCATCGAAGTCGCCGCTGGCTCGCAGCGCCCTCAGCTTCAGGACCGCTTCGGCGCCGACCAGCCGCCAGCGGGCTCCGGTCAACTCCATCCGGTCGCGGACCAGGTACCGGCACGCTCCTTCGATCACGCCGGTGGCAATGGGATAGCCCGCGGCCAGATAGCGGTCGTAGTGCAGGTACGGTGCGTACTTGAGCAGGTAGTCGGCGCACGTATCCACCGGCTTGCGGGTGTCGGGCGAGAGGCCGGCGACGGTCGCCGCACGCCGCATCGACGCCGCCACCCGCCTCGCCTTGCCCTCGAGAATGTCCCGCACGCGCGTCCACGCCCAGCACGCCAACTCGGGGCTGCCCTCGTCATGGAATACATGCGCCGCCTTCCAGACGTGCTCGACCACGTGGATGATGTCGAGTATCACCGTCACGTCGACGCCGTAGGCGGCGGCGCCCGCTTCGACGAGGGCGAGTTGCGTCTCGGCGCCGTCGACGAGCACGACCCAGCGCTTGACGCGCTCCGGGTCGTGGCGCTCGGCTTCCAGCATCGCCTCGGCGACCACCTCGGCCGGATCGTGTTCGAGGCTCGCCCAGACCCGTTTGGCCACCGGGCGAGGACGCACCGCCGGGGTCTTGGCCCGATTCTTCGCTTTAGCCTTGGCCTTGGCCGCCGGCTGTCGGGGCATCAGGCTCTGCAGGAAATCCTCCGGGCTGCGCACCAACGGCGCGACCGCGTAGACGGCGGCCACCGTTGCCATACGTTTCGAGTGCTTCTTCTCGCCCGGCTGCAGGCGGTTGAACGGGGAGAGCTGCTCGCGTTGCCGCCGGCGCCTCTCGGCCGCCTCGCGCAGGTCCTCGTGATGCAGCACCACGCCCTTGCCGTCGAAGGTGAGCACCACAACCGACTCGTCGGGGACCGGCTCGCCCGCCGCCGCTCGGCGCGCCGCGTAGAAGGCGTCGAAGTCCTCAGCCGCGCGAGCGACCAACTGTTCCGCCTGACGCTTGGGCACCTGGGCCCCGCTATGGCGAGACAGCTCGAACAGCGCTTCGTCGAACGACCGCGATGCGGCCGCTTCCGCCACCCGGCGGCGCACCTCGAGCGAGTAACGCTCAGCCGCCAGGTTCAGCGACGCATCGAGCGGATGCAGACTGTCGTGACCGGGATGCGCGTAGCCCAGGCGCTCGACCGCCACCGTCCCGAAGGTCGTCTCCAACTGCCGGTCGTGCAGCCGCCGCTCCGAACGCTCGACACCGTCGGCCCCCTCGACCGGACCCGCCGCCTCCCCCGGGCTGCGTTGGTCGAGGTGCCCTTGCAGGAGCTTGCGCATCAACTCCTGACCACGCCGGTTCAACTCCCGTTCGAGGTCGCTCTCACGCATCTGCAGGGCCTCGCGCGAAGAAAGGTAGGCTTTGGTCTCCGCGAAAGAAGCCTCCGCCGCCGCATAGGGCGCCGGGGCGGGTGGAGCGGTGCGGCGGGGAACAACTTGCATGGCTCAACGCTCCCGTAACCGCCGCTTGTCCAGGCCGCGCGCCAGCACCGCGCTGGCCAGGTTCTTCCTCAGTACGCATCAAGGCTCCGGCTACCCGCGGCGGCTGAGCGCCGGTCGTCTCCCATCGGGTCGCGGACCAAATGCCGACAGGCCCTTCGATGAGCCGGCGACGAGCACCGCACGCCGCGTCGCCGCTGCCACGTGGATGATGTCGAGTACCACGGTGGCTTCCAGGGCGTACGCGGTGGTGCCCGCGAGGCGGTCGCGATGGTCACGTGGCGGCGCATCTCGACCCAGTAGCGCTCCGGCAGCAGGTTCAGCGCGGCATCGAGCCGATGCAAGCCGTCGTGACCGCGCCGCGCGCAGCCCAGACCCACAACCTGCATCGTGCCGGAGGCCGTTTCGGCGTGGCTTTCGTGCTCGCGCGGCTCCGAGCACTCGACACCGCTGGTGTCCTCGGCCGGACCAGCAGCCTCTTTCGGGCTGCGTTGGTCGCGATGTCCTTGCAGGAGCTTGCGCACCAACTCCTGGCCCCGCCGGTGCAGTTCCCGTTCGAGTTCGCTCTCGCTCATCTGCCGGGCTTCGCTGGACGAAAGGAAGGCTTTGGCATCCGCGAAGACAGCATCGGCCGCTGCGCACGGGGCTCGCCTCGGGGGATCGATGCACGGGACGCAGGTTCGGGGCACGTCGAATGTACGTCCCTGGAATCCTGTCGTCACAGCCATCGCAGGCCTGCCTCCCTTCCCACGGCACCGTACCAGAACGCCGCGCGAATGTCCAGAAGGGAGCGCGCCTGTCGGGGAGAAGACCGAAGGTGTTCGGCGCCGTGACGAGGCTCGGCTGGCTGCCGAAAAGACGCCGGTACGCGCTGGCCTGCTTGATGTCCCTCCCGAAATGGCCACTGGGGAGACGCATCCGCGGGCAAAAGAGCCCATGAATAGGGCGAAAAATCCTCTATGAAGAGCCGCACCCCGCGAATGTCCAGAAGGGAGCGCGCCTGAGGGGGACCGGCGCGTGCCGGCGTCGTGGTCGGGTCGGGCGGCGGCCCGAAAAGAGGCGGATGGGGCGCTCGCCGGACGCTGTCACCCCTCAAAACGCACTGAAGAGGGAGTGTCCTCGGACATAAACCCTTATGAATGAGCGAGATAGCAATCTATGAAAAAGAGCCGCACCCAAATGAATTGAGCCGCTGCTTCGGCGTCGATGAGCTTGACGCACTGCTTCGACGACCACGATCAGGTGTACACGCAAGTATCCGCTTGAGATTTCCAGCGCCAGCCGGTCCGGAGGAAGTTCGTTACGACTTCGAATTCGGCCAAGGCAAACCCAGGCTTTCCGGACATATTCCCCTACTCGAGTCGTTTCCTTTCGAGGACGAACGGTGGAAACCTCTGGTCCATCCCTTCATGTTCCGGGAACTCGACGATGAGGACAACGAAACACTCGAGTGGCTCGTCACTTCGTTGACGGAAGTACACTTTCGCTCGATACTCGGCCCACTTGGGCAAAACGCATACTACCTGCCTGCCGACCGCACCGGCGTCATGCACAGCCATCAGGTTGTGGTCAGCACGTTGGTACAGAGCGCCGCGACGGCCGGATTGCGACCCTCCACCAATATTCCGATGTTGTCCGGCGTGTTGGCCGATTTCTTGAATCATTTGATCGGCATCAGCGGCGCGAGAGGACGACGTCCGCGAAAAACCGACCCCGCACTGGCGGCGCCCATCGAGCGCAACTTGATCGAGGGCGCGGTTCGAATGGAACGCAACGAGACAGGTTATCCCAGCTTCGCCTATCGCCCTAAAGGTTGGAAGATCGACCTGCCGCTGATGCGGGCGTCCTCCATGGTCTCGGAACTGGCGCCTGTGGTGCTGTACCTGCGGCACCTCGTGCGCGCTGGAGACGTGCTCATCATTGAAGAACCGGAGAGCCATCTGCATCCCGCCATGCAGGCGGCTTTCGCTCGCGAACTGGCGCGTCTGGTCGGCGCCGGCATCCGTGTCGTCATGACGACGCACAGCGAGTGGTTTCTCGAGCAGATTGGAAACCTGGTCAGGCTGTCAACACTGTCGGAGAAGAAGCGCGACGGCATCGAGGGCGCGGATGTCGCCCTGCATTCGGACGATGTCGGCGCCTGGCTGTTCAAGCCTCGCGAGGACCACATGGGTTCCGTCGTGGAGGAAGTTGTGCTGGATCCGGACACCGGCCTTTACTCCACGGACTTGCGCCAATCGAGCTGAAGAGCGGCCGGTTCACGGGCTATCAGGTCGTCAAGCAACTCCAGGGAGGGGCCGAGGCCGCGGACGGATGGCTGCCTGCCGGAAGCACGTTCCGATTCGTGCCTGTTCTGGCTCATGGGAGAGAGGTTCACAGGAGAGATCTCAAGGCGCTGCGGAGCAAGAAGATCACATTGCGCGACCACACAAGACAGACCGTCTTGATGCGTTGCGGGGAACCGTTGAGAAAGGTCCTCGAACAAGCCAGGAATCCTCAATGACAGGATGGCGTGGCGCCTATGGCACGGTCTGACTCGATGCGCCGCGGGGTCAGACGTCCGGTTCCCGGCGCTCTGAAACGCGGGCGCGGGCAATGCGGCGAAGCGCCTCCACCACCTCAGGGAGCTTCGTCAGCGTCTCGAGGCTGTGGCCGGCCTTGCGCCGCCAGTTGGGATACTCCCGCGGTCCCGTGCCGGGAACGTTCTGTGGGTGCGGCTCCAGCCACAGATCCTCCAAGTTGACGATCACGATGCCTGCCTGGCTGCGGGCGAGCCGCTCGAGGCAGGCGCACAGGAGGTCGAGGTCCGCGGCTTCCTCGTGCAACCCGCCATGAGAACCACGCCCCAGCGCGTGGCGTAGCGCGGCGGTCTCCTCCCGCCGGCGGCGATGTTCCTCCTCGGCGAGGCCGGCGTCGAGTACGCCGCGCTCGATGCGCCCGGCGATGTCGCGGCCCGCGAGAAACCCGGCGAACGTCGGCGTGTCGTGGGTGTTCACGCAGGCGAACGCGCGCCGGGGGACGCGCGCGAGCGGGTTCGCGGCGCCCGGCGCGATCCCGAACTGCGCCACGTGGAGCTGCGCCAGCCCGTGCCGGGACAACGCCGCGTTCACGTAGCGGGGCACGGTTCCGAGGTTCTCCCCCACCACCCGCGTCCGATGTCGGCGGGATTCGAGGCAGACGATGGCGTAGAGCTCGTCGGCCGGATAGCGGACGTAGGCGCCGTCGGCCGCCTCCCCGCCCCGCGGGATCCAGAAGAGCCGGTGCAGGCCCATCACGTGGTCGAGCCGCACCGCCGTCGCGTGCGCCATCTGGTGCGCGAGACCCGCCCGGAAGTACGCGTACCGGTCCTGCCGTGCCGCCTCCGGGTGCGGCGCCGGGGCGCTCCAGTCCTGGCCGTCGGCGAAGAGCGGATCGGGCGGCGCGCCGAGCGCGGCGCCGCGGGCGAAGAGCGCGGGGTGCCGCCACACGTCGAACGCGTCCGGATGCACGCCGACCGGAACGTCGAGGTAGAGGCCGACGCCCCGCGCGCCGGCATCCTTCGCGAGTTCCGCGATCTGCCGGGCCGCGGCCCACTGCGCGTAGAGGTGGTAGCGGATGGCGTCACGATCGGCCGCCTCCACGTGAATCTCCGCCGGCGGCATCGCTGACGGCCACGCCGGCCAGGGTCGCTCCAGCCGCTCGCCGATCGCGCGGAACGCCGCGTACTCCTGGGCGACGGGACGCTGCTCGACCCAGGTCCGGAGCTCGTCCCGGCGTCGATCGGGGCGTTCGTCGATCGAGCGGGCGAGCAGCTCGATGACCTGCCGCCGAACCGCCATCGCCTCGCGGTAGTCGACCAGGGAGTCGGCGCGCAGAGCGTCGACACGGCGTCGAAACGCCGGGGAGTCCACCAGCCGCCGCGCCGGCCCGCACCGGTCGAACTCGGGCAATCGCCGCGGGTCAACGTGGAACTCGTTCCAGAACAGCCGGCTCACCGGCAGATACGGGCTCGGCTCGAACGGACACTCGCCGAGAAAGGCGGCCAGCGCCGGCAGCAGGGCGACCGTCCGTCCTCCCCGAGCGCCGACCCACGTCGCCAGCGCATCGAGATCGCCGAAGTCGCCGACGCCCCAACTGCGGGTCGAGTGTAGTGCGTGGAGCGGCAGGAAGGCGCCCCACGACCGCCCGCCGTCGTCGTAGGCCCGAACCGGCGCCGCCACGACCAGGGCGCTCCACGTTCGATCCCCGATCTCGACGTGCAGATCGTGGTAGCCGGCGGGCAGACCCGCGGGCAGCAATCCACGGCGGGCGACGTACCGCGTGCCGTCCACCGTGCCGGACTCGACGGCCGGTGCTCGGCCGGAACGGACCGTCCAGGAACGCGTGCGACCGTCCTCCAGCCGCAGGCGGCAGCGTGCGAGGATGCCGCGTGCCGTCTCCGGAAGGCGCAGCAGAAAGCCCGCTCGGCGCCCGCTCCAGGCGACCAGGACCGGCTCCACGGGCCGCACCCACACCGCGCGCAGTCGCGCCGCCGTCGCCGCGGCGAGATCACGCGGACGCAGCGTCGGGAGCGGTGCGCCGAGCGCTTGCAGCAGGGAGTGGACCGATTCGGGCGAGGCGCGGCGCCGGACGCCGCAGCCGTCGGTGTACGACGCCTGGATCCGGTGGAGTCGCGCGAGCCTATTCAACGTGGGACGCGCTACCGTTTCGGTTTACCGCCATGCGCTGCGGGCACCACCGCCAACGAAGGACCTACCCCACGGACCGACACCGACATCCTGAGAGCGAGGCAAGCAACTTGTTCGAGCGCCCAGCGACGAATGTGCTTTGCTTGAACAGAGCTTCGTTGAGCCAGCGGATGATCTCTATACTGGCTGGTCCGCCGTTGCCGGCAAAGAGCAGAACGGCCACATCGTGAGCGATAGGAAGCCATGCCTGGCCGGTCGCATCCTCGATGTGCATCCGCCCCGGCCTCACGACTGGTCGGCTCCCGATGACAAAACTCTTGTTGTGCTTGGTGATTCGAACTATCAACCCACCAGAAGAAAGCAACTTCTCGCGTTCGGCTGGCGTGGGCAGGACACCAACGGCCTCGATGGTTCCCGCTGTTCGATGAGCGATCTCCTCGAATTCCGTGTCGCTAGCCCAAGTTTAACAGCCGCAGTACTAAGCAACGCGGAATCAGCAACTTACAGCGACAAAAGCGCTCGAGTGGCACTACAAACCTGCGCAAACCGGGAAATGGGTCGGTCAGATGGTTGTCTTGCGGACGCCTCCCGGTTGCGGGTCGACGCCGAGCGCGTCGTAGATGGCCCGCTGTTCGGGTTCGGCCTGCGTGGCGGTGCGCACGTGCAGGGTGCGCCCGTCGGGGCGCCGGAAGGTGGCGGTGACGCGCTGCTGGCCTTCGAGGATGCGGCGCAGGGTGGTCCAACTGGCGTGTTCGCCGTGGGCTCGCAGCCGGGTGCGGATGACCTGCACGAGCTGGTAGGCGATGACGGTGATGAACAGGTGGCCATCGGCCCGCTGCGGCTTGTGGTGGTAGATGGGGCGCAGGCCGAGTTCGGACTTCAGTGCGCGGAAGACGGCTTCGACGTCGGTGAGGGTGGTGTAGGTGCGCCACAAGGCGTCTTCGTCCCAGTCGGTCTCGCTGCTGCGCAGGCAGTAGACGCCCGGATGGGTGGCCATCGAGCCGTCCTGGGGGCGACGGGTCCAGGTGACGGCGGCGGCCTTCTCGCCGGTCTGGTCGGGGGTGACCTCGATCTGGTAGTGCTTGGCGACGCGGGTATGCTTGGCTCTCAGTCGCCCAATGCGCTGCCAGACCTGTCCGAGGCGCTTGTGGGCGCGGGGGCGCGCCAGCCCCTCGTTGAGCGTGGTCAGCGCGGCCTCGAAGCGGGCGGCGGCCCGCTCAACGATGGCCCGCTCCTTGTGGGCCCGCTCTTCGGAGTAGCAGTACAGGCGGACCTCGCCGGGGTCGGTCGAGACGACCTTGTGCAGATGCACGGTGTGGTTCGACTGCGTGCGGACCGCCACGGCGGCCTCGGCGTCGAACTGCCGGTGGCGTTCACGGCTGACGACCAGATAGCGGTAGCGGTTGTCGCGCAGCCACCCGATGGCGGCCTCGGTGGCGACGCCGCGGTCCATCACCACCAGGGCGCCGGCCGGCGCATCGAGTGCCTCCAGCATGCCGGCCAGGGTGCGGTGTTCCCGGACGTTGCCGGCGAAGACCTGCGAGCGGCGCACGAAGCCGCTGGCGTCGAGCATCAGGCCCAGGGTCAGCAGCGGACAGTCGCTGCGCTTCTCTTTCGAGTGCCCGCGCTTTGCCTGCGGCTGCGCGCCCGCCTCGCCTTCGAAATAGGTGTTGGTCAGGTCGTAGAGGGTCACCGTCGGCTGCAGGTCGAACAGTCCCATGGCCCGCTCGAACAGATGCGCCTCGATCGCCTCGCGGTGCTTCACCAGCGCATCCGAGGCGCGGTAGAGCTGCATCGGGCTGACGGTCTCGAAGTCGACGCCGAGCAACTCGCCGAGGCCGCTGCGTTGCTGCAGCCAGCGGTGCGTGGCGCGCTCCGAGGCCGGCTGGGCCAGGCGTCCGACGACGGCGCCGGTCGCCGCGGTGCGCAACGCGCCGTTGACGCCCAACTCGGTCAGCAGGGCCGGCAGGCCCAATTGCTCCAGGGCCCACAGGCCGACCTGCTCGACGCCGACGCTGCGGGGGCGGACCAGGCGCAACGAGTCGACGTCGACCGGCTGCACGTCTGTCGGCCCGGCTGCCGGTCCCTGCACCGGTGTGCCGCGGGCGACCAACTGTGCGGCTATGCGCTGCGCTTCGCGTTCGACGGCGGCCGGGCAATCGGCCACCAGGGGCGTCTGGCCGGCCAGGATGTCGTCGCTGCGGGAGCAGACCAGCGGCCATTGCGCCTGGGGAATGTCGAAGTGGCGTCCGAGATTGAGCAGGGTGCGCTGGCGGACGGCGTTGCCGATGCGCTCGGAGTGGACGAGGCGATGCGAGAAGTAGGGCTGTCCGTCGGCGGTCCGCCGGGTTTGGGTGCGGCGAATGAACACACGCCCACGATAGCGGGTGCACGTCCCAGAAGCAACAACAACTCACACGATTATGGCACTACATTCAGTACCGCCAACACCCGATCCTTTAGAATCAACAAGTTATGGGGATGCGATCCTCGAAATATCGCCTAAATCTACAAAATTGTCGGGAATCTTGCTAAAGATGGGCTAGCAACGCTATCCTGGAAGTCGGGAACTCGTGCCTGTTGACTGGCGATGAACCAGCTCAACACTGCAAGGCCGTTTTCGATGGAAAAGTCTCTGGTCCCATTGTTACCCCATCTTGTATAGAGGTGCTGCTCGCAAAAGAGCTTTTCTGGAAGGGCCTGCAGCACGCCCTTCTCGGGACACTTCTTAGAAAAGAAATGCAGTTTTCCGGTATTGTCGTCGACGAAGTTCTTCAGCAACATTCGTGGCACATAGTGTTGCTGTTTCGGTTCATTCATCGGGATTCGCGGCCAGTTGGTGGCTCGCCTCACATTCGCCGATCGGCTGGTTCCAATCCCATTCTATACGATTCCAACTTGTCTCAAGTTCCTGGTGGTGCCGGTAGATCGGCTGCGTCTCCGCCCAGTGTGACGCGCCGCCGCGTGCAGCATCACAGCACGAATCGCAGAACGGCGACCGTCAATGCAACGCCCGCGGCGACGGCGATCCCGGCGATGGCGATCCCGGCAGTGATGAGTCGCCAGGCGAGGCGGGCCTCGAGCGCGGCAAGATCGCGGGCCCGTTCGATGCGCGATTTGTCCACGGCGGTCCGCAGATCGGCGACGTCCGCCCCGACGGCGGTCCGCAGGTCGGCGACATCCGCCCCAACGGCGGTCCGCAGATCGGCGACGTCCGCCCCGACGGCGGTCCGCAGGTCGGCGACGTCCGCCCCGACGGCGGTCCGCAGGTCGGCGACATCTGCCCTGGTCGCGAGGTCCCGTCCAACGTCCGCGCTGGCGTCCTGCGCGACAGCCACCACGGCCGATGCGAGCGATTCATCGGCGCCAGCGGCGGTCAACACCTTCACGGCCGCGTACGTGTCGAAGTGCATGCAGCCTTCACGTTATCACACTTGTCAGCACGGCCACGGAGCGGGCAGCGAGCGGATACGCGTCGGCGGCGCGGAACCCGGCGGGGGGCGTCGGCGGCCCGACCGTATCGATCACGCGGGTCCAGGATGCACCGCACGCCGGCGCCGGCAGAGTGAACGGCACCTCGCGGTCGTGCGCGTTGAACAGCATCAGCAGCGTGTCGTCGACGATGCGTCCGCCGCGGTCGTCCGTCTCGTCTATCGCATCCCCGGCCAGGCGCACGCCCACGCATCTCGTCGATTCCCGCTCCCACGCTTCGTCGGTCTCGCGGCCGTCCGGGTCGAACCAGGTCAGGTCCTTGGCCGCGCCGCGTCGCGTACTCCGCCCCCGCAGGAAGCGCCGGCGGCGCAGCGCCGGGTGGTCGAGACGGAACCGGATCATCCGCCGCACGAACGCCAGCAGCTCGCGGTCGGCCGGCGTCAGGTCCCAGTCGAACCAGCTCGTCTCGTTGTCCTGGCAGTAGGCGTTGTTGTTGCCCCCCTGGGTGCGCCCCAGCTCGTCGCCGCCGCAGATCATCGGCACCCCCTGCGAGAGCAGCAGCGTGGCGATGAAGTTCCGCTTCTGGCGACCGCGCAGCGTCCGAATCGCGGGATCGGAGGCGGCCCCTTCGACCCCGCAGTTCCAGCTCAGGTTGTCGGAGGAGCCGTCGCGGTTCGACTCGCCGTTCGACTCGTTGTGCTTCTCCTCGTAGCTGACCAGGTCGTCGAGCGTGAAGCCGTCGTGCGCGGTGACGAAGTTGATGCTCGCCGAGGGCCGCCGCCCGTCGTTCTCGTAGAGATCGCTGCTGCCCGCGAGCCGCGTGGCGAACTCGGCCACCTGTCCCCCGTCGCCGCGCCAGAAGCGGCGCACGGTGTCGCGGTAGCGGCCGTTCCACTCCGTCCAGAGGACGGGGAAGTTGCCCACCTGGTAGCCGCCGGCGCCGAGGTCCCAGGGCTCTGCGATCAGCTTGACCTGCGAGAGGACCGGGTCCTGGTGGATGATGTCGAAGAAGGCGCCGAGCCGGTCCACCTCGTACAGCTCGCGGGCGAGAGCGCTGGCGAGATCGAACCGGAACCCGTCGACATGCATCTCGAGCACCCAGTACCGCAGGCTGTCCATGATCAACTGCAGCACCCGCGGATGGAGGGCGTTGAGAGTGTTGCCGCAGCCGGTGAAGTCCTGGTACTCGCGAGCGTCGTCCGGCTGGAGGCGGTAATAAGAACGGTTGTCGATGCCGCGCAGCGACAGCGTCGGCCCCGTGCGGCCGCCCTCGGCCGTGTGGTTGTAGACCACGTCCAGGATCACCTCGAGCCCGGCGCCGTGCAGCCGGCGCACCATGGTCTTGAACTCCGCCACCGCACGATCCGGCGACGTCGCCAACCGCACGTCGGGGGCGAGGTAGGCCAGCGTGTTGTAGCCCCAGTAGTTCGCCAGGCCGCCGCGGGCCAGCCGCCGCTCGCTCGCCGCCTGGTGGACCGGCATGAGCTCTATCGCCGTCACCCCGAGGTTTTCGAAGTGGCGGATGGCCGCGTCCGAGGCCAGCCCCAGGTAGGTGCCCCGCAGATGCGCCGGCACGTCCGGATGGCGCGCCGTGAAGCCCTTGACGTGGACCTCGTAGATGACCGTGTCGTGCCACGGAATCCGCGGGCGGCGATCTCCGCCCCACGGGAAGGCGGGATCGAGAACCGCCGCAAGCGGCGCGAACGGCGCGCTGTCCCGCCGGTCCGCGGTCAGGTCACCCTCGGGATGGTCGATGGGATAGCCGTAGACGGTGTCGTGCCAGCGCAGCGTGCGGCCGATCCGCTTCGCGTACGGATCGAGGACCACCTTGGCCGGGTTGAAGCGATGCCCGGACGCCGGGTCGTACGGCCCGCTCACGCGGTAGCCGTACAACTGCCCCGGGGTGACGTCGGGCAGGAAGCCGTGCCACACGAGGTCGGTCCGCTCCGGGAGGGCGATGCGGGCGGCCTCGCCCGTCGTGTCCGCGGCGTCGAAGAGGCAGAGCTCCACCATCTCGGCGTGCTCCGAGAAGATCGAGAAGTTGACGCCCATCCCGTCCCAGGTCGCGCCGAGCGGGTACGGCTTGCCGGGCCAGACCTTCATGTCGTCGCGGTGGACCCGGCCCCTGGCTCAGCCAACCGGCCCCGTGATCGCAAACGCTTCGAAAGGTACGGGGACCCGGCACGTCGGGCCGGCCGTTGCGCCACGAGTCATCTCCGGCCTGCGTCAGCGGCCCTCATAGATGAGCTGCACGATGCTCTCGACCCGGTTCGCCGGCGCCTGGAAGTCGCTGTACCGGTCCGGCACCGAGTAGGCGGCCACCGTCTCCGCGACACTCCGGCCGGCCGCGGCCCCCTCCTGCGCGCGGGTCAGCAGGTCGTCGTAGAACGCGGCGTAGTCGACGAGATCGTCCCACGCCAGCGGGTCGTCGGCGTGCCCGGGGATGAGGGTGTCGACGTTGTCGATGGCGTCGACCGCGTTCTGCAGGGTCGCGCCGAACTCGGTGGCGCTGCCGTTGGTGTTGTCGGCGTCGATGAACGGCAGGCCCTTGCGGGCCATCATGTCGCCGGTGTGCATCGCCCGGGCGTTACGGAATACGACCCACGTGTCGCCGTCGGTGTGGCCCCGCCCAAAATAGTACAGGTCGATCTGGTCGGGCCCGCTGAACAGCGACGTCCGGTTCGCAAAGGTGATCTTCGGCAGGAAGCGGCGGTTGTCGCCGGTGAACGCCTCGCAGTTCTTGATCGAGCCGCCCTCGAATCCGGCCCCGTCGTCGCAGTCCGAGCTGGCCATGTGGCCCGCGGTGTTCTCGTGCACCACGAAGTCGACGGTGTCCGGGAACTCCGTATTGGCGCCGCTGTGGTCCCAGTGCGTGTGGGTGTTGATGATGGTCGTCACCGGCTTGTCGGTGATCTCCCGCACCTGGGCGAGGATGTCCTCGCCGTAGCCGCGGATCTTGGTATCGACCAGCGCCACCCCCGACGCGGTCACGAGCACGGCGGTGTTCCCGCCGGTGCGCATCCCCTGCTCCGCCGGATCCGACGTCAGCACGTAGAGGTTCTCCGCGAGCTCCAGCGGACGAATGCCAAAGCGTTCCTGCCGCGCCTCGTTGGCGACGACCGCTATCAGCACGCCGACCACCGTCAGCGTCGCCAGGCAAAGTGTGCGTCTCATCTCGCCCTCCTCGACTCGCCGTCTATCGTGAACTCTATCCATCTCGGGTGGACAGTGGCGGCCGGGATCAGCGGACCAGCCGTTCGAGCAGCAGGCTGGTCAGATCCCGACGGGCGTCGAGAACCGCCGTCACATGAACGCGATCGGTGTCGTGTCGGTAGACGATGCGCGATCCGCTCGAGGTCGAGTCTGGCTGCGTTGGTCCACAGAACCTCGAAGTCAGCCATCCGTGGACGTCGCCAAGCGCGCTTTGACTTCCGCGAACACCCGATCCTGCGAAGCGGTCCGCCCCGCCTGGATGTCGGCCTCGCCCTGCACCATGAGCTTCAGCATGAGCAGCGCGTTCCGCTGGCGCATCTGCGCCGCCCGCGCCTTGAATTCGCTCAGACTGACGATTTCGGTCGGCATCATCACCTCGAAGACGGTCCGAATTCAGGTCTGATGATAGCGGAGGCGACGAACTCCGCGAGATCGGAACCGTCAGTCCGGGATGCGCAGGCACGCCTCGGCAGCCAAGTGCAGCAGCATCCGGCGCACCCCCGTCTGGCGGTCCCAGCCGCGCCGGTCCCATTCGAGGCCGCTCACGTCGTCGCCGCCGTACAGGATCTGCCCGAACGTGGCGCCGCGGAACCGCGCTACCGCACAGAACGCCGAGCATTCCATCTCGACGGTCAGGCACCCCTCGGCCCGACGCCGGGCGACCCGGTCCGGCGTCTCCCGGTACAGCCCGTCGGTGGTCCAGGTCTTGCCGGCCAGGTAGCCGATTCCACGCTCGTCGAGGACGCTCCGGATGGCGTCCACCGCGGCCGGCGCCGGCGTCATCTCCCGCGACGGCGGGTAGTAGTGATAGGAGGTCCCCTCGTCGCGCACCGCCGCCGTCGGCACCACGAGATGTCCCACCGCGATGTCGCTGCGCAGCACGCCCGCGCCGCCGCAGGCGATGAAGCGACGGCATCCGAGCGCGATCATCTCCTCCATGAACGCAGCCGCCATCGGCGCGCCCAGCCCCGGATGCACCAGCGTCAGGCGTTGTCCCGACTCCTCGAGCTCGTACACCGGCTGCGGGCTCATCTCCGTGCGCAGCTCGGTCACCCTGGTCAACGTGCCGTCGGCCACCAGCGCCGCGATCGCGTCGTGGAAGAAGCAGAGCACGCAGCGCTCGGGAATGCCGGCCGGCACCACGTTCTTCCGGGGCACCGCGTCGGCGGGTTCGAGGACCGCCTCGCGCGCAGGGTCGTGCTCCAGGATCGGTGCGGACTCCATCGTCGGGGGGTCTCGCCATGCCGGAGGCGTTCTCGTTCCGTCCATGGGTTGTCGATAGATGACGATCCGCCGGGGCGGGATTAGACTTGTGATCATACTCCGGTGACATGCGGAGGTTTCCCATGCTGGGTTTCCCATGCTGTGCACTTGCATCCGCGTGTGCGTGGCGATCTGACCTCCCGAGGCGCCGTCCCATGGCCCAATACAGACATGTCGTCGCCGTTCTGCTTCTCCTGGTGCTTGTCGGCGGCGCCGCGCCGGCTGCGGCTTCTCAGGCGGATGCGGCGCTCGCCGCACGCTTCGCCGGCCTTGCCCTCGACTGCGTGCACCGCCAATACCCCAACAAGATCGCGCATGTGCTCAACGGCGACGAAGACGCGCGCCCACCCCGCGAGCTGACCCCGGCGTTCTACGGGTGCTACGACTGGCACTCTTCGGTGCACGGGCACTGGCTGCTGGCCCGGCTGGCGCGGCGCTACCCGGACTCGGAGACGGCAGAGGCGGCGCGGGCGGCGCTGGCCCGGAGCCTGACCGTCGCCAATCTGCAGGGCGAAGCGGCGTACCTGCAGGCGCCCGGCCGCGCCAGTTTCGAACGGCCCTACGGACTGGCGTGGCTGCTGCAGCTCGGCGCCGAGCTCCGCGACTGGGACGATCCCGATGCCCGCCGCTGGCGGAGGGCGCTGGCGCCGGTCGAGACACTGGCCGCGGACCAGATTCGGGATTGGCTGCCAAAGCTGACGCATCCGATCCGGAGCGGTGAGCACTCGCAGACCGCGTTCGCGTTCGGGCTCATCCTGGACTGGGCCCGGAGCGCGGGCGACGGCGACATGATCGAGCTGATCAGGGGGCGACTACTACGCAGCGGACTACGACTGCCCGCTACGCTACGAGCCGTCGGGACAGGACTTCCTGTCGCCCTGCCTGGCGGAGGCGGATCTCCTGCGCCGCGTGACCTCTCCCGACGCCTTCGCCGACTGGTTGACGCGGTTTCTGCCGGGGATCCCGGAAAACGGCGGGGCCGACTGGCTCACGCCGGCGGTGGTGACCGACCCGACCGACGGCAAGCTGGTGCACCTGGACGGCCTGAACCTGAGCCGCGCCTGGATGCTGGAAGGGATCGCCTCGGGACTCCCGGCGGACGACCGCCGCCGGTCCGCGCTCATCGCGGCGGCGGACGCGCACCGGGCGTCCGGACTCGCCGCGGTCACCGGCGCGACCTACGAGGGCGGACACTGGCTGGGCACGTTCGCGACGTATCTGATCACCGGGCGGGGTCTGGACACTTCCGCCGTCCGGTGACGGCTCCGCCGCCAAATCACGCGAGCTCCGCATGCCGACCACGCGTATCGACGAGGTCGGCGGCTTCATTTCGTGGTCACGCGCACGTCGTTGCGCCGGTTTGAGCCGGCTTCGTGGCCCGACACGGATCACCCGGCAGCCTCGGCGCCTGACCCGCCGCGCAGGATCTTCGCCGTAGAGATCGCCTGCCCCGTGTGCCGCGTGCAGTGCTCCGCGGCGTGGAAGAGCAGGCCCAGGGTCGTGCTCGGCAGGCCGGCTCGACCCACCTTCTTCGGCGCCAGCAGCTCGTCGCGCGAGGTGGCCCGCAACTGGTCCAGCGCGCGGTCGATCGACGCGGACGCGTCCGCCGCGACATCACCCAGCGATTCGCCCGGCTCGCCTTCGGCACGCGCAACGGTCTTCTGGGCGTCGGACAGCCTCTCGCCCCGCGCGTAGGTCAGCAGGCGATCGAGCGCCCCGGCCAGGTGGCGCACGTGGAACCCGATCGACGCCGCGCCGCCCGGCCGCTGCCAGACGTGATCGGCCGGCACGGACGCGACCAGACCCTCGATCTCCTCACGTGCCTGCAGCAGGGAATGCACGGCCGGCATCAGCAGCGGCTCGAAGCCCTCCACGGGGCCGCGGAGCCAGACCTCAGGTTGCGGGCTCATCCAGTCTCCTTCTCTCCTGCGCCGCCATCCAGGTCTCGACGGACAGGCTCGGCACGCGTTGGAACTCGCCGAGGTTGTGCGTGACCAGTGGCACGTCCCGGGCCAGGGCGTGGGCGGCGATCCAGAGATCGTTGGGGCCGATCGGCTGGCCGATCAAACGCAGATACGCGCGTAGCTGGCCGTATTGCCGCGCGACCTCGGCATCCAGGTCGTCCAACTGAACCGCGCCGACGAAATCGCGTACGGCAGCGAGGCTCTCCTTCCTGCGATCCGAAAGGCAGGCCCCCCACTCCAGCTCGCCCAGCACGACGATCGAAATGCCGCAATCGCGGAGCGGCAGTCGGGCTTGGAACCCTTCGAGCCGCTTCATCGCGTAGATGCAGGTATTCGTGTCCAGCATGGCCTTCAATCGAACGGCTCCCGTTCTTCGAGCGGCAATTCGCCCCTTCGCATCTCGGGTGTCGCCGCCTCGAAGTCGGCGGGCAGTCGGGCGGCGTTCTGGAAATAGTCGTCCCAGTCCTTGAACATGGGACTCAGCACCACGTTGCGGCCGTCGCGCCGAATGACCACGCGGTCGGTGTCGAATCGAAACTCCTTCGGCAGCCGCACCGCCTGCGATCGGCCCGTCATGAACACCCGCGCGATCCTGCGGCCGTCGCGTTCCTCCGGGCTATCGACCCGTGCTGCTCCGGCGGGTTTCGTCATCACGTGTCCTCCAGGAAGAAGCTGGCGTAGCGATACTAGCAGGGATGGTATATCTCTGCAATACATATCCGGCCGCGCCCTCGATCACCGGGCTAGTGGGAAGGTGCCGGCCCCGGTTTCCGGGAGGTTCACGACCTCTTGAAAATCGATAGAAACCAGGCTACATTTATAGAAATCCGATAGGAAACTCAGGAGCCCTTCCATGTCCCGCACGGACCTCATGCGCGGCACCCTCGATCTGCTTATCCTCCGCGCGCTCATGACGGAACCGAACCACGGGCTCGGCATCGCCCGCCGCGTCGAGCAGATCACGCAGGGCGCGTTCCGCGTCAACCCCGGTTCCCTCTTTCCCGCCCTGCACCGGCTCGAGCAGAAGGGCTGGCTGACCTCCGAATGGGGGCGCTCGGAGACCAATCGGAAGGCGAAGTTCTACGAGCTGACGCCCGCCGGGCGCCGGCAGTCCGAGGCAGAGGCCCGCAACTGGAAACGGGTGTCGGTCGCGATCGAGCTGGCGTTGCGGACGACGTAGGGAGACTGCATGTCCCTTGTCGCCACGGCTCGCGCCCGGCTCCGTCACTTCCTGCGCGGGCTCTTTCGCCGTGACCAGGTCGAGTCGGATCTCCGGCGGGAGCTCGACAGCTATCTCGACATGCTGGTCGAGCAGAAGGTGGCCGAGGGGCTGCCCCCGTGCGCGGCGCGCCGCGCGGCACGGCTGGAGTTCGGCGGCATCGATCAGGTTGCGGAGCAGGTCCGGGACGTCCGCCTCGCCGCGTGGGTCGAGCGAGCGGGCCGGGAGATCCGGGGCTCGGTCCGGTCCCTGGCCCGGAGCCCGGGCTTCACGGCGGTCGTCGTCCTGACGCTGGGCGTCGGGATCGGCGCGAACGCGGCAATCTTCAGCTTCGTCAACGCCCTGATGCTGCGGCCGATGCCGTTCCCGGCGGCGGACCGCCTGGTCGCTGTCCAGGTGACTGCCCCACCGTCGCCGTTCTTCGTTACCCCGGGTGACTATGTCGACTGGAAGACCCACAACGAGGTCTTCCAGACGCTGTCCGGGTACGCGTTCCAGTCGCTCGCCCTGACCGAGGCGGCCGGGGCTTCCGGCGACGCGGAGCTGCTGCAGCTTGCCGTAACCTCGGCGGACTTCTTCCGGACGCTCCGCGCACGTCCTCTGCTCGGAAGGACCTTTCTGCCGGACGAGGACCAGGCCGGCCGCGAGCGGGTGGCAGTGCTCAGCCACGGTCTCTGGACCCGCCGGTTCGGAAGCGAGCGCGGGATCGTGGGACGCGAGATCGCGCTGGACGGGCTGTCCCACTCGGTGATCGGCGTGATGCCGGCGGACTTCGATTTCCCGGTCGGCGCCGTCGACGCCTGGATCCCGATGGTGGTCACTCCGGTGCAGCGCAACGACCGGCGGGACCATAGCGTGCTGACGGTGGGCCGCCTCCGGCGCGGGGTGTCCCTCGGCCACGCGCGGGCCCGGATGCAGGCCCTGGGGGCACGTCTGGCCGAGACCCATCCAGAGACCAACACGGGGCGCGCGGTCGAGGTGCTCAAGCTGCGGCACGAACAACGCGGCGTGATCGATCCTTTCGTCCTCCTAGGTCAACTGGCGGCGGTGTTCGTGCTGTTGATTGCCTGCGCCAACGTGTCGAACCTGCAGGTGGCCCGGGCGGCTGCGAAGGGACGGGAAATGGCCATTCGCGCGGCGCTGGGCGCCGGGCGGTGGCACATCGGACGTCTGGTCGTGCTGGAGTCGCTGCTGCTCGCGCTCGTCGCCACCGGCCTCGGCATCGCCGTCGCGGGGTGGGGTGTGGGCGTGCTCAGGAACAGTGTGTCGCCCGAGGCGGCGCGGTGGATCCAGGGCTTCCCGCACATTGCCGTCGACTGGACCGTTCTCGGATTTTCACTGGCGCTGGCCGGCGGCGCCGGAGCCGTCTCCGGCCTGGTGGTCTCGTCCGAGGCCTGGCGGCACGCCGTCATGAACGGGCTCCGGGAGGGAAGCCCGGCGGGCACGGTGCGCCGCGCCTCTCTGCGCCGGATTCTGGTTGTCACGGAAGTGGCGCTCGCGGTCGTGGTCACCGTTTCCGCGGGCCAGATGATCCAGGGCTTCCAGTCGCTCGCTCCCGCTCTCGAGGCTTCTCCGCCGAGGGCGTCGGAACGTTGCGGATCAGGTTGCGCGACGCAGGCATCGAAGATGCGGAGCAGATTCGTGCGTTCCATGACGGCGTGGTGGCGTCGGCAACCGCTGTGCCCGGTGTCGAGAGCGCTGCCCTGGTGTCGGGCCTCCCGGCCGGACTGACGGTGCGGCCAACCGTGGAGTTCCGCATCGAGGGAAGGCCCGAGCCGTCGCCGGGCCAGGCGCCGTTGGCCGACCTGCAGATCGCGAGCCCCGACTACTTTGGCACCGTCGGCGTTCCGTTGCTCGACGGACGCACTTTCGACGCGTACGACGGTCCCGAGGGGAACGGCGAGGCGACGGTGGTGGTGAGCGAGCGGCTGGCCCGGCTGTACTGGCCGGGCGAGAATCCGCTGGGGCATCGACTGCGGGTGCGTGGCGACGCCCTGGGCGGGGACTGGTGGCGGGTCGTCGGTGTCGTGGGAGATGTCCGGCAGAACTGGTTCGAGGCCGAGCGCCCTTTCCTGTACCTGCCGGCGACGCGGGTGGCCTACCGCCAGATGTATCTGGCGGTACGGGGGACCGGCAACGTGCGGCGCCTGTTGTCGGAGACCGCCCGGACGCTCAGGCGGAGAGACCCGAGCCTGCCCGTCTTCGACGCACAGCCGCTGAGCGTTGCGGTGGACGAGGCGGTGGCGGGCGTTCGCGAGGCGGCCGGGGTGATGGGTGTGTTCGGTGCGCTGGCGCGGCTGCTCTCCGCTGTCGGTGTCTATGGGGTGATGGCCTGCGCGGTGAGGCAGCGCGAGCGGGAAATGGGCATTCGCCTGGCGCTGGGAGCCTTGCCCGGCGCGGTGCTCCGGATGATGGTGCGCCAGGGGTTGGCGGTGGCGGGGGTCGGCGTGTGCGTCGGGCTCCTGGGCGCGGTGGTCATGTCGCGTGTCCGGGCCGGCCTTCTGTTCGGAACCAGCGCGAACAGCACGATCATCACCGTGGCGGCGTCGACCCTGGTGTGCGCGGCCGTCCTCGTGGCCCGCTACCTGCCGGCCCGACTGGCGGTGCGCGCCGACCCGGTGCGAGCGCTGCGGTGCGACTAGGAGTCTGCGCCGTGGGACGATTTTCGGCACGATCGGCCACTACATATAGTGGTTGTAAGCGTCGTTGGCCACTGCATATTGGGGCATATTTTTTCTGCGGCGCAGACTCCTAGCCCATCTTTAGCAAGATTCCCGACAATTTTGTAGATTTAGGCGATATTTCGAGGATCGCATCCCCATAACTTGTTGATTCTAAAGGATCTGGTGTTGGCGGTACTGAATGTAGTGCCATAATCGTGTGAGTTGTTGTTGCTTCTGGGACGTGCACCCGCTATCGTGGGCGTGTGTTCATTCGCCGCACCCAAACCCGGCGGACCGCCGACGGACAGCCCTACTTCTCGCATCGCCTCGTCCACTCCGAGCGCATCGGCAACGCCGTCCGCCAGCGCACCCTGCTCAATCTCGGACGCCACTTCGACATTCCCCAGGCGCAATGGCCGCTGGTCTGCTCCCGCAGCGACGACATCCTGGCCGGCCAGACGCCCCTGGTGGCCGATTGCCCGGCCGCCGTCGAACGCGAAGCGCAGCGCATAGCCGCACAGTTGGTCGCCCGCGGCACACCGGTGCAGGGACCGGCAGCCGGGCCGACAGACGTGCAGCCGGTCGACGTCGACTCGTTGCGCCTGGTCCGCCCCCGCAGCGTCGGCGTCGAGCAGGTCGGCCTGTGGGCCCTGGAGCAATTGGGCCTGCCGGCCCTGCTGACCGAGTTGGGCGTCAACGGCGCGTTGCGCACCGCGGCGACCGGCGCCGTCGTCGGACGCCTGGCCCAGCCGGCCTCGGAGCGCGCCACGCACCGCTGGCTGCAGCAACGCAGCGGCCTCGGCGAGTTGCTCGGCGTCGACTTCGAGACCGTCAGCCCGATGCAGCTCTACCGCGCCTCGGATGCGCTGGTGAAGCACCGCGAGGCGATCGAGGCGCATCTGTTCGAGCGGGCCATGGGACTGTTCGACCTGCAGCCGACGGTGACCCTCTACGACCTGACCAACACCTATTTCGAAGGCGAGGCGGGCGCGCAGCCGCAGGCAAAGCGCGGGCACTCGAAAGAGAAGCGCAGCGACTGTCCGCTGCTGACCCTGGGCCTGATGCTCGACGCCAGCGGCTTCGTGCGCCGCTCGCAGGTCTTCGCCGGCAACGTCCGGGAACACCGCACCCTGGCCGGCATGCTGGAGGCACTCGATGCGCCGGCCGGCGCCCTGGTGGTGATGGACCGCGGCGTCGCCACCGAGGCCGCCATCGGGTGGCTGCGCGACAACCGCTACCGCTATCTGGTCGTCAGCCGTGAACGCCACCGGCAGTTCGACGCCGAGGCCGCCGTGGCGGTCCGCACGCAGTCGAACCACACCGTGCATCTGCACAAGGTCGTCTCGACCGACCCCGGCGAGGTCCGCCTGTACTGCTACTCCGAAGAGCGGGCCCACAAGGAGCGGGCCATCGTTGAGCGGGCCGCCGCCCGCTTCGAGGCCGCGCTGACCACGCTCAACGAGGGGCTGGCGCGCCCCCGCGCCCACAAGCGCCTCGGACAGGTCTGGCAGCGCATTGGGCGACTGAGAGCCAAGCATACCCGCGTCGCCAAGCACTACCAGATCGAGGTCACCCCCGACCAGACCGGCGAGAAGGCCGCCGCCGTCACCTGGACCCGTCGCCCCCAGGACGGCTCGATGGCCACCCATCCGGGCGTCTACTGCCTGCGCAGCAGCGAGACCGACTGGGACGAAGACGCCTTGTGGCGCACCTACACCACCCTCACCGACGTCGAAGCCGTCTTCCGCGCACTGAAGTCCGAACTCGGCCTGCGCCCCATCTACCACCACAAGCCGCAGCGGGCCGATGGCCACCTGTTCATCACCGTCATCGCCTACCAGCTCGTGCAGGTCATCCGCACCCGGCTGCGAGCCCACGGCGAACACGCCAGTTGGACCACCCTGCGCCGCATCCTCGAAGGCCAGCAGCGCGTCACCGCCACCTTCCGGCGCCCCGACGGGCGCACCCTGCACGTGCGCACCGCCACGCAGGCCGAACCCGAACAGCGGGCCATCTACGACGCGCTCGGCGTCGACCCGCAACCGGGAGGCGTCCGCAAGACAACCATCTGACCGACCCATTTCCCGGTTTGCGCAGGTTTGTAGTGCCACTCGAGCGCTTTTGTCGCTGTAAGTTGCTGATTCCGCGTTGCTTAGTACTGCGGCTGTTAAACTTGGGCTAAGGCATCGTTCATCGCGCGTGCGAGCCGGCGCGCCGCGATGTGGCTGCTCGGGCACGGTCCCGAGCGCCCTCGACGGCCGGCGTCGGCATGATCCGGAGGAGCCACGATGACGACCTGGCGATTCACTTTCCTGGCGTGCCTGGCGACAGTGGTTGTGCTCTCGATGCCCGCGGCGCCGTCCGCGCAGATGGAGATCGGCCCCCGCGTGCAAACGACCTACGGCGCGGGGTTGCCCAGGGATCGCGACCTGCTGATCTTCGACGACGACCAGTACCCGGTGTGGCCGCTGACGCCGGAGCAGCGGCAGTATGCGGGCATCGACGGCGCGCGGATGAAGCGGCACGTCGTCGAGCTCGCGCAGATCGCACTTCGCTATCGCGATGCCGGGCACAAGTGGTGGGGACGGCTGCCCGGCACCTCGGCCGACCGCGAGGGCATGGCCTACATGACGCGTGACTTCGAGGCCCTGGGGCTGACGGTCGAGCACTTCCCCTACGTGCTGCCCTCCGACTGGCGGGCGACCGATTGGGCGGCGAGCTACCGGGCCGCGGACGGCTCGACGACCACCCTGGCCACGGCGTTCCCGGTGGCCCGCACGAAGGCCACGGGACCGCGGGGCATCACGGCGGAGGCGGTGTGGGTCGGCGTCGGGTCGGGGGCCGATTTCATCGGCCGCGACGTTGAGGGCAAGGCGGTCGTCATCTACAGCGTCTTCGTCCCGGGCGGACGCAGTCACTCCGCCAGCGACCGCGCCGGGCTCTTCGACGCCAATACCCGGGCGGTCGCCCTGGGTGCGGCGATGGTGGTGAACGTGATGGGGGTGCCCGGCAACGGGCAGTTTCAGCCCGAGGGCGGCCTGCGCGAGGTGCCGCAGTTCACCCTGAGCATGGACGAAGGGTTCGCGCTCAGAGATCGGCTGGCCGCGGGCGAGACGGTCGAGCTCTCGTTCCGGCTCGAGGCGGAGGAGCCGCGCAACATCGCGACCGAGTACACCGTGGCCACGCTTCCGGGCATGTCCGACGAGCAGATCGTCGTCATGTCGCATACCGACGGCTACTTCCAGGCGGCGACCGACAACGCGGCGGGGATGGCGAGCGCGCTGGAGCTGGCGCGCTTCTTTGCCGCGCGGCCTCGGCGGGATCGCCCGCGCACCATGAAGTTCATCCAGTTCCCCGATCACCATCACGGGGAGGTCGCACGCGGTCGCGACGTGGTCGGCATCGACGACACCTACCCCTGGGACAAGGTCGCGGTGAAGCTGACCATGGAGCATCCGGCGCAGACGCTGCTCTACATGTACAACGATACGCTGACCCCGACCAACGCGGTGGGCGCGTTTCGCTGGAACGCGCTCGGCAGCGCGGCGTTCGAGCAGATGGTCTTCGATACGCTGCGCGAGTTCGGCGTGTCGGTGTACGCGCTGGAGAACGGTCCGAAGAACGGCAACTACGCGCCGTCGTTCCACATCATCGACCACGTCATCTACCACACCTCGCTCGACACCCCCGAGCTGGTGCCCGCCAGCGGCCTCGAGCGCAGCACGCGCGCGTTCGCGGCCACCCTCGATCGCGCCAACCGGATGACGATGGCCGAGCTGCGCGGGGAGCACTTCCCGCCAAGCGCGGGCCAGGGCTCGCTGAACGGGACGGAGTCGCTGGCCAGATAGCGGCCGTCCTCAGCGATCCGAGGCGCGCGGCGGGTCGTTCCGGTGGACCCGGGTGGACGATTCGGAGCTCATCGCTCTCGATCCGTAGATCCTCCCGGATACGAGGATGGCGTGGCGATCGCGGTGCCGTCCCGCCCCGACCCGTCGAGCGCTCCCGGCTGCAGGTGGCCCTCCTCCATGTCCCTGTTGTTGTCGGTGCAGGCGTACTCCATCAGCTCCCAGTCCGGGGGGGCCAGCGGCATGACCCAGCCTGTCGTCCACGGTTCCGTGTAGAACCTGGGGTCGTCGATGGTCTGCTCGTACCACAGCTCGTTGGCGCTGATGCGGCTCCAGCGCTCGATGACGTGCAGCTCGTCACTGTGCCGATTCCCGTGCGAGTCGAGCCACGTGTCGCCGGACAGGTTGACGGTGTCGACCACCAGCGTGTCCCCCTCCCACCGACCGACGGAGTCACCCATCAGGGTCGTCGGCCAGTGGGGCCGATGCCCGCGGCCGTCGGTCCAGATGGTCCGGAAGTTGTGCATGTACTCGTACAGAAACAGCACGCGGTCGGGGAGCTGGACGATCTCCATCGGATAGGGCGAGCTGTTCATCCTCGGAATGCCCGGGAAGCGGCAATAGCTGGTGGGATCGATCAGGTCGGCCACGTCGTTGAACGCCTTCAACCCCTCCGCGGTAAAGGGAAGCGGCTCCACCGGTGCGGACGTGTTCTGGTTCGACCGCTTGGCCCAGAACCCCGTCAGGTCGGCCCGGCCGTCGGACGTTCTCGGGATCGGGGTGTGGTCTCCCGGAGGCTGCTCGGTCAGTACCCCGCCGGGGGCCTGGGCGACCGCTCCTCGCGGGAGGCCGAGAGCGCCGACGACGAGCGCCGCGACGACGAGCGTACCGGTCTTGATACCCATGACGATCCCTCTCCTTGGAGCTGCTCGGTCCTGCAGCCGCTAGCGGTCCTGGCGTGGAGCGGCCCTCGGCCCACCGTCGTTGGCGCCGGCGAAGAGCGTCCGCCCGCCGAACACCCAGGTGCGGCCGTTGCACACGTTGCGACCATTGCGCGCCTGGTAGCCGTGAATCGTGATCGGATCGCCGATCTGGAGCGACTGGCCGGTCCAGCCCATCCGCGTGAGCGTGTTCGGGTTGTCGCCCTCGCACTCCCAGGCCGCCACCTGCCCGTCGGGCCGGGTCACGTCCAGGTAGATCCAGACGTGCGGGTTCTGCCACTCCACCTTGGTCACGGCGCCCTCCAGGGTCACCGGCCGGTCGGCGTCGAACTGCGCGGCGAAGGAATGGTGCGCGAGCGCCGGTGGGACGACCGCCGTCACCGCGAGGACGACCGCGGCCACGATCAGGGACGCGCGCATGTCGGGACTCTTCGCGGGAAGGCTCGTGTCGTGTTCAGTCATCGGGGTCTCCGCCCGGATTGCACCGGCGCCATTGCGGTTCGCGGGCACGCACGCAAAGTATCGCCGGGGCATCACGATCGTTCTCGGTGAAACCGCGCCCTCGCCGGGTGCGTACCGAAACGATACCACCGCGCGGCGTCCTGGTCATCGGCCCGAGCATCCCGGCCATCATGGCGTCCGGGGCGGGAACGGGTGTATAAGGGGTCCGATCCAGGAGGAGGTCGAGCATGAGCGCAGAGCCGCGGATAGTCGAAACGGCATTGGATTTCGTCAGGAAGAATCTCCTCGTTGTCGCGGCCACGCTGGCGTTGGTGGTCGTGGCCGGGGGCGTCGTCTGGACCATGAACTGTCCATGCGAAGGCACCCCGGGCTTCGTGCTGCTGGGTGACACCCAAGAGGAGCCGGTCGCCGACTGGAGCTTCGCGAACGACGTCTCGCTGTGCGCGATCCAGATCGGGATCTGGTTGAGACCCCACTCGGTGAACGTCAACTGCATGGCGACGCCGGAGGGCGATCTCTTCATCAGTTGCTCGGTCGGCGCGAACAAATACTGGTGTCCGCGGGTGGGACAGGACCACTCGGGACGCCTACGTCTCGACGGCGTCGTCTACCCCGTCGTCCTCAACCGGGAGATGGACCCGGCCATGCTCGATCACGTCTGGGCCGCACGGATCCGGAAGCTGCAGAAGCCGGCAGTGCAGGCGCGTCAGCCCGGCGGCGGTGGCGAGCCGCCGCCGCTCGATATCCCGCGGCCGGAGAGCTGGTGGACGTTCCGCGTCGAGTCGCGTTCGTAACGCCGGGCGGCAGCCGCTTCGCCGCGACTGCGTCCAGCGCGAACGGCCGGAGGTGAGCGGCATGCGCGAGATGTCCTGGGGTCATGATGCGAGCAGGGCCCGGCGTCGTGCCATCCCCTTGGTGGTGCTCGCGCTTCTGACGGGCATCGTGCGAGGCGCGGACGGCCAACCGCCGGATCCCGCCGCCTCCAGCCCTGCCGTCCAACTCTTCACCGGCGGGCGGGTGATCGTCGGAGACGGCCGCGTCATCGAGGACGCTGCGTTCCTGGTCCGCGGCGATCTCATCGTGCGGGTCGGGAACGCCGGCGAGGTGCCGGCGCCGCCGGAGGCGAGCGTCGTCGACCTGACCGGGCGCACGGTGATGCCGGCGCTCGTCAACACCCACGCGCATCTCGGCTGGGAGCGGTACACGAGCTGGGGCTCGGAGAACTTCACCCGCGACAACCTCATCGACCATCTGCACCGCCACGCCTACTACGGCGTCGGCACGATCATTTCCACCGGCAGCGACCTCGAGGAGATCGCCCTCGATGTCAGGCAGGCGCAACGGGTGGGCGAGGTCGAGGGCGCCCGCTACCTGGTGTCGCCCGGTCTCGGGATCCCCGGCGGTGGGCCGAACCCCAGGTTCACGAACGACGCCGGCTGGTGGGGGCTGCACGGGGTTACCTCCCCCGCCGAGGCGCGCGAGGTGGTGCGGGCCGAGGCCGCGCGCGGCATCCGGATCCTGAAGATCTGGGTGGACACGCGTGACGAGCGGCGGGGCGCGCGGGTGAAGCTCCACCCGGACATCTACGCGGCCATCCTCGACGAGGCCCAGGTGCGGGATATCCGGGTGATCGCGCATGCGACCACGCTGGAGGACCACAAGCGGCTGATCGCGGCCGGCGCCCGGCGCTTCATCCACATGCCCTACGACGCGGCGGTCGACAACGAGTATCTCGACCTGGTCGCGGCGCGCAACGTCTTCATCGTGCCGACCATCGGCATGGTCACCCGGCGCGAGCCGTACCGGCGGCCGGTGTACGAGGACCCCTTCTTCCAGGAGCAGGTCCCGGAGGAGGTCGTCGCGATGCTGCGGGAGTCCGCGGCCGGTGACCCGGACGCCGCCGGCCCCCGGACCGCCGCCGCTGAAGCGCGCGCCCGGCTGATCCGGAACAATTTCCTGCGGCTGCGCGAGCACGTCATCCTGGGGACCGACGCCGGCGCGGTGGGCGACTTCTTCGGCTACGCGGATCACCTGGAGCTGGAGCTCTTCGTGCGGCTGGGGATGACGTCGGCCGAGGCGATCGTGGCTGCCACGACCCGGGCGGCGCGGGCGTTCGGGCTGACCGGGACCGGGAGCATCGAGGCCGGCCGGAGCGCCGACTTCATGGTGCTCGACGCCGACCCGCTCGACGACATCACGCATACGCGGCGGATCGCCGCGGTGTATCTGCGAGGCGTCGAGGTCGACCGCGGGGCCCTGCGCGCGCGCTGGACGGACCCCGAACCGGTGGTCTTCCGCTGGGTGGGTACCACCGCCCACGCCTGGGGAGCCTGGGTCACGCCCGGGGCCTCGGTCGAGGACTGGGTCGCGCAGGCCATCCCGCTGTGCGCCGGCGAGGACATCTGCGAGATCAACGTCTTCGAGGGGCCCGAGCACGCGACGCACGAGATTCCGGTGCCCGAGGCGAACCGGGCCGGCCTGAAATGGGTCCTGCGATACCGGCGCGACGAGACGCCCCGCGTCGTGGTCGAAGAGGTGCGGACGGAGCCGGGACGCGAGCCCCGCACGTGGACCTTCGACCGGTGAGCGCAGCGTCGGGCGGTCCCTGAGGAAGGCTGGGCCTCGGCGATCGCCGCGGGTCACCTCCCCCGCCGCGGGCGGCGCCCGGCCTGCGCGTTCTTCTCTACGCGGAGCTTCTACGCGGTGCGAAGCGCACCCGCAAGGGTCTCCTCTCATCTGTCGCCGCCAGGCGGATGTGTGTCATGCTCATCCGTCCCCAGCCGCCGGCGATCGGCACGAATATCTCGGGCGCCTCGCCGACAAACGTTGCCTGGACCTTCGGCAGCATGCTAACTAGTGTTCGGCGGAAAACCCGCAAGTCATTGATTCTACAGGGTGTAACCGCCGATTTCAAGTGGCGAAGATCGTCCAGATGTCGTATTCTTTGCGGGTGATCTCCCAAGGATCGACCCGTTTCGGGACCATCTTCGCGACATTGCCATCATGAGAGAAGTTCACAGATCGCAGTTCCAGCTCGGGCAGGTGCCGATCGAGAAAATCTGGATCAACCCGAAGTCGCGGGACGACATCCCGGCGGTGTTGAAGGGGCTTCAGCACATCTGGAGCGACGAGGAGTTGCGCGCGCGGTTGTTGGCACTGCTGGACGAGCATATTCTGCCGGAGGCGGATCGCACGGTGGGGCGTCCGGGAATGGACCTGTGGCAGATTCTGGTGTTGGGGGTCCTGAAGCAGGGGTTGGGCTGCGACTTCGACCGTCTTCACGACCTGACGAACCATCATGGGACGATACGTGAGTTCCTGGGACACGGCGATTTCGATGACAAGACGCGTTACGAATACCAAACGGTAGTCGACAACGTGTCCTTGTTGACGCCCGAGCTGTTGTCGGCAGTGGGGCGCCTGGTGGTGGAGAGCGGTCACAAGGTCGCTAAAAAAAAGCCTGGCGAGCCATTGCGCGGGCGGTGTGATTCGTTCGTGGTTGAAACGGACGTGCACTACCCGACGGACGTCAGCCTGTTGTGGGACGCGACGCGTTGCCTGCTGCGGGAGACGGGCCGGGCGGCTGAGAAGTACGCGGTGGGCGGGTGGCGTCAGTGGCGCCATCTGTCCCGAGAGGTCAAGAAACTGTTCAACAAGGTGCGCTCGACGCGGCGGGCGCAGCGGCATCCGGAGCGGGTGGAGGCGTATGTGGAGCGCTGCCGGGGGCTGGTGGAGCGGGCGGAGACAACGCTCGACGCGTTGCGAGACCAGGGCGTGGGGGAATTGCGCTGTCGCTCCATCACAGGCCTCGTCGCTCACGCCCGGCGGCAGATTGACCAGGTGGAGCGGCGTCTTCTGCGTGGCGAGACGATACCTCACGAGGAGAAGGTCTTTTCGATTTTCGAGGGACACACGCGTTGGATTTCCAAAGGCAAGGCGGGCACGCCGGTCGAACTCGGGGTTCCTGTCGCCGTTATCGAGGATCAGTATCAACTCATCCTTCACCACAAGGTCCTGTGGGAGGGCGAGGATGTGGACGTGGCAGTGCCGATGGTGCAGGAAGCGCAGGCACTGTATCCGGAGTTGCGGGCGTGCAGTTTCGACCGGGGCTTTCACAGCCGCGGCAATCGGGTCCGCCTCGATGCGTTGCTCGACGTCAATGCGTTGCCGGGGAAAGGGTATCTTTCAAAAGCCGACCGGGAGCGTGAAGAGGAGGAGTCGTTTGCGGCCGCGCGGCGTGCGCATCCGGCGATCGAGTCTGCCATCAATGGGTTGGAACATCGGGGACTCGACCGCGTTCGCAGCCATGGTGCGGACGGCTTCGCGCGGACGGTTGCCTTGTCGGTGCTGGCGGCCAACCTGCATCGCATCGGATTGATCCTGCAGAAGCGGGAGCGCAAACGACAACGACAACGACTCGTCGCCTGACCGACCGGCCCTGACAACCAGGCCGGATTCCGAGCCGACAAGAGACGGCACGGTCCTACTGTCCCTGGAAACAGGACATCCGGGCTGATTTGCTGGCCTTTGCTATCCCGCAGCCCGTCAGGCGCCTCCGTCGCGGCCGGGTCGTGCCGAAATCACGCTCAGGATGCCACGAATTGGCGCAAATCTCCGCCCGGAACGGGGGTTTTCTGGCTGACACTAACTAAGCAGCGCGAGAAGCTGACCGGGCGCGGCGGGACAGACAAAGGTCGCTGTCGCCGGTATCCGTAACCGTGCCATGAAGCGCGTCCGTGTCGTCGTGGTTGGTAAGTTGCAGGCGCCCCGCCCCAGACCCCTGGCGACTCAGACTATTCGTCTGGTCTAAGGAGCCTGAGGTTCCCCCTCGGACCGTCGTAGTGCATCAGCAGATTCGCCAGGATGTCCTGACCGAGAATCACCTGGAAGTCGCCAACGCCAGCAGCGGCGAGCCCAGGAAACGCAGCAAACTCTCGCGGTGATGGGATCTGGAGGTCACCGATGATGATGCGGCCTTCAAAGGCATTGCACTCGTGCCCTTGTTCAACGTCGCGCATGGCTCGCGGGCGCTTGTTCACGCGAATAAGAGCCAACTGTGTGACAAGTGGAATCCCGATACAGGACGAGTCTGCCCCGGTGTCGACCAGAGCCTGCAAGGGAATCATCCTGCCAGGATCGCGACCAAATTGAACAGGAGTAATCGGACGCCGGAAGTGATCGAACGGAACGTCAACGGCCAACGGCGACGTCCTCGGCGTCGATGCCCTTGATATCGTCGATCCACATCAGAGAACTCGGCAACCGTATTTCCTGAACCGCTCCCACCTGCCGGATCAGAACTTCGGTATCACCGAACGCCTCGCGCGCCGCACGGCTCGCATCCTGGAAGGTCTCGAATGACTGACCTCGCCAGAGCTGCCCGTCCGCGAACACCACCCACCGATCCATGTGTTCGGCTTCCAACCGTTCGCGCATGTTGTCGAACGCCTCGATCTCAAGATCGAGAGGATCGGCCGGTTCCTGCTGCTGTGCACTCATCGGGCTCCCCTCCGGTGGACACGGGCAACGGCACGAACACTGGCGAACGGGTCTGGCTGTGAGCTGGAATGGACCGTGACGGTAGATTGACTTGTGGTGGGCCGGAGCATGACTACTTCGCTACGTTATCTACGAGTGTAGCACGGCTTTATCTTAGTCCGGCGTTGCCCTCCGACTGGCGGGCGACCGATTGGGCCGCGAGCTACCGGGCCGCCGACGGCGACCACCCTGGCCGAGCTGCGCGACGAGCGCTTCCCGCCCGGCGCCGGCCAGGGCGCGCTCACCGGGACGGAGTCGCTGGCCAGATAGCGGAAGCGGCCGCGCCGGTCATCTTAGCCGGGAACCGACGCGGCTCGCTTCGGCGCTACCGCGCTGCTTCGGCCTCCTGCCGCTCGATGTTGCGGTAGACCTCCTGGATGTGCCGGATGTCGTGGTTGCCCTCGTGGCAGGCGTACTCGAACATCGGCCCCTCGGTGGTCGTCAACGGGATCTCGGCGCTCCACGGCTGGTCCCACGTGTCGGGGTCCTCCACCGTGAACGTGAACTGAATGCGGTCGTCGGCCACCCGGGTGAACCGTTCGACCACCTTGAGGCTACGGCTCGAGCCCTGCCACGCGTTCTTGTCGTTGAAGTGGCTGCTCTCGATGATCAGGGTGTCGCCCTCCCAGCGCGCGCGCGAGTCGCCCGGCCACTGGCGGATCTTCTCCGAGATGGGCGGCTGTCCGTCGATCGGGATGATCCGCGGCCCGTTGGTGCTCTGCTCGGTGACGATCACCACGTGCGTCGGCGTCTGGAAAATCTGGTGGATGTCGTTGTACGAGGGCGGCTGCATCGGCGGCGCGTTATAGCGGTAGTTGAGGCAGCGCTCGCTGTGCGGACGCAGCTCGTAGGCGTCGAAGGGCCCCCGGTCGCCGCGCGCCGCGCGCAACTCCGCCGCCCGCGCCTGGGCCTGCTCGTTGAGTGGCGGGATCCGCCCGTTCGGCGGATCGACGATCAGCGAGGTGCGCCGGGTCGACAACCCCTTCGGCACCGGGGTGGCGAGCCAGATGGCGTTGTCGTAGTGGACGTAGGATTCGTCGCGGTGGTTCTGGTCGAGAGCCCGCTGGCGCTCTTCCGGGTCCGCGATTTCGATGACGAAGCGGGCCAGCGGGTCGGCCCCGTCGACCGTCAATTGCGACTGGAGCAGCGCGAACTCCTCCTCGGTGTAGAACGCCTGGTCGCCCAGGTAATCGGGGCGCTCCATCGGCGTGAAGGTCTGGGTGGTCCAGTAGCCCTGCAGGTCGGGCTGACCGCCCGCGAGGCGCGGCATCTCCCAGACCGGATCCGCGGCCGGGGCGCTTTCGGACTGGCTCTGGGCGAACGCCGACCCGGAGGCCAGCAGAGCGACCGCGAGCACCGTGACGAACGTTCGAAGTCGATTGTTCATCTAAAACCCCTCCTGGGAGGTTGCCGTCGTTTACCCGGAAGCGCCCATGATGGCGCAGGTCGGCTCCGTTCGCAAGCCCTGTGGACTCTGTTTGCCCCGACCCCGGACGGGACTCGGTGCGACGCGAGGCTTCGCCATGCGGGGGGTGCTGGTAGGATCGGCATCCGTGCAGTGATAGGAGAGGACCAATGACCATCGAACGCTCCACCCCGTGCGCGCGCGTAGCGCTGTCACTCGTAGCCGTGCTGACCCTCGTGCTGCCGGGTGCGGTCTCGGCGCAGTCCCATCTGCCGCCGCCCGAGCCGCCCGCCGATTGGGGGCCGATCTCGATCAACCTGGAGGGGTTCGAGTATCCGCATCCGGTCGAGTTCATGAACTTCCGGGTCTTCGGCCAGGACGTGCGGATCGCGTACATGGACGTGGCGCCGGTGGGGCCGGCGAACGGTCGCGCCGTCGTCCTCCACCACGGGGGCAGCTACTACGGTTGGTACTGGGAGAGCCAGATCGAGGCCCTCACCGGGGCGGGCTACCGGGTCGTCGTGAAGGACCGGCTCGGCTGGGGCAAGTCGTCCAAGCCGATCCTGCCGTACAGCATGAGCCTGCACGCGTCCAACACGGCCCGGCTCATGGAGCACCTGGGCATCGACGAGGCCGCCATCGTCGGGCACTCGATCGGCGGGCAGATGTCGACCCGCTTCGCCTTCCTCTACCCGGACAAGACGACGCACCTGGTCACCGTCAACCAGATCGGCCTGACCGACAGACGCGCGGGCCGCGGGTTCCGTCCCTTCGACGGCGAGATCGACGCCGACCCCGATCTGCAGGCCGCCTACGAGGCGGACGTGCGGACCGACACGCGGCGCTACGTGGAGTGGAAGCCGGAGTTCATCGACCACCTCCGGATCCGGCACGGACAGCGGCTGAGCGGCGACTGGCCGCGGTTGGCCTACGTGCGCCGGCTCGGCGGCAACCTCCGCTCGATGGACACGGTGGTCGACGACTGGCCCCATATCAAGACGAAGACGCTGATCCTCGGCGGCGAGATCGACGGGCCGGAGTTCCCCGACAACGCGCGGCGGGCCGCCGAGATCCTGCCGAACGGGGAGGTCTTTCTCATCCCGAACGTCGGCCACAACCCCCACGAGGAGGTCCCGGACATCGTCAACGCCGAGCTGATCCGCTTCCTCGGCACCGACCCGGACGAGCCGGCGGGGGAAGGACGCTAGGAGAGACGCCATGCGTTCAGCACAGCGACGTTTCAGCCGCCTCGTGGTGTTCTTGCTCGCGGCGGGTGTGCTCGTTGCGGCCGGCGTGTCGCAACCGGCCGCCGCGCAGACGATCCGCATCGAGCGCCTGCTCGACGGCCCCATCATCACCCCCGACATGGACGGGCGCATGGGGAGCAACGTCGCCGGGCCGTCGCTCATTCGCGTGCCGGACTGGATCGAGAACCCCCTCGGCCGCTACTACCTGTACTTCGCCGATCATCGCGGCCTCTTCATCCGGCTCGCCTACGCGGGCGATCTGGCGGGACCCTGGACGATGTACGAGCCGGGGACGCTGCGGATCGAGCAGTCCCATTTCCCCACCACCTGCCCACCCTGCGGCGCCGACTCGCCGAATCCGGCCGGGGCCTACGCGCACGTCGCGTCGCCGGACGTGCACGTGGACGTCGAGCGGCAACAGATCGTGATGTACGTCCATGGGCGCGAGCGCGGGCCGCAGGCGACCCGCGCCGCGGTCTCCACCGACGGCCTGCACTTCGAGGGGCGCCCGGAGATCCTCGGCCGGCCGTACTTCCGCGCCTTCCGGCACGACGGCTACGTCTACGCGCTGGCGATGCCGGGCGTGGTGTACCGCTCGCGCGACGGCCTGACCGGCTTCGAGGAGGGACCGAGCCTGTTCAACCCGAACATGCGGCACTCGGCGTTGTTGAAGCGCGGGGATCGGATGTACGTCTTCTGGACCGAGCGGGGCGACGCGCCGGAGCGGGTGTGGCTGGCGAGCATCGACCTGTCCGGCGACTGGCGGGACTGGGAGGCGACCGAGCGGGTGGAGGTGCTGCGTCCCGAGCTGCCCTGGGAGGGCGCTGACCTGCCGGTGGAGCCGTCCCGCGGCGGAGCCATCAACGTCCCGGTGAACCAGTTGCGCGACCCGGCGATCTACGAGGAGGACGGCCGCGTCTACTTCCTGTACGCCGTCGCCGGCGAGCGGGGAATCGCGCTGGCCGAGGTGCATCTGGAACCGTAGTCGCCCGCGCCCGGCGGGTCGCGCGCCAGGAGACTACAAAGCCAGCACTCGCCTGAGTCCGGCATCGACGCGCCCCATGAGTCTGGGGGAGATCTGTCCGACCCGGCGCGAAAGATAATCCTGGTCGAGGGTCAGGATCTGCGTGACGTTGGCGACGGAGTCCTTTGGTAGCCCGGTGCTCTTGGCTGGAAGCAGGACGTTCCCCGGCATGTCCACGAGCCGAGCTTTGGACGCGAGGATCACCCCAAGCACTGTTCTGAGCCTGCTCCTGTTGAAGGCATCGGCCTGGACGATGAGTATGGGATGAGGAAACCCCGGCTCGGAGCCGCGCGGTTCATCCAGGTCTGTCCACCACACCTCACGTCGCACGACTACCATTTTCCAGGACCGATGCTCCTGGCCTGAGCCGTCCGCAACGCCGGATCGACGCCACTCGATTCCTCGGCGAGCACTTCGTTCAGCTTCGACGTGACTTCATCGTCGCGATGCTTGGCCACGTACTCCGCGAGCGCGACGGCGTACAGTTCGCTTCTCGACATTCCCTGCCGTTTCGCCAGGTCGTTGGCCGACAGGAAGAGATCGTCCGGCAGCGACACGGCTGTCTTCATACTGGAATTGTACCCCTGTTATACCCGGGGGAGACCTCGGCTCCGTGCCCGGTCTGTTCGAGGAGGAGGTGGGTTGACACGCTATGACGGCATTTCTATAGTAGCTATATCGTCACTGGTATAGCGAAATGAGCCTCGACCACATCCTCCTCGGTCTGCTCCGCGAGCCGGCCACCGGCTACGACCTCAAGAACGCGTTCAGCGAGAACGTGCGGCACTTCTGGTCCGCCGAGCTGAGCCAGATCTACCCGACTCTCAAGCGCCTGGAGCAGCGGCGGATGCTCCGCAGCCGCGTCGAGCCGTCGCCGAAGGGGCCCAACCGCAGGGTCTACTCACTGACGGGAGAGGGCCGGACCGAGCTGCTGGGCTGGTTGCGGGGCGGCCCGGTGGTCGGCACCGAGCGGTTCGCGTACCTCGCCCAGCTCTACTTCATGGACGCGATCGGTAACCTCCACGAGACCCGCGCATTCATGGCCGGCCTCCGCGACCACTTCGGCCGCTGGCTCGCTCAACTGTGGGCGGTCGAACGGGAGGTCATCGCCACGTACGGCGATGCGTCCGAGCGGTACAGCGATGCTGGTTTCCACCAGTTCGCGGCGCTGCGGATGGGCATTCATTCCATCGGGGCGAAGGTGACCTGGTGCAACGAGACCCTGGCCGCGATCGATCGGCGTCTGACGTCCCGGCGCGGCGCCGGGGGCGCGGCGCACGGGGGACCGCGGACCACCGGGAGCATTCAGCATGACCATCGCGAGCCTCCTGTTCGAGCTCCTTGTCTGGGCGCACGTCGCGACCGGGTTCGTCGGCCTCGCCGCGTTCTGGGTCCCGGTGTTCGCCCGCAAGGGCGGTCGGACGCACGTGCAGGCCGGCCGCGTCTACACGTACTGCGCCTACGTCGTGACGGTGTCGGCGGTCACCGCATCGGCCGGGCGGATCGTCTCCTACCAGTTCCAGGGAGCAGGCATCGCGGAACGGCCCGACCTGTACGGGTTCGCCGTCCTTCTCGGCTACCTCGGGGTGGTGACGTTCGCGACGGTACGGCAGGCCATCCGGGTCGTCGCAACGCGGAAGGCGCCCGAGACGCTGCGAACCCCGGTCCACGAGGCGCTCGCCTGGGCGTCCATCGCCGGCAGCATCGCCGTCGTCGCCGTCGCCCTCCGGGCGTGGTCCGACGTCTCGCCGATCCTGTTGGGAATGAGCCCGATCGGCCTCTTCATCGGCCGGGGCATGCTGCGGCTGATGCACAACCCGCGGGCCCAGCACATGGGCTGGTTCTACAGCCACCTGGGCTCGATGCTCGGAGGCGGCATCGCCTTCCACACGGCGTTCATCGTCTTCGGGGCGCAGCGCGTGTGGGCCTACGAGATCGCGGGACCGTTCGCCGTCGTCCCCTGGCTCCTGCCCACGGTCGTCGGCATCCCGGCCATCGTCGTCTGGACCCGGTACTACCGGCGGAAGTTCGCCCCGGCGGCCACCGCCGCGGCAGCTTGAGCGTCGCGTAGCGCCAACCCCGGTCGCGTGCAGGCTCCCGCGACTACCCATCGACGACGGCGATCCCGGCGGCCGCCCCGGCATCCTGCACGAGGCGATAGCCGCGTCCGGCGTCGAGCGGCTCCGACACGTCGCACTGGAAGTCCTGCTCGTGCAATCGATCGCCGAACGCCAGCAACGCCATGGCGGTGTCGAACTGTCGCGAGACCCACGTCATGCCGTGCAGTGATTCGATTGAGCGGTGGATCGCTTCCGCCCAGCCTGCGGTCTCCGCATAGTGAGCCGCGCCGCTGTCGAGCAACTGGCCGCGCGTCAGCCCGAGCCTGCGGAGGCCATGGCCGCTCAGATCGGCGACCCGGATGTCGCGCGTCAGCTCGATGCGCGTGAGGCATCGACCCTTCAGCCGCGATCGCAGGATGACATCTCCTGCGAAGACGTCGTGCAGAGTAGTTTCGGACAAGGCACCGTCGATGCAGTCCGCGGCGTACAGCGTCGGAACCCACTGACCCGACGGGTCACGAAACGGGTGGAAGCGACCTCGACGCCCGCGCTGAGGCTGATTGAATACATGCGGGCGAAACTGCATCCTGTGCACCCGATACAGGGAGGTTCCCGCCTTCCACGTTGTAGTCAGCGGATCGACATGTTCCGGAGGCGCCGGGACAACGGACCTCTCGGGCACACGATCAGTAGTCTGCCGGGTTCGAGACATCGTCGGCCGCGTCGATCACGCGATCGGGCTCGCGCTCCAGTAGATCCACCGGTTTCCGGCGATCGAGCCACGAGTTGGACGTCGTGAACCAGATCGCCGTCTGCCACGGACCGGTCCTGCGTCCGAGGGCGTCCAGGACTTTGCCGATGACGGCTTTCGGGCGGCCGACCTCGTCGAACTGAAACGCCGGGTAGAGCAACCGGCCCTGATGCTCGATGGCGAAGATCTTCCGGTCGGACCGCCAGCGCGCCGCGAGCGCCGCGCGGTTCTTCGCGGACGAGCCGTACAGCGCATGCACCTGCTCCGCGTGAAGCAACTCGCACGTGCGGAGGAACTCGGCGCGCAGGCTCGCGTTCCGTTGCGCCTGATAGATGACGGCGGCCGACGTCCTCTCCGAGACGAGCGGCATCGCCATCTCTATGAGTCTGGGCATGTCCGCGTCCTGCAGGTCGTACAGGCGCTCGCACAGCAACTCGAACAGCGCCTTCGCGGTCTCGAGCGTCGCCCGATCGACACCGGAGACGATCAGGACCTCTTCTTCCCGACCGTCCAGATTCCGGGCGGTCAGGCACTCGCGGAACCGTTCCGCGACGCGCGTGCGGGAGGGAGCGTGCTCGAATGTGAACGCGGCGTCCTCGCCGCCGGCGGCGACACGAAAGACCGTGGTGATTTCCGCCCGCGTGCTCATGACGCACCTGTGATCATCGCTGGGATGGTGGTGATTCCGGTGATTCCAGAAATGATATCACTGTCATCACGGACGAACGTCGGTCAGTACCAGGCGGGCGGCTGATCAGCGCGCATTTGTGTCGCGGCGCCGGTAGCGGCTCGCCATGTAGTCGTCGACCCAACGGCGCGAGCTGCGCCACTGCCCGTCAGGGCCTCGTGTGGCGCGGAGACGTCCCCGTTCAGCCGCTGCGCGCAGCGCGGAGGCCTTCATACCAGGCGTCTCCAGGGCGGCCAGGGGCACGAGTTTCGCCGGACCGGCTACGGCCGGAATGACGAACCGGTGCAGGCTGCCCAGGATCGCCCTCGCGAGCATTTCTCCCAGGGAGCTCGTCTCGCCAGCGTCCGCGCGCCGTAGTGCTTGAAGATATCTGGCGCGGTCGCGCTTGTAGATGACGGCCGGCGGATAGCCGAGCCGCGCGAGTACGAGATTGAGAATCAGACGCCCGGTCCGGCCGTTGCCGTCGAGAAACGGATGGATCTGCTCGAATCGGCAATGCACCGCCGCGAGGGCCTCCGGGAATCCCACCCGGGTTGCGTCGAGGGCGTTGACGCGATCCACCCAGGTCGTCATCTCGGCCGGTACGAGCGGCCACGACACAGGGATCATGCCGCCCGGAAACGGGTTGATCTCATGTTCACGGAAGCTGCCGGGTGCTTCGCGCGCGGTCGCGCTCGGATGCGGCGCCACCTGCCAGACGGGCGTGAGCGCCGTGTGGTGCACGTGCTGCGCCTCCTCCAGCGTCAGGATCCGTTCGGGATGCGCGAGTCCGCCCGGGCTGATGGCCTGACGATAGACCCAGTCCGCGGCGTCGGCGTAGCCGCGCACCTCCATGTACTCGCGGAGTTCCTTGTTGCCGACCGCCCGCCCTTCGTCGAGGAGCCGCTCTACCTGCTTGAGGACCAGGGTGTTGCCCTCGAGGGCGGTTGAGTGGTGAGCCTCTTCGTACCAGATGCCGCGCCAGATGTCGGCGGCCTCGATCGGACTCGGCAGACCGCCCAGTCGCTCCCGGAGCTCCGTGATCTGGATGGTGAGCTGGCGGTACACTTCCGCCCTCGGGGGACGACCACGGCCGCGTGGATTTTGTTCGGTCATGGGTAGACGAAAGTTACCGAACACATTCCGGTTTGTCGAGAGCGCCAAGCAATAAATTACCGAACACTTTCTGTGGTTGGAGTCCGCCAGCCTGGTCGACTGTTTCAGCGATCCATTGACTCGAAGGATGCCTGTGCCGGGAGAGTTCCGACGCGCGCTGCGTTCGCTGGACCGACGCCGCACGTTCGCGGCGACCGTCGTGCTGACGCTGACGCTGGCGTTCAGCATCCCGGCGGTCGTGCTGTCGACGGTGGATCGGCACTTCTGGCGGCCGCTCGACCTGGTCGACTCGGATCGGCTGTTCACGCTGCAGATCCAGGTAGAGGACGGCCGCTTCTCGCCCCTGAGTCATCCCGAGTACGTGCAGTTGCGCGACGTCGGCGTGGACGGATTCTCCCTCGCGGCCTTCGGTCGGTTCGATTTCACGCTCGCTGCCGGCGGTGCCCCGACCCGGGTCGAGGTCGCACTGGTGTCCGGCAATTTTTTCGTGGTGCTGGGAGCGCCGCCGACGCACGGCCGGCTGTTGGCGCCGCGGGACGACGACCCGGGCGGCACCGCGGCAGTGGTCGTCGTGTCTCACCGTGCCTGGACGACGCACTTCGGCCGGGACCCGGGCCTTGTCGGGCGCACCGTGCGCCTTGGACCGCAGGCGTTGACGGTCGTTGGCGTCGCCGTCAACCCGCTTCCCGGTCCGGCGCACGAGCCGGATTTCTGGGTTCCGTTGTCGGCGTCGCACCTGCTTCTGCCCGAAAGCGCCGGCATCCTCCTCGGTCCCGCGGCGCGGTGGCTGAACACGGTAGGACGGTTGTTCCCGTCGACGTCTCGCAATGACGCCGGGGTGCTGGCGGCGTTGGCCCGCGATCGGCTGCCGGCCGACACGGCCGCCGCGCGGACCGAGGACTGGCGGTTCGTAGCGCGGCCGGTGAATCACGCCCGGCTCGGACCCGAGTATCACCGGGAGACGACGCAGTTCCTGACTATCCTCGTGGCGATCACGGGCGTCTTCCTCTTCGCCGCCTGCAGCAACATGGTGCTGTTGCTGCTGACGCGAGGCGCCGAGCAGGCGCACGAGCTGGCGGTACGGCGCGCGTTGGGGGCATCGCTCCTGAACCTCGTTCGACCGCTCGCGGCCGAATTGCTGGTCCTGGTCGGTGCCGGGGTGCTTGCCGCGCTTCTGGCGCTGCGGTGGGTGGGGCCCGTCGTGTCGGCGCTGCCCCAACTGGAGCCGCTCGGCGCGACGGCAGCCGCGGACGCCGGCGTCGTGCTCTGGGTGCTGGCCGTCGCCGGCGGGGCCTGGGCGACCGTCTGCCTCGGGCTACTGCTGCTGACCGCGGTGCGGCCGCCGGCGCTGGGGGTGTCAGAAGCGAGGGTGACGGGTCGCGGCAGGCGCCAGCGCGGGCTCGTGACGGCGCAGGTCGCGGTGGCCGGCGTCCTGGTGATCGCCGCGGGGCTCCTCCTGCGTAGCGCCCAGGGGGTCGCGTCGCTCTCGCCCGGCTTCGTTCCGCGGGGCGTCCTGGTGGCCCAACTGCACACGGCCGGCTATTCGGCGGCCGACGGGCACGTCTTCTATCGACGCCTCCTCGATGAGCTCCGTCGTGGCGGGCTGGTCACCTCGGCGGCGCTCGGGTGGCATACCCCGCTCAGCGTCTTTAATCTGTCCGTTGCGGTGGAGATTCCGGGGACCTCGATGGACGTCTCCGGGAACGTGGTCTCCACGGACTACTTCCGCACACTCGGCGTGGCGGTGCTGGAGGGCCGGGAGTTCACCGGCGAGGACCACGCCGACTCTCCGCCCGTCGCGATAGTCAATCGCACCCTGGCGGAGCGTCTGTGGCCCGGCCGCTCGGCGGTCGGACGCGTGCTCACGTTCCCGCGGAGCGGCGGGGACCGGACCGTGGTCGGAGTGGTCGACGTCGTGCGCTACAACACGCTGGCGGAACCGGCCCGGCCGCTCGCCTACCTGCCCCTGGCGCAGCGCTTCTTCCCGCGGGCCTTCATTCACGCCCGGTCGCCCGCCGATGCGGGCGTCACGCTGCAGCACGTGCGGCGGGTGCTGGCGGACCTCGATCCAGCGGTGCCGCTCAGCGGAGAGAGCACGCTCGGCGACCGTGTCGAAGAGGCGCTCGACCGCTGGCGGGCGCCGGCGATGCTCGCTGGCATTCTGGCCGTGGTCACGCTCGTCCTGACGATGGGCGGGCTGGACGGCGTCCTGATGCTGGCGGTCGGCCAGCGGACGCGCGAGCTTGCGATCAGGGTGGCCCTCGGCGCCCGCGAGGCCTCGGTGCGCTGGATCGTGCTCTTCCAGGGGTTGCGGCTGGTTGCCGCCGGGGCGCTGGTCGGTCTGGCTGCCGCGGTTCCGCTGATGGGGCTACTCGCAAGCCAGTTGTACGGGATCGCCCCGCACGACGTCACGACGCTGGGCGCCAGCCTGGTCGTGCTGCTGGTGGCGGGCGTCGTCGCCTGCGACCTGCCGGCGCGACGGGCGGCTCGTCTCGACACCGCCGCCGCGCTGCGCAGCGAATGAGCTGGGACCGGGTCTCGACTCCCGGCGTCGGACGCTCTCACGCTGCCGCGTGTGCCGCGCCTCCCGGCGCGTGAGGCGGAGTGCGAGCCGGTGCTCCCGCCGCCTGCTGCCGCCGCCGAACGCCGTCGATTCCCGCGCACCACGGCCGATCGATCTTCTCGACCGCGACGCGCCGCGTCCAGAACCCGGAAGGCGCCCGCCAGTACACGTAGCAGCGTGACGGGGCGACCGGAGCATCGGCCGAGGTCAGCATCTTGGACATCCGTTACCTCCCCAGTCCTTCAACGGTAGTCCCGGTCAACCGCTGCTGGGAACTAGGGAGATCCCTAGCGGTAGGGCGCGCGGAGCGCTTCATTCGGGCGCTTCGTTTGCCGGGCGTTTGACGGCCGGCGCCCCTGCCGGGATCATTCGGCGATGGAACGCCGAACCCTGTGTGCGCGCCATGTCGCGGCCGTCGCCTTCCTGCTTGCGGCGGGCGCGGCGCAGCCGGGTCTCGCAGCCGCCGAGGAGGAGTTCTCCATCCCGGCCCGGCGCGCCGCACGGCCGCCGGACATCGACGGCAGCGTCACCGAGAGCGAGTGGCAGGGCGCGGCGCGTGCCGGGAACTTCCTGCAGTTCCAGCCGCGGCGCGGCGATCCGGCCGAGCTGCCGACCGTGGTCCACGTGCTCTACGACGACGAGTTCCTCTACGCCGGCTTCCAGGCGTGGGATCCCGAGCCGCCGCTGTCGCAGATGATCGAGCGCGACGACCCGATCTGGAACGACGACTCGGTGCAGGTCTTTCTCGACAGCTTCCACGACCGGCGGACGGGCTACTACTTCATGGTCAACGGTCTCGGGACCCAGGCCGACGGGCGCATCTCCGACGACGGCGGCACCAGCGACGGGGCGTGGGACGCGCCCTGGCGGTCGCGGGCGCAGCGCACCGACTACGGCTGGTCGGCCGAGATCGCCATTCCGCTGACCTCGATCCAGTACGTGGCCGGCGAAGACGTGACCTGGGGGATCAACTTCGGCCGCAGCCGGCGCCGGTCGCTGGAGCGGACCTTCTGGGCCGGGCCGGTCGACTACTGGGCGCGGCTGTCGATGGCGGGTACCCTGGTGGGGCTCGACGTTGCGCGGCAGACGCGCCGCCACCAGGTGATTCCGTATGCGCTGTCCCGCGCGCAGGAGCGCCAGCCGACGATTGGTGCGGTCGGCCTGGACGTGCGCTACGCCGTGACCCCGCACCTGTCGGCGTACGGCACCGTCAACCCCGACTTCGCCACGATCGAGGCCGACCAGGAGCTGGTCAACCTGACGCGGTTCGAGGTCTCGCTCACCGAGAAACGGCAGTTCTTCCTCGAGGGCGGCGAGCTCTTCAACCAGCGCATCCGAACCTTCTACTCGCGCCGCATCGCGGACATAGAGGGCGGCGGCAAGTTCCTGGGGAAGCAGGGACCGTGGGCCATGCACGTGCTGGCCACACGGGCCGACCCGTTGGCTACCGGCAGCAGCGCCGGCTACACGGTGGCGCGGGTGCAGCGGGACGTGGCGGCGCGCTCGAGCGTCGGCGTCCTGCTCGCGAACCGGACGCTGGACGGGCGGAACCAGGGCTCGGTGGGCGGCGACGCCAGCCTGTACTTCACGGAGAACTGGGGCCTGACCGGCCAGTTCGTCCACAGTTACGGGCAGTACTCCGAAGGGGCCGGCGCGTTTTTCGTCCGTCCCTCCTACGACTCGGCGACCGCCCATTTCCACGTCGGCTACACCCACCTCGGCGACCGCCTGGCCGACAACGTCAACGTGGTCGGGTTCGTCGTCGACGACGACCGGCGCGAGGTGGACGCCGGCCTCAACAAGACTGTCTGGCTGCTGGACGGACCGATCGAGCGCGTCCAGTACAACTCCGCCTACGACGCCTACTGGGGACAGACCGGCACGCTCCGGAGCTGGCAGGTGGACGAGTCGATCGCCGTCGATTTCCGTAACCTCTGGACCGCGACGGCGCGGCACACGGAGGAGTTCAAGCGGTTCGAGCGCGACTTTCGGAACCGGCAGACCGGCGTCGAGCTCGGCTACAACACCCGGTCCTACCAGTCCTTCCGGGGCGGGTTGACGACCGGCCGGAACTTCGACGCGGACTTCGTGCTCGGGAGCGTCGTCGCGCAGTACAAGCCCACCGACCGGACCTCGACCGAGTACGAGCTGCAGCGGCTGACCCTCGATCCGGACCCCGGCGACGGCGGCACCTGGATCCACGTGGTCCGCGCCAGCCGGTTCTTCACCCCCGACCTGTTCCTGCGCGTCTTCCTCCAGACCAACTCGGCCATCGACCGCCGCAACGTGCAGGCGGTGTTCGTCTACCGCTACCGCCCGCCGTTCGGGACGCTGCAGGTTGCCTACCAGCGCGGCACGGCGGAGTTCGGCCAGCGCTCCGACCAGGGCCACACGCTGTTCCTCAAGATCACGACGGTGCTGTGAGCGGCAGATGCCCCGCGTCGGTTCACAAGGCAGCGCGATTGTGCCACCCTACGGGGGCATTGCGGCGCGGCGAAGCACGCCGGCGTCGTCCGGTCAGCGGATCACCCTGGAGACAGACATGACCCGACGCATCCTCTCCCTCGTCGTCCTGACGTTGATCGGCGCCGCGCCGGCGGTTGCTCAGCGGGACTGGAACGCGCCGTTTCCGGCTCACCATGTCATCGACAACGTCTATTTCGTCGGGACCGGGCAGCTCGGGACGTTCCTGATTACGACCTCCGAGGGGCACATCCTGATCAACAGCGACTTCGAGTCGACGGTGCCGTCGATTCGCGCGAGCGTCGAGGCGCTCGGCTTCGACTTCGAAGACATCGAGATCATCCTCGGCAGCCACGCGCACGGCGACCACATGGAGGCCGACGCGCTGGTCAAGGAGCTGACCGGCGCCGAGGTGATGGTGATGCGCCAGGACATCGAGCGGCTCCGCACGCTGCGCCCCGGCGGCAAGGAGCATCCGATCGACCGGATTCTCGACGACGGCGACGAGGTGACGCTGGGCGACACGACGCTCGTGGCTCACCGTACCGCGGGACACACGAAGGGTTGCACCAGTTGGGCGCTCGAGGTGGAGGAGCAGGGCGAGACCTACCTGGCGCTGATCGTCGGCAGCTTCGGCGTCAACCCCGGCTACATCCTGGTCGACAACCCCGACTACCCGGAGATTGCCGACGACTACCGGGCCACGTTCGCGAAGGCGCGCTCGCTTCCGGTCGACGTCTTCCTCGGCTCGCACGGCTTCTGGTACGACATGGCGCGCAAGCTGGAACGGGCGATGAGCCGGGGCGAGGACGACCCGAACCCGTTCATCGACCGGGCCGGCTACCTGGCGCACATCGACATGCAGGAGCAGCGCTTCGAAGAGATCCTCCGGGAGCAGCAGGCCGCCCGTTGAGAGGCTGAACACCGGGATCCACGCGCCGGGAGCCACGCACTCGTGATCGGCGTTGATTCGTCTCAGCCTCGGAGCCGGTCCCACCACTGCCGTGGAGTGAGAATGGCCAGCGGTGCATTGCTCCGAAGCGTGAGGAGGTCTCGATCGCCGGTCACCAGAATGTCGGCGTCACCGGCCAGGGCCGACGCCAAGACCCAGGCATCGTCCGGGTCGCGAACGTCGACCGGCGCTGGTGCTGCGGGTAGCGGGACCACGACCTGCTCGCGCAGCAGCGACTCCGCCGAATCGACAGCGAATGCCGGTGCGTCCATGCGTGTTCGAAGCACGCGCCGGAGCTCGCGCAGGTTGAACTCGCCGGTCACGAGAGTGTGGTCTCGGAGAACGACACGGAGGACGTCCGCACAAAGGCCGCGGGTCGTGAAGGCACTGACGAGCACGTTGGTATCTATATCTAGGAACACCCTCACGAAACGTGCTCGAAAACGTCTTCGTCGGTGAGATATCCCCGGGCTTCCGCGAACGGCATCAAGCGGGCGCGGATCGCTTCGAAGCGCCGTACGGCCAACTGCCGCCGGAGCGCGTCCCGCACGACCTCGGACCGGGTAATGCCGAGCTCTCTGGTGACCTCATCGAGTTGGCGCTCAAGATCCGGCTGGAGTCGTATCGTGACGGTGGCCATGTAAGCCACTGTAATACAGCAGTCCAGCACCGGCAAGGCTGAGCTACTTGTGGGCGCGAGCAGCGGAACCGAGCTGTCGCTGACACACGAACGTCACCCGCCAGCGGGTCAGAGGCCGCCCGTCTTCAACTGGTACCAGATGCGCAGGCCCTGGTCGCGCAGCCGGCCGAACACCGCCTCGCGATCCGCCCACACGCGGCGCCCGGTGACGTCGATGCCGGTCCGGTCGACGAACACCAGGGCGAACGCCGCGGCGTACTGCGCCGGCAGCATCGGCCCCGCGATGTGCTGCGCCATCGACGCGTAGTCGGCGTCGCCGTCGGCGATCCAGACCGCGGCCTGCTCCATCACCGGCGTCCGCGGCGGGTAGAGGGTGGGCGAGTTGGAGACGGTGTAGGTCCCCGCCTGAATCTCCAGCAGCAGGCCTTCGATGACCGGCGCCGTCGCAGGCGGCAGGATGGCGAGTCGGTCCCCGGCTCCTGGAGGATCCAGGTCGCGCTGCCGGCCCACGGCGCGGAGCGTCCACTCGCGCCAGGCGTCGTCGTCGAGCACCATCCAGCCGTCGCGGCGCGAGATCATGTCCCGTCCGTCCGCGGCGTCGAAATACGCGGCGACCGGCGAGGTGACCAGGATGGGCTCGCTCCCTGTCCGGCGAACGCGCAGGGTCACCGCTCCCGCCCCGGCGCCGCGCGCCTCTACATCGACCAGCCCGGCGTCGATGGCGTCGAACAGATCGTGGTCGACGAGCGCCGCCGTGCCTCCGGCCTCGCTTCCGCTGGCGCGGAAGAAGAAGAGGTGCTGGCTCGGTAGGAAGTCGTGCAGCGCGACCAGCTCGAAGCCGGCCGCCCGCCATTCCAGAAGTACCTGCCGCGCGGACATGGTGTGGTCCGCCTTGATCTGGTCGCCGGTGCCGTCTTCGACGCGGTACTCGAGCAGCGCGACGCGACCGCGGGGCGACAGGGCGCGTCGGATCCCGGCCAGCATCGGCTCCGGATCGGACATCTCGTGGTAGACGTCGGCGATGATGATCCAGTCGATTGCGCCCGCCGGCAGCTTCGGGTCCGTCGGCGTGCCGCGCACCGCCTCGATGCCGGACACCCCTTCGTCGGTTGCCCGTTGGCGCATGATGTCGAGCATCTCGGGCTGGATGTCCTCGCAGTACACCGTGCCGCCCGGTTGCACGCGGCGCGCCATGCGCCGTGCGTAGTAGCCCGAGCCGCACCCGACGTCGGCGACGACGTCGCCGGGACGCAGGCCCATCGCGTCGAGGACCCGCTCGGGCTGCTCCTGCTCGATCCGCTCGGGGCGCTCGAGCCAGTCGGCGCCGAGGTAGCTCATGAACTCGGCGGGGACGCGGTGCCGTTCCGCGCGCTCGTCCTGGGCTACGGCCGGGGCGGCGAGCGAGCCGGCGGCCAGACAGGCGATCACGACTCCGACACGGGCTTTCCACCAGAGGGTGCGTCTCGTCAAAATCGGCCTCCAGGACGCATGGTATCCTGCCTTGCTCATCCGTCGACGGGATTCCACGCCGCAGGAAAGCTCAAGATGTCTACCCGCCTGCTCGCGATCATTGCGTTTCTCTTCGTGCTTCCCACCGCGGCGGACGCCCAGGCGATCCCGACGCCGGCGCAGCACTTCGGGTTCGAGATCGGCGCCGACGGCGAGTTGGCGCGGTATCCGCAGGTCCTGGAATACCTGCAGCTCCTGGCGGATCGCACGGACCGGGTGGAGTACGAGCACCGCGGGACGACCACGAACGGCAATCCCTACGTGCTCGTGAAGTTCAGCGCGAAGGCGAACCTCGATCGTCTGGAGCGGCTGATCGCGATCAACCACCGCTTGGCCGACCCGCGCGGGCTGCCCGACGACGAGGCGCAGGCGCTCGCCCGGGAGGGCGTGCCGTTCTACTTCGTCTACGCGACGATCCACTCGACGGAGGTCGGCAACGGCCAGGCGATCGTCAACATCGCGCATCGGCTGGCGACGGAGGACTCGCCGGAGATTCGGGAGATCCTCGACAACACCGTCGTGCTGATGGTGCCGTCGCAGAACCCGGACGGGCAGATCCTGGTGGTCGATCACTGGTACGCCACCGAAAACACCGGCCTCAACCGGGTCTATCCCGACCTCTACCACCGCTACACCGGTCACGACGACAACCGCGACTGGTTCATGTTCACGCAGAAGGAGACCCGGCTCTCCATCGACGTCCACCGGGAGTACAAGCCGCAGGTCACCCACGACATGCACCAGATGGGCAGCCGCGGCGCCCGGATGTTCGTGCCGCCGTACCGCGATCCGCACGACCCGAACATCCACCCGCTGCTGCTGGAGGGACAGGCGCAGATCGGGCGGGCGATGGCGTCGGCGCTGGTCGCCAAGGGCAAGAAGGGGATCATCTCCAGCGACCAGTACGATCTCTGGACGCCGGCCCGCCAGTACATGGTCTACCACGGGCAGCCGCGCATCCTGACCGAGATCGCCAGCGCGAACCTCGCCGATCCCTACGTCAACCCGAACGGTCCCGGCCGGCCCCTCGGACGGCAGGACGTGCGGACCAACTTCCCCGTGCCCTACGACTCGTCCGTCTGGCGTCTCGGCGACATCGTCGAGTACGGCGAGATTGCGACTTTCGCCGCGCTGGAGAACATGGCGAAGTACCGTACGCGCTGGCTGGAGAACTTCCACCGCGTCCACCGCGACTGGGTCGACCGCGACGAGGCGCCCTACGCGTTCGTCGTGCCGGCCGTGCAGCGGGACCCGTTCGCCGCCTACGAGCTGCTGGAGATCCTGCACTTCGGTGAGGTCGAGATCCACCAGGCGCAGGCGCCGTTCACCGCCGACGGCACGGACTACGGGGCGGGCTCGTGGGTGATCCAGCTCGCGCAGCCGTACGGCGCCTTCGCCAAGACGATGCTGGAGCGGCAGGTCTACCCGGACCTGCGCTACTACCCGGGCGGGCCGCCCATTCCGCCGTACGACGTCACCGCACATACGCTCGGCATGTTGATGGGCGTCGACGTGGATCGGATCGACGAGCCGGTGGACGCCAACCTGACGCTGCTCGCTGCGGTCGAGCCGCTGCGGACGCCGCTTCCCGCGCGGCCGGGCTGGGCGTATGCCGTCCCGCCGTCGTCGAACGCGGGCTTTCTGGCCGCGGCGCGGCTGCAGGCGGCCGGCGTGCCGGTGTATCGGGCGTCCGATTGGTTCGAGTCGAACGGCCGCGAGCATGCGCCCGGCACGTGGCTGGTGCCGCCCACGGAAGACGCCGAGCGGATACTGGAACAGGTTGCCGAGGAGACCGGCCTGGTCGTGACGGCGGCCGCCGGCGCCCCGCGGGTGGACGGCCATCGCCTGCGCCAGCCGACGCGGGTCGGTCTCTGGCGCGCCGCGAACAACATGCCGGGCGGCTGGATGCTGTGGCTGTTCGAGCAGTACGAGCTCGACCATGCCGTGATCTCGTCCCTCGACTTCGAGGGCGACCTCTCCGCGAAGTACGACGTCATCGTCCTGCCGTCGGGCACCAGCCGCACCCGCATCATCGAGGGGTTGCACCCGGACCGGCACGACGAATCCTGGCGCTGGGCCTACGGGGTCGGCCGCGCGGGCTGGCGCAAGCTGCGCCGTTGGGTGGAGGACGACGGGGGCACGCTCGTCGCGCTCGGCTCGGCCGTCTCCACGGCCCGCCAGTTGCTGGACCTGCCGATCGAGCCGGTGCTCCCGGCCCGCGGCGCGCCGGCGAGGGCCGCCAACGGCAGGCGCCAGGCGCGCATCACCGTCGGCGAGGCCGAGCGGCGGCTGCGGGACGTCTTCCGCAGCCCGGCCGAGCTGTCCCGGACCCTGCGCAACCGGGTCGTCGACCCGACGTCGCTCTTCTACTCGCCGGGCACGCTGCTCAAGCAGGAGTACAACCCGCGGCATCCGGTCGGTTACGGCATGCCGGAGAGCTGGCCGGTCTTCTTCCGCTTCGATCAGGCCTACCAGCTCGTGCCCAGCTTCGACACTCCGGTCGAGGTGATCTCGCGCTATCCCGACGACGACGACATGGTGGCGAGCGGCTGGCTGCTCGGCGACGAGTTCCTGCGCGAGCGGGCGAACGTCGTCGCCTTCGAGGTCGGCCGCGGAAAGGCAATTACGATGGGCAGCCAGATCGCCTTCCGCACCCAGACCCGCGCCACCTTCAAGCTGCTCTTCAACGCCATCTTTCACGGCCCCGCGGAGCCCGTGACGGCCGCAGAGCTCGCGACGTTGCAGTAGCGCGTCACGGTTTTGCGCTATAGTGAGAGCGGGAGCGGTTCCGCCGCTCTCGATCCCGGAGAAACCCCATGTCACGGATCGGGTGTGTCCACACGTCATTGGTCGGGACGCTGCCCGTGCGCGAGGTGGGGGGCTGGCGATGAACCTGGAAATCGTTTCCGTCGTGTTGACCGGAGCGGCCGTGCTGCTCGGCGTCTGGCGCATCCACGCCAGCTACGAGGCGCGCAACGATGCCGCGCATGGGGAGCTGGCGAAGCGCATCGACGCGTCGCGGGAAGAGCTCAATCGGCGCGTCGACGCCTCGCGGGCGGAACTGGGCTCCCGCATGGACACGCTGAACCAGCGCATGGACACGCTCGTGCAGTTGCTTGCGCGCCCCGGCGCTCCCTCTGCGGAGCGGTGAGGCCGGGCGCACAACATGTGTCCAGAACATGCGACTATTCCTTCGGAAGCTCACTCGCGATCTCGCTTGCCTTGCTCGCTGCCCTTGCCTGCTCATCTACGGCTTCGCGTACAGCCGCATTCTCTTGTGTCGTGATCCAGGCTGTGTAAGCTTTGTCAACTATCACCATGATGGCCATCAACGACGGAACGAGCGCGCCTGATCCCCCAATGAGAAAGAAGCCCCACCTGCCTACAGACTGTTCGGGGGTGACCAACAGGAGAGAGACGGCTATTGTAGTCGCTATGAGAAGTCCGAAGCTGCGACCGACTCTCCTGATCCACGTCCGACAGGCATCGCATCGGCGCCTGTGCCGCGTGATGTCCTCTCTTTGGCCAACGTCCACCTTTGCGGTTTCCAGTGTCCGTTCACCTTTGGACCGGGAATCTCGACTTATCTGCGATAGTTTTTCGTAGATCCCTTCCCAGGCACCGAACAAGAGGTTCACGCCAAAGGCGATTTCCAGAAACGAGGTGTACTGGCTGAAGCTACCCACCGATCTTGATCAGGTCTTTGCCGGTCGGATACAGGAGATGGTCGAAGATGGTTGTCAACGCACCGACCGTGATCGAGTCACCGAAATTGACGTGCGCCTTGACCTGCTCGGTGTCCGTCTCCAAACGGTACGCACGTTCATCCATCACCATCCAATGATGGCAGTAGTTCCTGCTGCGAAGGAAATCGATGGCATCCCTCGAGGCCTGACGTATCTCCAACAGGCCATGCAAATTGCCCTTGTCCTTGAGCCCGGACGCCATCCTGGCCAACGGATGATCCGCTACGGATTGCCCAGGCTCGACATCGATCTCTTCCTGGATGACGACCAACAACCTGCAGTCCGGCCGCCCTACAAAATGCTCCGCCGCCGCTATGACTCGGGGATCGGTGTACACGCTCACGCCCCCATAGATTCGGCTCAATCGGCCGGAGAAAAGACGGACAACGCGTTCGGCATTGCGGAAGAACTTCTCGATCAGATATACAGCATGCTGAGGCCGACCGTTGCTGATGACTACGTCTGCGGCGCTCGCGAAAGCCTCGTCGACGTTCTCGAAATAGTAGCGTTCGTCTTCACTCCAAGTAGCCTGATCTGAAAGCGTCGAGTGCCTTGCTCACGTTTCTACCCCAAGAAGCAGTCCTGCTCCGATAGGGCGCCTCATATGACGCGGGCCGGTGCCCATTCGGACACCGACCCGTACCTGTGCCGCGCCGGGTTTGCCCTCGTGGCCCCTGCCCCTAGGACCCCCCCTAGACACACCTAGACCTCCCCTACACCGCGGCCAGCGGATCGAGCGGCAGCTTGCCCGTCGCGTGGCCGAGCGACTCGACCGGCACGCCCAGCTTGTCGAGCAGGGTGACGTGCAGGTTGGCGAGCGGCGTGTCCTCCGAGTACCTGATGTGACGGCCGCCCGTCCCGGCGCCGCCTCCCGCCAGCAGGATCGGCAGGTTCTGCGAGCCGTGCGTGTTGCTGTCGGCCATGCCGGCGCCGTAGACGATCATCGAGTGGTCGAGCAGCGTCCCGTCGCCGTCCGGAGTCGACCGCAGCCTCGCCAGGAACTGCGAGAAGAGATGCACGTGGTACTGGTTGATCTTCGTCAGCTTCGCCAGCTTGGCGGGGTCGCGCTGGTGGTGCGAGATCGGGTGGTGCGCGTCGGGCACGCCGATCTCGGCATACGTCCGGCCGGTGATCTCGCGCCCCATCATGAAGGTGGCGACGCGGGTCAGGTCGGTTTCGTAGGCCAGCGCCTGCAGGTCGAACATCAGCTTCGCGTGCTCGCCGAGCGTCCCCGGAATCCCCGCCGGCTGATCGACTACCGGCAGCTCCCGCTCGCTCTGCGACTCGGCCATCTGAATCCGCCGCTCGACGTCGCGGACGGCGTCCAGGTACTGGCCCAGCTTGGCTCGGTCGCCCGGCCCGATCTGCCGCGCGAGGTCGCCGGCCCGCTCCGTGACCGAATCGAGGAGGCTGGCGTCCTTGCGGAGACGTGCCTTGCGGACGGCCGGATCGGTGCTGCCGGTGTCGCCGAACAGCCGCTCGAAGATGACGCGCGGGTTGTTCTCCATCGGCAGCGGGGTCGTGTCGTTGGCCCAGGCGATGGTGTTCGTGTAGGCGCAACTGAAGCCGTCGTCGCACGACCCGGCGAAGTCCCGCCCGTCGATGGCCAGCTCCAGCGTGGAGAGCTGGGTCTCGCGCCCGAGGACGCGCCCGGCGATCTGGTCCGCCGAGACCGCGGCCAGCAGGTCGGATCCGTTGTCCGGCTTCGAGGGGACGCCGGTCAGGAACCGCGTGGAGGAGCGCGCGTGCGGCCCCTCGCCGTCTACCCCGTGCATGCCCGACAGCACCTGGACATACCGCCGGAACGGCTCCAGCGGCTTCATGACGGTCGGGAACTCGAACCCGGGGCCCTCGGTTTTCGGCGTCCAGTGGTTCATCATCATCCCGTTCGGGACGTAGACGACGCCGAGCCGCCTGACCGGGGCCGCCGCGGTGTTGCGGATGGCCGCGGCCGCCGGCACCATGCCGTCGAGCAGCGGCAGCGCGAGCGAGGCGCCGAGGCCGCGCAGCACGGTGCGGCGGGGAATCGCCTTCCTGGTGATGATCATGATTCTGACCTCCGCATGCGGAACGGCGTGCTCTGCACGATTCCGACGATGATTGACGACCAGCGGTAGTTGTCCGAGGCGGCCGAACGCGAGATGGCGCGCACGGTGGGGCGGTCGTAGTACTCCGGCCCCCGCCCGAGCGCGTACGCGAGAAGCTTCTCCGTCAGCGTGCCGATGAACTGCCCGCGGCGTTCCAGCAGAAGCGTCCGCAGACCTGTCGGGCCTTCGAACGAGGTGCCGTCGGGCAGGTTGCCGGAGGCGTCGATAGGCAGTTGCGCCTCGCCGGTCGTGCGCCACTTGCCGACGGCGTCGTAGTTCTCGAGCGCCAGGCCGAGCGGGTCCATCGGCGCGTGGCAGACCGAGCAGGCCGGGCTCTCGCGGTGGCGTTGCAGCCGGTCGCGCACCGTGGCGGCCTGTCCGTCCTCGCCCCGGTCCGGCAGATCCGGTATGTCGGCGGGCGGCGGCGGGGGTGGCGTTCCCAGGATGTTCGCCAGCACCCACTTGCCGCGCAGCACCGGCGACGTCCGGTTGGGATACGACGTCACGGTGAGCAGGCTGCCGTGGCCGAAGATGCCGCCGCGGCGCTCGGCCACGTCCGGGGGCAGCGTCACGCGCCGGAATCGGCTGCCGTAGACGCTCGGGATGCCATAGTGCTGCGCCAACCGCTCGTTGACGAACGTGTAGTCGGCCGCGAGCAGGTCGAGGACGCTGCGGTCCTCGCGGATGAGGCTCTCGACGAACAGCTCGGTTTCCTGCAGAAACGCTTCGCGCAGGTTCTCGTCGAACTCGGGGAACACCACCGCGTCCGGCACCACCCCGCGCAGGTTGCGCAGGTAGAGCCACTGGCCCGCGAAGTTGCGCACGAGCTGCTTCGAGCGCGGATCGGCCAGCATCCGCCGCGCCTGCTGCCCCAGGACGGCCGGGTCGTTCAGTCGGCCCTGCTCGGCCAGGTCGAGCAGCTCGTCATCCGGGCCGCTCGACCAGAGGAAGTAGGACAGCCGCGAGGCCAGTTCGGTGTCGTTCAGCGCGTAGGCGGTAGCCGGCTGGACGTCGACGGGATCGCGCTCGACCCGGAAGAGGAAGTCGGGCGAGATCAGCACGCGTTCGAGTGCGAGCTGGATGCCGGCGTCGAAGCTGCCACCGTCGCGGCCGGCCCGGTAGAAGTTCATCAGCGTGGCGAGATCCCCTGCCTCCAGCGACCGGCGGTAGGCGCGGCGCGCGAGCGAGGACAGGATCTCCTCCGCGCAGGCTTCCTCGTCCGTCGGGTCGATGCCGGTCGGACGGCAGGTGAACAGCGCCTGCCGCGCCGGAGTGTCGCCCGGTCCCGTACTGACGTACGGCCCGCCGATCGCCACGTGCTCGACCGCGGCGTTGCCGTCGCGCATCTCGTTGACGGCCACCGCGAAGATGCTCTGCCGCGGCTGCAGCACGCCCTCCGGCTCGGTGAACCGCCGGACGAACGCCACGCTGACCGCGTGCGGTCCCGCCGTTGCCTGGAACCGCGCGCGCATGTTGGCGTCGGCGTAGAGCATGTACTCTTCCCACTCCGGGTCGCCGAACTGGTTGCCGCCGTAGCTGGCCGGCGCCTGGACGCCCTCTGGTTCCTGGCCACCGAAGACGAACGTCCGCACCAGTGCGCCGTCGAGCCGCACTTCGAGTTCGTGGCGCGAGCCCATGCCGCGCACGTAGTTCACGTAATTGCGGTGGAGCCGGATCTCCAGGTCGTACTCCCCGTCGACCGGGAAGTAGTGGCGAATGCCGATGCCCCCCCGCGAGCCGAACGGCGCGTCGTCGCTCATCCGATCGTCCTGCATCAGGAGAATCGGCACCTTGTAGGTCGACGTGGCCGGCCCGAGCGGCGTCTCGCCCACCGCCAGCCGGCCGATCTTGCGGGCCGTCGAGAGGTACCGCTCCATCAGGGCGGGCGAGACGGTCAGCACGTCCGCCATGTTGTCGAAGCCGTACTCGTCGATGTCGTCGGCGGGCAACAGCTCGGCGACGTCGATGTCGAGCGCCAGCAGGTCCCGAATCGCGTTGGCGTACTCGGCGCGGTTCAGTCGGTGGAACGCCTCGGTGCGACCCGGATTCGGCCGCGCGGAGGCGAACCGGTCGATCTCGTTCTCGAGCCACGCCGCCAGGGTGTCGTAGGTGTTCGCGGCGGGGCGCGGCCGTCCTGCCGGCGGCATCGTCCGCGTGCGCAGCTTCGTGACGACCTTCTCCCACGTCTCGGCGTGAGCGCCGACCTCCGAGACGTCGAGGCCGGTCAAGACGAGCCCGGCGGTTTGGAGCCGTTCGTTGTGGCAAGTGGCGCAGTAGCGGCCGATGGTCTGCTCCAGCAGCGCCGCGTCTTCACCGGGTGGCCCCGCTTGCGTCTCCGCCCCGGCGGCGGACGCCGCCGCCGGCAACAGCATGGCAAACGCTACCGCCGCGAACGCAGACAACGACGGAACGCGAGCGTGAGACATCGTCCGTCTGCTCCCTCTGACCCGAATTGACGTGTACGTCCGTATAGCTTGTCCGATGCCGGATCGCGTGTCAATCGTCGTCGGCGCCGCTGACCCCACCGGCGAAGAACGCGAGGCATCTGCGCGCGAGCGACTTGCGGCGACCCTTCTCGGTGAGCACGCCAACGAACAGGTTGTCGAATTCCACGAACCCGTCGCCGAGCGTGACCAGGGCGCCTGCCTCCATGGAACGCTCGATGAGGTTCCGCCAGCCCAACGCGATGCCGTGCCCGGCGGCGGCGGCTTCGATGACGTAGGTATAACTGTCGAACCCGACGCGGCGCGGCGCTTCGTCCGGACGTCCGGCGACCGCGAACCAGTCCTCCCACGACGCCCAGCCCTCGTTGGGTCTCATCAGGTCGAGAAACGTCAGCCCGCTCCAGCCGGCGACCGGCCGGGCGAGGGTCCGCGCGTGGGTGGCGGCGTAGGCGGGCGAGCAGACGGGTCTGACCGCCTCCTTGAAGACCGGCGCCCGGTCCTCCGGGGCGGCGCCCGCGGTATTCCAGCTCAGCAGGATGTCGGCGGAGGGGTCGGACGGCAGGCTCTGGATGGAGTGGTGGTAGGTGAGGATGCGGATCGGGACGTTCTCGCCGAGCGCCTGCTGAAGGGCGTCGTAGCGCGGCATGATGAGGAAGTGGGACGTCTCGTGCGAGCAGGCGATGACGACCTGTTCGGACAGGGACAGCTCGGTCGCCTCGGCGGCGCCGCGGTGAATCGCCGCCAGACCGGCCGCGACGCCGTCGCGGAAGCGTCTTCCGGCTTCGGTCAGGGTCGCCCCGGCGCGGGAGCGCTCGAACAGGCGGGCCGACAACCACGTCTCGAGCCTGGCGATCTGGCGGCTGACCGCGGCCTGCGAGGTGCGCAGTTCGCGCGCCGCCAGGGTGAAGTTGGCGTGCCGCGCGGCGCTCTCGAAGGCCGGCTCGCCACGGCTGCCGTGCTGCTGTCGCTTGCGGCTGGCGTGACGGCTGCGCCCGCCCAGACGCCGGGAGCCATCGAGGGCACGGTGGCCGACGCGGGGGGCGGTGCGTTGCCGGGCGTCGTGGTGACGGCAACGGGTGCGGAGGGGCCGCGGGAGAGTGTGACCGACGCGACCGGGGCGTTCGTCTTCGCCGCGCTGCCTGCCGGCGACTACGTCGTCGCGGCCGCGCTGCCCGGCTTCGCCGCAACCGAGGTCCCGGTCACCGTGCAGGCCGACGCCACCGCGACGGTCCAACTCGTGCTGGAGATCGAACGGCTGCTCGAGACGGTCAGCGTCGTCGCCGAGGAGCCGCGCATCTTCGCGCGCAACGTCGTCGCCGAGCCGATGATGATGCAGCAGTCGAACATCACCGCCGTGACGTCGGTGGTGGACAACCTCCCCGGCGTTTCCGTTCAGGAGGGGGACGCGTACGGCTTCGACGACTGGTCGAGCAACGTCGCCATGCGCGGCTTCCAGGTCACCATCAACGAGGCGCAGATCGGGACCACCATCGACGGATTCCCGAACGGCACGTCCGACTACTGGAGCGGCTCGAAGGCGAACCGGTTCATCGACCCGCTGAACCTGGGCGGCGTCGAGGTCTCGCAGGGGACCGCCGACATCGCCTCGCGGTCGGTCGAGGCGCTGGGCGGCACGTTCGACTACCTGACGGACGATCCGGCGGCGGAGCGGACCTACACCGCGTCGTCCACGCTCGGCGAGAACGACGGCCAGCGGTTTTCGATGCGGGTCGACACCGGACCGCTGTTCGGCAGCGGCGAGACGCGCGCCTGGATCGCCGCCGTCCGCCAAGAGGCGACCGACTGGGTGGAGGGCTCCGCACGCAACGAGCGGGAGCACGTCGCCGCCAAGCTCGTTTCGTCGCGCGGGCGTCTCGATCTGACGAGTTACCTCTCGTACGACAGCATCCACGAGGATGTGTACCAGCGGCTCTACGGCGAGGCCGACTTCCGGGCCAACCCGCGGTGGGACCGCCTGACCGGCGAGTGGCCCGGCGTCCCGTATCTGAACCAGTTCTACCGGCCCGGCTGGCAGACCCGGCGGAACAACACGTTCGGGTACCTTGAAGGCGGACTGGTCGTTCAGCGACGTCACCTCGCTGAGCCTGGGCACCTATTTCCATCGCAACCGGGGCCGCGGCGACTGGCTGCCGCCCTACGTCGTCGACGTCACCGACGACGGCGGCGGTGCGGAGTCGGAGTTGATGGGGCTTGCGGCGGTGCGGGGCGGCGCGCAGCTCGGGCTGATCCGCTTCGTGAACCGGGACGGCGCCGCGGTCGGGCCGGCGCCCGGCTGCACGTCGTCCTACATCTTCAACTACTACGGCGCCGGCGGGCCGGCGGTCGACCCGGCGTGCCACCCGGACGCCACCGCGGTGCAGTCGTACCGGCACAGCCACTACGGCAAGGACCGCTTCGGCGTAACGCTCGACGAGGAGTGGTTCGCGACCATCGGCGCGGTCGGCAGCACGCTGCGCGCCGGCATCTGGTACGAGGACTCGCGGCGCGACCTGGGCCGGGACTGGCACCGGATACTGGATCCGACGCTCACCTTCAATTGGGACGAGCGGCCCTACTGGCGGCAATACGAGTGGGACTTCCCGCAGCACGTCTTCAAGTGGTACGCGGAGGAGACGATCTTCGCCGGCCCCTTCGCGCTGAGCGGCGGCGTCAAGCAGTTCCTGGTCGGCGTGTCGCGGGAGGACCGGTTCGACGTCGATCCGGCTCTCGCGGTCGATTCCGACTCGAATCTGCTCTTCTCCGGCGGCGTCACGTACGAGACGCCGCTCGAAGGCCTCGACCTGTTCGCGGGCTATTCCGAGAACTTCAAGGCGCTGAGCGCCCTGCTCCTCGAGGTGCCGGGACGGAGCCTGGACCTGCTCGAGCCCGAGACAGCCTCGAACATCGACGTCGGCCTGCAGTACTCGGGGGAGCGGGTCGCGCTGGGCGCCACGTGGTACACCATCGATTTCCAGAACCGGATCTTCTACCTCGGCCCGCAGACGCCCACCGGTCCCAACTACCTGATCCCGGGCGGCGGCGGCTATTTCAACGCGGGCGGCATCGACACCAGCGGCGTCGAGTTCTCCGCGACGGTGCCGATGCTCACCACTGGCTGGTGGACGCCTACGTCAGCTTCTCGGGCGAGGCGTTGAGCGATCTGCTCCGGTCGACGGAGTTCTCGATCGTGGCGAACAACCTGTTCGACAAGGCGTATCTGTCGGCCATCACCGAGAACGCCGCCTGGCTCGGCGCGCCGCGGACGATCTCGATGACCGCGACCGTCTCGTTCTGACGTGATGCTGTGATACGGTGATGATTGGATGCGCACCACGCTGAATGTAGACGATGATGTCCTGGCCGTCGCGCGCGCGCTGGCGCAGGAACGGGGAGTCTCCGTAGGTACAGCACTGTCCGATCTGGCGCGGCGCGGGGGTCGGCCCCGTTCCGTCGACACGGATCGACCGATTCCCGGCTTCGTCGTCGATCGGGACAGTCCCCCGATCACCCCGGAGATGGTCCGCGCCGCCAACGAAGACTCGTGACGCCACTGCTCGACGTGAACGTGCTGGTGGCGCTCGCCTGGTCCACGCACGTACATCATCATCGCGCCGTCGGCTGGTTCTCCAACCGTGCGCCCGCGGCGTGGGCGACCGCCCCCGTCACACAGGCAGGATTCATCCGGGTTTCCTCGAACCGGAAGGTGCTTCCCGACGCCCGGTCGCCGGGCGAAGCGGCCGCGGTGTTGCGGGCCGTCACCGATCTCGCCGGACATCGATTCTGGTCGGACGACCTCGATTTGGCACGGGCGTCCGAAGTGGCGTTCGAGCGGCTGACCGGCTACCGGCAGGTCACCGATCCGCACCTGTTGGCACTTGCCGTTCGTCACAAGGGCGCCCTCGTGACGTTCGATGCCGCGATCGCCGAGCTGGCGGACCGTTCCGACCGGGTCATCGTGCTCCGGCTCTGACAGCCACGCCTCGCTCGCCGGCTGCATGGAACGGTCCGCCTCGCGTCCGGGGAATGCAATGGATGTTCGACTGCGGTAGCATTGCGGCATGGCTCACAGATCCTCGATACGACGCATCGTGCCTGCGGTCTCGGCGGTTCTCCTGCTCGCGACGGCGACGTTCGCGTATGCCAACGCGGAGCCGGATCTCGTCGCCGCGGTCCGGACGGGAGACCTCGCCGCCGTACGCTCCCTGATCGGGAGCGAGACGGACGTCGACGCCCCGCAGGGCGACGGCGCCACCGCCCTCCACTGGGCGGCGCACCGGAGCGACCTCGAGGCCACGGCGCTGCTGATAGAAGCGGGCGCGGAAGTGAACGCCGCCAACGCGCTCGGCGCCACGCCCCTGTGGCTGGCCGCGAAGAACGGCGCCGCTGGGATTGCCGAGCGTCTGCTGGATGCCGGGGCCAACCCCAACGTCACATTGAGGATGGGCGAGACCCCGCTGATGAGCGCGGCCCGGAGCGGCAGTCCGGCCGTTGTCGAGATGCTCCTCGACCGCGGGGCCGACGTGAACGCGGCGGAGCGCGAACGCGGGCAGACCGCGCTGATGTGGGCGGCGGCCCAGCAGCATGCCGGCGTCGTGCGCCTGCTGGCCGAGCGCGGCGCGGACCTGCACGCCCGCACGCAGGTCTGGGAACAGCTCGAGAACACCGCCGGCAACACCAATACGAGCGGGAACTTCCGCATGCGGCACGGCGGCTCGACGGCGCTGCTCTTCGCGGCGCGCAACGGCGACCTGGCGACGGCGCGCGCGCTGGTCGAGGCGGGGGCCGACGTCGACGACACGGCGGCGGCGGGCAGCAGCGCTCTCGTCATCGCCGCCCACAGCGGCCACGGGCCGCTCGGCGTCTACCTGTTGGAGGAGGGCGCCGACCCGAACGTCGCGGACGCCGGCTACACCGCGTTGCATGCCGCGACGCTCCGCGGTCAGGCGGCACTGGCCGCGGCACTCCTGGCGCACGGGGCCGACGTGGACGCGATCGTCGAGCGCGGGACGCCGGGCCGGCGCTTCAGCGCCGACTTCAGCATCCGCCACCAGGCCGTCGGCGCGAATACCTTCTGGCTCGCGGCGCGCTACGGCGAGCTCGATATCCTGCGGGGGCTGGCCGAGTGGGGCGCCGACCCGAACGTCGCACCCGCCAACCGGTGGTCCTCGTTGAAGGCGGCCATGGGTGTCCCGCAGATCTCCCAGGAGGACCGGCGCAACCGCGTCGACGCACCGGATTCGGTGGAGCACATCGACCAGGAGGAGTTGACGCTGGGCCTCGCGCGCATCGTCCTGGACCTCGGGGTGGACGTGAACCAGGCGGACGACCGGGGCAACACGGCGCTCCACGACGCGGTGCGCACCGGCTTCGCGACGGTCGTCGATCTGCTGGCGGCGCGCGGCGCGGACGTCGACGCGTTGAACGACCGGGGCCAGACGCCGCTGGTCCTGGCGGAGACGAGCCTGCCGGTCCTCGGCAGCAACGGCCTGCGGTCGACGCAGCCGGAGATCGCCGCGCGGCTGCGCGAGCTCGGCGCCGGCGAGTGACGTACGGGCGTCGTGACCAGCGTCGCTGCAACGCGAGCCCGCGGCAAGAGCGCTCCGGAGCGGAACCGGCTGCGGCCCGAAGACCGCGCCGTTCACGACTGGTACCGCTTCGTCCTCTCGTTTCCGTCGCACCTGGTGCGGGACTACCTCGACACGTTTGGGGTGGATTCGTCGCAACGGGTTCTCGATCCGTTCTGCGGCACCGGCACGACGCTGGTCGAGTGCAAGAAGCTCGGCATCCCCAGCGTCGGCATAGAGCGCAATCCGATGGCCGGATTCGCGAGCCGGACCAAGGTGGACTGGACCGTCGATCCACGCGCGCTCGTTTCCCACGCCAGGCAGGTCGCCGACCGGGCACTCACACAACTGCAGCGTGACGGGATCGACGACCTCGGCGCGGCGCCGCTGTTTCGAAGGACCGCACCACGAAGGACCGAGCTCCGGACGCTGCCTCCGGATCGCCTGGGCCTGTTGCTGAAGAGCTCCATCAGTCCGCTGCCGCTCCACAAGACGCTGGTGCTGCTCGACACCCTGGACCGGCATCGCGACGACGCCGCCTGGGGGCATGAGAGGCTCGCCCTCGCGACGGCGCTCGTTTCGGGCATCGGCAACCTGCATTTCGGTCCGGAGGTGGGCGTCGGAAAGGTCCAGGAGGACGCCCCGGTCATCGGTCCGTGGCTCGAGCGAGTCCGAAAGATGAGCGACGACCTCACGGCGCTGCAGGCGCGGGCGGGGACCGAGGCCATCGTGCACCTGGCGGACTCGCGCCAGGCGGAGGAGCTGCTGGAGCCGTCGTCCATCGACGCGGTCATCACCTCGCCCCCGTATCCCAACGAGAAGGACTACACGCGGACGACACGGCTGGAGAGCGTGCTGCTTGGGCTCGTCCGGAGCAAGCAGGAGCTGCGCGACCTGAAGCAGGGTCTCGTGCGGTCGAACACGCGGAGCGTCTACAAGGCGGACACCGACGACGCCCTCGTCGCCGAGCACGAGGGCATTCAGCGCATCGCCCGGCGCATCGAGGAGCGCCGGATCGAGCTGGGCAAGACGTCTGGTTTCGAACGTCAGTACGCGCGGGTCACGAAGCTGTACTTCGGCGGCATGGTCCGCCACCTGTCCGGCCTCCGGAGCCGGCTGCGTCCCGGCGCGAGACTCGCGTACGTCGTCGGCGACCAGGCCTCGTACCTGAGAGTCATGATCCGGACCGGCCAGATCCTCGGCGAGCTCGCCCAGCGCCTCGGCTACGAGCTGACCGCCATCGACCTGTTCCGGACGAGAATCGCCACGGCGAGCCGGCAGCAGTTGCGCGAGGAGGTCGTTCGGCTACGCTGGCCCGGCGCCGGCGGCTGCGCAGTTCAGGCGTGACTACGTGATGACGCGCACCGCCCTTATCGTCGGCGCCGGCATCGGCGGCCTGGCGGCTGCCATCTCCCTGCGGAAGGCGGGCTGGAACGTCCGGGTATTCGAGCGCGCCGCATCGGTGCGCGAGCTCGGCTTCGCACTGCTCGTCACCCCGAACGCGATGGCGGCGCTGCGGGAGCTGGGCGTCGCGGACGTGGTGCTGGCTCGAGGGATCGCGCCGACGCGGGGCGAGGCGCGGCGGATGGACGGCAGCGTCCTGAAGCGTGCGGACTTTCCCGCGCCGGAGGTAATGGGCGGCCCGACGGTGGTGGCGTTGCGCCCGGCCGTGCACGGCGGCTTGCTGGAGGCGGTCGGGGAGCACACGGTGACGCTCGGCTGCGAAGCGACCGGGTTCTCGGTGCGGGCGGACCGTGTCACGCTGCGGACCGCGGACGGGGACATCGCCGAAGGCGACCTGCTGGTAGGCGCGGACGGCGCGGGGTCGGCGATTCGCCGCGTGCTCCATCCGTCCGAGTCCCCGCCTCGATCGAGCGGCCTCATCGCGGTGCGCGGGGCGGCGCACGGAGCCGTGGATCACCTCGACGGGCTGTCCGGGATCCACTACCAGGGACCCGGGGTGGAATCGTTCGTGGTCCGCGCCAGCGATACCGGCATCTACTGGGCGCTCTCGCTGGCGGAGGAACTGGTGCCGGCGGGCATGCGGCATGATCCGGCGGCTATTCTGAGACACATGTCGCCGCGGTTCGAGGAGACGTTCCGTGCGGTGACGCCGGGGACCACCGACATGCGCGTCGACGAGCTCTTCGACCGCGAGCCGCTGCCGTTCTGGGGGAAGGGCGTCGTGACGCTGCTCGGGGACGCGGCCCACCCGGTGCTGCCGCACACCGGCCAGGGCGCGGCGCAGGCGATGGTGGACGCGGTGGCGCTCGGACAGGCGCTCGCCAAGAACGAGAACGCCGATGACGCGTTGCGATCGTACGAACGGGACCGGCGAGAGAAGACCGCGATCCTGGTGCCCAGGGACGTCGGACGGCGCGGGTCATGGGCACGACGAACCCGGCGATCTGCTGGCTGCGCGAAGTCGCCGTCCGGTTGGCGCCCGCCAAACAGCTCGTGAGGGTGCTTGGCGCCATCAATCGCCGTGCGGGCACTGCGATTCTTCAGCGTCGCGAACAGGAATAACCCGACGCCGGAGTTCCCCTCTACATCGCTCGGCGTGGTCCAACGCTGCCGGCAATTAGAACAACTCCTCGACTACAAGGGGACTATCTGACATGCGACGGATTCCATTCCATAGAGGTAGTATTCCAGAAAAGACTGTGCTGGAACAGATCCCGGAACGGCCGTCGTCAAGAAGATGCCAACCGTCGCCTTGGGCGGCAACGTGCCGAGCTTGGTCCGCACAAGCGTCTCGAATTGTTGCCGTGCTCGTTGTGACTCGTGAGCTATCGCGTTCCTGATCGTCTGCGCCTCGTGAAGCAAGTGTCGTCTCGGCTCAATCGCAGTGGTGTATGGCCGACCGCCTCTGAAGAATACGTTAGCTCTCTCCAACGTCGCGCCCCCATCCCATTTTGCGTAAGGGCGGTTCCCAGAGATGAGATCCCGTGCCGCTCTCGTGTCTGGCGGTACCGCGAACCGATGCGGTTTGCGACCACGCGGCGCGCGCTTGCCGAGCAGGTATAGGACAAAAGACTCCTCCAGAAAACGTTCCCACGCCAGAAACGACTTGAGAAAAGCGAGCTCTACCATCAAGTCTCTCCGACTCTGTGTAATGTAAGGTCGTGTACCTGCACCGGACCAGCGCTGCACGTCCGCGACAAGTCTACGGGACTGTCCCAACACATGCTCAAGCCTACGCAATACCGCCGACAACTGTCGAGATGCCATGTCGTTGGACTCTATCTCAGCACGCCTACAAACTGTTCGCAGAGGTACTGTGTTAGAATGGTCCTATTCGTGGCGTGCACCCAATGCTTGCTATACGCATCGAAGAATCGGTGGTCCCGCGCCGTTGCGGTTGGAACCTCCAGTCGCGTCGCATTGACCTCCAACTCTGTGATCATTTCGTCGAGGTTCTCCAGGACGGCCATGAGCTTGGGGTAGTCCTTTACCAACAGTCGCGTTCGGGGCGCTTCGAGCTTGGGCAGGGAGAACTTCATGTGATATACGCAGCAAAACAGCGGGTAGAATAACCTTGTTGCCCGAAACTTCAGCGATGGCAGACGATCTCCCGCAATTGCTCCGATTGCGTCCATGGTAATTCGAAAGCGTTCCTCGTGTTGTTCTCTGTTCGGAAACTCATCATCGTAGTCGCGATAGGCCTTATCTATGACCGATTTCTTCCTCTCCCGGACACCTTCCTGCATTGCGAGAAGAAGTTCAGAAATAAATTGGGTGCGGCTCTTTTGCGTCGGCGGTCCAGAGGGGTCCAGGAGGGGCTGCGAGCGGCATGGCAAGAGCTACTTGACCCGGCGAAGGCGAGGTGAGGAGGGCGATGGGGGCGGCTCGCTGACCGGCGGTGCTATCCCGTCAGCGTAGCGCTGGGCGTGGTTCCGCTCGTACTCGCGCGCTTCGTGGAAGTCCCAGTACGCATCGAAGTCGCCGCTGGCCCGTAGCGCCCGCAGCTTCAGGACCGCCTCGGCGCCGACCAGCCGCCAGCGGGCTCCGGTCAACTCCATCCGGTCGCGGACCAGGTACCGGCACGCCCCTTCGATCACGCCGGTGGCGATGGGATAGCCCGCCGCGAGGTAGCGGTCGTAGTGCAGATACGGCGCGTACTTCTGCAGGTAGTCGGCGCACGTATCGACCGGCTTGCGGGTGTCGCTCGACAAGCCTGCGACGGTCGCCGCCCGCCGCATCGCCGCGGCCACCTTGCTGGACTTGCCCTCGAGAATGCTCTGCACGCGCGTCCAGGCCCAATGCGCCGCGTCGGGGCTCCCCTCGCGATGGAACACGTGCGCCGCCTTCCAGACGTACTCGACCACGTGAATGATGTCGAGGATCACCGTCACGTCGACGCCGTAGGCGGCGGCGCCCGCTTCGACGAGGGCGAGTTGCGTCTCGGCGCCGTCGACGAGCACGACCCAGCGCTTGACGCGCTCCGGGTCGTGGCGCTCGGCTTCCAGCATCGCCTCGGCGACCACCTCGGCCGGATCGTGTTCGAGGCTCGCCCAGACCCGTTTGGCCACCGGGCGAGGACGCACCGCCGCGGTCTTGGCCCGATTCTTGGCCTTGGCCGCCGGCTGTCGGGGCATCAGGCTCTGCAGGAAATCCTCCGGGCTGCGCACCAACGGCGCGACCGCGTAGACGGCGGCCACCGTCGCCATGCGTTTGGCGTGCTTCTTCTCGCCCGGCCGCAGGCGGTTGAACGGGGAGAGCTGCTCGCGTTGCCGCCGGCGCCTCTCGGCCGCCTTGCGCGTCGCCTCGCGCAGGTCCTCGTGATGCAGCACCACGCCCTTGCCGTCGAAGGTGAGCACCACAACCGACTCGTCAGCGACCGGCTCGCCCGCCGCCGCTCGGCGCGCCGCGTAGAAGGCGTCGAAGTCCTCAGCCGCGCGAGCGACCAACTGTTCCGCCTGACGCTTGGGCACATCGGCCCCGCTATGGCGAGACAGCTCGAACAGCGCTTCGTCGAACGACCGCGATGCGGCCGCTTCGGCCACCCGGCGGCGCACCTCGAGCGAGTAACGCTCAGCCGGCAGGTTCAGCGACGCATCGAGCGGATGCAGACTGTCGTGACCGTGCCGCGCGTAGCCCAGGCGCTCGACCGCCACCGTCCCGAAGGTCGTCTCCAACTGCCGGTCGTGCAGCCGCCGCTCCGAACGCTCGACGCCGTCGGCCCCCTCGACCGGACCCGCCGCCTCCCCCGGGCTGCGCTGGTCGAGGTGCCCTTGCAGGAGCTTGCGCATCAACTCCTGACCACGCCGGTTCAACTCCCGTTCGAGGTCGCTCTCACGCATCTGCAGGGCCTCGCGCGAAGAAAGGTAGGCTTTGGTCTCCGCGAAAGAAGCCTCCGCCGCCGCATAGGGCGCCGGGGCGGGTGGAGCGGTGCGGCGGAGAACAACTTGCATGGCTCAACGCTCCCGTAACCCCCGTAACCGCCGCTTGTCCAGGCCGCGCGCCAGCACCGCGCTGGCCAGGTTCTTCCTCAGTACGCATCCAGGCTCCGGCTACCCGCGGCGGCTGCGGACCGCCGCAACTGGAGCCAAGTGTCACCGTGCGCCGGTCGGCTCCCATCGGATCGCGGACCAAATGCCGACAGGCCCTTCGATGAGCCGGCGACGAGCACCGCACGCCGCGTCGCCGCTGCCACGTGGATGATGTCGAGTACCACGGTGGCTTCCAGGGCGTACGCGGCGGTGCCCGCGAGGCGGTCGCGATGGTCACGCGGCGGCGCATCTCGACCCAGTAGCGCTCCGGCAGCAGGTTCAGCGCGGCATCGAGCCGATGCAAGCCGTCGTGACCGCGCCGCGCGCAGCCCAGACCCACAACCTGCATCGTGCCGGAGGCCGTTTCGGCGTGGCTTTCGTGCTCGCGCGGCTCCGAGCACTCGACACCGCTGGTGCCCTTGCCCTCGGCCGGACCAGCAGCCTCTTTCGGGCTGCGTTGGTCGCGATGTCCTTGCAGGAGCTTGCGCACCAACTCCTGGCCCCGCCGGTGCAGTTCCCGTTCGAGTTCGCTCTCGCTCATCTGCCGGGCTTCGCTGGACGAAAGGAAGGCTTTGGCATCCGCGAAGACAGCATCGGCCGCTGCGCACGGGGCTCGCCTCGGGGGATCGATGCACGGGACGCCGGTTCGGGGCACGTCGAATGTACGTCCCTGGAATCCTGTCGTCACAGCCATCGCAGGCCTGCCTCCCTTCCCACGGCACCGTACCAGAACGCCGCGCGAATGTCCAGAAGGGAGCGCGCCTGTCGGGGAGAAGACCGAAGGTGTTCGGCGCCGTGACGAGGCTCGGCTGGCTGCCGAAAAGACGCCGGTACGCGCTGGCCTGCTTGATGTCCCTCCCGAAATGGCCACTGGGGAGACGCATCCGCGGGCAAAAGAGCCCATGAATAGGGCGAAAAATCCTCTATGAAGAGCCGCACCCCGCGAATGTCCAGAAGGGAGCGCGCCTGAGGGGGACCGGCGCGTGCCGGCGTCGTGGTCGGGTCGGGCGGCGGCCCGAAAAGAGGCGGATGGGGCGCTCGCCGGACGCTGTCACCCCTCAAAACGCACTGAAGAGGGAGTGTCCTCGGACATAAACCCTTATGAATGAGCGAGATAGCAATCTATGAAAAAGAGCCGCACCCAAATAAATTCCACTTCGACCATGCGAACAATCTGTCTGTGGGTGAAGAGATTGTTTCCCTCCAGGAACTTAAGAAATTCCCGGGCCAGCAAATAAGCGCAAGAGCGAAAATCACCGAACCACTTGGCGTTTCGGAGCTCCTGGCTCTTTAGCGTCGCGGAATGCGTATTGATTCTAGCGAAGATGTCGTATACGTCATTATCGGGCATGTCTTGGAGTAGATCGACCGAGAACTCATACCTCAGGACGTCTCTCTGTGTCTCTTCGTCCAATTGACTAAAGTACTTGCCGCCGAGTTCTCTGTGGTGCGCGCTGCTAATCTTGAAGCCGTCCTTAAGAAAAGATAGCACGGCTCGGAGTCTTTGTTGCCCGTCTACAATCTCTCGTTTCGTTTTCCTGTTCCCAGGGGTCACATTCTGGCGCATGTACAGCTTCGGAATGGGTTTGCCTCTGACTATGGTGTCTATCAGGTATGATTTGGCCTTGTCGTTCCACACATCGCGTCGTTGGAACTTGGGGACGAGCGTTAACTCGTTTCGCTCTTGCCAATCTTCGAAATCCCGAACGCTGTAGTTCCTGGTACTAAACAACTGTTGCATTGAACCGGTCCTCGAGCTACGCCGCGGGTTGTGACGTGCGCCTAAGCACAAGTATGGCCTCTGACATGCTGCCGGTGATTCCTCTGCGAACTCTACGGGCATTGGGAATGGTCTCTGTATGGGTCTTTACCAAAGAATAGCCTCCTCCTTGCGTGGTTGCAATGTCGCCAACCAAATTGGGAAGGTCCGTCGTTCCTACACGACTGCACCGATCGCCAACGACCAGAATGCAGTAGCCGCCAGGCTTCAGCATCGTGCGCCAATGACGGAAGCAACGCCTCATAAGGGTCAAGAATGCTTGTTCACGTGGCGAAACAAGCGTGTCAAGAGATTCATGGTCTCGGCAGCCTAGAAACCACAGGCGCAGCCGGTTGTCGCGTCCGTAGTCGAGCTGTCTCATGTACGGGGGGCTGGTGACTATGGTTGCCACAGAGCGGGTAAGTCGTAGCGTCTCGGCCTTCGTTCCATAGCAGTGTCGCCTCATGTCATAGTTCAAGGTCGGAACACGCATAAAGGCCCGTCGGACTTTGGCCTCAAGACGATCGCGCACCGAACGGTACTCATAGAGTCTAGGGTATTGCTCCGGTGGAAACTTCGCGGTGCGTAGGTACGGTACTGTATGGCTACTGGGGAAGGATAGGAATCCAGGACGTTGGTGATGGAGAATTCCCATTAAGCACGCCAAGAGAAACCATAGACGTCCGGCGCGGAGAGCGGCGACCCACATCAGCAGTTCGCGAAGAGTGTTGGAGTGGAAGAACTGACGAACCCAGACTGGAACGGTGTCGAGTCTGGGAGAGGTCCGGGCGCCGGAAAGGCGGCGAGATAGTCGTCGGATGTCGAAGAGGGCATGGTCTAGGGAGCGATACGGGAATAGTTTGGCTCGCGTAAGGAGTAAAGCGTAAGGACTGAGGTCGTTTGCGACAACATGGCGGCCCGAGCTCCAGGCCTCGAAGGCAATTGTTCCGCAGCCAGAAAAAGGATCGTATACGAGATCGTTCGCGTCGCTGAATTCTGTGATCAATGACGAGGCCATGGAAGACTTGGTCTTGCCTATGTAGGGCGACAGTTGGTGGAACGTGCTTTCAGTATGCCATGCGCTCCCCGCCCAGTTCGGAGCGAGTGAGAGGAGATCGTCGTTTGGAGACTGCTGGGCAGGCATGGTTATCGACAGTTCGCGTGAACGCGTTGACGGTGAACGGCAGCGGGGGGGGCGAGACGGAAGGAGAAGGGACGGCGTGGGAGTCGGCTGCGGAGGACGAAACAGTGCACTCAACATGATAACCGTACCCGCGGGATCAGGTCGACGCGGCGTGGTGGGGCCGATGACGCAAGAGGTGACGCGATGGCGGCCACGAGAGCGGTTGCAGGCGGGCGACATGGGTGTGCGGCGAGCGGCGCAGAGGGGCAGGAGAGGGTCGGGTCTCGGGTTTGCGGTCGAACGGATCGGACGCGCCGCCTGGGATGCCGGGCGGGGTTCCATTGGGAGCCGGGGCGGAGTTCGGGGTAGAGTCGCCGCGCTGCGGTTGGAGTTCAGGAGCGCTGGACGCCCATTGGCCTGACGGTTCGAGGAGACGCTTCGTGTCGTGATGTCGCTGACTGCTGACATGGTCGACGAACTGGCCGACCGTGAACCGCTGCCGTTCTGGACCAAGGGCGTCGTGACGCTGCTCGGGGACGCGGCCCACCCGGTGCTGCCGGACACCAGCCAGGGCGCGAGGCAGGCGATAGTAGACGGGGTGACGCTCGGACAGGCGCTCGCCAAGAACGAGAACGTCGAGGACGCGTTGTGATCGTACGAACGCGACCGGCGAGAGAAGACCGCGACCCTGGTGGCCAGGGCCGCCGGACAGCACGAATCATGGGGGCGATGAACCCCGTGGCCTGCCGGCTGCGGGAAGTCGCCGTGCGGCTGGCCCCGATCAAGCAACTTGGGAACATTCGCGGCCATCAATCGACGCGCGGGCACGGATGTCAGCCGGTAATCTCTGTGAGCCGATCAGGTGGATGGCGATCGGCTCGAGGCCGCGTGCGGCGCATCGCGAACTGTAACCGGACAAGAACATGCTCTTCGCCGACGTGGCTCTCGCGGCTCGCATCGAAGGCGCGGAGTGCCGCCTGCTGGCGGACTGCGCCGCGGCGGCGAGGCGACGTCCGGATTCCCGCGCCTTCGTCCAGGAGCTCGCGGGAGGCGTCGCCACCTACACGGGGCCCGACTCGCCGTTCAACAAGGTCGCCGGACTTGGCTTTGCGGGCGCGCTCGACGAGACGCGTCTGGCCGAGGTCGAGCTCGCGTTCGCGGAGCGCGGCACGCCGGTGCAAGTCGAGGTTGCGATCCTCGGTGACCCATCGGTCTGCGCACTGTTGACCCGACGGGGCTACGTGCTGGAGAACTCCGAGAACGTGCTCGGGCTTCGGCTGCCGGCCGCGAACCTGCCGGACATCGGGACGGGCATCGATGTCCGGGTCGCGCACGAAAAGGATCATGAAGCCTGGCTGGACGTCATCGTCGCGGGCTTCGCGAGCTCGGACGAGCAAGGGGTTCGGTCGCACGAGGAGTTCTCGCGCGAGGTGATGGACCGGACCGTGGGCGACATGGCCACCGCCTCGGGATTCGCCCGTTACCTCGCGTATCGAGACGGCGTCGTGGCCGGCGGCGGGAGCCTGCACGTCTGCGATGGCGTCGCGCAACTCTGCGGGGCCGCGACGGCGCCCGCCCATCGCCGCCGCGGCGTGCAGACCGCGCTGCTCGCCGCGCGACTGGCCGACGCCGCCCGCCAGGGCTGCGACATCGCCGTCGTCACCACTCAGCCTGGTTCGAAGTCGCAGCAGAACGTGCAGCGGCAGGGCTTCGAGCTACTCTACACGCGCGCGATTCTGGTACGGGCGGCGTAGAGCGCGGTGAGGGTCCGGCCGGCCGGTGGGCTGTCGGCGGTGTTCGCCGCGGTCTGCTTTCGCCGACCGTCATCGCAGGTGGTATCGTCGGGCGCGAGTCCTGCCGGCGGCCCGCGCCAGCCCGAGTCGCACGAGCTCGTTCAGCAGGTCGCGGGTGACCGTTGGGGCCGCATCGAGCAGGGTCGCGGCCTCGGTCGTGGAGAGGCTTCCGCGGCGGCGGATCTCATCGAGCAGTTTCTGGCTGCGCCGCTTCTGCGACGCCATCCACGGGCTGCCGGCACGTCGCACCATGGCGTCCGACAGCACATAGCGAGTCCCGCCGCGGCGGCCGACGCGCGTCAGCAGTCCGTTTGCAGCCATTCGTCCGAGCAGCGCATCGACGTCGGCGTCCGGCAACATGGCCCGCAGGTCGCGCGGCGTGACGGCGCCGGCCTGCCGTGCGGCGACCAGCGCCCGACGCTCGGCGGCGGTCACGTCGTCCCGGTCGAGCTGGTTCAGCCAGACCTGGTCTTCGACGTCGACCAGCATGCGATTGCGCAGGGTCACCGTCACCGAGCTCGCGGTGGCTTCGAAGACGGGCGGCTCCATCAAGCGGGCTTCCATCTCCCGATACATGCGATCGATGCCTTCGCCGTACTCCTCGACGAGCCCCATGGTCTTCATGACGCGCATGATGCGCGGGTTGCGGCTGTAGTGCTCCACGCGCATGTTGTCGAGCGTGATGTGGCCCGGCAGCGGCCCCGGGCTGAGCACCTCGATGCGGTCGTCCCAGACAGTGATGTCGACGGTGGCGCCGGTGAGGCCGTAGTCGCGATGCGCCAGCGCGTTGACGATTGCCTCCCGCAGCACAGCGTCGGGATACTCGGGCAGCGGTTGGCGGCGCGACCCGACGACGGTCTCGAATCGCCGGGTGTGCGCAGCCACGAAACGCAGACAGCAGTCGACAGTCGCTGCCAGCGGGCCGGCGCACTCCTCCCGCGCGGAAGAGGGTCCGGGGCCGGGTCCGACGCCTTCGCGACGCACGAGCTGCACGGCGGCGCCGCGTACGTACTCGCGTGGTTCGGACGCGAAGAGCACGAGTGCCGCCCGCAGCACGCGCAGACCCAGGGGTGGTGCTGCATCGATGGCGACGCCGAGATCGGTCAGCGCCCGCTCGAGGCCAACCTGCGCCACCGCCGGCCGTCCATCGGCCGTGAGCGCCTGATTCAGGGCGGTCAGGTCGAATGCCGCCAAATCGACCCGGGCAACCGGCTCGTCCTCTCCGGCTCGATGTTCGCGCTCGCGGACGAACCGCCCCATCGCGTCGCCGCGCAGCGGCTGCGAGTCGCCGCCCACGCGCCGAAGCAGCCGGCCGTCGGGTGTCGTGACGATCCGGCCGCGCACCTCCGGTACGGCGCAGATGGTCAACTCCACGTCACCGACGACGATTGGACGGAGTTGCACGTCCACTCCGCACTCGGTGGCGATGCGCGTGATGCGGTCCTGCGTATTCTGGGAGAGTGGACAGCCGACGAGCGCCCGCCGATCGTCGACGCCGTGGACGATCAACCCGCCATGGGTCATGGCCATGGCCGCGATCGTGTCGCGAATATCGGCCGGAACGCCGCGTTTGAAGTCGAGCCCCGCGTGCTCGAGATGCCCGATCAGGGCCCAGAATTCCTTCGGTGAAAGCTGGTGTGGGAGGTCTCCAATCCTCGGAACGGAGGCCATGTTCCCGCAAGATTATCAAATCTTTCCCAAGACGACCCTCCTGAGTGGTCTGTCAGAGAAAGATTGCTAAATATTTCACGGCAATCGGTACCGGCGGATCACGTGATCCGCCGGTACCCGCGGGAGAGACGGTTCAGCCGCCGAAGCGCCAAGTCAGAGCTATCTTGAGCCGGCGGCCCTTCGGGTCGTGGGTGAAGCCGTCGTAGGACTGCTCGATGTTGGCCCACGGCGGGATCTGTCCGGTCAGGTTCATGGCATACAGGGTCAGGTTCATCCCGCTGCCCGGGAAGCGCCACAGGAAGCTCACGTCCAGGGTGAGGAACGGGTCGATGATCGGCGCCGTCGTGCTGCCTCCCCGGTCCTCGTAGGCGGAGATGTAGCTGAGGTAGCTCGCCAGCGTGTAGTCGTCCCAGAGGTAGGAGGCCGACCAGCGGCTCTTCCAGCTCGGCAGCGGCACCGCGATCGGGTGGGCGAAGTTCAGGTAGCCGGCGGACTCGCGTTCCGCGTAGAGGGTCAGATCCGTGCCCTCCAGCAGCAGCTCCTTCGTGTTGTAGCCGAGCGTGTAGGTGGAATCCCAGGTCGCCGAGAACTGACCCGGTCCGGCGTTGGTCCGGGCCGCGAAGTGGGTGTCGATCCCCGAGGTCGTCAGACCCGGCCAGTTCACGAGATCGAGCTGGATGCGCTCCAGGTTCTGGGCCACGCAGCGGTCGGCGGGCGCCAGCTCCGAGGCCCGGCCGCCGGGGCAGATGATGAAGGGCGACAGCGCGTCCCGGGCCGCCGGGTCGTCGCTGGCGTAGAGGGCGGTGACCGCGTCGTAGGGCATCGACCCGATCACGTTCTCGAAGTCGTAGTGCCAGTAGTCGACCGTCGCCTCGACCCCCCCTTCGAGGAACAGCACGACGCCCGTGTTGTAGGTGAAGGCCCGCTCCGGTTCCAGGTCGGGGCGCCCGAAGCGATCGACGGCCTGGTAGGCGCCCGTCTCGTTGATCCACTCCAACGTCGTCAGGGGGCTGGTGTTCAGGTCGTCGAGCGACGGCGTCCGGAAGGTGGTCTGCACCGAGCCGCGGAAGGCGAGCGAGTAGTGCAGGTTCTCCGCCGCCTGGATGCGCCAGCCGACCTTCGGATCGAAGCTGTTCACGCGGCGGCCGGCCACGTTGTAGAACTCGTAGTTGGCCGCGAGTTGCGTGTCGACGCGGGGGCCGGCGGCCAGCGCCAGCTCCCCGAACAGTCGTTGCACCTGCTGGTCGGCGGCATAGGGCCGGTGGACGTTGGTGAACAGGTACGGCCCGAAGCGGTCGCCGGCCGAGCAGTCCATGTCGCCCGCCACCGGGCACGGGTTCCGGGTGACGTCGCCGGGATCGTTCGGGTTGCCGTCGGCGTTCACGCCGCGGTACTGGTACCCGACGGCGAAGTCGGCCACGTTCTCGACGAGGCTGCCGCTCACCGTCGCGTCGGCCACGAAGAGGTCGGTGGTGCTGACCAGGTCCACCTCCTCGTTGAGCCACACCCGCAGCGCATCCGGGTTCGCCAAGCCGGCGACGTAGTCCGGATTCGCGGTGTTCTGGAACGGTGCGCCCGGCTGATCCGAGTACTGGATGGCGTTGCTGAACGGGTTGTAGTACATGCAGGGTCCCTGGCCCGCCACCGCGCCGCCGAGCGGCCCGAGGGCCATGCCCGCCGGAGAGGTCCTGTCCGCCGTCACCCCGACGCCGCAGTCGGGGCCGCCGTAGCCGCGGAAGGCGCGGAAGATCCGGTCGGTGTAGACCGCCGGCAGGTTCAGGTTGCCCCGCGCACGCGAGTAGCTCATGCCGAGGTCCCAGTTGAGGTCGCGCCCGCCGGCCATGAAGTCGCCGTCGACGGAGGCGGCCACCCGTTGCGTGCGGGACTCGCGGCGCAGCCGGCGCCCCGGTCCCGAGTTCCCGAACGGGCGGCCGTTCAGGTACCAGGGCGCGTCGCCCATGCAGGCGCCCATGGAGTCGGCCTTCCCGTCACCGGCGTAGTCGCCGCAGAACGCCTGCCGGCCCGGATGGTCGGCCGCCACTTCCATGACGGTGGTGCTCGTCAGCGGGAACGGCGGGTACGACGGCGTGGTGTACCAGTTCGGGATCACGGCGTCCGCCCAGAGCCCCTCGATGTGGTAGTTGGTGCGGCTGTTGATTGGACCGTTCAGCTCCGCGAAGGCCCGGGTCTGCTGCTGCTCGTCGATGAGGTTGTCGTACGGCGCGTAGCGGAAGCGGCAGGTCCAGCCCTCGTCCTGCCCGCCGAAGTCCGTGCAGCGGGGATCGAAGACGTCGGCGGTCCACGGTGTCGGCGCCCCGACCGCGTACGTACCGGGGTTGCCGAGGCTCGACCATCCGGCGCGGTTTCCGCCGACGTGCGTGCTCAGGCGGTCGAGCGTCCATGGCCGGTCCGCCATCTGCAGCTCCTGCCGGCCGACCCGCTCCGCGGACAGGACGGCGGTGGAGTTCCCGATCCGACCGCCCCAGATGCCGGCGACGGTCGTGTCGCCCGCGCTGTCGAAGTAGTCGTGCGAGACGTTCATCTCGAAGCCCCGGAAGTCGCTCCGCGTCACGAAGTTGGCAACGCCGCCGACCGCGTCCGACCCGTAGGTGGCCGACGCGCCCTCCTTCAGCACTTCGAGCCGCCCGACGGCGATGGCCGGAATGGTGTTCACGTCGACGAAGCGCCCCCCGATCAGGCGCGCGGGCACCGACACGTGCCTCCGGCCGTTGATCAGCACCAGCGTCCGCGAGGCGCCCAGGCCCCGCAGGTTCACGTTGGCCACGTTCTCGGTGAGCGTCGACGGCTGGTTCGAGTTGTACCAACTGCTCCGCTCGCCGACCACGCCGTGACTGACGCTCAGGTTGCGGAAGAGATCGACGAGCTGCGTCGCCCCCGTCTGCTCCAGCGTCTCGCGGCTGACCACCGTCACCGCGTGGGGCATGTTGATGGCCGGGGCGTCGATGGCGGTGCCGGTCACCGACACGGTGACCTCCTCGAACAGACCGCCGAGCGGCAGGTCGACGTCGACCGTGGCCGTGAGCCCCGCGGCCAGCTCCACCTCCCGCTCCGCCCGCTCGAAGCCGGCCAGCGTGAACGTGACGGTGTAGGTGCCGGCGGGAAGCACCGGAAACGCGTAGCCGCCGTCGCCGTCGGTGACCGCCACGACGGGGCCGGGCAGCGCACCGCCCGACGCCTCGACGGTCACGCCGGGCAGGACCCCGCCCGTGTCGTCCGTGACCGAACCGACGATGCCGCTGTCCTGCGCCGCGGCCGTGAGGGGCGCGGTCAGCAGGAAGGCCACGATGAGTGTCGTCTTCATCATTTTTTTCCTTGCTGCCGGACTGTGGATCCGCCACACGCCGGCCGTTTGCGCTGTTTCCGGGGATGCCGCGTGGACGAACCCCACACGTGGGGAGCATTGTACGCCCGTTTGCGCCCGATTCGCTTGTGGCGCGCACGTAGTCGTGTGACGCGGCACGGCTGGCGGTGCCGTCGAGGTCAGGAGGATGACGCGCCCCGTAGCGCCTGCCGCGCGTCCAGAATGTCCCGGACGAGCTGCTCGACGTCCTGCTCGTCGATGAACGGGGAGAGGATGAAGCTCTTCAGGCCGACCATCGGCTCGCCGTAGTCCGTTTCCCGATAGCAGTCGGTCATCGAGATGTGCACCCCTTCGCCGCGCATCGCGCGGTCGTAGAGATACCGGAAGAGCCGCCGATTGTAGTCGTTGTGTCGCAGCAGCTCCTCGCGCGCGCCGGGGTCGGTGCGCTCGCGGTCCTTGACCGTCCAGGTGTCGACGCCGTCGGGATAGACGCGGAAGACCGTGACCGTTCCCACGCCGTCCTCGTTGAGCACCGTGGTCGAGTCGTGCCCCTCGAGATGCTCGCGGAGCGCTTCGGCCATCTCGACGAGGTGGCCGAGGAGGACACGCAGACCGACCCGGCCGAAGAGCTGCAGGTTGGCGTAGGCGGCGAGCACGCCCGAGCCGCCGCGCGACGTCTCCAGCGTGAACACGCCGGGGTGGCGCTCGCCGCTCTGGAACAGGTAGGGCATCTGTTCCCGGCCGCGGACGAGGAGCTGCATGTCGGCCCGGTCGCGGGCGAGAAACAGGCTGGACACGTACGGCGTGAAGCCGGTCTTGTGGAAGTCGATGCCGATCGAGTCGGCCCGGTGCAGCTTCGCCATGCGCCGGCGCGCCGCGGCGAGCGCCCGCACCGTGCGGGGACGGAAGCCGAGCGGGTTGTCCTCGAAGTCGTAGTCGTTGAACACCGCCCAGGCCCAGCCGATGACGGCGTCGGCGTGGACATGCGGCGTGTAGTCGAGGTGGTAGTCCTCGACCAGCCGGTCGCGCAGATCGGCGACCGCGTCGAGGTCGTCGATGCCGAACGCGTCGGTGGTGCCCATCGTGGCCACCAGGGCCACGATGCGCCGGTCCTGGTCGAGCGCCTCGCGGGCGGCGGCCTCCAACCGGTCGATGCGGACGTCGTTCTGTGGATGGGTCGGCACCTCGACGACGCTCTTCTCGCCGAGCCCGAGCCAGCCGGCGACGTTCAGGCGGCAGTAGTGGCTCTGGGACGAAGCGAGGATCACGCCGCCGGCGGGAACGCCGTTGTCCATCGCGTCGGGAAACGCCTTCTCGATGCCGAGCTTCGCCCCGTAGAGCACCGTGCCCGTCCCGCCGAACGTGAACACGCCGGCGGCCTGCGCCGCGTCGTAGCCGACCAACCGCGACACCATGGCGGTGACCGCCGCCTCGGTCAGCATGAGGCCGTACGACGTGTCGTCGGACACCAGGTTCGGGTTGTAGATGGCGGGCAGCAGCGACCCGATGACGCTCGGGATGGACGGTGGGGGGACGACGTTGATCTGCGTCCGCGGATGCCCCCAGATGGGCATGCCCTCGAGTTGGCCGACCAGCATGTGCGCCACGTCTTCCACGCTGCGCCCCTCCTCGGTCAGCTCGGCCTGCTCCGCCGTTGCGTAGTCGAGCGACCGCGGCCGGCCGAGCAGGGGGACCTCGGACTTCAGGTCATCCACCTCATCCAGCGCCCGCAGGATCGAGAAGACGAAGTACGCGTCGTGCTTCCGGTCCGAAACGGGTGCGGGGAAGGCGTCCCGTATCCGGGTCAGGCGCTGGTGGTAGGGTCGCTCGGTCACGCCGTTACGGCCGAATCGGCCTTCTTCCATTCTAGCGCCGCCAAACCCGTCGCGGGGCTCCGTGTTCGGCCCCATCCCCCACCGCCCCAGGAGCTTGCGCCCGCAGAACTCACTTCGTTGCTTTCTGCGGCGCAAGCTCCTGGCCCGCCAATCGTCGCCGGCGAGGCGGGATGCATCGCCGGTCGAGCGCAGCGTGGCCCTTGGCAACGGGCTGCTACAATGGCGCCGGTTCATGTTTCGCCCGCGCGTCAACCGATTCGCGTCGCCGGAGGACGCCCCCGCGAGGCGCGGCTAGTGGTCGCGCCGACGATCATCTCCCGCGCCGACCACTCGATCTCGCGCCAGCGGATCGACCCCGACGCACTCAAAGTTCTCTATCGCCTGCGGAAGTTCAACCACACCGCCTACCTGGTCGGCGGCGGGGTGCGCGACCTGCTGCTCGACCGGCGCCCGAAGGACTTCGATATCGGCACGTCGGCGCACCCGCACGAGATCAAGCGCATCTTCCGGAACTGCTGGATCATCGGCCGGCGTTTCCGGCTGGCGCACGTCAAGTTCGGGGACAAGACGATCGAGGTCGCGACGTTCCGCCGCCAGGTGCCGGTGGACGCGCCGCCTCCGGCGGACGCGACCGTCACTGCATCCCGCCGGGAGCAGGAGCAGGAGCGACAGCCGTCCGCCGCGGGCGAGGATCGCCGCGGACGGCGGCCGATCCGGCGCGACAACACCTTCGGCACGCCCGAGGAGGACGCCTTCCGTCGCGACTTCACGATCAACGGGCTCTTCTACGACATCGCGACCTTCGCGGTCATCGACTATGTCGGGGGAATGACGGATCTCCGCCGGCGGCTCATCCGCTGCATCGGCGACCCGGACGAGCGCTTCGTCGAGGACCCGGTCCGGATGCTGCGGGCCGTCGCGTTCGCCGCGCGGCTCGACTTCCGGCTCGACCGACCGGTACGGGAAGGCATCGCCCGGCAGCGTACGGAGATCCGGAACGCGTCGCCCGCGCGGATGGTCGAGGAGGTATACAAGCTTCTGCGCAGCGGCGTCGCCAGTCGCATCTTCAAGCGGCTGTCCCGGACCGGGCTGCTGCGCCATGTCGCGCCGGAGGTCAACCGTCCGCGGTCGGTTGCGCTGTGGCGTTCGCTGGAGGCGCTCGACGCCTACCGGGCACGATTCGACGTGTCGCCCGACACGCTCTCGAACGCGATTCTCCTCGGCAGTCTCGTGGCGCCGGTCCAGGAGATCGACCTGACGCCGCCCCGGCGCGATGCTCTCGGGACACCGCTGCGTGTCACGCTGGGCGAACTGCCGGTGGCCCGGCGCGACATCGAGCACCTGCGCCAGGTGCTGGCGCTGCAGCCGCTGCTCAAGGACCCCGGCCTGCCGCCACGCAAGATCCGCGGCATTCTCGGGCGCGCCAGCCTGCCCGACGCTCTCACGTGGCTCGATATTCACGGGGAGGATCCGGACACCCTCGCGCGCTGGCAGGATCTCGCGACCCATGGCGTGCAGACGCCGCGGCGACGGAGACGCCGCCGGGGGCGCCGGCGGCGTTCCCGCCCCGCGCCTACCGCGGAGTGAGGGGGAATCGCAGCGTGGGTCCCTACTCGGCGAGCAGAATCCCCGTCACGTTGTAGAACGACAGGCCGATCCCCACGGCGGTGACCGCAATCAGCGCGAGCGCCGCCAGCAGGACGCGTGTGCTCTCCCTGTGCTCGTCGCTGAAACCCATCAGATGCGCCGCGATCCACCCGCCGGCGAAGCCGCCGCCGTGCGCCCAGTTGTTCACGCTCGGCATGATGAAGCCGAAGACGCCGAGGATGATGGCCCACTGCCAGAGCTGCTGGGTCATGACCGAGCTGCCCCGCTTGCGGCCGTAGACGATCAGCGCGGCGAGCAGGCCGAAGATCGCTCCCGAGGCGCCGATGGTGGGGGCGCCGGACATTTCGTTCGACAGTAGAAAACCCGACGCGCCGGCGACGTTGAACAGGACGAACGTGCGGGCGGGACCGTAGACCTCGGCGGCGGCCGGACCGAGATTGCGGATCCACATCACGTTGAAGGCGATGTGCAACAGACCGCCGTGCAGGTAGGTGGCGGTCACCAGCGTCCACCACCAGCCCAGCTCCCACGCGATGCCGCCGGTCATGCCGAGCTGATACAGCGCGCGGCCGCCGGGCGAGAGGATGGAGAGGAAGCCCGACCCCCGGAAGATCGCCTCCGGCTGCAGCAGCAGCGCCAGGGCGTACAGCGTGACGCAGGCGCCGGTGACGAGGACGATCAGATCGAGGCGGGCGCCGACCAGGGCGCGCAGAAACGGGGCCCACCCGAAGAGTCCGGGGCGCCACGCGCCGCAGTAGGGACAGCGCTCCTCGTTGATGCCGACGAGCCGACTGCACTCGGCGCAAACGATGGAGCCGTCAGCCTGCCGCACTTATCGTCACCCGGTCGGGCCAGTAGTCTTCGTCGAGCACCTGCGCCAGCGTGAAGGGACAATCGGCCGGAACATTGGGATGTTCCCCGTAGTCCGCCATCTGCCCCGCTGCCTGTCGTCGAGCTCGCGGCCAGACCTCGTTCGACAACTCGTCGAGGTGCGACCTCAGGCTGGGACTGCCGGCGAGGCGATCCTCGATCTCGCCACGTGCATTCCGGACCTCGTCCTTCCAGCCCCGCCGCGGGTCATCGGCCGGCGAGCAGCGCAGCTTGACGAGATGCGCGATGAGGTGGCGGAGATGCGACCGCACCGCGCGCTTCTGCTCGCCGCCCAAGTCTTCGACTTCCTCGATGAGGTGTTCCAGATCGACATCGCGAAGTCGACCGGCCTTCAGCAGCCCCGCCTGCTGCTGCGTCCAGGCATGGAAGTCCCGGTCGTACAGCGGCGTCGTGGTGCCGGGGGTCGGCTTCGCAACGCTCTGCGGCATCGTCATGCCCGCGGTCGTCCGTGGCGCCGGGGGATCAGTCCCCCGCCACTCCAGGCGGCGGGGGATCAGTTCCCCGCCGCTCCCGGCACCTCGTTGCCCGCGATCCAGACCGACTCGATCGTGCGGCTGTTGCCGATGTCCTCGGCGGGGTTCGCGGTGTAGACGACGAAGTCGGCGAAGTTGCCGGCCTCGAGCGTCCCGACCCCTTCCAGATCGAGGCACGCCGCTGCGTCGCGGGTCGAGGCGACGATCGTCTGCATCGGCGTGAGACCCGATTCCACCATCAGGTCGAGCTCGCCGTGCTCGAAGTAGCCCTGGAAGCGGGCGGCGGGGCCGGTGTCGGTGCCCATCGCGATCCGCACCCCGGCGTCGTGGAGCGCCTTGACGTTGCGCATCGCGGTTGGGAGCTGCGCCTTGTAGGTCTGCGCGCTGCTGCTGTTGCGGGTTCTCTGCTGCCGCTCGGGATCCTCGAGCGCGGCGATCACCTCGGGGTCGGCGTCCTTCAGGAAGAATTCCTCGTCGAACCACTCCGGTCGCTCCTCGTAGACGTAGGTCGACACCTCGCGCATCAGCGTGGGGCAGACGCAGACGTCGCCGGGGGTCAGCAGGTCGATCAACTCCTGGTCGACGTCGAGGTCGCGGACGCTGTGGGCGATGAAGTCGGCGCCGGCGTTGAGCAACCCCTTGGCGTCGTCCAGATAGTAGAGGTGCGCGGTCAGCTTCAGGCCGCGTTCGTGCGCCGTGTCGATGACCGCCTGGTAGACCTCGGGGGTCATCTTCTCGGTGGCGCCGAGGTTGTCGTCGACGCGGATCTTGATGAAGTCGACGTTCATGTCGGCCGCCGCGTTCACGCGCTCGACCGCCTGCTCCGGCGTGTCGGCGACGATGACCGGGCCGGCGACGCGGATGCGCGCGTGCGTCAGGTCGGGACCTTCGCGGTCACGCACGGCGATGGCCTCGGGACCGTCGCCACCGAGGCTGACGACCGTGGTCACCCCGTAGCGCGCGTACAGCGCGAGCTGATTCTCGACGTGCTCCTCGGTGTAGAACGACGGGTCGGCCTCGAGTCCGATGACGTTGTTGACGTGCCCGTGGGCGTTGACCAGCCCGGGGGTCACCGTCCTGCCGGTGAGATCCACCGTCGAGGCGTCCTCCGGCACGGCGACCGCGTCGCTCGCACCGACCGCCTCGATGACGCCGTCCCGGACCACGATCGTGCCGCTCTCGATGGCGCCGCCGTCCCCGACGATCAAGCGCGCGCCGGTGAAGGCGGTCAGCCCCGGCGTAGGCTCGACCTGCTCGGGCGCACCGCCGCAAGCCGCGGGGGCGGCGAGGACGGCGGCGGCCAGAACGATTGGCATGGTGCGATGCAGGCTCTTCATGTCGTGTATCTCCCGCGCGAATGCGCCCCCGAACGGATCTGCAACAGTGGGTACGGACGGAACCGTCCCGCCGACATTATGCAACACGCAGGCTTCGTGGCGCCGAGACTGGCGCTCAGTTCTCGCTCTCCCCGGCCCGCAGTTCCTCAAGCACCGCGCCGAGCCGCTCGAGCTCCGCGCCGTACTGCGCCCAGTCGCCGTTGCGTTGCGCCCGGATCGCGCGCGTGTAGTGATCCTGCGCACGGCTGGCCAGGGATCCCGTCCCCTCCGATGCCGGAGCCGACATCGATCCCGTGGCGGACGCGGGTTCCCGCGCGGCGTCTGCGACGAGCGTGGCCGGCGCGACCGGCGCCAGTCCCCGCTCGCCGAACAGCCGCGTCAGCGCGGCGTCCAGCGTCTCCTCCATGACGATCTGGTTCTGGTAGGCGACCACCACGCGCGTCAGCTCGGGAATGCGGCCGCCCGACGCCCGCAGGTACAGCGGCCGGATGTAGAGCAGCGCCTCCTCGATCGGAATGACGAGCAGCGTGCCCTGGATCACCTCCGAGCCCTGCTGGTTCCAGAGCGTGATCTGCGGCGAGATCTCCTGGTCCTGGTTGATGCGGGCGACGATCTGCGACGGCCCGAACACCAGCTTCTGCTTGGGGAACTGGAAGACGAGCATCTTGCCGTAGTTCTCGCCGTCGCTGCGCGCCACCATCCACGCCGCCAGGTTGTTCCTGCCGCGCGGCGTGAACGGCAGCATCTGGATGAACTCGGCCCGCTCCTCGCCCGGCAGCCGCATGATGGTGTAGTAGGGCTCCATCTGCTCGTTGTCGATGACCGGCACTTCCCACTGGTCCTCGCGGTTGTAGAAGACCGAGGGGTTGGTCATGTGGAACGTCGAGTACATCGAGGTTTGCAGCGAGAAGATCCCTTCCGGGTAGCGGATGTGGCTCTTCAGCTCGTCCGGCATCTCGTCGAGCGGCTGCAGCAGGTCCGGGAAAATCTTCCCGATCGTGACGCCCAGGGGGTCGTCCGGCTCGGCCAGATAGAACGTCGTGTCTCCGTGGTACGCGTCGATGACGATCTTCACCGAGTTGCGGATGTAGTTGATCCCGTTGCCGGCCGGCGTCGAGTACGGGTAGTTGCCGGTGACCGTGTAGGCGTCGCGCATCCAGTAGAGCCGTCCGTCCGCGATGACGAGGTACGGGTCGGCGTCATAGCGCAGGAACGGTGCGATCGTCGCCACCCGGTCCGAGATGTTGCGGTGGAAGATGACCCGGCTGTCGGCGTTGAGCTGGCCGCTGACGAGCATCTCGTAGGACTGGAAGTGGAGGCTGAGCAGCAGTCGGCGCAGCAGGCCGCCGATCTCGATGCCGCCGGCGCCGTCGTAGCGCGTCGAGACGTTGTCCTCGCCTTCCGGGTAGTGGAACTCGTCGGTGTTCGTGTTGATCAGCACGTAGTCGTTGGACAGCTCGCCGAAGTAGATGCTCGGTTGCTCGACGGCGAGGTCGGTCTGCGAGGTGGGCGGCAGGTCCTGGATGAACAGGACCGGCAGGCCCTCCTCCGTCACCTGGTTGACGGGGCCGAGCGCGACGCCGAAACCGTGCGTGTACTGCAGGCGCTCGTTCACCCACGACCGGTTCGGCAGGCTGTCCGAGTTGATCTCGCGAGTCGACACCATGGTCTGGCGGTACTCGCCGTCGACCACGTAGCGGTCGTTGTCGACCGACGCGAACTCGTAGTACGTGCGGATCTCCTGGATCTGCCCGAAGGTGTCGAGCAGCGGCTGATGATCCCAGAGCCGGACGTTGTTGATCGTCTCGGCGTTGTTCTCGATGTCCTCCATGGTCAGGAGGGCGTCGCCCGACACCTGCCGCTCCTCGAGCGTGTCGAGGTCGAACGCGGTGCGTGTCGCGGCGATGTTGTGGGTGATGTACGGCGCCTCCCTCTGCTGCTCGTCCGGCGTGACCACCAGGCGCTGCAGCGCCGCCGCCGTCGCGCCGCCGCCGATCCAGACGAGCAGGTAGAGGCCGGTCACGGCCGCCACCGGCCACGTGCTGCCCGCGAACGCCGCGTAGACGCAGCCGCCCGCGGCGAACACCGACACCGCCATCAGGATCCGCAGCACCGGCAGGCGCACCGCCACGTCGACGTACGCCGCCCCGTGCACGATGCCGGCCGGCGTCGTCAGCAGGCGCGGCATGTCCAGGTACGCGGCCCAGGCGAACAGCAGGAAGACGGCGGCGCCGAGCAGCAGCAGATGCCGGCGGGCCTGCTCGCGTACCTGAATGCCGTCGGGCTGGAGAGCGATTTCGTCGGCGACCACATAGGCGGCGGCCGAGCCGACCAGCGCCAGCGCGACGACCGCGAAGAGCCCGAGACGAACGAAGTCGAGGAACGGGAGCGTGAAGATGTAGAACGCGGCGTCGCGGCCGAGCAGCGGATCGGCCTGACCGAAGGGCGTCGCCTCCAGGTACTGCAGCACGAGGAACCACTGGCTGGAGGCCACCCCGCCGATGAAGAGCGCGGCCAGCGCCGAGGCGGCCAGGGACAGCCAGATGAGATGCCGGCGTTCGAGCACTATCGGTTGCAGGTCCCCGCCGCCCGCGAACACCACGTAGGGGCGCCGAGCGCGCTTGACGGCCAGGCGCAGGTTGCCGAACAGTCCGAGGAACGCCACGAGGAACGCGGCGGCTCCGATCAGCCACCGCATCGTCAGGCTCTTGAGGAAGACGCTCTGGTACCCCACCTCGCCGAACCAGAGCCATTCGGTGTACAGCTCGGCCAGCGCCGGCAGTGCGACGAAGAGGGCCAGCGCCGCCAGCGCGACCGCGAGTCTCGTCGGCATGAGTGGATCGTCCTTCCCGGATACGGATGCAGCGGCCCGCGCGGCCGCAAGGGGTCAGCGTACTCGAAGATTAAGTGACCGGCCGGTTCCTTGCAACCTGGAAGGTCGTGACGCGGAGCTCCCAGAGGAGAGAAAGCGGTACGCGAGCACCGCGCCGACCGCAATGGCGCTCACTGCCGGCTGCCGAGCCACGCTCGACGAAACGCCTGCTGCGCGGGGGAGAGGGAAGCTCCCGTCGATTCGGCGGGCACGATCTCGATGCGGTCGTCCGCGGCCACCGTGACGGTCGTTTCCCTCTCTCGGCCGAGACGCCGGAAGCCGAGCCTCACCCGGTCGCCCGGCCGCTTCGAGCCAACCAGGCGTCGGAGTTCCGACGCGGACGCGATGCGGCGTCCGTCGAACGACGTGAGCACGTCGTCGCGATCCACTCCGGCGGCGTGGAGCGGCGAGCCGTAGGCGGTCGACCGGACGACCCGCATGCCGCCGCCGAGCGGAAGCGGGTCGAGCGAGGCGCGGCCCGGCGCGACCGGACGCAGGAGAATCCCGGCCTGCCGCAGCAATCGCGCGTAGTCGGCCACCTCCCGGCCGTCGACGTAGCGCGCGAAGAAGTCCCGTGCGAACGCGGTGTCCCCGGCGACGCGGGCGAGCACCGCCTCCGCATCGGCCGCCGCATACGGCCTTGCGACCACGCCCGGCACATCGTCGCCGGCGCGGCCGAACTCCACCCACAGCGCCCGCATGTAGTCGTCGAGGGTGACGCGGCTGCCGGACCGCTCGCGCAGCGCGAGATCGAGCCCCAGCCCGACCGCCTCTCCCCAGACGTAGTAGGAGATGAACGTATTCTGGAAGTTCGTCGGGTCGATGGCGGTCGCCGCGTCGGTGAACGGCGCCATCCGGCTCATCTCGACGACCGAGCGGAGCCGCCGGCCCGGCCCGTTGGTCACCGTGCCGATGACGCGCTCGAAGCGGTTCAGGGTCGCGGCCAGACCGACCAGCCCTGCCCGCTGCAGGATCAGCGCCCCGTAGTAGTTGGTGAACCCTTCGGCGAGCCACAGCTCCCCCGACACGTTTGCCGAAGTGAAGTCGAACGGCTCGAGTGACCGCGGACGAATCCGCTCGACGTTCCAGGCGTGCACGAACTCGTGGGCCACCGAGCCGAGGAGCCGGGTCCGGCTGCCCGGCCGGTCGAGGCCGGCGTCGGCGGTCAGGACGGTGCTGTTGCGATGCTCCATCGCGTCGCCGCTCGCCGCCGGCAGGTAGTCGGCGATGAACGTGTAGGCGCCGGTCTCGAACCGCGGGAACTCGCCGAAGATGGGCGCCGTCTCACGGACGATGGACGCGACCGCCGCCACGTACGCGGCCAGACCGGCTTCGCCGCCGGCATGATGGACCGCGACGCGGAAGGTCGGCCGGTACCCCGCTTCCACCGGATCCGGCACGCTGAAGGTCCGCAGCGCGAAGTCGCTGAACTCGATTGGACTGTCGAGCAGGTAGGCGAGGTTCGGCGCGGTCCAGATCAGCGGATCGTCCGTCGGGAAGAGCTGGGTGGCGACGTTCCAGGCCGCGCCGTCGGGCCGGGTCAGCGTCACCCGGGCGGCCCGGTCCTCCAGCCCCTCCGCCCACAGCAGCGTGGCCGGCGCGTTCATGTGCGCGTGCGTCGCGTCGACGGCCAGGTACGTTCCGTCGACGCGGTCGCCGAACAGCCGGTAGCGGACGCGGACCGCCCCGCCATGTCCGGCGACCTCCCAGTGCGCCGGTCCGAGCCGGTCCAACTGCACCGGGGAGCCGCCGAGACCGGTGAAGGCGATATCGATCAGGTTCTTGGCGAACTCGTGCCGGGCGTAACGGCCGGGAGAGGCGCTGCTCATCCGCACGTGAAGGGGTGCGTCGCCCACGTCCGGAAAGCGCACGTCGACGTCCAGCCGGCGGTGCTGGGGGGCGGGGAAGGACAGGCCGTACTCGACCGGCGCCGGCGTTTGCGCCGCCGCCGAGACGAAGAGGCAGAGGCCTGCGGCGAGCGCCGCCGCCCGCCCCGTTCCCGGCCTGCGGCGAGCGGTCCGTCCGCCGTCGTACGCGATCATGCGCCAGCCCGCAGGACCTGCGCCACGAAGTCGGCCTCGGGCAACGCGCCCATGATCTCCACCCGCTCGTCGACGACCGTCTTCGGCACGCCGGTCACCGCGTAGCGCTGGGCGAGATCGGGGAACGACGTGGCCTCGATCACCGAGGCCGTCACGTGCGGGCTCGCCGCGGCAAGACGCCAGGCCAGGCTGACCGCCTGGGGACAGAAGCGTCACGTGGGGGTGACGAAGACCCGCAGATGCACGTCCCGATCGAGGGCGTCGAGAGCGTCGAGGGTCTCGTCGCGCAGGGTGGGCCCGCCGCCGCCGCCGGCGATCTCGATGGCGTCCACCAGCGACTCGATCTCGTAGCCGTCGGGTATGCCGTAGTAGCGCATTCCCGCGTCCTGCGCCCCGACGACCGCCAGCGCGGGCGCCCACTCGACGCCGTACTCGGCGACCTGCTCGCGGTCGAGCACCAGGTTGTGCTCCTCGACCGTGATCCGCTCCGTCAGGGCCGCGATCCGGTCGGCCGCCTGGCGCGCCGGCAGACACGTTTCGCACCCGAAGGTCTGTGTGAAGAAGACCAGCCTCACCGGCGACGGCAACGCCGCGAGACGCCGCCGGAGGTCGGTTTCTTCGCCGTGGCCGTACATCTCTCGATGGGTGAGTGGCTACTTGAACAGATCGTCGAACGCCCGCCGCGCGCTGGCCGCGGCCGGACTCGATGGCTGTCTCGGCGCCGGGGCGGCCGACGGCGCCGCCGGCACGCTCGAATGAGTCTCCCGCTCCACCGTCACCCGCGCCTCGAAGTACGTGCAGGTGTTGCGGGCGTCCTTGGGGGATACGCGCTTTGGAATCGGCTGCGCGCACTCCCGCGTCCGACTGGTGTCGAACCAGGTGCATTGTGCGCAGCTATGCAGGTCTGCCGCGCATTTGGCGCACTGGGTGTCGAAGCGAATCAACGACGACAGCGACGCGCCGCAACGGGCGCACTTCAGCACCTCCCGAAAGGCCGGCATGTTCACGACCCGCGGCTCGCGCGGACCGTAGCCGCGCCGCGGGCGGCCGTCACCCTTCGGTTTGCGATCGCCGACGCCGACGCGCTCCGGGCGCTGCCGGTCGTCGTCCTGGTACCCTTGCTGGAGGTATTTCCTCGGCATGGAGTCGGAAGCAGGCTACACGACTATCTACTCTACCCGGTCGTCGTTGTCCAGGGTTCTGTTGACCGGCAAGGTAATCTACACCAGACAGGAGACTCGATGCACGTGTGGTTTCGAGGAATCGCGTCGACCGCGTGATCCGTCGACGGTGGCCGACAGGCCCGCACGAGTCGATGCGGGGAACCTGAGCGCCTCGACTCACGTCGAATCGACCGCGGGCCGTCTCGCCGTGTCCCGCTTGTCATCGACGTCGTTCCCCGCACGTATCGTCAAGGCAACGTCATAATCGTCATCATCATGGCAGCGTCACTCGACGAGCTGAAGATCGACCGTTCGCGGGACGGCCGGTCCTGGTTGGCCCGGATCGCCTGGTTGCTCTTGCTCCTGGCAATCGCGGGCGCCGGCGGCGTCGCGGGCTGGCGCTGGTGGCAGGAGGCCCGGATTCCCGTCGTGCGTACCGCGGCGGTGCGACAGACAGTGCCCGCGGATGGCCAGCCGACGGTCCTGAACGCGTCCGGCTACGTGACGGCGCGGCTGCAGTCGACCGTCTCGTCCAAGGTCACCGGGCGGATCATCGAGGTGCTGGTCGAGGAGGGGATGGCCGTCAGCGAAGGGCAGGTGCTGGCCCGGCTCGACGACACCACGGAGCGGTCGTACCTGGCCCTGGCCGAGGCGCAGCTCGGCGCGGCGCGGGGCGCGCAGGCCGAGCTCGAGGTGCGCTACGAGGAGGCCCGGCTCGACCTCGACCGCCAGCGCCGGCTGCTGGAGCAGCGGCTGATCGGACAGGCGGACCTCGACGCGGCGCAGGCCGAGGCCGACTCGCTGCGGGCCCGAATCGCCAATCAGCGCGAGCAGGTCGTCGTGGCCGAGCGCGAGATCGACGTGCGGCGGACCGCGCTGGAGGACACTGTCATCCGCGCGCCGTTCAGCGGCGTGGCCATCTCCAAGGACGCGCAGCCGGGCGAGATGATTTCGCCGGTCAGCGCCGGCGGGGGATTCACCCGCACCGGGGTCTGCACCATCGTCGACATGTCGTCGCTGGAGATCGAGGTCGACGTCAACGAGAGCTATATCAACCGCGTCTCTCCCGCGCAGCGCGTGGTGGCCAACCTCGACGCCTACCCCGACTGGGAGATCCCGGCCAGCGTCATCACGACCATCCCCACCGCCGACCGGCAGCGCGCGACGGTCCTCGTACGGATCGCGTTCGACGAGCTTGGAGACCCCCGTATCCTGCCGGACATGGGGGTGAACGTGGCGTTTCTCGAAGCCGGGCCGCCGCCGGAGGAGGCCGTCGTCGAAGCGGAGCCCCGGCTGTGGATCCCGTCCGCAGCGTTGCGCAGCGACGGCGGCGCGCAGGTGGTCTTCGTGGCGCGCGGCGACACGGTCGAGCGGCGAGCCGTCACGACCGGCCTGGAGGACGGCGGCGACGTGGAGGTGCTGGCGGGACTTGCGGCCGGCGAGCAGGTAGTAGTCGAGGGACCGGCGGAGCTGGCCGACGGCGAGCGGGTCACGGCCGGCTGAGAGCGGAGGCGCACGGCATGAGTGACAACGGAGCTTTGGTGCAGGTCCGGAACCTCCACAAGGTGTTCCGGCGCGGATCGGAGCGGATCGACGTCCTGCAGGGCGTCACGCTCGACCTGCCGCCGGGGGACTTCCTGGCCCTGATGGGGCCGTCCGGCTCGGGCAAGACCACCCTGCTCAACCTGCTCGGCGGTCTCGACACCCCGACCGAGGGCGAGGTGGTCGTCGGCGGCGACCGGATCGACCGCATGGCGGGCGGGAGGCTGGCCGGCTGGCGGGCACGGCACGTCGGTTTCGTGTTCCAGTTCTACAACCTGCTGCCGGTCCTGACGGCCGAGAAGAACGTGGAGCTGCCCCTGCTGTTGACGCCGCTGTCGCGCGGCGAGCGTCGCCGGCACGTGGCGACGGCGCTGGAGGTGGTGGGCCTGTCGGACCGCGCCAGGCACTACCCGCGCCAGCTCTCCGGCGGCCAGGAGCAGCGGGTCGGCATCGCGCGCGCCATCGTCACCGACCCGACGCTGCTGCTGTGCGACGAGCCGACCGGCGATCTCGACCGGAAGTCCGGCGACGAGATTCTCGACCTGCTGCAGGCGCTCAACGCCGAGCACGGCAAGACCATCGTCATGGTCACCCACGACGCGCACGCCGCCGCCCGCGCCCGGCGGACGCTGCATTTGAACAAGGGCGTGCTGGCCACGGAGCCGGAGTCATGAAGTTCCTGCCGCTCGTCTGGAAGAACCTGTTCCGGCGCAAGGCGCGGACGCTCTTCACGGTGCTGTCGATCGTCGTGGCGTTCGTCCTGTTCGCCTACCTGGCCGCCATCCGGTTGGCATTCGGCACCGGGGTCTCGGTGGCCGGCGCAGACCGCATGCTGGTCATCCACAAGGTGTCGCTCATCCAGCCGCTGCCGGAGAGCTACCTGGGGCGCATCGCCGCCACGGACGGGGTGGCGGACATCAGCCACATGTCCTGGTTCGGCGGCATCTACCAGGATCCGCGGAACTTCTTCGCGCAGTTCGCAGTCGATCCCGAGAGCTACCTGCGCCTGTATCCGGAGATCGTGCTGAGCGACGAGGAACGCGAAGCGTGGCTGCGGAACCGTACCGGCGCCATCGTCGGCCGCGTGACCGCCGACCGCTTCGGCTGGGAGGTGGGCGACCGGATCCCGATCGAGGGCACGATCTTCCGCACGCGGAGCGGACCGACCTGGGAGTTCACCATCGACGGCATCTACGAGGCGGGCACGGAGGGCTACGACACGTCCACGTTCCTCTTCCACCACGAGTACCTGATGGAGGCGAACGCGGAGGGAGTGCGGTTCGTCGGCCAGTACATCATCCGCGTCGACGATCCGGCGCAGGCCCCGGACGTGGCGGCGACAATCGATACCCGCTTCGCCAACTCGCCGGCCGAGACGAGGACCTCCACCGAGCAGGCGTTCCTGCAGGGCTTCGCCGACCAGATCGGCAACATCGGCGCCATCGTGACCGCGATTCTGGGCGCCGTCTTCTTCACGATCCTGGTCATCACCGCCAACACCATGGCGCAGTCGATCCGCGAACGGACCAACGAGCTCGCGGTGCTGAAGACGCTCGGCTTCACTGACCGGCGGGTGCTGGCGCTGGTGCTGATCGAGTCGCTTGCCCTGGCCGTCACCGGCGGGGCGGTCGGGCTCGGCTTGGGCTGGCTGCTGATTGGCCTGGGAGACCCGACCGGCGGCTTCCTGGCGGTGTTCCTGATCCCGACGCGCGATCTCGTGGTCGGCGGCGCGCTCGTCGTGCTGCTCGGGTTCGCGGCGGGGGCGGTACCCGCGCTCCTGGCGACGCGTCTGCGCATCGTCGACGCGCTGCGGAAGGTGTAGCGATGCAGTTCCTCACCCAGGTGTTCACGGTCACCGCGCTCACGCTCCGCACGCTCCCGCAGCGAGCCGGCTCGTCGGTCGTCGCCGTTATCGGCGTGACCGGCGTGGTCATCGTCTTCGTAGCGGTGCTCTCCATCGCCGAAGGGTTCCGGGCGGCGCTCACCGGCGCCGGCTCGCCCGACACCGCGATCATCATGCGGGGCGGGAGCGACACCGAGCTGAGCAGCGGCTTGGCGCTCGCCAGCACCCGCATCATCAAGGACGCGCCGGGCATCCGGCGAACGGACGGCGGTCCGGTAGCCTCGGCCGAGCTGTTCGTCGTCGTGGACGTGCCCAAGCGCAGCACCGGATCGCCGGCCAACGTGCCGCTGCGCGGGGTGGAGCCGGCCGCCTTCGGCGTCCGCGAGGAGATCCGCATCGTCGAGGGGCGCGCCTTCCGGCCGGGCACCAACGAGATCATCGTCGGCCGCAGCGCGGCCAGCCAGTTCGCGGGAATCGACCTCGGGGCGACGCAGCGCTGGGGCGAGAGCACGTGGGAGGTGGTCGGCATCTTCGAGGCGGACGGTACGATCGCCGAGTCGGAGATCTGGTGCGACGCCCGCGTGCTGCAGCCGGCCTACCGGCGCGGCGACTCGTTCCAGTCCGTCTACGCGAAGCTGGACTCGGCCGGCGACTTCGACGCGTTCAAGGACGCCCTGACCACCGACCCCCGGCTCGACGTCATGGTCGAGCGCGAGGACGTCTACTACCTGGGCCAGTCGCAGGCGATCACCGGCATCATCACCGGCATCGGCACCGTGATCGCGCTGTTGATGGGCATCGGCGCGGTGTTCGGCGGCATCAACACGATGTACACCGCGGTAGCCAGCCGCACGCGCGAGATCGCCACGCTGCGCGCCCTCGGGTTCGGCGGCCTGCCGGTGGTCATCTCGGTGATGGTCGAGTCGGTGGCGCTGTGCGTCGCGGGGGGACTGCTCGGCGGGTTCCTGGCCTACGCCGGCTTCAACGGCTACCAGACCGCCACCATCAACTGGCAGACCTTCAGCCAGGTGGCCTTCGCCTTCGCCGTGACCCCGGCGCTGCTCGTCCAGGGTATCGCATGGGCGGTCGTGATGGGCTTCTTCGGCGGGCTCTTTCCCGCCATTCGTGCCGCGAGGCTGCCGGTGGCGACGGCGCTGCGGGAGCTGTGATTCGGCGGCGCCAGTCATCCGCCGGCTACCGGACGCGGATCTGGTAGCATGAGAAATGCTCACGAGGGCCGAGTTGAAAGAGCAGTTGATGAAGCTGCCGCCAGCCGAGCGTTTCGATCTCGGTCAAGAGTTGGTGGACAGCGTTTCTCCGGTTACGCCGGAGCAGGAGGCGGAGCTCGACCGGCGTCTCCGGGAATACCGTGAGAATCCCGCCGGCGCAATCCCTGCCGCCGAGGTGCATGCCAGAATCGACGCCCTGATCGACGGATGAAGCTTCGGTACACCAGGAGAGCCGTGACCGAGCTCCTGTCTGCGTATGAATGGTACGAAGGGCAACAATCCGGTCCGGGGAGTGATTTCCTCCGCGTGTTCAGGCGACTGGTCTCCAATGTTGCCGAGCATCCAGCAATGTACCCTCGTCACCGGGACGCCATGCGACGCGCCTTCATGCGGAGGTTTCCATACAGCGTCTTCTATCGCGTCGAGGACGACACGATTCTTGTGATCGCGGTGTTCGGAACTTCGCGCAGTCCTGAATCGAAACCTTAGCCGCCGTCAGACGAGTTGCGTCCAGTGCCTGTCGAAACACGCGATCCCGTCTGCGGCATGACAGTGAACCCGGACAAGGCCCGGTTCAAGCACGATTACGCGGGCACGACCTACCTGTTCTGCTGTGGCGGCTGCCAGGCGGCGTTCCGGACCGATCCCGAGGCGTTCCTGCGCGCGCGCGACGAGGCCGCGGGGGGCGGCGGGGCCCACCATGGGCATGCGGGGCACGGGCCGGTCGACCATGGGACGGCGCGTCATCGCCGTGCAGCGGATGACCCGGGCGCCGTCTACGTCTGTCCGATGTGTCCCGACGTGCGCGAGACCGAGCCGGTCCCCTGCCCGAGCTGCGGCATGGCGCTGGAACCGGAGTTCGCCGCGGCGCCGCCGGCCGCGGTCGAGTACACCTGCCCGATGCACCCGGACGTCGTGCGGGACGAGCCGGGACCGTGCCCGGCGTGCGGCATGGCGCTCGAGCCGCGGGCGGTGGCGCAGGAGGAGGCGCCCAACCCCGAGCTGGTCGACATGACGCGGCGTTTCCGAATCGCGGCGGCGATCGGGTTGCCGGTGTTCGGCATCGCGATGACCGAAATGGTCGCCGGCGGGTCGGCGCTGCCGTTGAGCCGGACCGTCTCGAACTGGATACAGCTCGCCTGCGCCGCACCGGTGGTGCTCTGGGCGGGGCGGCCTTTCTTCGAGCGGGGCTGGGCCTCGATCGTCAATCGCAGCCCGAACATGTTCACGCTGATCGCGCTCGGCGTGGGGGCGGCGTTCCTCTACAGCGTGGCGGCGACCGTCGTCCCCGGCAGCTTCCCGGCCGGCTTCCGGATGGAGGGTGGCGTCGAGCCGTACTTCGACACGGCGGTGGTCATCATCGTGCTGGTGCTGCTCGGGCAGGTGCTGGAGTTGCGGGCGCGCCAGCGGACCGGCGCCGCGCTGCGGTCGCTGCTCGGCCTGGCGCCGGCGGTGGCGCATCGGCTTGGCGGCGACGACGGGGCGGACGGGGTGGAAACGAAGGACGCGCCCGGCCACGACGCGCCCGACCAGGACGTGCCGCTCGCCGAAGTGCGCGCCGGCGACCATTTGCGGGTGCGGCCTGGCGAGCGCGTGCCGGTCGACGGGGTGGTGGTCGACGGACGGAGCGCGGTCGACGAGTCGATGGTCAGCGGCGAGCCGATCCCGGTCGAGAAGGGTCCGGGCGATGTGGTGATCGGCGCCACGATGAACGGCACCGGGAGCCTGACGATGCGCGCCGAGCGAGTCGGCGCGGAGACCCTGCTGGCGCAGATCGTGCGGATGGTGAGCGAGGCGCAGCGCAGCCGCGCACCGATTCAGCGCGTCGCGGACCGCCTGGCCCGCTACTTCGTCCCGGCCGTCGTCATCGTCGCGGTCGCCGCGTTCGCCGGCTGGGCGCTGTGGGGGCCCGAGCCGCGCCTGGCCCTCGCCCTGGTCAGCGCCGTCGCCGTGCTCATCATCGCCTGCCCCTGCGCGCTCGGGCTGGCGACGCCGATGGCCATCATGGTCGGGACGGGCCGCGGGGCAACGGCCGGCGTGCTCATCCGGGACGCGGCGGCGCTGGAGGCGCTGGAGCGGGTCGACACGCTCATCGTGGACAAGACCGGCACGCTGACCGAGGGCAAGCCGCGCGTCCGAACCGTTGCGCCGTCGCCCGGTGCCTCGGTCGAAGAGGAGGAGCTGTTGAGGCTGGCGGCTGGCGTCGAGCGCGCCAGCGAGCATCCACTCGCGACGGCGATCATCGCCGAGGCCGATGCCCGCGGCGTTCCCGCGGTGGTCGCGACCGACTTCGCGTCCGAGACCGGGCGCGGAGTGGCCGGGCAGGTCGACGACCGTCATGTCGTCGTCGGCACCGCCGCGTTCCTGGCGGCGCTGGGGATCGACGTGCACGAGCTGACGGCCCTCGCGGATGAAGCGGGAGGCCGCGGCGAGACCGTGGTGCTGGTGGCGGTGGATGGGGTTCCCGGCGGCGTCATCGGGGTCGTCGATCCAGTCAAGGTGTCGACCCGGGAGGCGATCGGGCTGCTACGCGGCGAGGGGCTGCGGATCGTGATGGCGACCGGCGACAGCCGCGTGACCGCCGAGGCGGTGGCCGCCGAGGTCGGTATCGACTCCGCGGACGTCGTGGCCGAGGTGCTGCCGGCCGACAAGCGCCGCCTCGTGACGGACGAGCAGGCGCGCGGGCGAACCGTGGCGATGGCGGGCGACGGCATCAACGACGCGCCGGCCCTGGCCGAGGCCGCCGTCGGCATCGCGATGGGGACCGGCACGGACGTCGCCATGGAGAGCGCCGGGATCACCCTCGTCCGGGGCGATCTGCGGGCGATCGCGCGGGCGCGGCGGCTGAGCCGTTCCACGATGCGCAACATCCGCCAGAACCTGGTCCTGGCGTTCGTCTACAACGCAGTGGGAGTCCCGGTGGCGGCGGGTGTGCTGTATCCCCTGCTCGGGCTGCTCGTCAGCCCCATCTGGGCGAGCGCCGCAATGACCCTGAGCTCGCTGTCGGTGGTCGGGAACGCGCTGCGGCTGCGCCGGGTCGAGCTGTAGTCCGGAGCGTCAGTCCCGGCGCGCGGTCACGTCGATGACGTCGATCCGCGTGCTGCGCGGCGGCTGCCGGAAGCCGCCGATGAACATCGAGACCAGACCGACGAGCGCCGCCCCCAGCATCGCCCATCCCAGCGACCGGACCTCGAAGCCGGGGACGATCCAGGCGGCCAGGGCGAAGGCCACGCCGTTGACGATGAGGTAGAACACGCCGAGCGTCATCACGGTCAGCGGCAGCGTCAGCACTATGAGCACCGGCTTCACGATCGTGTTGACCACGCCCAGCACTACCGCCGCCACGGCGAGGGCCGGAAGGGAGGATACCGTCACCCCGGGCAGGATCCAGGCGACGGCGCCGAGCGCCACCGCGTTGGTCAGCCACTTGACGAGAAACCAGCCCATCGGGTTCCGTTCCTGTTCACGTCACGGCGGCCGGGAAGAGGACGCCGGGCGCCAGCTTGCCGTGCGGATCGAGCGCGGCCTTCACGGCGCGCATCTGGGCGATGCCCGCGGCGCCGTACAACTGCCGGAGCAGTGCCTGCTTGACCGGGTTGCGCCCGACGCCGTGCTCCGCGAGCGGACAGCCGTCGAGCCGGACGATCTCCCGTCCGCACTCCAGAATGGCCTCCCTGCCGCGCACCACGTCTTCCATCGTAGCGGGAATCACGTTCGGGTGAACGTTGCCGTCCGAGATGTGGCCCCAGACGGCGTAATCGAGATTGCGTGAGCCGAAGGCGCGGTGAAACAGCGCCAGGCTCTCGTCGAACCGCGCGAACGGCACGATCATGTCCGCCGCGGTCTTCTCGATGGCGGCGTCCCGCTGGCGCTTTGCCTCGCCGACCCGGCGGTTGACGCCCTCCGGCACCGCCTCGCGGATGGCGGTCAGGTGCGCCTGCCGCCGGTCGCCGGGCAGAGCGATCTCGGCCTGGTCGAGCACGCCGGCATCGGCGAGCAGCCGGCAGAGTCGCACCAACGGCGTATCCGGCGCATCGCCGGCGAGGGCGCCGCCGATCTCGTCGTAGGCCGTGCCGGGTGTCGACGCGGTTCCTGCCGGCAGCTCGATCTGCGCGAGCAGGGCCGCCCGCGCGCCGGCCGGTACCGCCACCCCGAGTCGCCGCGCCGCGCCGTCGTCCCGGACGATTGCCAGGCTGCGGGCGTCGAGGTGCTCGATGGCGGCCACGTCGATGCCTTGCGCCGCGCCGTGCCGCCACGCGCTGCGCGCCGCGGTCCGAAGCTGCCCCACCAGGGCGACCGCCTTGCGCTCGTCCGCCAGCGGGAGCCATACCATCGCCACCCGCGGAGCGGGGGCGACGACCGCGAACGTCGCCTCGGTGACGACCCCGAGCGTGCCCTCCGAGCCGATGAACAGGTCGATGAGATCCATCCCGGGCGCGGCGAAGTAGCCGGCGGAGCACTTGGCCACGTCGGGCATCCGGTACGTCGGGACCGGCACGCGGATCGCGCCGTCGCCGGTGACCACCTCGAAGCAGCCGTCGGGACTCGCGATCGTCTTGCCGCGGGTCAGATCGAGGACGTCGCCAGTCGCCAGGACCACTGTCAGTCGCCGGACCCAGTCGCGCGTCGTGCCGTACTTGAAGGTGGCGGCGCCCGCGGCGTTGGTGGCGACCACGCCGCCCGCGCACGCGCCGTCGAAAGTGGGTGCGGGCGGATAGAATCGGTCGTCCCGCGCGAGCGCCGCCTGCAGCACCCCCAGCGGGACGCCGGGCTGGACTACGACCTCGTCCGCACCGATGGAGACGATCCGGTCGAAGCGCTGCAGGTCGAGCACGACGTCCCCCATCGGCGTCGCCCCGCCGGTCAGCGAAGACTGGGCGCCGATCGGCAGCACCTGTCCCGCGCCGGCGACCAGCGCGGCCACGTCCGCCTCGGTGGCCGGCCGGGCCACGCCGGCCGCGTGTCCGCCCGGGTAGTGGGCCGCGTCTTCGAGGACCGTCGTCACCGTCGCGCGATCCGTCCGGATATCCGTCTCGACCGCCCGGCCGCGGGGCGCCCGCGCGGCGATTCGGTGCGATGGCATCGGGGCGGCATTATACGGAGTTGTGCCGGCCGGCCGTGCGTTGCGTGCCCGGCGCGGGTTCCCGTGGGGCGGGAACCTGGAGCGGAAAACGGTGGTACAGTGCACTCCTTATGTCTTCACGAACTCTGTTGGCGGCGGCGGTTCTCGGCCTGTACCTGGCGGCGCCCGCCGTTGCACAGCAGGACGACGATACGGTGGTGGCCCGCATCGGCGACGTCGCGGTGACGTTCGCCGAGCTCGAGGACGCGTGGCGGCTCAACGATGCGTCCTCGCGGCTCCGGATGCTCCAGGAGCTGTACGACACCCGGCGGCGGGCGCTCGACGTCGTCGTGGGCGAGCGTCTGGTGGAGCGGGAGGCGGCGGCGCGCGGCATGACGCGCGACGAGCTTCTGGAGGCCGAGTTGCCGAGTCGGATGATCGAGGTGACCGACGCCGAGATCGATCTGATCTGGGAGCGGAACAGGGACCGTTTCCCCGGGCGCACCCTCGACCAGATGCGGCCGGAGATCCGCGCCGCCATCGATCAGCAGCGTCCGCTGCAGGCGCTGCAGGCGTACATGAACGAGCTGCGGGAGACGGCCGAGGACGTGTCGGTGACTCTGCAGCCGCCACGGCACGCCGTCGAGGCGCTGGCCGAGGATCCGGCGCGCGGACCGGCCGGCGCCCCGGTGGAGCTCATCGAGTTCTCGGACTTCGACTGCCCCTACTGCAGGCGGGCGACGGACACCGTCGCGCGGCTGATGGAGCAGTTCGAGGGGCAGATCCGTTTCGTCTACAAGGACTACCCGCTGCCGAGCCATCCCAACGCGTTCAAGGCGGCCGAGGCGGGCAACTGCGCGCACGAGCAGGGCCTCTTCTGGGAGCTGCACGACACGATGTTCGCCAGCCAGGGCTCGCTCGACGTCGATGCGCTGAAGGGTTACGCCGGGGATCTCGGACTCGATCCCGACACGTTCAACGAATGCCTGGACAGTGGACGGCACGCCGCGACGGTCGATCGCGACATGCGCATCGGGATGAGCTACGGCGTCTCGTCGACGCCGACGCTGTTCCTGAACGGGCGGGCCGTTCTGGGCGCGGCGCCCTACGGCACTTTCGTCGAGATCATCCGCGAGGAGCTGGCCGCCGCCGCGCGGTAGCAATAGTGTGAACGTGGTGAGGGCGCGAGCGGTGGAGGACATCCCGGCTCCGGCCAACGCAGCCACGCGCGGTGTCGCGGAGCATTCCCGAACACGGCGCGCGGTGCTGGCGGGATTCGTCGTCGTTGCAGCGCTCTGCGGTGGCGCCACAGCCTGTGGTGGCGCCGACACGCCGACGACCGCCGGGGACGATGACGCGACTGTCCAGGCTACCGATACGGTGTCCACCGCCCCCCCGGCCGGTGTGCCGATGGCCGGCGACGTGCCGGCTCCGGGGTCCTCGATTCCCGCGTCCCCGGCCGTCACGGACGATCTCACCTCTCCGGAGCATCAGCGCTACCAGCAGCTTCGCGTCGAGACCCTGCGGTTGATGATCGAGGCGGCGCGGCGGGCACTGCCGATCGGGCCGTTCCAGCAGCGGATAGACGCCGCGGCGAGAACCGCGTTGGCGGACGTGTCCGAGGCGGCCGACCGGATGGAGGAGATCGTCGCCGAACTCGAGGAGGCGATTGCCTCCGCCGAACGGTGACGCCGCCGGCTACTCGAAACGGGATAGGTCGCGCGACCGGCTTGCTGGGGTCGCGAACTCCGTGTGACAGCATGCGTGAACCGACTGAAGCGGCGCGAGTGCGCGACCTCATGAAGCGACTTGGAATGGAATCGCGCGGCCCTGGCCGCGTCTACCTCGTCGGGGGCGCGTCGGCGGTTCTGCTGGGCTGGCGCACAGCTACCGTGGACATCGATCTGAAGCTCGACCCGGAGCCGGCAGGCGTCTTCGAAGCCGTTGCCCGTGCCAAGGACGCCCTGAACATCAACGTGGAGCTGGCCGCACCCGATGACTTCATGCCCGCCCTGCCCGGCTGGCGGGACCGGAGCGTGTTCATCGATCGGAACGGACCCGTCGACTTCTTTCACTACGACTTCTACGCGCAGGCGCTCGCGAAGATCGAGCGCGGGCATGAACGGGATCTGCTCGACATCGACGCAATGCAGCGCCAAGGGTTAATCGAGCCGGATCGTCTGACGGCGCTGTTCCGCGAGATCGAACCGGCGTTGATCCGTTATCCGGCGATCGAGCCGGCGTCGCTTCGCGACAGGGTGGAGGCCGCGGTAGCGGCGATGAACCGGTGAGGGAGGTGCCGAAGGACTTGCCCGGCGCGGACCTTGTGGCGTCCGGTATCGAAGCGCTCCGGCGTGGCCAATTGACGGTTGAGGCGCTGCTCGTCGCTGTTGGAGCGCACCGGCTGCGCTCCGCCGGCCTGAGCGTTCCGCGAACTCCGGAGTTGCCGAATTCGCCCGAGCTGGCGTTGTACTCGGCTCTCGGCGCCACTCATCCGCGTGACACGCACTCCCGCTACAACAGTCTCATTCGGCGGCTGGTCAGCTTCCAGCGGGCGCTGGAACTGCGCAGCCGCTGCCGTCGCGATCCGGCGCTGAAACGCTCGCATGCGGCGTCAGTCAGAGGATCTCGACACCTCGTGCCCGGCAGACGCTCCCAAAATCCCTGGGATTGAAGGTGAGCATTGCGTCGACGCGGACGTTGACGTCGCCGAGAACAGCTTGAAGAGCGGTCCGGTCGTCGGGCAAGCCGCGTGTTGACGGTCTCGTACAGAATCGGCCATGGGACGATGACGCGGAAGGCCTCGATCCACTCGGCCTTCGACTTGGCCTGGGTGTGCCACGGGTCTCTCGGGTCGAACAGGGCGAAGAAGAACCCCGAATCCACCAGGACCGCTTCAGGACGCCTGCTCATCGGTGTCTGCGCCGTCTTGCGGCACGTTCGCGCCGAAGCCTTCCCACGGCGCTCCCTTCCGTCGGCCGAAGATGAAGCGTCCCTTCACTCGCGCTTGGTCCTTGTCCCGGTAGACGACGTATATTCGCGAGCGCTTGTTGAGGGTGATGGCGTCGCTTATCGCGGACTTGAGCGACTCGAACAGGTCCGCGTCGTACGAAAACTGGAAGTACGCGACACGGGTCGGGATGGGCACGGAGGACGGTTGCGCCCGCCTGCGATCGGCGGTGCAGTCACCCACACCACAGGCAGTTGCCGTCACGCCGGGTGCAAGCGCCCGTGGGGCGCCCTATTGGCTCGGGCCGCCCACACGGAAGACCGGAAACGGACCCGGCTAGTTGCCGGTGAGGAAGGACGCTTCCTCCGCCAGCCAGGCGTCGTAGTCGGCCTGCTCCATGACCGTCACGAAGCCGCGCATCCGGTAGTGGCCGAGACCGCAGAGCTGTGAGCAGTTGACCTCGAACTGGCCGAGCTCGTTCGGCACCCACCAGACCGGGATCTGGATGCCGGGCACGGCGTCCTGCTTCACCCGCATCTCGGCGATGCCCATGCTGTGGATGACGTCCTGCGACGACAGGTAGACGATCACCGGCTTGTCGATCGGCAGGTTCATCTGGTTGATCGACACGATGTCGTCGGCGCCGTTCGGGTCGCTCCGGTCGAGGCCGATGGCGTTGGTCGGCGTGATCAGGCTGATGTCGCGCCGCCCGAACCGGCCGTCGGGGCCCGGATAGTGCGAGTGCCACTCGAACTGCTTGCCGATCATGTGGAGGACGGTCGACTCGCCCTCCGGCGGAATGTCGTTCACCCGGTGCGCCCAGGCCGGGATGGCGAAGCCGATCAGCAGGACCGCCTCGATGACCGCCACGCCGATCTCCAGGTAGCTCGACGTGTGGCTGGTGACGCCGGTGTAGTCCGCCTTCGGGTTGGCGCTCGCGCGGAACCGGATCAGCGTGTAGACGTAGAACGCGCCCCAGCCGACGAACAGCACCGCCATCAGCCAGTGGATCAGCACGATCATCTCGTCGATCTCGGCGGCGTGCGCCGCCGCCTGGATCGGCAATCCCAAGAAGTCAGCCATCTACGATTCCCCTCCGCGCTCGCCGCGCCGCACCGCGGCATCGAACGCCGCATCGTTCCCGAGCGCCTGCCGGGAGCGCTTCAACAGACTGAAAAAGAACCCGACGAACCCGCTCAGGACCCCGCCGGTGACCCCGAGCAGCGTGAAGACGGCCCAATTCAGGCTCTGAGCTTCCGCCGAGTCGGGGTCGCCTCCGAAGCAGATCGGACACGCCCACGCGATCGCGGGCGCGAGGACGAACAGCAACGCCGCCAGCGCGACCACACGCGCGGCTCTCGCTCCGGTTCTTGTCATCGGCGTGCTCCCTGCCCCTCTGTTCGTTGTTCCGCGCGATCAGTGCATCCCGATCTCGCGGGTCTTCCGGACGAACTTCACCGCGTAGACCGCCATCCCCACGACCGCGCAGAACGATCCCGCCGCGAACGCCAGATGCCAGGCTACGCCCCGCTCGGTCATGAACATCGCCACGCCCCAGAACGTCGTGAACGCCGCCAGCAGGATCGACGCGGCGATGAACACGAGGTGAATGGCCCGGAGCGACATGCGCTGCTCCCGTCCTCAGAGACCCGGCTAGTGCCCAGCCGCCGGCGCCGCGGCCGGGGCGTTCGCGTTCGGGAGGGTGTAGTACTCGCCGTGCTTGTCCGCGTGCCCGAGGAGCGGCAGGAAGATCAGCACCATGAAGAAGAACACGGTGAGCACGAGCGTCGCCAGGATCATCTTCTTCTCCTCGATGAGGTGCATGAAGAAGCTGACCACCAGCGAGCCCTTGGTCGCCGCGATGATGAGCGCCACGACCACAGCGACCGGTACGCCCCAGAAGTCGATGTACGACACCGCCACGGTGACAGCCGTCAGCACCCCCAGGGCGGCGCCGATCTTCAGGTAGGTGCGAATGTGTGCCTGAACGTCTTCGCTCATGATGCTCTCGATGGTTCTGCGTTCCGCGCCTCTCGCCCTACAGCAGGTAGAGCACCGGGAACAGGAAGATCCACACCAGGTCGACGAAGTGCCAGTAGAGGCCGGCCGCCTCGACCCGGTTGGTGAACTGCGCCTTGTTCGTGGTCCACATCTTCGAGCCCGGCAAGAGCAGATACGTGTTCACGATGACGCCGCCGATGATGTGCAGCGCGTGCAGGCCGGTCATCGTGAAGTAGATCGCCAGGTAGGTGCTCGTCGACGGGAAGTTGCCGATGTCGAACTCGTGGCTGTATTCGAACCCCTTGACGACCATGAAGACGAGCGACAGGCCGATCGTGGCCGCCAGCCACATCCTGAACCGGCCGAAGTCGTCCATCTTCAACGACGCGTAGGCCATGACCATCGTGACGCTAGACCCGATCAGGACGGCGGTGTTGAGCGTACCGAGCGGTACGTCGAGCACGTCCACGCCGAACGGCCACTCGGTCGCCATCAGGCGCAGCAGCACGTAGGATGAGAAGAGCGCGCCGAAGAGCATGACCTCGGACGCCAGGAAGAGCCAGATGCCGAGCTTGACGTTGTTGAGCCCGGTATCGGCCCGTTCTTCGACGATGTACGGGATCTCCATGACGTTCGCTACACCTTGGCCGGTTCGGCCGCCGCCGGGTCCGGCTCACCCTGCATGAGGAAGTCGTTCGGCGCGCCGGGTACGCTGTACTCGTACGGCCCGCGGTGCGCGACCGGCGGCGTCGCGAAGTTGCCGTGCGGCGGCGGCGACGGCGCCTGCCACTCGATGGTCGTGGCCTGCCACGGGTTGTCGTCGACCTTCTCCCCCTTCTTGATGCTGTGGAAGAAGTTGTAGATGAAGGGAAGCTGGAAGAGGCCCAGCGTCCACGCGGCGATGCTGATCACCTCGTTCCAGACCAGCACGTCGGCGTTCATGATGTACTGCTCGCCGCCGTCGTACATCCGGCGGTTCATCCCGGAGAGCCCCTGGATGAACATCGGCATGAAGACGACGTTGATGGCGATGAACGACCCCCAGAAGTGGATCTTGCCGAGCAGGTCGTTCATCTTCCGCCCGGTCGCCTTCGGGAACCAGTAGTAGATGCCGCCGAAGAGCGCCATCAGGGTGCCGGGGGCGACGACGTAGTGGAAGTGGCCGATCACGTAGTAGGTGTCGTGCAGGTGGATGTCGGGCGCCGAGAGGCCGAGCGGCAGCCCGGTCAGCCCGCCGATGCCGAACATCGGCAGGAACGCGAGCGCGAAGAGCATCGGCACCGTGAAGCGGATCGACCCGCCGTGGAGCGTGATGAACAGCGCCGACAGGATGACGACCGACGGGATCGAGATGATCATCGTCGTCGTCTGGAAGAACGAGCTCATCGTCGTCCCCATGCCGGTCAGGAACATGTGGTGCGCCCAGACGACGAACGACAGGAAGCCGAGGAACACCACCGAGTAGACCAGCACGCGGTAGCCCCAGACCGGCTTGCGCGTGTTGTTGGCGATGATCTCGGTCACGATGCCGAGCGCCGGCAGGATCAGGACGTACACCTCGGGGTGCGCGAGGAACCAGAACAGGTGCTGCCACAGCAGCACGCTGCCGCCGCCGCTCGCCTCCCACGCCGCGTCGGCGTAGACCAGTCCGGCCGGGAGGAAGAAGCTGGTGCCGGCCACCCGGTCCATCAACTGCAGCACGCCGGCCGCCTCGAGCGGCGGGAAGGCGAGCAGCAGGAGGAACGCGGTGACGAGCTGCGACCAGACGAAGAACGGCAGGCGCATGAAGCTCAGGCCGGGGGCGCGCAACTGGATGGTGGTGACGATGAAGTTGACCGAGCCGAGCAGCGACGACGTGATCAGGAAGATCATGCCGATCAGCCACATCGTCTGGCCGGTCGTCGCGAACACCGACAGCGGCGCGTAGGAGGTCCAGCCCGAGTTGGCCGCCCCGCCCGGCACGAAGAAGCTCGCGAACATGACCACGCCGCCCAGGAAGAACGACCAGTAGCTCGCCATGTTCAGCTTCGGAAACGCCATGTCCGGCGCGCCGATCTGCAGCGGCAGCACGAAGTTGCCGAAGCCGCCGACCGCGAGCGGCACGACGCCGAGGAACACCATGATGGTGCCGTGCATCGCGCCGAGCTGGTTGTAGAACTCCGGCAGCATGATGCCTTCGGGCGCCCGCTCGTCGCCCAGCCACTCGCCGATCAGCGGAATGGCCTCGCCGGGGTAGGCGATCTGCCAGCGCATCAGCATCATCAGCGTGAAGCCGAACAGCAGGAAGAGCAGTCCGGTCAGGGCGTACTGGATGCCGATCACCTTGTGATCGACGGAGAACACGTACGTCTGCCAGAAGCCGAGCTCGTGGTGGTCGTGCTCGCCGTGGGCGTGTTCGTCGTGTCCGTGCGCATCCGCCGCCGGGGCGGCGTGCTCGGTGGTCGTCACGTCAGCCAACGTCGTGACTCCTTTCGTGCAGCGTCACGCTGTCTCTGACCCGCTCCGTTCCGTGGGGAAGGCGTGCGGGGCGATTCGAATCGTGTTCTCGTGTCCGATGCGGGCGAAGCCTCCCCGCCCGTCGGGGAGCGTCCGCGCCGGCAGAATTCTATGTCGGCGGGTCCGGCCGGTGCAACCCGCCGGCTCGTGGGAGCGGTCCGGCCGGCGGTGAGCCTCGCGCCAGTGATGTAGAATTCAGGTAAATCAAGCGGCAGGGATTCGTTTTACTTGGATAGCATCCCTCGCGCCGCGGAGTCCGAGGTTCGGGGCCGGCTGCGGCACATGCCCGCCGTGGCGCTGCTCGGGCCGCGGCAGGTCGGCAAGACGACGCTCGCCCGCGCCATCGCCGGCGGACTCGGCCCCGGCGCGCTCTACGTCGATCTGGAACGGCCGGCCGACCGCCGGAAGCTCGATGACGCGGACGCCTATCTGCGGGCCGCGGGTCGCAGGCTCTGCGTCATCGACGAGGTGCAGAGAGCACCGGGGCTCTTCGAGATCCTGCGCGGGGTGATCGACGACCGGCGCGCCGCCGGAGACCGTGCCGGCCACTTCCTGCTGCTCGGGTCCGCCTCGCTCGACCTCATGCGGCAGGCCTCGGAGAGCCTCGCCGGCCGGATCGCCCACGTGGAGATGGAGGCGGTCGGCGTCCGCGACGCTGCCGCGTCAGGAATCGAGAGCGAGGAGCTGTGGGTCCGCGGCGGGTTTCCGGAGAGTCTGATCGCACCCGGCGACCTCGAGAGCCTGGCGTGGCGCACGGATTTCATCCGGTCGTACCTGGAGCGCGACGTGCCGATGTTCGCTCCCCGCATGCCCGCAGAGACGCTCGGCCGGCTCTGGACCATGCTCGCGCACGAGCAGGGTGCGTCGTTGAACACGGCCCGGCTCGCCTCCGGGCTTGGCGTGTCGGCTCCGGCCGTCGCGCGCTACGTCGATCTGCTCGTGGACCTGTTGCTGGTGCGCCGTCTCCGCCCGTGGGCCGGCAAGGTCGGCAAGCGACTGGTGCGCGCACCGAGGACCTATGTCCGCGACAGCGGGATCGTGCACGCGCTTCTCGGGCTGGGCGAGCTGGACCACCTGCTCGGTCATCCGGTGGCCGGCCCGAGCTGGGAGGGATTCGCTATCGAGAACCTGGTTTCGGCGGCCGGACGCAGCCGCAGTCCCTCCTTCTATCGGACCCAGAACGGCGCCGAGATCGACCTCGTGATCGAGCGGGGCGGAGCCGTCGAGATGGCTATCGAGATCAAGCGGTCTCCCGCGGCGCCGCTGTCGCGCGGGTTCCACGCGGCCTGTGACGTGCTCCAGCCCAGGGAGAAGTACCTGGTGCACGGCGGGACCGATCGCTGGCTGCGACCCAACGGCGTGACGGCCGTCGGCCTGCTGGAACTGGCGGAGCACATGGTGGCGACGCGCTGACCGCGCGGCGCAGCCCGACGCGGCTCCGAGGCGGCTGTACTACTGGAAGGCGTAACGGATTCGCACGCCTTGCCCGCCGCGGGGCGAGCACGTTGGCGAAGTAGCGGCGCGACCGGAAACCGTCCTCGGTGAGGCCGATGAGGTCCGGCGTCTGGCGCACGCCGGTCACGCTAGATCGGATCGACGCCGGCGCGCACGCAGAAATACTCCCAGGCGCGGTCGAGGGCAAGCGGCGAAAACTGCGTCGCGCGTGAGAGCTCGACCTCACCATCCGACAATCCTCGTGGCGTCCCGATCGCCATCGCCTGCAGTTGCACCTCGGCATTGACCTTGAGATAGATGGCTGTCATCACGGCCTCCTTGAGCGAATTCGCTGCGACCACGGCGCCGTGTCCACGCATGAGCACGCAGGAGTTGCTACCGAGCGTGGCCGCGAGATCGCGCCCCTGCTCCATCGAACGCACCAGCATGTCCGTCTCGTCGAACCGGGCGGCGATATCCCAGATCGGCACTTCGGATCCGATGACGGACGCCGCGTGCACCATGGGCTCGAGCGCGCGACCGGTGATTCCAAAGGGGAGCAGCGGATAGGCGTGATTGTGCACGACGGCGTTGACATCGCCGCGCGTTTCGTAAATCGCGCCATGAATCATGCGTTCGCCATAGGGCCTGCGATTTCCAGGATCGAGCGAGCGGCCGTCCTGCTCGAACCGAATCAGGTCGGCATACTCGACGAGCTCCGGGCTGCGCGACCGGGCCATGACGTAGCGTCTCGCGTTCTCGGGATCTCGCACGCTGACATGGCCGAAGGCATCGACGATCTCCTCGCGCGCGAGGATGCGGTTGGCAGCGACGAGGCGTCTGAATTCGATTCGCTCCGCGAGCCCGGCAGTCTCTTGTGCGAACGCACGCGCAGTGAGGGGCGCAACCGCAAGCATGCCGAGCGCCGTGCGAACGAATTCACGGCGTACCACGTGTGCGTTCGAAGACATGCGCTCTCCTCAATTCTCGCCGGTCGCTTCCTTGATGGCGCGCCGCGCCGTGCGGGTGACGATGGTCGTGACCGCTATCGTGGCGGCCAGGCCCAGCGCGACCACGGCGTAGTATCCGGGCCCCCGTTCGGGTCCGGCGTTGCCGGCCAGGCGCACGATGTCGCCCGCGACGAAGCCGGAATAGGTATAGAGAAGCGAGCCGGGCAGCATCCCGATAGAGGCCGCCACGTAGTCGGTGAAGCGGACGTTCGTCAGGCCGAGGCCGTAGTTCAGCATGTTGAACGGGAAGACCGGTGACAGGCGCAGCAGGACGACGATCTTGAATCCCTCGCGGCCGACGGCGCGATCGATGGCGGCGAACCGCGGATTGCCGGCCACCCGCTGTGCGATGGCCTCGCGGGCGACGAAGCGGGCGAGCAGGAACGCGAGCGAGGCGCCGGTCGTGGCGCCGATCATGACGTAGATCACGCCCTGTCCGAGCCCGAAGATGGCGCCCGCCGCCAGCGTCAGCACCGACCCCGGAATGAACGCCACGGTCGCGACCACGTAGCCGAGCATGAAGACGACCGGTCCCAGCGTCCCGAGACCCTCGACCCATTCGACGAACCGGTCGAGAAAGACGCCGAACTCCCGGCCCAGCGCGACCAGCGCGATGATGGCGACGATGCCGCCGAGGACGCGGGCGATCGGAAGGCGGTTCCGGGTCGATTCTTCTGTGCTCATCGGTGGTGAATCGTACCATCCGCCGGCGTTTCGCAGAAGACGCCGCACCGCCGAGCCGGCGCGCACCGTGCATCTCCGCCGCCGTCGTCCAGCGAGGGTACCGGCCGGAAGCGATGCGACAACAGTCTGAACGTACGTACAGACAGTGAGATGGCCATCAGCGTCTTCGATCTATTCACCATCGGCATCGGCCCGTCGAGCTCCCACACGGTCGGCCCGATGCGGGCGGCGCGGCAGTTCGTGCTGGCGTTGCAGGCGTCAGGGCGCCTTGCCCGCGTCAGCGAGGTCCGCGTGCACCTGTACGGCTCGCTGGCGGCCACGGGCCGTGGCCACGGCAGCCACCGGGCGCTGATGCTCGGTCTGGAAGGCGAGACCCCCGAAGAGATCGACGTCGACCGCCTGCCCGCGCGCATCGCTCTCATCACCGATGCCCGCCGGCTGAATCTGCTCGGCCGTCACGCCATCCCGTTCGACCCCGGAGCGGATCTGGTCTTCGAGCGCCGCGGACAACTGCCCGGCCACCCGAACGGCATGCGGTTCGTCGCGCGGGGGGGCGGCGACGGGGTTCTCGACGAACGGATCTACTACTCCGGGTGCCGCGGCGCGCGGCGAAGCTCTACCGGCAGTTGGCCGGGCAGCCCGAGGCGGCGCTGCGCGATCCGCTGACCATCATGGACTGGGTCAATCTCTACGCCCTGGCCGTGAACGAGGAGAACGCGGTGGGCGGCCGGGTCGTGACCGCACCGACCAACGGCGCGGCGGGCATCGTACCGGCCGTGCTGCACTACTACAACCGCTTCTGCCCCGGCGCGGATGACGACGGCGTGGTCCGGTTCCTGCTGACCGCGGGCGCCATCGGCCTGCTGTTCAAGGTGAACGCGTCGATCAGCGGCGCCGAGGTCGGCTGCCAGGGCGAGGTGGGCTCGGCCTGCTCGATGGCTGCCGCCGGACTGACGGAGGTGCTCGGCGGCTCGCCGGCGCAGGTCGAGAACGCGGCGGAGATCGCCATGGAGCACAACCTGGGCCTCACCTGCGACCCGATCGGCGGACTTGTGCAGATCCCCTGCATCGAGCGCAACGCCATGGGCGCGGTGAAGGCGATCAACGCGTCGCGCCTGGCCCTGCGCGGCAGCGGCGAGCACGTGGTCTCGCTGGACAAGGTGATACGGACGATGCGCGACACCGGCCGCGACATGCAGGAGAAGTACAAGGAGACCTCGCGCGGCGGCCTCGCGACGCACGTGGTGCACGTGCCGGTCAACGTGATCGAGTGCTAGTCACGGGGCGGTTTCTCATCGCTGCACCGTTCCGGTCCACGGATTCAGGACCTCGATGTCGAGGGGGGCGAAGTCGTCTGCGTTGCGGGTCGCGACGACGAGATCGTTCGCGGCCGCCGTTCCGGCGATCAGCGCGTCGCCCATGTGTACGGTCCGACCGGTACGGCGTGCGTGCGCGCACAGCCGCGCGGCGTGTTCTGCCTCGCGGCGTCCCACCGACAGCACGCGACGTCGAAAGCGTGCGGTCAGGTCCATCATCGTGGCCTGCCGTGCGTCCCGCCGCCGTCCGGGCGGCATCAGCCTCACGCCGTACTCCAACTCGTAGAGCACGATCACGGAGAGCCAGAGATCGATCCGATCGGCCAGGAAGGCGAGCACGCTCGGATTCGGGGCCGGCCTCCCTGCTTCCGACACGACGTTGGTATCCAGAAGGAAGCCCTTCATTCGTCGACATCCTCACGCGCGTGCTTTCGGTCGAAGGCCTCCCAGTCATCCTGCGTCCAGTCGGCGAACGGCGCGGGACGCTCCTGCCCCCCATGCCGCGGTGGAACCTCGATCTCTCCGAAGTGCGGCATGTTCTCGATCAGCCACTGCCCGAGGGACTGCCGAGGTTCGTTCCTTTCGTCCCAGACACTGGCCGGGACGACAACGAACTCCTTGCGGGTCCCGATCCGCTGCGGCCCCTCGTCCTCGGCCCGGCGCAACACCTCGGAAAGTCGGGCCTTGGCTTCGGCGACGGTCCAGGCACGCGAGGACTTGCGTTCGTAGGTGACCACTTCCTGCTCCCTGTCGCCAGCCTGTCGCGACGATTGCAGTATGAAAACTAGTCTAGACTAGACTGAAAAATAGGAGGTGTCAAGGGTTGGGAACGGCGGTTGCCGAGGCAACCGAGGGCTGTTGCTACTGGCTTTCGGGGTGCGACATCAATGGTTCGCTATGATCGTCGGGGTCCGAGCAGTCGGCAACCGTGTACCCATGGATCCTGATCATCGCATCCGCGCCGCGGCCTTCGTTGCGATATCGCAGCTATCACGGCGGTTCAATGACCATGTGCCGTGGGAGGCCATCGGCGATGGGTTTTCCATGGCCGGCGAGAGGATCCTGTTCGCGAACCGGGCGAAGGGGATCTTCAAGCCTATACAGATGAGCGCTGCGCTCAGCATCAAGACGACCGTGCCACGGTCCGGCCGGACGCCCTGGTACCGCGACCAGGATAAATCGTCGAACCTGGACGGCGCTACCGGACTGCTGCGTTATGAGTTGGCGCGCGGCAACGACCCAACGAATGATGCGCTCCGAAGAGCATGGCAGCGAGGCGCGCACCTGATTTACTTCATGGGTGTGGCGCCGGCCGTATACCAGCCGGTCTTCCCGGTATGGATCGCGGATTTCAGACCCACGGCGGGATATGTGTTGCTGGCGACGGCCGATTTCGTGGTGCCCGGGCAGCAACAGAATGAACATCGGATTGAGGCTGTGAAGGACAGCGTCGATGTCTCCTATTCTTTGACCATGACACGCACCAGGAACCACCAGGCGTGGTTCAGCGCTCGCACCAAGGCGGCATACCGAAACCGATGCGCCTTCAGTGGACTTCCTGTGCGAGAGTTACTGGTAGGGGCGCACATCCGAGCCGACAAGGATGGAGGGCCCGCGTCGGTGCAGAACGGAATCTGCATGTCGACGCTGCACCACGTCGCGTTCGACTCGCACCTTATTGGAGTCGATCCGGATCATCGGATTCACGTATCTCGCCGGTTGCGCGAGGACACGGATGGCGAGCTGCTCGCGTCCCTGAAGGATCTCGACGGTGCTCGTCTCAGACTTCCCGACGACCCGAATGACCGGCCGGATCACGTCAATCTGGAGTACCGATTCCGGCAGTTCCGAGAGCGCCGCTGAGATCGCGCTGTGCGGAATCATTCCCGGTTCTGGGCGACCGGCGGCGGGCACGCGGCGTCCGGTAGTAGTCCGCCCGCCCCGCTGGCCCGCTATACTCGCCCGGTGACCCGCACCTACGTCGCGGTCGTCGTCGTGCAGGTCGTGGTGCTCGCGGCACTCTGGCTCCTCTCGCGGCATTTCGCCGCGTGAGCACATGTTCCGATGAGGACTTCGGGAGAATCCCCGAGCCGCGCGCACTGCGGTCGACGCTGGAAGTGAAGCCCGCTCCGCTGACGTTGGCGGCGTCCCGCCCACGGCCCCGCGGGTTATCCTATGGATCGATGGAAGGAGGAGTGCCGAGCCGCTTGGTGGAGGATCGCCGGAGCGCCATTGAGGCGCTCTGTTCGCGTTTCCACGTCCGGCGGCTCGATCTGTTCGGCTCAGCGGCGACTGGTCGCTTCCACTCACGCGAGAGCGACCTCGACTTTCTGGTCGAGTTCCAGCCGCTGCCCGTCGGCGGGTATGCGGACTGCTATTTCGGCCTGCACGAGGCGCTCGAACGGCTCTTCGGCCGTCGTGTCGACCTCATCGTCGCTTCGGCCATCAAGAATCCCTATTTCCGGCAGTCCGTCGAGCAGACCAGGGCGCTGCTCTATGCGGCTTGAGGCCAGGAAACGTCTGTTCGACATCCGAAGCGCCGTCGAGCTGCTGACGGAATTCACTGCCGGCAAGACCTTTCGAGACTACCAGCGCGACGCGATGCTCCGGGCCGCCGTGGAACGGGAGTTCGAGATCACCGGTGAAGCCATCGCGCGGCTTGCCGAGCAGGATGTCGATGTTGCGGCCCGAATCAGCGATTATCATCGCATCATCGCTTTTCGCAACATGTTGATTCATGGCTACGCGAGCGTGGACGACCGGCTCGTCTGGGACGTGGTGGAGGCCAAGCTGCCGGTACTCCGCCGCGAGGTCGACGCCTTGTTGGGAGAGAGTTGACGCCGCTGGCGAAAGCGCAAGCCGATGCACCTCATCGACTGGACGATCATCCTCGCCTACCTCGCCTGGGTCCTCTACGACGGCGTGAAGCGCGCCAAGGGGACCGGCGCCGTGGAGGGCTACTTCCTGGCGTCGCGCTCGCTGCCGTGGTGGGCCGTCGGCCTGTCGGTGATGGCGACCCAGATGAGCGCGATCACCCTGGTCGGCACCACCGGGCAGGGCTACGACGACGGCATCCGCTTCGTGCAGTTCTACTTCGGGCTGCCGCTGGCGATGATCATCCTGTCGGTGACGCTCGTGCCGTTCTTCCACCGGGCGCGGGTGTTCACGGCCTACGAGTACCTGGAGCGCCGCTTCGATGCCCGGACGCGCGTGCTGACGAGCCTTCTGTTCCTGGTGTCGCGCGGCCTCGGCGCGGGCGTGATCATTGCGGCGCCGGCCGTCATCCTCTCCATCGTGCTCGGCTGGAGCCTGCCCCTCACCGTCCTGGCCATCGGCATCCCGACGACGCTCTACACGATGCTGGGCGGCGTACAGGCGGTGACCTGGGCCGACGTCAAGCAGATGGTGGTGATCATGGTCGGGGTGACCGCCGCGGTGACCGCCCTGATCCTCGGCCTGCCCGACGACATGAGCCTCGAGCCGGTGCTGCACGTCGCGGGCGCCACCGGCCGGCTGCAGGCGATCGACTTCACCTTCGATCTGAACGAGACCTACACCTTCTGGTCGGGCCTCATCGGCGGGTTGTTCCTGATGCTCGGCTACTTCGGCTGCGATCAGAGCCAGGTCCAGCGCTACCTGACCGCCAAGTCGGTGGACGCCGGTCGGCAGTCGCTGCTGATGAGCGCGTTCGCCAAGATCCCGTTGCAGGTGCTGATCCTGACGATGGGGGTGCTCGTCTTCTGCTTCTACCTGTTCACCGAGCCGCCGATGCTCTTCAACACGTCGCACGAAGCGGCGGTCGAGGCGAGCGGGCGGGCGGGCGAGTACCGGGGGCTCGACGACGAGTTCCGGGCCGCGCACGCCGACCGGCGCGCCGATGCGGCGGCCGTGGTTGAGGCGCGGCAGGCGGGCGACGCCGAAGGGACGCGATCGGCCACCGCGGCGTTCGTCGAGAGCGACCGGCGCGTGGGCGACGTCCGGGAGCGTGCGCGGAGCCTGGTACGCGACGTGACGGGCGACGCCGCCTACACCGACGTCAACTACGTCTTTCCCACGTTCATCACGACCCACCTCCCGGTCGGTCTTGTCGGGCTGCTGATAGCGGCGATCTTCGCGGCGGCGATGTCGAGCATCGCGGCCGAGCTCAACGCGCTGTCGGCGGCCAGCACCATCGACTTCTACCGCCGCCACTTCCGGCCCGGCGCCTCCGACGCGCACTACCTCCGGGTGTCCAAGCTGGCCACCGGCTTCTGGGGACTCTTCGCGGCGGTCACCGCGCTCTACGCCGCCAACCTCGGCTCGCTGATCGAGGTGGTCAACCGCTTCGGCTCCTTCTTCTACGGCTCCCTGCTCGGCGTGTTCGTCCTCGCGGTCGGCATGCGCCGCTCGACCGCGGGCGGGGCGTTCTGGGGGCTCATCGGCGGCATGGCGTCGGTCGCCGTGGTGGCGACGCTCACCGACGTCTCGTTCATGTGGCACAACCTGGTCGGCGTCGCCGCCGTCTGCCTGATCGGCGGCGTGAGCGCTCTCGGCCGGCGCGATTCGTAGCCGGCGACGCCGTTCGGCACCCTCGGATCTCCGGGAGGGCGTGGGTGGCCGATAATTGCATCGATGAGCCGGATCCTCCCGATCAATCTCGATGCACTCCTGCATTGCCGCGGCGTGGAGTCGGAGCGCGTCGAGTTCAAGGCGTCGTGGGATCCGGATACCACCGGGGTCCAGGTGCTCCGGACGATCTGCGCGTTTGCGAACGACTACCACAACCTGAACGGCGGCTACATCGTCATCGGGGTCGGGGAGCGGGACGGACGGGCGGTGCTGCCGCCGGCCGGCCTTTCCGCCGAGGAGGTAGAGGCGGCGCAGCAGTGGATCCGCGGCAACTGCAACCGCCTGGATCCGCACTATCCTCCCATCCTGTCGCCGGAGACGGTGGACGACCGGCTCCTCCTGGTCGTTTGGGCCCCCGCCAGCGAGATGCGACCGCATCGCGCACCCGGCGACGGTGGCGGGCCCGCTCGGTACTGGGTCCGGGTCGGCTCCTCTACCGTCGATGCCGAGCAGCGCGGCGACATGCTCCGGCGGCTCGTTCAGCAGACGGCCCGCGTGCCCTGGGACGATCGGAGGGCGCCGGAAGCGCAGGTCGGAGATCTGCGCGAAGCGAAGGTCCGCGAGTACCTGCGCGACGTACAGAGCGGTCTGTACGAGGAGTCGAACGAGCAGGATGTCTATCGACGCATGCGGCTGACCATGAAGGTCAACGGCCACGAAGTGCCCAGGAATGTGGGGTTGCTGTTCTTTTCGCATGATCCGGCGCATTGGTTCCGCGGGGCCCGGATCGAGGTCGTGCAGTTCGCCGCGGACCGAGCTGGGGACGTACAGGAGGAGCGCACGTTCGGGGGAGCGCTGGTCGATCAGCTTCGCGACTGCCTGAACCATCTGGAGAATCTCTCCACTTTCCATCTGCAGAAGCAACGGGATCGGAACCAGGTGAGAGGCTGGGTCAGCTACCCGATGCGGGCACTTCGCGAGACCCTCGTCAACGCGGTGTATCACCGCGGTTACGACGTCGATCAGCCGGAGCCCACCAAGGTCTACCTCTTCCCGAGCCGAGTCGAGGTGATCAGCTATCCCGGACCGGTTCCGGGCGTCGAGCCGCACCACCTGGTGCCGAACGCGCAGGTGCGGGCCGCGCCCGCGCGCAACCGCCGCATCGGCGAGTTCCTCAAGGAGCTCGGGCTCGCGGAGGGACGGCTGTCCGGGTTGCCGAGGGTATTTCAGGCGATGCAGGACAACGGATCGCCAGTGCCGCGGTTCGACTTCGACGAGCAAAGGACCTACTTCCAGGCCACGTTGCCCGCGCATCCCGAGTACGCGGCGCTGTCCGCGGTGCGGGATGCCGCCCACCTCCGGGCGCTGGGAGAGGCCGGCGAGGCGCTCGGCCGCGTCCAGGCCGCTTGGGAGTCGAACCAGACATCGGCGGTCCTCGCGTCGGAGCTGATCCGCTGCTACGCGGAGAGCGGCGAGATCGGCCGCGCCGAGGAGGTCTTCCGGACGTTTGAGGCCAACGCACCGGCACAAGCCGTCTCCCACGTCGCGAACGCGCTCGTCGACGTCCTGGTGGAGGCAGGTGACGAGCGAAAGGCGCAGGAGCTTCTCAGGCGTAACCGCCCCATGAGGTTCGGTCAGGACGCCATCGACGCGGCGATCCTGGCTCGGCGGCTGAAGGACTCCCGGGTCGCGCACCGGTACTTCGAGCGTGCCGGAGACGCCGTCTACACTGATGCCCGCGCACTGCACGAGTTCGCACAGACCAAGCTCTGGTTGGCTACAGAAGCTCACCGGAGACGGCAGCGCGATTCGAACCGCCGATTTCTGACGGAGGCTCGGGCGTTGCTCGAACGCGTCGTACAGCTCGATGCTCCAACTGAACGCCATGCTTGGGCTTGGCGGGACTTGGCGCGTGCGTTGCATCGGCTGCGGGCACCCATTCGAGAGGTCGAGGATGCCTATGCCAGGGCTATCGATCTGTTGCCCGACGAACCGAGGTTCGCGCAGGAACTGGAGACGATACGAGCGTCTCGACGATGATCGCTGGTTTCGGTCGCCACGGCGCCGCGGCCGGTGCAGTCGCCGGAAACGGACGAGAAACGGGGAACGCTGAATGGACGAGCTATTCGTCTACTGGGACAACTCGAACATCTTCCACGAGATGCAGCGCCTCGCGGAGGAACGGGATGAGGGACCGGATGCCCGCTACAGGGTGCGCATCCACTTCGACAACCTGCTGCGGCTCGCGTACGCGGACCGGCCGCTCCGGAAGGCGTTCGCCGCCGGTTCGATTCCCCCCGAAATGCGTGGGCTCTGGAACCGGATGGAGACTCGCGGCGTGGAGGTCGCTCTGTTCGATCGCGGTCAACCCGATCGCGGTGAGCAGGAGATGCCCGATCGCCTGCTGCAATTGCGGATGCTCGAGGACGCGCTGGACTTCAACGGAACGCCCGGAATCGTGACGCTGCTCACGGGCGACGGAGCGGGTTACCTCGAAGGCGCCGGGTTCCACCGGACGCTGGAGCGTATGCACCGGCGACGCTGGAGAGTGGAGATCCTGGCGTGGAGGCATTCGTGCAACCAGCGGATGCGGCGCTGGGCGGAGGAGAACGGCGTGTTCGTCGCGCTCGACGACTTCTACGAGTCCATCACCTTCCTGGAGCCGTCGAAGCCCGGCTACCAGCTCGCGATGGGCCGCAGGCAGGCGCCGTTGGATCTCACGCAGCGACCGACGGTGTAGGGCGTCCTCTTTCTCTCGGTTACGGCCGCGTCTCCCGCAGGATCTCCTGCAGCACCGGAATGTCCTCCGCCGCGGGCGACGCGGACGGCAGGGACTCGATGTAGGCGTAGATGTCGGCCAGCTTCCGATCGGATACCTCCGCCTGCCGGTACGGCGGCATCCGCCGGGGATTCGGCGGGTTCCGCAGGTACGCGATGAACCGGTCCTGCCGGAGGCGGGGCGGGTTCAGCCGCGGTCCCCGGCCGGTCTCCCCGGTGTAGCCGTGGCAGCCGTAGCAGGTGTAGTCCGTGAAGAGCGCCGCGCCGCGCTCGGCGTCGCCATCAAGGGCCGCGGGATTCTGTGCGGCCGGTGCGCCCGTGCCGGAGCCGGCGATCGAGGGCACTACGCCGGCGGCCAGCAGGAGCCCGACGAGTGCGACTGCCACCAGGCGCGAGGGACGCGGTTCTGCGCTCGTCATCTCGATTCTCCTCACCGCGGTTGGCTCACGACGTCGATCAGGGCCGGCTCGCCCGCCTTGACCCGCTCGACGCGGTGGGCCGGAACACCGGTGTCATGTGGGACACTGTCGATCTGGCCCGCGTCGCCGATCACGCCGAGGTTCTGGAACGGGGCGTGCGGCGGCTGCGGGCCGGCCTGATGCCGCCGTCCGGCGCGCCGCGTCCGGACCCGGAGGTCTACGCCGCGCTGACCGGGTGGCTCGAGGCCGAGCTGGATCGGCACGCGGTCCGCCGCCTCCCGCCGCCCGGCCTCCATCGCCTGAACCGCAGCGAGTACGCCAACGTCGTGCGCGATCTGCTGGCGGTCGAGGTGGACGCCGCGCGGCTTCTGCCCGCGGACGATTCGAGCCGGGGATTCGACAACCAGGCCGGGACGCTGAGCCTGTCGCCGGCGCTGCTCGAGGCCTACCTCTCGGCGGCGGCCCGCATCGCCCGGCTGGCCGTCGGCAACGTCGCGGCGCCGTCCCAGACGGTCTATCGCGTTGCGGAGGATGCGACGCAGGACTACCACGTCGACGGGCTGCCGTTCGGTACCCGCGGCGGACTCAACGTAAGGCATCTGTTTCCCGCCGACGGCGAGTACGCCCTCCGGGTGGTGCCGGTGAACATGGGCAACATGGGCAACACCCGGCCCTTCGGAGAGGTGCGCGGGGAGCGGCTCGAGATCCTCCTCGACGGCGAGCGGGTCGCGCTGATCGACTGGGACGAGGCGCTGGGGGTGGGAGGAGCCCGCCGCGGAGCGCGCGAGCTGGCGATCGATCTCCGCCTCCCGGTCGAGGCCGGCCCGCACACGGTCGGCGTCACGTTCCTCGCCACCAACCTGGCCCCCAGCCTCGATCTGAACGACGCCTTCCTGCGCAGCACCATCGAGACCGGCGGGCTGCCGGGCTTCACGTTCTATCCGCATGTCGGCAGTCTCCGCGTCGACGGCCCGTACGGCGCCGCCGGGGCCGGCGACACGCCGAGCCGCCGCCGGATCTTCGTCTGCCGGCCGACCGGCCCGGCCGCTGAGGAGCGCTGCGCCGCACGGATCCTGTCGGCGCTCGTCCGCCGCGCCTATCGGCAGCCGGTCGCCGCCGCGGACCTCGACACGGTGCTGGGCTTCTACCGGCTGGGCCGCGAGAGCGGAGACTTCGAGGACGGCATCGAGATGGGCCTGCAGCGGATTCTCACCGACCCGCGCTTCATCTACCGGGTCGAGGTCGAACCGCCCGGCCTGGCCCCGGGCGAGGTCCATCCCGTCAGCGACCTGGAGCTGGCCTCGCGGCTCTCGTTCTTCCTGTGGAGCAGCGGGCCGGACGACGAGCTGCTCGACCTCGCGGAGCAGGGCCGCCTGCGCGAGCCCGCGGTGCTGGAGGGGCAGGTCCGGCGGATGCTGGCCGACCCGCGCTCGGCGGCGCTGGCATCCAACTTCGCGGGCCAGTGGCTGACCCTGCGGGGCCTCGAGAGCCAGGTCCCGGTGGTCGAGCGGTTTCCCGACTTCGACGACAACCTGCGGCAGGGGCTGCGCCGCGAGACGGAGCTGTTCTTCGCGAGTATCGTGGCGGAGGATCGATCCGTGCTCGACCTGCTGACAGCCGACTACACGTTCGTCAACGAGCGGCTGGCCCGGCACTACGGCATCCCGAACGTCTACGGCAGCCGGTTCCGGCGGGTCGCGCTCGGCGCCGCGCACGCCGCGCGGCGGGGGTTGCTGGGCAAGGGGGGCATCCTGACGGTCTCGTCGCAGCCCGGCCGCACGTCCCCGGTGCAGCGGGGCAAGTGGGTGCTGCAGAACCTGCTGGGCGTGCAGCCGCCCGATCCGCCGCCCGACGTGCCCGATCTGCCGCCGGCGGCGGACGATCCCGCCGGCAATGCCCGCGAGCCCTCCATGCGCGCGAAGATGGAGCAGCACCGCGGGAACCCGGCCTGCGCGGCGTGCCACCGGTTGATGGACCCGATCGGGTTCGCCCTGGAGAACTTCGACGCGATCGGCCGCTGGCGCACCGACGAGCTCGGCACGCCGATCGACGCCTCGGACGTGCTGTACGACGGGCGCGCCGTCGACGGTCCGGCCGGTCTCAGAGCGTTCCTGCTCCGCTACGCGGATCAGTTCGTGCGGACCGTGACCGAGAAGCTGCTGACGTACGCCCTCGGCCGCGGGGTCGAGCACCACGACATGCCGGCGGTGCGCGCGATCGTGCATGCTGCGGCGGCCGACGACTACCGTTTCACGGCGCTGGTGATGGGCGTGGTGCGCAGCGATGCGTTCCAGATGAACATGAAGGTAGGCGCCGCCGCGCCCGCGGCGCAGGAGCAGGGAGGCTGAGGATGTTCATCGCGAAGCGGCACCTGCCGCGCCGGACGTTTCTGCGGGGAATCGGGGCGACGGTCGCGTTGCCGCTGCTCGAGTCGATGACGCCGGCCGCCACGCCGTTGCACGCCGCCGCCCCGGCGCCGACCCGCTTCACCGGGATCTTCGTCCCGCACGGCGCCGCACCCGGCTTCTGGATTCCCGACGCGGTGGGCCGGGGCTTCGCGTATCCGTACATCTGGGAGCCGCTCGAGCGGTTCCGGAACCAGGTGGTGATCACGAGCGGGCTCTGGTCCCGGTCGGCGGAGTCGCCGCCGGGGGTGACCGGCGCCGACCATTTCGTGGCGGCCGCCTATCTCTGCGCCGAGAAGCCGAAGAAGACGACCGGGGCGGACATCGACGCCGGGACCACCATCGACCAGCGGATCGCGCGGCGGGTCGGTCAGGACACGCTGCTGCCGTCGCTGCAGCTTGCGGTCGAGGATCCGGGCGCCAACTCGAGCAACTGCGGCGAGGGCTATAGCTGCGCCTACACCAACTCCATCTCGTGGCAGACGCCGACCCGTCCGCTGCCCATGGAGATCAATCCGCAGGTGGTCTTCGAGCGGATGTTCGGCGACGGCAGCACGGCGGAAGAGCGGTTCCGGCGGCGCGAGCGGCAGCGCAGCATTCTCGACTCGGTCACCGAGAGCCTGGCGCGCCTGCGGGTCGACGTCGGCGCCGGGGACCGCATCCGGCTGGATCAATACCTGACCGACGTGCGCGAGATCGAGCGGCGGCTGGAGATCGCGGCCCGCGCGTCCATCGAGACCCCCGACGTGGCCGTGCCCTACGGTGTGCCGGGGTCGTTCGACGAGCACATCAGGCTGCAGTTCGACCTGCTGGCGCTGGCGTTTCAGGCGGACATCACGCGCGTCTCGACGCTTCTCTACGCCCGCGACCTCACCGGCCGGGTCTATCCCGAGAGCGGCACCAGCGTGAGCTTTCATGGGGCGTCGCACCACGCCGAAGAGCCGAGCCGGGTGCGGGAGTACGCCAAGCTCAACCGCTATCACGTCGAGACGCTGGCGTATTTCGTCGAGAAGCTGCAGTCGATTCCCGACGGCGACGGTTCGCTGCTGGACCACACGCTCGTGCTCTACGGTTCCAACATGGGGAACTCGAATCAGCATCTGCACTACGACGTGCCGCACCTGCTGATCGGCGGCGCCTCGGGGCGGCTCGAAGGGGGGCGGCACCTGGCGTATCCCCAGCGGAGCGTGACGACCGGGAACCTGTTGCTGAGCATCATGGACATGTTCGACGTGCACCACGACCGCATCGGCGACAGCACGGGCCGGCTGGTGGGGCTGTAGCGCGGCGGCCGGTGGGGGTGTGACGGAGCGGGCTCCGAGGCGGCAACGCGACAGACGGCGGAGGCTGATCATGCGCCTGCGACAATTCCTTTCCCTGCCGGCGATGCTGGCGATTCTGCTGTCGTCCGTTCCGGGCTCGTCCGCGCTCGCGGCCGACACGCCGCTGATCGAGGCCGTTCGCGGCGGCAGCGCCGCGGCCGTTCGCACGCTCCTCGACCGGGGCGCCGACCCCGGCAGGCGGGCACCGGACGGGGCGACGGCGCTCCACTGGGCCGCGTATCTGGACGACCTCGCGACGGCGGGGTTGCTGATCGATGCGGGCGCCGACGTCACGGCGAGGAACCGGGCCGGCGTCACACCGCTGTCGCTCGCCTGCGCCGGGGCGGGCGCGGCGCTGGTGGCGCGGCTGATCGAGGCCGGCGCCGACCCGAACGAGCGGCTGCCCGGCGGCGAGACGCCGCTGATGCTGGCGGCGCGGACCGGCCGGGTCGAGGTGCTGGCCGCGCTGCTGGATCGGGGAGCGGCCGTGAACGTGGCCGAGGACCTGCGCGGCACGACGGCATTGATGTGGGCCGCGGCGAACGGGCGGCCGGACGCCGTGCGGCTGCTCGTCGACCGTGGGGCGGAAGTCTCCGCCCGCTCCAAGGCGATTCCGATGGGGCGGAGGCCGTATCTGGCCCCGATCGCGCGGGATCGCATAGAGGACGCCCGGCGCGGCGTGGGGCAGGCGGGCGCGCCGGCCCGCACCGCGGATCTGAGCGACGTGCCGCCGCCGACCCGTCCGGTTGGGGATGCGCCCGGCGGCGACTCCGACGCCGCGCCGGCCGGGGTGGCGCGGGCCGGCAGCGAGCCGTCCAGTACACCGCCCGGCGCCGCGCCGCGCCGCGCACCGGCCGGCGCAGGCGTCGCCCCGCCGCCGTCAGCGCCCCGCCCGCGCCCCGCCCGCCCGCTCACCGGCGGTCTGACGGCGCTGGTCTTCGCGGCCCGGCAGGGCGACGTCGAGTCCGCGCAGGTGCTGCTCGACGCCGGGGCCGACGTGAACCGGACCACCGAGTACGGCTGGACGCCGCTGCTGGCCGCCGTCCACAACCGGCACTACCGGCTCGCGATGCGGTTTCTCGCGCGCGGCGCGGACCCGAACATCGCCAACGAGGGCGGCTGGACGCCACTCTATCTCGCGACCGACAACCGCAACATCGAGGCCGGGGACTACCCGACCCGCCGGCCCGACCTCGACCACCTGGAGTTGATCGCGGCGCTCCTGACCCGGGGCGCGGACCCGAACGCGCGGATGGCGTCGAGCACCGAGACCCGGACCATCTTCACCCACCAGTGGCTGTACGAGCCGGGCGCCACGCCGTTCCTGCGCGCCGCCCAGTCCGGCGACCTGACCCTGCTGCGGCTGCTGCTGGAGCACGGCGCAGACCCCTCCATCGCGACCACGAACCATACGACGCCCCTGATGGTCGCCTCCGGGATCGGCTGGGTCGAAGGCGTGACCTACGAATGGTCCCCGGAAGACACCCTCGACACCGTGCAGTTGCTGATCGAGGTCGGCGCGGACGTGAACGCGGTGGACGACGACGGCCGCACCGCCCTGCACGGCGCGGCGCACAAGGGCCGTAACGACATCGTGCGCGTCCTGGTCGATCACGGCGCCCACCTCGCCGCGCGCGACTACGGCAGCCGCGACAGCATCCACGCGCTGGCCGGCGTCACCTGGCAGGCGCTCGACTACGCCGACGGGCTCGTCCGCATCGGGGTCCAGTCGTCCATCGCGCATCCCGAGACCGCCGCGCTGCTGCGGGAGCTGATGACCGCGGCGGGGCTGCCGGTCCCGCCCGCGGGCCGCACGCTGGATTCCATCTGCGTGACCGCGGCCTGCCAATAGGCCGCCCGCCGCCGCGGGTGCCGTCTCTTGCCCGCGAGTTGGCCGGAATCGGCCGGTTGCCCTCACCGGCGCCGAGGCGCCGCCCCGCATCAGCGGTCCGTAGAGCGCGTTCACAATCCAGCCCCGCCAATCGATAATGTGCGGGTGCTGGAAGCCGCCGCCGGAGACATCCGGATCGCCTCGAAGGCCGACGCGCCCGCGATCGCCGGGGTGATCAACGACGCGTTCATCGTCGAGGCGTCCTTCATGATCGGTGATCGGACGAGCGCCGACGAGATTGTCGAGCTCATGGAAGCGGGTGAGTTCCTGGTGACGGGGGACACGGCCGGCGCGCTGACGGGCTGCGTCTACCTGACGTGTGCCGGCGAGCGCGCCTACTTCGGCATGCTGTCGATCGACCCGCCCCGGCAGGGGAGCGGGCTCGGCCGACGGCTGATCGACGCGGTGGAGACGCGCGCGCGCGAGCGCGGATGTCGCTTCATGGACATTCACATCGTGAACCTGCGCGAGGAGCTGGCCGGATACTACGGACGCCTGGGTTATGCCGCACAGGGCACGTTGCCGTTTTCCCATCCCCGCCGCGCGAGCCGTCCGTGTCATTTCATCGTGATGACAAAGACTCTCGCGCCCTTCGCAGCAGGCGCGCATCCTGCATTCTGAAATCTCTGGCTAATACGGTCGAGCGCGATGCGGCCTACAGCAACCCCACGAGGGGCCCGATCACGATCAGCAGCGCCGTCATCAGCACGACCCAGACCGCGCTGATCACCAGGCCCGGCGACAGCATGTCGAACATCCGGTAGTAGCCCCGGCTGTAGGTGACCAGCGGCACCGCATCGAGCGGCAGCAGGAACGCGCACGACGCCGTGAAGATGACCGGCAGCGCGTAGAGTGCCGGATTCACGCCGGCGGCGGCGCCGAGCACCATAATCGGCGGGATCATCACCGCGTTGATCACGGGGGCAATCGGCAGCATCAGGTGGATGACGACGGTGAAGGCGCTGATCGCGGCGATGAGCGCCACGGCGTTCCAGTCCGCGAGGCCGCCGAGGGCCGACTCCGCCAGCCACGTCGCCAGACCGGTCCGCGAGGACGCCTGGCCCAGCGACGTCACGCCGCCGATCACCATCAGGGTGTCCCAGCCGGTGGCCTGCTGGACCTCCTTCCAGGTGAAGAGGCCGATGCCGGGCAGGAACATCGCCACCGCGCCGACGACGGCCACGAGGAACGTGTCGAACACCGGCAGCCAGGTGCTCGCGATCCAGAGGGTGATCATCGTGCCCATGATGGCGATGACCTTCCACTCGTCGCGGCTCACGGGTCCGATCCGGCGCCGCTCGTCGTGAATCTCCTCCAGGTCGCCGATGGAGGCGATCTCGGGTGGGAAGAATTTCAGCAGCACCCAGGCGGCGAGCGGGAGCAGGATGGCCACCATCGGGATGCCGATCGCCATCCAGTGCAGGAACGGCACGCGCTCGCCGCCCGCCTGCTCGATCATGACCAGGCCGAGCAGGTTGATGGAGCTGCCGGCGGGCGTGCCGACGCCGCCGATCAACGCCGCGATGGGTATGCCGATCATCACCGCCCGGCCGAAGCGCGACCCGGGCCGCAGTCCCAGCTTGTCGAGGATGCCGACCGCGATGGCCATGAAGATGGCGGCGGCGGGCACGTCGGAGACCACCATCGAGATCATCCCGGTGCCGATCATGAACACGTACACCGCGCGCGTGGCGTCGGTGCCCGCCTGCGCGATCAGCCACAGGGCGAAGCGGCGGGCCAGGCCGGTCTTCACCCAGGCGTAGGCGATGGCGAACATCACCAGCACGAAGAAGAAGACGCTGCTCATGAAGTTGGCCGCCGCCGCGCCGAATATGGCGCCGGGGGTGGGCGGCCGGCCGCTGACCAGCGAGGTCAGCCCGAAGAGCGGCTGCAGGGCCAGGGCCAGCAGCGACGTGACCGCTATCGGCAGCGCCTCGGTGGACCACAGCACGAGCACGCCGGCAAAGAGCGCGGCCAGCCGGTGCGCCTCCGGGGGCAGCCCCTCGGGCGTCGGCAGGATCAGGATGAGACCGGTCAGGGCCGCCGCGCCCAGCAGTCCGGCGGTGGTGACGCGCGACCCGGCGGGACTCGCGCCCTGCCCGGTATCGCCATGCGCCGTCGTGCCCGTGCCCGCGGCGGTCATGACCGGCCCCCGCTCTCGTCGAGAATCTGGCGCGCGATGTCGATGGCGGTCAGGGCCGCCGGGGCCCCGCAGTAGATCGCCTGCTGGAGCACGATTTCATTGACGTCATCCATGGTGAACCCGCCTTCGGCGAGCGCCGCCCGCACGTGTATCCGGTACTGGTCCCACTGCCGCAGCGCGATCTGGGTCCCGATGACCAGCACGCGGCGCGTGCGGTGGTCGAGCCCCGGCCGGGTCCAGATCTCGCCCCACGCGTAGCGCGTGATCAAATCCTGGATCTCGGTGGTGGCGTCGCTCGTATCGGCGACCGCCCGGTCGACGTAGGCGTCGCCCAGAATCTGCCGCCGGATCGCCATGCCTGCCGCGTGCCGCTCGCTGTCGTCCATTGGCGCCTCACTGTGTCAGGAACTCGATGACCGCGGCGTTGAACGCCCCGGGCCGCTCCACGTTCGCGAGGTGGGCCGCGTCCAGGGCCACCCCGCGGGCGCCGGCGATCCCTTCCCGGATGAAGTCGCCCAGGCTCGGCGGTGTCGCCTGGTCGTGCGTCCCGGTGACGACCAGGGTGGGTGCGGCGATGCGGTGGAGCTCGTCCCGGAGGTCGGCGTCCCGCAGGGCCGCGCAGCAGCCGGTGTAGCCCGTGACCGGGCAGGCGGAGACCATGTGTCGAAACCGGTCCACGGTCGCCGGATCGGTGCGGCGAAACCGCTCGGTGAACCACCGTTGCGTCGTCGGCTCGGCGAGCGCGGCCATGCCCTGCGTCCGCGCCGCGGCGATCCGCTGCTGCCAGAGCTCCCTCGTGCCGACGCGCGCCCCGGTGTTCGCGGCCACGACGCGATCCACGCGCTCCGGCGCGTGCCGGGCGAGCCAGAGGGCCTCCAGCCCGCCGAGCGAGACGCCGCAGATGTGCGCCCGCTGCGCGCCGGCTGCATCCAGGATCGCCAGCGCGTCGTGTCCGAGCCGGTCCAGCGTGTAGTCGCCGGCCGGTGCGCCGGAGGCGCCGTGCCCCCGGGTGTCGCAGCGGATGACGCGCAGCACGCGCGAGAGGAGGGGGGCCTGCGCGGCCCACAGGTCGGTCGTCGTGCCGAGGGCGTTCAGCAGGAGGAGCGCCGGCGCCTGCTGCGGGCCCTCGACCGAGAACGAGAGCCGGCAGCCGTCAACGTCGACGTGCATCTTCTCCATGGGGGGCGCCGACCCGCTCGACGACCCGGTCGATGTAGGTGCTGGTGGCGCCCAGGTAGTTGTCCGCCGACAGCAGCCGCGCGATATCGGCACGATCGAGATGTTGTGCGACCACCGGGTCGTCGCCGAGGACGTCGGCCAGGAGACGTCTCTCGGCCGTCGCGCGCCGGCAGGCCGCCGCGATGCAGGCGTGCGCCTCGTGCTTGCCGATCGACTCGGCCAGGGCCATGGCGATCGATTCGGCCAGCAGGATGCCGCCGGATGCGTCGGCGTTGGCGCGCATGCGCTCGGTGTCGACGACCAGTCCGTCCAGCGCGTCCGCCGCCGCCCGGGCCCCGCTTGCCGCGATCACCACCAGATCCGGCAGCGTATCCCATTCGACCTGCCAGCCGCCGAGTCCGCGCTCATGCTCCTGCACCATGGCGCCGAGCATCGTCGCGACCAGCCCGGGCGCACGGCCCGCGGCGGCCAGCGCGATGGACGCCGCTACCGGATTCCGCTTCTGCGGCATCGTCGACGACCCGCCGCGTCCCTGCGCCGGCCGCTCGGTCGCCTCGCCCACCTCGGTCTGCGCCAGCAGGGCGACGTCGCGCCCGATCTTGCCCCCCGTGCCGACGGCGATCCCGAGCGCGCAGGCGAGCTGGGCGAACCGGTCGCTGTGTGCGTGCCAGGGGATGTCCGGCGCCGGCAGCCCGAGCCGTGCGGCCAGCGCTTCCGTCACGGCCGGACCCTGCGAGCCGAGCGACGCCAGAGTGCCCGATGCGCCCCCGAACTGCAGCACGAGCGCGTCGCCGAGCGCCGCCTGCAGCCGGCCCAGCGCCCGGTCGAGCGCGTCCGCCCAGCCCGCCGCCTTCAGGCCGAACGTCACCGGCGTCGCCTGCTGCAGCCAGGTGCGGCCGGCCATGGTCGCCCCGGCGTGACGGCGGGCATGAGCCGCCGCGGACCGGATCCCCCGCGCTAGGTGGTCGATCACGGTCGGAGCCGCCGCCCGGAGCTGCAGCACGAGGCCGGTGTCCAGAATGTCCTGGCTGGTGGCGCCCCAGTGCACGAAGCGCGCCGCCTCGGCGTCGGCATCCGCCACCTTTGCCGTCAGATGCCGCACCACCGGGATGACGGGGTTGCCCGTCTCCGTCGCCTCCGCGGCGATCCGCGCCCCGTCGTACAGCTCGGCCCGCGCGGCCGCCCGAATGGGGGCGACACAGCTCGGGGGAACGACCCCGACCTTCGCCTCGGCAGCGGCGAGCGCGGCCTCGACGTCCAGCATCCCCTGAAGCTGGGCCCTACCGGAGAAGTGCGCCGCGACGTCGGTGTCGCCCAGCACCCGGGCGTGCAGGCGCGCGCCGCCCGTCATCGCCGATCCGACCCGTCAGACATCGAAGAACACCGTCTCGCCCCGCCCCTGGAGCACGACCGCGTGACGGTACCGTCCATCGCCTCGGTGTGCCGCCACGAGTGTCGGCCGGCGGTTCGGCTCGACGCCCGCCAGGATCGGATCCAGAGCGTTCCAGGGTTCGTCGCCGAAGTAGATGCGGGTGACCAGTCGCGTCAGCAGCCCGCGGGCGAAGAGGCCGACCGTGAGATGCGGCGCCTGGGGCCGGCCCTCGGGCCCGGGTACCGATCCCGGCTTGACGGTCTCGATGTGGAAGCGACCCTTGGCGTCCGTGTGTACCCGGCCGAACCCATCGAACGTCGGGTCGCGCCCGTTGGTGCGCGGGTCTTCCGGGTGATTGCAGCGCCCGGCCGCGTTCGCCTGCCAGATCTCGAGGAGGGCATCCGGCACCGGTCGGCCGATGCCGTCGCGGACGACGCCCTCGAGGACGATGCGCTCCCCCGGCGTATCGTCCGTCACGAGCGACAGGCGGCCCTGTTCCGGCACGAGAATCGCAAAGAAGGGACCCACGGTCTGGGAAGGTGTGAGGGGCAGCATGACGCGGCGTGTCCTAGCCCTCCAGCGGGGTGGCGGCGCGTCCGCGCAGGACGATGTCGAAGTGATAGCCGAGCGCCCGCCCCGGCTCCGTCACCTCGAGGTCGAACGCCGCCACCAACCGCTCGCGGCCGCGGGCGGTGGGGACGGCGTTGAATACCGGGTCGAGCGCCAGCAGCGGATCTCCGGGGAAGTACATCTGCGTCATGAGCCGGGTCAGGAAGCTGCGCCCGAAGACGGAGAAGTGTACGTGAGCCGGACGCCAGGCGTTGTCGTGATTGCCCCAGGGATACGCGCCCGGCCTGATGGTCGTGAACCGGAACCGGCCCGCGGCGTCGGTGAGCACGCGGCCTGCGCCGCTGAAGTTCGGATCGAGCGGCGCGTCGTGGGTGTCTCCCGCATGGGCGTAGCGGCCCGCGGCGTTCGCTTGCCAGATCTCGACCAGGGTCTGGGGGACGGGTCGTTCATCCTCGTCCAGCACCCGCCCGGCGACGACGATGCGTTCGCCGACGGGTGCGCCGGCATGCTGCCGCGTCAGGTCGTCGTGGAGCGGTCCGACCGGTCCGTAGCCGTAGACCGGACCGGTGATCTCGGACAGCGTCTGCGGAATCACGACCAGCGGTTGCCCCGGGTGGCGCAGCGCGGTCGAACGATACTCCGGCACGTCGTTCGGAGGACCGTGGCCGGCGGGCGGGCGGCGATAGGGGCGAATCTGGGACGCCACGGCGCTCGACAATCGTATCGAAGTTCGGCCGGACCCGCACGTTATCAGGCGGGAACGCACGTGCTGCCAAGCGGCGGTAGTATTCGATATGGCCCTGGGGGAGGGTAGTGACGGGTTGCCCGAGGGCACGAGCGGGTGGGCGTCGAGGATGTAAAGGAGAGATCCCATGCTGAACGCAGGTCGACATGATTCGGTTCTCGGAGTCGCGGTTGTGCCGGTCGTGCTGGCGGGGCTGATGCTCGGGATGGGCGCCGACGTCCGGGCCCAGTCGTCGACGACCAACCCGTACCGGGCGACCTTCGGCTGGGAGCAGATGCCCGAGGGGCGCGTGATGGGCACGGTGAGCGGCGTCTTTCCCGACCCCGACGGAGAGCACCTGTGGATCCTCGACCGCTGCGGTGCGAACCAGTGCGCCGGGACCGACCTGGACCCGATCATGAAGTTCGACCTCGAGGGCAACCTCGTCGACAGCTTCGGGGCCGGACTGTTCGGTTTCCCGCACGGGTTCTTCCTGGACCACGAGGGCTTCCTGTGGGTGACCGAGGGCGGATCGCACGGCGATGCGCGCGCGACGCCGGGTGAGGAGATCGGCATCGGCCACCAGGTGCTGAAGCTCGATCAGCGGGGCGAGGTGGTGATGCGCCTCGGCGAGGCCGGCGTCTGGGGCGACGACGAAGAGCACTTCAACGGCCCGTCGGGCGTCGTGGTCGCTCCCGACGGCGACATCTGGGTGTCGGACGGGCATCGGGGCGGCAACAACCGTATCGTGAAATTCTCGAGCGACGGCACGTTCCTGCTGGCGGTGGGCGGCGGGGTCGGGTCGGAGAGCAAGGAGGCGGCCGGCTTCAGCGACCCCCACGACATCAAGATGGACTCGCAGGGGCGGGTCTACATAGCCGACCGGGGCAACAGCCGGATCCAGGTGTTCGATTCCGACGGCGACCTCCTGTACATCTGGACCCACTACGGCAAGCCGAGCGGCCTGTTCATCGACCGCAACGACATCCTCTACGCCGGTGACGGCCTGTCCGGAATGGTCCGCCAGGGGCCTCCCGACAACTGGCGCAGCAACCTCGGCTGGGAAAAGGGGGTGCGGATCGGGGACCTGAAGACCGAGCAGGCCTGGGTGACCCACTTCATTCCACAACACGACGAGGACGTCGGCGCGGGCATCGAGTTCCTGGGCGTGGACTTCGACGGAACCATCTACGCCGGCGAGGTCAGCCGGCGGCGGCTGGTGCGCTACGTGCTGCACCGGCCGTCGGAGCTGCTCGGGCGCTGACCGGCGCCCGTTGGGGATCGCTCCGATGCGGGTACGCCGCCGGGCATCCGGCGGCAAGGCCTTGATCTCTGCGACGGATAGCGTGCGAACCCGGACGAGAGTTCGCTCCGGAGCATGATCGGATGAGTGCGAGAACGTTGTACCTGGCCTGGCAGGACAACCGGAGCCGGCAGTGGTTCCCGGTGGGCCGCCTCGACGCCGACGTGCAGCATTCCGAGTTCCGCTTCCGCTACACCGGCGGCGCCGAGCGGGCGCAGGTCGAGGTGGGATTCACGCTGGCGACCGATTTCCCGAAGTTGAAGGAAGACTATCGGTCACCGGCCCTCTTTCCGCTGTTCAGAAATCGGATCATGGCGTCGCGGCGGCCGGACTTCGCCGACTACCTGCAGATCCTCGGTCTGCCCGCACGGGCCGACCCGATCGAGATTCTCGCCTTGGACGGCGGCTATGGTGTCACCGACGCCTTCGAAGTGTTTCCGAAGCTCGAGAAGGGGACCGACGGCAGTTTCCGGTGCCGCTTCTTCCTGCACGGCTGGCGTTACGCGAACCGGATCGCGCAGGCGCGGCTCGACCGCGTCGCGCCGGACGACCGGCTCCACGTGACGCTGGAGCTGTCCAACCCGGTCGCCCGGGTCGCCGTGCAGCTCCAGACCCTCGACTATCACGTGATCGGCTGGGCGCCGCGGTATCTCGTGAAGGACCTCATGATGGCGATGGCGGAGAGCCCCGGGACCTGCGTGGCCCACGTGGTGCGGGTCAATCCGGCGCCGTCCAACCAGCGCCTGCTGATCGAGCTGACCGGCAACTGGGGCAGCCACGAGCCCATGACCGACCGTGACTTCCAGCCGCTGGTCGAGTAGCCGGCGTTGCGGTCAGGTCCCGCGGCGCGCAGCCGACCATTGCGAACCCCGTTCGTTCTATCGTTAGGTATGGACGTTTCGGCGTTCGGCCGGCGGCTGCTCGGCGATTCCGGCACGCGGTCGCTGATGGACGACCTCGGCGACATCGCGGCGGCAGGCGGTGCGATCATGAATCTCGGGGGCGGAAATCCGAGCTTCATCCCGGCCGCCGAGGCGGTCTTTCGCCGCCACATGCAGAAGCTGTTGGAGCGCGAAGGGGCGTTCGAGCGGGCGATCGGCCTGTACGGCGGGCCGGAAGGCGACCGGGAGTTCGCGCGCGTCCTCGCCGGATTCCTCGAGCGCGAGGTCGGCTGGCGGATCACCGCCCGCAACATCGCCCTGACCAACGGCAGTCAGTCCGCCTTCCTTCCGTTGTTCAATCTCATCGCGGGCCCGATGGGCGGCGGGCGACCGGCGCGCCGCATCCTGTTGCCGCTCTCCCCGGAGTACATCGGCTATGCGGACCTCGGCCTCACGCCCGGTCTGTTCACCGCACGGCGCTCGACCATCCATGAGCTCGGCGACAAGCTCTTCAAGTACGGGGTGGACTTCGAGGGACTGGACGCGGTGGAGGACGTCGGCGCCATCTGCGTATCGCGGCCCGCCAACCCGACCGGCAACGTCGTCACCGACGCGGAGGTCGAGCGGCTCGGCGCGGTGGCGCGCGCCCGCGGCGTCCCCCTCATTCTGGACACGGCGTACGGTTCGCCGTTCCCGGGCATCGTGTTCGGCGAGGCCACGCCGGTGTGGGACGAGCACACCGTGGTCTGCATGAGCCTGTCGAAGCTCGGACTTCCGGGGTGCCGCACCGGCATCGTGATCGCGAACGAAGAGATCATCGAGGCGCTGGCCGCGGCCACGGCGATCTTCTGCCTGTCGCCGGGGAGGTTCGGTCCCGCCCTCGCCACCGAGCTCATCGCGGGCGGCGAGCTGCTCCGGCTTGCCCGCGACGTCATCCGGCCCCACTACGCCGGGCGCGCGGCGCGAGCCGTCGATCGACTCCGCGCCGGCTTGCGTGACTATCCCATCCGCGTCCACAAGCCGGAGGGGGCCTTCTTCCTGTGGCTCTGGATGCCGGGGCTTCCCATCACCAACGCGGAGCTCTACGGGCGGCTCAAGCAGCGTGAGGTCATCGTGGTTTCCGGTCACTATTTCTTTCCGGGACTCGAGACGGACGACTGGCCGCACAAGCGCGAGTGCATCCGTATCAGCTACGCCGACGACTGGGAGCGGACCGAGCGCGGGCTCGACATCATCGCGGAAGAGGTGCGCCGGGCCTACGACGGCGCCCCCGGGCGGCGTGCCGGTTAGGGCTGTCGCCACCGGCTCCTCAGTGGACGGTTTCGTTGCGCGTGCGCCAAACTCTGACAAATGGACAAGCTCAAGCTCTTCGTGAACGGTAGATTCGTCGACAGCAGCGCCGGCGGCATCGAGGTGACCGATCCCGCGACCCAGGAAGTAATCTGCGAGGTGCCCTTCGCCACCGCCGGCGAGGTGGACCGCGCGGTCCAGGGGGCGAAAGCGGCCTTCCGGACTTGGCGCGACGTGCCGACGCCGGAGCGGGCGCGGCTGCTCTTCGCCTACCAGGACGTCCTGAAGAAGAACCAGGACGACGTCGCCCGGCTGTTGTGCCGCGACACCGGCAAGACCCGGGAGGATGCGCGGGGCGAGGTCTGGCGCGGCATCGAGGTGGTGGAGCACGCCTGCAGCATCGCCTCGCTGATGATGGGCGAGACGGTGGAGAACGTCGCCCGCGGCATCGACACCTACAGCCTGGTGCAGCCCGTCGGGGTGTGCGCCGGCATCTCGCCGTTCAACTTCCCGGCCATGGTGCCGTTGTGGATGTTCCCGCTGGCCGTCGCCTGCGGCAACAGCTTCGTGCTGAAGCCCTCGGAGCAGGATCCGACGGTGCCGAACCGGCTGGTGGAGCTGCTTGCCGAGGCCGGCGCCCCTGACGGGCTGGTGCAGGTTATCCACGGCGGCCGGGAACAGGTGGAGGCTCTGCTCGATCACCCGGACGTGCGCGCGGTCAGCTTCGTCGGCTCGGCCCCCGTGGCCAGGGCCATCTATGCCCGGTCCGCCGCGAACGGCAAGCGCGTGCAGGCGTTGGCCGGCGCCAAGAACCACCTGGTGATCCTGCCCGACGCCAACAGGGAACAGGCTATCGCGAGCCTCGTCGGCGCTTCCTGCGGGGCCGCGGGCCAGCGTTGCATGGCGGTCAGCGCCGCGGTGCTGGTCGGGGAGGCGGCGGGCTGGCTGGAGGATCTGAAGGCGGCGATGGCGGCGGTACGTCCGGGGGCCTGGGACGACGACGGCGCGGCCTACGGCCCGCAGATCACCCGCGCCGCGCGGGATCGGATCCTGGGTTGCATCGAGCGCGGCAAGGCGGAGGGCGCGCGGTGCGTGCTGGACGGCAGCGCCTGCGAGGTGGCCGGCTTCCCCGACGGCAACTGGGTCGGGCCGACGCTGTTCGCCGGCGTCACTCCCGACATGTCGATCTACACGGACGAGATCTTCGGCCCGGTGCTGGTCACCTCCGAGGTGGAGACCCTTGCCGACGCCATCGCGCTGGTCAACGCCAATCCGTACGGCAACGGCGTGTCTCTCTTCACGTCGTCCGGCGGCGCCGCCCGCCGGTTCCAGCGCGAGATCCAGGTCGGTCAGGTGGGCATCAACATCCCGATTCCGGTGCCGCTGCCGTTCTTCTCGTTCACCGGCTGGAAGGACTCGTTCTTCGGCGACCAGCACGTCTACGGCAAGCAGGCGGTGCGCTTCTACACCGAAACGAAGACGGTGACGGCGCGCTGGTTCGACGATGCGCCGGTCAGTGGGCCCAACATGACCATCCGGCTGGGGTAGCTCTCTGGTGGGGGCGACGAGCCAGCGAAAGCGTGCGCACGACTACTTGGTCGAGTGACTCTTCAGCGACCGCCGACCGGGCGTTTCGGGGCTAGGATAGAGTCAACTTCAGCTAATGTAGCCGCATCGAGGGACAAGAGCGCGAGACTGCACGGCGGGGGGGAAGTTGACGCGCGTCGAGGGAGACCGTGGGCGATGCAAGCGCCGTTGGCTCGTGTCCGATCCGTCATCGGCTCGCGCGTCGATGCCGTGTGCCACTGCCTGTCGGATGTCTGAGAAGGCACCGAAGCTCGGCCGAAGGCCATCGAGATTGCGAGGGCGTCAGGCTCCATCACCTAGTTGGAAGTGCCCTGCTGAATTTAACGTCCATGGCCCAATGCAGCGTCACGAAAGGTGGTACCTGAGTGCCCCGCCATGTTCGGAGTTGGGGCCCCGCCTGGCGGTGTCACACGGGTCGACAACATGACGAGTACGATAGAGGAGTCGCCGCTTTGGCGACGAACATTCGCGGATTCCTTGGCCGACCCGGGTGTCTCCCGACTGGTCAATTCCCTCCGAAACGCTCGCGAGCGCGTTGCCCAACTGACGTCGAGAATAGTCGTCAGCCTTCCTGGTCTCACGCTGCACGACAGTTCGCACCTCGATGCGCTCTGGGATGTCGCGAGCACCATCGCTGGCGACGACTATACCCTCAACCCACTCGAAGGCTATCTCTTTGGGACCGCCGTCCTTCTCCATGATGCAGCACTCTGCCACGAAGCGTATTCGGGAGGCCAACAAGCCGTGCGGGCGACTACTCAGTGGAAGGATGCTCACAGCAGGCGACTCATGAATCACGGAAGCGTCGACCTCAACGACGTCGACTTCGAGGCCCTGAGGAACCTGCACGCAACCCAAGCAGCAACACTCGCCATCCAATGTTGGGACAGTGGCGAAGGAGATCCATGGTACATCATCGACGACGCTGACCTCCGGAACCAATACGGACCGCTGATCGGCCAAATCGCGTCATCACATCATTGGGATATAGAGGATGTCACCGAGAAGTTCTCCGTTCCCCGGCCGCCAGCGCACTTCCTTCGTTCGCAGTGGTCCGCAGATCCAATGACTCTTGCCAGTCTGCTAAGGGTATCGGACGCTGGGCACATGGACTCCTCCAGAGCACCCAGCTTTCTACTCAAGATTCTCCAGATGAATCTCGTCTCTAGGGAGCATTGGAAGGCTCAGAATCACTTGGGTCGCTTGACGTACAAGCATGACGATCCGACCCAATTGGTGGTCGCGTCCACAGCACCGTTTCTCCACGCGGAGGCGTCCGCATGGTGGGTTGCATTTGACCTCGTTGACCAATTCGACAGGGAGCTCAAGCAGTGCGATGCAATTCTTCGCACAGCGGGAGGAGCGTCCCGGCGACCCTTCAGGTGCACGGGGGTAGCGGGCGCAGGCAACCCAAAAGAACTCGCGAAGTACATAGAGACGCGGGGGTGGACGCCCACCAATTCAACCGTGCATGTTTCGGATGTCGCAGCCTTGGTCGGTAGACTTGGTGGCGAACAACTCTACGGTACCGGTGCCGATAGACTGGCAATTGCGCTCCGCGAACTGCTCCAGAATGCCGCTGATGCCATTGCGGCGAGACGCCTGATCGGTGAATCGGCATTCAATGGTCATATTCGTATACGGCTCTCAAGGAACCACGATAACAGTCGCCAAGTCTTGCAGGTCGACGACGATGGCGTCGGTATGTCACCGCAAACCTTGTCCAGGGACTTGCTCGATTTCGGCAAGAGCTTCTGGACCAGTGAACGCGCGTCCAGCGAGTTTCCGGGAATCCACGCGGCCAAGCACTCTCCCATCGGACGCTTTGGGATTGGGTTTTTCTCGATCTTCATGGCGGCTGCGAAGGCGAAGGTCTTTTCCAGGCGATTCGATAGAGCTCTACAAGATGTCCGGTGCCTTTCGTTCGACAACGGTCTTTCCCTGCGGCCTGTTCTTAGCGATCAGAGACCGCAAGATTTCGGAATGGACGTCTCCACCAGGGTCATACTCGAACTCAAGCCCGACGCCGGCGTCGATCCGACGAGAATCAGGATCCCGTGCAACGTATCGGGCCAACAGGCTTTTCACGTGGCGTTCAACCACTACGTCACTGCTTTGGTTTCCGGTATCGAAGCTGCGATTTCCGTTGAAGTGGACGGCGTGGCTTCCAAAGTTCATGACGGCTTTCCGCCGTCAGAGAAACACCGCGGCCGATGGCTGCGTTCGCTTTCGTACGTCCCAGCGGGGGTAAATGCGCCTGCGGAGAGGCTTGCCGACTCGCTGTCTTCCCGTCTTCGCGAGATCCGAGATGGCGATTGTTGCTATGGCCTCGCGGCACTACGGGTAGAGCAAGCCGCGCCGCATGACTATCTATCCGGCAAGGCGGTCGGCGGATTCGTCACCCACGATTTCCATGGTCCATTTGTCGGTCTGATCGACCACTTTCCCAACAGCGCGAAACGAGAACCAGGAGAGATTGCTGCTCCTAGGCATGCGGTCGACGCTTGGTTGGCCGAACAGGTGGCGTTGCTTGACGGACGTTTGGATCCGCTGCACGGTATGTTGGCCAGCTACTCGCTATGTGCTTTCGACTACGATCCTATAGACGTCCTCAAGAGACTCCTAGTCATCACTTCAAGCGGCATTGATTCCTGGCGCCTCAGCGAACTCGCTAAGTTGCTTCGCCGTGGGAATAGATTGGCGTTTCGCGTTTCCAGCTACGGCGACGCGATGATGTTGGAACAACACGGTGAGCAGCAGACGATCGCGGGCGTAGCGACTTGCTACGTGGTGTCGAGTGGCAAGTTCAATAAAGCCGACATGGCACAAGACATCCCGAAGCAGTCGAAGTCCCTTGTCGGTGTTGTTCATCGGACCTTGGTGAACCAGGGAGCACAACCCACATGGACTATCCAGCCGAAATTATACCGTGGACCGTTCGGCCGCTGCGATTGCCTCGAAGTACGCATTTGAGGAACTGGGACAAGCCGCCCCGCTGGTCGCCAGGAATGCTCCGCGCGAACGAGCCGTCGTCCCCGACGCACTGCAAAGCGAATTGGTACAAGTATTTTGCAGCACGGCAATGGTGATCCGCCGGTCATCGATCGAACTACGGTTGCCGATGTGTACGTGAGGCCTTGGAGGCGCACAAGACGCATGGTGTCAACGGTAGCTGGAAAAGGGCGTCATTCTGGACAGGAAGCGGGCCACGGCATGAGGGAGGCATATTAGTGGGTATCGTCGGCAAGAGCAAGTGTGGACGAAGGCGCGCGGAGTTGGCGTCAATGCCGTCAGCCCCGCGTAGCGGGGGCGGAGCGAAGCGACGCGCCTTGACGCCGGTGAGCACACGCGCACGCTGTTGGCTTGAGGATGCCGCCGCCGACCACAACATCTCGCGGTCGACAGGAGTCGGGTTGTCGTCCGTTCTTCGCGCCCGGCAACGGTATGGTGACGCTCGCGTGCTCATTCAGTTTCTGATGTCGAACAGAAGATAGACGGCAAAGGCACGCCGGTCCTTCACAGGTACTCGCCGGAAGCGGCGAATTACATCCTCCGCCTCACTGATTCCCTGAATGACGTCGGGTTTGGAAAAGGCCGCATCCGGGTCGTAGTCTGCGCCGTGACGCTTCTTTTGCATGCCTGCGAACACGTTGGCGAGATCCTGGACTTCATTCGGAAACCACCGGATGTTTCTGTGCTTGCAACGATCGTTGGCTTGCCGATGCTGTAGCGCGCGGTAGGCTTGTCGTCACGCAGGCTTGCTTCGGTTCGCGCCCGCTCCGCCGACCAGCATGTCCGCGCAACAGGCGGCCAAGCAGTGAAACAGCGCGTAGTAGGTCGTGCTGACGGCGCGTCGGAGGTTGGTCTCGCGAGGGCGTCCGATGCGTGGCGCCGCCAAATCCCGAGCAGTCTCAATGAAATCAAGCGCCTGCACGCTTCAGGCTCCGCTCCAGCCGCGGCCATTCGGACTTTTCCACGAAAGACGGACTGGGAAACTCTTCCACGCCCGCGTCAATCAGCTTCGGGCGGATGCGTCTGATCAACCCCGACGTCCAGCGAGGGTCGAGCGCCTTTTGGTCCCCGTCGAAGACAATCATGATGCGAAGGTACTCCTCGCCGTCGCCGTCGCCGAATTCGTCGATGGCGGGGATCACCTTGATGGGATCGAATACGAACTTGTCGGCGAAATGCTCGACGAGAGTCGTCCTGACGATGTCGGCGACCTTCTCTCGGAGTTCCTGCTTAGGGCCGGCGCAAAAATAACTTCCGTTTTTCGTTACATGGGTTCGATGGTGTAGTTCCATTTGGGCAGGGAGCTGTTCGGTGTGATGCGTAGCTCCTGCATTTGCGCGTCGGTGACCTTGATGCCGGTCTTGTAGGTCTTGCGCGCCAGATGCGCGCGCACGCGCAGTCCGGTGGCGGTGCGCGTGGTGCGCAGGTATTTCAGGATGGTCTCGTAGCTGTCCAGGGGGCGGCCCGCCCAGTTCTTGCTGACCTCGCAGAATAGGCGGTGTTCGATGGGATTCCACTTCGACGTGGCCGGCGGGTAGTGGGCCACGGTCACGCGCAAGCCATGCCGGTTGCAGAGGCGGTGTTGCAGGTTGTACTTCCAGGCGCGCGCCGTGGAACTATTGCTGCCGCCGCCGTCGGCCAGGATCTGCAACGCTTTGGCCTCGGGATAGTGCTTGCAGCCCTCGGTGCGCCACCATTTCTCGATGCAGTCGACGGCGAACGCCGGGGTGTCGGCGGTTTGGCCGACGAAGACGGTGCCGGCATTGGCCCGCGGGTCGTAGATACCGTAGGGGATGGCGAGGCCCTCGGCCTCGGAGCGGAAGTCGTGGTCCTTGACCCGTTCGGGGCTGCGATCCCATTTGGTGCCGGGATTGCGGAACGCGCCGACGAGTTCCTTCTTCTTCGTATCGACGCTGATGACCGGGACGTTGTCGGCGGCGCAACGCTCGCGCAGTTCGGTGATGTGCCGGAACTGGTCGTCGCGCCTCGGATGGGAAGCGCCGGCGAGCTTCTTGTGGTTGACGCGCAACGAATAGCCCATCGCCTTGAGCAATCGAGCGACTGTCTGGGGGCAGACGTCGATGCCGAGCGCGCACAGTTGGTCGGCGACCTTGGCGGTCGTACGGCGTGTCCACTTCAGGCCGCTGACCGGGTCGCCGGCCGTCTCGTGGTCCATCAAGGCTTTGATGCAGGCGATGACTTCCGGCGTTTTTTTTCGGTTGGCCGCCGTCCGCCGCCCGCGCGCCGCACCCGGTCGACCTCGACGTCGCGCTCGACCAGTTGCCGCCGTCCGGCGGCGACCGTCGACGGGTCGATGCCGAGCAGTCGGGCGATGCGCCGGTCGCCGCCCCACCCGCACTTGAGCGCTTCGAGACCGGCGAACAGCCGCCGCTGCCGCTCGTCGAGCAGGCTGGCGAACAACACGAGGCGGCGCGCAACTCCTCGGGCATCAGGTCGGCGTCGGGCAGGGGCCGTACGAGTCCGGGCGTGGCCATCAGCAGGCGGCGCGCGCGCACTTGGTGCGTCTGGTGCGCGCGGTCGGCCACGCAGTAGAGGAACTGGCCGGCGAGCTTGTGCCGCGTCAGCCGCCCGTCGCCGACGAGCTTGCGCAGCGCGTCCTGGGTGCCGACACCGAGCAGGTTGTCCAACTCGTCGACGACGTGTCCGGCTTCGGCGTGGTTGATGAACGACTCGGCGGTTGCGATCAGGGTGCCGGCGCGGGAGAAGCGGACCCCGGCGAACGACCACAGGCCGCGCTCGTCGAAGTGGGCGAGTTGGTCGAGGGTGTAGTAGCCGCCGCGATGCGAGTAGCTGGTGCGGGCGTCGATGTCCTTGAGCTTGCGGAACGCGGTGCGCCTGCTGGCGCCGGCGCCGAGCGCGGCCATCACCTCGGCCAGCGAGGCGATGGTCTGGTTGCTGAGCAGGGCGATGATCGTGTCGGCGGAGAATTGGGTTGGTCTCATTATGGCACCATTACGGGTTTCGTTTTCCGCAATGATGCCATAATCCAGACGGGGTTGCACCTCTCAGAATCCAGAACATCTCCGTCCTGACAGGACTGGTCGCCGATCACGAGAGTTGCGGCGCCGGTGTGCTCTACTGCAAGACTACAGCAGCTTCTAGTGCTGCGCCATGATTAAACGTTCGGGTTTGCGGTGCTGTGATTCGTCGATGATTGCGCGCTGTAACCCATGTCCGCGTCCGAAGATTGTGACATGACGAACCACTAGGAACTTATTTTTGCGCGGACCCTTAATCACGCAGCACCATCAAGTATTCTACACGTGGGTGGGCGCTTCGTGCGGGCGGCGGTCACGTTCCGGCAGCGTCAGCGAGACTGTCTCTGTAAATGACTGCAATTACATGGGTGTATGGGGTTCCGTTGAGCTTCCATCCCACAATATGCCCCACAACGTCGGGAAGGCTCTACCGGGATCTGGATCAAGGTAGACTCGCCTCCAGTACCATGCCGACCGCCGGTTCGGATCTGGAGGAGCTCGCACGCCGAACACCGCTGCCACCGCTGGCGAACCTGCGGAGCAGCTCCTCGTCGCGTGGCATGGTGCTTCCTCCGGCCAATCTACCGACTCGTGGTCGGCGATCCCTTCGACCGTACGCGGGATTTTAGGCGGCGTCCGTGACTGCGCTGGTCAGGCTATCCGCGATGTCGCGGATCTGCTCGACCATCGCATCCAGCACGCGGTCGCGCTCGACCGCAGTCTTGAGGCGGATCGGGACGCACACGAAGCCGGTGCTCTCGTTTTCCTCGGTTCCGGCGAGCGCATGAGATGGGCGAGCGGGACGGCCACCGCCAAGCCGACGCCGAAAGGAGACCTCGACGGCGCGCAACCGTTCGTCGAAGCCGTCGAGGCGCGTCTCGATGCGGTCGCCGGGAAGTTGGCGGCCTTCTTCGCGACGGCCGACTGAACACGGAGGTCAGGACGCGGCTGACCCCACCGAGCTCGCCGCCGAGCGCGGCTTGGTCGTCGCCATCCGCAGCAAGACGAACCCCGCCAGCAAACCCGGCGACGGGCGTTTCGTCAAGGGCGACGTCCGCCCTTCGAACGGAACGTCCCGGCGCAGCTCGGCCCTCTGACGGATGACCGTCTCGGTCCGGCCCGGCCGAAGTGTCCCATTGGATGCCTCCTCCTCCAGGTGAGTTGTGTCACGACACATCCACCTTGGCACATTGCGATGCCGTCCGGAGGAGGCGTCCACAGCATCGGCCGTGCTCGCCACCTGCCACCGGCCGCGGCGGCGCGGGCGCGGCGTCGAGTCCGACCAGGTCGCCGCCGAGCGGGGGCGTCTCGACGCGGTGATCGCGAGACTACTGTTCATGGAGGGCATGCGGCGCAGCGAGGTCGCCGCGCCGCGCTGGGCTGACGTCGTCGATTCGACCGACGGCGACGGCGTCCTCGTCACCGTCCGCCGGAGCAAGACGAACCAGGAGGGCGAGGTGAACGACGTGCGGTTCGTGAAGCACGGCGTCGCGCGCGCGCTTTCGGACATTGCGAGGCGCGACGAGTCTGGAGCCGGGCGACCGCGTGGTGCCGTTGTCGGCTCATATGATCGGGCTGCGGTTCACGGCTGCGGCCGCGTCCGCCGGCGTCGAGAGCCGGGTGACCGCGCACTCGGGTCGGGTCGGGCTGGCGTCGGAGCTGACGAGCCGGGGCGCGTCGACCACGGACGTCATGCTGGCCGGCAACTGGAAGACCAGCCGCATGGTGGCGCACTACTCCGCTGGCGCGACGGCGGAACGTGGTGCCGTGGCGCGCTACCTTTGAGGAGACCTGCGCTCAGGCTCGCGGCGGTGCCTCATTGCTCATCAAGGTCTTCGGGTTCGATCTCAGAGAATTCCTCGTCAGAAGTGTCGCTGTCAGCAATGGTCGCCGCTGTTAGCTCCGTCGGCCGCATCACATTCAGTCTCTTCATGAACTCCCGCTCACCGTCGATCAGGGTCTCCAGCCGCGCGGCGATCAGACGCACTCGGTCATCGTTCCGTAACCACTGGACCGCATCCACCGGAAAGCCGTGCGTAGGCAGCAACTCCACCAGCAGTTCGGTCTCCAAACCCTTCAGCACGCCGAACGCTTGACCAACGTGGCCGCGGTCCAGGAACATGCGGTTCGCGGGGCTGCGAATCATGTGCTCGAGCTGTGGTTGGTTCGAAGACACATACCCCACCGCTCCGGTTCCCAGCGTAGAAAGCAGGTCACCAGGATTGAGATCGTCCTCACTTCGAAGCAGCGAACGAGGTTTGAGCGACGCAAGATAGAGAAGGAAGGCCCGTACACGAGCACTACGACCATCGAAGCGGTCGGGAAAGGGCTGAGCCGGTGTTTCGAGATTAACAACGCTGAACCGGGCCCCGGCGTCCGTGGCAAGGCCGCGGATCTCGCTCAAAGCGCGCTTGGCTTGCGCCGTATTGACTCCACCGAACCAGCCGGTGAATGACGTCACCCAAAACCACCGTTTCAGCAACGCGATAACACTCTCGGTCGGCTGCGGACACTGCCGGAAGAACTCACCGAGCAATACGAGCTGCAGTCCATAGGGCAGCAACCGATCGGACGTAACGCCGAGACTCTCGAGGAATCCCAGCGCGCGCCGGATTCCTTCCGAGGCAGCCTCAAAAGCTACTGGAAGCGTCTCGCGAACCTTCTGCTTGACCATGAGGTCTGCCCAATCCTTCGCGTAGATGTCGCGGTCGAGTGCTGCCAGCACCGCCCTGAGAAGGAAGACGCGATCGAGATTTCCAAACCCCGTCTTGTCGAGCTCGGCCTTAAACTCGTTCAGTTTCTGAGCAAGATGGAATTGTCCCCTTTGGTAGGTCAGCGCGGATACCATCTCGTCGGCAGTCATCTTGCGCCCGGTGCGGTTGAGTCGTGCGAAGACTGTGACGGCGCTGTCGAGATCAGCCTCACGAATATGAATGAGCGGAAGCTGGTAGTCTCGAAACGCGTTTGCGAGACGATCCGCTTCATTCAGCCATCGTTGGCTCCGAAGCCGGTCATCGACTTCCGATTCGATGCGGCGGCACGCGTCAAAAAAGCCGGCGGTGTTGAGCAGGCTCCGCACCGGAAAATGCTGTGGCCCGACACCGTCGGCTGGTGCTCGGTGAAACTCCAGGGTGTCGAGGTTGCAGTACACGCGCCAGTCGACTTGGTCCACGGATTCTTCCATATCATCGGTCAGCCGCAGCGTGCCTACGAGGGTCGAGACACGCTGCTGACCGTCAAGCAAGTAGCCAATCAACCCGCTCGGGCGCGAATTGATTACGACTGGCCCGATACGCTGGGTGGATTCTATGTTCTCTTCCGTATCCCAAACGAGGATCGAACCGATCGGAAATCCACGCAGGATACTGTCCAGCAGCGCGTGCAGGTCTGGCTGCTTCCACACGAACGCGCGTTGAAACCTCGGCACGCGGACCTTTCCAGCGGCGATGCGTTCGACGAGCTTGCCCAGAAAAACAACCTCGGGGACGACTTCGGTACGACTGCGCTTGCCGTCGGACATCTAGATTTCCCTCCGAATCAGGTCGATGCCGCGTTCAAGATCACCTTGTCCACGGACGGCCAGTTCTGCCTTTGCCGGTACGTTACAGAGAGTCCAGCACGCGTGCACGTGTGGACCAAAGCCACTGGAGAGAATCGTTCGATCCGCCGGTGAGAGTTCACCGAACAGTTCCTGCTCGACCGGAGAGAGGGTTTTCGGCAGGCCACTCTTCATGTCGAAGAAATTCTTTTGATCATCGTTGAGTCTGTTCCATGCGTCAACCCGTCGTTCATGGTCTTCCCCAACGTCTTGTCGCTCACTGAGGAGTATTCGGGGCAGGTAGTTCTCGGCTTCCCGTTTGGCGAGGATCCAGCAGGGCAGATTCAGTTGGGCACATGTACGAAGCAGTCGTCGAGCCTCGGTACTCGCACCAGCATCTGGCGCTTTCCTATCGCTATCGACTACGGCGACGAACCGGGGGCGATACGGTACTCTCTCTGTCCGACGCTGAACCTCCTGTGGCATTTGCCCCTTGCCGCCAACACTATCAATCTGGATAGGGTGCGGCTCTTTTGCGTCGGCGGTCCAGAGGGGTCCAGGAGGGGCTGCGAGCGGCATGGCAAGAGCTACTTGACCCGGCGAAGGCGAGGTGAGGAGGGCGATGGGGGCGGCTCGCTGACCGGCGGTGCTATCCCGTCAGCGTAGCGCTGGGCGTGGTTCCGCTCGTACTCGCGCGCTTCGTGGAAGTCCCAGTACGCATCGAAGTCGCCGCTGGCCCGTAGCGCCCGCAGCTTCAGGACCGCCTCGGCGCCGACCAGCCGCCAGCGGGCTCCGGTCAACTCCATCCGGTCGCGGACCAGGTACCGGCACGCCCCTTCGATCACGCCGGTGGCGATGGGATAGCCCGCCGCGAGGTAGCGGTCGTAGTGCAGATACGGCGCGTACTTCTGCAGGTAGTCGGCGCACGTATCGACCGGCTTGCGGGTGTCGCTCGACAAGCCTGCGACGGTCGCCGCCCGCCGCATCGCCGCGGCCACCTTGCTGGACTTGCCCTCGAGAATGCTCTGCACGCGCGTCCAGGCCCAATGCGCCGCGTCGGGGCTCCCCTCGCGATGGAACACGTGCGCCGCCTTCCAGACGTACTCGACCACGTGAATGATGTCGAGGATCACCGTCACGTCGACGCCGTAGGCGGCGGCGCCCGCTTCGACGAGGGCGAGTTGCGTCTCGGCGCCGTCGACGAGCACGACCCAGCGCTTGACGCGCTCCGGGTCGTGGCGCTCGGCTTCCAGCATCGCCTCGGCGACCACCTCGGCCGGATCGTGTTCGAGGCTCGCCCAGACCCGTTTGGCCACCGGGCGAGGACGCACCGCCGCGGTCTTGGCCCGATTCTTGGCCTTGGCCGCCGGCTGTCGGGGCATCAGGCTCTGCAGGAAATCCTCCGGGCTGCGCACCAACGGCGCGACCGCGTAGACGGCGGCCACCGTCGCCATGCGTTTGGCGTGCTTCTTCTCGCCCGGCCGCAGGCGGTTGAACGGGGAGAGCTGCTCGCGTTGCCGCCGGCGCCTCTCGGCCGCCTTGCGCGTCGCCTCGCGCAGGTCCTCGTGATGCAGCACCACGCCCTTGCCGTCGAAGGTGAGCACCACAACCGACTCGTCAGCGACCGGCTCGCCCGCCGCCGCTCGGCGCGCCGCGTAGAAGGCGTCGAAGTCCTCAGCCGCGCGAGCGACCAACTGTTCCGCCTGACGCTTGGGCACCTGGGCCCCGCTATGGCGAGACAGCTCGAACAGCGCTTCGTCGAACGACCGCGATGCGGCCGCTTCCGCCACCCGGCGGCGCACCTCGAGCGAGTAACGCTCAGCCGGCAGGTTCAGCGACGCATCGAGCGGATGCAGACTGTCGTGACCGGGATGCGCGTAGCCCAGGCGCTCGACCGCCACCGTGCCAAAGGTCGTCTCCAACTGCCGGTCGTGCAGCCGCCGCTCCGAACGCTCGACACCGTCGGCCCCCTCGACCGGACCCGCCGCCTCCCCCGGGCTGCGTTGGTCGAGGTGCCCTTGCAGGAGCTTGCGCATCAACTCCTGACCACGCCGGTTCAACTCCCGTTCGAGGTCGCTCTCACGCATCTGCAGGGCTTCGCGCGAAGAAAGGTAGGCTTTGGTCTCCGCGAAAGAAGCCTCCGCCGCCGCATAGGGCGCCGGGGCGGGTGGAGCGGTGCGGCGGAGAACAACTTGCATGGCTCAACGCTCCCGTAACCCCCGTAACCGCCGCTTGTCCAGGCCGCGCGCCAGCACCGCGCTGGCCAGGTTCTTCCTCAGTACGCATCCAGGCTCCGGCTACCCGCGGCGGCTGCGGACCGCCGCAACTGGAGCCAAGTGTCACCGTGCGCCGGTCGGCTCCCATCGGGTCGCGGACCAAATGCCGACAGGCCCTTCGATGAGCCGGCGACGAGCACCGCACGCCGCGTCGCCGCTGCCACGTGGATGATGTCGAGTACCACGGTGGCTTCCAGGGCGTACGCGGTGGTGCCCGCGAGGCGGTCGCGAGGGTCACGCGGCGGGGCATCTCGACCAGGTAGCGCTCCGGCAGCAGGTTCAGCGCGGCATCGAGCCGATGCAAGCCGTCGTGACCGCGCCGCGCGCAGCCCAGACCCACAACCTGCATCGTGCCGGAGGCCGTTTCGGCGTGGCTTTCGTGCTCGCGCGGCTCCGAGCACTCGACACCGCTGGTGCCCTTGCCCTCGGCCGGACCAGCAGCCTCTTTCGGGCTGCGTTGGTCGCGATGTCCTTGCAGGAGCTTGCGCACCAACTCCTGGCCCCGCCGGTGCAGTTCCCGTTCGAGTTCGCTCTCGCTCATCCGCCGGGCTTCGCTGGACGAGAGGAAGGCTTTGGCATCCGCGAAGACAGCATCGGCCGCTGCGCACGGGGCTCGCCTCGGGGGATCGATGCACGGGACGCCGGTTCGGGGCACGTCGAATGTACGTCCCTGGAATCCTGTCGTCACAGCCATCGCAGGCCTGCCTCCCTTCCCACGGCACCGTACCAGAACGCCGCGCGAATGTCCAGAAGGGAGCGCGCCTGTCGGGGAGAAGACCGAAGGTGTTCGGCGCCGTGACGAGGCTCGGCTGGCTGCCGAAAAGACGCCGGTACGCGCTGGCCTGCTTGATGTCCCTCCCGAAATGGCCACTGGGGAGACGCATCCGCGGGCAAAAGAGCCCATGAATAGGGCGAAAAATCCTCTATGAAGAGCCGCACCCCGCGAATGTCCAGAAGGGAGCGCGCCTGAGGGGGACCGGCGCGTGCCGGCGTCGTGGTCGGGTCGGGCGGCGGCCCGAAAAGAGGCGGATGGGGCGCTCGCCGGACGCTGTCACCCCTCAAAACGCACTGAAGAGGGAGTGTCCTCGGACATAAACCCTTATGAATGAGCGAGATAGCAATCTATGAAAAAGAGCCGCACCCATCTGGATAGGGGCTCCGGGCCGTTTCCATAGAGTGCGAAGGGACTCGTCGAGCTCCTTCACGACGCGCTCCACGAATGCGCCGTCAGTGATCCGATTCTCGACCAGAATCCAGAGCGGTTCGTCGGCAAGTCGGAAAGCGTCTTCGGGCATGAGCTCGTCTGTCGTACGCGGGTGAGCTGTCACTAGCACGGACCTTCCGTGCGGGGCCAAGGTCCAGGCGCCGCGTTGAATCGACGCGACGAGCATTTTGCGCACCCAATCGCCTTGAACGCCGCGGTCACGAATCCACGTTGTAGCCTCTATCTCGTCGGGATCCGGCTGATCGGCTGTGTCCCAAACGTGCCAGCCGTCCTCGATCTTGTACAGAATACGATCCAGCCACTGGTGGACATCTGGATCGTTCGCTACGCTCGAGTCGATTACGATGCGCACCTGCCCTCACCCTTTCGTCCGGGCAGCGCGCCGGATCGCCATAATCTCTTCATAGTCTTCAATGAAGACGCCGGTCGGCCAGTAGTCCATCTCGCCGCTCTCGTTGATTCTGATCTTCCGCAGAATGGATCCACTCCCGGGCTCCGCGTGAACCCAGTAGATGAGAACAGACTCGGCCGGCAGTCGCCCTTCCGCAACCCAGCGTCTCGCGCGAAGCAGCACCATCTCGGAGTGAGTTTCGATGACCATGGGCCGTACGGTTCCTGCGAGGTTGTTGAGCAGGAGCTCCGCGATATCAGCGTGGGCGGCCGGATGGAGTTCAGCCTCCGGATGTTCGATGACGTCGACACCGGCGCCTGCCGTGCGTGCGGTGAGGGCGGTGACCACGACGGGAAGCACGTGCGCAAGTCCCCTGCCCGCTTGTACGAGTCGCACGTTCGCGTCGCGGGCCGGCGCTCGAACCACCAACTCGGAGTAGCTGCCCTGCGCCACGACATCAATACTAACCCCGAAGGCTTTGCTGTACCACTCGCGAACGGATTCCCGCAACTCGTCGTCAGCCGCGAGAGCCAGGGGGGTATCGTGGCCATTCGGCCCGATAACCATGGGTAAGTGTCCCTCTACACGGAACGGTGACGCGAGGAGGCTACGTGGGCAGCGCAAATGGCGAACGCCGAGACCCCAAGCTTGGAGCGCGGTGACTTGCGCTTCGAGCCAGTCGGCTAGGCGGTCCGGCTTTCTGGGAAGCAGCCCGCGCCAGGAAATCCCGCGTGGTGCCGGCCTCGTTCCCGAGACAGAAACACGATAGTCAGAGTATCGGTCAAAACTTCGTCTGTTCAGCCTGATTTCGTCATCGCCAGTGCTGAGACTCCAGTCTGAGATCTGGCGCTCGGAAGGTTGGGGCGGTGTCATCACGTTCCGAATGGTCGCCGACAGTGATACGTCGCTGTTGTCGTCGGAAAAGGCGGCAGACAAGTACAGCCAACCATGGACCGCACGCCCGCTCACGAGGTCCTCGAAAGTCTTCCCGTGTTGAATTCCGCCAGACTCCAGCGGCAGCGGCTCCGATGGGTCCTTCCCTGAAAGGGACATGCCGCCCGCCAACAACTGGATCGCTTGGGCGAGCGCTGTCTTGCCCGAGTTGTTGGGTCCCACGAGGATGGTCAGAGGAGCAAGTTCCACCTCCGCCCGCTGCGCGTAGCCCTTATACCGCTCGACGATGAGTTTCCGGAGTTCCACCACCACGTACCGTAGCAGGCTTCCAGCGGAACGGCCAACCGCCGCCCGGTCGTCGGTACGACTCGGCTCGACGCCTGGCTCGACGGGCGGCCGCTCCACGAGGTGACCCTGGCCGCCTACCTTGCCCTGCTGCACGACGCCGGGCGCGCCTCGTCGAGCGCTTCGATGGTGGTCGCCGCAGCGTGCTTCCGCGCGAAGCTGGCCGGTCAGGCAGCACCGGCGGGTGAACGCACGGCCGGGTTGCTTGCCGGGTACCGGGGGACCGCCGGTGATCGCGGGCGCCGCCAGGCGCGGCCGTTCGGGCTCTCCGACCTGGCGGCCGTGCTCGCCACCTGCCACCGGCTGCGGCGGCGCGGGCGCGGAATCGAGTCCGACCAGGTCGCCCTCGAACGCGCGCGTCTCGATGCGGTGGTCGCGGGGTTGCTGTTCCTGGCCGGGATGCGGCGCAGCGAGGTAAGCGCGTTACGCTGGGCCGATGTCGCTGATTCGACCGACGGGGACGGGATCCTCACTACCGTCCGCCGGAGCAAGACGAACCAGGAGGGCGAGGTGAACGACGTGCGGCCACGAAAATCGCTCAAGAGCGGCGGTTTCAGGACCGCCCTCCGGGCGAGAGTCTCCCGATCGGCAGCGGATCGGCCGATCCGGCCAATGCGCGCGGTCCTGAATCCGCCCGCGCCGCTGCCCGGACGCCGCCGAGCTCGGTGCGGATCCGCGCGACATCGAGGAGCGACTTTCGCACCGGCCGGCCCTGGCATGCCGGGCGCCGCAGATCAGGTGCGCATGTTCGCGCCGCCGCGACCGGGCCGGACTCACTCGAGAACGGTGGGGACAACCGACCAGGTCGGGGGTAAGCTGAAGGCGCAAGCCCGCATGCTCGGTGAGCGGGGGCAACCGATGAACCTGGTGCAGTTCAAGCGCCACGACGGCGACGGCGACGTCTTCATCAACACGGCCCACGTCGCGATGGTCGAACCGAGCACCGTCGGCGTAACGTGACCGACGTCGCGGTCGCCGCCCAGGCCGGGCTCGCCCTCGTTCGCGTCCGAGAGCCCATCAAGGACGTCGTCGACAAGCTGCGCCGCGAGACGCCCGGCAGCACCAGCACAAGCCGCAGGGCCCAGTCGCGGAACGAGGAGCGGAAGCCGTGCACCGTGCAGCGGCCTCCATAGAGCTGCCCCATGGCGTTCTTGTCTTCGTTTAGCGGGGTCCGGGCAAAAATCCGCGTGTTGGGGTAAAGGTTTCGACGCGCGGTGCCGATAGAACAAGGGCGTGGGCCTGCTGCGCCGCATACTCGCCATCCTGGGCCAAGCCCCGTCCGAGCGGGATGCTCGGGACGTTGTCATCGAGCAACAGGACCTCGAGCTCGCGCGACTGCGTGACGAACTGGCGCGCCACAAAGACGTGCACCGCGACAACGGCCGCGTGCATCGCCAGAACGACGGCTTGCAGCGTCAGAACGAGCGCCTGCGGCGCGAGAACGAGCACCTGAAACACCAGACTGGGGGCCGAGCGCCGCGCGGGCGCCGGCAAGCCGCTCCTTTCGCCAAGGACCGGCCGCAGGGTCGCGGCCGCCGTCCCGGACGGCGGTCCGGTGCGCGCTATGGCCGGCAGGGGCGCCGCCCGTGTCCGGCGCGGGTCGACGAGACCTTGGCGGCGCCGGCGCCGGCGACCTGTCCGGACTGCGGCGGCGCGGTCGCAGTGACCGGCGCGGCATCGCAGTATCAGGAAGACCTTCCCCCGGTGCGCCCGCTGGTGCGCCGCTTCGACATCGAGGTCGGCCACTGCTCGCAGTGTCGGCGGCGTATCCAGGGCCGGCACGCCCTGCAGACATCCGACGCGTTGGGGGCAGCCAGCGCGCAGCTCGGCCCCGGTGTGGTCGCGCTGGTCGTCGAGTTGCACACGCACGGCGGCATGCCGCTGGCCAAGGTCGCCGACCCGCTGCAGACCCGGTTCGGCCTGCACGTCACGCCGGGGAGCCTCGCGAATCTGCTGCATCGTGCGGCCCGCGACGCGCGGCCGGCCTACGGCGCCCTCAGCCACTGGTTGTGGGCGGCCGTCACCCCGACGACGACCGTCTACGCCATCTGCCCCGGCCGCGGATTCGACGACGCGCAAGCGGTCCTAGGGGCCGACTTCGAAGGCGTGCTCGTGCGCGACGGGTGGGTGGTGTACCGCCGCTACACCCACGGGGTGCACCAATCTTGTCTGCAGCACCTGCGGCGACGTTGTGAGCATCTGCTGGAGGATCATCCCCACAGCGGGTGGGCCGGCCAGGTGCAGGACACCTTGCAGGCCGGCCTCGCGCTGCGCGACCGGCGCGACGCCGGCGACCTGAGCGACCACGGTCTGGCCACCGCCCGCGGCCGACTGCTCGCCCGGCTCAGCCGGCTGATCGACAACCCGCCGCCGCTGGACGACACCGAGCGCTTCGCCGCCCACCTGGCCATCGAATTCCCCGCCGTCTTCACCTTTCTGTGGGACCCGTCGGTCGACGCCACCACTGGCGCGCCGAACAAGCCATCCGGCCCGCCGTCGTCACCCGCAAAGTCTGCGGCGGCAACCGCACCCGCAAGGGCGCCGACACCCAGCAGGTCCTCGCCAGCGTTGTACGCACGGCCCGCCAACGCAACTTCGACCTGCCCATCCTGTTCGCCACGATATTGCGCGCCCCCGACTCCATCGTCCCCGACGCGTTCGGGCTTCCGCCGCCGCCCCGTCAAGTGCAGCACCGGAACGAGCGGGTTGACGCGCGACCGACCCGCGGCTGACCGCCGCGCCGGGTGAAATGCTGAGACGCTGCTCCCGAGGCTTGACAGCCTGATGTCTGCGCGGCGAGTGCTTCGAACCGTAGCTGCCCTACCCGTGCCCAGCCTTCCGTTGCGACAGGGCAACAGTGCAGCCACGGCGGCATCCCTCGTGTAAGGCAACCTCCACCAAAGGAACGTCGTCGGCGCGCGGGCTTCGACGTGCCAGGCACACTACATGCCCGTGTTTATTGACGAATCACCCAGTAAACGAAGACGCGTTCTTCAGCGTCGAGCCGTGCATCTGGTTGCCGGCACGTGTCGGGGACGGGAAACACCAGCCAGCCGGACTGTGCAGGCTCCTTACACTTTCCAGCGTGTCCATAGCAGCAGGAGACAACGGCACTCTATGCTCACTGCCACCCTTCATGCGCTCGGCCGGAATGCGTCATTCCGCCGCCTCGATGTTTATCTCGCTCCACACTGGGCACCCCCGTGCCTCACCTGACCGAACGGCAGTCAGTATCGTGAACCGAAGACAGGCTTTCACCACGTCGCTCGCCGTGGAAGCGGCGATCGTGTTCAGTGCCGTCCCTACCTCTGAGTAGGGCAGTGCCGCGTGGTGTTTCTTTGCTTTCCGAACGGATGGCAGCGCCGCGCCGATACCATCCGCAACATTGAACTCCACGTACTCGCGAGCCACGCCCCACGCCAGCGCCCCGCGGCTCCATCCGTGCAGCTTCGACCCGGTGGCCGGTTTCTCGGCCATGACCGGGGCCAGAATGGCGATCACGTCGGCTCGCCGGATCTGGTCGATGTGGCGGGCCATGATGGAGCCGCAGTACCTCTCCAGAGCTCTACTCCGGTTCTTCGCCCCGTCGCCCTTCCACGTTGCGGTCGTCGCGACTCGCTCGCACGCCGTGCGGAACGTCGGAATCCTCGACTGCCGCGCAGCCACCGTCGGATCTCCGCCGCGGCGGGCCAACTGACGATTGGCGAACGCTGCCGCACGGGCCTCAGCAAGCCCGACGTACGGATAGCCGCCGAGCCCAAGGTCGCGCCGCTTGCCGTCGACGGTCAACCGCTGTACCCAGTGCCGGCTCCGGCCGCCGGGCTCCACGACGATGAACAGCGTTCCGCCGTCGCCGTGCTGCCCCGGTGGCAACGCCCCGATCTGCTTGGCTCTGAGTCGTCCTGCCATTCGGATCTCCCCCGTGGGGGGAATACCACGAATATGCCACGACAGGACCTGGAACGGGTAGAGCCAACATGGAACGGCACGGAACGTGAACCGAGAATTCCTCAATGAAACTGGGAACTCTCGGCACGCGTCGGACTATTGCGGAACACTATCGCGTTCTGGCAGCGCGAAGACGTAGAGGCCGTTGCCGGTGTTGGGACGGCGCACCTCCGGCGTCAGTCGTAGCGGAATCGTGGTCCAGGCCAGGGCGCCGACGCCCACCGGGCTCGCCACGTACTGCCGACCGTCGACGGCATAGCTGATGGGGAAGCCCTGGACGCAGGTCGGCAGCCGCGTCTGCCACAGCAGCTCGCCCGTCTCCTCGTCGTAGGCGTTGGCGAACCGGTTCCAGTCGCCCATGAAGACGAGGCCGCCGGCGGTCGTGAGCGCGGCGGTGTTGAACGGCGTTCTTTGCCGGTGCCTCCACAGGATACGGCCGGTGCGGTGCATCGCGACGAACTCGCCCAGATTGCCGCCGCTGTCCGGGTGGTGGCGGTCGACGCGGGACGCGAGACCGACGCTGCCGCCTCCCTCCCGGCGCTCGACCGCGGTCATCGCGGTGGTCACGCAGGTGGGCTGGACCGGGATGTAGAAGGCTTCGGTGGCCGGGCTGTAGGCCATGGCCCGCCAGCTCTTGAAGCCGGAGAAGCTGGGACAGAAGTCCAGCTCGACGTCCAGCTCCGGGATCATGCCGGGGCGGTACTCGAGCCGGCCGGTGCCCGGATCCAGGTCGACGACGTTCTGGTAGCCGAGGTCGGTCGCGTTGCGGTAGTCGCCGGTCTCGGCGTCCAGCTCCCACAGGATGCCGAGCTTGCCCATTGTGAAGACCGACTTGCGGCCGTCGGTGTCGACGACGATTCGTTCGAACGTCTCGTCGAGATCGTGGGTCTCGCCCGGGACGTGCTGGTAGTACCAGCGCAGCTCGCCGGTGTCCGGGTCGAGGGCCAGCGTCGAGTTCGTATACAGCGCGTCGCCGTCGGTGCCGCGGCTCGCGCGCGCCCAGGGCTTGGCCTGCGAGGTGCCCCAGTAGAGGAGGCCGAGCTCCGGATCGTAGCTGCCGGCGATCCAGGCGTCGCCGCCGGAACGGAAGATTGCGGGCAGATCGCCCCACGTGTCGCCGCCCGGCTCGCCGGGCAGGGCGATGGTCGACGTGCGCCACAGCTCGCGCCCCGTTTCCGCGTCGTGGGCGGTGATGAAGCAGCCGTCCTCGTAGTAGCGGGTGCAGCCGCTCATTCCCGAGATGACCCGGCCGCGGGCGACGAGCGCCCCGCTACGGTAGGTGAAGCCCTTCTGCTGGTCGGCGACGGCGGTCTCCCATGCCACCTCGCCGGTGTGAACGTCGAGCGCCACGAGATGGGCGTCGGCGGTGTTGACGAAGACCTTGTCGCCGTAGATGCTCAGGTTGCGTAGCGTCCAGCCGCGCCCGCGGACCCCCTCCGCGAACTGGCGGCGATACTCCCAGAGCAGATCGCCGGTGGCGGCGTCGAGCGCATGGATGACGTTGCCGGGGCTGGCGAGGAACATGACCCCGTCGTGCACGAGCGGCGTCGTCTCCTGCGAGCCCGGCTCCATCGCCCAGGACCAGACGAGCCGCAGCCCCGCTACGTTTTCCCGGGTGACCTGGTCCAGCGGGCTGTAGCCCCAGCCCTCCGGCGACTGCCGCCAGTGCAGCCAGTCGGCCGCGGGCGGATCGTCGAGCATCGCGTCGGTCACCGGTGTCAGCCGGTCGACCTGGGCGCCGGCCACGGAGGCGGACAGCAGCAGGCAGAGGCAGGCGATCATGGTCATGCGGAGTGTCATGGCGGTCCCTTCAGGGCTGACACTACCACTTCGTGGCCCGACGCCATCCTGCACGACTTCGGACACGACCTTGTTTAATACTACAAATGTAGTATTATGACTACGGTTGTCATGAAGAAGAACGTCAGCCGGCGCCGACTGTCGCGCACCGAGTGGACGATCATGCAGCTCTGCTGGAGGCTCGGCCGCGCGACCGCCCGGCAGATCCATGAAGCATCGGACGGCAGGCGGGACTACCGCACCGTGAAGACGCTCCTCGACCGGATGGCCGGCAAGGGCTTTCTGCGCGTCGAGAAGCTGGGCCGGTTGAGCCTGTTCGTGCCGGCCGTTTCCCGGCAGCGCGCTCTCTCGGAGGTCATCGCGGACTTCGTCGACGACGTGCTGGAGCGATCCGTCGCGCCTCTCTACCTGCATCTCGCGGAGCGCGACGACCTGAGCCCCGAGGAGGTCGCCTTCTTCCGGCGGCAACTGGAGGCGGAAGCGGAAGCGGAAGCGAAAGAGGAGGAGTCATGAGCGAAGTGCTCGCCCGGCAGTGGCTTTCCGCCGTGCTCGACGTCAGCATCCAGTTCACGGTGCTCGTGGCGATTGTCGCGACGGCCCTCTTCTTACTGAGGTCGTTGCCCCCGCGAGTCCGCACTGTCGTGTGGCTCGTGGTCCTGCTGCGGCTCGCAATACCGGCCGGGCTGACGTCGCCCTGGGGCGCACTGCCGGCTTCCTTCGCGCGCCCGCCTTCCGCTACGTTGCCGGCGGTGGCGGACGGAACGACCGTGAACCGCCTTCCGGCGAGCGAGGGTTCCGAGGCATCCGGATCGAGTGCGGTTGCCGCAGGCCCGACGATACCGTCCGGCAGCGCCATCCCGACGACGCCGTCCGGTGCCGCCATGTCGTTCGGCGCCGTGCTGTTCATGCTGTGGGGCGTTGGCGTGCTCGGTCTCCTGACCCTCCATGCGTTTCGATCCGCGCGGCGGCGGCGGCGTTTGGCAGCGGCGATGAAACCGCTTCCGGCTGAGATCGACCGGAGAATCGACCAGCTCCGTTCGGAGCTCGGCATGCTGCGGCCGGTGGAAGTCCGGGTGGTTCGCGACGACGCCATCAGCGGACCCGCGATCCAGGGCTGCCTGCGGCCGTGCATCCTCCTGCCCTTGTCGCTGACCGAGTCCTGGCGGCGCGAAGAGCTCGACCCCGTGCTCCTCCACGAGCTCATCCACATTCAGCGACTGGACCCGGCGGTGCGCGCGCTCGCCAACCTGCTGCAAATCGCCTGGTTCTTCCATCCTCTCGCCTGGTGGGTCGGACGCCGCCTCGGCGAGGAACGGGAGAAGGCGTGCGACGATGCCGTAGTGCGACGGCTTCGCGGGGAGAAGCAGACGTACGTGAGAGGCCTGCTACGCCTGGTCGAGGAGCGCTCGGCGCCTGCATGGGACGCACCGGGCCTCCGGATGGCCACTTCAAGACGGCTGCTCGCAAGGCGGCTCTCGCGCATGCTGCAGTCCCACTACGATCCCCATTCGACCGTCGGGACCCTTGCCCTGACGGCGCTCGTCGTCAGCGTCGGCGCGGGCGTGGTGCTCTCGACGGAGGCAGGCATGCGTCCAGGGGGCGAGGCGCAGGAACCGCCGCGGATTCAGGGGAGGACCGCCTGGCGCGGCGCTTTCTTTGCGGAGTCCGTCGAACAAATCGAGGATGCCGACCGGGTGTACGTTGGCGGAGACTTCACCATCGGGCGAGCCTCGACCCCGCTGAAGCCGGATGCGGAGGCGCTGGCGGCACGGAACCCGGCTCTCTTCGAGCGTCTCGAGGCACTGGGACGGCTCTCGGCGACGATCATCGTCGATCGGGAGGGGACGGTGCGCCGTGTCCGCTTCACGGACGACGTCGACGAAGATCTCCGGAGACCCTTCCTGGAAGTGCTCGACGCCGCTCGTTTCGATCCGACGACTCACTTCGAGCGCGGGCCCGTGCTGGTCGAGCTGCAGATCGACTACTTCATCAACCCGCCGGAGCCGCGGGAGTCGCTCTACGACCGAGACCAGGCGCTCGTGGGAGACGAGGCGGCAGAGATGATGGGCGGGGGACGCGGGGGCCGCCGGCGATACGCCGCGGTCCTGGCAAAGGGTGAGCTGCCAGTCCTGGACGTGGTCGACGGGGAGCTGATCCTGTCCTTCCTGCTCTCGGTGGACGCTGGCGGAAAAGTCGAGTCGTCCGAGCTGTTTCGGGATTCGCGTGCCCCTCGGAACCCGGAGCCCGAGTCGACACCGGAAGCGGAACGGCTGATGGAGTATCTGCGCACTTTCCGTTTCGAGCCGGTCGCCGCCGGTGGCGGCACGCCCGATCGACCGAAGCTCGTGCTCGATCTGCGGGTGTCGCCGCGGGGCGTGGAGGTCGCCACCCGGGCTGTTGACGAGGAGGAGCTGGACCGCCGCCTCGCGGAGACCTACCGGCTGGCGGAGGGCCGGAACCTGGATCTCCGGCCGCCGACCCATCCACCCGAACGCATGCTTCTGTACCGCACGGGACGCCCGATCCAGGCCCGGGCCGTCCCGGACGGGCCGAGCCAGATGACCATCGTGTGGACCGACGACGGGCCCAGGTTCCGGGGGGCCTGCTTCGGGTGCGAGGATCTGCTGTCGGTGCTTGATCGCCTCGGTGTTCGAAGGGATGCCGTTCGCTTCGAAGCAGGAGCCGACAACGTGCGGATCGAAGCGGACCTCGTCATTCGCCAGGGTGCGCCCGACGGCGCGTTGCTCGACGAACTGCCGCGAGCGCTCAAGGAACGGTTCGACCTGGACCTCGGCTTCCGCAGAGTTTCGGAGGTGTCCAGGGCGCTCGTTCTGCGGGGCGTCATCGGTGCGGTGCCGCCGGATGACGAACGCGACGGACAACGCGTGCTGCACGTATTCACCGACCGCAGAGATCCCCGGACCGGCGCCGGCGGTGGTCCGTTCCCCGATGTGGGCGACTTGGTCGAGCTCCTGTCGTTTCATCTCGGCATGCCGGTCATCGACCGGACGACCGGGACTCCCGAGCAACCCTTCTACGTGCGACTGCACCCGTCGGCCCAACGGACGCAACGGCTCGACCTGTTGATTCGGAACCTGGAGTCCCAGACCGATCTCGACATCGAGATAGCCGAACGCCCCGACCGGTTCGTGGTCGTCAGTCCGTCGTAGCCGGTCGCGCACCGAGCGCGGCCGTCCTGCCGAAGCTGCGGATGGCGCGGCGGCGTGCACGCGTGCCTGGCGCGGCCCGCCGCCAGAGCGCTGCGGATCGACGAAGTGAGAGTCGGTACCGCAATATTCGATCCAGCCCAATACTTGACGTCGTCCAGAATACGTGATTGACTCTGCGCGGTGGATGAGGACGCCGAACGGCTCCTGAGGCGGCACGGGCTGCAAGTCACCGCCCAGCGGCTGGCCGTGCTGCGGGCAGTTTCGATCCACCCGCATGCCACTGCCGACGAGCTCGCCGACGACGTGCGAGGGAGCATCGGATCGATCTCCCGGCAGGCGGTCTACGACACCTTGGGAACGCTGGTCGACAGGGGACTGGCCCGCAGGATTCAGCCCGCGGGGTCGCCCGCGCGATACGAGGATCGAGTCGGTGACAATCACCATCACCTCGTCTGCCGCACCTGTGGCGTCATGGTCGACGTCGACTGCGCCGTCGGTGAGGCGCCTTGTCTCACCGCCGACGACGATCACGGCTTCGAGATCGAGGAGGCCGAGGTCATCTACTGGGGATACTGCCCCGACTGCCGCAACAAGCCCGCGGGCACGAACACAACGGGCAAGAACAGAAGAGGTTGAAAGACATGCACGACACGGCTGAGGAAAAGACGGCGAGCGCGGGCAAGTGCCCGGTACTGGGTCACAGACACACCGCGGTCGGCGCCGCGGCGAACCAGCACTGGTGGCCCAATCAACTGAACCTGAAGATGCTCCACCAGAACTCCCCGTTGTCCGATCCCATGGGCGAGGAGTTCAACTACGCCGAGGAGTTCAAGACACTCGACCTGGATGCCCTGAAGACGGACATCGAGGCGGTGATGACGACCTCACAGGACTGGTGGCCGGCCGACTACGGCCATTACGGGCCGCTGTTCATTCGGATGGCGTGGCACAGCGCGGGCACGTACCGCATCCACGACGGCCGCGGCGGCGGCGCCTCTGGTACGCAACGCTTCGCTCCCCTCAACAGTTGGCCCGACAACGTGAACCTCGACAAGGCGCGCCGGCTGCTCTGGCCGATCAAGCAGAAGTACGGCCGGAAGATCTCGTGGGCCGACCTGATGATCCTCGCGGGCAACTGCGCCCTGGAGTCGATGGGCCTCGATACGTTCGGTTTCGCCGGCGGGCGCGAGGACGTCTGGGAGCCTGAGGAGGACATCTACTGGGGGCCCGAGACCGAGTGGCTTGCCGACGAGCGCTACCGCGGCGACAGGGAGCTCGCGAACCCTCTCGGCGCCGTGCAGATGGGCCTGATCTACGTGAATCCCGAGGGGCCGAACGGTGAGCCGAATCCGCTTGCCGCCGCCAGGGACATTCGAGAGACGTTTGCCCGGATGGCGATGAACGACGAGGAGACGGTTGCCCTCATCGCCGGGGGGCACACGTTCGGCAAGACGCACGGCGCCGCCGATGCAGACCAGTACGTCGGTCCCGAGCCCGAGGGTGCGGCCTTCGCGGAGCAGGGCCTCGGTTGGAGGAACACCTTCGGCAGCGGCAAGGCCGGCGACACGATCGGCAGCGGGCTGGAGGGCGCCTGGACACCCACCCCAACCGCCTGGGACAACAGCTTCTTCGAGACCCTGTTCGGCTACGAGTGGAAGCTGACGAAGAGCCCCGCGGGGGCGCATCAATGGGTTCCGACGGACCCCGGGGCCGCGGACACCGTGCCGGATGCCCACGATCCGTCGAAGAAGCACACCCCCGTCATGCTGACGACGGACCTCGCACTGCGGATGGACCCGATCTATGCACCGATTTCGAGGCGCTTCTTCGAGAACCCGGACGAGTTCGCGGACGCCTTCGCCAGAGCGTGGTTCAAGCTGACGCACCGCGACATGGGGCCGATCTCGCGGTACCTCGGCCCGGAGGTTCCCGACGAGCAGCTCTTGTGGCAGGACCCGGTGCCCGCCGTCGATCACGAGTTGATCGATGCGCAGGGCGTCGCCGCGCTCAAGAGCAGGATCCTCGAATCGGGACTGTCCGTTTCCCAACTGGTCTCGACCGCCTGGGCGTCCGCCTCGACGTTCCGCGGCAGCGACAAGCGCGGCGGGGCGAACGGGGCGCGCATTCGCCTCGCACCGCAGAAGGACTGGGAAGTGAACCAGCCCGCCCGGTTGGAGACTGTGCTGGGGGTATTGGAGGGAATCCAGAGGGACTTCAACAGCGCGCAGTCCGGTGGGAAGAGGGTCTCGCTCGCGGACGTGATCGTTCTGGGCGGGTGCGCGGCCGTCGAGCTCGCGGCGAAGAACGCCGGGCACGACGTGCAGGTGCCTTTCTCGCCGGGGCGCACCGACGCGGTGCAGGAACAGACGGACGTGGACTCGTTCGCCGTGCTGGAACCGACCGCGGACGGGTTCCGCAACTACGTCGGGAACGGACACCGCCGCTCTGCCGAAGAGCTGCTGGTGGACCGGGCGCAGTTGTTGACCTTGACCGCTCCCGAGACGACGGTGCTCGTCGGCGGCTTGCGCGTCCTGAACGCGAATGTCGGGCAGTCCGAACGCGGCGTCTTCACGAAGCGGCCCGAGAGGTTGACCAGTGATTTCTTCGTCAACCTGCTCGACATGAACACGGCGTGGCAGGCGTCCTCCGCGTCCGAGCACGTGTTCGAGGGACGCGATCAGGGGACGGACGATCTCAAGTGGACGGGCACCGCCGTCGATCTCGTCTTCGGTTCGAACTCCCAGCTCCGCGCCCTCGCGGAGGTCTACGCATGCGACGACTCGCAGCAGGCTTTCGTGCGTGACTTCGTGGCTGCGTGGGACAAGGTGATGAATCTCGACCGTTTCGACCTGGCTTGATCGCGGTTACGGATCGACGAAGTGAAAGTCGGCCGGTCCGTCCCGGCGCGCCAGCAGCACCACATCCGCGTTCGCGTGCACGTACCACGCGTGATGCACCCTGCCCGGAATGATGACGTAGCTGCCGGCGGTGGCCGTGTGGCGGGTGCCGTCCATGACGATGTCGACGGCGCCCTCCACCACGACCACCGTTTCGGTATAGGTGTGCCAGTGCATGGCGAATTCCGACCCGGCCGGGAACCGCGCCAGGTAGGTCGGACCGCCCGTCTCCGGATCCGTGGTGATCGGCGCATTGCGGATCCCGGCGGGGAAGCCGGGCCGGCTGCTGGACGGCGGCCCCCAGTCGGCCGCCTCCCATTGCAGCACGAGCGGCGTAATCCCGTGCTGGACCTCCTCCTGCGCCCCGGCGACTGACGGCAGTGCCAGCGCAGCGGTCAGGGCTGACGCGTACACAAAAGTGCGACTCACGGCTCTCCCCTCACCAGAATGGAACCCCGGCCGGCCCGGCCCCGGCCACCGGCGCCCCGAGCGCTCGCACGGCGGGTGCCGCCGGCTTGCCTGGGTGCCGGACTCACTTCGATGCTTCCGCAGCTTTCGCGGCCGCCTGCTTCTCCAGGTTCCGGTAGATTTCCAGGATGTGCCGGATGTCGTGGTTGCCCTCGTGGCAGGCGTACTCGAAGAGCGGCCCCTCGGTCGCCACCATCGGGATCTCGGCGCTCCACGGGCTGGTCCACGTGTTCGGGTCCTCGATCGTGAACTCGTAGCGGATGCGGTCGGCCGCGACGCGCGTGAAGCGCTCCACGACGGTCATCGCTTCGGTGGCCCCCCGGAAGCGCCGCCGCTCGTTGAAGTTCTTCGTCTCGACGACCAGGGTGTCCCCCTCCCAGCGGCCGACCGAGTCGCCGGCCCACTGCCCGATCCCGTTGGAGATGAACGGCCGCCCGTCGAGCGGGATGATGCGCGGCGGGTTGGTGTTGAGCTCCGTGAACACGACGACGTAGCCCGGGGCCTGGAAGATCTGGTGGATGTCGTTGTAGGCCGGCGGGACGTTCGGGGGGCCTTCGTGCGACCAGACGATGCAGCGCTCGGGAAACGGCCGGTGCAGGTGGCTGTCGAACACGCTCGGCAACCGCCGCGCCTCGGCCTCGGCGGCCAGCTTCTCCGCGGCTTCGGGCGTCAGGGGCGGGATTCGGCCGTTCGGCGGATCCGTGATCAGCGACGTGCGCCGGGTCGACAGGCCCTTCGGCACCGGCGTGCGGAGCCAGATCTGGTTGTCGTAGTGGACGTAGGTCCGGTCGCGGTTGACCTGGTACAGCCGCCGCTCCCTCTCCTCCGGATCCGCGATCTCGACCGCGTTGCGCGCCGACGGGTCGACCCCCTCGGCCGTCAACTGCGCGTTCAGCTCGGCCACTTCCTCTTCCGTGAAGAACTCTTTCTCGGCCAGGTACTCGGGCCGTTCGAGGGGCGTGAAGGTCTGGGTCGTCCAGTAGCCCTGCAGATCCGGCTGCCCGTCGGGCAGGCGCGGCATGGTCCACGTCGAGGCCGTGTCCGCCGTACCTTCCTGGGCCGGTTCCTGCCCGGAGGCGGGACCCGGCATCGACCAGCCGAGCCCGATTACGATCACCCACGCCGCAAGACTGCGATGGCTCATCGTTCTCTCCTTGGATTCGCTCCAGAGCCGCTAGTCTTGCACAGTCGCGCGCGGCGGCCAATGGGTTTCGCCGCGCCGTCACCGCCGCGCCGTGCCGCGGCCATCGGATTTCGCCGCGTCACTCGCCGCTCACTGAATCCTGGGTGGGCCGCCGGCTATTGCTTCTCGGCGATGATCCCGACCATCGGCGGCGCCGACAGGAACGCGCCGGGGTCCTGCTCGCGCTCACGCCACTCGGCCTCGAACGCCTGGCGCTCGGCTTCCGTCAGCAGTCCGTCCTCCACCAGCCGGGGGACGTAGCCGAAGAAGAAGCCCGTGGGCCACTTCCACCAGACTGAGGTCGTCAGCGGGGTCTGCAGTGGCGACGCACCGGCGCAGTCCGCCAATCAGTATCGCACCTCGCAGTCCCATCATGCATCCGGCGCCGCCCGGTCAGACACGGTCGGAGACGCTCAGCGATTGCCTCCGGGGGGACATCCGCGAATAATCGACGCGTATCCCGATTGGGGGGGGATCGCATCCTCGACGGGTATGGAGAGACATGAGAATCGATCAACTCCGGATACAGAACTTCAAGCGGTTCGCCGACCGCACGCTGGAGCTGCATCCCAGGTTTACCCTCCTGGTGGGTGACAACGGCGCCGGAAAGACGACGATTCTCGATGCGCTGGCGGTCGCGGCCGGGATCTGGCTCGTCAAGCCACCCGATTCCATGCTGGCGAACAGCGGGCGAAACATTCTTCGAAACGAGATTCGCCTCGACATGAAGCAGGGAGGCGACCGTCGGCAGTTCGTCGAGTGCAAGCCTGTGTCTATCACCGCGAGGGGCGAGATCGCCGGCCAACGAGTCGAGTGGTGCCGGCAGATTCGACTCGGCGGATCGAGAACCACCAACGCCGAGGCTGCCAAGGCCCTGCGGATCATCGAGAGTCATTTCTCGCAGGACGGCATGGGCGGGAATGTTGCGAGTCCCGTAATCGCCTACTACGGAGCGGGGCGCGCCTGGCTTCCGTCGCGAGCCCGAGGTTCGACCGAGCTGAAGGCGCGCGGTCCCGCGCGCCGTTGGGAGGCGTTCTACGATTGCTTCGAAGAACGTATCCGGTTGGGTGATCTCGCAATCTGGTTCAAGCGGGAGGCGATTGCGTCCGCCAATCGTGCCGGGCGCTGGAGGCCGGGCTACGAAGTCGTCAAGCGGACCATCGTTCGTTGCGTGCCCGGCGCCGACGATCTCTGGTACGACGGCGATCGGGAGGAGATCGTGCTCTCCATCGAGGGCCAGGCGCAGCCGTTCACGAATCTCAGCGCCGGGCAGCGGATGATGGTCGCGCTGGTCGCCGACGTTGCATCCAAGGCCGTCATGCAGAATTCGGGCCTCGTTTCGGATGTTCCCCTGGACGATGGTGACGTTCCGCCGGTGCTTCAGCAGACGCCCGGCATGGTCCTGATAGATGAAATAGACGTACATCTGCATCCGAAATGGCAACAGCGGGTGGTTCGTGACCTGAAGGAGACTTTTCCGAAGATCCAGTTCGTCTGTACGTCGCATTCCCCCTTCGTCATTCAATCCCTGGAGGCGGGTGAATTGCGGACGCTGGATCGGAGCGGACCGCCGCTGGTCGAATATGCGAATCGGTCTATCGAAGACATCGCGGAAGACATACAGGAGGTCGAGGTTCCTCAGCAGAGTCTCATGGCTCGGGAACTGGCCGAGGCCACCGAACGGTACTTCTCCTTGCTGCAGGGCGGTGCGCAGGGTACGGAGGCAGAACTGCGGGAAGCGGAGGCGGCGTACCGCGCGATTGCCGAGAGGTACTCCGCCAACCCGGGCCTCAGCGCGATTCTGAAACTCGAAGCACTCGCCCGACAAGAGGCCGGTCGAAAGTGAGACCGGTGGAGCGAGGAGCTGCGCCTCGAGAGTACGCGAACTATCGGGACGCCATTGGCGACCTGGAGAACAGGCTGGGGAAGTACTGCAGCTACTGCGAGAGAAGGTTGCCGGCCGGCTTGGCGGTCGAGCACATGGCCCCCAAGAGCCTGCATCGGGATCGCGAGGTGGACTGGAACAATTTTCTGCTCGGTTGCACCAACTGCAATTCAGTCAAGGACGATGCGGACGTTGCCGATGACGATATCCTGTGGCCGGACAGACACAATACGATGCGTGCGCTGGCATATTCGCGGGGCGGCTTTGTTCGACTTGGAGGAGGTTTGAGCCCTGAACTGCAGCGGCGCGCACAGGCATTGATCGACCTTGTCGGAATGGACAGGCACGGCGCCCCTGGGTGGTCGACGCCGGCGAAACGGGATGAGCGTTGGAGAGACCGAGAATCGGTGTGGTCCGTGGCGGAGCGTTGTCGTGCGAGCTTCGAGGCGGCCAGAGGCTCGGAAGATGCGCTGGCCTTGGTGCTGGCCGCCGCCACAGGCTATGGTTTCTTCTCCGTCTGGTTTGCCGTCTTCGACCGGGATATCGAGGTCAAATTGGCACTGATCGACGCGTTTCCGGGCACCGCAGCATCATGCTTCGGTCGGGATGGGAGCCTGATCAATCGACCGGGCGCCGAGATCTAAAGCCCAGTCGGGCGGTCACTGCCCGCGTTCGGGGTCGTAGAAGGGCGCGTCGCCCTTGATGGTGACCCGGTAGCCGTGACGGGTCTCGGGGTAGTAGTCCCAGATCGCCAGGTGCTGCGTGCAGCGATTGTCCCAGAAGGCGACCGAGTTCTCGCGCCACTGGAAGCGGCAGTTGTAGTCGGGCTGTGCGCAGTGCCTGAACAGGAACGCGAGCACCGCGTCGCTCTCGGCCGGGGGCAGGTCCTTGATGCGCGTCGTGAATCCCTCGTTCACGTAGAGGGCCGGCTTGCCGGTGACCGGGTGGGTGCGAATGACCGGATGCTCCGCCGACGGGTAGTCGTCGTCCCGGAGGGTGCCCTTGCCGTACCGCCCCCGGTAGTACTGCTCGCCCTCGTGGATGGCGGTCAGCCCCGTGAGGAACTGCTGCATCCGGTCCGACAGCCCCTCGTAGGCGGCGTACATGCTGGCGAAGAGGGTGTCGCCGCCGCCGGACGGCACCTGGACGATGCGCAGCATGCTCGCCATGGGCGGCTCGATGTCGCAGGAGACATCGGTGTGCCAGAGGCTCCCGGCGACGAACTCGACCTTGTCGTCGCCGTGGACGACGAGGATCTCCGGGTGCTCGGCGTCCTTCGGGGCGGCCGGATGGATGTGCAGCTCGCCGAAACGGCGCCCGAGCGCCTTGTGCTGCTCGAACGTCAGGTCCTGATCGCGGAAGAAGAGGACCAGGTGCCGCGCCCACGCGTCCTTCAGCTCGGCCAGCGTCGCGTCGTCGAGCGGCCGGGTGAGATCGATGCCTTGAACTTCGGCCCCGATGGTCGGCGTGAGCGGTGCGATCCGCAGGGTGGCGGAGGGCCGGCGGGACTCGGACAGGTTCGGCATGGCCATCGTTGGATTATAAGTTGTCGCGGGGCCCGCCGGCAGCGGGGGACGGGCGGCACTGAGGCGCGTTGCTATACTGCGGCACCATGCCCGAATCCCGCACGACGGTGGCGCTGCTGGCCGTTCTTCTGTGCCTGGACACCGCGTGCGGGCCGTCCGCGGCGCAATCGGAGCGGGAACCTCCCGACCGCGCGGAGCAACGGCACCTGCTGCTTGTCCTCGACGGGCTGCGGCCGGACTACGTCACGCCGGAGGTGATGCCGAACCTGCATGCGCTCGGCGAGCGCGGCGTCGTCTTCACCGAGCACCACGCCGTCTATCCGACCGTGACGCGGGTCAACGCCGCCTCCATCTCGACCGGCGCCTACCCCGAGACGCACGGGCTGATGGGCAATGCGGTCTTCTTTCCGGCTGTCGACGCGAGGCGGTTCCTGAGCACCAGCGAGCGCGACAACCTGCTGCGGATCGAGGAGGCCGAGGAAGGGCGCCTGCTGACCGCGCCGACCCTGGCCGAGCGGCTGCAGAGCGCGGGGCTGCGGCTGCTCGTAGCGAGCGCCGGCTCGAGTGGGTCGTCGTACCTGCTGAACCACCGGCTCGCCGGGGGCGGCATCATCCACTACGAGTACGCGCAGCCGGAGACGCTCGGACAGGCCGTGCAGGAACGCCTCGGTCCCCCACCGCAGGCCGCGATGCCCAACCGCGACCGTAACCGGTACATCGTCGACGCGTTCCTCGAGGTCGGCCTCGACCGTGTCGACCCGGCAGTGACCGTCCTGTGGCTCAGCGACCCCGACACGACGGCCCACGCCAACGGCATCGGGCATCCGACCTCGATGGCTGCGCTCCGCGGCGTCGACGAGGAGATCGGCCGGGTCCAGGACGGCCTGCGCGCCGCGGGCCGACTCGACGCCTTCAACATCTGGGTGACCTCCGACCACGGGTTCTCGACGCACACCGGCGCCGTGGACCTCGATTCGCTGCTCGCGCCCTTCGCCAGCGAGTTGCCGGACGGGTCGCCGCGTATCGTGGCCGGCAGCGGGGCGATCTACGTGCGGGACGGCGATGCCGCCGCGGTGGCCGGGATCGTCGAGGCGCTGCAGGGCTCGGACCGTGTCGGCGCCATCTTCACGAGAGACGCGCGCGTGCCGGGCACCCTGGCCTTCGACGCGGCGCGCTGGAACCACCCACGCTCCGCCGCCATCCTCTATTCGCCGGCGTGGACCGACGCCGACAACGAGCACGGCTACCGCGGCACGTCGGCGTCGGGCGGCACGGCGGGCCACGGCAGCGCGAGCCCCTACGACATCCACAACACGCTGATCGCGGCGGGCCCGGCTCTGCAGTCCGGGATCGAGGTCGCGCTGCCCACGTCCAACGTCGACTTCGCCCCGACGTTTCTCTATCTGCTCGGGTTGAGCGCCGCGCCGACGATGGCCGGGCGGCCGTTGACCGAGGTGTTTCGGGACGGCCCCGATCTCCGGGCCGAGCCGCGGACCGCGGAGATCGCCAGGGAGACGCCGGATGGACGCTACCGCGCCATGGCCCGCTCAACGGTCGTATTCGGCCGCCGCTATCTCGACTCCGCGACCGCGGAGCGTCCGTAGCGCGGAAGTGCCGCGGCCGCCGCTTCCTCAGTCCCTGCCTTCGTCGCCGCCTCTCCGGGGAGGTGTCCCTCCCCGCTCCTGCAGATCGCACACGTGGTCGAAGATCACCGCAGAGGCATGGACGCAGACTTCGCGAATGGCCTCCCAGGCATGCCAACGGGCCTCGAGGCTGTTGTATTCCGACAGAGTCGTGCCGTCCAGATCGTAGGGCGTCGGATTCGCGAGCTGAGCGAGCATCTGTTGCAGGGCCGATTCGCCACTGTCCTGGGGATACAGCCTGTCGAAGCCCTCGAACGCCGCGGCGGTCGCCGCGTCGCCGATGCGGTCGGCAAGGGCGGCGAAGTCGACGTGGTCGCGCGTGGCGTTACGCCGCAGGAGGAGGAAGCCCTTGATCCGCAGGATCTCCGCCTCGGTGGGAATCGTGATCTTCTGATCCCCGACTCGAAGAGTCGTCGTCTCCAGCGGTTCAGCGCGAATGAGCTGCCGAACCCCGGTCTCGATGCCGTCGAGACTGCCGAGGATCAGGACAGGCCGGTTCGTGCGGGCGGTCTTCCATCCCGCCGCGGACTCCAGTTGACCCAGAACGTCGTCGAAGCGCGACCGTAGATCGGTCAGCACGTGGTCGGCGTCATGAGAGGTTCGGTGCCGCGCGTGCATTCCGGCCGCCGTTCCGCCGACGAGCACCGCCTCCGGGAGCAGCGCCTGGAGGCGCGCTGCCGCCGAGAGCACCTGCTCCCAGTCAGGCTGCGCCCCGCCGGCGGTGGACTCGGACATAGTGCATCCAGAAATGGTGGCGCTGGGCGTAGGGATCCTGGATGTGAGCGCGACAGATGCGCTCGACCCGGTCCACTAGGAACGCCTCCATCCGCATGGCTCGGCGCAGGTCGGCCCAGTCGGCCCACCGGCCGCGGGCGATCACGTCGTCGATCGCCGCGGGCGTATAGCGCTCATGGTCGAGATGCCGGTGCCGCACAGGACGATTGTCGCACGGACCGGACCTGCCTCAGCCGTACCGACCGTGCGGCCGGGACCGCCGGCAAGCAGTGCAGGCACACCGGACGGCGCCGCCGCAACGCCGTCGGGCGTCGGCTAGTACCCCGCGAGCACCGGGAACCGTTCGTCATCCGGCAGCGGCTGTACCCCGAGCGCGTTGAGGGTCATCGACACCTTCCGGTAGCGCGCCGCGGTGGCGACGATGCTCATCATCTGGCGCTCGGTGTAGCGCTCGGCCAGCGCCGCCCAGGTCTCGTCCGAGACGGTCGTGTCGCGGTACATCTCGTTGGCGGCATCGATGAGCGCCTGCTCGTTCTCGTTCCAGCCCGCGGCGTCGTGGCCCTGCGCGATCCAGTGCGGGTCGAGGCCATGGTCGCGCGCCCGGCCGACGCTCCCGACGTGCTTGGCCCACTCGTAGACGGACTGCGCGTTCCACCCGGTGCGCAGAATGAGCAGCTCCCGGTCGTGCGGCATCAGGCCCGACCGGTCCGGGTTCATGACGTAGCCGGGATTCATGTTCCAGGCGTCGGCCAGCGCCGGGTGGCGGCGGAACGTGCGGGAGACCCGGAGTCCGGGTCCGTCGACCGGCTCGACCCGCGCTTCGGAGAGCGGCGGCTCGCGCGCCGGCACCACCACCCGGTAGGCGACGTCGTCCACCGGCAGTTCGGCCGTCGCGCCCTCGTCCGGCTGGATGCCGAGCGCGTTGAACAGGATGGACAGCGTCGTCGTGTCGGCCACGGTCGCGACCGCGTCGACGAGGTTGTGGACGTCGTACTGCTCGGAGAGCAGGCCCCAGGTCTCGTCGGTAACCGACGAGTTGCCGAACAACTGGTCCGCCAGGCCCACGAGCACGTTCTCCAAGGGCTGCCAGCGTTCCTGCGAGGCCCCCTCGGCGATGGAGAATATCTCCTCCGGCGTCAGCCCGGCCTCGGCGGCGCGGGCGGCATGCTCGGCCCACAGGTAGGCGTTCTGGGCGAGCCACGCCGTCCGCAGGATCAGGATCTCGCGGTGCCGCGGCGGCAGCGTCGACTCGTTCGCGACGTAGTGCATGAACGGAAAGATCCGGTCGGCCAGCGCCGGAACGCGGACCAGCGTCCGCAGGGCATTGCCCGGATTCCCGTCCGGCGCGTACCGGTCCACTACCGCCCGTTGGGCGTCGGTCCATTCGGCTGCCGGCAACGGCGGGATGCGCGGCTCCCTGAGACGCCGGTGCGGCTGCACGCTTCCCGGCAGCCCGGTCACGGCGCGGGCCGGCTCGATACGGAGCAGCGCGGCGTTGTCCTCCTCCGTCAGCACGTAGAGATAGCCGTCGGGACCCTGGCGGACGTCGCGGATGCGCTGCTTCAGCTCGGCCAGCAGCCACTCGCGCCCCATCTCCTCGCCCCGCCGGTTGAACACGACGCGCTCGAGATGGCCGGTACGCTGCATCCGGCCGACGGTCATCGAGCCGACGAAGAGGTTTCCGCGCCACGCGGGGAAGTGCTCGCCGTCGTAGAAGGTCAGGCCCGAGGGCGCGATAGACGGCCACCACAGGACCGCCGGCCGTTCGAAATCCGCGATCCACGGCGTGTCCGACACCCGCACGCCGGTGTACTCCCGGGCGTAGGAGGCGACCGGCCAGCCGTAGTTGCCGCCGGGCCGGATGACGTTGACCTCGTCGCCGCCCTGCGGGGCGTTCTCGCTGGCCCAGAGCGTTCCGTTCTCGGGGTGGAAGGTCAGCCCGATCTGGTTCCGGTGGCCCATGGAGTAGATCTCGGGCAGGTAGCCCGGCTCGCCGACGAAGGGGTTGTCGTCCGGCGCCGTGCCGTCGTCGTTCAGCCGCAGGACCTTGCCGACGTGCTCGGCCGGGTCCTGGGCGCGCAGTCCGGTCGTCCCCGAGCGGATGGCGCCGCCGATCGTCATGTACACCTTGCCGTCCGGCCCGAACGTGACCCGCGACGCCGCGACCCCGCGGCCGAACCCCTCGGACACGAAGACGTCGCGCACCTCGGTCAGCGCGCCGGCGTCGAGACGCCCGCGCGCCAGCGCGATCACGGCGCCGCGCCTGCCGTCCTGCTCGGCCGGCTTCGAGTAGGTCAGGTAGACCAGCCGGTCGTCGTCCGGGTGCAGTGCGATGTCCATCAGGCCGGCCAGCCGGGTGCCCATGTACACCTCCGGAACACCCGGAATCGGCCGCGGGTCGAGGACGCCATCCCTTATCAGTCGCAGCGCTCCCGCGTTGCGCTCGGTCACCAGGATGTCGCCGTTGCGGCGGAACGCGAGGCCCCACGGGTGGGAGAGCCCGGTCACGATCGGCACGACACGGATCCGGGGGTGGTCCTGGCTGTACAACACCACCGGTTCCGCCGGCGGGTCCAGGGCCGGCACGCCGCTGAGCGCCGTCGTTCGTTGCCGGGCCTGGCCGGAGGCGGCGGCGACGCCAAGCAGGAGCAAGCAGGCGGAAAGCAGCCCGAGCCCGATCGCGCGGGAGCGAAGAACAGAGAACGTATGCACGGCGCTACCTCCACTCGGCCCCTTCGGTTCGGGGTCAGACTCGATTCCTGCAGGCCGCCGTTCCGTTGCCGCCGCCGGCGTGCGCCTGCCGTACCCGTGCGGGTTCGTGCCCGCACGGCCCGCGCGCCTAGTCGTTCGTCTGCGCGGCGCGGGCTTTCCGCTCCGCGGTAACCCGCTCGTAGTCCTCTTCGGTGATGAAGATCACCTGCTGGTTCGCATGCGCCATCTCGTCGACCGTGCGCGGCCCGTAGCTCACCCACTGCCGCGGGTCCGGGTTGTTCCGGTTGGCCCGCGTGTTGTCGTGCCACGTAGTGATCTGCATCAGCGTGCCCTTGGGCAGCACCGGCGCGTGATCGGGTTCGTAGATGTAGTTCAGGTGCCACGTGTTGTCGAATCGATCGGAGTAGTTGATCACCTCGCGGCGCCCGTCCGGATACATCGCCTCCAGCAGGAACGCCTTCCCCCGATAGTGCATGTGGGGCTGGAAGTTGTGCAGGATCGCCGGCGCCGGCAGCACGTAGGTGCCCTGGTGCTGAACCACCGAGTGCGGCGGGATCTCCAGGGTCTGCGCGGCGCTGGCCCCCATCCCCACGAACTCGGCGCTGTACTTCGGCGGCGCGTCCTTGGGATAGAGCCACCAGCCGACCTCCAACTGGTCGGTGATCTCCTCGCCTACGGCGTGGTAGTGGATGTCGAACTCGACGTGCGAGCCGGTACGGACGAGCTTCCCGACGTTCTCGGGATAGATCTCCCCCTGCTTGCCCTGCGCCCATTCGGTGAAGAGCTCCCGGACCTCTTCCGGATCCGTGGCGCGCTTCTGCGCCGCGGCCAGCACCGCGTCCACGCCGACCTGTCCGGCGCGCAGGGCACGCTCGGCCTCGATGAGCTCCTCGCCCTTCGGCTGGTGGAGATAGGTCGACGCATGGTGGACGATGCGCCGCCCTTCGCGGGACGGCTTGGTCTCGGACGCCCGCACCCACACCGGCTCGGTCAGGTTCAGCTCGGCCCGCGTCCGGAACCACGCGTCCTGCCCGTCGGCCGGCATCGTCCACGGCTGCGACTGCACGACGACGTCCGGCGGACCCAGCCGGTCCTCGAGCTCGAAGCGGTCGCCGGCCGGCCAGACCACCGGCGGCGGCAGGTCGGCCCGGTTGCCCAGCGGCGCGCCGGCGTCGACCCAGCGCACGATGGTCTCGATCTGCTCGTCGCTCAGCGACCGGTCGTTGATGAAGTGCTGGATGCCCACGGTCTTGTCGAGATGCCACGGCGGCATCTCCCGCGACTGGACCCGCGCCTTGATCGAGCGCGCCCAGGGCCGCGTCTCCTCGTAGGTCACCAGCGACATCGGGGCCATGCTGCCGACCCGGTGGCAGGTCTGGCACTTCTGCTGCAGGATGGGCGCGACGTCGCGGGCGAACGTCACGTCGGATCCGGCCGGCTGCGCGTCGGCAGCCGCCGGAGGCAGCATGACGAGAGCGCCGAGCAGCACAGCAAAGCCGATCCACCGCCGCCCGGATGCCAACTCGCGGTATTCCATGACGCACTCCCTGCCAACGTCGCGTTGGCGCTCACCGCATCCCGTTCGCCGTCACACCCGCCGGGTCGGCCGGCCGGGCCCGGTTTACGCATCCGTCACTCGGCCGCCGCCACGCGCACGCGGACGTAGCCGTTCGTCCAGCAGCACTGGTTGCTCCGCCGCGACCCGTCCGACGCCATCACCTGGAGCACGTAGTCGCCCGGCTCGGCGAAGCTCGCCGTGGTGCTCGCGTGCCCGTCCTCGATGGCCGGAGTCTCCTCTGCGAAGGTCACCGGTCCCGACCCGCGAAACTTGTTCCACGTCACCGTCAGCTCCGGGTCGTCGCGTCCCGAGCCCAGGCCGTCGTCGGTGACCCACGCCTCGAGGCGAAGCGGCGCGCCAACCGTAGCAGTGCGCTCCGAGACCGTGCCGGCGGGTCCCATGACGCCCTCGTCGCCGGGAGCGAAGCGCAGGACCGGGGGCGTGTTCCCCGGGCTGGGGCCGGCCGCCGCCTTCAACGGCTCGATGAGGTACTCGGGGTCGAGGTTGACCGGAATCTCCAGCGTCTCTCCCCGGGAGATCAGCGTCCAGGTGACCTCGCCGGTCGTACCGGCGGGAATCGTGATCACGAACAGGCCGATCTGCCGGCGGGGGAAGAACCACGTCGGCTGCCCCTGGTCCGCGGCGCCCGGTTGGATCCTGTTGTTCGGGCCGACCGGGATGTGCAGCTCTTCCACGTAGTTGCGGTTGAAGTAACCGAAGGAGGCGGCGATGTTGCCGTCCGGCAGCAGATACCAGCCCTCGTAGACGGGGGACACGCTCTGGCCCCGGTCGTGCCGAATCAACCCTCCCGGCCGGGTGACCTGTGCCTGCAGGGAGGTGCCGCGCGAGACCGTACCCGCGGCGATGGCCAGCGCGATGCCGGCGATGGTCAGTCCAAGCGCCAAGCGTGGGCCACCGCGCATTGTTCGGGCATCTTCTCACAAACTGGAGTTCCATGCACCGGCGGAAGGGACGCAGAAACGTGCGGCACCGCCGCGGGCGCCGGACCCGCAGAGACTCCGGCCGCCCGGTCTGCTCGACGCGCAGCCCGGATCCGGTAGCAGGAGCCCGTAGCCGTGTCGACACGTCAGACGAGGGCCAGTTGCGGAAGGTGGTCGAAATGCCTGTCGCGAGCGTGCAGCACCAGGTTGTGCTGCACGACGAGCGCCGCAAGCCACATGTCGTTCGTGGGAATCGGCGTGCCCTGCTTCCGGAGCTGACGGTAGACGGCGGCGTAGTGGTGCGTCGTGTGGTCGTCCGCGTACAGGACGCGCACACCGTCCTTCATCAGGAAGCGCCGGAGGAGGCGCTCGTTCTCCGCCGTTCGCCGACCGTGCGCGGAACCGGCCCGCAGCTCGCCCAGAACGACGAACGGCAACAGGATCTCCTCGGCCGCTTCGAGCAGCGCGACCGTCTCCGTGAGGCCCTTGCAGAGATCGACGTATCGATTGGTGTCGAGCGCGACCCTCATCGCCAGAGATCCGGATCGGGCTCGTCCTGCGCGGCGAGGGCCTCTTCGACCGCCGCGTCGGCGTCCCACGTTCCGGCCACGTCGCTCAGATCACGCCTCCGGCGTGGCGCTCGGGTCACTTCCGCGCCTTCCGCCAGCGCGTCGATGACGACTTCGTTCAGGCTCTTGCCGGTCTCGCGCGCACGCATGCGCAAGGCGTCGTCGACGACCGCCGGGACGCCGCGGATCGTGTACTGCATGCGCGGATAATAGGCAACGCAGGCATAAATGGCAAGCATTCGACGCCTCAAGGGTGCCGCGGGCGTAGGCGTAGGCGTACGAGCCGCGTGTCGAAGGACCGACGCGGTGGAAAGCGGCCTAGAGAAGTTGAGGCGCTGCGCGCCCTTCGTGATTGTCTTCAATCCAGAATTCTCGATGATCGAGGCACAGTCGGCGGATGCTTCCGAGGTCGTGGCGGGTATCGTCGATGCGCTTGCCGATCAGCGCGTGCGCCTGGCTGTTCTGGCGCATGAGTAATCCAATCAAGCCGCCGAGAGTACCGATGATCGCGACGACGCAGACAACGAACGTCCAAGCCTCCATCAAGCCATCGTGTGTCGGATCGGGGGACCGGGTCGAGGGCGTCCGGGGTGGCGTGATCGGGCTCCGCCGGGTGGCACGCGCGCCCGCGGTGGACCACAATGGGCCGGGTGGCGTAGATGGCTCATTGGCTCGAGGACCGGCGTCTGGCGAACGGCGCGCGCATTGCGCTCGCGATGGGTCTGGTCGCCGCGGGCATCCCTGCCGTCGTGCAGGCCCAGGCTGCCCCTCAGGGCCAGGGTGACCGCCAGACCGATGTTGCTCCCCTGGCCTCGCCTCCGACACAGACTCCCGCCGATGAGGAGGCGGCGGTGGACGCCGGGGTGCTGACCGGCCGCCCTGTCGTACGTCCCCCGCGGCTGGCGGAGCCGCCGGTGATCGACGGCCGCCTCGACGAACCGCTCTGGAGCCGGGCCGCCCACATCACGGATCTGGTGCAGCGCCGGCCGTTCGACGGGATCCCCGCCAGCGAGCCGAGCGACGTCTACCTCGCCTACAACAGCACCAACATCTACGTCGGCCTGCACGCGCACTACTCCAATCCCGACATGATGCGCGCGAACCGGCGTGACCGCGACGAGTCCATCGACGACGACCTGTTCCTGATCTACTTCGACCCGTTCCTCGACCAGCAGCGGGCGTACGTCTTCACGGTGAACGGCTACGGCGTGCAGGGGGACGCGATCCTGCAGGCGGGCGCGCTCGGGGGCGGCCGCTTCGGGGTGCCGCGCGGCGACGCCTCCTGGGACGTGCTGTTCGACTCGGCGGCCGAGCTGGTCGACGACGGCTTCGTCGCCGAGCTGGCGATTCCCTTCAAGAGCCTCCGCTATCCGCGGCGGGAGGCCGGGGTGCCGCACCGCTGGGGACTGCAGATCGCCCGCATCATCGGCGGCCGCGACGAGGCCGACGTATGGTCGCCCACCTCGCGCGACATCGCCGGTTTCCTGCCGCAGATGGGTGTTATCGAGGGGATGACGGACCTCTCGCGCAGCCACAACCTGGAGCTGCTGCCAACGTTTACCACGTTCCGCTTCGGGGCGCTCGACCGTGCGACCGGTCGGTTCCAGGATCGGGACCCGTCCCCCGAGGGTGGTCTGAACCTGAAGTACGGGGTCACGTCCAATCTCACCGCCGACGTCACGTTCAATCCCGACTTCTCGCAGGTCGAGTCGGACCTGCCGCAGATCGAGGTCAACCAGCGCTTCGCGCTCTTCTACCCCGAGCTGCGACCGTTCTTTCTGGAAGGCGCGGAGATCTTCGACGTCCGGGCGCCGATCACCGCGGTTCACACGCGGCGGATCGTGGATCCCGCCTATGGGGCCAAGCTGACCGGCAAGGTCGGGCGGACCAGCATCGGCGTGCTGTACGCCAACGACGCGGAACCGGGCAACGTGGACGATCCGAGGGACCCGGCGTTCGGATCGGCGGCTGATACGTTCGTCGGCCGGGCGCGCTACGACCTGTACGCGGAGTCGCACATAGGCACGATCTTCACCAACCGGGAGCTGCTCGGCGGTCACAGCCGACTCGCTGGCGTGGACTCGAACTTCCGCCTGGGCGACACCCACTCGGTCGCGTTCCGCGCGATGGGGACGGACCACCAGGACCGGCAGGGGGTGAAGACGAGCGGCTACCTGGTCGACGCCGTGTTCAACAAGCGCGGCCGGAACCTGCGCTACTCGCTCTCTTCGTACGCGCTGTCGCCCGATTTCAGGACCGACGTCGGTTTCGTTCGACGCACCGACCAGCGTTACACGTCTCTCACCGGCGGCTACCGCTGGTGGCCGGAGAACTGGCTCCGCAACTGGGGGCCGGAGTTCATATACGGGCGCAACTACGACTTCGCGGGGGTGCTGCAGGACGAGGTGGCCGACGCGGGCATCAACTTCGCGCTGTTCAGGAACATGTTCGTGGCCAGCAACACCCGGCGCGAGCTGGAGCGGTTCGGCGGCGTCGATTTCGTCAAGACGCGCTCCCGGGTCTTCGGCCGGGTGGACACGAGCCGGCGCATCGGCGTGTCGCTGGAGTACCGCCGAGGCGAGCAGATCCTCTTCCACACGCGGACCCCCTATCTGGGCCGCGAGCAGGGAATCACGGCGCGGGTCATCCTGCGACCCGTCTCGCGCCTGCAATCGGCGATCAACGTCACCACGAACCGGTTCACCGATCCGCGCCGCGGCAGCGAGGAGGTGTTCGACGTCCGGATCTTCCGTGCGCTCACGACGTATCAGTTCAGCAACCGGCTGCTCTTCCGCAACATCGGCGAGTACAACACCCTGGACGGGACCCTGGACCTCAACTTCCTGTTCACCTACCGCGTCAACGCCGGCACGGTCCTCTACGCCGGCTACGACGACCACTACCAGCAGGCCGACCTGATCGAGGGTGACCTGGCGGACTGGTATGACGTCGGTGGCCGCAGGTTGCGCGTGCCCGGGCGCCAGCGGACGAACCGCGCGGTCTTCGTGAAGTTCCAGTACCTGTTCCGCTACTGACTGTTCGGGGGAAAGGGGCGGCGCCCGTCGAAGCTGCCGAGTCGGATCCGCGGTCGCCTCCCGGAGCGGCGCAGGCTCCGGCATGGTCGCAAATCGGCCGCTCAGGCGGCATTCGCCGCGTACAGGTCCCGGAGCGAGTGCCACCCGGGTGACTCCGCTCTCGATGCCGGCTTGCGACGCACGAAGTAGCGGCGGCCGATCGTGGCGCCGCGCCGGTTGGGATAGAGGCGTGCCTTGCGGTCGAGCTCCGCTTCGAGAGCCGGCGCCGACCGAACTTGTCCCCATTTGCACTCGCCGAGGTCGGTCCAGTTGTCGTCGCGCAGGCCTACGACGTCGATCTGAGTGGCTGGAGATGCTTCTCGAGCGGTGGAACCCGCCGTGTTCCTTCGTTGGGTGCTCCAGTACTCGCCGACATCGAACCCGGCGGTGATGCCCTCTGCAGCGTAGATGAGCGGCAGCGCCTCGCGGCACAACCGTTCGAAGCAGGAGCCGAACCAGGCATCGAGCGTCGGCGCGATACGGTCGCCGAACACGCGCTCGGGGCCGCTGCCGCGAATCGCGCTCATGTTCGGGAATACGAAACGGAACCAGAAGCGGAGCAGTGGGTCGTCGATTACAAAACGCACCTGCTTCGAGTTCGGGCGGCGACGGTCCAACGGATACCGGCGGCGCAGATATCCGAGGTTCACGAGTTGCTGCAGGTAGTAGTGCAGGTTCCGCTCGGGCAGCTCGGTGGCGGCGTGGATAGCCGGCGCGGCGCCGTTGCCTGACGCGACGGCGAAGAGGACCGCGTGGTAGGGCGCCACCTCGCGCAACTTCTCGCGGAGCAGAAACGTCGGCTCGTGGAACAGCGGTGCAAACTCGTCGAGCAGGTTGTTCCGGATGTTGCGGTCGATGGACCGGGCACCGTCGAGGCAGAGCAGGTACTGTGGCAGGCCGCCGACCAGGAAGTACGCTTTCGCCCGGTCCTCCAGCGACCAGCGCGGATGGAACCGGGCCGCCTCGAGGTAGCCGAACGGCTGCAAGTGTATCTGCGCCGTACGCCGCCCGAACAACGGACTCTCCTTGCCCAGGACCTCACGCTCCATGAATCCGAGGTACGAGCCGCACAGGAGCAGCACGACATTGCCCGCGTCCCTCCATTCCCGGTCCCAGCAGTGCTGCAACGCCGAGAGCAGACCGGGGCTCGCTCCCGCGATCCACTGAAACTCGTCGAGGGCCAGGACGAGCTTCGAGCCCGGTTGGACTGCCGCCCATTGCCCGACCGCGGTGAGCAGGGCCTGCCGCCAGTCGCCGGTTCGCAGCTCCGCGAGGAGCGGCATGTCGAGTGCACGGCCCGCCTCGACCAGGAACTCGCGCACCTGCAATCCGGCGGGCGATTGCTGGCCCAGGTAGTAGACGCCGGGCTTGTCGGCCATGAACTGCAAGGATGAGCTCGCTCTTGCCGACCCGGCGACGGCCGTAGATCGGGATCAGCGCCGAGCGCCGGGACTCGAACGCCTGCGCCAGCAGGCGCAGCTCCGCATCGCGTCCGATGAAAGCGGCCATGTCCGAGTATGCGGCGGGGCGGGTTCTTCGTCAAGTCGTGTTTAGACAAGGCATGTTTAGACAAGTTGTGTTTAGATGACGTTCACTTCAGCACCGTCGCCGGGTCGGCCAGCGCCTCGGCCACCGGCAGCAGCTCGATGCCGTCCCGATACTCCCGGCGGTCGCCACCGAACAGGAGCACGCAGCGCGCCATCGGGTAGTCCGCCCTGAACTGGGTCAGTCCCTGCAGGTCCGTGCGCCGAATTCTGCGGCTGCGCTTGACCTCTATCGCGAAGAGTCCGTCGCCACCATAGGCGACGAAGTCGACCTCCGCGCCGGCTCCGGTACGCCACGTGAACAGCTTGAGGTCTAGCGAACGGTAGGCGATGTGCGCGCGCAATTCCTGGAAGACGAGCGTTTCCAGCGCGGCGCCGTCGATCTCCTCGGGGCTGTCGAGCGGCCCGGTCGGCCTGATCGTCCGGTAGACGCCGGCGTCGAACAGGAAGAACTTGGGATGCGTGGTCATTCGACGCTTGGCCCGCCTCGTGAAGATCGGCACCCGCGTGGCGATCAGCAGGTCCTCGAGCAGATCGAAGTACCCGGTGGCGGTCTTGCGGTCCACGCCGACCTCGCGCGCCACCTCGGCCACGTTGAGAATCCCCGCCTGGGAGAAGCTGGCGCTCTCCAGGAACCGGCTGAACGTTGCCAGGTTGCGGGTCCGTCCCTCTTCGATGATCTCCTGGCGCAGATAGCTCTCGACGTACGAGGCCAGGTACCGGTCGGGGTCCGGTTGCGTATACACCGACGGGAGCTGGCCGTGCACCAGCGCCCGTTCCAGAGAGAAGTCCGTGCCTGCCTCGACTGCCGTCAGCGGATACAGGTGATAGGTCCGTGCCCGTCCGGCCAGCAGGTTCACGCCGCGGCGGCGCAGGCTCCGTGCGCTCGACCCGGTCAGGATGAAACGCCGCCGCTCGGTCTCGATCAGCCGGTGGACCTCGTTGAGGACCAGCGGTACGCGCTGTACCTCGTCGAGCACGATCCAGTCGTCGTGCCGCGGTGGGATCAGCTCGCGCAGCCGTTGCGGCCGCGTCAGCAGGTCGAGGTACAGCGCGTGGTCGAGCAGGTCGAGGTAGAGCGCGTTCGGAAACCGTCGCTTGAGCCAAGTGGTCTTGCCGGTGCCGCGGGGACCGAAGATGAAGAAGCTCCGGCTGCCTGTGGCCGGGGCTTCGAGTATTCTGGGGTACACACTCCCATTTTATATTATAAAACGGGAATTTCATTCTCAGATACGTCCTTTCCCTTACCGCGCGCGCGGTAAGCCTCGGCGCCGCTGACCCACCCCGATCACGTGGTCGCGCGCTCCAGCCTCAGAGCGATCGCGGGCTCCAGGCGCCCTCCGGACACCCGCTCCCAGTACCCTTCGAAGGCATCAACGACCGGCGTCAGCACGAGCCATGGCAACTCCACCGGGTCTCCGGGAATGGGGACCGGCGGGATGATCCGCAGCCGGAGCCGGGGTCCGTCAAGGACCACTTCGACCGGCAATTGCCCGTCACGGTCCTGTCGTACGATCGCGCCTCGAACGCGCCCCTCGCTGACGGAGAACACGAACTTCGCGTGGTGCGGCGTCGGCTGTGCCGCGGAGGTCTGCCCGGCGGCGATCAGCCGCCACGTCCCGGCGATTGTCTGGATGTCGAGCATCTCACCCGCCTTCAGTTTGTTCGGCCACCTTTGGGCGGGCCTCACCTCCCGTATGACTGCGGTAGGCCGTTGTAGCATGATTCGATGCATGGTCCCGGCGCAGCGAGGAACACATGAGCCAGATCGTCACCGAGGTCTATGACGCGTTCCGGGCAGCCAACGTCCAGGAAGAGCTCGCCAAGGCCGCCGCGGGTGCCATCGCTGGCCGTGAAGACCTGGTGACGACCTGGTGACCAAGCGTCGGCGAAGGTGTGCATGCCCTCCGCGCGGCGCTTCTCGGCCAACGGGTTGCCGCCCGAGCGGGCGAGCTTGCGTTTGGTGAGCGCCTGCTCGCGGGCTTCGGCGAGCGAGACCAGAAGACGCGGACGTGACCGCGCCGACGCCGGCGGAAGAGGCATGGGCAACCCGCCGCGCCCGCGAGAGCGCCGGCAAGTGAGCCGAACGGGCGACGGTTGACGCACTCCACGGCAAAGGGGGTTGCCCATGCGAAGCATTGCCGTCGCCGTCGCCGTCGCCGTCGTACTCGCCCCAGCCGCGCCCGCTGTTGCGCAGACACCGGATCCCGCGCCGGAACCCGCCCCGCCGCGATGGACTGCCGGCGTGTCCGTCCTGCATTCCTACGGCGAGCCGCCCATCGGCGTACACGTCGGTTGGCGAATGAGCGACCGCGTGAGCCTACAGGCCGATGTCGTGCAACTGCGCGAGAGTCACGGGTACGACGAGTACCTGGGCGGCGAGGAAATCCGGACGATTCGATGGTGGACGGGCGACGCCCTGTACCACTTCAACGGCCGCGGTCGGATCCGGCCGCACCTGCTGGCCGGCGTCGAGTTGATGATCGACAAGGACAACACGTGCGCCCTGATCCGGCGGATGTCTGGTGACCGCGACGCGTGCGGCGACTTTCCGCACCGGCGGCCCGGTGTTCATGGCGGAGTAGGGATCGATATCCTGTTCGGCTTGAGATTCTTCGCGCGGCTGCAGTACCGGACGTCGGCCGTCTACGTCTACGAACAGGTAGCAGTCGGGCATCGGTTGCGGATGGCCGTGGGAGTCGGATTCTGAGGGCAACGGCGCACGCCGGTCGGCAGCCATGGCCGGACGCGACGGTTGTGTCGTCAGTCTTCCCGTGCCTCCCGCGCTCGCCGTCGGGTCTCCCCCACGATCACGCCGCCGAGCGCCAAGCCGCCGCCGAGCAACGCGAGCGCCGGCGTGTCCGCGCCTTGCTCGCCCAGCGCAGCGTTGAGCCCACCGCCGGCGAGCATGCCGATCAGCGCCGCGAGCAGAGCCCTCACGACGACGCGCGCGCCGGGACAGAATCTTCCTTCGGGGAACGGTCGTGCCATGTCAGACTGCTAGCCTTGCTAGCCATGCTAGCCCTACCTTGTACCCACATTATTCGTTCTGGACAACTCCAGCACGCTCCCGCCGTCCAATGCGGTAGCCGATGGTTGCGATGGACATTCGTTCGTAACCGCGCCACATGATCTGGTGTCCGGGGGGCGGGTCGTGCGTTCGGTTCTGGTAGCCGCCGAGGATGGCGAGCAGGAGGACTGCGGCGGCGAGATGGTCAGGGGGCGGCAGGCCGAGTTCTTCGGCATAGTCGGTCAGGAAACGCAACTCGATGTCGGTGAACAGCAACTGGGCGTCGCACCCCGGCACGTCACGTCCGAGCAGGGTCATCACCATCAGGCGCCAGGCGATCACGGTATTGATGGTGACCGCGCGTTGGAGCCGGTCGGCGGTGTGGAACGCGAGATGTTCGACTCGGCATCCGGACTTGAGCACCCGGAACAGGTCTTCGATGCGCCAGCGCCGCAGGTAGTAGCCGATGACCGCGACCGCGGTTTCGGTGCTGTCGACGTCGAGACTGGTGAGCAGGAACCACTCGACCGCCGGCTCGCCGGGCGGCGGCGCGGTTTCGCGCACATGGACCGTTGACAGCGCCACCGGTTCGGCGCCGGCGATGGTCGGCGGCGCCACCACCTGGCGATGGCGCACCTCGGCCCGCGCCACCCGCCCGGTGCGCGCCGGGCGGGCCTGCCTGCCGCTGGATTTGCGCCGCGCGCTCAGCCGGTCGATCTCGATCTCGACGTGCCCGTCGGCGGCGCCGGCGCGCATGGCGGCGAACAGCTTCGGGGCGCCCTTGGCGAGACAGCGGTCATGGTGGGCGCGCACCAGCACTTCCACCCGGTTCAGACGGCGCTGCTCGTCGAACACCGCGAAGCAATCCGCCTCGCGGTCCATGACGCTGAGCACCCGCGTCTTGCGGCTCAACGCCGCCGCCGCCCGGTCGATGTCGCGCAGGCCGTCGACCCAGCGCCGCGTCTTGGGGGCCGTCTCCTGCGCCGCCTTGGGGGCCGTCTCCTGCGCCGCCGCCGGCGGCGCCTCGTCCGCCGGGCGCGCCGCGCCGCCCGGCGGCGCCTCGAAACCGCAGCGCAGCACGCCCAGCGGCAGACCCGCGCCATCGACCGCCAGGGTCAGATGCAGATGCAGGCCGAGCGTCTTCGAGGCCGTCTGGTTGCGCCCGATGATGCCCAGCCCCTCGCAGTGCGGGCGCGTCGCAAAGTTCAGATCCGTCCCGTCCTGGATGCACAGCACCGTGTCCTGGCCGCGCATCCGCTGCAGCGTGCGCGCCCGGTGCGGCGCGAGAATGTTCCCGGGCGTGACCGCCGACGACACCGGCTGGTCGATGAGCCGGTAGTAGCCCTTGACCGCCGCGCGGTCGTGGGACGCGTTGGCGGTGATCGCCTCGCCGGGCAACGACGCCAGCAGACCCGCGCTCTTGACCAGACGCGCCGACAACCGCTGATCGCCCAACGGCGCCCCTCCAAACTCGTTCACCGTCCAGGCGGTGCTGTCGAGACCCTCAGCCGGCGCCAGCGCCGGCGCCGCAGCGACCCGCGCCACCCCCAACCGCCGCCGCCAGTGCGGCTCCAACTCATACATATATACCGCCTTGACCGGACGAGCCCGCGCATGGTCGCGGTCCTGGCGCCCGCGACCGGCCGTCTGGCCGACCCACACGAAGTTGGCCGCCTTGAAGCTGGCCCCGTCATGCGCGGGGCCGACGAAGGTCTCCACCAGCCACGGACGATACTGGTAGCGGGCTTCGAAATCCTCCGCCACACGCGCCAGCACCTGGCCCAGCACCTGGCTGGCCAGGTTGCGGCATTGCACGCCGGGGCGGATCAGGAACCGGCTCAGGCACAGCACCCGGTGCAGATGGGCTTGGCGTTGCTCAGCGCTCCATCCCATCCACGCCTCGCGCGCCCGCAATTGCAACGCCGCGGCCGAAAACCCGACCGCGCCCAGCACCCCGTGCGCCGAGACCACCAGATAGCGCACCTGGCAGCCCGCAAAGGTCGTCGTCCCCTGCGGATGCTCGAAGTGCAGCAAGGTATTCCACACCCGGCGCTGCCCGCCTTGCTCTACCACCTCCAGCGACAATCCCGCGACCGCCGCCACCGTACCCGGCACCGCCGTGGCCGCCGCCACCGGCGCGTCGAAACGCTGCGGCGTGGGCGCGCCCCCGCCGCGCCGCGACGCCGGCAACGCAATCCGCCCCGCCTTGTGCAGCGTGTTGAGCGCTTTGAGACAACCCGCGAGTTGGGCCGACCCGCGCGCATCGACAAACCCGAACTCCGCGCACACCCGCCGCCCCACCGCCGCTCGGTTGTTCAGCGCCTCCCGCGCCACAATCCGCTCGAGGCGAGCTTGCGACTCCGGCGCACGAAGGGTCTGTAGTATCTGGTTCTGGTGCTCCATGCCGTGACGCTACACGGCGGAAGCTGATTTGTCCAGCCCTGAATGCGGGTACAAGGCAGTGCTAGCCCTGCCCGTGCCCCGGATGTCCGGGGCTGGACTGTAGTGAGCAGGAGGTCATCCGAACTCGTCCCGCAGTTCGAAGCCAAAGGTCATGGCAACCAGTTGAGTGTAGCCGTGCCACATCAACTGTGCGCCGGGCGGGTCGCGTTGGCGTCCGAGCCACCCGCCGAGGCGCCCGACCAGGCCGACAGCGTCGCCGAGGCGCGTCGGCGGCGGCAGCTTGCGTGAGCGGGCGAAGGTGGCGAGCACGCGCAACTCGCCATCGGAGAACAGCAGGTCGCCCGGCAGGTCGGGCACTTCGCGCCCGAGTTGGACCATCAACTGGATGCGCCACGCGATGACCATCTTGATGGCCATGGCGCGTTCGAGCCGCTCGGCCGTGTGGTGCTGCAACTCCTCGACCTTGCAGCCGGACTTGAGCACCCGGAAGTATTCTTCGATGCGCCAGCGCCGGACGTACCATTGCAGGATGCGCATGGCGTCGTCGGCGCTGCTCACGGGCAACGTGGTCAGCAGGAACCACTCCAGCGGCTCGACCGCGGGCGGTGGTTGTTCCTCGCGCACGTGGACGACCCACAGTGCGACCGGCTCGTCGCCGGGGCAGGGCAGCGGCACCTGCTGGTAGCGCAGCGTCACGTCGGCGACCCGCTCCGCCCGGCGGTCCTTGCGGGCCTGTTTGCTGGCCTTCACGCGCGCGCTCAGCCGCTGCACCTCGACCTTGGCGGCGCCTCGGGCCGGCGCGTTGCGCACCGTATCGAACAGACGGCGTGAGACCGTCTGCCCGTCGGGCGTCTTTTCCCTGCCGAGGACGCGGTCGGCCTTGGCGCGGACCAGCAGGTCGACCTGCTGGGCAGCCGCGCGGTGCTCGACGAACAGGTCGAGGAAATCGGCCTCGCGGTCCATCACGCACACCACGCGGGTCTCGGACAATTGTTCGGCTGCCTGCGCGCAGTCGCGCAGCCCCTCGATCCAACGGAACGACTTGCGCTCCTCGCGCGGCTTCGGGGGCGGCTCGCCTTCCGCCTCGGGATTCGGGGGCGCAGGCGCGTCGAAGGCGGCCCGCAGCACGCCCAACGCCAGCCCGTCGGGATTGACGGCCAAGGTCGTGTGCAACTCCAGGCCGCGCGCCACCGCCCCGGTCTGGTTCGAGCCGATGGCCCCCAGCCCCTGCGTCTGCCCGCGCCGGGTGAAGTTCAACCGGGTGCCGTCCTGGATGCACAGCACCGTGTCGTGCGCCTGCATCCGGCGCAGCGTCTGCTCGCGATGCGGCGCGAGGATGTTGTCGACCGTCACCGCACTGTCGGCGGGCTGGTCGATCAGCCGGTAATGGCCCTTGACCATCGCGCGGGCGCCGTGGGCGGCGCCGGTGATGGCGCGCATCGGAGACTCTGCCATTTGCTGCGCGCTCTGCACCAGCCGCGCGCTCAGACGCGCGTCGCCCAAACGCGCCCCGCCGAACTCGTGCTCCGCCCAGACCGCGGCGTCGAGACCGTCGCCAACCGCCAGCGGCGCCAAGACCGGTGCAGGCACTGCGAGGCGGGTGTGCCACGCCGGCTCCAACGCATACATATACACCGCCTTGCGCGTTTCCGGCGCCGCGTGCGTGCGATCCTGGCGACCGCGACCGCAGGTCTCACCCACCCGAACCCAGTTCGCCGCGCGCACGCTCGCCCCCGTCTGTTCGGTCTCGTCGACGAACGTCTCCAGCAGCCAGGGGCGATAGCCATACAGACCCTCGCAGTCGTCGCCGACCGTCCGGACGACCCGGCCCAGCACGTGCGAGGCCAGGTTGCGACACATAATGCCGGGGCGCACCAGCAGCCGGCACAGTCCCAACACCCGGTGCAGGTGCGCGCGCCGGCCCGCATCGTCCCACCCGACCCAGGCGTCGCGGGACCGCAGCCGCCGCGCACTCGCCGCAAACCCGACCCCGCCCAGCCAGCCATGCGCCGAACCCACCAGATACCGCAGTTGCGGGCCGACGAACGGACCAGCCCCGCGCGGGTGCTCGTACGCCATCAGCGTGTTCCAGACCTGCCGCTGCTCGTCGGTTTCCACCAGCTCCAGGGTCAGACCCACAACCTTGCCGACCGTGTCCGGCACGTCCACCGCCGGCGCCAGCGGGTGCGGGAGCACCCGCGCCCGGCCCCCACCACCGCGGGCACCTCGACCCGCAGGCAGCGAGACGTGGCCGGCCGCCTGCAGGTCGGACAACGCCCGGCAGCAGCTCGCGCGTTGCCACCGGCCCCGTCCGTCGCGGAAATCGAACGCTTCACAGACGCGATCAGCGACTTGGCCGAGGCTGCCGACACCCTGCGAAACCGCCCCGTCCAGCACGTCGCGCAGGCGGGCGAGGTTGTCCCGTAGAATACGTGAGACCTGATTCTGAATCTCCATGCCGGCCACCGTAGCGAAGTGGCGGCAGGAAGTCCAGCAAAAAATTATGGGCCACGGGCAGTGCTAGCCTTGCTAGCCTGCTACCCACCTCCCTCGATGAGCTCCAGGGCCACCGTCGTGACGGTGTCGATGACCATCTCCTGGCCACCCATCGCGATGCTCATTTGCACACTCATGGTGCTCTCGGTACCCAGGAGCAACCCCTTGCCGGCATCGAAGCGGCTGGTCCCGACTATCGTCGCGTCGCCGAGCTCCACGGGGACGGGTAACGAGGCGGCCGCACCGGCCGCCAGGGACATCGTTCCCGAGCTGCCGATGACGACGAGGTCTCCGTCCATGGACTCGACGCGGTAGGAGGTGACGGTCGTCAGCGACCCGAAGGCGGGATTCGGTAACGTGTAGGTACTGTCCCATGTCGAGCCGACGCCGACGGCCTCGGCAGGCAGCGCAAGAGATCCCTGCGCCCACTGGCTGCGCAGCGCCTCCTCGCTCAGCATGCTGTCGAGCATCGCCAGACTGGCGGGATCATCCGGCACCTGGGCGCGCAGCGCCTCGCGCATTTCCTCGAGGCCGGACATCCCGACCACCACTCCCCGCGGATCGAAGACGACCGTGTAACTCGTCCCGGCAATCGCCTGAGCAGCCGAGTCGACAATCGACGCTCCCAGCCGCCCATCGAGGCTCATCTGCGCCCCCTCGGTGGTCAAGCGGACCGTCGCGTTGCCGTCGCCGTCGACCTCCAGGACGCTCCAGCGCTGGGTACTGTCCGAGCGCATGGCCGACGTTCCCATGCCTTGCGGCAACTCGGTCTCGCTATGTACCGACTGGCGATAGACGAGGTCGGTGCCGGCCTCCAGCTTCCACGCCAGCTCGACGCGCTGCACCGCCGCCGCGGCGACCATTCCCGGCAGGGCGAGCGCAGCGCACAGCAGAGCCGTCCGGGCGCTGCCGGCGAGTCGCGGGTTGCGACGACAAGTGGGGTTCATGGTCCCTGCGAACTCCTCATGCTTCAACGTCATCCGCCGGACATCCTCGCTGGGGTGCACGACAAGAAAGTGAGGGTTTTTTCGTAGGGGGGGTATCGAGCGAGCGCTGATCGTCCGATTCCTCGGGTAGGAGGACTCCGACCATGCCCGAGGCGCAGTTGACGGAACCGCTCGCTGGCGCGGCCGAAAAAGGGGGCTTCAAGGAGGAGATGTTCGCCGCCTTGAAGTCGGCGGTCGAGGCCGATGTCGACGCGTTCCTCAGGCGGGGGAGCGTGAATGCGCAGGACTTCGAGACGCTCCTGCAGACGGTTCGCCGCCGCGCGCTCGCCACGGCGACCCGGGTCGTAGAAGCGGCTGGGGCGCAGCGCTCGTAGCCGCTATCGGGGCCGAAGTCGATGCGCTCGTCGGTCCCGGGTGCGCCGAGGTGGCGGACTTCGAGGCCCTCGAACAGGCGGTCCGTCACCAAGCCCTCGACATCGCCGCGCAGTGGATGGCGCAGCGCTTCAACGCAGACGATTCCGACCATTCGGGTTCGACCACAGCATGCGCCTGCGGCCGGCGGGCGCGCTACGCCGGCCGTCGCCCGAAGACGTTCACCACGCTGTTGGGGCCGGTTACCCTGCAACGCGCCTACTACCACTGCGACGCCTGCCGCAGCGGGGTGTGTCCGCGCGACCAGGCCCTGGGTCTGCAAGGTAGCTCGCTGTCACCGGCCATCATGCGGCTGGTGGGACTGACGGCGGCCGAGGGCAGCTTCGCCAAGGCGAGCGAGTGGTTGACCGCCCTGGCCGGGGTGGATGTCGAGACCCGGCAGGTCGAGCGCTGTGCCGAGGCGCTCGGACGCGACATCGCCGACGACGAGCGCTCGGTCACCGAGCAGACCGCCGCGGCGACCGCGCCGACGATGTACCTGGGGCTGGACGGCACCGGCGTGCCGGTGCGCCCAACCGAGGTCGAAGGCCGCCGCGGCAAGCAGCCCGACGGTTCGGCCAAGACCCGCGAGGTCAAGCTGGCCACCGTGTGGACGGCCGAAGGGCGCGACACACAAGGCCGCCCCGTGCGGGACCGCGGGTCGGTCAGCTACAACGCCGCGGTCGAAAGCGCGGCCAGCCGCGACACCGACCCGCAGCCGGCCGCCTTCGCACAACGGGCCTATCGCGAGGCAATACGGCGCGGTTTCGACTCTGCGGCCCAGCGCGTCGTCATCGGCGACGGCGCCGCGTGGATCTGGAACCTGGCCGCCGAGCACTTTCCCGGCGCCATCGAGATCGTTGATATCTACCACGCCAAGCAGCACCTGTGCGACGTCGCCAAGGCCATCTACGGCCCCGGAACCGACCTGGCCGACCGGTGGGCCAGGGACCGGCGTGCCGAACTGGACGCCGGCCGGCTGTGCGCCGTCGTCGCCGCGCTGCGCATCCATGTCGAGACCACGCCCGAGGCGCGACGGTGCATTCACTACCTGTTCGGGAACCGCCACCGGATGCGCTATCCGCAGTTCCGCGCCAGGGGCCTGTGCGTCTCGTCGGGCGTCGTCGAGGCCGGATGCAAACAGATCGGCGACCGGCTCAAGCGCGCCGGCATGCGCTGGACCGGCGCCGGGGCCAACGCCATCATCGCGCTGCGCTGCTGCATCCTCAGCGGACGCTTCGAGGACTTCTGGGAGCGACGTGCCGCAAATGCCGCCTGACGCTCATCTCACAATGATGTCGTGCACCCTCCTCGCTGGCGCCGTTTTGACGTCGTGAGAGGATTGTGCCATGTTTCCCGCCAGCCGGGCGGCTGGTCGCGCCGGTGAGGAGGAGCGTCAACAGCCATGTGCGAAACGCTTTCTGGTCGGCACCCGTTGATCCGTTGCGCGGCGGTCGCGGCCGTCGCGTGTCTGGGAACCGTCGGCGCGAGCGCTCAGAACGGCGCCGCCGATCGGGAATGGAGTGTGTTCGGGGCGGACGCGGGCGCCACCCGCTATTCGCCGCTCGACGAGATTCATTCCGGCAACGTCGGAGACCTGGAGGTGGCCTGGCGATGGAGCGCACGAGACCAGGGCACGCCCCCTCCGTCCGGCCGGACGCAGATCAGCCCCATCGTGATCAACGGAGTCCTCTATACGACCATCGGCAACCAACGCAGCGTGATCGCCCTGGATGCCGCTACCGGTGAGCCCCTCTGGAACTGGCACCCGGGCGACAACGAGCGCCGGTGGGGCGACATCATCGAGCCCGTTGCGCGGAGCGCCGGGCGCGGCGTGACCTACTGGACGGACGGGGCGGGCGACGAGCGCATCTTCGTGGTGACGCCGAGCTTCCAGTTGGCGGCCCTGGACGCCCGGACGGGGAATCTGGTGGAGGATTTCGGTGCGGCCGGCGTGGTGGACATGATGGACGACCTGCGCTGGAGCGAGCGGCCGGCCGCGGAGTTGGCGGGTCGAGTGGCCAATACGTCACCGCCGGCGATTCTCGGAAACGTGCTCGTGGCATCGATCACCATGCACACCGGCAGCATTCCCACCCGGGCCTCTCCCAACGAGGTCTGGCCCATGAACATGCCCGGCGACGTGGTGGCGTACGACACCCGCTCCGGCCGGATGCTCTGGCGCTTCAACACGGTCCCGAGGGAGGGAGAATTCGGCGTCGAGACCTGGCTGAAGGCCGACGAGGCCCTCTGGAACGTACCCACCGGCACTCACGATTGGGTGCAGGAGCATCCCGAGCTCCTCGATGCTTCCTGGAAGTACACGGGGAACGTAGGGCATTGGGCGCCCGTGACGGCGGACGCGGAGCTCGGCCTGTTCTACGTGGCTACCGAGACTCCGACCAACGACTATTACGGCGGCTATCGGCCCGGGAACAACCTCTTCGGCAACTCCGTGCTGGCGCTCGACGCGGAGACCGGCGAGCGGGTGTGGCATTTTCAGCTCACCCATCACGAGCTCTGGGACTACGACATCCCTACCGCCCCCATCCTCGTGGACATCGAGGTCGATGGCGTCCCGATCAAGGCGCTGGTGCAGCTCTCGAAGCAGGGGTTTGCGTACGTGCTCGACCGCGAGACGGGCGAACCCGTGTGGCCGATCGAGGAGCGGGCCGTGCAGGAGTCGGACGTTCCGGGCGAGTGGACCTCTCCGACACAGCCCTTTCCCACCAGGCCGCCTGCGTTCGACCGCCAGGGCGTCACCCGGGACGACCTGATCGACTTCACTCCGGAGCTGCGGGCCGAGGCGCTGCGGGTCGTGGAGCAATACCGGCTCGGGCCTCTCTATACTCCGCCGTCCTTGATTGAGCCGGGCGTCAATCTCGGGACCCTCGGGCTCCCCGGCGCGGGTGGCGGCGTCAACTGGCCGGGCGGTGCGGTGGACGTCGAGGCGGGTCTCCTTTTTGTGCCGTCGGCTACGAGGCCGACGGTGTTCGGATTGACGGACGGCACGGAAGGGACCGGAGTGCGCTACCACATCTCATTTGCCCGGGGTGTTCCGACCGTCCGTGACCTGCCCCTCGTGAAGCCTCCCTACGGCCGGATCACGGCGATCGACCTGACCGTGGGAGAGATTCTGTGGCAGGTCCCGCTCGGCGATACGCCCGGCTATATCCGGCAGCATCCGGACCTGCAGGGCGTGAACGTGCCGGCGACCGGGGGTCTCACGCGAGGGACCGGACTTCTCGTGACGTCCACCCTGCTGTTTTCGGGCGAGGGACAACAGGGGGCTCCCGTTCTCCGTGCGTACGACAAGCGGACGGGTGAGGTGGTCCATGAGATTCCGCTTCCGGGTGGACCAACCACCGGTTTCCCGATCACGTACATGGCGGGCGGCCGGCAATACCTCGTCGTAGCGGCTCTGGATGAGGAGAGAATCGCGGAGCTGGTCGCCTTCTCCTTGCAGTAACCGCCAGACCGATGGCGACGGCGAGATCCAGATCTCGCCCCGCTGCATTTACAGCAGCTCGTTGCCGACCGGCTTGGCCGCGAGCCAGGCGCGATCCCCGTTGTCGGCCGGGGCGGACTCGTCGCATTGCGCCAGAAGCTCATCGAGCGAGTAGCTCGGGCGTATCCTCGGCGCGACAATCAAGCGGCCGTCCTCGATGCCTATATCCACCCTGGCGCCGGCCCGGAGCCTCAGCAGATCGAGAAGCGCCGGGGGCACCGCCAGCATGACGGAGCCGCCGACCCTGCGCAGGTTGGTGGTATGCATGGGCAACTCCAGAATTATATCCCAATATAACACGGGCGGCCGCAGGTCGTTCCCTGGGACTGCCGCTGGCGTCGTCGTCTCCGGAAGGCGGGTGGGAACGCCCTGGATCCGTCGCTTGTCGGCCAGAGGATCGGGACCGGCCGTGTCGACCTCGTCCCATGTCGCGAGTCGGACTTCCGCCGACCGGGCGGCCGTCAGCACGAGGAACTCGAACGCCAGCTTGACGGCGGGCGCGCGGACCCCGACGCCCGCACCGTCTCGACGGCCGCGGCAACGTCCTGGTGAGGCAGCGCCAGCCGGTGCTCCACGATGTCATTCTGCGGACCGAGCACCGGCAGGACGCTTCTGTTCGAGCACGCGCCCGGCGGCCTCGGCGAAGGTGGGCATGCCCTGGACGTCGCTGAACATCCGCTGATCCATGTCTGGTGTCAACGCAGCGCGAAGACGAACAGGTTGTTCCCGACGCTCGGGGTGATCTCCGGCGTCACATGGTCCGAGCCGCTGGAAGTCGACGGCGATGCCGATCTGCAAGGCGAACAGCGTGGCCGGTGACCGCGTCGGCTCGAACGTTACGCCGTTCTCGTTGCGCTGGAGCTCTCCCCCGCGTCAGGTCGATGACGGCAGGCTCTATCATTGCGGCTGGAGGTGAGTGATGCAGTTCCGACGCCATTTGTTGACGGTCGTACTCGGGATCGGGCTGAGCGGGAGTCAGGGCGCCGGTGAGCCGGTTCAGAAGGAATCCGCGTCGCCGGCGCTCGCGCATTCGCGCGTCACCCGGCTCGACATCACCAGCCGTGAGACGGCGTTCGGCGGCCGGTCGTTCGGTGCCGTCGGCGCGTACGAGATTCTGCTCGGCACGGCCACGGCCGTCGCCGATCCAGGCGCCCCGCTGAACGCCGGGATCGTGGATCTCGAGAACGCCCCGCGCAATGCGGACGGGCTGGTCGAATACACCTTCGAGGTCGACATTCTCAAGCCGGTCGACATCACCAGGGGCAACGACGTCCTGGTGTACGAGATCAACAACCGCGGCCGCAACATCGTCCTCGGCTACTTCCACGAGGCGGGGCGGGGTTACGCGGCCGAGAACGCCGGTAGCGCATTCCTCATGAACCAGGGCTACACGTACGTATCGAGCGGCTGGTTGCACGGCGCGCCGGGCGCCGGCAACCCGCGTCCGGTGCTGGCGACTCTGCCGCTCGCCATGGACAACGGCCGGACGATTACCGGCGCCTCGATGGAGGAGTGGCAGAACCCCGACAGCGCCGCGTTCGGGCGGTTGACGTATCCGGCGGTGACGCTCGAGAAGACCGCCGCGACGCTCACGCATCGCCAACTCCAGAACGATCCGCGCCAGACCGTTCCGGCCGACCAGTGGTACTACGTCGACGACATGACGGTCGCTGTCACGCCCCCCGCGGGAACCGACGCGGGGACCATCTACGAGTTCGTCTATGAGGCCCGGAATCCAATCGTTCACGGCCTCGGTTTCGGCGCCATGCGCGATTTCGTGTCGTTCGCGCGCTACAGTCCCGCCGACGATCGGGGCGCCCCCAACCCGCTCTTCGTGGACGGCATGCCGGTGCTCGACCACGTGGTGGCCGTCGGTTCTTCGCAGAGCGGCCGGATGGCCAGGGACTTCGTCTACCAGGGTTTCAACGAGGATGCGGAGGGGCGGCGCCTCTTCGACGGCATGACGCCGTATGTCGCCGGCGCCCGGCGCACGTTCGTCAACGCCCGTTTCGCGCAGACGGGTCGCTATACGCGCCAGCACGAAGATCACAACTACCCGATGGACGAGTTCCCGTTCACGTTCGCGACGACGACCGATCCGCTGACGGGCGAGACCGACGGGTTGCTGGCCGCCTGCACGGCCTCGACTACCTGCCCGAACATCATCCAGGTGGACGCCGACTCCGAGTACTACGGCGCCCACGCGTCGCTCATCCTCACCGACACGAGCGGCCAGGCGCTGGAGCTGCCGCCGAACGCGCGCTACTGGATGCTCGCGACCGCCCATCTGCAGGGCAACGCCGGGTGCCGCGACCCGGCCAACCCGGTGCAGCCGTGGCCGTACTACCGGGCGGCGTTCGACGCGATGGTGCAGTGGGTGCGGGACGGCGTCGAGCCGCCGGCGACGCGCGCGCCGTCGGTGGCCGACGGCACGGCGGTGACGGTTGAAAGGCAGGGCGAGCAGTATCCGACCATCCCGGACCGTCCGTACAACGGCACGATCAGCGAGCTCGGCGTGCGTGACTTCTCCGTCTGGCCGCCGCAGGAGAGCGAGGAGCGGTACCCGTTGTTCGTGCCGAGCCTGGACGCCGACGGCAATCTCGTGACGGGTGTGATGGTGCCGGAGGTCGCGGCCCCGCTCTCCACGATGGGCAAGGCCATTCGCGCGGCAGGCTTCGCCGAAGGCGACCTGTGCGGCGTCAACGGCTCCACGATTCCGTTTCCGCGGACGACGGATGAGCGGATGGAGCTGGGCGATTCGCGACTCTCCCTGGAAGAGCGCTATCCCGGCGGCGAGGCGGAGTACGTGAAGCGCTACGGTGAAGCAGCGGACGCGCTGGTCGCCGAGCGGTATCTGCTGCCCGCCGACGCCGAGACGCTCAAGAACTCCGCTGCCGCCGCGTGGAGCGCGGCCATCGCTGCACCGGAAGAGGACGCGCAGTAGCGCACGTTTGTGTACGGATCCGTCATTTCGTCGGCCGTCGCGTCTTCGGACGGCTCAGCGACGACCGTGAACAGCGGGGCTGCTGGGGATTCGCCGATCTTGATGGTTCGCACGGTGACCATCCAGATCTGCCCCAGGCCGCGGTCGTTCAAGGTCTCCACCGCCTTGACGTGCTCCGGCCTTGCCTCTTCTACGATCCAGATCGCTCGCTGGACCTCTCGGTGCGAGAGATAGGTTACGGCGGCTCGGGTCCGACTGCAGGGCGCTCGACGTCGGCGACGTCGTACGCTGGCGGGAGCTGGCGGCCGGAACGGACGACGTCGTGCGCTTCGGCAGGTGGAGAGGTGAGCAGCCGCCGGCTGCCGGGCCTGTTGCGATTGATTCCGGGCGCGATGCGGCAGCAGGTGCGGGCGTTGGTGTTACCGGGTGTAGCCGTCCTTCTGGTAGGCGGGCTCTTGCGGTTCGCGGGCTGGGCCTGTCGTTCTTGCGATTCCCGGCGGGTTGGATCTGTCGGGCACGCCGCCGCCCGTTGTCCGTTCGCCGGTTGGGTAGGCGATTCCTGCTCTGGTGGCGGACCACTGCAGGATCGTGGTTCTCGGTGCTCGCGCCGCCAGTCGCCGGGCTACCTCGTCGAGTATCGACGCGGTGCCGCCGACAGCGTGCATCTCGATGAACTCGTCGATGCCGTGGGCGTTGGCAACCTCGCGCAGGTTGCCTTCGTCGGCGGTGACGACGTGTTTCGCGAAGTCGTGTGCGACGGCCGAGAACCGGGCGGTTCCCTGCTCGGTCTCGATCCTGTACTCCTGATACAGAGCGCCCTTCAGTCGGGCTACCGCGCGTTGCGTCAGGTCTCGTTTCTCGGCCGCATACTCCGGACTGATGTTCTGCAGCTTCGCACCTGCTTCCTGGTTCAGTCGGTGGGCGCTCACGGTCCACTCGGCCGTGATCGCTCGAATGGACTCGGGGTCGAGCATATTGGCGGCAGCGCTGAGCGCGCTCGGGGCCGCCTGAGCAGCCACGGCTATGTCGAACAGATCCCGTGCAGGGCTCTCCTTGCGCTGGGCCCGCTCGAGTTTACCTCGCAGGATCTGGGTGCTGCTCTTCACACGTACGTGGCGTCCGTCGAGTAGGGCGGTCTGGTGACCGTGCCGTGGCCGGCTGTCCATTTCCGCGATGTCGATGGCCCCGTCCCGGAACACGATCTGGTGCCGGGTCTTGCCAATCGAGACGTGTTGGGCGCCGATCGCGTACATGTCCTTCCGCAGCGTGCCTCCGAGTCGTTCACCGAGTGCCTGGATGAGGCTTCCCTCCGGTACCGTCAGGTCGATGTCGGTGCTGTCGCGGTGTGCCCACCGTTGGGCGAGGATGGTGCCGCCGCCTATCGTCCATTCGCTTGGGGGGTTGCCCATCATCGACAACGCTTTGTCCAGGACCGCGGCGGTCCGCTTCCACAGGCGTTGCGCACTGGTCGGCAGAATCAGCAGTTCCATAGGGCTATGCCGTCGACCTCGGGGACCAGCGCCATGTTGTTCAGGTGGCGGAAGCTGCTCCAACTGTACAGGCCTGCGACCTTGTGGTAGGCCGTCACCAGCTCGCGTATCGTGTAGACGCGCTCACCCCAGCCGTCGAGGACGTCGAGACGCGACGCTTCCTCGGCCCACGTACTGATCAGGCATCGCTGTCGGAGTGTCGGCCGTTCGGCGTGGATCGCATCGTAGAACTGCGGCGCCGTGGGCCGTTGCGGCCATCCGCAGCAACTGCTGGCTAGCCGCCGCGTGACGGCCATGCTCGTCGGCCCCATGCAGCCGGGCTCGTGCTCCGGCCACAGGTCGAAGTACCGGGCGGGCCCCGGCTCGTGTGGGAACGCCTCGGGCGGTCCCAGCAGGCACGGCAGCTTGTGCTGCCGTTCCGGCGGATACTCGCCGCACAGCGCATTCCAGTACGCGAGCAGGCGTTGCTTGTCCGACGGCGACCCCTTCAGCAGCGACTCGACCTGTTCGTGGGCGAGGATTCGCATCAGTGTCCTACCGTATCACTCCTGCGTCTGGTGCCCAGGTTCCCGAAGCCGATTCGCGTCGGCACCCGCGCCGTGCGGTGGGTCGAACGCGAAGTGCTCGTGCGCCACGGCCGCGATCCGCAGGTGCTGGAGCATCTTCGGCAGCGTCGTCGCCGATATCGGCTTCCCACGCTGGGTCGGGAAGATCACCGCCCCATCGCTGCCAAGCGCCCGCGCGGCGTCGACAACCTCGGCTGCTCGACGGGACAACGGGACTCGGTGCTCGCGCTTGGCCCTTCATCCGCGTCGCCGGAATCGTCCAGACCAGGCCGGCACGGTCGATCTCGTCCCACGTCGCCGACCGCACCTCGCCCGACCGCGCCGCCGTCAAGACCAGGAACTCGAAGGCCAGCTTGACCGAGGGCGCCGACGACGACGAGTGCACCGTCTCGACCGCCGCCGCCACGTCGCGATGGGGCAGCGCCCGCATATGCTGCACGATGTCGTTCTGCGGACCCAGGACCGGCAGGACGCGGTCGCACGGGTTGTCCGCTCGAAGTTCCATCGCGATCGCCCACTCGAGCACCGCGCGGATGCGCTGGCGCACGGCCCGGGCGGTCTCCGCCTTGACGTGCCAGATCGGCGTGAGGACCTCCAGCACGTCGGCGCTGGTGACCTCCGACACCGGCCGGTTGCCGATACGCGGGAACGCGTAGCGTTCGAGGCTGCGCAGCCAGGTCTGCGCCTGCCGCGAGCCGCGCCAACCGCTCCGCTTCTGTTCGAGCACGCGCCGGGCGGCCTCGGCGAAGATGGGCATGCCCTCCGCGCGGCGTTTCTCGGCCAACGGGTCTCCGCCCGAGCGGGCGAGCTTGCGGTTGGCGAGCGCCTGCTCGCGGGCTTCGGCGAGCGAGACGAGCGCAACGGCGCCGAGGCCGAGTTCGTGGCGGCGACCACGAACGACGAGCCGCTGGATCCAGCTCCGGGTGCCGGTGGGCTGGACGAACAGGTACAAGCCGTGGATCATCGTGGTGCGTTAAGGCAGCGCGAACACGAACAAGTTGTTCCCGTTGCTCGGGCGCAGCTCCGGCGTCAACTGCAGGAAGCTCGCGGTGGTCGCGGCGGGACCGGTGCCGACGGCGATGTACTGGCGGCCGTCGACCGCGTAGCTGATCGGGAAGCCGGAGACGGGCGAGCCGAGGTTGATCTCCCAGAGCACCTCGCCGGTCTCCTGGTCGAAGGCGCGGAAGCGGCCGTTCGAGTCGCCGCCGAAGACGAGGCCGCCGCCGGTGGCGACGAGCGAGAGGGTCGCGGCCCGCTGCTGGTGCAGCCAGCGCGTCTCGCCGGTCTCGGCGGAGATCGCGTAGACGGTGCCGAGCTGCTCGGTGCCGGGGGCGAGCTCGTGGCGGACGGCCAGCGCGTAGATGCGGTGCGAGGCGTCGGGCGAGGTCGTCGCCAGCAGGCGCTGGCACATGTTCCGCAACGGCATGTACAGGGTGTTGGTGAGCGGGCTGTAGGCGCCTGCTTCCCAGTCCTTGCCGCCGTGCATGTTGGGGCAGGCGAGGACCTGCTGCCCCTCGGCGGTGAAGATCACCTCGGCGTTCTCGGTCACCGCGCCGGTCGCCCCGTCGATGTGGCTGATGACGTTCTGCGCGATGGTGGGGGTGGCCCAGAGGAACTCGCCGGTCTCGCGGTCGAGGGTGTAGACGAGGCCGGTCTTGCCGGGAATGCCGGTCATCACCTTGCGGACCTCGCCCGGCTGGATGCGCGGGTTGATCCAGCTCACCGCGTCCGGGTTGGGCGCGACCGCGGTGTCGAGCAGGATGCGCTCGAAGGGGTGGTCGAGGTCCCAGTGGTCGTTCATGTGCTGGTAGTGCCAGCGGATCTCGCCGGTGTCGACGTCGAGGGCCAGCGTCGAGTTGTGGTAGAGGTGCTTGTTCTCGACGCCGCCGAGCATGAACTTCGGGGCCGGCGAGGTGACCGACGTGCCCTGGTAGATGAGGCGCAGCTCCGGGTCGTAGCTGGCCGGCATCCAGGTGCCGACGTGGACCCGCCGCTCGTAAGGCACGCCGCCCCAGGTCTCGTCGCCCGGCTCGCCGGGGGCCGGCACGGTCCGCCGCCGCCACAGCTCCTCGCCGGTGAGGGCGTCGTGGGCGACGATGACGCACGACTCGGGTCCCCCGCGCGGCCGGCAACTCCGTCCGGAGATCGCCTTGCCGTCGGCGACGATCGGGCCCGAGCTGTGCCCGGCCGGCGTTTCCCGGTAGTCGAAGATCCGCGTTTCCCAGGCGATCTCGCCGGTCGCAACGTCGAGGCCGAACGCGTAGTTGTCGTCGCTGGTGTTGATGATGAAGCGGTCGTAGATCGCGATGTTGCGGTTGTTGCGCGAGTTGCCGCCGACGAAGTCGTAGACGTCCTCCGGCAGATCGCGCCGGTGCGACCATTGCAGGTCGCCGGTCACCGCGTCGATCGCCTCGATCACGTCGCTCGCCTGCGGCATGTAGAGGACGCCTTCGTAGGCCAGCGGCGTGCCCTCCTGCCGTCCGGGGGCCAGCGCGCGCGTCCAGACCATGCGCAGGTCGCCCACGTTGTCCCGGTCGATCTGGTCCAGCGGGCTGTAGCCCCAGCCGTCGAGCGTCCGGCGCCACGTCAGCCAGTCGCCGGGGGCGGGGTCCTGGAGCATGGCGTCCGTCACCGGCACGAACCGGTCCGCGGCCTCGGTCTGCGCGGCGGCTGGGACCGGCGCGACGGAGACCGAGGCGACGGCCAGAAGCATCGTCAGGACGAGCGGCCGGCGGGCGACTGTCGAGCGGGTCGGTGCGGCGATTGGCATGGTGAGGCAACGGTAGCACGATCCCCGAACCGCTCGCCTTCGCCCGCACATTCCATTTGACATCCTAACAGACAGTGCGATACATTCATTGGGATGCCTAATAGAGAGCCGTCGCGCACGGAGGTCCTGCGCGGCACCCTCGACCTGATGGTGCTGCAGACGCTGGTGTCGCTCGGCCCGTCGCACGGCTACTCGATCGCGGCACGGCTCGAGCAGGTCTCCGACGGCGCCCTGCTCCTCAACATGGGCACGCTCTATCCCGGCCTGATGCGGCTGGAGCAGCGCGGTCTCGTCCGGGCCGAATGGGGCACGACGGAGAAGAACCGCCGCGCCCGGTTCTACGCGATCACCCCGGCCGGCCGGCGTCACCTGGCCGCCGAGAAGCGCGGCCTGGACCGGATGGTGTCGATCATCGACGCGCTCTTTCAGGAACCGGTGTGACCGGGAGATCACGATGCCTGTCCTTCGCGAGTGCCTGCGTCGTCTGTGGGGCGCGCTCCGGCGCAACCCGGCCGATCGCGATCTCGAGCGCGAGCTGCGCTTCCATCTCGAACAGGCGGAGGAGGAGCTGCGCGCGAAGGGCTGCTCTCCGGCGGAGGCGGCGCGGCTGGCGCGGGTGCGCCTGGGCGGCTTGCCCCAGGCGATGGAGGCGCTGCGCGACCAGCGCGGCTGGCCGTGGCTGGACGACCTGCGGACCGATGTGCGGATCGGTCTGCGCGGCCTGGCGCGACGTCCTGGGTTCGCGGCGACGGCGGCGCTGACGCTGTCGATCGGCATCGGGGCCACCGCGGCGGTCGCCACCGTGACGAACGCCCTGCTCTTCCAGCCCCTGCCGGTGCCCGACCCTGACGAGCTCGTGGTCGTGACGCAGCTCGACGAGCACACCTCGGTCTTCCCGCACGCACTGTCCTATCCGGAGTACCTCGACTACCGGGAGCGCAACGACGTCTTCGACGGTCTGGCCGCGCACACCCTGGCGGAAGAGCTGCTGTCGATCGAACGTCGCGCGGCGGAGCAGATCTGGATCGAGTACGTCAGCGACAACTACTTCGATGTTCTGCAGTTGAACGCCGTGCGTGGCCGCACGTTCCTCCCCGAGGAAGGGCGCCGTCCCGGCGATGCGCCGTTCGTCGTGTTGGCCTATCACGCATGGCAGTCGCGGTTCGGCGGGGATCCGGCTGTCCTTGGACAGGTCGTTCGCCTCGGGCCGGCGAACATGACCGTCATCGGGATCACGCCGGAGGACTTCATCGGGACCAACGGCCTGGTGCCTGCGGAGCTGTTCGTCCCCGCCACCGAGGGCGCGTTCGTCGAGCCGGGGTGGACGGAGCTGTTGACCAACCGGCTCCCGGAGTCGTTCGTGCTGACCGGACGCCTGCGGCCCGGCGTGACGGTCGGCGAGGCGGCCGCCCAGCTCGACGTCCTTGCTGCCGCGCTGGCCGCGGAGCATCCGGATGCGAGCGCCCACAGCGAGCTCTACGTCATCGCCGAGCGTGCCGCGAGACCGGTCCCCAACGCATCGCGCCATACGAGGCCGCTGATGGGCGTGGTCATGGGCCTCGCGTCGCTCGTGCTGTTGATTGCCATGGCGAACGTCGGGACCCTGCTGGTCGGGCGCGGTGTCGAACGACGGCAGGAGATGGCCCTGCGCGCGGGATTCGGTGCGACCCGGCGGCGGCTCGTGCGCCAGTTGGTCACCGAGAGCGTGCTGCTGGCGTTGGTGGGCGGAGCCGGCGGCGGGATCGTCGCGCTGTGGGCCGCCGATCTCGTCATCGCCTACTTCGCCGTGGCCGCCGGCATGGAACAGTTGAGATTCGACCCGTCCGTGGACTGGCGGGTGTTCGGGTTCATCGCAACGATAGCGGTCGCGGCCGGGGTCCTCGCCGGACTCGCGCCGGCGTTGCGCTCGACGCGGATCGAGCTCGCGCGCGCGATCGGCTCCGGCGGCCGCAACTCCGGTGGGAGCGTCTCGGGGTGGCGCCTGACGAACGGGCTCGTCGTGCTCCAGGTCGCCGTTTCCATGCTGCTGCTGGTCTGCGCCGGTCTCTTCGTGCAGAGCGGCAGGAACGCCGGCGCGATCGACGTCGGTTTCCGAACCGACGATCTCCTGATACTGTCGGTTGATCCCCTCGCGCAGGGGTACGACCGGGAGCAGGCCCAGGCGCTCTACCGGGAGACCATCGACGACGTCGTCGCCCTGCCCGGCGTCGAGTCGGCGAGCTGGGCTCGCCGGGCCCCGCTGTCGCCGGGCGGGAGCTCGGGCAGCGTGTTCACCCTGGACGGCGGCACGGCACCGGAGCCCGACGCCGTGATCGTCGCCGTCAACTACGTGGACCCGTATTTCTTCGACACCGTCGACATTCCGGTGCTCCGCGGGCGCGGTTTTCGCGAGGAAGAAACGGCGGGCGACCGGCGCGTGGCGCTCGTCAGCGAACGTGCGGCGAGACAGCTCTGGCCGGGACAGGACGCGATCGGGCGGCGGATCGTCAACGCCGACACGGGCGGCGCGCCGTTCGAAGTGATCGGCGTGGTGCGCGACGCGCACATGTCCCAGTCGCCGTTCGACCGGCCGCCGTTCGTCCTCTATCCCTTCGGGCTCCAGCCCATGGGGGCGGCCACGCTGCACGTGCACACGGAGGAACCATTGAGCGCCGCGATCTCGGCGGTCGCGGAGACCATTCGCCGACGGGACCCGACCCTGGCGATCCTGGACGCCGGCGGCATGGACGACGTGCTGCGCTCGATGCCGATGCTGGTGAGCGTGCGCGTTGGCGCCGCGGTGATCGGGTCGTTCGGGGCGCTCGGCCTGCTGCTCGCGACGGTAGGACTCTACGGCGTCGCGTCGCACGCGGCAGCCCAACGGAAACAGGAGTTCTGCATCCGCACCGCCCTCGGCGCGACCCCCGCCGCCATCACGCGGCTCGCGCTCTCCAGAGGCGCAGTGCTCACGACGCTCGGGCTGGCGCTCGGCGCGGTCGCGGCGGCCGGCGCCGCGCGGCTCACCGCCGGTTTTCTCGTCGACGTCAGGCCGGGCGACCCCGTCGTGTTTGCCGTCGTGGGCTTCCTGCTGGCGGGCACGGCTCTGGCCGCCTGTCTCGTGCCGTCACGGCGGGCGGCGAAGGCCGACCCGCTCGCGACGCTGCGGGCTGACTAGAGTCAAGGCGCGACGCGGGCGCAGCGCCGCTGCAGTTGATCGAGTACCGGCTGCATCCCCAGCAGCGACAGGCGTGCCCGCCGCATGTCCATGTAGGCCTGATCCAGGCAGAGCGCCGCCGCTGGCCACGACGTCGTCATGCCGGACGATGGCCCGAGATACAGCACGGCGTCGAACTGCTCTTCCATGGGCAGGGTGCGCCACTGGTTGCGGGGCACCGGCACGATCCGGCCATCCCGTATCGCCGCTCGGGGTACCCGCTGCGGGTAGAACGCCGCGAAGTCCGTTGCCCCGAGCGCGGTGCCGTGCACCGGCGCGAGGCTGGGCACCGGCCACGACGCAACGTCCGGCTCGAGGTCCTGCAGGTCGATCCCGACGGTCGGCCAGACGGTGAACACGCGCGTATCGCCGTCACTCTCGAGCTGCTGGACGAGCGTGTGGAGATGCGGATCGTCGACCAGCTCGTAGTTGCCGAGCAGGTTCCGCCGCTGCAAGTGCATGCCGCCGTAGACGACGAGTGCGCGCCTTTCCTTCCTGAGCACCTCCCGCCGTATCAGTTCGGCCGGGTGCGTATCGCGCAGCCTGAGCCACTCCTGGTGGTCCGCGCGGCTCTCGATCGCATCCCAGTCGATCGGCGGGTCGCCGAGCAGAACCCGGAGCGGGCGCTCGGGACGGAGCGATGCGTTGACCTCGCGCGCCGCCCGGAAGAACGCTTCGGTGATCGGGCGATCGTTGTGGTGGTCGAACGCGTCGAGGATCGCCGATTCGGGCTCGACCGGCACGCCGGGTCGCGGCGTCGTGTCCTGTGCGGCGATGAAGAACCGGACTGCGTGTATCGACGGGACATGCCGGGAGGCCGGTCCCTCTCCGCCGACCTGCGGCGCAAGCGCAAGGAGGAGAAGCGCCGTCGAGAGATGCGTTACGGGTTCGCGGTAGCGGTTCATGCTCGCCTCCCCACACCAGATCGTTCAATGGGCCGAATTCGGCACCTTCATGCTGGCGGCCGGTTGGGGACAGTGTCCGCTTTGCCGCTGCCGGCCAGGCTGGACTGGCGAAGCGCCGCCGCCCCCATCAAGCCGCCCATGCCCATCGACTCGACGGCACTGCTCGGGACCAGCATGAGCGCGCCCTTCTCCTTCAGGCCCTCGTAGAGCATGTTCATGGCGCGCAGATGCAGGGCGGTCGGGTTCTCCTGGTACGCCTTCGCGGCTTCCTTGAACGAGTTGGCGATGGCCATCTCGGCTTCGCCGAGAATCACGCGCGCCTGCTTCTCGCGAGCCGCCTGGGCTTCGCGCGACATCGCGTCCTGTAGCGCGTCCGGAATGATGACGTCGCGCATCTCGACCGATGAGACCGTTGCGCCCCACGGATTCGAGCGCTGATCGATGAGTTGCTGCAGCTCGGCCTCGATGCGTTCCCGGCCGCGCAGCAGGTCGGCGAGAGTGGTCCGGCCGATGATGTCGCGCAGCGCGGTATGCGCCGCCCAGCTCACCGCCTGCGAGTAGTCCTGGACCTCGAGAGCCGCTTTCTCCACGTCGTGCACCATCCAGAACAGCACCGCGTCGACGTTCACCGGTACTGTGTCCGAGGTCAGGGTCTGCTCGGCCGCGAAACTCGTCGTGACCGGCGGCGCCGGGCTTGCCGTGGTCTCCCATGCCCACAGCGCGACCGCGCACCAGGCAAGCAGGATTGCGATCGCCACGACGTTGACCCAACGAACAGGACCTCGGCGGGGTTCCGGACGCTCTCGGAAGATCGAATGGGCCATCATGTTTCTCCCTGCTGATGTGCGCGGAGCGCCGCCGTCACCTCGTTGATGGTGAAACCGGCCGCGTCTGCGTCCGCCAACAGCCGCGTGACGAACGCGCGCAGACGGCGATTGTGTTCGTGAGGCGGACGCGCCTGGGCCGGGGTGGCGCTGACGAACGAACCGACGCCGCGCCGCGTTTCGAGGACGCCGCGCCGCTCGAGGTCGCCGTACACGCGGGCGACGGTGTTCGCGTTGACGCGCAGTTCGACCGCGAGCTGCCGAACGGTCGGCAGTCGATCGCCCGGATGCAGACGTCCGGCGGCGATCGCCGCGCGCAACCCGCGCTCCAACTGGACGTAGATCGGTGTGCGGTCCCGCGGGTCGACATTCACGAAATTCACGTGTCCTATTGTACTAGATAATACGTACACTACAAGCGTTGATCGCAGGATTGCCGGCTCGTCAGGGTCCGCCGCGTGGCCGCGGCGGACTTCGAGACGGTGCAGGACGTTCGCTTTCGCTGGAAGGAAGAAGAGGAGCGGGTGCGGGGATTCGTCGAGCGGCTGGGAGCGGACGAGCTGAATCCTCACACGGCTTGTCACCCTTCGCCGGCCATCAGCTAGAAACCCGGCGGCGCCTCGTCCGCCGACGGCCCGTAGATCGACGGCACCGGGATGTCGTTGAGCCGCAGATACACGCCGAGCTGCGCACGGTGGTGGATCAGGTGGTTCATGACGAAGCTGCGCAGCACCGCCACCTTCGGCAGGGTCATCAGCGTCTGGCCGTTGCTCAGCAGCGTCCACGGCTTCATCAGGTCCGCGTCGTTGGCGCCGGCTATCGCGGCCCGCGCCTCGGCGGCGTGTCGGTCGAAGGTCGCGACGAGCTCCGCGGTGTCCGCGGGCGGCGGGGGCGGGTCCATCTGCTTGCCCCCGGGCGCCAGGTCCAGCTCGTCCTGGTTGATCGTGAGCGGCGCCCAGGAGGGGAGGTTGGCCAAGTGGCCAGCCAACCAGACCATGGTGCCCGACTTGGGGTGCGGCCGCCAGTCGAACCTGTCGGCGGGCACGCGCTCGAGCGTCCGGCGGGCGCCCGCGATCTCCTGATCGAATTCCGGCAGCAAACTGTCGCTGATGGCCATGTCGTCCTCCCGTACTGAGTTCCGTTCCGTGAGCAGCCCGCTCTCTTCGTCTTGAGACAGGCCATACCCCACCATAGCCCACGCCAGGGCGGCCCGGATCGGTTGCGAGGTTTCCGGCGGCGCCGACGACATTTTCCCGGCGCGGTACGCTGCCGTGGCGCACCGGACACACGTGGTTCGTACACTGCAATCCATGGAGGTTTGCCTGACATGAATCGTCGTACGCAGTGGATTGCAGGAACAATCGTGGTGGCGGCCGCGATCGGGTCGGCGGGTGTCGGCAGCGCGCAGAACGCCACGACAGGAACAATCGGGGGCGTCGTCCGCGACGCGCAGCAGGGGGTGCTGCCCGGCGCCGCGGTGGTCGCGGTGCACGTCCCGACCGGCACGCGATACGAGGCCTTCACGCGGGCCGACGGGCGGTTCGACCTGCTGAACGTGCAGGTCGGACCCTACGACATCGAGGTCGCCATTAGCGGCTTCGGGACGCGGTCGCTCGCCGGCATCGTCGTGACCCTCGGCGAAGCGACCGAGGTGCCGATCACGCTGCAGCTCGCGGCGCTGACCGAGACGGTGGAGGTGGTCGCGGAGGCCAGCGCGGTGTTCTCGCCGTCGCGCTCGGGCACGACCGCGGGGGTCGCCACCGGCGTCATCGAGACCCTGCCGACTCTCGAGCGCAGCCTGCAGGACTTCGCGCGGGTGAATCCGTTCTTCGTCAAGACGAGCCAGAACGCCGAGTCCGAGAGCTTCCTCAGCGTGGCCGGGCGCAGCGGCCGTTACAACAACATCCAGATCGACGGCGCGGTCAACAACGACCTCTTCGGCTTGGCGCGGCAGGGAACCCCGGGCGGGCAGGCCAATACGGAGCCGATCAGCCTCGACGCGGTCAGCGAGCTGCAGCTCGTGGTCGCCCCCTACGACGTGCGGCAGAGCGGGTTCTCCGGCGGCGGCATCAACGTCATCACGCGGACCAGGACATCATCGAGATCCACAACGACCTGACCTGGGTGCGCGGCCGGCACCAGTTCACCATCGGCACCCGCAACGAGCTCTTCAAGTTCCGGAACCTGTTCATCCGGGACAACCTCGGGGTCTACGAGTTCACCAGCCCAGCGCTCTTCGAGCAGGGGCTCGCCCCGACCTGGACACTCGGCAGCAGGTGCGCGGCGGCCTCGGGCTGTTCCACGGGCGCACGCCCTACGTCTGGCTGTCCAACCAGTACTCGAACACCGGCAACGAGTTCCAGCGGATCAGCGTGTTCTTCGATCCGGAAAACCGCATTCCGTTCTCGGCCGATCCGCACGACCAGCCGACCGACATCGGTTCGGCGTCGACCAACGAGATCAATCTGGTCGATCCCGACTACCGCTTCCGGCAGCTCCTGCGCGGCAACCTGGCCTACGACCGGGACCTGGGGTTCTTCAACCTGATCGGCAGCGTCGAGCTGCTCTTCTCGAAGACGCTTCGGGATATCGACTACCGCAACCTGAATCTCGTCGAGACTCGCCGGGACACCGGTTCAACCTGTCCGGCTCGTACCGGATTCCGGCCGGCCCGGCCGGGATAACCCTCGCCGCGTACTACAACGCCCAGCAGGGGCGGCCCTACGGCTACCTGGACGGCAGCGACGGCAACGGCGACGGTACGCGGGGCAACGATCTGCTCTACGTGCCAAGCGGCGCCGACGACGCGATCGTCACCGACGGCGCCTTCGATGACCTGCTGCGGTTCCTGGCCGACGGCTGCGACGTCACGCCGGGGGCGATTCTTCCGCGCAACGCCTGCCGCGGACCCTGGACCCACGCGCTCGATTTCCACGTGGGCGTCGACGTGCCGGTGGGCCGGAACGAGGTTGAGGGCTTCCTCGATGTGCAGAACCTGGTGAACGCGTTCGGCAGCGCGAATCCGGCGGACGGACGTGACCCTCGGGGCGGTCGGAGTAGGTACGGCCGTACCGACATATACTCTCGCCGGCCCGAAGCACCTCGATGCCTGAGCACGTGACGGAACACAAGCGCGGCGGCCTGACGCAGTTGCCTGCCACCGCGCTGTGCGGCAACGACATCACGTCCTCCTGCCTCTATGTCTCCGCGCTGGCAATCGTCCATGCGGGGAAATGGGCCTGGGTCTCGCTGCTGGTCGTGGCCGGCGTGCTCTTTCTGTATCGCCGGATCTACGCCGAGGTGGTGGGCGCGCTGCCGCTCAACGGAGGCGCCTACAACGCGCTCCTCAACACGACGAGCAAGTCGCTCGCCTCGATGGCGGCGTGCCTGACCATCCTGTCGTACACCGCCACCGCCGTTATCTCCGCCAACGAGGCCATGCACTATGGCCACAGCATCTGGCCGCTGCTGCCGGTCATGTCGGCCACGGTCGGGCTACTGGCCGTGTTCATGGTCCTGACCATCGTCGGTATCGCGGAGTCGTCCAGAGTGGCGGTGGGTATCTTCATCTTCCATCTCGCCACATTGACGGTGCTGATGCTGTCGGGCGGGCTCTATCTGCTCGGCAACGGACTCGACGTCCTGTCGACGAACTTCACGCTCCCCAGCGAACAGGGGCCGATGACGGCGCTGTTCTTCGGTTTCTCGGCCGCGATGCTCGGCATCTCCGGGTTCGAGAGCTCCGCGAACTTCGTGGAGGAGCAGGCCGAGGACGTCTTCCCCAAGACGCTTCGCAACATGTGGGTCGCAGTCAGCGTCTTCAATCCCACCCTGGCCCTGCTGGCGTTGGCGCTGGTGCCCATTCCGGACGTGGGGGCGAATCAGGAGGCGCTGCTGGCCCACATGGGAGGCATCGCGTCGGGCGAATGGCTTGCCCGGCTGATCTCGATCGACGCGATTCTGGTGCTGAGCGGAGCCGTCCTTACATCGTACGTCGGTGTGACGGGTCTGGTGCGGCGGATGACCCTGGACCGTTGCCTGCCCCAGTTTCTGCTGAAGAGCAACTCGCGTCGCACGTTCCACCGCATCATCGTCATGTTCTTCGGCATCTGCATGTCGATACTCTTCATCACCGATGGGGATCTCGGCGCTCTGGCCGGTGTCTACACCCTCTCGTTCCTGTCTGTGATGGCCCTCTTCGGCTTGGGAAACATACTTCTCAAGGTCAGGCGCGCCGGCCTCCCCCGTCCCGAACGCGCCACCGGGCTGACCGTGGTCGTCGCCCTGATGCTGACGCTGTTGGGGATAGCGGGCAACGTCCTCATCAATCCGGACTACGTGTGGGTGTTCGCCGAGTACCTCGTGCCGACGTTGCTCGTCGTGGCGATCATGCTGGGCCGCATCGGTCTGCTCAAGGCCTGCCTCTTCGTCGTGCAGGCGATCAGCGAGAAGATCAGAAAGTTGACCGGCATGTGGTCCGAGTCGCTGCAGGAACGCATCCGCGCCATCAACAGCCAGGAGTTCGTCTTCTTCAGCCGCGGCGACAACGTCCACAACCTCAACAAGGTGATTCTGTACGTGCTCAAGAACGAGCACACCAGCCGGATCAAGGTGGTGACCGTGGTCGGCGATGGGGCCGACGTTCCACCGAAGCTGGAAAGGGACATCGGGTTTCTCAACGAGGCGTATCCGGACATCGATATCGAGCTCGTGGTGATCGGGGGACGCTTCGGGCCCGAGCTCATCGAACGACTCTCGAAGGATTGGCGGGTGCCGACCAACTGCATGTTCATCGGCTCACCCGGCGATCACTTCGTCTACGGGCTGGCCGAGCTGGGCGGCGTGCGGCTGATTATCTGACGCGCACGACGCAGGAACATCGCACCGCCTTCCCGGGACGCCAGGCAGTGGAGTCGTGGATCGAGGCGCGGGATGCGCGAACAGAGGCTACAGAGAAACTCACGGTTGATCTCTGACTCAGGCGGCCTTCACTTCGACAACGACGCCGAGGTTCTGCAGACGCCGAAGGAGGCGCTGCTTGACGCGGTCGGCGTCGCGGTTCGCCAAGTATCGGCCGCCAAGGTCGTGGTAGTCCGTCTCGTCGCGGAGCATGAAATAAGCAGCGGTGAGCATGGAGGCGGCGACCGCCACGATGGCCTTCTTCGGGCCGCGCCGGCCCTTGAGGCGCCGAAATTGGGCCTGCAGATAGCTTCCGTTCTTCCGGGTCGCAGCCCACGCGGCCTGGACCAGCGCCGTCTTCAACCAGGGGGTCGCATGACGGATCCGGGTGGAGCGGCGCTTCCCTGGGTATTCCGGTGAAGTGGAACAGTGTTTTCCGGGGATCTGGAACACGGTTTCCGGCGAAGTGGAACGCTGGTCGGAGCGTAGCGACGTTCGTCGGTCAGTTCCCTCCCCTCGGTGTCGCAACAGATCTTCAAGATTCTACTCGTGACGTGGTGTTCGAGAGCAGGGACGAAGATGCCTGTGGCGCCTGTGGGCGCCGTCTGCCGCGTCCAAGGTGTTGTGGGAAACGCGCCTTCGGCGACCGCTCAGTTGCGCCGAACGCATCGCGCGCGTTTTCCACAACACCGGCACGATCCACAGGCCGGTCGGACCCGACGGGACCCAGTCGCGCGTGTCGCTGGCGCGATGGTTCTGGTCTTCGCTTCGCCGCGGTAATGGCGTTGCCGTTCTGGTGCTCATGTCGTCTCCTTCGGGCGGTTGTCCGGCGCGTCGTGCGTCCGTCGCATCGAGCGGCCCTTCAGCTCGATGCGGTGCGCGTCGTGGAGTAGGCGGTCGCAGGGAGCGACGAGCCGCAAACGCCGCCTGAGAGGCATCTCACAAGTCTGTCGTGCACCCTCTCGATACCTACATGGCTCCCGCGGGCAAGGCCGCGCGATTCACCAATGACTCGGCGGGATTCAACGCGCTGATCGCGTGGATCGACCAGCCGGTCCGCTCGGTCGTGTGCGAGCCCACCGGACCTTGGCACCGCGCCTTCGAGGAGGTGCTCCTGAAGGCGGGCCTGCCGCTGCCGCGAGCCAATCCGTTGCAGGCACGGCGTTTTGCGCAGGCGGTGGGACAGCGCGCCAAGACCGACGCCGTAGACGCGCGGGTGCTGGCGCAAATGGGGACGGCGTTGCATCTGCGGCCGACCGAGGCGTCGCCGCCGACCCGGCGCGCCCTCGAGGAACTGCAGGTGGCGCGCGACGCGCTGGTAACGGACCGCACGGCCGCACGAAACCGCCAGAAGCACCTTCGATATCGGCTGCTGAAGCAGCAGAGCAAGACGCGGCTGTCCCAGATTGACCGGCATCTGGCCGCCGTCGATGCCGAAATCGGCAAGCGGTTGGCCGAAGACGTGGGACTGGCCCGCCGGACCGAGATCCTGACCTCGATCCCGGGCGTGTCGAGCATCACCGCGGCGGGCCTGCTCACCCAGATGCCGGAACTCGGCCGCCTCGATGCCAAGGCAGTCGCCAACCTGGCGGGTCTCGCGCTGGTCACGCGCCAGTCCGGCGCCTGGCAGGGCCGCAGCTTCATCCAGGGCGGCCGGCCGCGGGTGCGGCGGCTTCTCTACATGCCGGCCCTGGCGGCGATCCGTTGCAACCCTGACCTGCGTGCAAAGTACTGTGCAAAGTACTGCCAGCTCCGCGACCAGGGGAAGCCGCCGAAGGTCGCTCTGACCGCCGTCATGCGCAAGCTCCTCCTGCTGGCCAACGCCCTGCTCGAACAGAACCGTTCCTGGTTACCCGACCGGCCCAGGCCCGGCAGCGCGGCAGCACCGGCGGGAAGTGCGCCGCCCGTCGCCGCATGACCAGTTCCGCGAAGGCGTCGGAAAACTGCTGCGTGTGGTCTTCGGCGGGCCGGGCGGGCCTCGGCGGTCGGCTCTCGGTGTCCGGATGGGGGCTTGGCCTGGGTGCTTGGCCGCCGCTCGCGGTCGAACCTCCCAGGGCGATGCTGGCCGGCCTCTGAGGTAACCGGAAGACCAGGCGCAGCGACGTCCATGTAGGCGAGGAGCCCACCGCGCGCTTGCGGATCTTCCCGGACACTTCCTCCGCCAACCCGCTCGTCGAGCAGTTGTACGGGCGGGGCACGGACGTCGTGCCGGCGACCCGCAACCGGTCGGAGCAGATCGACCGGCGCAGCGATGCGCAGCCGGCCTCAGCCTCAGAAGAACGTGCTGTCATCGTCAACCTGACAGTGCTCACGCTGCGTATGACTGGCATGGTAAACTCCGCGGAGAACGATCAGATGCCGCCGGGACGGCGCGGGAGCTGGATGGCGCAGTTTCAGGATCTCTACTACTGGGCCGGAACCGTAGCTTGTCGGAGGCTGTACACTCGCAGGCGATGACGTCTACTCGTTGGGGGGCTGCTATGTACAAGCTCTTTTGTGGCTGCGTCGTGCGATCGGTCCTCGTGACGCTTTGGTTTGGTGCTACGGTCGCGCCTGCGCTCGCGCAGGGATGGCGACTTACCGGCGTGGTGACGGACGAGAACGGCAATCCCATGCCGGGAGTGCTCGTGAAGGCCGAGAACCCGGACATCCGGAGCGCGAGCGAGCGGACGACCGACGACCGTGGAGGCTACGCGATTCTGGGATTGCAGAATGGTCTATGGACGTTCACGGCGGAGTTCGAGGGATACCATCCTGATGAAGTGCCGGTACGACTCCGGAGTGGTAATAACCCGCCGGTTGATTTCACGCTGACCAGAATTCGCCATGGGCTGGAGATCGCGCTGGGTGAGGAAGCGCTGAGGGGTTTCGAGCCGGAGGCCGTCGAAACAGAGATCGGGGCGGCTCACGATCTTTTCAATCGACAACAGTACGACCAGGCGATCGTGGCGTATAGAGCCCTACTGGCCAAGTTGCCCGTACTGACGAACCTCTACCTTCCGCTCGGGCATTCCTATCGCGCCACGCGCGAATACGACAGCGCAATTGCTGCGTACGAAGAGGTGCTGAAGAACGACCCGGAAAACGCGGACGCCAAGGTTGCCATCGGGAGGGTCAACCTCGAGGCCGGTAACCTCGAGGCCGCAGGCGAGACCCTCACGCAGACGGCATCGCGATTGGATGCCAGCCGGGAAGATCTCTACAACATGGGCGGGCTGGCGTTCGCCCGCGGTGCGGTTGACGAGGCGGCCGGATGGTACGAGAAAGCTCACGCGAAGGACCCCAACTGGGGGAGGCCGCTCTTCCAGCTCGGTCTGGTTGCCCTGAACAGGGGGGATACGGAAACTGCCGTGTTGTACTTCCAGCAGGTCCTTGACGTCGACCCTGATTCTGCGGAAGGTGCGCAGGCCAAGGCGGTCCTCGCGCAACTCCAGCAGTAGCGACCGGACGAACGCTCAGCGGCTTTGTCTCGGCTCTGATCCTGGCTACCGGGCCGTCTGCAGATCGTTGACCACGTGGAGTACACCCGGGGTGTGGCTGACGAGCTGCTCCAACCGGCGCTTCTCGATCTCAGACCGCACCACGCCCAGGAGTCTCACATTGCTGTGGTCGACGATAAGATGGAACGGCGGATTGGGCCACCCCGCGTATTCTGCGAAGTCAATGCTGTTGAACATCCTGGAGGCGAGAGCGTATCGGAGGTCGGCGTCGAGGCTCGACGCGGGCTGGGTTCCGATCGAGCTGCGCACGTCTTGAACACCCCGGACCTTGGCGACCCGCTCGAAGACGGCACCCGCCTTGTCGCGGTCTGGCGTCACGCTGCCCGTGAGCGTAACAACGCCGCGGTTGACCACCCCACCGATGTAGTCCCACATCGTGTAGTAGGGATATCTCAGTATAGCCCTGGCAACCTCCTGGGCCAGCTCGTTGTCATCCTCGACGGCAGGAATCTCAAGCTCGCTGGCGACGGTCACGACCCCTCTCACATCGAGGGCTTTCCTGATCGCCTCTGATTTGGCCCAGAACGTCGGCACGCGACCGCGCAGTGTGACTTCGTTGCCCTCGACGCTGACCTCGATCGGTCGCAGGTCCCGCTCACCGCTGAGGGCCTGCTGCACGCCCTGCTGAATCTGCGACGCCGCAATCTGCGCCGCCGTCCATCCCGCGCTGAAAGCGGTCCCGGTGGTCGTCGAAACGATCATCGTGGAGAACAGCAATGTGCGGACTGCCGTCCTGGCGGCATGTTGCATCTGTACCCCCTTCTTTCCTCCGACGTCCCGGCCCGGACGTGGGCGAGCGGCAAGATGGTCTCGCTCCCACCGCTCCCACCGCCGCCGGTTGCCTCCCCCCCGCCGGACTTTGGCACATCAGCGGCCAACCGGGGGGGGGCAGTTCGTCGCCGTCGCCGAACCGGGACAAGACGCCTATACTAAACGCCCGAGAGGTGTTTGACCTTTCCGGTGCTGTCGCCGAGGCTCTCCGTTGGGACCCCGAGTTTCTCGAGCAGGGTCAGTTCCAGGTTCGCCAGCGGTGTATCCTTTGCGTACCGGAGGTGACGACCTCCCTTGATCTGGCCCGTCCCGCCGCCCGCTACCAGAATCGGCAGGTCGGTATGGAGATGCTGATTGCCGTCGCTGATTCCGCAGCCGTAGAGAATCGTCACATGGTCCAGCAGGGAACCATCGCCGTCTGGTGTCGATCGCAGTTTCTCCATGAAGTAGGCGAGCTGCTGGATATGATACTTGTTGAGCGTGGCCAGCATCTCCAGCCGCTCGGGACGGTTCCCGTGGTGCGACAACCCGTGGTGCGAATCGGGAATGTCGATTTCCGGGTAGCTTCGGGGGCTGACTTCGCGCGCCAGCATGAAAGTGAGGACGCGGGTCATATCGGTCTGGTAGGCCAGCACCAGCAAGTCGAACATGACCCTCGCATGCTCGGCGAACGTGTCCGGAATCCCGCCCGCGGGTCGCTCTATCGCTGGCAGCTCCTTGGCGCTCTGTGCCTCGGCCAACTGGATGCGCCGCTCGATATCGCGAATGGCGTCGAGGTATTGATTGACCCTGCTGCGGTCGTGCGGAGCGAGGCTCTTCTGCAGGTGAGCCACTGCCGGGACCAACGAGTCGAGAATGCTGCGCTCCTCTTGAAGCCGGGCGATCCGCGCCGCTTGGCTCGTATCGTCAGAATCCCCGAACAGGCGCTCGAAAACCGCTCGCGGCTGGTTCTCCATTGGCATCGGCGTCGTGGGGGTGCGCCAAGAAAGCGTGTTCGCGTAAGCGCAGCTCCAGCCGGCTTCGCACGCACCTATCAACTCATTGGGGTCCAGGCAGACTTCCAGTGATGCCAGTTGGGTGTCCTTGCCGAACTTCCTCGCCACGATCTGGTCAATCGAAACGCCGCCCCGGATGTCGGGGCCTTCCGTCTTCTTCGGGTGCACGCCCGTCAGGAACGTAGCCGCGGCGCGCACGTGATCTCCCGTGCCTTCGCCTGGCAGTGGAAACGCGGGTGCGCTCGTCAGCCCGCTCAACGGCAGGAGTTGATCACGAAATGGCGCCAGAGGCTCCAGAATCGGCGAGAGGTCGAACCCAGCGCCTTCGGCCGACGGCGTCCACTTGTGCATGTTGACCCCGTTCGGGACATAGCCGACGAACAGGCGCGAGACAGGTTTCGCGGCCGAGGCACGCAAGGCGGCGAACGCCGGCACCATACCGTCCAGTAGCGGCAATGCCAACGTCGCACCAACGCCGCGGAGGAATGTCCGGCGGGGCAGATACTTCTTTATGATCATCATGGCCTTTTTTTGCCTCCTCGATTCACGCACACGGTACGCTAACGCTTTAGCACGGCCTAGTTGCCAGCTAGGGCCGACGCGCCGAACGCTCCGGCGCAGGCTCTTCCGTGCGCCTCATCTGAAACGGCGCGCTCCTGGTAATCCCCAAAATGAGAGACGACCAGCGATAGTCGTTCGCGGCAGCCTCCCTCACGATCTGGCGGATGGCAGGAGCATCGTAATACTCCGTTCCCCGGCCCAGGGCATACGTCAGGAGTTTTTCGGTAACGGTCGTGACAAAGTTCTCGGGATCCCTCACCAGGGCCCGCCGAAGAGCAACCGGGCTATCGAAGGTGGTCCCGTCAAGGAGCGTGCCTGACGCATCGATCGGCGTACCGGCCTCGGTGGTGGTCCGCCACCCTCCGATTCCGTTGAAGTTCTCGAGCGCAAAGCCCAGCGGGTCCATGACCCGGTGGCAACTCGCGCAGACCGGATTCGCCCGGTGTGCTTCCATCCGCTCGCGCAGGGAGAGCGGCGTGACGTCTGCGTCATCGTTCTCCGGCAGCTCCGGTACGTCCGGTGGCGGCGGAGGCGGGGGTGCCCCCAGGAGGTTTTCGAGCAGCCACTTGCCCCGCACCACCGGGGAAGTCCGGTGGGGGTACGACGTGACCGTCAGGACACTTCCCTTGCCCAGCAGGCCCTTGCGGGCTTCATCGGTCAACGTCATGCGCCTGAAATGGTCCCCGTAGACACCCGGCATCCCATAGTGCCGGGCGAGTCGTTGGTTGACGAACGTGTAGTCCGCCGTCAACAACTCAGGCACGCCGCGATCCTCGCGCAGCTGACTTTCGAGGAACAGCCGGGTCTCACGCTCCAGCGCGAGGCGCAGGTTTTCGTCCCACTCGGGGAACTCGTAGGGATCCGGCGACACCAAGCGGATGTTGCGCAGGTGCAGCCACTGTCCGGCGAAATTGCTCACCAGCGCCGCCGTCGAGCGGGGATCGGCGAGCATCCGCCGGACCTGCTGGTCGAACACCGCAGGCTGCGCGAGCCGGCCGCGCTCGGCCACGTCGAGGAGCTCGTCGTCAGGAATACTGCTCCAGAGAAAAAAGGACAAGCGGGAGGCGAGCTCGAGATCGCTGATGCGATAGGGCGTGCCCGAGGCTGCATTCACCGGATCCCGTTCCGTGCGGAAGAGAAAGTCCGGGCTCGCCAGAATTCTTCGGAGCACCATCTCGATGGCGCCGTCGAAGTCCTCCGTACGGCGCGTGGCCGTGTACAGGTCGAGCAGGGGCCGCACGTCCGCATCGGTGACAGGCCGCCGATACGCGCGGCGGGCCAGGGTAGAGAGAATCCGCTCGGCGCAGGGCTCCTCGTCGTGGCCAGCAGTTGGGCGGCATACGAAAATCCGCCGGCGGCTTGGTGTGTCCCCTCGGCCCTTCACGTCGTAGGGGCCGCGGATCTCGATACTTCCGATGCCAGGCGGAATCGTCCTGTCGCCAGCGTATTCGTAGCTCGTCACCGCGTATTGCGGCCGCAACATGAACTCCGGCACCGAACCCTGGCCGACGAAACTGACGGCCAGAATCCCCGGACCAGCTTTCGCCGAAAAGTGAACTTCCCGGCCGTCCAAATCCCGTGCCAACGCCCGGGTGCGCTCTCGACGCTGGCGCGGCGTCTCTGGGGGTTCGCCCGGAGCGTGCCTGTCGGTCTGCGCACCAATGGTGAACTGGCCGATTCGCGCGCCGTTCAGCCGAACCTCAAGCCGGTGCGGTTCGAGGAGACCGCGGATCCGACCATTATAGGTTCTCAGGAGGTAGACCTTGACGACGTACTCGCCGTCCACCGGGAAGTAATACGGAACAGCCAGGCCGCCACGGGACCCAAACGGGAGATCCTCGCTGAGTCGGCCGTCCTGTTTGAGGTACTTGCTGACAGCGACCGTGTCCGTGGTCGGACGGAGTTCGGGATCTCCAACGGCTAAACGGCTGATTTTCCGAGCCGCTGCCAGGTATCGTTCCGCCAGGGTCGGGGACACCGAGAGGACGTCCGCAATGTTGTCAAAGCCATAGCCCGAATCGTCGGGCGGCAGAAGCGATCCGCTATCAATGTCGAGCGTCAGCAAGTCACGGATCGCGTTGGCGTACTCGGCGCGGTTGAGGCGATGAATGGCGGGTCGCCGTCCCGGATTGGGGCTGGCCGCGGCCGCGCGGTCGAGCGCGGTCTCCAGCCAGGAAGCGAACGCGCCATACGCGGCCTCATCCGGTCGCGGCCTGCCCGGCGGCGGCATGGTGCGGGTCCGAAGCTTCCGCACCACCTTCTCCCACACCTCGGCACCTTGGCCGACATGCTCAATGTCCATCGTGTCAAGCGCCAAGTCTCCGTTACGGAGTCGTTCGTTGTGGCAGGTGACACAGTATCGGCGAATCAGCGTGCGGTATTCGCTAGCGCGCGCCGTGACGCTCCGCGACTGCGCCTGCGGGCTTTCCAGGTTTCGAGGCGCTCCCGGTGGGCTTGTCACGGCCAGCCGGGGCGCCTGAAAAATGGACGGGCTCGCGGCCTGAACGTAGCCGGTCCCGGCCATCAGGATCCCAATCGACCCCAACAGCCAGGTTCTTGGCCCAATTTTTGGCATGGTTCTTACCTTTGCTCAAGAGGCGTCCTGCTAGCCTCTCAGCGGTCGCGCTCAGGTCGTTCGCGCTCAACCGCAACGCCTACGCCATCCTGGGCTCTGGCACTCCCGCGGTCGAAACCCAAGCTGGTGTCGGCGCCTAATTGTTCAAGCAGGTCCCCCGTCTCCTTATGAGTGTAAAAAGAACCTGACCGGTACTCGCCCCGCGCCGCGATGAACCATGGCGTCTGTCCACGTTCGTTCTGCACGTCCATCTTGGCGCCCTGTTCCACCAGGTACGGAACAAGGAGAATCCCCCCCATATAGACCGCGCCGTGCAGGGCTGTCTGGCCTTGATCGTTGGCCGCATTGATGTCGACGCCCAGTTCAAGGCAGAGCTCTATCGCGCCGAGGGCGCGTTTCTGCAGGGTTTCGTAATGCGCCGGAAACGAACGCCGCCCATACTTGTCCTGCCCCTCTACGTAGTCGGCTCCGGCCGCCACCATGAGCGGGGTCGTTCCGTCGTCCGTCGTCAGCAGCGGATCCGCCCCGCCATCGACCAGGATACGCATGATCTCGACATCCCCATAGCTGGCGGCCAGCCAGAACGGCGTCGCGCCGATCACGGTCGGCGCAAGTCCGTTCAACAGACCGATGAAACGAGACAGCAGCGGCATGGGCTTGTCGAGGCGAGCGTTCGGATCGGCTCCCTGTGCCAGAAGCGCCTTCACCAGTTTCGGCATCGCTCTCTGAGTCGCCGAGTGCAGTGCCGTCCGCCCGGCGTGGTGGTGGTTCGGGTCCGCTCCCCGTTCCAGCAGAAACTCGGCCATCTCTTTATGGTCGCTGTCGATCGCCACCAGGAGGGCACTGGCGTCCGTGTCCGGCTTGAACAGGGCCGGTGCATTCGTATCTCCCGCGATGCCGTCCGGCGCCGACTCATTCACGTCCGCTCCAGCCGCCAGCAATAGCCGGGCGGTGTCCAGATGACCTTGCTGGGCCGCGAACAGCAGCGGCGTAAAACGATTCGCGGAACGTGCAGTGACGCCCGCGCCGGTTGCGATCAGCACCCGCGCGACATCGGTGTGCTTCTCCGCAACGGCGAGCATCAGCGCCGTCTGGCGCCGCGACGCCTCCGTCGCCGTCACGTCGGCCCCGTGCGCCAGCAACAATCTCACGACATCGACGTTGCCCACGCGGGCGGCCGTCAGGAGCGGGGTCTCGCCTGACACGGCAGCAGCGTTCGGGTCCGCCCCCGCCTTCAACAGCATCTCGACCATCGCCGCGCTTCCGTTGAGGCAGGCCAGCGAGAGCGGCGCGACGCCAAGGTCGGTCGCGGCGTTGACCTCTGCGTCGGCTTGAATCAGCATATCCGCCGTTCCTCGATCATCACGGTGGACCGCCCAGTGGAGAGCCGTTGCGCCGTCACCCTGCGACGCATTCACGTCCGCCCCTTGCGCGAGCAGAGTCCGCACGGTCTCCCGATCCTGCACCTTGACCGCCCTGACGAGCTCGGGCTCGCTGCTGGCGACGGTAACGCTCATGCCCGCCATCAACGCGACGATGCATGGACAAGCCCAGCGTCCGACCCTCATGGGCATCTTCGTCTCCCTCCCCCTCCTGCGTTACCGTCGAACAGACTGAACGCGAAGGGCCGGGCCTGAACCTCAGCCTCGGCCTTTCGCCGTGCGCCATCCTGACTCGCCGGCTTCCCGGGTCCTCTCGCACGCCCGCCGTCCCTCAGAAGCTATACAAAAGGACCACGCGGGCAATCCGAGGCAGATCGAGTATTCGGGTGTCCGCAAACGTCGGTCCGGACAGCCAGTTCGTACCCCATGGAGACGCATTGTTCAGCACGTTCAACACGTCCAAGCCAAGCCTGAGCCGCCCCCTGTCCATCCCCACATTCTTCGCCACGCGCAGGTTGAGGATCGGTCGCACGCCCGAGCGTTGCGAGCCCCACGGCTCCATCCGCAGGGTCACGTTCCCGTTCGGGGTTCGGAACCGCGCCGTACGCTGTCCTCCCAGGCCACTGTAGATTTGGAACGTCCCATTGAGGCTGATCTCATAGGGAAGTTCATAGTTCCCCGTCATCTTGGCGTTCCACCTCAACTCGTCGTTGAGGTTGAAGCGCTCCTCGTTGGGATTCTCCACGATGCCATCGATCGGCTGATTGAGCTTTGAGGCCGAGGCGGATCCCAAAACACTCCACCTTCCGGTAAAACGCTTTTGTATGGAGACCTCGAGCGTCTGGGTCCGGGGGCGGCTATCACCGCCCGGCCGGTTCTGACGCTGGATACCGACGAACTGACCGCCTCTCAACTCGGTCGGGTAATCCCAGACCGTGAGGGGCCCCCCGTCGTCGGCGGTACCGACCCTCCCGTCAGCCCCGGGATCCGTAAACGACAAAGGGATCGTGTAGTCGCTGTGCGTGCGAAGAATGTTCACATTCTCGTACAGGTCCACCTCATTCGATAGGATGTACATGAACTTGACCCCAAGGTCGGCGCCGAGCTCGCGCTCCACGCTGGCGGTGAGCTCGTGCGTCGTGGGGCCTTGCAAGTCCGGGTTGACGAAGTTGTTCCTTGGGCTGGAAAGGGTGACGAAGTCGGGACCGTTTACATCCAGGTCCACTTCGCCAGGATCATAGTCGCGATTGCCATTCAGGTCCTGCCACCGGTATTGCTTCCAGATCGTCCCGTTCTTGTTGTAGGCTCCAGCGAACGAGTCCCCGGGCGTCATGTTGTACAGGCCGTAGGTGAATTTGGCTACCGTCCTGCCGTCACCGCCCACGTCGTAGGCCATGCCTAGCCTCGGTGCCCACTGCTTCCAGATGTTGGCCTCGACCCGTGGGAAGTCGCCCCCCTCGCCGAACTGTGACGGCGCCTTGCTCTGTGGAGGGACGAAGGTATAGAAATGATCATACCGCAACCCCAGGTTGAGCGTGAGCCGAGCATGCGGGCGCCAAGCGTCCTGAATATAGAGACCGCCTTCGTTCATGCGATTCCGTTGCCGTATCGGGTAGTTGTAGGACCGGAACTCAAACGGCTGGCTCGGGACACCGTCCACCGTGTCGAAATAGAGCCGGTAGTTGCCATGCAGGCCTTCGTTCGCCCCCGTTCCATGGTACTCCCGGAAGAACTTGAAGCCGGCCTTGAACTCATGCGTGCCGGCAAACTCGGTCTCCGGAAACCACGACACCGACCCCGTCGGTTGCCACCGTTCACGGGGACGGTGGGCCAGAGAGAGCGTGGGCCCCGAGTTGATCCGGAGATCGTTGTCGAATTGAGTCGGAATACCGTCCACGACCTCGCATTCGCAGAACGGGTTGTTTGATCCAGGCTCCTTGTAGCTGTACTTCACGAGGTAGTAGTTCCGGCCCAGACGCGCCTGGAACACAAGCCGGCTTGATGGGCTGCCCTGGATCTCGACCTTCTGTTGGTTCGGTTGCCATTCCATCCGAGTGGTCGCCTCGAACGGAGTCGTACGGCCGACCGTCGTTGGCCCCGTGGGGAAGTCCTGCCTGTTGTGGGTATACATGGCGATCAGCTTGTAGTTCTGCGAGGCCTGATAGGTGAACTTTCCCGTGATGTTCCTGAGCAACACCCGCTGGTACCCCGGTATGTCATCCGACGTGCCGTACTGACCGTCTTCTCCCCGCCCGAAGGAGAAACCGAGCGCGGTTTTCTTGGTACGCTGGGTCCGATACGCACCATAGAACCACAACCTGTCTCTGACGATCGGGCCGCCGAGATCGCCGGTAAATTCCCGGTTGGTGATCGTGGCGTCACCGATGTTGACGCCTTGAGCCCGAACCTCGTCCGGCAAGTTGTTGCCTTGAAGAGCCTGGTCCTGAAGCTGGACCTCGGAACGGCCGCTAAACATATTCCCCCCGGACTTGATGATCATGTTGATGAACACGCCCGGTATCGTTTGCTCCGCGCTGCCGGCGACGGTGCTGATCGTCAGTTCCTCCATCGCGGCGAGATCCGGGCCATGGCCGGCCAAGATACCTCCGCCCCCGCCTTGGCGGGCCTCCACGCCGTCCATCAGATACGATCCCTGCTGACGATCGCTGGCGTAGGACGTGTCGAAGACGCCACCCGTCGGCTCTCCACCCCCGATATTGGGCCTGCGCCCGGGGGTTATTCCGGGCATCACCGACGCGAAGTCTTGGAGGTTGCGGGTGACGGGAACAACGTCGCTCAGGTATTCCTGGGAGAGGCTTTCGGTGGCCTCCGTGGACGCGACGTCAACAACCGGACTTGCCCCGGTGACGGTGATCGTCTCCTGAAGGGCCCCAACTGCTAGTGTTACGTTGATCGTCGCCGTGAAGCGCGCGGTGATCTCGATCGCCTCTCGCACGAATCGCTGGAACCCTGGAAGCTCGTACGTCACCCGGTAGCTACCAACCGGCAGTTCCCGGATGAGATAGTTCCCGTCGTTATCCGATATGATCAGGAGTTGTGGGACCAGCAGGGCGGGACTCGTCGTCACGATCGTGACGCCGGGGAGCGCGCTGCCTGTCTCATCGGTGACGGCGCCACGAATGGTGCCATTCGTCCCTTGGGCGAAGGCGTCTGGTGCGGCCGCCACGAAAACCGCCAGAAGAACCCCTGCGACACCGAAAACCGTGTTCTGACTCAACTTCCGATTGCCAACCGGTGTCATCTCATTCTCCCTTTCGTGGATCTGCCAGCGGCGGCAAATAGGTAGATGAAACGCGTTTCTTCCCTACTTGAGACCGAACGTCCTCGCTCGTCGAGCTGGCAGAAATCACCGCCGCCCATTCGACAGACGCCGGCGTTCGCAGTAGCTGGTGATGAGCCGACCGCAGCAGATGTCGGCCGATCGAAGGAGATTCTGCACGACGACATGTACGGAGGCGAAACGTTTGGAGCTGAGCGGCCGACGCGAAGAGCGGCATTTAGTGCTCGCCCTGTGGAGTCGGTTGGGGATGTTCTGGTATTGCTTGGTGCGATGCACCACTGATGGGATGACGGTACGGTGAGCGGCCGGACAACTGCGCCGCGTCGTTGCCGCAACAGGGGGGCGAAGGCCCGACACCACGGCGGAATCGTCTCTTCGTGGCCGTGAGGTCTCGACGAGCGGATAGTACCTGCGCGTCGGCGAAGCTGAGGCCGAAGCGGTTGCAGATCCTGACGGCGTCGCTGATTTCGGGGGCGACCGGCGGCCGGGGCAATGGGCGTGTGGCTAATCATTCTGCCTACCTACCCGCAGACGCCAACAGCGCCTAACCGCCTGGATACATGCGTGTACGTGTACACCATACAGGCTGCCCGGCGCAAGACCAAAGGAGAGTTTTCTTGCCACGGACACGTGAGCCTGAACGGGGGGCGCAGCTCGGATTGCGCTATTCGGTCGGGCGCTGACCGACTGTGGCGGCGACTCGCGGACGGACGTCAGAAGAACAACTGGACCAACTCGCCGTCGATCTCGGTGATCGTCGACCGGTTCGACGACCAGATCGGCTGAGCAAGGGATTCCTCCCACCGGTCGAGCCGGTCGCGCAGATCGCGCAGGCGTTCGGAGAGCTGGTCGGCTAGGTCTACCCTGTACCCACATTATTCGTTCTGGACAACTCCAGCACGCTCCCGCCGTCCAATGCGGTAGCCGATGGTTGCGATGGACATTCGTTCGTAACCGCGCCACATGATCTGGTGTCCGGGGGGCGGGTCGTGCGTGCGGTTCTGGTAGCCGCCGAGGATGGCGAGCAGGAGGACTGCGGCGGCGAGATGGTCAGGGGGCGGCAGGGCGAGTTCTTCGGCATAGTCGGTCAGGAAACGCAACTCGATGTCGGTGAACAGCAACTGGGCGTCGCACCCCGGCACGTCACGTCCGAGCAGGGTCATCACCATCAGGCGCCAGGCGATCACGGTATTGATGGTGACCGCGCGTTGGAGCCGGTCGGCGGTGTGGAACGCGAGATGTTCGACTCGGCATCCGGACTTGAGCACCCGGAACAGGTCTTCGATGCGCCAGCGCCGCAGGTAGTAGCCGATGACCGCGACCGCGGTTTCGATGCTGTCGACGTCGAGGCTGGTGAGCAGGAACCACTCGACCGCCGGCTCACCGGTCGGCGGCGCGGTTTCGCGCACATGGACCGTTGACAGCGCCACCGGTTCGGCGCCGGCGAGGGTCGGCGGCGCCACCACCTGGCGATGGCGCACCTCGGCCCGCGCCACCCGCCCGGTGCGCGCCGAGCGGGCCTGCCGGCCGCTGGATTTGCGCCGCGCGCTCAGCCGGTCGATCTCGATCTCGACGTGCCCGTCGGCGGCGCCGGCGCGCATGGCGGCGAACAGCTTCGGGGCGCCCTTGGCGAGACAGCGGTCATGGTGGGCGCGCACCAGCACTTCCACCCGGTTCAGACGGCGCTGCTCGTCGAACACCGCGAAGCAATCCGCCTCGCGGTCCATGACGCTGAGCACCCGCGTCTTGCGGCTCAACGCCGCCGCCGCCCGGTCGATGTCGCGCAGCCCGTCGACCCAGCGCCGCGTCTTGGGGGCCGTCTCCTGCGCCGCCTTGGGGGCTTCCTGCGCCGTCTTGGGGGCCGTCTCCTGCGCCGCCGCCGGCGGTGGCTCGTCCGCCGGGCGCGCCGCGCCGCCCGGCGGCGCCTCGAAACCGCAGCGCAGCACGCCCAGCGGCAGACCCGCGCCATCGACCGCCAGGGTCAGATGCAGATGCAGGCCGAGCGTCTTCGAGACCGTCTGGTTGCGCCCGATGATGCCCAGCCCCTCGCAGTTGGGGCGCGTCGCAAAGTTCAGATCCGTCCCGTCCTGGATGCACAGCACCGTGTCCTGGCCGCGCATCCGCTGCAGCGTGCGCGCCCGGTGCGGCGCGAGAATGTTCCCGGGCGTGACCGCCGACGACACCGGCTGGTCGATGAGCCGGTAGTAGCCCTTGACCGCCGCGCGGTCGTGGGACGCGTTGGCGGTGATCGCCTCGCCGGGCAACGACGCCAGCAGCCCCGCGCTCTTGACCAGACGCGCCGACAACCGCTGATCGCCCAACGGCGCCCCTCCAAACTCGTTCCCCGTCCAGGCGGCGCTGTCGAGACCGTCAGCCGGCGCCAGCGCCGCGTCGACCCGCGCCACCCCCAACCGCCGCCGCCAGTGCGGCTCCAACTCGTACATATATACCGACTTGACCGGACGAGCCCGCGCGTGGTCGCGGTCCTGGCGCCCGCGACCGGCCGTCTGGCCGACCCACACGAAGTTGGCCGCCTTGAAGCTGGCCCCGTCATGCGCGGGGCCGACGAAGGTCTCCACCAGCCACGGACGATACCGGTAGCGGGCTTCGAAATCCTCCGCCACACGCGCCAGCACCTGGCCCAGCACCTGGCTGGCCAGGTTGCGGCATTGCACCCCGGGGCGGATCAGGAACCGGCTCAGGCACAGCACCCGGTGCAGATGGGCTTGGCGTTGCTCAGCGCTCCATCCCATCCACGCCTCGCGCGCCCGCAATTGCAACGCCGCGGCCGAAAACCCGACCGCGCCCAGCACCCCGTGCGCCGAGACCACCAGATAGCGAACCTGGCAGCCCGCAAAGGTCGTCGTCCCCTGCGGATGCTCGAAGTGCAGCAAGGTATTCCACACCCGGCGCTGCCCGCCTTGCTCTACCACCTCCAGCGACAATCCCGCGACCGCCGCCACCGTACCCGGCACCGCCGTGGCCGCCGCCACCGGCGCGTCGAAACGCTGCGGCGTGGGCGCGCCCCCGCCCCGCCGCGACGCCGGCAACGCAATCCGCCCCGCCTTGTGCAGCGTGTTGAGCGCCTTGAGACAACCCGCGAGTTGGGCCGACCCGCGCGCATCGACAAACCCGAACTCCGCGCACACCCGCCGCCCCACCGCCGCTCGGTTGTTCAGCGACTCCTGCGACACAATCCGCTCGAGCAGATCGCCTAGTTCGGCCCGGCCCGCCAGTAGAGGACGTCGTGGGGAGAGCCGGCGATGCGGCCAGTGAGATACGGCAGAAGGTCGACCCCGTCACGCACCACGTCGTCATCGAGCGAGGCGCCGGCCAGACTGGCGAAGGTGGCGAACAGATCGAGGCTGATGACCGGCTCGCGGTAGACGCGTGCCTCCTCCAGCCCGGCCAGTGCATGATGAACGGGATCCGGATGCCGCCTTCGAGGTGGAATCGTTTCGACCCGCCGAGCGGCCCGTTGCTGCACTGGATGTCCGCGTAACCGACGCAGCCGTTGTCGCTCATGAAGACGATGAGGGTGTCGTCGGCAATGCCGTGGGCGGCCAGCCGGTCGACGACCTCGCCGACGCCGCGGTCGACCGATGACACCATGGCCGCGTAGATCCGGGTGCGGTAGTCCTCAACGTGGGCGACCGTGTCCATGTAAGCGCGCGTGGTCTCCAGCGGCGTGTGCGGCGCGTTGTAGGCCAGGACGAGAAAGAACGGCTCCTCGCCCCCCGCGTGGCGGTCGATGAAGCCCGCGGCCTCGGCGGAGAACACGTCGGTCAGGTAGTCATCGACCTCGACCACCTCGCGCCCACGGTAAATCTCGCGCCCGGCGCGCGTCCGGGAGGGCCGTGCGGGATCGAGCACCGCGTCCGGGTGGCTGCCGGCGAAATAGCTGGTGCCCCCGGTGAGCAAGCCGAAGTCAGCACACCGGCGAGGACTCGGTGCAGGAAAGGCATGCCGTCATCTTACAGGCGTCCGGTACCATGTCGGGTGGTGATTGCGCACCGCGTCAACCGCGAGGCGGTCGTCGTGCTCGGCTGGGGGCGCGCCATCCTGATGCAGCTCGCGCATCCGCTCGTCGCGGCCGGCGTCGGCGCGCACAGCCGGTTCGACGTGGGTCCGCTGGCGTACATCGAGCGGATGCGCCGCACCATCGGGGCCATGCTCTCGCTCACCTTCGGGACCGAGGCGCAGATCCGGCGGACGGCCGATCGGATCAACGCGATTCACCGGCGCGTGCACGGTCGCCTGGAGCGTACGGTCGGCCGCTACCCGGCCGGTACGCGGTACGATGCGACGGATCCGGCGCTGCTCGCCTGGGTCCACGCCACGCTCATCGACAGCCAGCTTCGGACGTACGCCCTGTTCGTCGGACCGCTGACGGCCGATGAAAAGGATCGTTACTGCGCCGAGGCGGCACAGATCGGGCCACGCCTCGGGATCCCGGCGGCGGCGCTGCCGGACACGACGGCCAGGCTCGAGGGCTATCTGGACGAGATGGAGCAGGAGGAGCGTCTCGCGGTCGGGGAGCAGGCGCGTAGCCTGGCGGCGGCCCTGCTGGCGCCGCCGGGCGGTGGCTGGGTCGCACCGGCGCGGTGGCTGGGTCGGCTGGCCACCGTCGGTCTTCTGCCGGCGCCGATCCGCGGTCGATACGGATTCGCGTGGGGCGCACGGGACGAACGCCGGTTGCGGTCGGTCGCCGCGGCGTTGCGAGCCGCGCGACGGGTCATGCCGCCGGTGCTGCGCGAATGGCCGGCTGCGAGGCGTGCTTCGCGCCCGTGATTCCGGGCCGGCGCCACCGGGGGGTAGCGAGGACGCCGACCAGGCGTAGCGGCCGAAAAGATCGCAATTCCTGCAACGTGCTGATAGAATGCATGGGTTTAGCTGAAACTGTTAACCCTGCGCCGACGTCATGGAGAACAGGGCGACGTACGCCGGGGGCCTGCGCCAGAGGTGCGATGCGCTCGGCGCTGTCGATACCGTACAGCGATTTGAAGGAGAGCTATCAGCTTGTTGACACAGGAACGTCAGGACATCGTAACCGCACTCGTGGCGCTTGGCCAGGAGCGCGGCTTCCTCACGCTCGATCAGGTGCTCGACCATGCGCCGCCGGATCTCGACGTGGAAGAGGTGAGCGTACTTCTTCAGGAGCTCGAGGGACAGGGAATCGAGGTCGAGGGCGCCGAGCAGGTGCAGCCGGACGTCAAGCGGCGGGCGGCGACGCGCGCGTCGCAGGTTCCGGCCGCCGAGCAGGCGCTGCCGGTGCACGAGGAGGATCAGGGGCAGGATCTGGTGCGGACGTACCTGCGCCAGATGAGTCGCGTGCCGCTGCTGACGCGTGAGGGCGAGGTGGCGATTGCGAAGCGGATCGAGCGGGGCGAGTTGCGCATCACGAAGGCGATGTCGCGCAGCCTGCTCGTCGCGCACCACGTCGGGGTCATCGCGAAGGAGGCGGAGGCGGGCAAGCGCACGCTCCGCGACACCGTGGCGCTGCCCGACACCGAGCTGACCGAGCGCCACCTGGCGAGTCGCACGAACCGGTTCGTCACGGACGCCGAGCAGGTCGCCGGCGCGCTGAAGGAGCTCGGCAAGCGCGAGCGGCGTGCGACCGCCATCCGCAAGAGCGGCCGGCACGTGCAGGTCCGGACGCTGTGGCGCATCGGTCGCGCCCGGATCGACGTCTCGCGCGCCATCCGCCGGCTGCCCTTCACCCCGGCCGTGCGGCGGGAGCTCATCGAGAAGGTCGAACACGCCGCCCGGACGTTGAAGGAAGCCGAGCGTCGCGTCGAGCGGCTGCGCAAGCGGCAAGCCTCGGCGACGCCGCGGACCCCGGTGCCGGTGTCGACTCCCGCCATCGAGGCGGCCGAGCGGGATCTGGCCACGCTGCGGGGGGAGATCACCGAGTCGGCCGTAAACCTGAAGGCCGTGCAGAAAGCGTTTCGTCGCGGGGTCATCGAAGGCGACCAGGCGCGCAAGGAGCTGACCGAGGCGAACCTGCGGCTGGTGGTCTCGGTCGCGAAAAAGTACGTGAACCGCGGTCTGGCGTTCCTCGACCTCATCCAGGAGGGGAACATCGGCCTGATGCGCGCGGTCGACAAGTTCGACTACCGGCGCGGATTCAAGTTCTCGACCTACGCCACCTGGTGGATCCGGCAGGCAATCACCCGGGCGATCGCCGATCAGGCGCGCACGATTCGGATTCCGGTGCACATGATCGAGACGCTCAACAAGCTCAATCGCGCGATGCAGACGCTGACCCGCGACCTCGGCCGCGAGCCGACGCCGCAGGAGCTGGCGGAGCGGGCGGATCTTCCGTTGTCGGTAGTGCGCAAGGCGCGCAAGATTGCACAGACCGTCGTTTCGCTGGACGCCCCGATCGGCGACAGCGACGAGAGCCAGTTCGGCGACTTCATCGAGGATCGCCAGGCGGTCAATCCGGCCGAGGCGACCGTGGCCTTCGACCTGCGGCGCCAGACCGAGTCGGTGCTCGAGACGCTGAGCCCGAAGGAGCGCGAGGTGATCCGGATGCGCTTCGGCCTCAACGACGGTGCCGAGCCGACGCTGGCCGAGCTCGGCGAGAAGTTTTCGCTCACGCGGGAGCGGATCCGGCAGATCGAGGCGGCGGCGCTGCGCAAGCTCCGCGATCCGCAGCTCAGCCACCGGCTCAGCTCGTTCGTCGAGCCGCGTCAGCCACGCGGCACCCGGCGTGGTCGATCCGCCGCCGTGGCCGAAGAGCAGGGCGTCGCCTAGCCGCCTCGCCGCCTAGCCGCCTCGCCCGAAATCGTCGTCTGCTGCGGTCCGTTAGCCAGGTTCGGCGCCGGCTTCGTCCCTCGCGGTCGGGGCCGGCGCTTTCGTTTCCCCCGTGCCCCAGTTTCTGAACGAAACTTCAGGCAATCTTCAGAAACCGACAGAGGAACTCCCGCTACCATCGGCGGCTTGTGATCGTTCGCGAGACCGCCGACCATGCATACACGTTTCCTTGTCGAAGGTGGCCGGGCGCGGTGCGCGGCCCTGTTCCTCTTCTGCTTCGCGCTGGTCGCCGTTCCGGCAGCCGCCCAGGACCGGGGTGCGGTCACCGGCTCGGTCCTCGACGAGACGGGCGCCGTGCTGCCAGGAGCCTCGGTAGAGTTGCGCACCGCCGCCGGCGCCCGGAGCGCGACGTCGGACGGCGCCGGGACGTATCGCTTCGATGCCGTCGGGGCCGGGCCGGCGAGTCTGACGTTCCGGCTCGTGAACTTCTCCACGCTGCGGCGCGACCTCGACGTGGCCGCCGGCGAGAACCGCGTCGATGCGGTCCTGACCCTCGGCATGACTGCCGACGTCGTGGTCACCGGCACCCGGACGTTTCGCAACATCGCCGACCTGGAGAATCCGCGCGAGAACCTGGTGGGCGTCGCCACATCGGCCAGCGTGGGCGCCATCACCGCCGAGCAGCTCGATGCGCGACCCATCATGCGCCCCGGGGAGGTCCTCGAGGCGGTGCCCGGGTTCATCACGAGCCAGCACAGCGGCGAGGGCAAGGCCAACCAGTACTACCTGCGCGGCTTCAATCTGGACCACGGCTCGGACTTCGCCACCACCGTCGCCGGGGTGCCGATGAACGAGTCGTCCGGCGCGCACGCCCACGGCTACAGCGACGTGAACCTGCTCATCCCGGAGCTGGTGAGCGGCGTGCAGTACACCAAGGGACCGTACTTCGCCGAGCACGGCGACTTCTCCGCGGCCGGCTCGGTCAACATCAGCTACGTGAACGCGCTCGACCGCCCGTTGCTGAGCGTCAGCAGCGGCGGCCAGGGGTGGGCGCGCGCGTTCGGCGCGGTCTCGCCGGAGGTGGGCGCCGGCAACCTGCTGATGGCCCTGGAACTGAGTACGAACGACGGGCCCTGGGAACTGCCCGACGACATGCGCAAGGTGAACGGCGTCGTGCGCTACAGCCAGGGCGACGTGCAGAACGGGTTCTCCGTCACGGGCATGGGGTACGCGGCCGACTGGAACTCGACCGATCAGATCCCGCGGCGTGCTGTCGACGCGGGGAGCCTGCCGCGCTTCGGCACCATCGACCCGACCGACGCCGGCCGCACTTCCCGTTACAGCCTGGCGTTCGACGGGCTGCAATCGAGCGGGGCGGGAGCGACCCGCCTCACCGCGTATGCCCTGCAGGGGGGGCTCAACCTGTTCCAGAACTTCACCTACTTCCTGGAGCATCCGGTCGACGGCGACCAGGTCGAGCAGGAGGGCAGGCGTTGGGTCTCCGGGGGTCGGCTGGTGCACCGGCGTCTGGGGAACCTGCTCGACCGGCCGACGGAGCACGCCGTCGGGGCGTCGGTCCGGCATGACGCGGTCGGTACGGTCGGCCTGTACAACACCGTGGCGCGGCGGCGCAGCAACACCATTCGCAACGACACGGTCGACCAGACCACCGTCGGATTGTTCGGGCAGACCGAGATCGAGTGGACCCGCGTTTTTCGGACCACCCTCGGCGTCCGGGGCGACTTCTACCGTTACAACGTGGACGCCGTGCGGGCCCTCAACACCGGCTCGGACACGTCGGCGCTGGTCAGTCCCAAGCTCACCGCGGTGCTGGGCCCGTGGCAGGGGACCGAGCTCTACCTGAACTACGGGCAGGGATTCCACAGCAACGACCCGCGGGCCGCAACGACGGTGGTCGACCCGCTCACCGGCGAGCGGGTGGCGAGCGAGGATCCGCTCGTGCCGGCGCGCGGGGCCGAGATCGGCCTGCGGACGGTCGCCCTGCCGGGCCTGCAGTCGACCGTAGCCCTGTGGTACCTGGCCTTCGATTCCGAGCTGATCTTCGTCGGCGACGCCGGCATCGCGGAGGCGAGCCGCCCCAGCCGGCGCCTCGGCGTGGAGTGGACGAACTACGTGCGGTTGGCGAGCTGGCTCACCGGCGAGCTGGACGTGTCGCTGTCGAGGGCGCGCTTCTCCGACTTCGACCCCGGCGGCGACTTCATTCCGGGCGCGCTCGACCGTGTCGTCGCCGGGGCGCTCACCGTGACCCCGGCGCGTCGCGTCTTCGGCAGCGTGCGGCTGCGCCACTTCGGCCCTCGGCCGCTCGTCGAGGACAACAGCGTGCAGTCCGCGTCGACGACCATCTGGAACGGCGAGCTCGGCGTGCGCATCAACGACCGCTTCAACGTCGTCGTGGAAGGCTTCAACCTGCTCGACAGCGACGTCTCCGACATCGACTATTTCTACACGTCGCGCCTGCCGGGGGAGCCGGCCGATGGCGTGGACGACATCCACTTCCATCCGTCGATTCCCCGCACGGCGCGGGTCATGCTGAACGTCGACTTCTGACGGCGCGGGCCACGTGCGCCGGAAGACCGGAACTTCCTGACAGCGTTCTCTATCCGTTCGGTTGCAGCGGCTCCAGCGCTTCAATGGCGGAAGCCTGGTCCGAGCGGAGCGCGTGCCACAGGTCCCAGTCCTGCTGGAGACCAAGCCAGAAATCGGCGCTCATGCCGGTCACCCGGGCCAGCCGGAGTGCGGTGTTGGGCGTCACCGCACGCCGCCCGCGGATGATCTCGTTGAGTCGCGGAAAGGAGACGCCGAGCCGGATCGCAAAGGCCGACTGCGTGATCCCGAGCGGCTTGAGAAACTCTTCCAGCAGCATCTCGCCCGGATGGGTGGGCGCCTGATGGGCAGGAAGCCTTCGGGACAACAGGTTGCCGCTGCGCCGGCTGTCGCTAGTGGTAGTCCGTGATCTCGACGTCGTCGGCATGCCCGGCCTCCCATCGGAAACAGACGCGGTACTGTTCGTTGATGCGAACGCTGTGCTGTCCGGCGCGATCCCCCGAGAGGCGCTGGAGACGGTTGCCGGGCGGCACGGCGAGCTCGCGAAGGTCTCGAACGCGATTGACCTGTGTGAGCTTTCGGCGGGCCACTCGCCAGAGTGCCGCGGGCAACCGGGATCGAGCCCGCCGACTCTCGTTGCCGTCGAAAATGTCTTCGGTCGCCTGATCGGCAAACGACCTTATCACGGATCACATTATAACGGAATCCGTCATACCTGCCGGACGTAGCGGCAGAGTGCAGGCACCCTTTGAACACTCGCCGGACGTGCCAGAATGGCGGAGTGAACGTCTTCCTGGTCGACGGGACCTACGAGCTGTTCCGGCACTTCTACGCCGTACCGCGCGTTGCCGGCGCCGACGGGATCGAGATCGGCGCGGTTCGGGGCGTGATCGGATCTCTGCTGGGGATGCTGGAGGACGGCGTCACCCACATCGGGGTCGCGACCGACCACGTGGTCGAGTCTTTTCGCAACGAGCTTTGGCCGGGCTACAAGTCCAGCGAGGGGCTCGACCCGGAGATCCTGGCTCAGTTCGAGCCGCTGGAAGATGCGCTCGAGGCACTGGGTCTGGTCGTCTGGAAGACGGTGAAGCACGAGGCGGATGATGCCCTGGCTTCCGCCGCGGTCCGCGCTGCCGCAGACGAGCGCGTGGAGCAGGTGTTCGTCTGCACGCCCGACAAGGACCTCGCGCAGGTGGTCGACGGCAGCCGCATCGTGCAGTTCGATCGGCGTGCCGGCTCGGTTCGCGACGCGGAGGGCGTGCGGGAGAAGTTCGGCATCGGCCCGGGATCGATTCCGGACTACCTGGCCTTGAGGGGAGACTCGGCAGACGGGTTTCCGGGCGTGAAGGGTTGGGGAGCCAAGTCGGCCGCGACTGTTCTCGCCCGCTATCCGCACCTGGAGGACATTCCGGACGACGCCGCGACGTGGGACATGCGCGTGCGCGGCGCGGCCAGACTGGCCGGGGCGCTGGCGGATGGGCGTGAGAAGGCGGCGCTCTTCCGCGACCTCGCGACATTGCGCACGACGCTGCCGGTCTTCGAGAACGTCGACGACCTGCGCTGGGCCGGGCCAGAGCCCCGGTTCTTCGACCTCTGCGCCCGATTCAACTCCCCTGGCTACTTCCGGCGCGCGCAGGCCGCGGCGCCGGCGCGGGCGTGAGTCTCACGCGGCGGCTTCGACCGCGAGGCGGCCGTCGAACAGGTGGATCTCCCGCATGGCGTGCTCCGCGTAGCGCGGGTCGTGGGTCACCATGCAGATGGTCGAGCCCTCGTCGTGCAACGTCTCCAGCAGCCCCATCACCGCCTCGCCGTTCTTCGAGTCGAGGTTGCCGGTCGGCTCGTCCGCCAGCAGGATGGACGGCTGTCCGGCGACCGCCCGCGCCACCGCCACGCGCTGCTGCTGGCCGCCGGAGAGCTGGCTGGGCAGGTGCTTCGCACGGTGGGCCATCTCCACCTTCTCGAGTGCCTCGGTCACCCGCTCGCGCCGCTCCGCCGGCTTCATGCCCCGGTAGGTGAGCGGCAGCTCGACGTTCTCGTAGACCGTCAGGTCGCCGATCAGGTTGAAGCTCTGGAAGATGAAGCCGATCTCGCGGTTGCGGGTCCGCGCCCGGTCGGCCTGGCTGAGCTGCGCCACGGGACGGCCGTTCAGGGTGTAGTCGCCCGCGGTGGGCGAGTCGAGCAGCCCGAGGATCGACAGCAGGGTCGACTTGCCGCAGCCGGACGGGCCGGAGATGGCGACGTACTCGCCCGGGAAGATGTCGAGGGTGACCTCGTCGAGGGCATGCGTTTCGACCTCGTCGGTATAGAAGATCTTCGAGACGCTCTCCAGGTGAATCAGGGACGGCGCTTCGCTCATCTCGACACGCTCCGTTAAGACTGATGCCAGTGACGCCGGGCCGGACCCCGCGCGGCGCGGGAGGCGGCCCTACTCGATACGCACCCGATCGAACTGATCCCAGGTCGACATGTCCGACAGAACCACGCGGTCGCCCGGCTGCAACCCCTCCAGCACCTCGATGGTGTTGACCGAGGCGCGGCCGAGGCTCACGCGCGTGCGCGCCGCGTGCGTGCCGTCGGCCTCGATCCTGAACAGGCTGACGACGCTCTCCTCCTGCCCGAACACCGGCCGGCCGACGAAGAGGATGTCGTCCATCCTCTCGAGCTCGATGGTGCCGTCGACCGTCAGGTCGGGACGCGCCCCGCGGGGCAGGGCGCCGTCGAGCGCGACGTCGACCGTCACCGTCCCGTTCTCGACTGCCGGGTCGATGCGCGTGACGTGTCCCGGGATGACGCCGTTGCGCGTGTCGACGGCCGCCGACTGGCCGATCTGGATGTCCTTGGCCTGCGTCTCCGCTATGCGCAGCTCCGCCTTGAGCACCGTCGGATCGCCGACCCGCGCCAGGTTGGTCCCGGTGCTCACGCGCTGTCCCTCATCGAGCGGCACCTGCTGCAGGACGCCGGGCATTCCGGCCCGCACGTGCAGGTCGGCCACCTGCTGCCGGCGCAGCTCGTGCAGCGTCCGCAGGCGGTCCACCTCGGCCTGCTCGACGGCGATCTGCGCGTCCACGGTGCCGGTGGCCATCTGCAGCCGCTCCTGCTCGATGCGGAACCGCGTGTCGTACTCCTGCACGGCCGCCTGCGACTTCTGGAGCTCGAGCGACGAGACGAGGCCCTGCGCGAAGAGCTGCTCGTCGGCGTCCGCCTGCAGCCGCGCCGTCTTGAGCTGGGCCTCCACTGTGGCGAGCGTGGCCTGCTGGTTCAGGATGTCGCGCGCCACTTCGACTTGGCGATTGCTGTAGCGGGCCTCCGCCGCGTCGAGATTGAGCCGCGCCTCGAGCGCGGTCTGCTCCACTTCCGGATTGCTCAACTCGACGATGACGCTGTCGGGGGTGACCAGCGCGCCGGGCCGGATCACGATTCGCTCGACGGTGCCGTCGGTGGTGGCCGGGATCCAGCGGATCTGTTCCGGGACCAGGGTGCCGGTGCCGCGCACCTGCCGGACCATCGGTCCGCGTTGCACGGTATCGAGGTAGATCGTGTCGCTGTCGACCCGCGGGGCGGCCGGCTCCAGGCGCGAGACACCCACCGTGACCAGGACAATCACGATGACCGTGATCACGGCGTAAATCGACTGCCGGAGCTTTTTCTTGCGTGCGAGATCGGGTCGGGCGATGTCCATGGTCTTCGCTTCCCCGCTACCTCCGTTAGACGCTTCGGCCCTGCGTTCGGCTCGTTTCCCGGCCCTGCTTCAGCGTTCGGCGTTCCCGGATGCAGCCGGCCGGCCTTCGGCTCAGGTCGCCTCCAGCACTCGCGCGATGGCGGTGGACATGCGGGTCCAGTGCGCGGTCTCGGTGTCGAGCCGGCGCCGTCCCGCGCCCGTCAGCTCGTAGAACTTGGCCTGCCGGTTGTTGTCCGAGCTCCCCCATGCGGCGGCGAGCAGACCCTGCTGCTCCAGCCGGTGCAGCGCCGGGTACAGGGACCCCTGGTTGACCTGCAGCACCTCGTCCGAGACCTGCTGGAGACGCTGGGCGATCCCCCACCCGTGGAGCGGCCCGAGCGCCAGCGTCTTCAGGATGAGCAGGTCGAGCGTGCCTTGCAGCAGGTCGGTCTTGGATCGCAACGCCATCTCCTGTCGTTAATCTACAAGTGATTAGAACCGGATGGCGCAGCGATGTCAAGCCTGCGGATCACTGGTCGGTAGTCTCGTGCCGGGCCTCGCTCGCCATCAACGCCGCCTTGATGGTCGACGCCCAGATCCGGGTGCCCTTCTCGTTCAGGTGCAGGCCGTCCTCGATGAAGATGTCGTCCATCACCTTGCCGTCCGCACGCAGGAACGGCGTGGCGACGTCGATGTAGGACACCAGGTCGTTCTCGGCGGCGAGACGCTGATAGAGCGCGTTCGTCTCCTGCGCCTTGTCCCACACCGCCACGCGCAGCAGGCTCGGCTTGACGGACATCACGTAGACCCGCGTCGAGGGGAGCGCGGCGTGAATCCGGCCGACGATGGCCTCGAGACGGCCCGCGATCTCCGCGGGCGGCACGCCGTACGCGCCGGTGTCGTTGTCGCCCTCGTAGATGACGACGGCGCGCGGCTGATAGGGCAGGACGATCCGGTCCAGGAAGTGCTCCACGTCCTGCATCGTGCTGCCGCCGAACCCGCGCGGGATCACGGTCAGCGGCGCGAGATCCTGTTCCAGCGTGGGATGCCAGCGGCGGATGCTCGAGCTGCCGGTGACGACGATTGCGCCCGCGGGGGGCATCATGGCCTGATCGGCGGCCTCGAAGGCCTGGATGGCCTCTTCGAACCGGGTCGGGTCGATGGTCGGGGCCTGCGCGACGGCCAGCGTGGCAACGCCGAGTACGACCAGCAGCGAAAGGATCACGCGTGTGTAGCGGGTCTTCATGTCAACCTCCTGGGCATGACGTCGTGTGACGAGGCGGAATTCGTGAGCCACCTGCGCATCATAAGGGTTGCGGCGGACGGCACCGGCTACCGTCCGCCGCCATCCCCATACCGGCTCGGGCATCGGAGGCTCGGGCGTCAGCGGCTCGGTCCGGGCCGCCACGCATCGGCCAGCCGGCGGCCCTCGCGGACGTCGCCGTCCGTCATCAGCGCGGCCAGTTCCTCGCGCTGACCGGCGTAGAGCCGCTTCGTGAAGTCGTTGTCGGCCGCGCGCCACGCCAGCTCGATCCACATGTAGGCGAGGACATGGTCTTCGTCGACGCCGGCGCCGTAGACATACAGGTAGCCGAGGCCGGCCTGGGCCGGTGCGTAGCCCTGCTCGGCCGCCGCCCGGTACCAGCGCGCCGCCTCCGCGTCGTTGCCGGCGACGCCGCGGTTCCGGAAGTGGAGCAGCCCCAGGTTGTACTGCGCCGGCGCGTAACCCTGCGCCGCCGCAAGCTGGATCCAGCGCGCCGCCTCGACGTCGTCCCGCTCCACGCCGCGGCCGGCGTAGTAACGGCTGCCGAGTTCGTTCTGCGCCGCCGCGTCGCCCCGTTCCGCGCGTGCCTGCAGCCCCGGCGGCAGTTGGCCGGCAATCGCCGTCGGCGCCACGAGCGTTCCCGCCAGACAGACCGCCAATACCAGGCGTCGGGCCACCGACGGACACGATGGCCGGCGTCGGCGAGCCGTCCCCAGCGGCGATCGCGCTGCCGGCCGGAGCCTCTGCGTCGCTCGCCATGGCCGCCGCGTTCGCTGTGGTGTCGTCATCGGTAGTCGTCTTCGTCGAGCGAGACCCGGATGAGCTCCTCGTCGTTCCGCAGCACGATGTGGCGGTTGGCGAACGCCGGGTGCGCCCAGACGACGAGCCGGTCGCTCTGGCCGTGGCGGAACCGCGACCGGGAGCCGGCGCGCGACCCGCCGTAGCCGGAACTGGAGGTCGGGTTCAGCAGGTGGGTGCGGTCGAGCTCGACGTAGCCCTCCGGGTTGAACTGCACGATGATCAGGTCGCCGTTCTCGTTGTAGACGAAGTAGCGGTCCTCGTGCTGGACGAAGTAGGCCGATCCCCAGCGGTTCCGGTTCGTCAGCCCCTCCGCCTCCCAGATCCGCTCGCCGGTCGCGGCTCGCAGGCCGCGCACCTGCCCGTGGCTGCCGATGCCGTAGATGTAGTCGCCGACGACGAGCGGCGTGGTCATGACCGAGTGGAGCCCGGTCTCCTCGGCGACCTCGATCCCGTTCCGCAGGACGCGGTTGGTGCCGTCCTTCCAGAGCGCCGTGGCCCCCGGCCGGTCGAGGTCGAGCCGCATCATCATCGATCCGGTGTAAAACCCCGATACGAACAGGTACGAGCCGCTCCGGACGGCGTCGCCTACCGTCATGTTGGCGCGCCCCTCGAACGGCTCCTCCCAGTACACCTCGCCCGTCTCGGGGTCGAGCGACGAGAGCCCGCGCGGGTGCCAGACGATCAACTGCCGCACGCCGCCCGCCTCGATGATGCGCGGCTGGTTGTAGCCCATCTCGGTCCGGGTCTCCAGAGCGCGCCAGACCTCCGCGCCGGTGTGCTTGTCGAACGCCATCACCAGCGCGTCCGGCTCGCCCCCGACCAGGAAGATGACCCGGTCGCCGTCGACGAGCGGTGCGCTCGACGTGCCCCAGATGGGGATGCTCGTGTCGTACTCGGCCACCGTGTCCTTCTCCCAGATCACCGTGCCGGTGGCGGCGTTCAGGCAGAGGATGCGCCCCGTGGAGCCGGTCACATAGACCCGGTCGCCGTCGACGGTCGGCGTGGCGCGCGGACCGGTGGCGTAGGTGAACATCAGCATCCGGTAGGTGGTGGTCCACTCGTGGGTCCAGAGCACCTCGCCCGTCTCTTCGTCGAGGGCCAGGATGCGCTCGGTGCCGTCCATCGTCCGCGGCTCGGTCTCCACGTAGTCGAGGACGAACACCCGGCCGTCGGCGACCGCGGGACCGGCGTAGCCGCCGTTGACCGGCGTTCGCCACTTCACCTCGAGGCCCTCGTCCGGGAACTCGCGCAGGATGCCGGTCTCGGTCCAGATGCCGAGCCGCTCGGCGCCGCGCCATTGCGGCCAGTCCTCGGCGGACAGGGTCGGTCCGGCCGCCACGGCGGCGAGGATGGCGGCGGCGCCGGCGAGGCAGGCGCAGCGTGCCGACGGGGACATCGTGGCGTGGCCGTGCGTTCGACCTCGGAACATCGTGGACTCCTTTCCTTGTCGACGGCGGATACCGGTGCACTGCTGCCCGCGCACCCGGTCCGAGAGCAGATGCTACATCCCCCACACGGTGATCGTCCGGCCCTCGACCGATTCCGTGCGCCGGAAGATCTTCTCCTCCCACGATTTCCCGGAGCGGTCGAAGACCACCAGATGCCCCTCGCGAGCCGCGCAACGGTCCCCGTACGCCGCGGTCTGTTCGATCCCCGCGGCAATCGTGCGCTCGAGGCTCCTGTGCAGCACCTTGCACTCGATCACGATCCGGTCCACCGTCGCGCCGGACTCCTCCGAGCCTTCCCGCGGCCGGATGAGCAGCAGATCGGTGCGCCCCCGCCCCAGTCCGTACTCGCGCTCGATGCGCCCGCCCCCGTTGACGACTCGCTGCAGGAACGCCTGCAGCAGGAGCTGCGGCCCCGCCTCCCGGTAGTCGAAGCGCTGCACCCAATGCTCCGAGTGCTCGCGGAAGAACCGCTGGAAGGCGGCCAGCAGCTTGTCCACTTCGAGCCCGCCCTCGGCGTCCACGTACCAGGCGGTCTCCTGGACCAGCGTCGCCTGCACGGCGCTGGTGAGCTCGCGCGGCACCACCTCGGCGTAGATCGGGTTGGCGATGCGTGGCGGGTAGTCAACGGCGATCAGACCGAGGTCGCGGACGTACTCCAGGTCCCGACTCGACGACCGGTTCTCGCCGGCGCCGGTCAGCAACGGCTCGATGACACGCCGCACGCGGTCTTCCTGCAGCTTGTCGGCGAGCTGGTCCAGGTGGACCTGCCGGCTCTCGATCAGGTGTTCCCGGGCGTCGAGGACGTCGCCGGCCCCGATCGCCCGCGCGCGGTCGCGGCCCGCCCGGTTGCCGAAGCAGGTCCGGCGGCAGAGCGCATTCACCAGCCACGGCTGGCCGCGGGTTCCCGTCCACACCCCCTCGACCGCCTGCGCCGTGAACGCCTGTCCCGTCTCGACCGTGTGCTGGGCGAGCAGCGCCCGCACCTCCATCTCGGTGAAGTCTCCCAGGCGGAGCGATTCGGCGCGTACGTTGAAGGCGCTGCCGCCGGCGATGACGGCATTTTCCGCGCTCGAGCGGATGCGGTAGTCGCGCACGTCGCGCACACCGCACAGCACCACGCTCTGCGGGAAGCTCCGCGGGCGCCGGTCGTAGCCGGCGCGGAGCTGGCGGAGAACCGCAATCAGACTGTCGCCGATCAGCGTGTCGATCTCGTCGAGCAGCAACACCAGGGGCCGGGGATCGGTCATGCTCCAGCGTGTCAGCGCCGTTGCGAGAGCGTTGTCCGGGCCGGCGGTTTCCAGGATGCGGGGCCAATGATCGTCCAGGAATCCATCGTTCAGCAGATGCGCCCGGTTGGCCAGCTCGCCCAGGATGGCCCGCATGGCGCGCCCGACGTCCTCGCGTGCGGTCTGGGCAACCTCGACGTTGGCGTAGACGCAGCGGAAGGCCCCTTCCGCGCCGCTGTTCAGCAGGTCGCGCAGCGCCAGCAGAGTCGAGGTCTTGCCGGTCTGCCGCGGCGCATGCAGCACGAAGTACCTTTCGTCGCCGACAAGTCCCAGGAGTTCGGCCAGGTCGACTCGTTCGAGCGGCGGGATGCAATAGTGCCTCTCGGCAACCATCGGACCCTCCGTGTTGAACTTGCGCACGAAGCACGATACCGCAAAGGGGCGGGTCTTCCGGTCCCCTCGCGCTCGCCCGGTCCTTTCCGTCCCCTCTCGCCGGGCACCACTTGACATTCTACCTGTCGTTGCTACTCTGGTAGGTACTCTACCTGTGGAGGCGCACACGTGGCACGATCGCCCCTGAGCGACGACCAGCTCGGACTGCTGCAAGGCACGCTGGACATGCTGATCCTCCAGACGCTGCGGCAGGGCCCGGCCCACGGCCATCAGATTGCCACCACCATCGAGCGGGTCTCCAACGACGTGCTGCAGGTCGACCACGGCTCTCTCTACCCGGCGCTCCACCGGCTGCTAAAGCGGGGCTGGATCACCGGGTCGTGGGGCGTCTCGACCAACAACCGGCGGGCGAAGTTCTACGCGCTCACCGAGACGGGCCGCCGGCAGCTCGTGCGGGAGGCGACGAAGTGGGAGCGGATGGTCGAGGCGGTAGCGCGTGTGATGCGGCCGGCGGAGGTGGAGGAGTAACGAGGTGACCCGATGAAGCGGCCGTCGTGGCTGTACCGGTTGGTGCCGTACCTCGGCAGCCGCCAGACCGAGGAGGATCTGCAGGAGGAGTTGCGGCTTCACCTGGAGCTGGAGCGGGAGCGGCAGCGTGACCGCGGCCTGTCGGAGGACGATGCCTCGCAAGCCGCCCGGCGCAAGCTGGGCAATGCGACCCTGATCCGCGAGCGCACCCGCGACGTATGGGGATGGGGCTGGCTCGACGACCTGGTGCGGGACGTGCGCCAAGCCGTCCGCGGCTTGCTGCGGAGTCCCGGCTTCGCGGCCACGGTGGTACTCGTGCTGGCGCTGGGGATAGGGGCCAACACCGCGATGTTCAGCATCGTCTACGGCATGCTGATCCGGACGCTGCCGTACCCGGACGGCGAGCGCATCGTGCGCGTAGGCAGAGAGACTCTGCCGATGCCGCGAGCGCCCGTGTACCTCTCCGCCCGCATGCTGGCGGAGGTGCAGGAAGCGGCCGAGTCGTTCGAGCAGCTCGCCGCGTACGGGGCGTACACCTTCCCATGGACGAGTCCGGACGGCGCCCGGCCGTGGGGTGCGCCGGTCTCGCCAGCGCTGTTGCGGCTGCTCGGGGCGCGGCCGCACCTCGGGCGGCTCTTCACCGACGATGACGCGCGGGTCGGCGCGGACGGCGTCGTGCTGCTCAGCCACGGCGCGTGGACAAGGCGCTTCGGCGCGAGTCCGGACGTCTTGGGGAGCATCGTCGATGTCAACGCCGAGCGTCGCACCGTGGTGGGCGTGCTTGCGGAGGGATTCTATTTCCCCAGTCCCTGGGAAGAGATCTGGACGCCGTACGTGCTGCCGCCGAACGAGGCGACCGCCGTGGTGCTGGGGAGGCTTCGCGAGGGCGTCTCGGCAGAGCGGGCCGCCACCGAGGTCCGCGCCATCCTGCAGCGCACGGACGGTGCCACCGGTCGGCGCCCGAGCGGGGACGGGAGTGGACGCATCGGAGACAACGCGGAGATGGACGTCCGGGTGATCCCGCTGCAGGAGGAGATGGTCGGCGAGTATCGTCCGGCTCTGGCGGCACTGTCCGCGGCCACCGCGCTCGTGTTGCTGATCGCCTGCACCAACGTGGCCGGGTTGCTGCTCGCGAGAGGTGTGACCCGCCGGCGGGCGCTGGCGGTCTGCGCGGCGCTGGGTGCCGGCCGGGGCCGGATCGTGCGCCAGCTTCTGACCGAGAGCGTGGTGCTGGGGTTGAGCGGCGGCGTGCTGGGGCTGGCGTCCGCGGCCGTCGTGCTCCGCGCCGTGCCGGCGCTGGTGCCGGGCAACGTCGAGCGGCTCGACGAGGTGGGGCTCGACGGCGCGGTGCTCGCCTTCACGATCGGGCTGTCGGTGGTCGTCGGTCTGGTGTTTGGCGCCAAGCCGGCCTTCCAGTGGTCCGGGAGCCAGTTGCTCCGCACCCTCATCGAGGGGAGCGCAAGGCCCACGGGCGGTTTCGGGCTGCTGCGCGCCAACCGGACGCGGGCGGTGCTGGCCGCGGCCCAGGTGGCGCTGGCGCTGGTGCTGCTGGTGGGGGCGGTCCTGCTCCTGCGCAGCTTCGTCGGTCTCGTCACGGTCGATCGCGGCTACGACCCGGACAACGTGATCACCGCCGGGGCGACGTACCCGGTCATCCGGCCGGACCGACTGGCGACCCGGGAGGAGTTCAACGAACAGTTGGCCAGGGCCGATGCACGGAGTCGAGGCTTCTACGGCGAACTTGCCGAGGCAATGGACGGGTTGGCACGACTTCCGGACGTGGTGGCGGTCGGAGTGACGTCACGCCTCCCGCTCGGCGGCAGCGGCAGCGTGATCCGGGGGGTGCATGCTGTCGGTCGCCCGGCCCCGAGCGACCGGGGCGAGTCGCCGGAGGCGCTGCTTCGGGTGGCGACCCCGGACTACTTCGACGTGATGCGGCTGCGCGTCCTCAGCGGGCGCCTGTTCACGCGCCGCGACGGCGCGGGCGCGCCGCCGGTCCTCGTGGTCAACGAGACGTTCGCGCGCGAGGTGTTCGGGGGCGCGCCGGCCGTCGGGCAGCGGGTGCGCTTTGCAGGCGCAGGCTTTGTCAATTCCGGCGGTGACGACGTGCCGTGGGAGGTCATCGGTGTCGTGGCGGACGTCACGTACGGGGGCCTCGCGCTCGCGGGGTCCGGGTCCGAAGCGTTCGCGCCGGTGCAGCAGATCGACGCCGCGCCGACGTTCGAACACGCCTTTCCGGTGGTCGCCGTGCGGACGACAGGCGATCCGCTCGCGGTGGTCCCGTTCCTCCGCGAGGCGGTGGCCGGGACGCGTCCCGGCGCGTCGGCCGAGAGTGTGATGACCATGGACGCGCGGCTGTCTGCGGCGGTCGCCCAGCCTCGCTTCTACGCCGTCCTGGTCGGGTGCTTCGCGGCGCTCGCCTTCTTCCTGGCCGCGTTCGGCGTCTACGGCCTGTTCAGCTACACCGTCGCCCAGAGGCGGGGAGAGATTGCAATCCGGATGGCATTGGGCGCTCGACGCGGCGACGTGCTCGCGCTGGTGGTCGGGCAGGGCGCGGCGCTCGTGGCGGCCGGCACGGTCGTCGGCCTTGCTGCCGCGGCGGCGGCCAGCCGCATCCTGGAGAGCTTCCTGTACGGCATTGCCACAGACGACTTGGTGACGTTCGTGGCGGCGCCGTTCGTGCTGGTCGCCGCGGCGCTCTTCGCCTGCTACGTGCCGGCCCGCCGCGCGGCCCGGATCGCACCGATGGAGGTCCTGCGCTTCGAGTAGGCAGGCACGTAGCAAGGCATGAACCGATGAGCTGGCGAGCCTGTCTGTATCGCGTGGTCCCGTATCTGGGCCGCCGCGCGGCGGAGCGGGATCTTGACGAAGAACTACTGCTCCACGTGGAGCTGGAGCGCGAGCGTCAGCGCGACGCCGGCCTGTCGGAGCACGATGCCAACCGGACCGCGCGGCGCAGGCTGGGCAACGCGACGCTGATCCGCGAACGGACACGCGACGTCTGGGGCTGGCGCTGGCTGGACGACCTCGGACGGGACCTGCGCCACGCGATACGCGACCTGAAGCGAAACCCTGGTTTCTTCGCCATGGTCGTGCTCGTCCTCGCGTTGGGCATCGGCGCCAGCACGGCGATGTTCAGCATCGTCCACCGGCTGCTGCTGCGGCCGCTGCCGTATCCCGATTCGGAGGCCATCGTGCTAGCCGGACAGGTACGGCCAGGACGGTCGGGGCCTCCGACGCTCACGAATCCGGAACTGCGCGCACTTTGGGAGGACGCCCGGTCCTTCGAGCAACTTGCCGCTATCTCGCGTCTCCTCGTCCGGTGGAACCGACCGGACGGCAACCTCTTCGGAACGGCAGTGACTCCGTCCCTCTTCGCCCTGCTGCGGACGACGCCGCAACTCGGCCGGCTCTTCACCGTCGCGGATGCGGTGCAGGGAGCGCCCCGGGTCGTCCTTCTGAGCCACGCCCTGTGGGAGAGCCGATTCGGATCGGATCCGGATGCGGTCGGTGTCCGGGTCGAGATCGAAGATGAGCCGCACATCGTGGTCGGAGTCATGCCCCCAGGCTTCGAGCCGCCGTACGGTTCGCCGCAGTTCTGGACTCCGCTCGTCGTGGCGCCGTTCGAGCCGCCCACTGATGGGCAACTGGACTACTTCCCCGGATGGATGGTTGGTCTCGGGCGTCTGCGGCGTGAGGTCTCGCCTGATCAGGCGGCAACCGAGGTGCGCACGATTCTCGATCGGCGGCGGGTCGACGAACCCTGGCCGATGGCACCGGATCGCGCACCCGAGGCGCGCGTGGTCGGCCTGCAGGAATGGCGGGGGCGCCCGTTGCGGCCGGCACTCGCGATGCTCGGGGCTGCTACCGGGCTGGTGCTGCTGCTGGCCTGCGCGAACGTGGCGGGCCTGTTGCTGGCGCGCAGCATCGCCCGGCGGCGCGAGCTGGTCGTGCGCGGGGCGCTCGGTGCGGGCCTGGGGAGGGTCGTCCGCCAACTGCTGACGGAGAGCGTCGTCCTCGGCCTGGTCGGCGGCACGGTCGGCGTCGCGGTGGCGGCAGGGATCGTGCGCACCGCGCCGGTTCTGGTTCCTCGCGCCGTCCCCGGGCTTGCCGCCGTCGCTGCGGACGGAACGATGGTCGCGTTTGCGGCCGAACTGTCGGTCTTTGCCGGCCTGCTGTTCGGCACGGCGCCGGCTCTCGCCTGGTCGCGGGCCGATCTGACGCGCACGCTCGATACGGGGCATGGCGCCGGCGGCTTCGGCAACCTCCGGAAGAACCGGGGACAGGCCGTGCTTGCCGTCGTGCAGGTGGCGCTTGCGCTGGTCCTCTTGACCGGCGCCGGCCTGCTCTTGCGCAGCTTCGTGGAGTTGGTCACCCTGGACCGCGGGTTCGATCCGACGAACGTCGTGACCGCCGACATCTGGTTCCCTACGCCCGGCTACTCGAGAAGGGGCGGTGGTCCGATCGACCAGGACGCGATGGGCGCGACGTACGCCGCGGCCGACCAGGCCACCACGGCGCTCCTGTTGCAAATGGAGCGGGTCGGCAACCTGCCCGGCTTGGTCGCCGTGGCGCTGTCGTCGGGCTATCCGCTCGACCATGCCGACTCGATGCGCCCCATCGATGTTCCCGGCCGGCCGGCGGCGGACGACCCGCGCGAGCAGTTGCACGTTGGCGTGCGTAGGGTGGACCCGGGCTATGCCGAAGTCTTGCGGCTCCGGTTGCGGGCGGGCCGGTTCCTCGCGGCACGTGATGGCCCGGGCAGCCCGCGTGCGGCGGTCGTCAGCGAGTCGTTCGCGCGTGCGGCGTTCGGCGGTGCAACGGCGGTCGGGCGGCACCTCGAGTGGACCGACGAGACGTGGCAGGTCGTAGGCATCGTGGCCGACGCAACTCCTCTCTACGACCCGCCGTGGGACGAAGCCCTGAGCGGCGAGATCTACCTGCCCAGGCTCCAGCCTGAGGAGCACGGGTTCTTCGCTTCGAGCCTGCCGACCGTTGTCCTCCGTACCGCCGGCGACCCCGACGCAGTCGTTCCGCTCCTGCGGGAGCTGCTCGCCGATATCCACCCGAACGCACGGATCGACGTGACGACGCTCGACACGACGCTGTCGAGAGAGGCCCTGCAGCCCCGCTTCTACGCGGTCTGCGCAGGGGTCTTTGCAGCCGTTGCACTGCTCCTCGCGGCGTTCGGTCTCTACGGCGTCCTCAGCTACGCGGTGTCGCAACGCCGTCGCGAGATCGGCGTCCGCATGGCGCTGGGAGCCCGGCGCGGTGACGTGGTCGGGCTGGTCGTCCGACAGGGCGGAATGCTCGTCGCCGCCGGTGTCGTTCCCGGACTGCTGGCGGCTGCCGTGTCGACCCGTCTAGTCGAGAGCGTGCTCTTCGGGGTGACGGCAACCGACGTACTGACGTTCGCTGGCGTTACCGTGGTCGTCCTTGCCGCCGGGTTGCTCGCCTGCTGGCTGCCGGCGCGCCGCGCGACCCGTATCGATCCGATGGAAGTCCTGCGCTTCGAGTAGGACGCGACCGAAGGCAGATCGCATGCAGTGGCGAGTGTGGCTCTGTCGCGTCATCCCGTACCTCGGCCGCCGCCGAGCGGAGGAGGACCTGCAGGAGGAGCTGCGTCTCCACCTGGAGCTGGAGCGGGAGCGGCAGCGTGACGCCGGCTTGCCCGAGAGCGACGCTCTGCGCGCGGGGCGTCGCAAGCTGGGTAACAGGACGCTGATCCGGGAACGCACCCGTGACGTCTGGGGCTGGCGCTGGCTCGACGACCTGTGGCGCGACGTGCGTCACGGCATCCGCGGCCTGCGGAAGAGCCCCGGCTTCGCGGCCTCGGTGGTGCTCGTGATCGCGCTGGGGATCGGCGCCAACACGGCGATGTTCGGCATCGTCTACAGCATGCTGATCCGGCCGCTGCCGTATCCGGAAGCGGATGCCATCGTGCGCGTCGGCCACGTGAGCCCCGCACGGCCGAACGATCCTGCCCTGGTCTCCAACATGACGTTCCCACGCTTGCAGGAGGAGGTGGGATCCTTCGAGCAGATCGCGGCCCACGTGCCGAGGTCCCTGGTCTGGCTCGGCCCGGACGGCCCGCGGACGCTGCGGGGTGCGATGGTGTCGCCGTCGCTCTTTCGGCTCCTGCGGGCCGCGCCGCATCTGGGCCGGCTGTTCGTGGAGGCGGACGCCCGCGAGGGAGCAGGACGCGTGACGTTGCTGAGCCACGGCGCCTGGACCAACCGCTACGGCTCGGATCCGAACATCGTCGGTGCCTCGCTCGATATCGACGGCGAGGCCTTCACCGTCGTCGGCGTACTGTCCGAGGGATTCTCCTTTCCAAGTGCTGAAGAGGAGATCTGGACGCCGCTCGTCATACCGCCGTTCGAGCCGGGCGCCATCGGGCTGAGTTTCCCCGCGCTCGGTCGCCTACGTCCCGGTGTATCGCCCGAGCAGGCGGCCGCCGAGGCGCGCACCGTTCTGAACGCCGACCGCTCGCCGTCCGATCCTAGACCGCTACTCGAGGCACACGTGATACCCCTCCAGGAAGAGATGGTCAGCGCCTACCGGCCGGCGCTGGTCCTGCTGAGCGCCGTTACCGCCATCGTGCTGGCCATCGCCTGCATCAACGTGGCCGGTCTGTTTCTTGCCCACGGGGTCGCACGGCGGCGGGAGCTGGCCGTCCGGGGTGCGCTCGGCGCGGGACGCGGCCGGATCATGCGGCAGCTTCTGACCGAGAGCGTTGCGCTGGGCGTCGGCGGCGGCGCGCTGGGCCTCGCGGCGGCCGCGCTGATCCTGCGCGGCGCCCCGGCGCTGGCTCCGGGCGCAGTTCCCCGGCTCGACGAGGTCGGCGTCGACGGCGTGGTGCTCGCGTTCGGGGCCGGGCTGTCGGTCGTCGCCGGATTGGTGTTCGGCGCCGTTCCGGCGCTCTCGGGGTCGCGGTTGCACCTCTTACGCGCCCTCGGCGAAGGAAGCGTGCAGGCGGCGGGCGGCTTCCGGACACTGTCCGCGAACCGGATCCGGGCTGCGCTGGCGGTGATGCAGATTGCGCTGGCCCTGGTGCTGCTCGTCGGGGCAGGCCTGCTGCTGCGCGGCTTCGTGCGGCTCGTGTCCGTCGATCCGGGCTATGACGCCGGCAACGTGCTGACGGCGCAGGTCAATCATCCGGACGTCGACAGGCGGATACTGTCCGGGGAGTTCGAGGTTGCGGAAGAGACCGCCCGTCGGTTCCACGATGCGCTGGTCGAGCGGTTGGCCCGCGTGGAGTCCCTGCCCGAGGTAGAGGCCGTCGGGCTGTCCACGGCGCTGCCGTTCCTTGTCCGGCGGGTGGCCGATGTGGGCGCTCGCCGCGGGCCGTCCGGTGCCGGCCAGTCCACTGGAGTGGCCGCGAGCCCGCGTGCGGATCGCCAGCCCCGGCTACTTCGACGTCATGCGCCTGCGGCTGCGCGGCGGACGTGCCTTCACGCGGTTGGACGAGTCCGGCAGCCCGCGTGTCGCCATCGTCAACGAGACGCTGGAGCGTGAGCTGTTCGACGGCGAGTCGGCGGTCGGACGACGCGTGCGGTTGCCGGCGGTCGGAGGAGACCTGCAGGCGGGAAGCGGTGACGAGCTGTGGGCTGTCGTGGGGGTGGTCGCCGACGTCGAGCACGAGGGTCCTGCGGCGGCCGGGTCCTCCGCGGCTGTCTACATTCCCATGCGCCAGAGCGAGGCGAGTCCGTTTCCGTTCATGAACACGCCGTTCATCTCGGTGAGGACCAACGGCAATCCGCTGGCGGTCGTTCCCTTCCTGCGCGCGGCGGTGGCGGATGCGCACCCCGGGGCCGCGTTGGACGACGTGACGACGATGCAGGCGCGCCTCTCGTCTTCGGTCGCGCAGCCGCGTTTCCAGACCGTCTTCGTGGCCGGCTTCGGAGCGGTCGCCCTCCTGCTCGCGATGCTCGGCGTCTACGGCCTGCTGAGCTACACGGTGGCGTAGCGGCGCTGCGATATCGGGATCCGCATGGCGCTCGGCGCGCAGACCGGACACGTCCTCGCCCTGGTCGTCAGGCAGGGTGCGCTGCTCATCGCGGCCGGGGTCGGGCTGGGCCTGCTCGCCGCGGCAGCGTCGAGCCGCGTGCTGGAGAGCTTCCTCTTCGGCATCGCCCCCGGCGACCGCTTGACGTTCATCGTCGCGCCGCTGGTGCTGATCGCCGTGGCGCTGGTCGCCTGCTGGCTCCCGGCCCGGCGCGCCACCCGCATCGATCCGCTGGAGACGCTCCGCCTGGAATAGGCGGCAGTTAGAATGGAGATCTTCGAGGCGATGGACAGCCGGAAATGGCCAAGCGAAGACAACGGATCCTCCGCCTGCAGGACTACAGCAACGCAATCCGCGCGGGATGGAAGGAGACCGATCTGTACCGGGCGATCATCCACCAGGTGCCGCGCCTGTTTCACAGCCTCGATCACCAGGAACAGCAGGAAGCTCTCCACGAACGCCCGGCGCTGACCGGGACGCGTTGGGACGCGTTGCTCGCGGCAACCGTCGAGCACGTGGCGGAACTGCACGGCCACGCCGCCCCGGCGTGGACGAGCGAGCGCGAGCGGTTCCTCGACGTGCCGTGGGTTGTCTCCCGGAACCCGCTGATACGACTGCAATCGATTGCTTTCGCGCCGCCCGCTTTCATCCGGCACAGCGCGCTGCCCGATCCGCGCGACCTGGACGGGCGCGGCGGAGAATCGCATGCGTGGGTCCTTTGACCGGGACGCGCTGATCGGCATGTTCAGGGGACTTGTGGTCGACTGCCCCGTTCGGGGTGGCGCCTATAATGCGCCCATGCACGCGGCCTACCATGCTTTGCTCGCCGATCTGGTAGCGGCCTGCCGGCGCCACTACGGTGACAACCTGCTGTCCGTCGCGGTCTACGGCTCGGTCGGCCGCGGCTTGCCGCGGCCCGATTCAGACGTTGACCTACTCATAGTTGCGAAGGGTCTGGCCGACCGGCACTCCCTTCGCCTGCGCGATTTCAGCGCGGTCGAGGAAGCGCTGGCCCCCCGCCTCGACGCCGCTGCGGCTGCTGGTTTGCATCCCGACCTGTCGCCGGTTCTGATGACTCCCTCGGAACTCGAACGCGGGTCGATGCTGCTCCTCGACATGACCGACGACGCACGACTCCTGTTGGACGCGGACGGCTGTCTGGCGCTGGCGCTCGACCGCCTCCGGGACCGGCTCCGCGAACTGGGTTCCAAACGCGTCTGGCTGGGCAACGCGTGGTACTGGGATCTCAAGCCCGACTACAAGCCGGGCGACGTCTTCGACCTGTTCGCGCCATGACGAACACGTCGCTCGCCGAGAGCTACCTGCTCAAGGCCAGAGTCCGTCTCGATGTTCTCGAGGTGTTTCTGGACAAGGAGGCCTACTCCGATGTGGTCCGGGAGGCGCAGGAAATCGTCGAGCTCGCGCTCAAGGGAATGCTGCGGCAGGTCGGCATGGAGCCGCCTCACTGGCACGACGTCGGGCGGTTCGTTCGCGAGCATCGCGGCCGGTTTCCGGGTGTGACGGACAGCGGGATTGAACGCTTGGCCGAGGTCTCCACCGCTCTCAGAAAGGAGCGCGAGCTGGCCTTCTACGGTGCGATCGACTTCATTCCAACCGACGAGTACACCCGGGAGCATGCGGAGCACGCGCTCGAAGACGCCACCTGGGTCGTCTCCGTCGCGGCGAGTGTGATCACATCCCGATAGCGCTCGCACAGGCGGTGCCGGCGCAACGTGGGAGCCGACGTGACCGGGCGGCGTTCCCGCCGATCCGGAATCGTCGCTCCGGATCGCTTCGCCAGGGGGCGGCGCGACTCGATCCGCATCTTACGGAAGCAGGTCCGTACGATGGGCGGCGCCAATCCCGCGGGTCGTTTCGGCAGGCACTCCCGCTTCTTCCGCGAACCCGCGCCAGCGTGAAACGGCTCGCTCGACATCGCCCAGGATGGCGGTGGCTCGGCCGCGCTTGAGGGCGGCGTTCCGCGCGCACGCCACGAAATCTTCGACCTCGAAGTCGTCCCCCTTCCCGTTCAGGGTCATCTGGTGCGCGCCGGTCCAGCGGCCCGCGGGGTTGTAGCTGTAGGTGACGTCGAACGCGGGAGAGAGCGACCAGCGGCCGGCGCGATCCATCAGGAAGGCGATGTTCTTGACGTGATCGTCCTGGTTGCGGGCGACGATGTTGAAGGCCATGCGCCGGAACTGCTCTTCCGCCGCGTCCTTGCCGAGTCCGAGCCTGTCGATGACGCGCAGTGCCTGCTCGTAGGAGTACGCGCCCGCCTGGTTGAAGTCGTAGTGCGCCAGGGCGCCCAACGATTGCATGTGGATCTTGCGGCCCGTGTCCGTGCGATCGAAGCGCCTGGTCATGAAGTGGTTGCGGCCGTTCTCGTGCAGGATCCGGCAATTGGTCATCTCGATGCCTGCGGCGCGCGCCATGGCGTGGTACGCGTACTCGATCAGCCCGTAGCCGCGGGGATCTTCGAGCTCCTTGTCCTTGTTGCCGGCTACGCCGTCGAACTTGATGAGCCAATGGGAAAAACCGTCGCCGGGCGTGACCTGCCCGGAACGGACTTCATCGGTCTCGGCATTCCAGGCGACGACCGCCTTGGCGCGGGCGCCGCCCGCCGAGGTGCCGACTCGCAGGATGTCCTGCAGGGCGCGCTCCCGGTGAGCGGGCGCAAGGGAGCCTCCAAGGGCCGCGCGTGCGGTGAGGAGCTCGCCGGCGAGCTCGACGAGCGCCGCCACGTCGACGCTTGCGGACGTGTGCGGCGGACCGGTGGCGGGGACGAACTCGAGCGCGCCCATGCCGCGAACGCCAATATGGCAGAGGCGTTCGACGGCGTTGAAATCACCCGGCTCGCGCCCTTGCCGGACGAGCCACGCGTCGATGAGCGCCTGGCCGAAGCGGTCGGGGAGCGAGTCCGCGAGAAGCCCCGGCAGGCCGTGGAACGTCCGTCGAGGCAGCGCCGGGAACGAGTAGATCTCGCCGGCCAGCGGCATCGTGAGCGGCGCGACCTGCCGGCCGCCGGGAATGAAGGCGGGGTCGTACTCGAAGTGGGCGAATCCGCGGTCGTCATCCCAACTCACGGCGCCAATCGTTCGCCCCCAGAGCTGAACTTCGGCCACGGTCATGGTTCGTCGCCCCATGACCAGTCGGCGGGCTGCTCCGGTTTGCCGGATGGCGATGAGGCTCGCTGTCTGATCCGGCCCCGCATCCTGGCCTGCTGGATCGGACTGATGGCCGGCTCGGGAACGAGCGCGTCGAGGTTGTCCAGCAGCCCGAGCACTCTCAGGATTCTGATGAGGTTCGCGGCCTGCGACGATTGCCCCTGCTCGATGCGCTGCACGGTCGGTGTGGAGACGCCGGCCTGCGTGGCCAACGCGGCCTGGGTGAGGTTCTGGTTCAGGCGATGGCGGGCAAGGCGGCGGCCGAGCACTTCCAGAGCCGCGTCATCCGATGTGCCGAAAGATGATCCCATAAGACATCGGTAATGGTGTTATAAATCTAGAAATAGATATTAACATGCCAAATATGATGCATAGAATATCGTTCGATGCAGGTCGCCCCGATCTCGGCTGTTTGCGGGTTATCCCGCGCCGCCCGACCCGCACCGCCCGACCCGCACGGCATGTAGAGCAGCGGCATCGTCCCGGCGCTGACGGGGTCCCCCGAGGAATGGATCTACATCGTCCACTCGATAGTCGACGGCAGGGATGTGCGGCGGCACCGAGTCGCGTTCGCGGCGCCGTCCGCTTCCTTTACTCCGGCAGCGCAAACACGAACATCGTGTTGCTCCCCGTTGACGTCGTCAGCTCCGGCGTGATCCGGAGGAAGCTGCTTCCCTGTGTGATGCCACCGGCCGGGATGGCGACGTACTGGCGGCCGTTCACGCTGTAGCTCATCGGGCGGCCGCTCACCGGGCCGTTCAGGATGGTCTGCCAGAGGATGTCGCCCGTCTCGGCGTTGAAGGCGCGGAACCGGCGGATGGTGTCGCCGGAGAAGACCAGGTTGCCGCCGGTGGCGAGGACCGATCCGTAGATCGGCGCGCGCTGCTGGTAGCGCCAGAGCGTCCGGCCGGTCGAGGCCGAGATCGCCTCCAGCCGCCCGACCGGCGTCGTGTCGGGGTCGCGGTCCGGATGGTGGCGCACGACGGTGCGGACGTCGTAGCCGTCGCTCGGGCCCGCCACCTCCACCGACATCGACAGATCCATGCAGGCGTTGTTCATGGGCATGTACATCGCGCCGGTGACGGGGCTGTAGGCGCCCGACGGCTGGTTCTTGCCGCCGAGCAGGTGCGGGCAGGCGAGCACGGGATCGGTGACCGACCACGGGGTGGTGCTCTCGTCGATCATCGGCCGGCCGGTCCGCAGGTCGAGCCCGGTCATGATGTTCTGGTAGACGGTCGGCCGCGCCCAGAGGAACTCGCCGGTCGCCGCGTCGAGCGTCCAGACCACGCCGGTCTTCCCCGGAATGCCGGTGATTACCTTGCGGCGCTGGCCCGGCACCAGGTCCGGATTGATCCAGGGCACCTCGGCGGGATCCGGCGATACCTCGGTCTCCACGATCAGCCGCTCGAAGACATGGTCGAGGTCCCAGTTGTCGCGCGGCAGGTGCTGGAAGTACCAGACCCGCTCGCCGGTCCGCGGATCGAGGGCGAGCGTCGAGTTGGTGTACAGCAGGTCGGCCTTGCCCGATCCGCGGAGCGGCTCGGGCAGCGGCGACGGCGGTCCGGTCCCCCAGAAGACGAGGCCCAGCTCGGGGTCGTAGCTCCCCTGCATCCAGGCGGAGGCGTGGCGGCGGGCCGAGCGCGCGAGGCCGCCCCAGGTGTCGCCGCCCGGCTGATCGGGGGTCGCCGCCGTGTTCACCCGCCAGCGCTCCTCGCCGGTCTGCGGATCGTGGCCGGTGATGAAACAGCCGCCCGGCCGCGGACTCGACGGGTTGCAGCGGGAGCCGGTCACGACCATGCCGTCGACGATGATCGGCCCGGTCGTCTGCGCCACCTGCTCGCGCCAGTCCGCCCGCTGCGATTCCCAGACCAGCTCGCCGGTCCGTGCGTCGAGCGCCACGAGGAACGCGTCGTTGGTGGCGACGTAGACCTTGTCGTCGTAGATCGAGACGTTGCGGTACCGGGCACGCGTGCCGGTGGTGTTCCACGGCTCGTCGGGGGTGAAGCGCCGGTATTCCCAGAGCAGGTCGCCCGTCGTCGCGTCGACCGCTTCCACGCGGTCCTCCACGTGCGGGAAGTACATCACGCCGTTGTAGACGATCGGCTCCACCTCCTGGTAGCCCTCGGTCATCGATCGCGACCAGGCCAGTTGCAGACCGCCGACCGTGTCCGCGTCGATCTGATCGAGCGGGCTGTAGCCCCAGAGGCTGTAGCCGCCCCGGAAGGTGAGCCAGTCGGCGGGATCCGGATCCCGCAGCATCTCGTCGGTCACCGGCACGAAGTCCTGAAGCAGCTCGGGAACGTCGTCCTGGGCGAAGGCCGGCGTCCAGGCGCCCGGCGCCCCGATGCCGAGGAGCAACGTCGCGACGAGATAGAACGCCGGCAGGGATCGGATGGTCATGATCGCACCTCGGCTTGGACTGGATTGCCGTGGGTCGGCATTATAGAGACAATCCGCCGGACGGTCGATTCCATCTTCTACAATCGAGCCATGGGGATGCAGGCCGGCACGAGCATGACGAGGTTCCACGATCTGGACGCGCTGCGCGGATTCGCCATGCTGCTGGGGATCCTGCTGCACGCCGGAGCCTTCCTCGTGCCGCTCGAGTTCTGGCCGGTGCACGAGGCGTGGGCTTGGGAGACCGCGCCGGAAGCCAACGTCTACGCCTGGATCCTGTCGGTCATTCACGGCTTCAGGATGCCGTTGTTCTTCCTGCTCAGCGGCTTCTTCACCGCGATGCTGTGGCGGTCGCGCGGGCTGCAGCGGCTGTGGAGGCATCGTCTCGAGCGTATCGGTCTGCCGCTGCTGGCCGGCATGTTCACCGTCGTCCCGGCCATCAGGTGGCTCGCCGCCGGCGCCGACTTCACGCCGCTCGACTGGCCTCTGGCGTGGCTGGGCGGGCTGGAGCACCTCTGGTTCCTGTGGTACCTGCTGCTGTTGGCGGCGGCGTTCATCGTCGCCGTCCGGCTCGGCCTGACCTTCCGCCATCAGGCGTGGTGGCTGCTCGTGCCGCTGACCGTCGCGCCGCAGTACGTGATGCACGAGCTGGCGTTCGGTCCCGACACGGAGAGCGGTGTGATACCGGCAGGCCGCGTGTTCGCCTACTACGCCATCTTCTTCGCGTTCGGCGTGTTCTTCCGCCAGCGGGACATCGCGGTGCGGCGCTGGTGGGCCGTTGCCCTCGTGCCCTCGCTGTTGCTGCTGCTTCCCGCCGGTGTGGCGCTCCTGTATGACGAGGGGTTCCAATACGCGGGCGCTCCGTGGGTCTGGGGCGTGGCCGCGGTGGTGCAGGTCGCCTTCGCGTGGCTGATGTGTTTCGGATCGATGGGCCTGTTCCGCTGGATCTTCGTGCGCGAACGCTTCGGGGTGCGGTACCTGTCGGATGCCTCCTACTGGCTCTACCTGACCCACCTGCCGCTGGTGATCGCCGCGCAGATGCTGGTGGTGACCTGGCCGATCAACATCCACCTGAAGTTCCTGCTGATCAGCACGACGATCGTTGCGGGCCTGTTGCTCGTCTACCAGGCGGGGGTGCGCTACACGGTGATCGGGACCGTGATGAACGGGCCGCGGTTCCGGCGCGCGTCACCACCGGCCGGATCCATGGTGCCCCGCCCCGAAGCAGGAGGGTGAGGGTTGAGCGCACAGCGTGGGCCGGGAGCTGGGGCGGCGACGGTGTGATAGGCTGAAATTGATGCCGAGTCGAGACACCCAGTGGGTCATCGGAGTCATTATCGGCGCGGTCATTGCCCTGAGCGTGCAGATCGCCGGAATGCGGACCGATCTTCGTCGGATGGATGATCGGCTACGCGCCGTCGAAGTGGAGTTCGGGAAGGTCGAGCAGCGTCTCGGTACACTGGAGCGGCTTCACCTGCCGACGCCGGACCCGGCCGACAACTGAGATCCCGGAGAATCTTCGAAGCCTCGGACCCTCCCGTCAATCACACGCTCAAGTGACCTTGGCTGTCACACACATCGGCGAAACTGAGTGCATGTACCGCCAGTTTCCGGGAGCGCGGCTACTGCACCAGAGCCGAGCACCAGCGATTGAACCAAGGCCTGGGAGAACTCTGCGGCATGGCAACGACGCGCCGCAGGAACGGCGCGACGCTCGGCGGACCCCGGAACTGCGGATCATCTGCCAACACCAGTCCAGGTCGCTGTCGCCGGTACGGGTCCACGAACAGGCGGGAATCGGGCGCGTCAACGTGGCCGCCTCCCGCGGCGCGCTGCAGGACGAAGCCGATGGCTGACATACGCGCTGCGGTCGCTGAATTCGGGGCTGATCCGTCGGCGTTGCGCTCGCTTGACGATGAGTGCCCGGAGCTTCTCCCTTACGCGACATTGCTGACGGCGCGCCGCGACCGCAACGCCACCCTGGGCATGGTGGAGGCCGTGTACGAATGGCAGGGCGCGCCGCTGGTGTTTTTGGTCGACGCGGATTCGGTGGAGGACGATAATCAGCTAAAACTGATACGGCGTCTGCTCGCGATGCGCGGGGACGCGCCCTATCTCGGCGTGGTCGCGCCGGGGCATCTCCGTGTCTATCGCATCGCCCTCGACAGAAAGTCCTTGCGGCAGGCTCGGATTGGCTCGGAAGACTGGGGCCGTGCGAAGTCTACGGTGTTCGCGCGCCTGGGCAACGTGCGTCCCGAAGCCGCGATCACGAACCGGGGCTGGATTTCCAATGTCGTCTTGAAGCTGCTGAGCGGATCGACGACGAGGCTCATCGACGAGCTCAAGGTCTCGCATGAGGACGCCATCTCCCTTGTCGGCCGCGCACTCTTCACTCGGTTCCTGGCGGATCGGAGCCTCCTGCCGGAGGGCATGTCGGAGCCGGAGAGGGCGGCGGGCCTTTTCGACTCGCGCGAGGTGGCGGAAGAGACATCCGACTGGCTCGACGCGAGGTTCAACGGCGACCTGCTGCCCTTGTCTCCGGGCGTATTCGAGATGTTGCCGGAACGGGTTTACGACGTCTTGGGAGAGGTGCTGAGACGCGCGCCGGACGGCCAGCCGTTTCTCGGCTGGGAGGAGAAGTGGGGCAACCTGGACTTCGCGCACATCCCGGTCGGTGTTCTGAGTCAGGCGTACGAACTCCACCTGAGGGAGCACGCGCCGGACAAGCAGAAACGCGAAGGCGGCTACTTCACCCCCCGACCGATCGCGGACCTGATGGTCCGAGCCTCGTTCCGCGCGCTCGAGCGGCGAGGCACCGGCGAGTCGGTCAGGGTTCTCGATCCTGCCGTCGGGGGAGGCATCTTCTTGCTGACGGCGTTCCGGGAGCTGGTCGCGGAACGCTGGCGGGTCGATGGAAAACGGCCGGACACCCACGTGCTCAGGCGAATCCTCTACGAGCAGATGGTCGGCTTCGACATCAACGAAGCCGCGTTGCGGTTCACGGCGTTGGGTCTGTATCTCCTGTCGATCGAGCTCGACCCGAACCCGAGGCCGGTCGACAAGCTGCGCTTCAGGAAGCTCCGCGGGACGGTACTACACCGGGTTAAGGGACAAGACGAAGAGGAAGGCACGGCGCTGGGCAGCCTGGGGTCCCGCGTTGGGGAAGAGCACCAGGGGCAATACGATCTCGTGATCGGGAACCCCCCCTGGTCAAGCGGGACGAAGCTGCCTGAATGGAAACGCGTCTGCAAAACGGTCGCCCGCATCGCTGCAGACAGGGAGATCGCAAACGTGGAGCCCCCTTTGCCCAACGAAGTGCTCGATCTCCCCTTCGTGTGGCGGGCGATGGAATGGGCGAAGCCCGACGGCCAGATTGCCTTCGCGCTGCACGCGCGCCTGCTCTTTCAGCAAGGCGACGGGATGCCGACCGCGCGCGAGGCCCTGTTCGAAGCGCTGGACGTCACATCGGTCATCAACGGCGTCGAACTGAGACAGACGAAGGTGTGGCCGCAGATATCGGCACCCTTCTGTATTCTGTTCGCCACGAACAGAATACCCGGCGTCGAGGCCGGATTTCGTTTCGTCAGTCCGCGGATTGAGGACACACTAAACAGCGCGGGGGGAATGCGCATCGACGCGGTGAACGCGGAAGTCGTTGCTTCTCATCGACTTGTCGACACACCCGAGATCCTGAAGATATTGTTCCGGGGGTCGAAGGCGGATTTCGGAATCCTTCAACGGATTCGCGCGCAGGGTTATCCGACACTGCACGACTTCTGGAGGGAAGAGATTGGTGTTGGAGACCGGAGGCGCTTGCGGGGAAGTGGGAACGGCTATCAGACGCTTAGACGGAGCAGTCGGGTTCGTCGGCGGGGCGACGGCCTGCCTGGCGTAGATGCAAGCTACTTGCATGGGCTGCCGGAGATTACGGCGGAATCGTTCACCCGTATCATCGTTGACACTCCGTCTCTCGACATCTTCTCGCGTGATCGGATTCACGACCCTCGGTCTCCGGACCTGTTCAACGGCCCGTTGATTGTCGTTCATCAGTCGCCGCCCGCCTCGACGGGTCGTCTGCGCGTGGTGATTTGCGAGGAGAACGCAATCTTCAATGAGACGTTCTATGGATACAGTCCGTATGCGTATGATGCGGCAGGTCTGCTAGTTCGCTATTTGGCATTGGTGCTGGGAAGCAAGCTGGCTATTTGGTTTGCACTTGTTACCAGCGGAAATTTCGGATTCGAAAGAGACGTTGTCGAGAAAGTTGCGATAGATCGAATTCCGCTACCGGATTTCGACACGCTCACGCCACGAGAGAGTGGAGAGATCGAGCGCCTTGTCGACGGCCTCCAGTCGGGAGCAGTGACCTGGGGGGAGGTGGACAAGTGGGTCAACGACCTGTATGGCTTGGGCAAACGCGATTTGCTGGTCATTCGCGATACCCTGAAGTTCAACCTGCCGTTCGCCGAGAACAGGCGGAACGCGCAAGTCCCTCCGAGTTCCGCCGAGAGGGAACGGTTTTGCGACGTCCTTCGCGATGAACTGATGCCATGGTGTGACCGGTTCGGGTCAAAGCTGGTCGTGGGTCAGATTCCCCCGCTGGCTATGTCGCCGTGGCAGGCAATCGCTGTGAGGACAGCGCGCCGCGAACAGACCGCGCCGGTGCTGCCGGGCGATTGGGCAGGTTTGGTGAGGGCCGCCGACGAGGCGGCCGCATCCGAGATCGTCGTCGACAACGGATTGGATGGACTTGTGATCGCGCGGCTTGCGCAAAGGCGCTACTGGAGTGAGACACAGGCGCGGCTCCTTGCACAGCGGATTGCGTGGTCCCATGTTGAGCGACTGAAGGGGCATGCAAGCGCATGAGAAGTCCGGCGCCTCGTCCTCGTCCCGACCAGGTCGCGGAGCTGACCCGTGGCCTTCGGCTGCCTCTGGCGGCCATTGCTGACGACCATCTCGAAATACTCGCGGAGCGTATGCGGCAGGCGTTCGACGAGGTTCGCGCGGACTACCCGAATACGGTGGCCAGGGGCGAAGAGCCGGAGGTGACGACGTTGATGCAGAATCGGCTGAACCGCCTGATCAACAAGGACCCTCTGTGGGGGCAGCTCGTCTGTTACATCGGGCGGGGAACGGAGAGCATCAGTTTCGATGGATCTCATCTCGAGAAACGCCCAGACCTCTCGATTGTCCTGTCAGGTGGAGAACGGCGCTTTCCATTGGTCGCGGAGGCGAAGATTGTCGACGCCGCGGCGTCGAAGACGGCCAGGCTGTACTGTGAGAATGGGATTCGCCGCTTCGTGGAGGGCGAGTATGCGTGGGGCAACCGCGAAGCATTCATGATCGGCTACGTGCGGGATGGCTCGTCGATCGATAGGACGCTGAAGGCCTTCCTGTCGAAAGCCATGGAAGTGCATCCTGACCGTTACCTGGTGGAAGCGCTCCCCGTTCCTGTGGGTCCCGACTCATCCGACGTGGCCTATACGCGGCATCGCCGGGACTTCGTTTACGGCCGTCAGCCGCCGCCAAACAGCCCCGGGCCGATTTCGGTCTGGCACTTGTGGCTGACGTAGCCGGAGGGCCGAGGCCGATGGTCGGCGCCGGCATATCTGCGGGTTCGCGTTTCCAGTCTCCGGCGGCTCACCGTGCTCCTCAGCCGAGTCAGGCCGCGACCGCGGCGACGGGCAGCGACTCCAGGCCGCGCAGCACGATGCCCCGGCGGAACGCGGGACGGTCCGTGAGGAGCCGCAACGACGAGTAGCGCTCCAGGAGCATCTCCAGCACGATGCGCCCTTCCAGGCGCGCCAGGGGCGCGCCGAGACAGTGGTGGACGCCGCGGCCGAACGAGATGTTGCTGCCCGTGGTGCGCTCGATGTCGAGCCGCTCCGGGTCGTCGAACACCTCCGGGTCGCGGTTGGCCGCGCCGATGGCCAGGACGGCGCCGTCGCCGCGCCGCAGCGGGACGCCGTGCATCTCGCAGTCCTCGAGTACGGCCCGGATGTCGAGCTGCACGGGCGTATCGAAGCGCAGCAGCTCCTCCACCGCCGCGGGTATCCGGCTCGGGTCCTCCCGCAGGAGCGCAAGCTGCTCCGGGTGCTGCAGCAGCGCCAATACACCATTGCCGATCAGGTTCGTGGTGGTCTCGTTGCCGGCAATCAGCAGCAGGCGCAGCATCAGCAGCATCTCCCGTTCGCTGAGGGAGTCTCCCTCTTCTTCCGCCTGCGCGAGGGCGCTGATGATGTCGTCCCGCGGCTCGCGGCGCCGGGCCTGGATGATGGGCATGAAGTAGGCGTCGAGCGACTCGCCTGCGGCAACGGCCCGCGCCCTCTCCTGCGCGGTGATCGTCGGTTCCAGCATCCGGGCGCGGGCGTTCGACCAGTGCTTGAAGCGGTCCCGGTCTTTCGGCGGCACACCCAGCATCTCGGCGATCACGATCACCGGCAGTGGATTGGCCACCGCCGCCATGAGATCGAATCCCGCGGAGTCGTCGATGTCGTCGAGCAACTTTCCCATGATCGCCCGAATGTGCGGCTCGAGCGCGTCGACCACCCGCGGCGTGAACGCCTGATTGACCAGCGCGCGCAGGCGCGTATGTTCCGGCGGGTCCAGGAACAGCATGGTCCAGTCCGCCCGCGGCGGCACGTAGATCCGTCGCCGCCTCGGCGCCCTGCGGTTGGAAGGCATGTTGGAGAACCGCCGGTAGTCCCGGAGAATGGCCTCCACGTCGGCGTAGCAGGTGAACACCCAAGCTTCCAGCAGCCGGCTGCGGTGCACGGGAGAGCGGGCGCGCAGCCGCGCGTAGGTGGGATACGGATCCTGGATGGCTCGGGCGGACAGGGGGTTGTACGCCACCCCGCTACGCCAGCGCTCCGGCAGCGCGACGGCGCCTGCCGCCAGCGACTGCAGCGCCCGGCGCAGATCGGCCGGCATCAATTCGCGCCAGCGGGCTTCTGCCGCCGGCGCTCCATGGCCTGATCGAGCGCCCGGGAATTCGGCGGTGAGCTCGGCATCGCCCTCCTCCTGTCGAGCTCGGCGCCGGCCTCCGTATCAGTACGCCAGCGCGTAGCAGTCGCGCCGCGGGTCGCCCGCCGCCAGACGGTTGCCGGTGGCCGGATCGATGAGGACCGCGGTCGCGCAGCCCGACATCCCGAACGGCCGCACCTCGTTCACGTGATGCCCCCGGCGCCGCAGCTCGTTCGCCACCTCCGACGAGATGCGCGATTCGAGGTCCATGCGGTTGAAGCCGGCGGCGTGCGGCCAGAACGACCCGTGCAGGTGCTGCGTCCGGACTCGCGGCCAGGCCAGCGCGTCGTGCAGGTTCGGGTACCAGTCCTCCCAGAACTCGACGATGTTCAGGAACGCCTGCAGGATGGTCTGATCCTGGTTGTCGCCCCCCGGCGTGCCGATCGCCATCAGCGGCTCGCCGTCCTTGAACACTATGCTCGGCGTCAGCGTGTAGCGCGGGCGGGCGCGCGGGCGGATCTGGTTGGCGCGGTCCGGGTCGAGCCAGAACTGCTCGCCGCGGGTGCTGAGCCCGATGCCGGTGTCGCCGAGGATGACCCCGCCGCCGGTCCAGCCGCCGCTCGGCGTGGCGTCGAAGACGTTGCCGTCCTCGTCGATGACCGCGATGTGGGTCGTGTCCTTCAGTCCGCCGGCCGACGGCACGAACGATCCGTCGGCGTCGCTGGCCGCCACCCCGTCCGCGATGTCGGCGACCCAGAACGGCCACTCGTTCACGTTCGCGTCGTGCGGCAGCGGGTCGCCGGCGCGGAACGCGACCGACGCGCGTGCCTGTTCGATCTCCGCCGCGCGCTCCTGCGCGTAGGGCGTGGAGAGCAGGCCCGCGGCCGGCACGTCGACGAAGTCCGTATCCGCGTAATAGGTGTCGCGGTCCGCGTAGGCCAGCTTCATCGCCTCGACGACGGTGTGGATGTAGTCGGGGCTGTTGTGGCCCATCGCCTGCAGGTCGAACTCCTCCAGGATGTTCAGCGCCTGCAGCAGAACCGGACCCTGGCTGTTGAAGCCGTGCTTGTAGATGGTGTAGCCGCGGTAGTCGGTTGTGGTCGGCTCCTCGACCCGGGAGTAGAACTCGGCGAAGTCGCTCAGCTCGAACGGTGCGCCGTGCTCCTGCAGGAAGGCGACCATCTCCTCGGCGATGTCGCCCTTGTAGAACCGATCGCGGGCGGCGGCGATGCCCTGCTCGCGGCCGAGCTGCGCGTGGGCCCGTTCGGCCTCCACCATCCTGGTGAGCGTCGCGGCCAGCGTGGGGAACTTGATCGTCTCGCCGGCCGCGTAGAGCGAGCCGTCGGGCTTCAGCCAGAACCGCTGGTTGTCCGGCCACGCCTCCATGAACTCGAGGTTCGCCTCGATGGCGCGGGCGGTGAGCGGGCGCAGCGGGAACCCGTGCTCCGCGTACTCGATGGCGCGCGCCGAGACCTGCTCGAAGCTCATCGTGCCCCAGCGCTCCAGCACCGTCAGCACGCCGTGGAGGGCGCCCGGCACGACCGCCGGGTCCAGGCCTTCGCCGAAGAGATCGCGTCCGCGCGACTCGTACCACTCGATGCTGGCCCCCTTCGGCGCCCAGCCCTGGGCGACGACGGAGGTGACCTTGCCCTCGGCGGCGGGGTAGACCAGGACCAGCGACTCGCCGCCCAGCCCGTACAGGTCCTGCTCGATGACGCCGCCCACGAGCATCGCCGTCACGCCCGCGTCGAACGCGTTGCCGCCCCGGATCAGGATCTCGAACGCGGCGGCGGAGGTCAGCGGATGTCCCGTCGACAGCCCCGCGCGCGGGCCGGATACGGCCGGGCGCTGGGCGTGCAGGCCCGCCGTCGCGGACAGGGTGAGCGCCAGCCCGATCAGGACCACAACTACAGTCTTCTTCTGCATCATGACGGTCACCCCCGATTAAGGAACGGCGCTCGCCGGGTTCATGTCCGGCGTTGCGCTGCCTCATTCACTGACGACGTTGCGCCAACTCTCATCGACCGACGACGTTGCGCTGCTTCACTCACTGACGGCGAAGTCGGTGGACCACTCGTGCGGACCCCAGTGCACGACCAGTCGCCCCCGGCCGGGACCGGTCGGCACGAGCGTGGCCCCGAGGGGACGGAACGAGCCTGCGGCGCGCGAGTAGTCGACCGCGATCTCCGCCGCATCGAACGCGGAATCGTACTGCGTGCCCCAGGAGTCGGGCTCGTGGTTGAACACGAAGTGCCACCCGTCGCCCGCCTTCCGCAGCCAGATGCCGTAGGCGCCGGCGAAGCCCGGGGCGAGGTTGCCGGTCGGGAGGTCGGTCCTGCCGAACCGCAACGGGACGTCGCTCTTGAGGCGCAGCACCGGCGAGCGGATCATCTCGACGACCGCACCGTCCTGCGCCGCCGCCACGTTCGGGTAGTCCTCGTCCTCGACGTCGATGCTCTTCCAATAGAGCATCGTGATGCTCGCGCCGTTCGGCAGCACCAGCGCCGTCTCGTTCCGCTCGGCGAGCATGTTGCCGCGGGCGGTCGCCTGGTTGGAGTCCGCGGCCTCGCGGGCGCTGCCCCGACCCGACACGCGCACCCGGCGCGGCGTCTCCGGCAGCTCCTCGAACCGGAAGTCGGCGCTCCAGGCGTGACGTCCCCAGCGCAGGACCAGGCGGCCTGTCTCGGCGGCGGTGGCGTGGAGCGCGGCGGTGAACGTCGGCGACTCGACGGCGGTCTCGCGGTGGCTCAACGGCACGATCAGGACGTCGCCCCCGTCGGCCGGATGGATCTCCAGTTGCCAGCCCGCGGCATCGCGTACGAGCCAGAGGTCGGGGTCGGGGGGCTCCATCTCCTCGTCGGACTCGTCCGCTTCCTCATCCGATTCCTCCGCGTCGCCGCCGGGTCCCTCCGATTCTTCTGCTTCGGCTTCCGCCTGTCTCGCGGCGACTATGGCCGCGATCTCCGCCTCGATCGCCTCGATGTCCGGCTCCAGCGTGCCGAGACGCAGCGCGCGGTGTGCGTCCAGCGTCCCGACCTTCACCCGGGACCCGACCGTATCGGAGAGGAGCCACCGGTAGGCGTGGTGTCCGGCCCGCAACTCGGGCGGGAACGCCACGTCGATTTCCTGGGCCTCGAGCGCGAGCGACGCGTGCACGAGGCCGTCGGCCTCATGGCTGGGCTCCGGCGTCTGCGCGCCGGCGACCGAGGCCGTCAGGCACCAGGCGGCGACGGCCGCAAGCAGGCCGCGCCGAATGCGTGCGATGCCGCCCCGCGGGCGGGCGGCGGCGTGTACGTCACTGACTCCGACGAGCATTCGATATCGCATGGAGAAAACAGAAGGGGCGGGACCAAAGCGGCCCCGCCCTGTGGAAGCATGTCGAACCGGCCGTGGCGGGTTCGTCAGTTGTTGTTGGTGGTGGCCGGCATCGCCTCGGACTCTTCGATCTCGGCGTAGCCGATGAACCCGAGCGACATCTCGTCATCGGTCCGCGGCCCGTGGCCCACGAAGCGGTTCGAGTTGAAGCTGCGCCGCGACGCGCGCTCCGGCGAGTTGTCGTACCAGAAGTCGACGTCGATGCGGGTGCCCTTCGGCAGCAGCTTCGGCTCCTTGTACTTGTAGGTCACCTGCCAGCCCTGGTCGTAGTGCGGCACGTCGAGCAGCAGCTCCTCGGTCCCGTCGGCGTAGTGCGCGATGTAGCGCGCCGCGGTGGCCCGCATGTGCGCGTGCGGCCAGTAGGTCAGCACCAGGGTGTCCTTCTCGAGGAGGCGCGACGACCCGATCCGGTAGTTCGGGTGGTTCGGCGGAATCTCGAAGCCGCGGTTCGAGAGGGTGTCGTTGATGACCTTGTACTTGACCGGCTCGTCGGCGACGAAGAACGCGATTTCCGGATTGCTCCAGGCGGCCGAACCCTCGGCCGGCTCCTTGTGGTAGTGCATGTTGAAGGAAATGCTCGAGCCGGTCCTGAGCAGGACGCCGAAGCCCTCCGGCAGCATGTCCGCCTCGCCGCCCTCGGCGACGCAACTCAGCAGTTGGCTGTTGTCCACGTCGGCGCCTTCCTCCTCGACGGCGGCCTCTGGAATGAAGGCGCCCGGCGCGATGATGGAAGAGCACATGTGGTGGGTGAACTGGTTGTCGCCGACGCGGAACTCCCAGCCCTTCACCCAGGTGTCCTCGGGCAGGATGTCTTCGGTCAGCTTCGTGTAGAAGGTGATGCCCAGGTCGTAGATGTCGTCCTCGACCAGGTACGGCTCCGGCATCTTCACCACGAAGTCGGGGGTGCCTAGCGTCCAGCCGTCGTTGGCGTCCTCCGCCCACTGCACCGCCGGCGGCGCGTCGGCGCGGTCGCCCGCGGGGGCGCCGGCCTCGACCCACTGCAGGATGGTGTGGATCTCGGCGTCGGTCAGGCCGCGCTCGTTGTCGAACACGCCCTTCGGCGCTGACGCGAACCACGGCGGCATCTCGCGCGACTCGACCTTGCGGGCGATGGAGCGGGCCCAGGGACGGGTCTCCCGGTAGTCCATGAAGGACATCGGCGCGATCAGGCCGCTGATGTTGTAGCCGGACTGCCGATGGCAGGTCTGGCAGTTCTCCTGCATGATCGGCAGGACGTCCTTGTAATAGGTCACCTCGGCGTCGTGCTGCGCGTAGCCGGGGGCGGCGGCCGCGACCATGCCGAGCACGAACAGGGCGACGAGCGTGCGCTGCAAGTTCATCGATATCTCCTTGGCACCGAACGGAACGCGTGCACGTGCACAGACGGATAGCGTGAAAAGAAGTTTGTACCACAGCGCCGGGCGCGCCGCAAGCGAAACCTGCCGCGACGCGCGGTCGGTTCAGGGAATCGGGACGCGCTCGACGAGCTCCGTGAACCAGTTGCCGACGTAGGCGAGCTCCGCCGGCCCCAGGCGCGGGTCGTTCCCCGCCGGGTCTTCTTCCGTCTCCCGGAGCATGACGAAGCGTTCGCCGTCCGGTGCGACGTCCCACTGCCGGAAGGCGCCCCCGAAGTCGATGTGGTCAGGCAGCGTGAAGAGCCGCTCCGGGCGCGCGGGCGTGAACGTGGGCTCGCCGGCGTAGCCGACCGCCATCATCACCCTGCCGTCGGGACCGGCCGCAATGTAGAAGAGCTCCCGGCCGTCGCGCGACCAGACCGGCGAGAAGCCGACCCCCGGAGACACCTGCCACTTGCCGTCGTCGATGTTCGGAAACGGCCGGACGTAGATGGCCGAGCGGCCGGATTCGTTCGACTGGTAGGCGATCCAGCGGCCGTCCGGCGAGACCGCGGGCAACGACTCCGAGAACGAGGTCGCGATCAGCGGCTCCGCACCCCGGTCGCCGTCCAGCCGCAGCAGGTGGATGTCCACGTCCGTCATGCTGTTCGCGCGCATGACGACCAGCGTGCCCGGTTCGCCCGCCCATGCGGAGGCCATCTGTATCGGTCTGGTCGTGCCTAGTCCCTCCACCTGCCCGGTGCCGTTCGCCGCTTTTCGGGACAGGTTGAATCCATCGGAGCGCAGCGACGTGAACAAGATGCCCCCGCCGTCCTGCGACCAGAGCGGATTGACGTTCCAGCCCTCGAAGGTCAGGCGGTTCGACGCCTCCCGGGCGAGGTCGTAGACGAAGATGTCGGAAGTGCCGTCGTCGGCCGCGATGTCGAGCGCGATGCGATCGCCCGTCGGAGACAGGCGCGGCGTGCCGTACACGCGCGGCGGAGCGGGAATCGGCTCCTCGTTCCCGGCCCGATCCAGCCACACCAGGGCGCGGTCGCCCTCCCCGATGCGACCTCCGGTGCCTGGCGTGTAGAGGAGCGTGCCGTCGGCGGACCAGGCGCTCGAGCCGGCGCCGGGAACCACGGGGACCGGCGTACCGGTCAACTCGAGGCGCTCGGCATCGAAGGGGGCCGCCATCAGGGTCGCGGCTCCGGAACCGGGTCTTCCCGGCGCGGGACGGGTCGCCTGCTGGAGCAGGAGGTGGCCCGTCGGCGTGTAGGTGGCCTGCGTCACGTCGGACGCCACGATCCGCGCAGCCGCGTCGGCCAGCGACAGCCCCCACAGGCGTGGACCTGCGTCGCTCGACAACTCGGAGAACAGCAGCGCGGTGGAGCCGGGAAGCACGTGGGGCGCCGAGCACACGGCCAACTCCGACACGGTTCCGGCTGGCAGCACCGCCTCCGGCGTTCCGCCGCCGGCCGGCACGCGGAGCAGGTCGCCCATGCCCCCGAGCACGATGCGGTCGTCGTCACCCCAACTTCCCCGCAGAGCGGGGACGTTTTCGGCCAGCGTAACGGGTGCACCCCCGCGTACCGGCGTCTTCTTCAACGTCCAGCGGTACTGGATACGCTCCGATGGTCCGGGAGGACCCGGGAACGAGAAGAACCCGATCCACGCCCCGTCCGGCGAGAAGAACGGGTCGATCGCCCCCTCCGTGCCGGCCAGCGCCTGGGCGTCGGCCTCGTCCAGGCGCCGGACCATCAACTGGCGGGTCCGTCCGTCGGCGCCGCGGCCGACGTAGGCCAGCGTGGACCCGTCGGGCGAGAGGGCGAACCCGGAGCCGCGCGCCATCGGAGACGGCAGGTCGAGGGTGAGGCGCCGGACCACGGGCGGCTCCGGCTCAGGCGCGAGCGTCCAGAACGTGGTCGCGGCCGCAAGGCCGCCGAGCACCAGGCCGGCGACTGCCCAGGCGACTCGCGCCCGCCATCCGTGCAATGGTGATGCGGAAGCGCCGGTTGCGGCTTCCGGGGCTGTCTCCGGAGGCGCCGCGGCGGCCTCGAGGTCGCTGATCGCTTCGCCCGCGTCCCGCATCCGCCGCCGCCTGTCGCGCTCGAGGCAACGGTGCAGCAACCGCCGAACGGGCCGTGGCGTCGAGGGCGGCAGCACCGACAGGTCGAGCTCGCGGTCGATCACCCGGGCCAGCACCTGCGCCACCGTCTCGCCGGCGAACAGGTGCTCGCCGGCGAGCATCTCGTGGAGCACGACGCCGAACGACCAGAGGTCGCCGCGCGTGTCGGTCGGCTGTCCCTCGGCCTGCTCCGGGGACATGTAGGCCGGCGTCCCCAGGATCAGACCGCCGCCCATCCGAGTCACCGAGGCGGTGATCGTCGGCGACTGCAGCGGGTCCGCGCCGGGGGGCGGCGCCGGCGCCGTGTCCAGCGCCTTGGCGAGGCCGAAGTCCAGGACCTTCACGGTCCCGTCCTCCCGCACCTTGACGTTGGCCGGTTTCAGGTCCCGGTGGATCACGCCCGCTTCGTGGGCGGCCTGCAGCGCCAGGGCGATCTGCCGGGCGATGGACAGCACCTCGTCCAGCGGGATCGGTCCCTGCTCGAGGCGATCGGCCAGAGTCGGGCCCTCGACCAGCTCCAGGACCAGCGCGCGGGTGCCGCCGGTCTCCTCGAGGCCGTGGATCTGGGCGATGTTCGGGTGATTCAGCGAGGCCAGGACCCGGGCCTCCCGCTCGAAGCGCGCCAGCCGGTCCGGGTCGGCGGTGAACGCCGCGGGCAGCACCTTGAGCGCGACGTCGCGGTCGAGCTTCGTGTCGCGGGCGCGGTAGACCTCGCCCATGCCGCCGGCCCCGAGCGGGCCGGTGACGTCGTAGGCGCCGATCCGTGTCCCGGGCGTCAGTGACATCACCATCACGAGGCGCGCGTGGCCGAGCGGGCCGCGTGCCAGAGGTCCCACTGGTTCTGGAGGTTCATCCAGATCTCGGGGTCGGTGTTCAGCAGTTTCGCGAGCCGCAGCGCCGTATCCGCCGTTATCCCTCGTTTGCCCCGGATCACCTCGTTCAGCCGATTGAGCGGAATCTCCATCCGGCGGGCGGCTTCGGATTGCGTCATGCCGAGTGGCCGCAGGAACTCTTCCAGGAGCATTTCGCCCGGGTGGGTCGGCGGCCGGTTCTCCGGAAACATCAGGTAGTCCAGCTTGTGGCGGACGACATGTTCCCCATCACGCGGAAACGTGCACGTTGTCATGGAGGAACTCGGGTGCGAGATCGGCGCCGTTCGGCCACACCAGGGTGTGGAACTCCGGATGAATGGCGAACTGCCGGAACACGGCCGGGTTTCGGAGCGGCTCGAAGATTGGACCTCGGAGAGCAGGTCCGAGGTCGATCTCTCCACTCGTGCCGTCCCGGAAACGGAGCCACACGACGTGGCCGCTGACGTAGCGTGCTTCGATGACGTGATAAGGCATGCCGGTCATTCCAGCGGCGCAATCCGAATCAGCGGTTCTCCCCGACGGGCAAGTTCCCAGTTCGGTCTCAATTCTGACTCGTGGAGAGACGCCCATTCAAGCACGAGGCGAAGGGCTCGACGCGGGAACTCGCCGTGAACGGCGTGGCTCACGATCTCGACCGAGATCTCGTATCCGCTGTAGGCGGCATGGAAGTGCGGAGCGCCGTGCTCGCTGTAGAACATGCCGATCACGATGCCGAGAAACCGTGAAATCTCAGGCATGTTCCTAGAATAACATGCAAATGTATGGTATTGTGCGAGCCCCACGGCGGGGTGGATCGAATCCGCGCCCCATCGGAGAGGCGCGCGGACAACGAAGCAGAGTGGCGCGGCAGGGCGGTTCTGGCCCCGGGAAGCGAGGAGGCGCGATGGGACGGACACCGGCGGGCGAGACGCGCGAGAAGGTCTTCGCCTTCGTGCGGGATCGGTTGTTGGCGGGGCAGCCGCCGACGGTGCGCGAGGTGCAGGAGGCCCTCGGCTTCCGGGCGGTGCGGACGGCGCAGCAGCATCTGGAGCGGCTCGTCGAGGAGGGCCGGCTGGTCGCCGGCCGGCACCGGGCGCGGGGCTATCGGCTGCCCGGGTCGACTCCGGGTGCGCGCATCGTGCTCGCCCCGCTGCTCGGCCGCGTCCCGGCCGGCGCGCTCGACGAGGCGATCGAGGATCCGGACGGCTACCTGCCGGTCGATGCCCGGGGCGCGGCGGCCGGCGACCTGTTCGCGCTCCGGGTGCGCGGCGAGAGCATGACCGGGGCGGGCATTCTGCCGGGCGACCTGGTGATTGTCCGTCGGCAGCCGACCGCGGCGAACGGCGACGTCGTCGTGGCGCGGGTGGGGGACGAGGCCACGGTCAAGACCTTCAGGCCGCGCGGGCGGCGGGTGGAGCTCTGTCCCGAGAACCCCGCGTTCGAACCGATCGTGCTCGACGCCGGGGCGGTCGTGATTCTCGGGAAGGTGATCGAGGTCCGGCGGATCCTGGACGCCCGCGGCGTTACGGGTGCTTGATGGGAAAGAGGGTGGCGGCGGCGAACGCGGCACCGGACATGAACGCACTCGTCTCCGCGTCCCGGAGCTGGGTGCGGCGCAGCCTGACGCAGCCGGCGCCGGCCGCCTGGACCCTGGCCTCGCTCGGCGGCTGCCTGGCGGAGCTGTCGGGCGCCGGCCCCGCGCCGGCGCTCACCCTGGCCCTCGGCCTGGTGCGCGAGGCGCAGCGGCGGGGCGAGCCGGCCGCCTGGATCAGCCGGACCGAGAGCACCTTCTTTCCGCCGGATGCGGCCGCGGGGGGCGTCGACCTGGCGGCGCTGCCGGTGATCCTGCTCGACGACGTACATCACCGCCTGCGGGCCGCCGACCGGCTCGCCCGCTCCGGCGCGTTCGGGCTGCTGGTGGTCGACCTCGGCGACCGTCTCGATCTGCCGCTCGCCGTGCAGACCCGCCTGGCCGAGCAGGCGCTCGCGCACGGCACGCTCGTCCTCTGCCTGACGGAGAAGACCGAGCGCCAGCCGTCGCTCGGATCGCTCGTCGCGGTCCGCGGCCAGGCGCGGTGCATCCGCCACGGCCCCGATCGCTTCGCCTGCCGGGTGCACGCGCTCAAGGACAAGCGCCGCGGTCCGGGCTGGACCGACCAGGAGTGGTGTCGTGGACCGGATGGCGTGCGTTGAGCTGCCGGCGTTTCCGCTCCAGCTCCTGCTGCAGCGGCATCCCGACTGGGCCGGCCGGCCGGTGGCGGTGGTCGACCGCGACAAGCCGCAGGGCGTGATCCTCTGGGTCAACGAGCACGCCCGCGCGTGTCGCATCCGCACCGGTATGCGCTACGGCGCGGGGCTGTCGCTGGCGCGCACGCTGCACGCCGGGGAGGTGCCGCCCACCGAGGTCGACCGGGGCGTCGCGGCGCTCGCCGACCGGCTGCGGCGCTTCAGCCCCGACGTCGAGCCCAGCCGCGACGAGCCGGGGATCTTCTGGCTGAACGCCTCCGGGCTGTCGCATCTGTATGCGTCGCCCCGCCGGTGGGCGGACGCGGTCGTCGACGCGATTCAGGCGTGCGGATTTCGGGTGACTGTTGCCGTCGGCTTCACCCGGTTCGGCACGTACGCCATCGCCAGGACCACGACCGCCGCGGCCGGCCGGCCCGTGACGGTGCTGCGGGATGCGGCCGCCGAGCGGGTGTTGGCGGGGCAGGCGCCGCTGGATCGGCTGGGCTTCGACCCGACCCTCCGGGACAGTCTGCAGAAGCTCGGCATCGAGACGGTGCGGGCCTTTCTGCGGTTGCCGCCCGCGGGGATCGGCCGGCGTTTCGGTCCGGCTGCGGAACGCCTGCGCCGGCTGGCGGCCGGCGACCTGTGGGTGCCGCTGCAGCCGCTGCGGGTCCGGGATCCGCTCGTCGCGCGCCACGACTTCGACGATCCGGAGACCGACGTCGCGCGCCTGCTTTTCGTCGTCAAGCGGTTGCTGAACCGGCTGCTGGCCATGATCGCGGGGCGCAGCGAGATGCTGGGAGCGCTGACGCTGCACCTGCGGCTCGACCGGGCCGGCACGCAGAGCGAGCAGATCCGTCCCGCCGCTCCGACGGTGGATGCCGCGCAACTGCTGGGCCTGGTACGGCTTCGGCTGGAGGCGTTGGCATTGGACGCCGGGGTCATCGAGCTGCGAGTGACCGCCCGCGCCGTTCGGACCGCCGCCGCGCAGCAGGGGTTGTTCGTCGAGCGGCCGCCCCGCGATCCGGCGGCGGCGAACCGCGCTCTCGCACGCATTCGCGCCGAGTTCGGCGACGACGCGGTGGTGCGGGCGCGTCTGGTCGAGGCGCATCTGCCGGAGGCGCAGTTCGTCTGGGAGCCGCTGGAGACGATGCCGCGTCCTGCGCCGGCGCCCGCGGCGGGCGAAGGCGCCTGCCGGCCGCTGGTCAGGCGGATCAACGCGCACCCGATCCCGCTCCCCCCGCGCCCCCGTCACGAGCCGGACGGCTGGCTGCTGCGCGGCGGCGTGACCGGGCACGTCGAGGATCTCGCCGGGCCCTATCTGATCTCCGGCGGATGGTGGCGGTCGGCGGTGCACCGGGAGTACTACTTCGCCCGGATGCGCGACGGCGACCTGCTCTGGATCTACTACGACCGGCCGCGCCGGCGGTGGTGCTGGCAGGGGCGGGTGGAGTAGGGGGCGCCTCTCGAAGGCGTCGACGAGGGCGGATGGGGTAGGGAGCGCCTCTCGAAACGGCGCCGCGACGCAAGACCGATGTATGTCCCGCTCTGGTGCAAGAGCAACTTCTCGTTTCTCGACGGGGCGAGCCACCCCGACGAGCTGGTCGAGCAGGCGCACGCGCTCGGGATCGAGGCGCTCGCCCTGACCGACCGCGACGGCGTGCACGGCATGGTACGGGCGCACGTGAAGGCGAAGGAGCTGGGGGTGCGCCTGATCGTCGGCGCCGAGGTGACCGTCGACGACGCGCCGCAGCTCTCCACCTGCGTGCTGCTCGCGGCGGATCGGACCGGCTACGCCAACCTCTGCCGGCTGATCACCGCCGGCCGCCGGCGGCGGCCGAAGGGGGAGTCGCGCGTCACCTGGCCGGAGGTGTGCGAGCGGGCCGAGGGGCTCATCGCGCTGTGGGGCGGCGATCGGAGCCTGCTGGTCCGGGGCGCGGAGCCGCGCGCGGTCGCCGGGCCGTTGCGGGAGGCGTTCGGCGACCGGCTGTACGCGATGGCGGCACGGCACCGGCGCGCCGAGGAGGTGCGCCGGGAAGCGTGCCTGCGCGGGCACGCCGGGCGCGCCGGCCTGCCCCTGGTCGCCGCCACCGAGGTGCTCTACCACACGCCGGCGCGCCGCGACCTGCAGGACGTCCTGACCTGCATCCGCCACGGCGTCACGCTCGCCGCCGCCGGCCGGCTGATCAGGCCGAACGCCGAGCACGACCTGAAGTCGCCGCAGAGGATGGCGCAGTTGTTCGCCGACGAGCCGGCGCTCGTCGAGCGGACCCGCGAGGTGGCGTCGCGCTGCACCTTCAACCTGTCCGAGATCCGCTACCGCTATCCGGCCGAGCGGCTGCCCGACGGCAGGACGTCGTCCGCGTGGCTGCGCGAGCTCACGCTCCGCGGCGCGCGCGAGCGCTTCGGCGACGACGTGCCCGTGGCCATCCGCGAGCAGATCGACCGGGAGCTGACGCTGATCGACGAGCTCGACTACGGCGGCTATTTCCTGACGATGTGGGAGATCGTCCGGTACTGCCGGCAGGAGGGCATCCTCTGCCAGGGGCGCGGCTCGGCCGCCAACTCGGTGGTCTGCTACTGCCTGGGGATCACGGCCGTCGATCCGACGCGGGTCGAGCTGCTGTTCGAGCGGTTCCTGTCGCGCGAGCGGCACGAGCCGCCGGACATCGACCTCGACATCATGCACGCCCGCCGCGAGGAGGTGATCCAGCACGTCTACCGCAAGTACGGCCGCGACCGCGCCGCCATGGTGGCCAACGTCGTGCGCTACCGCGGGCGCTCCGCGGTGCGCGAGGTGGGCAAGGCGCTCGGGCTGTCCGAGACGGCGATCGATCGGCTCGCCCGACTCATGTCGCACTACGGCCCGCTCGACGCGGCGGGGCTGGCACACGCCGGGCTCGACCCGGCCTCTCCGCTTCACGAACATCTCTTCAGGCTGTGCGAGCAGATCCAGGACTGTCCCCGCCATCTGTCGATCCACCCGGGCGGCTTCCTGCTCGGCCACGAGCCGGTCCACGACCTGGTGCCGATCGAGAACGCCACGATGCCCGATCGGACGGTGATCCAGTGGGACAAGGACGACCTGGAGGACCTCGGCCTGTTCAAGGTCGATCTGCTGGGACTCGGCGCGCTGACCCAGCTCGACCTCGGCTTCCGGATGCTCGACCGGCACTACGGCCGCGAGCTGTCGCTCGACCGGATCCCGCAGGACGATCCGCAGACCTACGACCAGATCTGCCGCTCCGACACCGTCGGCGTCTTCCAGATCGAGAGCCGCGCCCAGATGGCGATGCTGCCGCGGCTCCGGCCGCGCCAGTACTACGATCTGGTCGTCGAGGTGAGCATCGTGCGGCCCGGCCCGATCACCGGCGGCATGGTCCATCCCTACCTGCGGCGTCGGCGTGGCGAGGAGCCGGTCGTCTATCCGCACCCGTGCCTCGAGCCGGTGCTGCGCAAGACGCTCGGCGTGCCGCTCTTCCAGGAGCAGGTGATGAAGCTGGCGATGGTGGCGGCCGACTACACGCCGGGCGAGGCGGACCAGTTGCGCCGCGACATGGCGGCCTGGCGCCGCAGCGGGCGCATCGAGCGGCACCGCGACCGGCTGGTGAGCCGCATGCTGGCGAAGGGGATTGCCCGCGAGTTCGCCGAGCGGGTCTTCGACCAGATCCGCGGGTTCGGGGAGTACGGCTTCCCCGAGAGCCACGCGGCGAGCTTCGCGCTGATCGCCTACGCCACGGCCTGGCTCCGCTGCCACTACCCGGAAGTGTTCACCTGCTCGCTGCTCAACGCCCAGCCGATGGGGTTCTACACGCCGGCGACGATCATCGACGACGCGGTCCGTCACGGCGTGGAGGTGCGTCCGGTCGACGTGACGGCCAGCGACTGGGACTGCACGCTCGAGCCCGAAGACTCGGAGGAAGGGTGCACTGCACCGGGAGGGGCGAGGCGCCCGCGTAGCAAGGCGCGACGAGGGAGCGGACAGGCAGTCCGTGACCGAGGAGCAACGCCGCTACGCGGGATGCATCGCCCCTCCCGGTTCGCCGTGCGCATGGGGCTGCGGTACGTCAAGAGCCTTTCCGCGGAGCGCGACTGGCGGCGGATCGAAAGAGCCCGCGCGGAGCGTTCGTTCGAGTCGCTGGCCGATTTCAGCCGGCGCACCCGGCTCGACGACCGCGTGCTGCGGCGGCTGGCCGAGGCGGGCGCGTTCGCACCGTTCGAGGGCCGGCGCCGCGCCGCGTTGTGGGAGGCGCAGGGGCTCGGACCGGCGGCGGAGACGTCCCTGCCGGTCGCGCCGGCCGACCCGCTCCCCGACTTCGACCCGCTGGACGATTTCCAGACCATCGACTGGGACTACCGGTTCAGCGCCCACAGCACCCGCGGCCATCCGCTCGCCCCGCTGCGAGAGGCGCTGGCGGCGCAGAAGCTGCCGGACGCCCACACCGTCGCGGGGATGCCCGACGGCCGCCGGGTGCGTTACGCCGGCCTCGTCATCTGCCGGCAACGGCCCGGCACCGCGTCGGGCGTGACCTTCATGACGCTCGAGGACGAAACCGGGTTCGTGAACGTCGTGATCTGGAAGCAGGTGTTCGACGACCACGCGGTGCTCGCGCGGACCGCCTCTTTTCTAGGAGTTAGCGGAAAGCTCCAGTCCGAGTCGGGGGTCGTTCACGTCGTGGCCGACGCGCTCTGGGCGCCGGAGATCCCGAGCCGTCCGCCGACCGCCGGCAGCCGGGACTTCCACTGACCGCGATTCAGACATCGGTCGAATAGACCAGAAAAAGGCCTATAATCTGGTTTCCAACAAATATGAGGTGCCATGCATGGCTACCGTCCCGCTGTCAGAGGCCAAGACCCACCTCGCAAAGCTCCTCGCGGACGTCGAGGCGCTCGGCGAAGAGGTGGTCATCACGCGGTCCGGACGTCCCGTCGGCGTGCTGCTCTCGTTGACCGACTACGAAGGCCTGCTCGAGACGCTGGAGATCCTGGCGGACCAGGATCTGGCGAAGTCGATCGAGAAGGGGCTTGCGGACGCGGCGGCGGGCAGACTGGTGAGCCACGAGGACGTCTGGGATGACGTGGACCCTGGTCTACGCCGCTAGGGCCGCCCGCGCCATCAAGAGGCTCGATCCCGCCATTCGCCGGCGTCTGCTCGCCGCCCTCGGGAAGCTCCGCGAGGATCCCGAACGCGGCAAGCCGCTGCAGCTCACCCTGAAGGGGCTGCGCTCCTGGCGCTCCGGGGACTACCGGATCGTGTATCGCGTCGTCGAATCCCGCATAGAGATTCTGGTCGTCGCCGTCGGCCACCGGCGTGATGTGTACGAGCGGCTGCAGAAAATGCTGGTCGCCCGGCGCTGAGCCGCCCCGCCTGCCGCCGTTCGCCACTGGAAACATAAGCGGCTTATGATTGGTGTCAGCAAATGGACACGCCGGACCCGTTGAGAGCGTACCTGGCTCGGATCGGCCGCAGGGGCGGATCGAGGAGCCGGCGCGCCCTGTCGTCTGCGGATGCCCGGGACATGGTGCGGGTGCGCGAGGCGCGGCGCGCGTTCCGCGAGTTCCACGCCCAGTGCTTCTGGTACCTGCGCCCCGACCTGCAGGTCTCCCTCGACGACGTCCCCGAGATCGTGCGCGGGCTGCGCCGGAACGGTGGACGGAAAGGGTTCCTGGTCGCGGCCCGGCTATGCCGTTGAGCGCCATTCAGACGGACGTCCTGCGGCTCATCGCCGAGAACCGCAGCCCCGACAGCTACGTGGCGGGGGCGACGGTGCTGCATCGGACGGAGGACACCCCGCGGTACTCGGCCGATCTCGATCTGTTTCACGATCTCGAGGACAGCATCGCCCGGAGCGCGGAGACGGACGCGGAGACACTCGGCACCGCAGGGTACGAGTTCTCGTGGCTGCTGCGCACGCCCACCTTCCATCGCGCCGTGGTGCGCGCGGAGGAACGGGCCATGAAGATCGAATGGGCCCAGGACAGCGCCTTCCGCTTCTACCCGGTACAGGAAGACGAACGGTTCGGGTACCGCCTGCACGACGCCGACGCCGCGACCAACAAGGTGTTGGCCCTGGTGGGACGAAGCGAGATCCGTGACTTCGTCGACGTGCTCCATCTAGACGACAGCTATCTCCCGCTCGGCGCCCTGGCCTGGGCGGCGTGCGGCAAGGATCCCGGCTTTACGCCGGAGTTTCTGCTGGACCACGCGGCCCGACACGTCGCCTATACGCAGGTCGATCTCGACCGGCTGTCCCTCCGCGAACCGCTCGATCTCGGCGTCCTGAAGCGGCGCTGGCTCGTCGCGCTGGAGCGGGCGCGGACGCTCGTGGCCCGGCTTCCGCCCGATGAAGTCGGATGCCTGTACGTGGATGCCGCCCGCGGCCCGGCGGCGCCGGATCCGACGTCCGACGGTTTCCGCTTGCTGGCTCGTCACCGGGGATGCGTCCGCGGCGCCTGGCCCACGGTCTCACCCTACCGGCATCCGTAGCATCTGACGACCGCCAGGTCCGGCGAGCGTCCGGCGAACCGCCTGCCGCGGGATTGCTTGGTGTCGGCGCGGGAATTTCCGCCCCCCGGGTTCCCGGCGCTATTCGTCCACGTCGATAAGTTCGAAGTCCCGCCACTGCCGGAACTCCGAGCGGCGGGTGCGGCGGAAGACGACGCGCACGTCGCTGTAGCTCTCGAACTGGATGCGCGCCCAGATGTCGCCGGCGCCATCTCCGTGCCCGCCGGCGGTGCAGAGCACGGGGCCGCGGTCGAGCGAGCCGCGGGCCTGCTGGATCGAGCCGAGCATGCCCCACCAGAGCCGTACGCGGTCGATCAGCTCGAACTCCACGCGCGCCGGCTCGTACGTTTCGCTGTCGATCCAGACGCGGCCCCGTGCCTTGTTGAGCGCGTAGTCGATGCGGCGCCTCACGGGGAGGCGGCCGGGGCGGGGCTCGAACGCGATCCGGTGGCTCGGGCGGTTGCGGAACGGTTCCACGCCTTCGAGCGTGAAGAGGTAGCGCGCCACGAGCTCCTCGTTGAAGACGATGGCGTCGTCGTCCTCCTCGGGCTCGTCGTCCTGCTCGCGCCGCCGGCGCAGCTTCTCGCGGAACTCCGCTTCCCGTTCGGCCACCCAGCCGCGCTCCACGTCGTTCAACGGCCGGCCGTCGATCGTCAGCCGCCGCTCGAACGGCACGCCGTCGATGGGCACCACCTCGTAGTCGCCGACGTCCCTGGTGCGCACCTTGCCGTTGCCGTCGAACCGCCGGACCTCCTTCGTCATGCGCGCCCGGTAGCGCGCGGCGACGTTGTTCTTCTCGTACCACACCGCGCGTTCGAGCGCCTTGAAGATGATCGCGCGGGCGTCGTCGTCGCCGGCCGCCGGTTGCGCGGCCGGGCCGGCGCCTCCGGGCCACGCGAACGCAAATGCCAGCAGGGGAGCGGACCACCACTTTCGCATTGGCCCATTTTGCCTGATGCCGCGCGGACAGGCGGCGAGGACGTCGGCGGAGTGGACGCGGACTCGCCGGGTTCCAGGCCGTCCGTCGTCTGCGACGGCACCGCTACTCCCGTGCCGGCTCCTGGCGCAGCTTCCGGAAGGCGACCCTCCATGCCCGAGAGGTGCTCATCGTGAATCCCGCGACCTCGCCGCTGGCGTCGCGGCGGAACGTGAAGTACCACCCGCCGCCGTAGAAGCCGTCCTCGAACGTGGGGATGAGCCGGATGTGGCCCAGCTTGCGGTGCGAGAGCACGAGGCGACGGTTCTCCTCCCGGAACACGTATCGCACATCGAGGTCCTCGCTGTGGTACGACCCGGCGTACCCGGCCAGGCGCTCGCCGGGGAGCCCGACGACCGGCGCGGCATGCGTGTAGACCCCGCGCATCGGTCCGCTGAGGCGGAGCGTCGGTCCACTCTCCGCGCCATCCGGTTCGAAAGCCGCAACGGTGGTGGTTCCAGCGATCCGGAACCTCCCTTCTGCGAGCGGCCGGAGCGGCCGGCCTCCGCCCGCCTCGACGAGAAGCAGATCGTCGCCGCGGATGACGAAGTGCAGTGGAACGTCGCTCTCGGGACGCCGGTAGTAGCCGGCAAGAGCCGCGAGCCTCTCCCGGTCGGGCGTGGCGCGTGGTGAACCCGCCTGGGCCGGACCGGCCGCGGCCGGTCCGGCCCAGCTCGCGGTTCGCCGGCCGGCCGCTGCGGCAGGGGGCGACGCTGTGCCGGGGGCCGGCGGGAGGAAGAGGTCGGCCACGTCGCGCGCCAGCCGTCCCGGATCGGCCGTGCGCACGTTGCAGAGCACCGCCACGCCGAGGTCGTCGTCGGGAAAGCGCACGAACTCGCTGCGGTATCCCGCGTCGGTCCCGCCGTGCCCGATGGTCCCGTGGCCGCGGTGCATCCCGTGCGCCAGCCCGAACGCGTAGGAGATGCGCGCGCCGCCGTCGAGGGTGCCCCGCTCCTGGAGCTGCCGGACGACGGGCCGGCCACCGACCTCGCCGGTCCGGAAGTTGCGATTCCAGTGCGCGAGATCCTCGACCGTCGTGAACAGGCTGGTGGCGCCGACCACGTCGAAGTCGGGGATGCTGAGACGATATCCGCCCGCGCGGTCGCGCTCGTAGGCGTAGGCGCGGTTTCGGACGAGCATCGCATGATCGTCACGGAACGTCGTCTGCGTCATGCCGAGCGGCTCGAACACGCGCGCAGCGGTGAACTCCCGCAGTGTCTGCCCGGATACGCGTTCGACGACGACCGCGAGCAGCGTGTAGCCGGAGTTGCTGTAGAGGTAGTCGCTGCCGGGCGGGAAGTGGACGGCAGTCTGGCGCGAGAGCAGGTCGAGCACGTCGCCCTGGGTGACCACGTCGCCTCCCCAGCGCCACCCCGCCATCTGCAGCAGGCTCCACTGATCGCGAATCCCGCTCGTGTGGTGCGCGAGGTGGCGCAGCGCAATCGGCTCGCCGAAGTCCGGCAGCTCGGGCACGTACCGGCGGACGTCGTCGTCCCACGAGATACGCCCGTCAGCCACGAGAAGGCCGACCGCCATGGCCGTGAACTGCTTGGAGACGGAGGCGACGTGGAAGACCGACGCCGGCGCGATCGGCACGTCGTACTCGAGGTTGGCGTCGCCGAACCCCTTCGCGAAGAGGACGTCGCCGCCCCGCATCACGGACACGGCGCAGCCGGGCGCGCCGCGAGCGGACCACGGCTCGAAGATCCGGTCGATGCGGTCTCCCGGTTCGGCGCGCTGTCCGGCCGGCGGGAAGATGGCGAGGGCAAGCAGCAGGCAGGCTGCCGCTGGAACGCTGGCCGCGAGGCGCGACCGCCGGCAGGGGACTGCCATCGCCTCCAGTCTAGTCGACCCGCTGGCCGCGGCAATCGCGGACGCCCGCTACGGACTCATGGCGGCCGGCGCGTTCGTCATCGCCGAAGATCGCCGCTGGCCGGCGGGACTCGCGGTTCCGGCTGCTCGATGACCAGCAGGGCTCCTCGCACCACGACTTCGCGGCGTCCGGACGCGCTGATCAGCTCGCCCACCACGTCGTACTCGCCGGCGGGGAATCCGTGCCACTCGAAGGTGTGGATTCGTTGGGAATCCTCTCCGGTCAGCCCGATGGTCGTGCTGCGGTAGAACGTGCCGGAGTCGGCGACCACGCGCAACTCGTCCGTCTGCGCGGTCGGCCGGATCATGATCTCGATCTCGATCGTGCCGGGCGATTCGACGACGAGCCGTGCGGGCGCCGGGGCGGGCGCGGCGCGGGGTGGAGTCTGCGCGGCGGCGGTTGCGGCTCCTGCCGCCGTCGCGGGTGCGGCGAGAGCCAGAAAGAGGAGACCGACCGAGAGGACGCGACACGTTGCCTGCATGACTCACCTCCTCCTTTGCAGGGGCGACCGGCAGCCCGGCCGGGACCGGGAATGCCGGCATGGTCCCGGGGGCGCGCAACCCAATGTTAATGCCATGTAAATTTTTTGTTAATACCGAATTAACATTCCCGGCATCGGGAGCGCGCCCGCCACGATTCCCGCCGCCGGTCTTGAAGGCCCGGCGCCGGATTCGCTATCCTGTTGGACTGAGCAAGCCATGACTGCCGAGCCAATGCCGGTGATGATCGAGGCGACGGGGCTCTCGAAGTACTACGGGGCCTTCGTCGCGGTTCACGACATCTCGTTCTCCATTCCGCAGGGGCAGGTCGTTGCGTTTCTCGGCCCGAACGGTGCCGGGAAGACGACGATGATGCGGATGCTGACCGGGTACCTCGCGCCGAGCGCGGGAGAGGCGGCCATCGCGGGCCACGACATCCGGCGGGACCGCATCGCCGCGTCGCGGCGCCTCGGCTACCTGCCCGAGAACGGCCCGATGTATCCCGACATGACGCCGCTCGAGCTGCTGCGCTTCTTCGGCGAGGCGCGGCGGATGGCGCCGGCGACACTGAAGGAGCGGATCGACGCGGTCGTCGACCTGTGTGCGCTCGAGCTGGTCACCGAGAAGCCGATCGGCAAGCTGTCGCGGGGATACCGGCAGCGGGTCGGGATGGCGCAGGCGCTGCTGCACGATCCGGACGTGCTGATCATGGACGAGCCGACGGCCGGGCTCGATCCCAACCAGATCCGGCAGTTCCGCGAGAACATTCAGCGGCTCGGGCGGACGAAGACCCTGCTGATTTCGACGCATATCCTGCACGAGGCCGACGCGGTCGCCGATCGCGTGCTGCTGGTCAACGGTGGCCGCCTGGTGTTCGACGGTCCGGTCGAGGAGTTGAAGGAGGACGGGTCGCTGGAGCAGCCGTTCTACCGCCTGACCGGCGGCGGAGGGCTGCCGGACACCGATGAGACCGGAGCCGTCGAGCCACAAGCGGAGGGCTCGTCGGAGGCGTGAGGTAGCGATGGAAGGCACAGTCAACACGGCGGTCGTCAGCGCGCTGGCTCGCCGGGATCTGCGGATGTACTTCAGCAATCCCAGCGGCTACGTCTTCATCACCCTGTTCATCTTCCTCAGCGCCGCGGCGGCGTTCTGGCAGGATCGGTTCTTCCTGCAGAACTTGGCCAACCTCGACCAGTTGAACGGGGTCCTCCCCTACCTGCTCCTCTTCTTCATTCCCGCCCTGACGATGGGAGTCTGGTCGGAGGAGAGGAGGCTCGGGACGGACGAGCTGCTGCTCACGCTGCCGGGGACCGATCTGGAGGTCGTGCTCGGCAAGTACCTGGCCGTACTCGGCATCTACACGGCGTCGCTGGTCCTGTCGCTCAGCTACGTCGGGGTGCTCTTCTATCTCGGAGCGCCCGATCTCGGCCTGATGGCGAGCAACTACGTCGGATACTGGTTCGCCGGCGCGTCGCTGATCGCGGTCGGCATGCTCGCGTCGCTGCTCACCCGCAACTCGACGGTCGCGTTCATCGCGGCCGGGCTGTTCTGCGCGATGCTGGTGGTGGCCGGGCCGGCCGCCGCCGCCGTCGCGCCCGGACTCGGGCGTGCGTTCGATGCGCTCGGCGTGTTCCTGCACTTCGACGACTTCGCGAAGGGCATCATCAGCCTGAGCGCGCTCGTCTACTTCGTATCGGTCGGGGCCTTCTTCATCTACTTGAACGTGCTGGTCCTGAGCCGGCGGCACTGGCCGCGCAGCGCCGGCGGCTATCCGATGGGCCTGCACCACGCGGTGCGCGGCGTAGCCGTCGCGGCCGCCCTGGTCAGCGCGGGCGTGCTGGTGACCAACCGGAGCATCCGCATCGACGTCACCGCCGAGCAGTTGCACTCGCTGAGCGGCGAGACGCGGCGGCTTCTCGACGAGCTGCCCGCGGATCGGCCCGTCTTCATCCAGGCGTTCGTCAGCCCGGACGTCCCGGAGCCGTTCGTGCAGACGCGCTCGAACCTCATCAGCATCCTCGAAGAGATCGACGCCATCGCCGGCCCGCGGGTGGAGGTGATCGTCCAGGACACGGAGCCGTTCACGGACGCGGCGCGAGAGGCGCGCGAGACCTTCGGCATCCAGCCGCGACCCGTCCGCAACGTGAGCACGGCGCGGTCGGAGGTGGAGGACGTGTTCCTCGGAGTGGCGTTCACCTGCGGCGCCGAGGAGCAGGTGATCGGCTTCTTCGACGTCGGGCTGCCGGCCGAGTACGAGATCATGCGGAGCATCCGCGTGGTCGCCGGGACCGAGCGAAAGCGGGTCGGCGTCGTCGCGACGATGGCCAACCTGTTCGGAGGGACGAACTTCCAGCGGAACCAGTTCACGCCGCAGTGGTCCGTCGTCACGGAGCTCCGCAAGCAGTACGACGTGGTCGAGATCAGCCCGGAGATGGCGATCGGCCAGGACGTCGACGCGCTGCTCGTGCCGTTGCCCTCGTCGCTGCAGACCGACGAGCAGGGCTTCGTTGCGGACTACATCCGGTCGGGAAAGCCGGCGCTGATTCTCGTCGATCCGCTGCCGGCGGTGAACCCGACGCTGTCGCCCTCCGAATGGGTCGGCGACGGGAACCCCTTCACGTATCCGCCCGGACAGCCGCGGCCCGGTCCGCGCGGCAACGTGCGCGAGTGGATCCGGGCGCTGGGCGTCGACTGGGAGCCGACGCGCATCATCTGGGACAGCTACAACCCGCACCCCGAGCTGGCGCACATGCCGGAGGACGTCGTCTTCCTCGGGGCCGGGAACGAGAACCCGGCTACCTTCAGTGCCGCCGCCGCGATGACGGCGCAGCTCCAGGAGCTGGTGCTCCTCTTTCCGGGCTACCTGGAAGCCGCCGACGACCCGCGGTTCGAGTTCCAGTCGCTGCTCCGCTCCGGCATGGTGTCGGGCGCCAACGGCTACTTCTCGCTCGTGCGCGGCACGCCGTTCGGACCGCAGGTGAATCCCAGCCCCCCGCGCCGGCAGGACGACGACGACTACATCGTCGCGGCCCGGATCCGGTCGGTCGGCGGCGACATGCCGGCGGACGTCGAAGACGACGTGGAGGACGCCGGGGCCGGGGCCGGGGCCAACGACGATGCGGCCGAGCTGGATGTGGACGCGGCGCCGGGAGAACCTGATGAGGAGGCGGTCGATCCTGTCGCCGACCCGGAGGACGGAGCAGAGCCCGAGTCCGCTGCCGAGGAGGCCGGGTCGTCCGAGGCCTCGGCGGAAGAGCCGGAAGAGGAGACAGGCGAACCGGAGCCGCGACCGGAACCGGGTACTGCTGCCGTAGAGACGTCCGGGGAGACCGGGCCGGCGCCTGAAGCCGAGGTGAGCGAGTCTCGTCAGGCCGAGTCCGAGGCCGAGGCCAGTGAGTCGTCCGAAGCCGACACGCAGCAGGAGGCGGCAGGCGCAACGCAACCTGCAGTTGCAGACGAGTCTCGGGAGACCCCGGCTGCAACGGCAGAGCCCGAGGCTGCGGCGTCCCCCGAGACCCAGGCCGCGGCGTCGGCCGAGCCGGCGCCCGAACCTGAACCCGAACCTGAGCCCGCGCCCGCGCAGGCGGAGCCGCAGGGGTCTTCAGGCGCGGAGGATCCCGAGACGCAGTCCGGATCGGCGGAGACGCCGGCCACCGAGACGGCTGATACGGCAGTCGAGACGGATCGTGGAGCGGAGGCTGACGCAACGACCCAGACCGCCGCGGCCGAGCCGGAAGCGGCTATCGAGCCGGAGGCGGCTACGGAGCCGGAAGCGGCTATCGAGCCGGAGGCGGCGGAGGCCGAACCTGCGCCCGCCATCGACGCCGAGGAATCCGTCGAGCCCGACCCGGGCGACATCGACGTCATCGTCGTCGCCGACCTCGACTTCATCAGCGAACAGTTCTTCCAGATCCGCGAGCAGGCGCCCGGCGGTCTGAATTTCGACAACATCACGTTCTTCCTGAACGCGATGGACACGCTGCTCGGCGAGGAGGCGTTCATCGACCTGCGCAGCCGACGTGCCCGCCACCGGACGTTGGAGCGGGTCGAGGCGCAGACGGCCCAGTTCATCGAGCAGCGGACGGCCGACGAGCAGCAGGCCGAGGCGGATGCCGAGACCGCGCTGACCGAGGCGCAGCAGCGCCTCAACGACCGCGTGGCGGAGCTGCAGGGACGCGCGGACATCGACGCCCAGACCCGGCAGATCATGGTGCGCAATCTCGAAGAGGTGGAGAACCGGCGGCTGGAGGTGTTGTCGGCCAACATCGAGACCGAGAAGGACACGCGCATCCAGGCCAGCCGCGAGAACATGGAGGCGCAGATCCGCCGCATCCAGACCTCCATCAAGACGTTCGCGATCCTGCTGCCGCCGGTGCCGGTGGTGCTGCTGGGCATCGCCATCTTCATCCGGCGGAAACGGCGCGAGCGCGAGGGCGCAGCCGCCGCGCACCGCCTGCGGGAATAGAGAGGTCGAACCGCACGTGGGACAGACGCTGCTTCAAAAGGTCTGGGATCGTCACACCGTCCGGCGGCTTTCGACGGGGCAGACGCAGCTCTTCATCGGGCTGCACCTGATTCACGAGGTGACGACGCCGCAGGCGTTCGACATGCTGCGCCGGCGGGGTATCGGGGTGGCGTTCCCCGAGCGGACCTACGCGACGGTCGACCACATCGTGCCGACCCTGGATCAGACCCGGCCGTTCGCCGACGAGCTCGCCGAGCAGATGATGGCCGCGCTCGAGCGGAACTGCCGCGAGTTCGGGATCCGGTTCTCCGATCTGACCACCGAACGGCAGGGCATCGTCCACGTCATCGGCCCGGAGCTCGGCCTGACGCAGCCGGGTCTGACCATCGCCTGCGGCGACAGCCACACCTCGACCCACGGCGCGTTCGGCGCCGTCGCGTTCGGCATCGGGACCTCGCAGGTGCGCGACGTGCTGGCGTCGCAGTGTCTCGCGATCGATCCGCTGAAGGTCCGCCGGATCTCCGTCTCCGGTGCGCTCGGGCCGGGGGTCTACGCGAAGGACGTCATTCTCGATATCATCGCCCGGCTCGGCGTGCGGGGCGGGGTCGGATTCGCCTACGAGTACGGCGGCGCGGCAGTCGAGCGGATGACGATGGACGAACGGATGACGATGTGCAACATGTCGATCGAGGGCGGCGCCCGGATCGGCTACGTCAATCCGGACGAGACCACGTTCGAATACCTGGCCGGCCGGCCGTTCGCACCCGCGGGCGATGCCTTCGCGCGCGCGAAGGGGTGGTGGCGGTCGATAGCCTCGGACGCGGACGCGGCCTACGACGACGTCGTGGATCTCGATGGCGCCGCCATCGAGCCGCGGGTGACGTGGGGCATCAATCCGGGCCAGTCGGTCGGGGTCTCGGAGCGGATTCCGGACCCGGCGTCCGCCGCGGCCGACGCGGGCGCCATCGCGGAGGCGCTCGACTTCATGGGCTTGACTGCCGGGTCGCCCATCTCCGGGACCCGCGTCGACGTGGCGTTCGTCGGCTCGTGCACCAACTCGCGGCTGTCGGACCTGCGGGAGGCGGCGCGGGTGGTGAAGGGGCACCGGGTGGCGTCCCACGTCAGGGCGCTGGTCGTCCCCGGATCGAAGAACGTCCGTCGCGCGGCGGAGGCCGAGGGGCTGCACGAGATCTTCCGGGAGGCGGGCTTCGAGTGGCGCGGCGCGGGCTGTTCGATGTGCCTGGCGATGAATCCGGATCGGCTGGACGGACGGGAGGTGTGCGCCTCGTCGTCCAACCGCAACTTCAAGGGGCGGCAGGGAAGTCCAACCGGCCGCACGCTCCTGATGAGCCCGGCGATGGTCGTCGCGGCGGCGGTCAGCGGCGAGGTGACCGACGTGAGGACGCTGCTGTGAGCGAGCTGATACCGATCGACCGCATCGCCGGAACCGCCATCCCGCTACGCGGCAACAATATCGACACCGACCGGATCATCCCGGCCCGCTACCTGAAGGCGATCACCTTCGACGGCCTCGGTGCGCACGCCTTCGAGGACGACCGCGCGTCGATGGGGAACCATCCGTTCGCGAACCCGGCCTACGCCGGCGCGTCGATTCTGGTCGTCAACGAGAACTTCGGCTCCGGCTCGTCCCGCGAGCACGCTCCCCAGGCGCTCAAGCGCTGGGGCATCGACGCGTGCGTCGGCCAGTCGTTCTCCGAGATCTTCCTGGGCAACTCCACCACCATCGGCCTGCCCTGCGCCACTGCCGCGCCCGAGGACATCGAGTCTCTGATGGCTACGGCCGAGCAGGCGCCCGGCACGCAGATGGTCTTCAGCGTCGACACGCAGTCGATCGAGGCGGCCGGCCGCACCGTGTCGCTCGGCATGCCCGCGGCCCTGCGCGACGCGCTCCTTACCGGGCAGTGGGACGCGACGGGTCTGCTGCTCGACCGGTTCGACGACGTCCGCCGCGTCGCGACCAGCCTGCCGTACGTCAGCGGGTTCTGATTCATGGGATACGTCAGGGCCCGCATCGAGCTCGCGAATGCGAAGGACCCCGCCGGCAAGGCGATGCGGGTCACGTCGCTGGTCGATACCGGGGCGCTGCTGCTCTGCATTCCGGGGCGGGTGGCTGTACAGCTCGGTCTCGACGAGCTCGACAGGCGCGCTGTGCGGATGGCCGACGGCACGCTGCGCACGGTGCCGTACATGGGGCCGATCCTGATCAGGTTCGAGAACCGGCGTTGTCTGGCCGGCGCTCTGGTGATGGGCGACGAAGTGCTCCTCGGCGCCGTGCCGATGGAGGACCTGGACGTGCTGATCTCGCCTCTGATGCGGAAGCTCGTCGTCAATCCAGAGAGTCCGGACGCCCCTGCTCCGGTCCGGGTCTAGCCCGAAAACCGTCGCCTGTGGCTCCGATTTCCGCCCAACCGGGCCTGCCTAGAAGTCTGCACCGCTTTCTGCGGCGCAGACTCCTAGCGCCGCCGTCAAACGATGGGTCCACGCGGGCGGCGTAGCCGTGCTCCGTGGCGATCTCCGTCACCAGCGCGCCCAGAGTCACGCGTGGACGGCGTGTCGCCGGGTCAGCGCGAGCCGTCCGGGTACGGCGGCATCTCGGGCTCGAGCTCCACATGGACCGCGTCGGCGACGCGGTTGATGTAGTTGAAGTAGCCGATGACCTGGATGGCGTGGTGAATCGCGCCGTCGTCGAGTCCGGCGGCGCGCAGCGGCAGCAGGTCGGACTCGGTCATGGCCCCGGGCGTGCGTGTGAGCTTCTCGGCGTAGCTGCACAGTGCCCGGTCGGCCGCGTCGAGCGGCGCGGCGCGCCAGTCCGCGAGGACCGCGTCGGCCAGCGCCGGGTCGCCGCCTTCGACTGCAATCTCCGCCCGGAGATCGTCGGCGTGCGACAGCATTCAATAGTGGCAGTCGTTGGCGCGGCTCACCACGGCGGCGAGCATCTCCCGCTGCCGGCCCGAGATGCTGCCCGCCCTGGTCTTCATGATGGCGCCGTAGAGCCCCATCGAAGCGTCCAGCATAGCCGGGTGCAGGCTCATGGTTCGCACGATGCCGAACACGCGGCCGGCACGTTCGATGGCGGCGCGGTAGCTTCGTCCTAGATGGCCGGCGGCTTCGTCGACGCTGACGGTGCGGATCCAGGGCATGGATCAATGTTACGCGGAGGCCACGGCCCGGGCCGCGTCCAGGAAGGCCACCGCAGCGTGCGACCTCTCCCCGGCGCGCCGGTACACCAGGCGCACCTGCCGCGGGAGCCGGAGCTGGGCGACCTTGACCGCGGCGAGCTGTCCGCGGGCGATCTCGGCCAGCGCGCAGCGCTTGGGGAGCAGGGCCACCCCGAGCCCCATCTCCACTGCGCGCTTGATCCCGTCCAGGCTCGGCAGCCCGATCTGGATGTTGATCGACGTGTGCCGCTGCTCGTAGAGGCGAAGCACCCGCTCGCGGGCGGGCGACGCCTCGTTGTGGGCGATCACCGTCTGACGGCCGAACTCCTCCATGGTGATGCGCGACCGCGTCGCGAGAGGATGCCGGGGATCGACCAGCATCACCAGCTCGTCCTCGCCGAGGGAGAGCGATTGCAGGCCTCGTTCGCGCGGCGGGAAGGTCAGCACGCCGAAGTCGAGCGAGCGGCTCAGCACCTCCTGGGCCACCTGCCGGGCGGAGACGCGGCGCACCTCGACCTGCGCGTGGGGATGGTCCGTGCGGAAGCGCTCGACGACCGGCAGCAGGACGTGCACCGCTCCTTCGTTCGCACCGATCAGCACCCGTCCACGCCGCAGATCCTGCAGCTCGCGGACGGCGCTCTCGGCCTCCGTCTTGAGCGCGGTGAGGCGTTGCGCATAGTCGAGCAGCAGCTCGCCCGCCTCGGTCAGCCGTCCGCCCTTGGACGAACGGTCGAACAGGCGTTCGTCGAGCTCGTCCTCGAGCCGCCTGATCGCCTGGCTGACGGCGGGCTGCGTCCGGTGCAGCCGTTCCGCCGCGCGCGAGAAGCTGCGCTCGTTGGCGACGGCGAGGAAGACCTGCAGCTCGGCGAAATCCATCCGCAGGTGACAACTATAAGCCGGAGCTATGGAGACGACGCGTCGATAAGTCGACGCGTCGCATCGAAGGCGGGTTCCGTACTCGCCGGCCCGGCCCGTGGAGCGTGAAGCAGGGGTTCAGTCGACGACGTAGCTGAAGAGCTTGAACTCGCCGTCCCGCTCGATGATCGATCCGAACAGCGAGACGGTCAGATCGTTGCCTTCCTCGTCGCGTACGTCCAGGACCGTCTCGCGATGCACCCGGTAGGTCCGGTACGGGGTCGTTTCTCCAGCGAACGCGACGGCGACGAGCTCGTACCGCTCTCCGCCGTAGCGCGCCAGCAGCCGCCGGAGCGAGTTCGTGCTCTTCTGGTGGAGGTCTCCCCAGGCGTAGTCGAACGGCACGCCGCGCTCGGGCCGGCTCGACGGCAGCTCCGGCCAGACGGCGGTTCGGAACTCCAGCTCGTCGAGCGCGAGACGCGAGAGGGTATCGGCGTCACGGTCGGCCAGCGCGGCCAGTACGGCGTCGCCGAGCGCTTCCGGCGAGGAGAACGTCCGATGCAGCGGCGACAGGGGAGCCTGCGCGTCCTGGCTGCCCCCGCATCCGCCCATCGCACACACGGTGAGGAGGGAAACACATCGCAAGAGTCGGACGAAGGCCCCACGTCCGGCGAGACCTCCGTCCGCCGCGTCTCGTCGCCGAACGGCTGGTTCGGCGTCGTCTGCGTCAGCACCTTCTGCGGCGCAGACTTCTAGTTCATCGAGAAGTCGGTCCATCCGATCCACCAGTTGCTCTGGGCAGATTCCATCGGCCCGACGGCGCCGATGAAGTTGGCGATTTCGAAGAATCCGTCGTTCGGCGGCGTGGCCGGCGCCACCGTGCCCATCACCGCCGGCGAGTCATCGGTGGGGATGAAGTTCGGTGACGCCAGGTTGAACATGCAGCGGTAGCCGCAACCCGCGTTGCCGCCGATCTGCGGGTGGGCGAGGTCCGGATTGGCGGGGTCTTCGATGAGCATGTTGGCGCTGGCGTCCACGACGGCCTTGGTCGTCTCTCCGTCCGGGTCTTCGGCATCCGTTCGATACTGACCGTCGCAACCTTCGACGAAGCAGTTGCCCCACAGAATGCCGCTCTCGAGCGTCAGCGCGCCGTCGTCGACCTGCGTGAAGGTCGCGGCGTGGTCGATGTCGATCGCGTCTTCCTTGAAGCCGGCCACGATGAAGTTGCGAATGGTCGCCGCGGTTCCCTCCCGAAGCAGAATGCCGGTGTCGCTCTCCTGGCCCGGGTAGCTGAACGGGTCGCCGAGCAGCGTCAGGTTGTAGATGGTCGGGTTGGAGCGGGGCTCCAGGTCGTTGTTGTCGCCGTTGTTGTCGGCCTCGATCCCCTGGTCGGCGTCGTCGCCGACCTGCAGGGCGATCATGAACTGGCCCTTGCCCTGCCAGCCGTCGGTCCAGTCGAAGCTGTCGTCGGCGATCCCGAAGCAGATGACGTGCTTCACCTCGACGGTACCGCCGAAGAACTCCAGGCCGTCGTCCTTGTTGAACTTGACCATCACGTGATCGACCTCGGTCATGCGGCCGACCCCCTGGAACGCGATGCCGTTGAGCTCGTTGTCCGGGCTGAACTCGGTGCCGGCGAACTCGACGCGCAGGTAGTAGAGCTGCCCGCTGTCGTCGTCCGGATCGTTGCCGCCGTAAACGCCGGTGTCGCCTTCGCCGGTCGCTTCGCCCCCGGGCACGTTGAGCGGTGCGCGGCCGTTGATGATGAGGCCGCCCCAATCGGCGCGTCCGCGGTCCCCGGGCTCCTGGTCGCTGGTCATGACGACCGGCGCGTAGGCGGTGCCGTTCGCATGGATCTGCGCGCCCCTCGCGATGACCAGCGTGCCGTTGGTCGCGGACTCGCCGAGGATCGTCGTGCCGGCGTCGATCGTCAACCGGGCGGGCTCGTCGACGAATACCGCGCCGCTCAGCAGCCAGAGCCGTCCGGAATCGAACGTCGTATCTGCCGTGATGCGCCCCGAGACCTCGCAGACCTCCATGGAGATGCCCGCCACGGGCCCGCAGTCGATGGTCGCCTGCGTGGACACGGTATCGCCTCCCCACGCGATGACCACGGCCAGCAACGTCGCGGCAAGCAGGCGGCGCGTCGCGGGTCGCGTATGGGGAGTCGTTGGGTTCCAGGTCATTGCCGGTTTCTCCTTTTTCCTTGGTTGAGAGTCGTCCTTGCGTGTCCGTCGCCGTCGGGCGGCGCGAGCCCTGGGTCAGGGGTGGTAGGTGACGCCGAAGCTGACCGCACGTCCGAGGTTGTAGAGCCGCTGCGTCGGGCCGTCTGCGCCCTGTGTGTACTTGTAGTCCTGGTCGGTCAGGTTCGTGAACGCCAGCTTGAGGCTCGCCTGGTTCCACCGTTTCGCGAACACGAAGTCGAGCGAGTTGCGCGCCTTCTCGACGATGTCGGGCAGGCCCAGCGATCCCACGTCGCTGATCCGGTCGTCGAAGTAGTTCCAGAGCAGGCGGCCGGAGTAGCCCGAGCCGCGCACCTCGAACATCGCGTTGAACAGGTTCGGCGACGTGCCCGCCAGTGGCCGAACGAGCGAGGTCTGCACCTGGCGCGCGGCGGGCGACAGCGAGACTTCGGAGTCGACGTAGGTGTAGTTCGCGCCCACGAGGACATGCGCGCCGATGAGCGAGCGTGCCTCGAGCTCGATCCCGCTGTTCTTGGCGGTGTCGGCGTTCGTGAACGACGTCCGCAACTGCGCCGTCGGCTCGACCGTCCGCTCGATCGGGTCGTCGAACTGCTTGTAGAAGAAGCTGGCCGACAGCACCTCCTCGGCGCCGGGGAACCACTCCCACCGCAGGTCGACATTCCGGATCAGCGACTGCCGGAGCTCGGGGTTGCCGATCACCGCGCGGCCGCCGACCACGTCGGTGAACTCGAACGGCGAGACCTCGCGGAACTCGGGGCGGTTGACGGTCTGGCTGTAGCCGAACCGGAAGTTCTGGTCGGTCCGGACGGCGTAGACGAGGTTGAAGGCCGGGAAGACGTCGGTCTCGTCGAGCGACGCCGTGCGGACGGCGCCCGATTGCTGGTCGAGCGTTCCCGCGAACGGGTCGAGCGTTTCGACGTTCTGCGTGAAATGCTCGATGCGCGCGCCGGTGACCAGGCGGGCCCGGGCCGTCAACGGCAGGTCGATCATGCCGTAGTACGAGCGGACCTCCTGCGACGCGTCGTACCGGTCGGTGCCGCGGGTCTCCTCGTTCAATTGGAAGACCGGACCGATGTTGGCCGGCGTGAAGAGTTGCTCGGCCGGCAGCGACAGGTCGACCCCCGCGGCGTTCCGCGGCGCGAAGCGGAGCCGCCGGGACACGAAGTCGCGCTGGCGGTCGATGTAGTTGGCGCCGAACTTCACCTGCGAGGCGAGGCCGTCCCACTGCTCGAAGAGGCTGCTCCAGTTTCCCGACCCTTCCAGGCTGTTGTCCAGAAGATCGTTGAACTGCCGCAGGCCGCTCTGTGACTCGTCCGCCAGGACGAACGCCGTACGCGCCGGGTCGAACTCGTACAGCACTTCGCGCAGGTCCGGTTCCTCGCGGTCGGCGCGGGAGATGGCGAGCTTCCAGTCGAGCCGGCTGTTCGCCAGCGCGGGGAAGAGGTGGTCGCCGCCGAAGTGGTGGCTCGAGATCTGCTCCTCGACCCACCAGAGCCGCTGGTTCCGGATGAGGTTGCCGGCGTCGTCGTTGTACCCCTCGAACCGGCGGGTCTCGCTGGTCCCGACGTGGGTGATGAAGTTCTCGAACGAGAGGCGCTGGTTCGGCGTGAACTGGTACGCCACGTTGCCGACGCCGCCGATCACGCCCGACCGCTCGCTGATCTCGAAGTCGTATGGCCCGTTGAAGCGCTCGATCCGGCCCTGGCCCACCTTGTAGTAGGTCTGCTGCTCGGTATTGAACTGCGCATTCTGGGCGTGGCGGAATGTCGCGACGACCCCGAGCTTGCCGAAACGGCCGCCCAACGTCGCGCTGTACGACTGGTCGAGCGGGAGACTCTCCGGCCGGGGGTCCCAGACGTTGCCGAAGGATTCTCCGATCTGCTCGAGCTCGTCGCGCGGGAAGCCCCTCGTCCGGGAGAAGCGCCCGCGGCTGCTCACCTTGCGGTCCGGGAAACCGGCGGGCAGGGCGCGGGTGCCATCGTCGAAACCGGCCCAGTCTCGGCCGCCGCCGGGATAGCCGTACCCCATCGTTCCCGTCGTGAGGCTGTTCCAGCCGCCCCCGGCGGAGATCTGGTAGGAGGTCGAATCCGGCATCTTCATCGGGATGATCTCGACCAGGCCGCCCGCGAACTGCGACGGCTTGTCGGGGGTGTAGGTCTTGCTGACCTGCACGCTGTCGATGAGACCGGTGGGAAAGAGGTCGAGCGGGACGACCCGTCGGTCGGGCTCGGTCGTCGGCAGCGTGGCGCCGGCCAGGGTGGTGTTGCTGTAACGCTCGCCGAGGCCGCGAACGAAGACGGACTGACCCTCGACGACGGAGACGCCGGTGACGCGCTGCATGGCGTCGGCGGCGTTGGAGTCGTTGTTGGCGGACATCTCGATGGCGCCGATGTTGTCCTGGACGGACGGGGCGCGCATCCGCATCATCATCTGGGCGGCGGCGGTCGACGAATCGGCCTCGAGCGTCGGAGCCGTCACGACCAGCTCTTCCGCGAACACGTTCGAGCCCAGGGCCACCTGGACCGCGGACAACTGGCCCGCGGCAACGTCGACCGTTACGGATGTCTCGGCGTAGCCGGCCATGACGATCCGGATCTCGTACGCTCCGGGGGGCAGCTCGAGGCGGTAGCGGCCGTCGAGGTCGGTGTAGGAGATCCGGCCGGTGCCGACCGCTTCGACCGGGACCCCCGGGAGCGTGATGGCGAGGTTCTGATCGATGACCTCGCCCGCGACCCAGCCGGTCTCCTGGGCCTGTGCCGGTGCCGCGACGATGACCGTCGACACCAGGATCGACCCAATCGTTCTGCGCATGTGATTCCGTTCTCCGATTTGGTGGGCTGACATCCGGCGGGGCGCACGACACGCCTGCCGCCAGCAGAATGGAGACACGATACCGGCGGCGTATATCTGGCGAATGACCGCTTCGTTAAATCAGCGTAAAACGTATTGCGGCAGGGTTCCGGCGGCTCCGGGAGGCTGCACAGGCTCGGATCCGGAGCCGATACGGAAGGCAGTGTGGTCCGTCCGCGTCCGTCGCCGTACATGGCGTTTCTATAAATTGTTATGATAAAAGCGTAAACATTATAACTTTGACTTGCGGCATGCAGGCCGGGATAAAGTAGAGGTATCAGATCCACTCAGGCGGGAGCACCATGGCCACAGACCGATTGATCATCTTCGACACCACCCTGCGCGACGGCGAGCAGTCGCCCGGCTTCTCGATGAACACGGACGAGAAGATACGGCTCGCGCGCCAGATCGAGGCGTTGGGAGCCGACATCATCGAAGCCGGTTTTCCGATTGCGTCCGAGGACGACGCGCACGCCGTGACGCTCATCGCGCAGGAGATCCGGCGCCCGGTAATCGCCGCCCTCGCGCGCTGCAGTCCGGCCGACATCGAGCGGGCGGGCGAGTCGCTCCGTCCGGCCGAGCGCTCGCGCATCCACACGTTCATCGCCACCTCCGACCTGCATCTGGAGCGCAAGCTGCGGATCGGCCGGGACGAGTGCCTGCAGGCGGTGACCGACGGCGTGACCCAGGCGCGGGGCTATACGGACGACGTCGAGTTCTCGGCCGAGGACGCGACCCGCAGCGACATGGACTTCCTGTGCAAGGTGGTCGAGACGGCCGTCGCCGCCGGGGCGACGACCATCAACCTGCCCGATACCGTCGGCTATTGCACGCCGGAGGAGATCGAGGAGTTCTTCACCGAGGTGCGCGGCCGGGTGCGCGGCGCGGACGACGTCGTCTTCAGCGCCCACTGCCACGACGACCTCGGGCTGGCCGTTGCCAACTCGCTGGCCGCGATGCGGGCCGGGGTGCGCCAGGTGGAGTGCACCATCAACGGCATCGGCGAGCGTGCGGGCAACGCCTCGCTCGAAGAGATCGTCATGGCGACGCGGGTCAAGCCCGACCGGCTGCCCTACACGACCGGGATCGACACCACCCAGCTCGTGCGGACGAGCCGGCTGCTGACGGAGCTGACGCAGGAGCCGGTGCAGGCCAACAAGGCGATCGTCGGCCGCAACGCGTTCGCGCACGAGGCGGGCATTCACCAGGACGGCGTGATCAAGGACCGCCGCACCTACGAGATCATGACCCCGGCGGACGTCGGCGTCGAGTCGACGCTCGTCCTCGGCAAGCACTCCGGGCGGCACGCGGTCAAGAAGCGTTGCGCGGATCTCGGATACGCGCTGAGCCGGTTCGAGCTCGACCGCGTGTACCGGGAGGTGATCGCCCTGGCCGACCGCCGGAAGTCGGTCAGCGACGACGACGTCACGGCGATCGTCGAGCGCGTCCAGGCCGTGGCGCCGATCGCAGTCGCCGGCGAAGGCGTCGCCTGAGCCGATGCGCGCCACCATCGCACTGCTGCCCGGGGACGGGATCGGTCCGGAAGTCATCGCCGCCGCCGCGGCCGTCCTGGAGACGATCGCCGCGCGCCGCGGACACTCCTTCACCCTGACCCGCTCGCCGTTCGGCGCCGCCGCCCTGCGTGCGGGCGCTCCGCCGCTGCCGCCGGCCACACTGGAGATCTGCCTCGCGGCCGACGCGGTGCTGCTCGGCGCGGTGGGCGATCCGGCATTCGGCGAGGGGCCGCGCGAGCGCCGGCCGGAGACCGGCCTGCTGGAGTTGCGCAAGGCGCTCGGGGTCTACGCCAACCTGCGTCCGGCGCGCGTCTGGCCGGGACTCGAGGACGGAGGCTCGCTCAGGCCCGACGCTCTGCGCGGCCTGGACCTGCTCATCGTCCGCGAGCTGATCGGCGGCATCTACTTCGGTGAGCCGCGCGGCCGGACGGACGACCGGCGCGAGGCGTTCGACACGATGCGGTACGCCGCGCACGAGATCGAGCGCATCGCCGTCGTCGCCTTCGAGAGCGCCCGTGGCCGGCGGAAGCTGGTGACGTCGGTCGACAAGGCGAACGTGCTCGAGTCCTCGCGGCTCTGGCGCGAGGTGGTTACCGAGGTCGCGGGCAGCTATCCGGACGTCCGGCTGGAGCACCAGCTCGTCGACTCGTGCGCGATGCGGCTCGTCTCGGATCCGGGATCGTTCGACGTCATGCTGGCCGGCAACCTGTTTGGCGATATCCTCTCCGACGAGGCCGGCGCCGTGGTCGGCTCGCTCGGTCTGCTGCCGTCGGCGAGCCTGGGAGGCCGGGGCGGTCTATTCGAGCCGGTGCACGGCTCCGCGCCCGACATCGCCGGAAAGAACGTCGCGAACCCGGTCGGGGCGATCGCCTCGACCGCCATGCTGCTGCGCCACGCGCTCGGTTTGAGCGACGAGGCCGACACCGTCGAGACCGCGATCGGAGCCGCGCTCGATGCCGGCAGCCGGACCGCCGACCTTGTGCGGGAGGGGGAGTCCGCCCTGAGCTGCACGGAGATGACGCGCGCGATCGTAGAGCGGCTCGGGCCGGAGTAGCCGGGCCGCTCCGTGGAACCGGCAGGACGTAAACGATAGAGGCGGACGCCGCGTCTGATCCATAGATATAGATAGATAGGCGAAGGGGGGCATACTTGAAGGCCCAGTACACCGGAATCGGCTGTCGGCACGCGTTGCTACGGGTGTCCGCCAGCGTTATTGCGTGGTTGGCGGTTGTCCCGGCGATGGCGCTCGCGCAGCCGGCATCCCGCTCCGCTACAACGATGGAGCGGGAACTCGTGCGGCCTGCAACGGTGGCCGTCGCTCCATTCGTCAACATCTCTGCCGGGGCGGCCGACGACTGGATCGGCGCGGGCATCGCGGAAACGGTGTCGGCCGACTTCGAGCGTCTCGACCGGATCTCGGTCGTCGGGCGCGATGCGCTGGTCGACGAGATGGCGGCGGCTGCCTCCGGCCGGACGGGGACGGGCGGTGGTGACGCGGAACGGGCGGCGCGCGAAGCGAGCCGTCGGCTCGGTGCCACGTGGGTCGTCACCGGCGGCTATCAGCGGCTGGGCGACCGGATGCGCATCACGGCGCGCTTGGTCGACACGGCGACCGGCGCCGTGGCCTCGGGAGTCAAGGTGGACGGTGCGGTCGGCGATCTCTTCGCGCTCCAGGACCGGGTCGTCGCCGAACTGAGCGCCGCGTTCCAAGCGGCGGCGGATGGCGGCCGCTTCGGCTTGGCCGGCAACGGCAACGGGAATGGAAACGGCGACGGCAATGGAAGCGGAGCGTTCGGCGGCGCACCGCCGCCCGAGTTCGGGGCGCAGGCCTCCGCGGCAGGCCCCGGCGCGCGCGGGCGGCCGGGTCGAGCGCCAGGCGGTCTCACGGGCCTCCCGCCGCGGGCGGGACGAAGCGGATCCGGAGGCGGGCGCTTCGCGCTCCCCGGCGCCGCGGAACGCCGGGCTCCGCTGCCTCCCGCCGACGTGGCCGGCAGCGTGGTGCTGGGTGCCGCGCCCGAGGGGGGGAGCGAAGGTGCGCCGTCGGCCGGCTTCGCGGCCGCGGCGGGCATTCTGACCGGCCGTCCCACGCTGCGGCCGACGCGCACGGAAGTACGCCCCGACATCGACGGCCGCCTCGACGACGTGGTCTGGCGGAACGCGGTGCGGGTCACCGAGTTCGTCCAGGAGTCGCCGCTCGAGGGAGCGCCGGCGAGCGAGGACACCGAAGCCTGGATCAGCTACGACAGCCAGAACCTGTACCTGGCGGTGCACGTGCACTACGAGGATCCCGGCATCATGCGGGCGACCCGGGTCGATCGCGACCAGTCGTGGCGCGACGACAACGTCACCGTTTACTTCGACCCGTTTCTCGACCAGCAGCGGGCCTACGCCTTCTCGGTGAACGGCTACAACGTGCAGGGCGACGAGATCATCAACGCGCGCGGCCGCAGCGGCCGCGGCGGCGGCGGACGTGGTGGTGGTGGCGGTGGTGGTGGCGGCGGCGGTTTCAGGCGCTCGGGGATTCCGTTCGGCGACCGCTCGTGGGACGCGCTGTTCGACAGCGGCGCGCAGATCGTCGACGACGGCTTCACGGCCGAAATGGCGATCCCGTTCAAGAGCCTGCGCTACCCGCAACGGGGGCGTGACGTCCCGCACCGCTGGGCGTTCCAGATCGTCCGCGAGATCCGGCAAAAGGACGAGAACGCGGTCTGGGCGCCGATCTCGCGCGGGGTGTCCGGCTTCCTGCCCCAGATGGGGCTGCTCGAGGGCATGACCAACCTCTCGATGAGCCGCAATCTGGAGATCATGCCGGTCGCGACCGGTATCCAGCTCGGCTCGCTCGACGCCGGGAGCGGCGACTTCGTGACCGGAGGGGCGCAGCCGGAAGGGGGCGTCAACGTCAAGTACGGCATCACGTCGAACCTGACCGCCGACTTCACGTTGAACCCGGACTTCTCGCAGATCGAGTCCGACCGCCCGCAGATCGAGGTCAACCAGCGGTTCGCCCTCTTCTACCAGGAGCTGCGGCCGTTCTTCCTCGAGGGCGCCGAGATCTTCAACGTGTTCGGGCCGATCAACTTCGTGCACACGCGCACCATCCGCGACCCGGACTGGGGCGCGAAGATCACCGGCAAGGTGGGGCGGACGTCGGTGGGCTTCCTGGCGGCGAACGACGCCGCGGCGGGTTCGGTGGCCGGACTCGCCGGGCCCGACGGCGACGCCGCCGCGAACGTCCTGATCGGGCGGGCGCGCTACGACCTGTACGCGGAATCGCACATCGGCGCGATGGTGACCAACCGCGACTTCCTCGGCGGCTACAGCCGCATGGCGCTGGCAGACGGCGCGTTCCGGCTGGGCCAGACGCAGTCGATCGGGTTCGCGGCGGTCCAGACGGACAACCGCGACCTCGACGGCGTCGACTCCCGCGGCACGCTGTTCGACGTCAACTACCGGCTGCAGGGCCGCCACTGGAACATCTTCAATGGCACCTATCTGCTGTCGCCCGACTTCCGGACCGACGTGGGGTTCGTGCAGCGCACCGATCAGCAGCGCAACGTCACGACCGTCGGATACCGGTTCTGGCCCGAGAGCTGGGTGACCAACTGGGGGCCCAGCGTCACCTACGGCCGCAACTGGAACTTCGACAACGTGCTCGAGGACGAGCAGATCCAGGCCAGCCTGAATACGACCTTCGCCAACAACATCAGCGGGAGCATCAGCGTCAATCGCGACATGGAGCGCTACCTCGGCGTGAACTTCGACAAGCTGAGCTATCGCGCGTTCGGTCGCATCAGCAGCAACCGGAAATTCTCCATCGGCGCGTTCTACCGCTACGGCGACGAGGTGCGCTACGAGGAGAATCCGTACCTCGGGCGCGGCGGCGGCGGCGGGATGTTCGTCACCCTGCGGCCGACGTCGCGGTTCCAGTCGCAGCTCAACCTGAACACGAGCCGGCTGATCGACCCGCGCGTCGACCCGAGCGTCGCCGACCCCCTGATCTTCGACGTCACCATCGTCCGGGCCCTGAGCACGTACCAGTTCACCGACCGGCTGGCGTTCCGGAACATCGCCGAGTTCAACACGCTGCAGCGCACCACCGGGCTGAACATGCTCGTCAGCTACCGGGTCAACGCCGGGACGGTCTTCTACATCGGCTACGACGACCGCTACCGGCAGGCCGACCAGATCATCGGAGACGACCTCGACGGCGACGGGATCGACGACTACCTGTTCCCGTCGATCACCACCCTGCAGCGCACCAACCGGGCGTTCTTCACCAAGTTCCAGTACCTGTTCCGGTACTGAGCATCGCCGGCCGGCGCGCTGACGATTCGCTGCCGGCCGGCGGCGGGCAGCCTGCGGGACCCTCCACGCGAATGCATCGCCGCTCGAAATGCAGCGGAGCTTTGCCACGGGCTGCTAAGATAGTCGGCTAATGTCCTTCGGCACACGGCCCGCAAGCAAGGTGGTAGGAGTGCGCCATCTGATTCCGATCCTCTCCGTCGTGACGGCCGCCGGCCTGCTCTGCCCGACTGTCTCGGCCCAGGTAGGGCTTCCCGACGGTCGGGGAACCCGATGGGGACCGGTCGAACCCGTCGCCGTCGCCGTCGTTCCGTTCGCCAACATCTCGGCCACGCCGTCCGACGACTGGCTCGGTGACGGCATCGCGGAGACGCTGTCGGCCGACCTGCAGCGTCTCGACGCGGTCTCGGTGGTCGGACGCGAGGGGCTGGCCGCCGAGGCGGAAGCGCTCGGGGCGGGAACGGCGTCGTTCGCGGCGGGCGACATGGAGCGCGGGCTGCGCGAGGTCAGCCGCCGCCGCGGCGCCGCCTGGCTCGTGACCGGCGGCTACCAGCGATTCGGCGGGCGGATGCGGATCACGGCGCGCCTCGTCGACACGGCAACCGGCGCGGTCGCGGCCGGCGTCAAGGCGGACGGCGACGTCGGCGAGATCTTCGCGTTGCAGGACCGTATCTCGGCGGATCTGGCGGGCGCGCTCGTTGCTTCTTCGGGGCGCACGGACGGCTCTCCGGCGCGCACCGGCCGGACAGCCTCGCCGCCGGACGTCGCAGACCGCTACGGCAATGGCAATGGCAACGGGAACGGCTACGTCGGCGGCAACGGAGGTTCCCCCGGCGGCCGGTTCGCCGGCGCGGCGCGCCCGGGTGCGCCGGTCGAGACCGACGTGAACGGCGAGATCGCCTTCGGCGGTGCGCGGATGACGGCCGGGTTCGGCGTGGCCGAAGGGGTGGGCATCCTGACCGGCCGTCCCACGATGCGTCCGCCGCGGACCCGCGAGCGGCCGCGCGTCGACGGCCGGCTCGACGACGCGGTCTGGCGCGACGCCCTCCACATCACCGACTTCGTGCAGCAGAACCCGGTGGAGGGGGCCCCGGCGACCGAGGCCACCGACGTCTGGATCGCCTACGACAGTCAGAACTTCTACCTCGCGGTGCACGCCCACTACTCGGACCCGAGCCTGATGCGCGCCAACCGCATCGACCGCGACCAGGCGTTCGAGGACGACAACGTCGCGATCTACTTCGACACGTTCCTCGACCAGAACCGCGCCTACCGTTTCAGCGTCAACGGCTACGGCGTGCAGGGCGACGCGATCGTCAACGCGCGCGGCTACAGCCGGCGCGGGCGCGGCCGGCGGACCGGCAGCGGCGGCGGCGGCTTCTCCCGCAACGAGATCCCGACCGGAGACTCTTCCTGGGACGCGCTGTTCGACAGCGGCGGGCAGATCGTCGAGGACGGCTTCACGGCCGAGATGGCGATCCCGTTCAAGAGCCTGCGCTACCCGGCGCAGGACCGGGACATCCCGCACCGCTGGGGCTTCCAGATCGTGCGCGAGGTGCGCGGCAAGGACGAGAACCAGGTCTGGGCGCCGGTGACGCGCAACATCTCGGGGTTCCTCACCCAGGTGGGGGTGCTCGAGGGGATGACCAACCTCTCGCTGAGCCGCAACCTGGAGATCCTGCCGACGTTCACCGGCATTCAGCACGGCTCGCTCGACGGCCGGGGCAACTTCGTGAACAAGGACCCGACGCCCGAGGGCGGGCTGAACGTCAAGTACGGCATCACGTCGAACCTGACCGCCGACATGACGTACAACCCCGATTTCTCGCAGATCGAATCGGATCTGCCGCAGATCGAGGTCAACCAGCGTTTCGCGCTCCGGTATCCCGAGCTGCGCCCGTTCTTTCTCGAAGGCGCCGAGATCTTCCAGATTCTCGGTCCGCTCACTTTCGTCCACACGAGAACCATCGTCGACCCGGAATTCGGCGGGAAGCTGACGGGGAAGCTCGGCAACACGACCCTCGGCATGATCGTGGCCAACGACGAGGCGCCGGGCCGGGTCGAGCCGGGCGATCTCGCGTTCGGCCGCAAGGCGAACAACTTCGTCGGGCGGGCGCGCTACGACCTGTACGCCGAGTCGTACCTCGGGGCCATCTTCACGCACCGCGGCTTCATGGACAGCCACAGCACGCTGGGCGCGCTGGACGGCAACTTCCGGCTCGGCCGGACGCAGGGAGTCGGGTTCAAGGTGGCCCAGACGGACCACCGCGATCTGGACGGCGTCAGCCGGCAGGGCCAGATGGTCGACCTCAGCTACCGGCTGAACAGCCGGCACTGGAACAGCTTCGTGGCTCTGTACACGCTGTCGCCCGATTTCCGGCACGACGTCGGCTTCGTGCGGCGCGTCGACACCAAGCGCCTCTACAGCCGCCTCGGCTACAACTTCTGGCCGGAGAGCTGGATCGTCAACTGGGGGCCGAGCATCCAGTACGGCCGCAACCACAACTTCGGCAACGACCTCGACGACGAGGACGTCCGCCTGGGATTCACCGCCCGGTTCGCGCGGAACATCAGTTTCAACGCGGACGTGCGCGAAGAGATGGAGCGCTACCAGGGCATCCGGTTCCACAAGCGCGCGGTGTCGGTCGGCGGGCAGGTCAACACCAGTCGGATGCTCGCGGTCGGCGGGTATTACCGCCAGGGCGACGAGGTCAAGTACCAGGAGAACCCGTATCTCGGCAAGGGGGGCAGCGGCAGCTTCTTCGCCGCGGTGCGGCCGGTCTCGCGGTTCCAGTCCGAGCTGAATCTGAGCGTGAGCGACTTCATCGACCTGCGGAACGGCGCCGACACGATCTTCGACGTCAAGATCGTCCGCAACCTGAGCACCTACCAGTTCACCGACCGGTTCCTGCTGCGCAACATCGCCGAGTACAACACGTTCGACCGTACGTTCGGCATGAACTGGCTGCTCACCTATCGCGTGAACGCCGGGACCGCCTTCTATCTGGGTTACGACGACCGCTACCAGCAGGCCGATCGGCTCTACGGAGACATCGACGGCGACGGCTTCGAGGACCAGTTGTTCCCGACGCTGACGATGCTGCAGCAGACCAACCGCGCGATTTTCACGAAGGTTCAGTATCTCTTCCGGTACTGATGGAGGCGGCGCATACGGTCGCCGGCCACGGCGTCGTCGTTCCGCGAGCACATGCTGGAGACGCACTGATTCGAATCGTCGGTACATCGCGCCGGCCGCACCGGCGCACCGAGGTCACGCCATGAAGACTCGCTCCTGCTCGATACCGTTCACGCTCGCTCTCGCGGTCGCCGTGATCGCGCCGCTCGCCGCCCAGGACGGCAGCGGCCCGCAGCTCGACAAGCTGACCCTGCCGGACGGTTTCTCCATCGAGGTCTACGCGGCCGACGTGCCGAACGCGCGGCAGATGTCGCTCAGCCCGAACGGGACGCTCTTCGTCAGCACCCGCCGGCTAGGCAACGTCTACGCGGTGCTCGACGACGACGGCGATCAGGCGGCCGACCGCGTGCTGACCCTCGACAGCGGCCTCAACATGCCGAACGGCGTCGCGTTCCGCGACGGCGACCTCTACGTCGCCGAGGTCAACCGCGTCCTGCGCTACGACGACGTCGAGGCGCACCTGGAGTCGCCGCCCGAGCCGGTGGTTGTGAACGACGAGTTCCCGTCCGACCGGGCGCACGGCTGGAAGTTCATCGCCTTCGGGCCCGACGGACGCCTCTACGTGCCGGTCGGCGGGCCCTGCAACGTGTGCGACCACGAGGAGACGACGCCGATCTACGCCACCATCAACAGCATGAACCCGGACGGGAGCGACCTCCGGATCTACGCGCGCGGCGTCCGCAACTCGGTCGGCTTCGCCTGGCACCCCGAGACGGACGATCTCTGGTTCACCAACAACGGCCGCGACCGGCTCGGCGACACGCAGCCGGCCGACACGCTGAACCACGCCCCGGAGCCCGGCTTCCACTTCGGCTTCCCCTTCTGCCACCAGGGCGAAATCCAGGATCCGGAGTTCAACACCCGCTCCTGCAGCGAGTTCCGCCAGCCGGCGCGGAGGCTGGGCCCGCACGTCGCCTCGCTCGGCATGCGGTTCTACACCGGAGACATGTTCCCGGTCGAGTACCGCAACCAGATCTTCATCGCCGAGCACGGCTCGTGGAACCGGACCCCGGAGGCGGGCCACACCGGCTACCGCCTGACCGTCGCGAAGCTCGACGGCGACCGCGTGACCGACTACGAGGTGTTCGCCGAGGGCTGGCTGGAGCCGACCAACGAGTGGTGGGGACGCCCGGTCGACGTGCAGGTGATGCCGGACGGCGCGCTGCTCGTCAGCGACGATACGGCCGGGGCGATCTACCGGATCACCTACTCGGAGTAGCAGCCGACAGGGGGTACGAGCAACGTTGCTCCGAGCGTGCGGGCGGCTTCCTCGGATCGGGGCGGGTCGGAAACGAACCCGTGGGCTGAGGTGTCCCGAGCATGGCACAGCCAGACGTCGCATCGGTTCCCGGAGCGACCCGCGGGGCGGAGCGCCCACCATCCGCCGTGCGCGTGCCGGCGCTGGAGAACGGAGACCGGCTCACGCGCTGCGAATTCGAGCGCCGCTACGCCGCGCGGCCGGACCTGAAGAAGGCCCAACTGATCGAGGGAATCGTCTACCTGCCGTCGCCCGTGAGTGTGGCGCACGCGGAGCCGCACGCGATGATTCAGACCGTGCTTCTCGTGTACGCCGCATCGACACCGGGTATACGTGGAGCCGACAACGCGACCGTCCGCCTCGATCTCGACAACGAGCCGCAACCCGACGTGTCGCTGTGCATCGAGCCGGCTGCGGGCGGCCGTTCGCGGGTGAGCGGCGACAACTACCTGGAGGGAGCGCCGGAGCTGGTCGTCGAGGTCGCGGCCAGCAGCGCGTCTATCGATCTGCACGACAAGCTGCGCGCCTACCGGCGCAACGGCGTGCAGGAGTACCTCGTGTGGCGGACCCACGAGCAGCGTATCGACTGGTTCGAGCTGGCCGACGGCGAGTACCGTTCGTTACCGTCCGATGATGTGGGCGTGATTCACAGCCCGGTCTTCCCCGGACTTCGCCTGGCCACCAGTGCGTTGCTGACGGGGGATCTCGCCGGCGCCCTGGCGGAAGTGCGGAAGGGCGTCGGAACGCCGGAACACAAGGCGTTCGTCGCGCGCCTTGCGGAGAAGCGGAGCCGCCCATGAGCCCGCCGGCCGGCTGCCGCGTCGTGGCTTTCCGAGCCGGCTGGACGAATCGGATAGCGGTGTTCGGATTCGCGGCTCTGTGCGCGACCTTCGCCATCGGGACGCCGGCGGAGGCCACCGGTGCGCAGGCTGCGGGTGCGTCACCGGGCGATACCCGAGCCGGCGCGCCGGCGGAAACGGCGCAGCTCACCCCCGAGCTGATCCGCGAGCGGACCGAGCGGGAGTGGGAGGTCAAGGCCGAGAAGATGCGGCGGCACCTGTTGCCGCTGATGCGGGCGCACGAAATCGACCTCTGGATCATCCTCAGCCGCGAGAATGCGCCGGACCCGGCGTTGGAGCTCTTCGGGGGCTACGGCGTCACCGGGTGGTACGGCCACCGCAACGCCTATCTCTTCCATGACGCCGGCGAGGATGGTCTGGAGACGACCGCCCTGGGGACCCATCTGAGCGGCCACCTCGCGCGCTTCTACGACGCGCGCGAGCTCTACGGCGAGGAAGGGCTGGCGCCGCATCTGCGCCGCTACGTCGAGGCGCGCGACCCGCGCCGGGTCGCCGTCAACCAGTCGCGGACCATCAGCATGGCGGACGGACTCACGGCGGAGTTGAAGGAATACCTGCTCGACGCGGTTGGGCCACGGTACCGGGACCGGATCGTCTCGTCCGAGCCGCTGCTGGTCGAGTACGTCTCCACGCGCACCCCGGCGGAGGAGACGATTCAGCGGGAGGCGTCCGCGGCGACCTTCGCCATCCTGCGGCGGGCGCTGTCGAACGAGGCGATCACGCCGGGCCGGACCACGCTGCTCGACGTCCACTACTGGATCACCGCCGAGTGGAAGCGGCAGGGTTTCGAGTTCAACTTTCCGGCGTCGGTCGACCTGCAGCGCGCCGGCGCGGATGCCCTCGACGACAGCGACGATGCCGTCATCCGGCCCGGCGATCTGCTGCACGTCGATTTCGGCGTGCGCAGCTCGGGCATCGTGGCCGACCAGCAGAAGATGGCCTACGTCCTGCAGCCGGGCGAGGACGAGGCCCCGGCGGGGTTGCGCGCGGCGTTCGAGCGCTCGAACCGGATGGCGGAGATCATCCTGGAAGAGTTCGTGCCGGGCCGCACCGGTATTGCGATCAAGACGGCGGCCGAGGCGCGCGCCGCCGACGAGGGCATCGACGCGCTCGTCTACTCGCACGCCCAGGGCAACTGGGTGCACGACGCGGGCGTGTGGATGGTCTTCGACTGGCCGGAGCGCTACGGCGACCACCCGCGCTTTCCGTTACGCGCCGGGGAGTGGATTTCTCTGGAGTTCTCGGTCACGGCGCCGGCGCCCGAATGGGACGGGCAGGCGGTCACGATCATGCGCGAGGAGGACACCCTCGTGCATGAGGACGGCCGCGTGGAGTACCTGTCCGGGCCGCAGACGGAGCTCTGGCTCATCCGCTGACTGTCCTACCGGCAGGGCATCCATGAGAAAGCCGGTTCTTGCGCTCGCGCTCCTTGTGTTCGTCGCCGTCGAGCCGCGCCCGCTGGAGGCCCACAGACTCGCGCCGGCGGAGGTCCAGCGCGTGACGCCCGACGAGCCGGCGCCGGTTCAGCGCACGCCGTGGGGCGACCCCGACCTGCAGGGTCTGTGGAACTTCGGCACCACCACTCCGCTCGAACGTGCGCCGGAGCACGCCGGCCGCGAATGGCTGACGGCGGAGGAGGTAGCGGCTGCCAACCTCGAGTGGTCGACGTTTGCGACCTCCGAGCGCCGGAAAGAACTGACGCCGCTGTTCGACCTCTCCCTCGCCTTCGACCAGTTCTGGTGGGATCTCGGTGTGTCGACCGGACGCACGTCGCTCGTCACCGATCCGGCGGACGGCCGGCTGCCGCCCCGGACGCCGAGCCGTCAGGCCTACGAGACGTCGCCGGAGGCGCAGCGGCTGCAGGCTGCCCGGTGGGGCCTGGGTCCGGCACGCGGGCCGGAGGACATGGAGATCAACGACCGCTGTCTCGTCGGGCGCCAGGTACCGATCGCCTCGAGCAGCGACAACAACCACGTGCAGATTCTGCAGTCGCCCGGCTACGTCGTCCTTCTCTACGAGAAAGTCCACGACTTCCGTATCGTCCCGGTGACCGCCCGGCCCGACCGGCCCGGGCGGATCCGCCAGTGGCTGGGCGTGTCGCGCGGTCGCTGGGAAGGCAACACCCTCGTCATCGAGACGCAGAACTTCCATCCCCAGGCGGACTATCTCGGGTCGGGCGCCAGCCGGCAGGTCGTCGAGCGGTTCACGCGGCGCGGCGAAGACGCCATCGAGTACTCGTTCACGGTCACGGACCCGACCGTTTGGACGCGGCCGTGGAATGCGGTTGTGCCGTGGCGCGCCACCCGGGGGCCGCTGTTCGAGTACGCCTGTCACGAGGGGAACTACAGCATGACGAATCTCCTCGCCGGGTGGCGAGCTGTCGAGGGCCGCCGCTGAGCTTCACGTCCTTCTCGGTCGCCAGCACCTTGCGCAGGAGTCTCGTGACCCGGCGTGCCGGCGGCTGGAGCAGCAGCGTCAGGACGGCGACGCGGCGGACCCTGACGGACGGGTCGTGCAGGGCGCTGTGGGCCAGATGGGGCACGGCGTCGATCGGGTTCAAGCGGATCAGGACTTGAACATGGTCATGTTGAGGTTCTAGGATGTAATCATGATGAGGGTCAACATTGCCGAGGCGAAGGCTCGTCTCTCGACATATCTGGACAGCGTCGAACGGGGTGAGACCGTCGTGCTGTGCCGGCGCAACGTACCCATTGCCGAAATCCGGCCTCTCCCGAAACTGCCTGCGAAAGAGCGGCCGGTGGGCATCGATCGCGGGATGAAGGTGCCCGACAGCTTCTTCGAGCCGCTTCCGGACGAGATACTCCGGGCGTTCGGCGTCGACCCCGAGCCGTCGTGAAGCTCCTGGTCGACACTTGCACGTTCCTCTGGCTGGCGGCCGACGATCCGGCATTGTCTTCGGCGGCGCGCACGGCGTGCCGCGCCCCGGAGAACGCGGTCTATCTCAGCTCGCTCTCGGCGTGGGAGATAGCGATCAAGTATCGGCTCGGTCGGCTGCCGCTGCCGGCGCCGCCAGGGCGCTACGTGGCCGACCGGCGCGAGTGGCTGCAGCTACGGCCGCTGGCCTTCGACGAGGCCTGCGCGGCGCACGATGCGCTCCTGCCCCCGCATCATGCCGATCCGTTCGACCGCGGTCTGGTGTCGCAGGCGATCCTGCACGGGATGAGCCTCGTGACGCCCGACCCCGATATCGCGCGCTATCCTGCACCGACACTCTGGTAGTGACGCGCCGGCGTCGATCCGGCAGGAGCCGAAACGGCTTCAAGGAGACCGGTGTCGCGGCTGGGAGCAGAGATTGTGAGCCGCGTAGCGCCTGAATCCCTGCCTCCCCGCCAAACGGAGTGAATACGGAGTATTGGCGGTGAGGCAGGGATTCGAACCCTGGGAAGAGGTTTAATGCCCCTTCAACGGTTTAGCAAACCGCCGCCTTCAGCCTCTCGGCCACCTCACCGCACGGGGGCGAGCGCGGTCGGATCGCACCGAACCGACCCGACCCGACCGTACCCTCTACGATACCGCACTTCCCGGCGCGCGCAAAGCTGACGAGCACTGCCGGGGGCCCGGTGCCGCAACCTTGCCGAAAGGCGAAAGCTGGGGTAGCGTGATCGTGCCGTCGTCGCCGGCACTCTGCTGCCGGCGGGGCACTCTCGCCGTCGGCGTCGCGCTTGGCATTCCCGGATACGATGACGCGGCACGGTTTCGCGGCCGTGGTGAGAGGGCCGCGTGGCGCGGAGGACGATGATCCATGCGATATGGATTTCTTGTCGAGACGTACGAAACGGAGCGCCTCAAGGTGCTCAGTGTCTGGAGCATGTTTCGCGATGAGGACCTCCCGGTTCGTCCGCATGCTACGGACAGGCGTGGTCGCAGCGTGCACGAACAGATGGTGCACCAGTGCGTCAGCGAGGACCTGTGGTTTCGGACGATGCTGGGGATCGGGGCGAGTGTGTCCGCGCTTCCGGAGATCGAGAGCAGACTCGATTTCATCAAGCGATATGCCGCGAGCTCTGCCGAGCGACTGGACGCGCTGCGATCGCAGCCGGAATCCTGGTGGGAGGGCGAGACGCGCTTCTTCGATACGATCCGGTCGCGGGCGTGGGTCGTCGTCCGACGCATCGCGCACACGTCTCACCACCGCGGTCAGCAGACGGCAATGCTTCGGATGCTCAACCGTGACCTGCACAGCAACTACGGGCCGACCTCCGATACCGGCGGATTGATGCAGAACCACGCACCGGTGGTCTACGCCTACCCGGATCTCAAGGGGCTACTGGCAGGCGAGCTCGCAGGCGGACGCAAGGCGACACTCCCTGGCCCAGGAGAACAGCCGCCAACCGAGCGGCCCGGGAGCTGAGGCGCCCGATCTGAGGGGCGCGGCCATGACGCGCCCCCCTGCCGCGGTCGCCTGCTACGGCTCCAGGCTGGCCGTGTAGGCCACGATGTCCACGATGTCCGCCACGGTGAGGTTCTTGACCGCGGCGTCCATCAGATCGGACCACGCGCCGTTGCGCAGGCCGGTCTGCAGGTCGTAGAGCTGCCGCGCCATGTAGCTCGGCGAGCGGCCGGCCAGCGCCGGCACGGGGCCGATGCCGCGCAGGTCGGCGCCGTGGCAGGTGGTGCAGGCCACCGAGTTGTCGCCCCCCGTGAGCACGATGCGGCGTCCTCGTCCCACGGCGCCCGTCGGCACGTAGGCGATGAAGCCGGAGGCGTCGTCGCGCAGCTTGGTCCGCTTCAGGTCCTCGGGGGTCTCGACCACCCGCGTGCCGATCGACTCGATGCCGCCGCCCTCGACCACCTCGTGGATCCACCCCGCGAAGTGCGTCTCGGGCACCGCGTCGGTCTCCACGACGCGGACCCACGGCTTGAAGTCGATGGAGGAGAAGTACTCGGCCGCGATCCGCGCCTCCTCGTCGCTGGCCGCCAGTCCGATGCGTTCCATGAAGGCCGGCGGCCCCATGCGCGGCTCGCCGGGCCGGCGCAGGCCGTTCCGCCAGTCGGTCATCTGCTGCACGATGTACTCGTAGGGCTGGCCGGCGACACCGGCGTTCTCCGGCTTGCCCTGGCCGTTGGGCAGGTGGCAGTAGCCGCAGGCGACGACGCCGTCGCCGCCGCCGTGCGCCACGACCTCCGGCATCGGCGGATGGGCGTCGGGATGCCAGTCGGGCGGGCCGTTGTTGATGTTGATCTCCGAGCGCGGCATCGACACGCTGGACCCGGGGACCGTGACGACCTCGGCGGGATCGGGCGTGTCGGCGTTCGTGGCCGGCTCGTTGAGTACGTAGGCCCACGGGATCACCGCGTTCGCGCCTTCGGTCTCCTGCTGCGCCTGCAGATTCACGCCGGCTGCGAGTCCGGCCGCCACCAGCGCCACCGTCCATACGCTGCTCGAATGTCGCATCACGTCCTCCTCCTGCCCGCGCACCGCGGCGCGACGATACCTCCAACCGGGATTCGGCCCATCATACACGCCGGCTCGGCGTTGCACGCGCCGGCCGCGCCGGGTTCGCCCAACCGCGCGGTCGGCGATTGAACCGGCAGTGCGGAAAGGGTACCATCAGAAACTACGACAACTGGCGCTACTGCATCCGCCACGCGCGGTGGCAGCGGAGCATCGGCAACACCCGTGGAGATCAGATCGATGACGCGATTGGTTGTACTGTCCGCCGGCATCGTGATCGCACTGTCACTCGCGGCCGGTCCCGTGGGGGCAGCCGAAGGGACACCTACATACAACGAGCACGTCGGGGAGATCCTGCTCGACAACTGCGCGAGCTGCCACCGGCCGAACCAGGTGGCGCCGATGTCGCTGCTGTCGTACCGCGACGCGCGGCCGTGGGCGCGGGCCATCAAGGCTAAGGTCGTCGCCCGCGAGATGCCGCCGTGGTTCGCCGACCGGCGCTTCGGCGAGTTCTCCAACGACATCAGCCTGAGCGACGACGAGATCGAGACGATCGTGGCCTGGGTCGACGGCGGCGCGCCGCAGGGGGACGGGCCGGTCCCCGAGGCGCCCGACTTCTCCGCGGCGGGCTGGAGCCACCCCGACGGGTTGGACCCGGACTACGTCATCGAGTTCCCGATCGCATGGCAAATCGACGCCGAGGGAGAGACCCCGAACTTCAACCTGTTCACGCCCCTGCCCTTCGACGACGTCATGCGGGTGTCGGCGACCGAGGTGCGACCCGGCAACTACGCGGTGACGCACCACATCACGACCGGTCTGGTCGATCTGCCGCCGGGGACGAAGCTCGGCCGCGGGCCCGCGTGGCCGGGCGGGCCGCTGGTGGACTACGTGCCGGTGGAGGATCCCGACGCCGCTCCGGCAGAGACCGAAACGGCGGACGAGGCGTCCGCGGATGACGAGGCGGGCGAGGAAGCCGAGGAGCGATCCGCCGAGGAGCTCGAGGAGCGCCGGCGGGCGCGGGCCGGCTTCGGTCCGTACATCCCGGGCGTGGGAACCAGGGTGGTCCGCGACGGTCAGGTCCGCGAGGTGCGCGGCGACCTGTTCGACTACATCATCTGGAACCTCCACTACCAGGCCACCGGCAAGCCCGAGTCGGCCCGGCCGTCCATCGGCGCCTGGTTCGCCAAGGACACGGACGGGAAGTACCAGCGCACCCTCTCGTTGCGCGAGTACACCTCCGAGAACGAGCAGCTCGTGGCGCCGCCTCCGCTCACTGAGGAGGAACGGCGGGCCGCCAACCCGGACCGGCAGGCGGGGCAGGGGCTGAATCCGCTGCTGGCGCCGATTCCGCCGAACGATCCGAACTGGACGGTCACCGGCATCGGGGCGTTCCAGAACGACGCCATCCTGCAGAGCCTGTTCCTCCACATGCACGTGCGCGGCAAGGACGTCACCTACGTGCTGACCTACCCGGACGGCCGGGAGGAGATCCTGCTCAGGGTGCCGAACTACGCCTTCGACTGGCAGTTCGAGTACGACCTCGTCGAGCCGATCCGGGTGCCGGCGGGGAGCACGGTGAAGGCCATCGCCCGCTACGACAACTCCCGGGCCAACCGCCTGAATCCGGCGCCCCACAAGGAAGTCTACTGGTCGGAGCAGAGCTGGGACGACATGTTCCTCGCCAACGTCAAGTACACGCTGGAGGACGAGGCGAACGGGACGCAGGGGCAGGACTGACGCCGTTGGAGCATCGAGACATGTCGTACGGGAAGACACCGGTCCTCCTGCTGGCCGCGGCCGTCTGGCTGGCGCCGGCGTCCACCCAGGGCCAGCGGCTGGCCGCGACCACCGGCGCGCCGGCGGTCGAAATCGTGCACACCGTCGGATGCGTGGAGCGTCGACTGGGAGAAGCCGAGTGGTGGCTCGCGCGCGCCGCCGAGCCGACGGTGAGCGAGGCCGGCGTGTTCAACGACGACGAGGTGGACGAGGCCCGTGCGCAGGCCCTCGGCACGGACGCCTTCCAGCTCGTGGGGGTGGCCGACTTCCTCGGCGCCGAGGCCCTGCTGCGCTCGTTCGACCGATCGTCCTTCACGGCCCCGGACCAGGTGAACGCCACCGGCGAGCTGCGCGAGGGCCGTACGGTCCTGGTCAAGGGACTGCTGATCGAGGCGGATGATGCCGCGCGGATCAACCTGTTGGCCGTTGTCGGGCTGGCCGACACCTGTAGCGAGTAGGGAGTCCGCTTGTGACGATCAGGCTGATTGCATTCACCGTGCTCTTCATCGCGCTCTTCATCGCGCTCTTCATCGCGCTCTTCATCGCGCTCTTCATCGCGGCGGCTGTGCCGCTGGCGGCGCAGACGACCGCGCAGATCGAGGCGGAGCCGATCGTGAAGCTGCGGGACGGCGAGACCCTGATCCCCGACCAGTGCCTGTCCGAGCAGGAGCTGGAGCTGATCGACGCGCTGAACGGGCTGCGGCGGCCGACGGTCGGCGTGGAGCGGGAGGGCGAGGGCGACGACCCAGCGCCGTTCGACCCGCACTACCTAGTCGGCGCATGGAACATCGAAGGAGTGCTGCCGGAATCGCCGCTGGCGCCGTCCGGCTACTTCGTCGGCACCGAGACCGTCCGCCACGTCGGCGGGTGTACCTACGCGAGCACCGTAGAGGCGTCGGTGGACGATGCCCCGGTGACCATCGAGGCGCTCATGGTCTACGACCGGCGCGCGAAGTACCTGGTGCGCATCGAGGACGACAGCCGCGGCTTCCGCCTCGTGAAGCTCGGCCGGGTCGGCGGCGACCCGGGCGGCTACTTCTCGCACCACTGGGAAGCGGCGCCGATCACGCGCGAGGAGTCCGACATCCGGTTGCGGGGCCGCACCTACATGACCTCGCCGTTCGCCTACCAGGTGCGGACCCGCGTCTCGATCGACGGCGGTCCGTTCGTCAACTTCGGCTCCGTCTGGTGGGAGCGCGCCGAGGCCGAGCCGTAGCGCCCGATCGTTCTTCGTCCACGCACTAACAGGATCCCGGTTGCGTCAGTCTGGACGCGACCGGGCCCGAACGGCTTCGCGAGCCCCGTCAACAGCCCCGCCGATCCGATGTTGATTCCGCTGTCGAACCCGCGCGAATCGCGGCACCGGGCTCACTGCCCTCCGACCCCTCGCCCGCGGCGTCCGGCTTGTTCCCGGTAGGGCTTCACCCGCGCCGATCTTCGACGCCATGTGCTTGATACTGCGTCACTTAACCGCCATTCGCGAGCCCGTCCCGATTGTCGGCGCGACGTTCGGCGTCCTGGATCGTCGCCGCCCGGAGACGACGGACGAACCCGACCGGTCGTCTTCCACAGAAGCTGTGGAAAACCCTGTGGAAGAACGTGTCGTACGGGGGCGGACGATCCGTTCAATGCGGACCGGTTTAGCGATTTGCACCATCGCGGTGCGTACCAGCAGGCGCATCGTGTCACCACGTATAGAGTGTCCGTCCGGTCGCGGGGCCCGCGAGCGTATGCATGCCCCCACGGGGCCGGCCCGGCGGCGTGATATGGTGCCTGAAGGGAAAGGCGGCCCGCGGGTCGCGCACGGTGGCGACACCCGCGACGGCATGCGGCAGATGGACGGGTTGACGATGGGCAACCTGTCGTGCGGCTACTCCTGCACGACGCTGAACGCGAACGACGCGCAGACCGAGGAGCTGTCGTACGAGATCGGCGCGGTGTCGGCCGACGTCGCGATCGGCGGCGGGCGCGTCAACGTCATTCCCAAGGAGGGCGGCAACACGTTCAGCGGCTCCGCCTTCGGCAACTTCTCGAACAGCGGGCTGCAGGGCGACAACCTGAGCCGGGAGCTGCTGGATCTCGGGCTGCGGACTCCCGACGTGGTCGACAGCATCTGGGACTCGAGCGTCGAGCTTGGCGGCCCTCTCGTCCGGGACCGGCTGTGGTTCCACGGGGCGTACCGCAACTGGGGCCTCAAGCTGCTGCCGGCCAACACCTTCTACGACAGGAACCCGGCCGACTACGTCTTCGAGCCCGACGAGTCGAGGCCCGGCGTCGACGAGCAGTACGACGACCAGAGCGCCAGTCTGCGGTTGACCTGGCAGGCGACCGACCAGAACAAGTTCGCGCTCTACTACAACGGCGCCCCGCGGCACCGCCCGTATCAGGGGATCCTGGCAGGACCTGAACGGCGACTTCTTCCCGGACGAGAACGAGCTGGGGCCGTACTCGAACGCCAACTTCGGGTGGAGCGTCATCACGAACTTCTTCGCCGACGACGTCACGTCGGGATTCGGCGCCCGCCGCAACAACTGGGAGTACTCGCTCGGGATCGAGCAGGAGATCCTGCCCCGGACGTCCCTGGACGTGGCGTACTGGCGGCGCGTGCAGGGCAACTTCTCGGTGACCGACAACGTGCTGGTGGAACCGGGGGACTTCGACGAGTACTGCGTCACCGCGCCGACGGACCCGCGGCTGCCGGGGGGCGGCGGCAACGAGATCTGCGGGCTGTACGACGTGAATCCCGACAAGTTCGGCCAGGTGCGGAACGAGATCATCCGGGCCGACCCGAACGGCTACACGATGGAGCAGGTGTTCGACGGGCTCGACGTAACCGTCAACTCGCGGGTCAGCCTGCCGGAGTGTCCCCGGGGTCGCAGTCGCGGCCCCGGGCCTTACCCGTGATATGGTGCCGTCAAGAGAATCGACACACTTGTTACGGCCGTCGGCCGTCGGTCAAGAGAGGGAGTCCACGATGACTCGTCCGGTTGCGATCGTCACGCTTGCCGCCCTGGTCACGTTCGCCGTCCTGGCCTTCGTCGCGCCGGCGTCCGCCCAGGCGCCCGCCGTCAGTCCGGTCACCGACGCGGTGCTGGCGGACCCGCCGCCGGAGAGCTGGCTGAACTGGCGCCGGACCCACGACGGGTGGGGTCACAGCCCCCTGGACGAGATCACGCGCGAGAACGTCGGGGATCTCCGCATGGTCTGGTCGTGGGCGATGGAGCCCGGCTCCCAGCAGGCCACCCCGATCGTGCACGAAGGGGTGATGTACCTGGCGAGCCCCGGCAACATCGTACAGGCCCTGGATGCCGCCACCGGCGACATGCTGTGGGAGTATCGCCGCGAGTTTCCGACCGCGCGGGGCCGCGGCCGGCCGAACCGCAACATCGCGATCTACCAGGACAAGATCATCGTGAATACCGCCGACGCGAGCATCGTGGCTCTCGATGCGCGCACGGGCGAGATCGTCTGGGAGGCGGATGTCGCCGACTCGTCCAAGGGGTTCTTCTACAGCAGCGGCGCCCTGGTGGTGGAGGGCGTGGTGATCTCCGGGATGGCCGGCTGCCTGCGCTTCTGGGAGGAAGGCTGCTTCATCACCGGGCACGACGCCGACACCGGGCGCGAGCTGTGGCGGACGTCCACCGTGGCGCGGCCGGGCGAGCCGGGCGGAGACACCTGGGGCGACCTGCCGATGATGTTCCGCGGCGGCGGCGACGCCTGGATCGCCGGGAGCTACGACGCCGATCTCGGCCTCACCTACTGGGGCGTGGCGCAGGCCAAGCCGTGGGCGCAGGTGAGTCGCCGGACCGACGCGGACGCGCTCTACACCAGCTCGACCCTTGCGCTCGATCCCGCGACCGGCGAGATGCGCTGGTACTTCCAGCATCTGCCGGGCGAGTCCCACGACATGGACGAGACGTTCGAGCGCATCCTTGTCGAGGTCGACGGGCGGCCGTCGGTCTTCACCATGGGCAAGCTCGGCATCCTGTGGCAGCTCGACCGCGAGACCGGGCAGTACATCAACGCCACCGACCTCGGCTACCAGAACCTCGTGGACATCGATCCCGAGACCGGGGGCATGGCGTTCCGGCCCGGCATGAAGCCGGTGCTGAACGAGGAGCTGTCGTTCTGCCCGAGCCACTCCGGCCTCAAGAGCTGGCGGGCGATGGCCTACAGCCCCGAGACCGAGGCGTTCTACATTCCCCTGACGCTCAACTGCCAGCGGTCGATCTACGGCGAGGTCGAGTTCCGCGAGGGGGGCGGCGGCGCCGGCATGGTGTTCCGGGAGAACTTCCTGCACCCGGACAGCGATGGGAACATGGGAGAGTTCGTCGCGATGCACGTGAGCGGCGAGATCCTCTGGTCGCACCGCAAACGGACGCCGTACATCTCGGCGGCGCTGACGACGGCCGGCGGCCTCGCGTTCGTCGGCACGTACGACCGGCGCGCGTTCGCCTACGACGTCACGACCGGCGATCAGCTCTGGGAGACCCGCCTGCCGACCGCCGTCCAGGGCTTCCCGGTCACCTACGCGGTGGACGGCCGGCAGTACGTGGCGATCGGGACCGGCACCGGGGGCGGGAGCTGGACGACGATGCCGGCCGAGCTGACCCCCGAGAAGCGGCGTCCCAATGCGGGGAACGGGTTGTTCGTGTTCGCGCTGCCCGCGAAATGAGCGTGGCCTTCACCGGGAGGTTGCATGGCGGACTACACCTACGAGGGACTGAAGCACAAGACGGTCGCCGATCTGCGCGAGATCGCGCGAGGGATCGATCACGAGGCGGTGCAGGGCTTTTCCCAGCTCAACAAGGAACACCTGCTGCCGGGGCTCTGCAAGGCGCTGGGGATCGACACCTACGAGCACCACCACGTGGTCGGGGGGTTCGACAAGAGCGCCGCGAAGCGGACAATGCGGGCGCTCAAGAACGAGAAGCGGATTGCGTTCGAGGCCGGCGACGGCCCGCGGGTGAGAATGCTGCAGCGGCGCATCCACCGGCTGAACCACCAGATTCGCGCGCACGTGCGGTGAGGCCGGCCCGCGGCATCGCTCCGTGTCCGCTCGCCGGCGCCGGCCGGGGTCGGACGCTGCAAGGGCCGGATTCCGGTCTAGCCCAGGTCTAGCCCGAAAACCGTCGCCTGTGGCTCCGATTTCCGCCCAACCGGGCCTGCCTGGAAGTCTGCACCGCTTTCTGCGGCGCAGACTCCTAGCTGATGCCGACGAGCTCGACCTCGAAGAGCAGGGTCGCGTCTCCGGGGATGGGGCCCTGCCCGCTGCTGCCGTATCCGAGCGCGGGGGGAATGACGATTCGCCGCTGCCCTCCGACCTGCATGCCGAGCAGCCCCTGGTCCCACCCGGCAATCACGCGTCCGGCGCCGAGTTCGAACGAGAAGTTCCCGGAATCGAACTCCGTACCCTTGTTCTCCGCGGCGTTCGGGTCGTAGAGCCAGCCCGTGTAGTTCACGGACAGCATGTCGCCGTTCATCGCTTCCGGTCCGGTACCCACGGTCAGGTCTTCCGTGCTGAACGGCAGGTCGAGCCCAACGCTCGGGGACGTGGGGGACGTGGGGGACGTGGGGCTTCCCTCGTCGCCTCCGCACGCGACCGAAAGCAGCAGAACCGGAATCAACAGAGCGAATCGCCGCATCATTGTGTGCCTCCACCGTGATAGCGTACAACGATGCGGGGGTTGCTCTTCCTCTGCGTCGCGAACTCGTCGCGCAGCCAGATGGCCGAAGGTCTCGCGCGGGCGCGGTTCGGTAGCCGCGTCCGGGTGGCCAGCGCCGGGTCGTCGCCGACCACGGTCAATCCGTTCGCGACAGCCGCGCTCGACGAGGTCGGGATCGACATCAGCGGGCAGCGGTCCAAGAGCGTAGACAGCATCGACCCCGCTTCGGTCGATCTCGTCGTGACGCTGTGCGCCGAGGAGGTCTGTCCGGCGTTCCTGGGGACCGTGCGGCGGTTGCACTGGCCGCTGCCGGATCCTGCCGGCGGGGCCGGGTCCGACGCCGAGAGGCTCGCTGGGTTCCGTTCGGTCCGCGACGAGCTCGCACGGCGGCTGGAAACCCTGGACGGGTTGTTGCCCGCCGCGCAGGCGGACGCGCCCGCCGAAAGCTGAACCATGTTCCTGCCGCTCGGCGACGAGCCGAACCCACGCGGCGTGCCGGTCGTCACCTACACCCTGATCGGCCTCAACATCGCGGTGTTCCTGTTCGTCACGCTGCCGCTGAGCGCCGTCCGCCCCGCGCTCGACGATCCGGCCCTCGCCGAGTATCTGCGCGCGATCGGCCCGCGGCTCTCCGGGCGGATGGAGCTGGCGGCACTGCTCCAGCAGGTCTCGGCCTACGACCTCGTCGTCTTTTCCTACGGCTATCGGCCGGCCGATCCGAGCGTGATCGCGCTGCTGACCGCGCTGTTTCTCCACGGCGGATTCATGCACCTCGCCGGCAACATGCTGTTCCTCTGGATCTACGGCGACAACGTCGAGCACCGACTGGGTCCGGCGCGGTATCTGGTCGCGTATCTCGGGACCGGCGTCCTGGCCACCCTGTCGCACGCGGTGCTGGACCTCGAATCCACGGTGCCGATGGTCGGTGCGTCGGGCGCCATCTCGGGCGTGCTCGGCTTCTATTTCATCTGGTTCCCGAGGAACCGGGTGCGGCTGTGGATCATGCTGTTCCCGATCTTCATGAACGTGGTGTACGCACCGGCGCGGCTGGTGCTGGGGATGTACCTCATCGTCGACAACCTGCTCCCGTTCCTGGTGACGCGCGGCGCCGGCGGGGGCGGGGTGGCCTACGGTGCGCACATCGGCGGCTTCCTCGGCGGGCTGGCTTACGCCTGGTGGAGCGCGCGGCGCGAGGTGGGGCGCCGGCCAGAGGATTTCGAGCCGGACCCGGACCCGGCCGAGCCCGCCTTCGACCCGGACCCGTCGTCGGTGCGCGGCGTCCGGCAGTTGATCGCCGCCGGCGAGCACGGCCGGGCGGCCGCCGAGTACTTCCGCCTGAGCGCGGCGCGTACGGCGCGGCTGCTGCTGCCGGGCGACTCCATCGGCTTCGGGCGCTGGCTGGCCAACAACGGACATTCCGACGCGGCGCTGGTGGTCTATCAGCGGCACCTGCGCGACTACCCGCTCGGCCCGTACGCCGCCGAGGCGCATCTGGGGGCAGGTCTGGTGCAGCTCTACGCGCGCAACCAGCCGACGGCCGCCTACCAGCACCTCGCCGCGGTTCTGGACGCCGACCCGCATCCCGAAACGGAGGGCTACGCGCGGCGGGCGCTGACCGAGATCGCCGCCCGGCAGAAATTCCGGACCCCCGGCGTGCATTGATCCGGACGGTTGCAGCCCCCCCCGGCGCGCAGCGTACCGAGCGGTTACGACGATCAGGGACGGCGGGGGATCGGCTCGGTAAGGTAGCCGGTCAGCTCGCGCTTCCACCAGTCTCCCTCCGCACCCTCCTCCGGTGTGGTGAACCGGTAGCGGTACAGCACGAGCCGGATGAAGGCGGGGGGCTCGTCGGCGAACGGATTGTCCTCGAGGAGACCGAGCGCGATCGGGTCGTTCTCGAGGAGACCATCGACGAGGGCGAACAGCCAGTGGGCGTGTCGCTGCGGGTCGAGCGCCGCGAACCACATCTGCCAATCCAGGCGCGGCATGTGCGGCTGGACGAAGCCGGGTGCTCGCGCGAGATCGCCCGCCTTCCACGGAAACGCGTACTCCGTCCAGGTCACGCCGTCCGCGGACCCTTCGATGACGATCTCCGGCCGCTCGGTCGTCATCACGCGGAAGAGGCCGTAGCCGTTGACGGACCGCACCGGGGCCACCGCGCCGAGCAGCGCATCGGACCAGCCCGGCATGGGCGCCGGTCGTCGCACCTCCCGGACGAAACTCAGAGCGCTCAGGATCGCCAGGATCGTGACCGGCACTGCCATGACCGCGCCCCTGGCGCCAGTCCGGAACGGCCCGTGCTCCGCGTATCCGGGCGGCGCCTGCAGCCACGGCAGCGCGCGGGCGATGGCGGCGTCGTCCAGCAGGGATAAGTACAGCGCGACGGTCAACAGGTTGAAGAAGCCGTAGTTGCCGGTGACCGCGATGAGCACCTGCAGCAGGCAGAGCAGTGCGCAGCCGGCGGTCCGCACCACCCGGAAGCGGGGCGGAACGAAAACGACGAACGGCACGGCGAGCTCGATGCAGAACATCACCCCGACCGAGAGCGCGCCGAACCAGTCGGGGGTGTTGTGCGCGTACCAGCTCACCCACGTGGGGATGGGCTGCGTCTCGTAGTGGTACCGAAGCGCGGTCAGGCCCCACCACGTCTCGTCGTTGGAGAGCAGCTTGGTGACGCCCGACAGAAAGGTCAGCTTGAACGCGAGGCCCCAGACCAGCCAGCGCGCCGCCGTGCTCGCCCGGCCCCGGGTTTCCAGCGGCGGCCACCAGCCCCGCGGCGCGTAGAGCACGGCCAGCAAGCCGGTCTCCAGCAACAGCAGGTCCCACTGGAAGAACAGGAAGTCCTGCCCGGCGACGGTGACCGACAGGTACACGGCCCACAGCGCGGCGAAGGTCGCGATGGGCGCGACGCCGGCCATCGCGGCGGCCGACAGGGCGATCCCGAGCCAGCACAGCACCGTGAGCAGCGCGTCGCCAGGCCAGATCCAGAGCAGCGTCGGGAGCTGCACGTAGGCGTCGCGGCCCCAGAGGTCGTGCGCCCGTTCGAGATAGCCCGCGGCCGGGAGCAGGCCGTCCGATCCGATCAGGCCCGCGAGCTGCGGCGCAAGCGAGGCGAAGGCAACGAAGTAGACGAAACCGAGCAGGCGGAGGAACACGCCGCGGGACAGCGCGAAGCGGGGCGGCTCGTCGGAGAGCAGGAGTTTGCCGCTCACGGGCACGCCACATTCTATGTTGGTAAGCTATACACATGAAAGCTGTACAGATCATGATGGACGAGCGTCTGCTGCAGCGACTCGATGCCGACGACGAGGTCAGGAGCATCGGGAGGTCGGCCGTGCTCCGGCGCGCGGCGGCGGAGTACCTTCAACGCCGGCGTGCTCGCCAGGTGTCGGACGCCTACGCTCGCGCCTACGGACACGGCGAGGGGTTGGACGACGGCTTCGCCGGCTGGGAGCACGAAGGAGCATGGCCCGAACCGTGAATCGGGGCGACATCTGGACCTACCGGTTCGCCGGCTCCGACAAGCGCCGCCCGGTCGCCGTGCTCACGCGGCAGGAGGTCATTCCGCTGCTCCGCACGATCATGGTGGCGCCGATCACCTCGACCATCCGCGGGGCGCCGAGCGAGGTGGTGGTCGGGCCCGAGCATGGCCTGCAGCAGGAGTCCGCCGTGAACCTCGACCACGTGCAGACCGTCGAGCGCTCGCGCCTCGAGCGCCGCATCGGCCGGCTCGGCCCCGAGGAGATGCGCCAGATCTGCCGCGCGCTTGCCGTCGCAGTCGGCTGCGACAGCTAGCTCTGCCTTGTACCCGCATTCAGGGCTGGACAAATCAGCTTCCGCCGTGTAGCGTCACGGCATGGAGCACCAGAACCAGATACTACAGACGCTTCGTGCGCCGGAGTCGCAAGCTCGCCTCGAGCGGATTGTGTCGCAGGAGTCGCTGAACAACCGAGCGGCGGTGGGGCGGCGGGTGTGCGCGGAGTTCGGGTTTGTCGATGCGCGCGGGTCGGCCCAACTCGCGGGTTGTCTCAAGGCGCTCAACACGCTGCACAAGGCGGGGCGGATTGCGTTGCCGGCGTCGCGGCGCGGCGGGGGCGCGCCCACGCCGCAGCGTTTCGACGCGCCGGTGGCAGCGGCCACGGCGGTGCCGGGTACGGTGGAGGCGGTCGCGGGGTTGTCGCTGGAGCGGGTAGAGCAAGGCGGGCAGCGCCGGGTGTGGAATACCTTGCTGCACTTCGAGCATCCGCAGGGGACGACGACCTTTGCGGGCTGCCAGGTTCGCTATCTGGTGGTCTCGGCGCACGGGGTGCTGGGCGCGGTCGGGTTTTCGGCCGCGGCGTTGCAATTGCGGGCGCGCGAGGCGTGGATGGGATGGAGCGCTGAGCAACGCCAAGCCCATCTGCACCGGGTGCTGTGCCTGAGCCGGTTCCTGATCCGCCCCGGGGTGCAATGCCGCAACCTGGCCAGCCAGGTGCTGGGCCAGGTGCTGGCGCGTGTGGCGGAGGATTTCGAAGCCCGCTACCAGTATCGTCCGTGGCTGGTGGAGACCTTCGTCGGCCCCGCGCATGACGGCGCCAGCTTCAAGGCGGCCAACTTCGTGTGGGTCGGCCAGACGGCCGGTCGCGGGCGCCAGGACCGCGACCACGCGCGGGCTCGTCCGGTCAAGTCGGTATATATGTACGAGTTGGAGCCGCACTGGCGGCGGCGGTTGGGGGTGGCGCGGGTCGACGCGGCGCCGGCGCTGGCGCCGGCTGACGGTCTCGACAGCGCCGCCTGGACGGGGAACGAGTTTGGAGGGGCGCCGTTGGGCGATCAGCGGTTGTCGGCGCGTCTGGTCAAGAGCGCGGGGCTGCTGGCGTCGTTGCCCGGCGAGGCGATCACCGCCAACGCGTCCCACGACCGCGCGGCGGTCAAGGGCTACTACCGGCTCATCGACCAGCCGGTGTCGTCGGCGGTCACGCCCGGGAACATTCTCGCGCCGCACCGGGCGCGCACGCTGCAGCGGATGCGCGGCCAGGACACGGTGCTGTGCATCCAGGACGGGACGGATCTGAACTTTGCGACGCGCCCGCACTGCGAGGGGCTGGGCATCATCGGGCGCAACCAGACGGCCTCGAAGACGCTCGGCCTGCATCTGCATCTGACCCTGGCGGTCGATGGCGCGGGTCTGCCGCTGGGCGTGCTGCGCTGCGGTTTCGAGGCGCCGCCGGGCGGCGCGGCGCGGCTGGCGGACGAGCCACCGCCGGCGGCGGCGCAGGAGACGGCCCCCAAGACGGCGCAGGAAGCCCCCAAGGCGGCGCAGGAGACGGCCCCCAAGACGCGGCGCTGGGTCGACGGCCTGCGCGACATCGACCGGGCGGCGGCGGCGTTGAGCCGCAAGACGCGGGTGCTCAGCGTCATGGACCGGGAGGCGGATTGCTTCGCGGTGTTCGACGAGCAGCGCCGTCTGAACCGGGTGGAAGTGCTGGTGCGCGCCCACCATGACCGCTGTCTCGCCAAGGGCGCCCCGAAGCTGTTCGCCGCCATGCGCGCCGGCGCCGCCGACGGGCACGTCGAGATCGAGATCGACCGCCTGAGCGCGCGCCGCAAATCCAGCGGCAGGCAGGCCCGCCCGGCACGCATCGGGCGGGTGGCGCGGGCCGAGGTGCGCCATCGCCAAGTGGTGGCGCCGCCGACCATCGCCGGCGCCGAACCGGTGACGCTGTCAACGGTCCATGTGCGCGAAACCGCGCCGCCGCCCGGTGAGCCGGCGGTCGAGTGGTTCCTGCTCACCAGCCTCGACGTCGACAGCACCGAAACCGCGGTCGCGGTCATCGGCTACTACCTGCGGCGCTGGCGCATCGAAGACCTGTTCCGGGTGCTCAAGTCCGGATGCCGAGTCGAACAGCTCGCGTTCCACACCGCCGACCGGCTCCAACGCGCGGTCACCATCAATACCGTGATCGCCTGGCGCCTGATGGTGATGACCCTCCTCGGACGTGACGTGCCGGGGTGCGACGCCCAGTTGCTGTTCACCGACATCGAGTTGCGTTTCCTGACCGACTATGCCGAAGAACTCGGCCTGCCGCCCCCTGACCATCTCGCCGCCGCAGTCCTTCTGCTGGCCATCCTCGGCGGCTACCAGAACCGAACGCACGACCCGCCCCCCGGACACCAGATCATGTGGCGCGGTTACGAACGAATGTCCATCGCAACCATCGGCTACCGCATTGGACGACGGGCGCGTGCTGGAGTTGTCCAGAACGAATAATGTGGGTACAGGGCAGAGCTAGCTCTGCCTTGTACCCGCATTCAGGGCTGGACAAATCAGCTTCCGCCGTGTAGCGTCACGGCATGGAGCACCAGAACCAGATACTACAGACGCTTCGTGCGCCGGAGTCGCAAGCTCGCCTCGAGCGGATTGTGTCGCAGGAGTCGCTGAACAACCGAGCGGCGGTGGGGCGGCGGGTGTGCGCGGAGTTCGGGTTTGTCGATGCGCGCGGGTCGGCCCAACTCGCGGGTTGTCTCAAGGCGCTCAACACGCTGCACAAGGCGGGGCGGATTGCGTTGCCGGCGTCGCGGCGCGGCGGGGGCGCGCCCACGCCGCAGCGTTTCGACGCGCCGGTGGCAGCGGCCACGGCGGTGCCGGGTACGGTGGAGGCGGTCGCGGGGTTGTCGCTGGAGCGGGTAGAGCAAGGCGGGCAGCGCCGGGTGTGGAATACCTTGCTGCACTTCGAGCATCCGCAGGGGACGACGACCTTTGCGGGCTGCCAGGTTCGCTATCTGGTGGTCTCGGCGCACGGGGTGCTGGGCGCGGTCGGGTTTTCGGCCGCGGCGTTGCAATTGCGGGCGCGCGAGGCGTGGATGGGATGGAGCGCTGAGCAACGCCAAGCCCATCTGCACCGGGTGCTGTGCCTGAGCCGGTTCCTGATCCGCCCCGGCGTGCAATGCCGCAACCTGGCCAGCCAGGTGCTGGGCCAGGTGCTGGCGCGTGTGGCGGAGGATTTCGAAGCCCGCTACCAGTATCGTCCGTGGCTGGTGGAGACCTTCGTCGGCCCCGCGCATGACGGCGCCAGCTTCAAGGCGGCCAACTTCGTGTGGGTCGGCCAGACGGCCGGTCGCGGGCGCCAGGACCGCGACCACGCGCGGGCTCGTCCGGTCAAGTCGGTATATATGTACGAGTTGGAGCCGCACTGGCGGCGGCGGTTGGGGGTGGCGCGGGTCGACGCGGCGCTGGCGCCGGCTGACGGTCTCGACAGCGCCGCCTGGACGGGGAACGAGTTTGGAGGGGCGCCGTTGGGCGATCAGCGGTTGTCGGCGCGTCTGGTCAAGAGCGCGGGGCTGCTGGCGTCGTTGCCCGGCGAGGCGATCACCGCCAACGCGTCCCACGACCGCGCGGCGGTCAAGGGCTACTACCGGCTCATCGACCAGCCGGTGTCGTCGGCGGTCACGCCCGGGAACATTCTCGCGCCGCACCGGGCGCGCACGCTGCAGCGGATGCGCGGCCAGGACACGGTGCTGTGCATCCAGGACGGGACGGATCTGAACTTTGCGACGCGCCCGCACTGCGAGGGGCTGGGCATCATCGGGCGCAACCAGACGGCCTCGAAGACGCTCGGCCTGCATCTGCATCTGACCCTGGCGGTCGATGGCGCGGGTCTGCCGCTGGGCGTGCTGCGCTGCGGTTTCGAGGCGCCGCCGGGCGGCGCGGCGCGGCTGGCGGACGAGCCACCGCCGGCGGCGGCGCAGGAGACGGCCCCCAAGACGGCGCAGGAAGCCCCCAAGGCGGCGCAGGAGACGGCCCCCAAGACGCGGCGCTGGGTCGACGGCCTGCGCGACATCGACCGGGCGGCGGCGGCGTTGAGCCGCAAGACGCGGGTGCTCAGCGTCATGGACCGGGAGGCGGATTGCTTCGCGGTGTTCGACGAGCAGCGCCGTCTGAACCGGGTGGAAGTGCTGGTGCGCGCCCACCATGACCGCTGTCTCGCCAAGGGCGCCCCGAAGCTGTTCGCCGCCATGCGCGCCGGCGCCGCCGACGGGCACGTCGAGATCGAGATCGACCGCCTGAGCGCGCGCCGCAAATCCAGCGGCAGGCAGGCCCGCCCGGCACGCATCGGGCGGGTGGCGCGGGCCGAGGTGCGCCATCGCCAAGTGGTGGCGCCGCCGACCATCGCCGGCGCCGAACCGGTGACGCTGTCAACGGTCCATGTGCGCGAAACCGCGCCGCCGCCCGGTGAGCCGGCGGTCGAGTGGTTCCTGCTCACCAGCCTCGACGTCGACAGCACCGAAACCGCGGTCGCGGTCATCGGCTACTACCTGCGGCGCTGGCGCATCGAAGACCTGTTCCGGGTGCTCAAGTCCGGATGCCGAGTCGAACAGCTCGCGTTCCACACCGCCGACCGGCTCCAACGCGCGGTCACCATCAATACCGTGATCGCCTGGCGCCTGATGGTGATGACCCTCCTCGGACGTGACGTGCCGGGGTGCGACGCCCAGTTGCTGTTCACCGACATCGAGTTGCGTTTCCTGACCGACTATGCCGAAGAACTCGGCCTGCCGCCCCCTGACCATCTCGCCGCCGCAGTCCTTCTGCTGGCCATCCTCGGCGGCTACCAGAACCGAACGCACGACCCGCCCCCCGGACACCAGATCATGTGGCGCGGTTACGAACGAATGTCCATCGCAACCATCGGCTACCGCATTGGACGACGGGCGCGTGCTGGAGTTGTCCAGAACGAATAATGTGGGTACAGGGCAGAGCTAGCTTAGCTTTGGTTTCGGACGTACTTGTGCCACTCGATAATCTCGACATCGGCTCCTGCGGTCACTCGGGCCACGAAGGTCGTCGCCCGTCGCCTCAACAGGCGCAGCATGGCGGGAAGTGCCTCCTTGAAGACACGGGCCTGCTCGTGCCCGGTCAATCCCGCAGCCGTGAGCACGAACGCCCTGACACCCGCTTGGCGCAGGGCGCGCAGCTCGATCTCGCGCTTGCGGATCTGCTTGTCCTTCGTGATCAGAATCCATCCGCGGACGCCAACCGCTGGGAGCCAGTCCACGTCTTGCGTGCCACTCCCGAAGGTGTCGTGTTGCACGTGCGCGACGTGTCCTTCGCCACGCAACATGTCCGCCACAGGTCGTGCTGCGACGCACTCATCCAGAAAGAACTCGTACCGGTGATCAGGCGGCTTGGTCGAGCGTGAGCTCGCACCGGATCGCCTCTTCGATTTCCTGCGACCGCCGGCCATACTCGTCAGCCAATTGCTGGACAGTATCGCCGGCGCGGAACCGCTCCGCGACCTCTTCGGTGGGTATGCCGGTCTCCACGATCACCGGTCGTCCGAAGCGCACCCGTGGATCCAGCGAAATGATCCGCGGCTCGTCGGGCAGCATCGCAGGAGGACGGGGCGTGTTTGGATCGTGGCGCACGAAGGGATAGAGGCGAATAGCCAAGCCATCGACGTCCTGATCGATGCGCCGCAGGTGGGCCTCCATCAGTTGCCGCATCGCGAGTTGGCCACTTCTGGTCGCGCTGATCAGGGTGCCGGCTTGTTCGACGAAGATCGAAACGCCATCGGTCAGCATGCTCTCGGCCAGCAACGGGTGTCGACTGTCGAACGTCTCCTCCAGGTAGCGAATCGCGATGCGCAGCTTCTGCGGGGGAATGCGATGGTACCGGCGGAGGGCTCCAAGCACGTGCAACTCGGTTACGTTCCAGAAAGACAGGAGATGGCGTTTGTGATCTGCGACGTGAATCAGAGGATCTCCCCCATACGTGTGGAACCCGAATGACCAGTTCTGTACGGTGCGGAGCGGAAGTCGCACGTACCGCGCCGCTTCCCGGCTCGTGTACGACGGCAGATCGCGCGGGTCGCGTCCGCCGTAGAGATGCCACCGGTCTTGCGCCTGACTCATCGTCACCTGGTCTCGTCATCCGGGGGCGTCGTGCAGCGGGCTGAAGCCGGTCGCGTGCGCGATGCCGCAGGGATTCTGCCACGGTAGGGTGACAGATCCTGACAGTCACGCGAACGGCTTCCCGTTCCCGATCCGAGGGGTGCGCCGTGCGGGGCGCGCTCGCGACTCTGAAACATCAGCGTACTGCTGTCGAGAGACGCGCGTCAACGAGCGTCGCCAGCTTCCAGAGTCGCCCGAACCGACGTTTCATCTCTGCCTCCCAGCCAAATGGAGCCGTGGCGAGATTGTCTGAGGTGAACAGCGAGGGATTCGTGCCCGGAGCCGCGTAGCGGCGCAGCGCCTGGAATCCCTGCCTCCCAGCCAAATGGAGCCGTGGCGAGATTGGCTGGGAGGCAGGGATTCGAACCCCGATTCCACGGTCCAGAGCCGCGTGTCCTACCGTTGAACGACCTCCCAGCAAGAAGGCGCAGGCGGGATCAACTGCATAGTATAGCAGGACCTTCGACAGGTCCGACGTGCCCGCGGCCGGGGCGACATTCTTGTCGATGGGCCACTGAAGACCAACGATTGTGTCGACACCGACGTGCGTACTCTACCCGCGCTCGCGCGAACCAAGGGGCACATGGCTACGAAGCGCGCCGGTGGGAGTTACCCGCGGCGACGGTCAAACCAACACAGATGTCGGCTCGCCGGCAAGAATCGACAATTCGGTCGGTCAGGACCCGCTCGCAACCAACTCGATCTCCGCCTCGAAATTCGCGGTCACGCCGTCGCCCCGGAACGTGCCGCTCACCGGGGCCGCGTCCCGGGGATTGGCGGCGGCGGCGACGGTGACGTGGCGGTCGGTCACGGCGAGTCCCTGACTCGGGTCGTACCCGCGCCAGCCGCCGCCGCGCAGGAATACTTCGCCCCAGGCGTGGAGCTCCGTCGTATCTGGTGTGTCGGTGTGGGCGTAGCCGCTGGCGAAGCGCGCCGCGAGGCCCATGGCCCGGCAGCAGGCGACGAAGAGCACCGTCAGGTCGCGGCAGGCGCCGCGCCCCGCCGCGATCGTCGCTTCGGGCGCAAGCGGTGAACCCTCCGGCCGCGTCTCCAGCGTGAACCGCTCGCGGATGCGCCGGGCGAGGGCCAGCGGGAAGCGCGCCGGGTCGTGCTCCGAATCGGTGGCCGCGGCGAGAGCCAGCTCCCGTACCGCGGGGTGCGCGGCGTCCGGCGGACGCCGGTACAACGCCAACCGCTCGCAGAAGTCGGGCGCGTAAGCATAGGGCAGAGGCCGCTCCGGTTCCGTGATTAGGAATCGAAACGGGTCGGTGAGGAGCGTCTCGACGACGGCGTGGGTACGGAGCGTCAGCCGCGACCACCTGTCCTCGAACCAGGCGTGCGTGACGACGTTGCCCTCCGGATCGAGGTTCTCCGTGCGCACCGCCGGCTCGGGATCGATCTCCAGCGCGAACTCGACGAGCCGGATCGAACCGTCGGCCCGCGGGCGCAGCCGGATGACGTGAGGCTCCAGGTAGACGGGCGCGTCGAAGGCGTACGACGTCCGGTGGCGGACGGTGATTCTCACGAGACGGTGGAGACGGGGCCCGCCGGGGCGGTCTCGATCTCGTCGTAGGCGCGGTCCAGAAGCTCTTTCGGCGTCTCTTCTATCGCGCGCCGGATGCGCTCGTCCCACCAGCGCGAGAGCTGTTCCAGATCCTGCTTCCGGAAGCGGCGCTCGATGATCCGGAACGAGTTCCGTCGGTACAGCACGACGTCGATGGGGAAATCGACGTCGGCGGCGCTGATCCGGGTGGAATCGAAGGAAAGGCAGGCCACCTTGAACGCATGGCGCATCGAGTCCTCGACTCTCAGCGTACGATCGAGGAGCGGCTTGCCGTAGCCGACCGATCCGATGACGTGATAGGGGGTCAGGCGGCCGGTGTCCACCCAGTTTCCTTCCGGGTACAGCAGGTAGAGCTTCTGTTGCGCGTCCCGCTCCATCTGCCCGCCGATCAGGGCGTGTATGTTGAAGGCCATGCCGCTCTCGCGCAGCGCCGCCTTGTCCTCGTGGGCCACCGTGCGCACCTGCTCGGCCAGCAGGTTGACGGCCTGGTAGAGCCGTTCGAACGGCACGTCGCGGCTGGCCCGCTCGGCCAGCCGATCCTCGAAGTAGGTGAGCGTCTTGTCCCGTAGCGACCGGAGTCCGGACGTCATGACGAAAAAGGTGCCGCGCGGCGGCGAGTAGACGTTCACCTTCCGTAGCGTCGTCACTTCGCGGCCCGACGTGATGAGAGTGTCGGACAATCCGACGATGCCGTCCTCGACGTTCATCCCGACGCAGTAGGTCATCGCAGCGATTCTCCCTGCCAGCGTTGCGCAAAGAAAGTGTGCGTGATCTCCTTGCCGACGCCGTTGAGCTTGTCCTGAATCGTGTCCAGAAAATCGTGCAGGCCCGAACGAACGACATCCATGATGTCAGTATAGTCGAGCTCCGCGACGAGTCTGCCGAGCGCACGTTCGGCCGGATTCGCGAACCGCCGGATTGGCGTTCCGGTCACCGCGTGCAGCGAGAGATGGGCCTCGTTGGCGCAGTGATGCACCGAGCGCGGGAACTCGCGGTTGAGCAGGAGGAAGCTGGCCACCGCCCGTGCGGCCACGCGGCCGTGCGTCCGGCGATAGGCCTCGAAGGCGCTCGCCGAGCGGAGGAGCGCCCCCCACTGCAGGTCGTCTATCGGTTTGCCGACGTCGTCCGCCGACGGCAGGAGCAGGAAGTACTTCACGTCGAGAATCCGGGTGGTCTGATCGGCGCGCTCGATGAACCGGCCGATGCGGCTGAAGTGCCATGCCTCGGCGTGCTCCATCGTTTCGTTCTTCGTACCCTCGATCAGGTGGGTGGAGCGGCGGACATGCTCGAAGAACGCGTGGGCGTCCGACAGGGCGCGCTGCCGCGCGTCCGGCTCCCGCAGGAAGAGGTAGAACCGGTTGACCTCCTCCCACATCTCCGACGAGATGATCTCGCGCACCGACCGCGCGTTCTCGCGCGCCCGGGTCAGGCACGAGAAGATCGAGTTGGGGTTGGCGGCGTCGAAGGTCAGGAACTCGATGACGTTCGACCGGGTCGTGGCCCCGAAGCCGGCCTGGAACCGCTCGTCGTCGCCGGTGACCTTCACCATCGGATCCCACTGCTCGTCGGCGAGGTCGGGCAGGTCGAGCTGCAACTGGTTGTTCACGCCGACGACGCGCGCCACGTTCTCGGCGCGTTCGATGTAGCGCGGCTCAGCCAGTAGATCGATTCGGCGACGCGGCTCAGCATGATGGGGATACGGCTACGACAGCACCCAGGTGTCCTTGCTGCCGCCACCCTGCGAGGAGTTCACCACCAGGGAACCCTTGCGCAACGCGACGCGGGTCAGTCCGCCCGGCAGCACGTAGATGTCGCGGCCGTACAGGATATAGGGGCGCAGGTCGACGTGACGGCCCTCGAAGGGTGCACGTCAGGAAAGTGAGGGGATTCGTTCCGGGGTATAGGACAAGGCTTGATCGGCCGATACCTGGCAGTGGATGGACTGTCAGCACGAGGACCCGATCATGCCCGATGAACAGATTGCGGCGCTGGAGCGCCAACACGCACACCTTCGCAGTCAATTCGCCTCCATCGGCGAGATGCGCTCCGGTTCGCTGACCGAACGCTTCCGACCCTGCGGCAAGCCCTGGTGCCATTGCGCCAAGCCAGGCGACCCCGGTCACGGTCCGGTCCTGTCCCTGACGCGCAAGCAGGCTGGCAAGACGGTCACACGCATCATCCCGGCCCAGGCCGGGCCGGAGACGCAGGCGCGGCTCGCCGAGTATCGGCGCTTCCGGCAATTGTCGAAGATGTTCATCGAGGTCAACGATGCACTGAGCGAGGCGCGTCTGGCGACCGGCAGTGCAGCAAAAAAAACCGCAGACCGCGGTTATCGCCGAGTCGCTGGCGGCCGAAGCGGCACGTGAGATCGAGCGGCTGCTGGGGGCCGACGCGACGCAGACGCTGGGCGACTTCGAGGCGGCCGAGACGGCGGTGCGCACCGCCGTCCTGGCGGTGGCGGCTCGTTTCGTCGCCGAGCGGCTCAACGCCGACCACAGTGACCAGCACGCCGCCGGCCTGCCCTGCCGGTGCGGACACACGGCCCGCTACGCCGGCCGGCGTGCAAAGACGATCCACACGGCCCTGGGCGCCATGACCCTGCAGCGGGCCTACTACCATTGCGCGTCCTGCCGAACCGGATTCTGTCCGCGTGACCGGACCCTGGGCATCGACGAGACGACGTTGTCGCCCGCGGCGACCCGCATGACGGCGGCGGCCGCCGCCCGAGTCAGCTTCAAGGAGGCCAGCACCCTGCTGGACGAACTGGCCGGGCTCGCCGTCGACCCCAAGCAGGTCGAGCGGACCGCCGAAGCGCTGGGGCGCGCGATCGCAACCGACGAACGCCAAGCCGTCGAGCCGGAGGCGCACCGCGTCAAACCTACCCTGTATCTCGGCATGGATGGTACGGGCATTCCCGTGCGCAAGGCCGAAACCGCGCAGCGCCAAGGCAAGCAGCCCGACGGTTCGGCCAAGACCCGCGAGGTCAAGCTCGCCGTCGCCTGGACGGCCGAACGCCGTCACCCCAAGACCGGCATCGCGATGCGCGACCCGGACTCAGTCTCCTACACGGCCGCCATCGAGACGGCCGCCAGTCGCGATACCGACCGCGAACCCTCCCCCTTCGCCCAGCGCGTGTGCCGCGAAGCCGAACGCCGCCGTTTCGCCGATGCCGACCGCAGGGTCATCCTCGGCGACGGCGCGCCCTGGATCTGGGCCCTCGCCGACGAGTGTTTCCCCGATGCGATCCAGATCGTCGACATCTTCCACGCCAAAAGCCACCTCTGGGACGTCGCCAAGGCCATCTACACACCCGGGTCCGAACTCGCCGCGCAGTGGGCGAAACAACGACGGGACGAACTCGATGCCGGCCGCATCAGCGCCCTCGTCGCCGCCCTCGCCCACCACGCCCCAACCTGCGACGAGGCCCGCAAATGCATCGACTATCTCATCCGCAACCGTAAACGCATGCGCTATTCCGCGTTCCGGGCCAGGGGCCTGTGCGTCGCCACCGGCATCGTCGAGGCTGGCTGCAAACATGCCGTCGGGGCGCGCCTCAAGCGCGCCGGCATGCACTGGTCCGTCAACGGCGCCAATGCCATCCTCGCCCTGCGCTGCTGCATTCTCAGCGGACGCTTCGAAGCCTTCTGGGAACGACGAAACGCCGCTGCATGAGACAGCACCTCACAAATCTGACGTGCACCCGCCCTCGAAGCGTTGATCGACGCGTGTCGGCACGCGCGACAGGTCGAGCTTCCGCTGGGCGATGTAGTTGCGCGGCGCCGCCTGGATCCGCTCGCGAAAGTCATTGAGTTCCGCCTTGCTGGCGGTTGGCCCGACGAGCATGCCGTAGCCGCCCGACGCATTCGCGGGCTTGACGAACAGCTCCGGCAGATGGTCGAGGACGTAGCGGCGGTCCTCGTCGCGCCAGCAGAGGTGCGTGGGCACGTTCGGCAGGATCGGCTCCTGATCGAGGTAGTACTCGATCATCCGCGGCACGTAGGCGTAGACGACCTTGTCGTCGGCGACGCCGGTGCCCGGCGCGTTGACCAGGGTGACCCGTCCGCGGAGGTACAGATCCATCACGCCCGGAACGCCGAGCAGGGAGTCCGAACGGAAACAGGTCGGGTCGAGGAAGTCGTCGTCTATGCGCCGGTAGAGGACGTCGACCCGCTCGAAGCCGCGCGTCGTGCGCATCTGCAGGCGGTCGTCCGCCACCACCAGGTCGCGCCCCTCGACCAGCTCCACGCCCATCTGCTGTGCCAGGAACGAGTGCTCGAAGTAGGCGGAGTTGTAGACCCCCGGCGTCAGTACCGCGACCCGCGGCCGGTCCACGTCCCGCGGCGCAACGTCGTCGAGCATCGTCAGGAGCCGGCTGGGATAGTCGATGACCGGCCGCACCCCCAGCCCTCGAAGAGGGGAAAGGTCGCCGTCATGACCGCACGGTTCTCGAGCACGTAGGAGACGCCGGAGGGGCAGCGGAGATTGTCTTCCAGGACGTAGATCGTCCCGTCCGCATCGCGCACCAGGTCGGTGCCGGTGATGTGGCACCAGACGCCCCGCGGCGGGTCGATGCCGATGCACTCGGCACGGTAACCCTGGGAAGATTCGACCACTTCCGCCGGCACGACGCCGTCCCGCACGATCTTCCGGTCGTGGTACACGTCGTCGATGAAGAGGTTCAGCGCCTCCACGCGCTGCTTGAGCCCGCGCTCGATCGGATCCCAGGTGTCGGGCGAGACGATCCGCGGGACGATGTCGAACGGGAAGATCCGTTCCGTGCCCGCCTCGTCGCCGTAGACGGTGAAGGTGATGCCCGTATAGAGCAGAGACCGCTCGGCCGCCTGGTGACGGCGGACGAGCTCGCCGTCCGGCAACCCCTCGATCCGCTCGACGAGCTGTCGCGCCTCCGGCCGCGGCGAGCCGTCCGGCAGGAACATCTCGTCGTAGAAGCTCTCGGTGTCGTAGTCCTCGAACGTCATGGCCTAACAATTGAAGCAAGAACTGTGCCGGAATTCCGCACTGCGCGGGCCGCGCCGCGCCGGTGCGCCGCGATCAGTCGGAGAGCCGCTCCTCGATCAGCGTGACGCCGCCGAGCCGGCTCATCTGGGTGCGGATCCAGGCCTGCCGCCGGCGGACGCGCGGTGACGGATCGTCGACGCGCCACCCGGAGGGATAGGGCAGAACCGCCGCCAGCAGCGCCGCCTCGTCTGCGCTCAACTCGTGCGGGCGCTTGTCGAAGAAGCGTTCGCTCGCCGCCGTTATGCCGAATACGCCGGTCCCGAACTCGGCCACGTTGAGGTACACCTCCACGATCCGCCGCTTGCTCCAGCAGAGCTCGATGAGTACCGTCAAGTACGCTTCGAGTCCCTTCCGGAACAGGCTGCGGCCCGGCCACAGGAACAGGTTTTTCGCGGTCTGCTGCGAGATCGTGCTCGCGCCGCGCAACCGCTCTCCCTGCAGGGCGTCGCCCAGCGCCATGCGGATTGCCTCCACGTCGAAGCCGTTGTGATCCGGGAACTTCTGGTCCTCCGACGCGATGACGGCCAGCGCCGCGTGCGGAGCGATCCCGCCCCAGTTCGTCCAGCGGTAGGGCATCCGTTCGGGCGCCCGGGTATCGGCGGCGGAGGCCAACGTGTCCCGCAGCATGAAGGCGGTGGTGGGAGGCGGCGCCCAGCGCAGGACGAGCACCACCGCAAGCGGTGCGCCGAGACCGGCGGCCAGCAGGAGCAGGCAGGCGCGCCGGAGGCGTGCCATCCACGACCGACGTCGCGGCGCGCGCGCGGGTCGGCCTCGCTGCCTCGCTTGTCCGGGCTGCCGGCGCGGTTGTCCGGTCCGCCGCTGCGGTTGTTCGGGCCGCGGCCTCGGTTCTTTCTGCGCTCGTGGGATCGTCATGGGTGCCGCCCCGGGGCGGTCCGCCTGCCGGCAGTATCGATGGCTATGTTACCCGCGGAACCGGGGCATCTGGCCCTCGTGTTGCGACGATCACCGGTTCCCGGTCAGAATCAATCACTTCGGGATGCCCTTCGAATCCGTCCGTTTCCTCCTCTTCCTCCTGGTTTCGTTGTCCGTCTTCTGGGCGCTCGGACGGTCCCGGCTGGCGCAGAAGCTGCTGCTGATTGCCGCCAGCGCCTGGTTCTACGGAAGCTTCGGATGGGAGTTCGTGGGCCTGCTGGCCCTTTCCATCGCCGGCAACCATCGGGTGGCCGCCCTCGTCGTTGCAAGCGCGGGGTCTCGGCGCAGCCGCTGGCTCGCCGCCGGGGTGGCGGCGAATCTCGTCCTGCTGGCGTGGTTCAAGTACTACGTCTTCTTTGCGGAGACGTTGAACGACGGCTTCTACGCCATGGGATCCGCCGTGCAACTGCAGATTCCGCAGATAGTCCTGCCGATCGGCATCTCGTTCTACACCTTCCAGGCCATCGCCTACCTGATCGAGGTGCACCGGGAGTCGGGTCCGAGGGCGAGGAACCTGGTCGATTTCGCGTTGTTCATGGCGTTCTTTCCCCAGTTGCTGATCGGTCCGATATGCCGGGGACGCGATCTGCTGCCGCAGATCGAGAGGCCGGCTCCCGCCCGGATCGAGCAGTTCCCGCTCGCCATCTCGCTCATCCTGTCGGGTCTCTTCAAGCGGATGGTCATCGCTTCGCTGCTGTTCAGCTTCGGCGTCAGCCAGATGTTCGACGTGCCCGAAAACTACACGGCCGCCGCGCTGTGGATGGCGATGTTCGGATACACGGTGCAGATCTACTGCGATTTTTCCGGCTACGTGGACCTGGTGCGGGGCTGCGCGCTGCTGTTCGGCTTCCGGATTCCCGACAACTTCAACAATCCGTATGCGGCGGCCAGCGTCGGAGACTATTGGCGGCGCTGGCACATGACCTTCAGCTCCTGGCTCAGGGACTTCATCTATTTCCCGCTCGGGGGTTCCCGCCGCCGGCGCGGACGCGTCCTCTTCAACCTGTTCGCGACCATGGTCTTCTGCGGTCTCTGGCACGGCGCGACCTGGGGCTACATCCTCTGGGGCGCGTGCCACGGTCTCGCACTGGCGATCTACAAGTACCGGCTCGACGAGCGCCGGGCGCGCGGTGAAGACACCAGGCGCCGGTTGACCGCGGCCGAGTGGCTGCGGGGCTGGGCGTGGACGATGGTCGTCGTGAGCCTGTCGCGCGTCTTCTTCGTGTGCACCGATCTCGCGGTCGCCGGTACGTTCCTGTCGCGGATGTTCACCCCGGGACTCGCGGGCGAAGGCTTCGCGCTTCTGTTGTTGCCGATGACGCTGGCGGGCCTCGGCCTCAACTTCGCCGGAGATGCGATGCGGGACCGGTTCGTTCGGTGGAGCGAGGCGCTGCCGCTGCCGCTGCGCTGGGCTTTCTGGCTGGCGATGTTCTATCTCCTGCTGGCCGTACGTCCCTTCGGCGTGCTGCCCAACACCTACTTCCGCTTCTGAATCCGCGCCGAGCCGCCGGATGCCCAACCGGGTGCACGGCCGGCCAGGAGGCGGCCGCGGCTGGCCGAGGTGCGGCTGCGTGACATCGGACGGGCGACTCGGTACAATGCCGGCGGATGCGCTCTCCTTGTGCCGGTTCATGGAGGGAAGCCGCCTGACTCTCCGAGATCGACTGCCCATCTTCCGCATCGGGAGCGCCGATCCGATGCCCCAAGCCGCCTCACGGTCGCCGCGTCGCGCCACGTCCCATTCCCCCCGGGTGGTGTTGCTGCTCTGTTGGAGCCTGGCGCTCGGGCTGGGCGCACACGTCGGGCGCGAGCTGCGGATCGAGACCGAGCGCGACGTCGCGCTCGGCGACCGGGCGCCCTGGCAGGCCGCCGCCGCGGGCGTGCTGGCCGGGGTCGGCGAGCTGACCGGGGTGGCGGAGCTGCGTGCAGTGCTGCACGAGCCGGTGCGTACGTTCTACGGAACCGCGTTCACGGTGGGCGGCCGGGCGCCCCAGCCTCCTTCCGCTGCAGAGGGCGTGGAACTCGAGGCCGTGGAATCGGAGGCCGTGGAATCGGAGGCCGTGGAACCGGAGGCCGTCGTTCCGGCGCCGCGGCGCGTGATGATCATCGGGGCGTCGTCGATTCAATTCGGCCTGGGACGTTCGCTGGAGCGGTGGATCGAGCGCTTCGAAGGTGTGACGGTGCTGCGGTACGGGCTCCATTCCACGGGTCTGGCGCGTCCGGACTACTTCGACTGGCACGCGAAGGCCCGGGAGATGAAGGAGGAGTTCCGGCCGGATCTGGTAATCGCGCAGTTCGGTGGGAACGACGGCCAGGGGCTGACGGATCGAGACACCGGCGGGGCGGTCGCGCCCCTGTTCACCGACAAGTGGGACGAAGTCTATGGCGCCCGCGTGGAGTCGTTCGCGGAGATCTTCGCGGACGACGAGGTGCCCGTCGTCATCCTCGGCATGCCGGCGATGAAGAGCGCCTACCACCAGCGGAAGATGGCCCGGATCAACGCGGTCACGGAAGCTGCGTGCGAGCGGGAGGGAGCCCGTTTCGTCGATACCTTCGCCATGACGGCGGACGCCGACGGGAACTACGTCGCGCGGGCCGAGGTGGAGGGCAGGCGGCGCGTGATTCGCGCGAGCGACGGGATGCACCTCAACAGCTACGGGGCGGAGTTGGTGACCGCGGGGGTTCTGGACATCTTCGACGACTGGTTCGCCTTTCACGCTGCCGGAAGCGCCGGCGGATGCAGTAGTTCAGGATGCGCTGCCCGGGGACGGGCGCGATCTGCACGTGGAACGCACCGAAGGGCAGGACGCATCGGTGATTGCGGGCGGTACGGATTCCGTGGATCGCCGCGCACCGGACGGTCCGGCCGTCGAGACCGAGCTTGGCCTGAACCGGCGCGCGCGGCGGCTGATTCAGCAGGGGCTGCTGGCCGAGGGCTTCGACCCCGGCCCGGCGGATGGGCTGTTCGGACCCCGCACGCGCGCGGCGCTGCGGGCGTGGCAGTCGGCGCGGGGGGCGGCGGCGACGGGCTATCTGAACAGGGCGAGCACGGCGGCGCTGCGGGCGGCGGCTCCGGGACGGTGACCCTCCTTTCCTGCGTGTGCCTCGGGCCGGGGTGGCGCCGCGCGGGCCGGCCGTTGGTGTGCGGCGCCGTGACGACGCTGCTCGCCGTTGCAGCGGTTGCCGCAACCGGTTGCAGTGCCCGGTCCGCCCCCGGCGCCCCCGCCGCGATCGCGGACGCCCAGACCGCGGTGCGGGTCAAGACGGCGCTCGTCAACCACGAATCGCTCGGTACGCTGCCGATAGACGTCCGGGTGCGGAGCGGCGTGGTGACCCTCGACGGCACCGTGCGCTCCGCGGACGAGGTGGAGAGCGCGCGGAAGCTGGCGCTCGGGGTCGCTGGGGTGGCCCGGGTCGAGTCGAGGCTGCAGATCGGCGACCCCGACCAGCCGCCGGCCACCGGGAGCCTCCCGCCCGGCTCGCGGAACGCGCCGCCGGCCGTCGCGGGCCCCTCGACGGTGCCGGACAACGTGCTGCCGGTAGCGGGGACCTCGCGGCTTCCGGCACTGGCTCCGCGTCCCGAAGAGGGTCCGTTGCGCCTCGTCGGCCTGGGCGCCTCGGTGCGGGTCACGCGCCCCTCGGAGGCGACCCTGGGCGGTGCGCTGACCGTGGGCCCGCTGCTGCGCCTGCGTCCGCGGAACGGACTGGGCCCGGCGATTGCGTTCAACTGGACCAACACGGAGATCGAGACCGGCCCCGGGGGACAGCCGGCCCTGGCCGCGATACAGTTGCGGCCTGTGATGGCCGGCCTCGAGTACGGCGTTGTCCGGGGGAGGCTCGCGGTCGGCGCCTCGGCCGTGGGCGGGTACTCGTTCAACCGGCTGGACGTCGACACGACGCGGGCGGGCCCCGGCCGGGCCATCGCCGTCGGGAACAGCTTCGTGTGGCGCCCCGGCGCGGTGCTCTGGGCCGATGTCACCCGGCGGGTCGGCATCAACGTGTTCGCCGGCTACCTGTTCACGAGGCCGAGGGTGACGTTCGCGAGCGATGCGTCGATTGCCACCGAGCGAGTGAGCGCGAGCTCGGTCGTCGTGAGCGCCGGCGTCGCGTACTGGATCTTCTAGGGACCATTCGCCCAGGAACGGCCTGCCGCCAGCAACGGAGGACTTGGATGTCCGGCTTCGTGCGTACGGTCGTCGTGACGCGTCTGGCCAGCGGGGGGCGCGCCATGGTCTTCGCCGGCCGGGCGCTGCGCGAGATCTTCCGCCCGCCGTTCGAGTTCCAGGAGACCGCGCGGCAGGTGTACGAGCTCGGCTGGCGCTCGCTGCCGCTGATCGCCGCCGCGGGCTACGCGGTGGGCATCGTCATGTCGATGCACACGCGGGCGTCGCTCGAACGGTTCGGCGCCGAGGCGCTGGTCCCGGCGGTGCTCGCCCTCGCCCTGGTGCGCGAGACCGGACCGCTCGTGGTGGGGCTGCTCGTTTCCGGGCGGGTCGGCGCGGGGGTCGGGGCCGAGCTGGGGGCCATGAAGGTGACCGAGCAGATCGACGCACTCGAGGCGGTGGCCGTCGATTCGTTCAAGTTCCTGGTCGTCACGCGCGTCGTCGCCTGCATGATCGCGATGCCGATCCTGACCGCGGTCATGAACTTCATGGGCATCCTCGGTGGCTGGACCGCGGAATCGGCGGTCTCCGGCATGCCCTTCGAGACCTACTTCCGGGCCGCCTTCTCGCTCGTCCAGTTCAGCGACTACGTGCCCGGCACGCTCAAGACGATGGTCTTCGGGTTCATCATCGCGGTCACCGCGTCGTATCTCGGCGTCCACACCTCGGGCGGCACGCAGGGGGTGGGCTACGCGGCGACCCGCAGTGTCGTCACCGCGTCGATCCTGATGATCGCGGCCAACGTGGTGCTCGTGCGCCTGATCTTCTTCATCTTCCCGGAGACCGCGCAGTGACGGAGCCGCCCGCGGCCATCCGGCTCGATCGCGTGTCGAAGGCGTTCGGCTCGTTCCGCGTGCTCGACGACGTGTCCCTCGACATTCCCCGCGGCCGGGCTACCGTCGTCCTCGGCCGGAGCGGGACCGGGAAGAGCGTGACGCTGCGGCACATCGTGGGTCTGCTGCAGCCGGACTCGGGCCGTGTCTTCGTGGACGACGCGGAGATCACCGCGCTGTCCCCGCCGGCGCTGGCCGCGGTTCGGCAGCGAATCGGCTTTCTGTTCCAGAACGCCGCGCTCTTCGATTCGATAACGGTGGCCGAGAACGTGGCGTTCCCGCTGCGGCGGCACTCGACGCTCTCCGACGGTGAGATCCGGGCGCGTGCGCTGGAAAAGCTGGCCGCGGTGGGGCTGGCCCGAGCGGCCGAGTCGATGCCGGGCGCGCTCTCCGGCGGCATGCGGAAGCGGGCAGGACTGGCGCGGGCGATGGCGCTCGATCCGGCGATCCTGCTGGTCGACGAGCCGAGCGCGGGCCTCGATCCGGTGACCTCGGAGGAGATCGACGACCTGCTCGTCGCGTTGAAGCAGGAGCGCGGCACGACCCTGGTCGTGGTCACCCACAACATCCCGAGCGCACGGCGCATCGCGGACACCATGCTGTTCCTGCACGATGGCCGGGTGCTGGCCAGCGGCACGGCCGAGGACCTGGAGCGGTGCGAGCACGAGCTGGTGCGGAAGTTCATGCAGTCGGAGGCGGGCGGGTGATGGTCCGGCGTGCCTCGGACAAGGATGGAACGGGCGGGCACGCGCGATAGACACGCGGGAGAGGGAGGTTCAGATGGGGTCCCCACGCCTGGCGCTGGTCGGCGCCTTCGTCATCGGCGGACTGCTGATCTTCGCGGTCGGCCTGTTCATGATCGGCGACCGCCGGCTGCTGTTCAGCGAGCAGTTCGAGATGGAGGCCGACTTCGGCAACGTCGCGGGCGTCGAGATCGGCACCAGCGTGCGGCTGTCGGGCCTGCCCGCGGGCGAAGTGATCGGGATCGACATTCCCGACGCGCCGGGCGGCCGGTTCCTGGTGCGGATGCGCGTCCGGGAGGACCTGCATGCGCTGGTCCGCACCGATTCGGAGGCCGCGATCCTGTCGGACGGGCTGCTCGGCTCGGCGTTCATCCAGCTCCGCGCGGGCAGCGACGCGGCGTCGCTCGTCCCGGACGGCGGCGAGCTGAGAGGGATCGACGCGGTGGAGATCGCCGACCTGATCGCGGAAGGCCGCGAGACGTTTCGTATCGCGGCCAACGAGATGGTGGCGATGCGGGCCGAGCTGACCGAGACGTTCAACGGCTTCGCGGACACGATCGAGAGCACGACCCGCCTGGTCGACGGCATCGGGACCGACGCCCAGCGGGTGACGGACGCCAGCGCCCGCCTGGTCGACGAGACCCGCGGCGTGGTGGCCGAGGTGCGCACCGTGCTGAGCACGGTGAGAACGGGGCAGGACGCCGTCGAGAGCGTGCTGACCGAGACCGAGGGGACCATCCGGGCGGTGCGCCAGAGCGCCGAGTACGTCGAGGACGCGATCGAGCGTTTCAGCGGTCCCGACAGCGCAACACAGCGGCTGCTGGTCGAAGCCGGCGAAGTCATGAGTCGTGCCCGGGAGGCGATGGGGGACGTCGCCGACAACACCGAGGCGCTGAAGCGGAACTGGCTGTTCCGGGGCTTCTTCGCCGAGCGCGGATTCTACAACCTGGACGAGCTGACCGTCGCCGAGTACCGCACCCTCCTGCGCGACGACCGCTACGCGCCGCTCCGGATCTGGCTCGCCGCGGACCGGCTGTTCGAGAGCAGTGCTGGCGGCGGGCCGACCCTGCGGGACGGGGCCGCCCGCAGAATCGAGGAGGCGATGGGGGAACTGCTCCAGTACCCGCGGGCCAGCCCGATCGTCGTGGAGGGCTACGCCACGAGCGGCGAGGTCGGAGGGCAATTGCTCGCCGCGCACGCGCGTGCCGAGCTGGTGGAGCGCTACCTCGTGCGGACGTTTCGCCGGGCGGGCGCAACCGGGACGATGGCGCTCGGCGCCGAGGCCGCGGAGAGTCCCAGCGGCGACGGGCGCTGGGACGGGGTGGCGCTGACCCTGTTCGCGGACCCGGAGGCGCTCGCGCGCGGCGTCGTCCGGGCGGCTCGGTGACGGACGAACAGCGGGAAAATGCGCTACGCTGAACGCTTCCACGCTCGGGAGGAAACATGGCCGGATCGCGACGAATCGCCGGGATCGCCGTTGCGGCGTTGATGGCGGCCTGCGCTGCCGGGGAGCCGGGAATCGACGTGCCGCCACCGCCGCCGACGGAAGTTCGGGAAGTCGTCGACACGCTGCACGGCGTGGAGATACCCGATCCGTACCGCTGGCTCGAGGACCAGGAGGCGCCCGAGACACGGGCCTGGATCGACGCCCAGAACGCCCACACCGATACGGTGCTCGGCACGCTGCCCGGCCGCGAGGAGCTGCGGGCGGTCGCTGCATCGGTGCTCGAGCGGGACGTGGTCGGCCTGCCGAACGAGCGCGGGGGACGCTACTTCTACAGCAAGCGCCGTGCGGATCAGGATCTGGCAGTCGTCTACGTGCGCGAGGGGCTCGACGGCGAGGACCGGGTGCTGATCGATCCGCATCCGATGAGCCCGGACCACACGACCAGCGTCGCGTTGCGCGACATCTCGGACGACGGAAAGCGGGTGGTCTACGGGGTTCGCGAAGGGGGCGTCGACGAGGTCACGATCCGGGTCCGCGACGTCGACACCGGCGAGGATCTCGCCGACGTGCTGCCGCCGGCGCGCTACGGTGAGGTGACGCTGGCCGCGGACGGCGGCGGGCTCTACTACGAGCAGTACGGCGACGTGACGCCGCGCGTCATGCACCACGCCTTCGGAACTCCGATGGCGGACGACGTGCAGCTATTCGGCGAAGGGTACGAGCGCTACCAGATTCCGGTCACGGTGGTCTCGGACGACGGGCGCTGGATGGTGGTGCACGTCATCGAGGGCTCGTCGGGGCCGACCGCGATCCACGTCAAGGACCTGCAGCGCGACACACCGTTCGTTACGGCCATCGCCGACGGCCTCTCCGAGTCGTGGGCCGGGTTCGCGGGCGGCGAGCTGTTCATCGTCACCAATCTGGACGCACCCAACAAGCGCGTGGTGCTGGCCGACCCGGCGGATCCCGGCTTCGAGCGGTGGCGCGAGGTCATCCCCGAGCGCGAGGACGTCGTCGTGGAGACGGCCGCGGCCCTGGGCGGCAGGCTGGCCGTCTCGTACCTGCAGGAAGTGCAGCCGCGGGTCGCGATTCACGAGCTCGACGGCACGCATATCCGCGACATCGCGTTCGACACCGTCGGCTCGGTAGGCGGCGGCGCAGGGCGCTGGACCAGCGACGAGGCGTTCTTCACGTTCCAGACGTTTCACGTGCCGAGCACCATCTACCGCTACGACGTCGAGACCGGCGAGCAGTCGGTCTGGGCCGCGCCGGAGTCGCCGGTCGACGCGGCCGCCTACGAGGTGACCCAGCGCCGGTTCACGTCGAAGGACGGCACCGAGGTACCGATGTTCGTCGCTCACCGGCCGGACCTCGTGCTCGACGGGCGCAACCCGACGCTGCTGACCGGCTACGGCGGCTTCAACAACAGCATGACGCCGGCGTTCTCGGCCCTGGCGACGACGTGGCTGGAGTCGGGCGGCGTTTTCGCCCTGGCGAACCTGCGCGGCGGCGGCGAGTTCGGCGAGGAGTGGCACAGGGCCGGCATGCTCGAGAGCAGGCAGAACGTCTTCGACGACTTCATCGCGGCGGCCGAGCATCTGATCGAGGCCGGCTACACCGGCAGCGGGCACCTGGCGATCCGCGGCGGCAGCAACGGCGGCCTGCTCGTCGGCGCCGTGTCGAACCAGCGGCCCGATCTGTTCGGGGCGGTCGTCTGCACCTATCCGCTGCTCGACATGGTCCGCTACCACGAGTTCCTCGTCGCCAGCTTCTGGGTGCCGGAGTACGGATCGAGCGACGATCCCGACCAGTTCGCCTACATCCACGCGTATTCGCCGTACCACAACGTCATCGACGGCGGCGACTATCCGGCGACGCTGTATCTCTCCGGCGACGGCGACACGCGCGTGGCGCCGCTGCACGCCCGCAAGATGACCGCCCTGATGCAGGCGAAGAACGGCTCGGACAACCCCATCCTGCTCCGCTACCACACGCAGGCGGGCCACTCCGGCGGCCAGCCGGTCGGCCAGCAGATCGACGAGATGGTGGATACGGTGAGCTTCCTGCTGTGGCAGGTGGGGCGGGAGTAGCCCCATAGGGGCCGGGAAGCGGTGCATTACAACGCTCAGCGCGCCCTGGAACTGCTGAGGTTGAGCACCGGGCAACCCGATGCGGAGTTCCGGGAGGGACAAGAAGCTGCGATTCGCCACATCGTGGAAGGGCGTGGTCGACTCCTCATCGTCCAGAAGACCGGATGGGGAAAGAGTTTCGTCTACTTCATCGCGACGAAGCTGTTGCGAGAGGCCGGGGCGGGGCCTGTGCTCCTGATTTCGCCGCTGCTGGCTCTGATGCGCAACCAGGTCGCCCCCGCCGAACGAATGGGGTTGCGCGCCTACCGAATCACGTCGGACAACCAGGAAGACTGGCCGGTTGCCGAAGAACGCCTGCGGCAAGACGAGGTGGATATCCTGCTCATCTCTCCCGAGCGGCTGGGAAACGAGCGCTTTCGCACCGAGGTGCTGGCGGATGTCTCCGACCGCATCGCCCTCCTCGTCATCGACGAAGCGCACTGCATCTCGGATTGGGGACACGACTTCAGACCGCATTACCGGCTGATCGAGAGGATTGCGCGCACGCTTCCGGCAAACCTCAGGTTGCTTGCCACGACCGCGACCGCAAACAATCGAGTGATGGAGGATCTCCGTGCCGTGCTGGGACCCGACCTGGAGGTAGTGCAGGGCGATCTCAACCGCCCCTCGCTCATGCTCCAGACGATGCGATTGCCGCGGCAGGCGGAGCGTCTCGCATGGTTGGCCGAGCAGGCTCCCCGCTTGCCCGGCCACGGCATCGTCTACACGCTCACCGTCCGCGACGCCGTCCAAGTGGCAGACTGGCTGCAATCGCGGGGACTGGAAGTACACGCCTACACGGGACGGACGGACAATGAAGATAGAGACGAGTTGGAGCAGGCGCTGCTCGACAACCGTGTCAAGGCTCTGGTGGCGACAACCGCTCTCGGGATGGGGTTCGACAAGCCGGATCTCAGTTTCGTCATTCACTATCAGGCCCCTGGTTCAGTCGTGGCCTATTACCAGCAAGTGGGCCGTGCCGGTCGTGCGCTCGAGGCCGCTTACGGCGTGCTGCTGAGCGGCGAAGAGGAAGCGGACATCACCGGCTACTTCATCGACAGCGCGTTCCCGACCCCTGACGAGGTTGACCAGGTGATCCGAGCGCTCAGCGACTCGGAGCAGGGCCGGTCCGTCCCGGAGTTGCTGGGAGAGGTCAACATCAGCAAGGGCCGGATTGAGAAGACGATTGCGTTGCTGTCACTCGAGTCGCCGGCTCCCATAGCCAAGGACGGGACCCGTTGGCAGTTGACCGCCGCCAACGTCAGCGAAGAGTTCTGGCGGCGTGCGGAACGCCTGACCCGTCTGCGTCGCGAAGAGCAGCAGCAGATGCAGGAGTACGTGATGCTCGAGGCTGGGCACATGGAATTCCTCATCCGGGCGCTGGACGGAGAACCAGGAGCGGTGCAGCCGCCGGACCTCGCGCCACTACCCACGGAGGTCGCACCTGAGATTCTGCATGACGCGGCCATGTTCCTTCGGCGAACCAGCTTGCCGATAACCCCACGCAGGCAATGGCCGGTGGGCGGCCTGCCGCAATACGGCCTTCGCGGAAGGATTGCCGAGGAACACCGGGCAGAATACGGCAGGGCACTCTGCATCTGGCGAGACAGTGGCTGGGGCGAACTCGTTTGGCGCGGCAAGTATCGTGACGGGCGGTTCGCGGACGAGCTCGTCGGAGCTTGTGTCGAGCTCGCGGAGCGATGGGCTCCGAATCCGCCGCCGGGATGGGTAACGTGTATTCCGTCGCGACGGCGACCGGATCTGGTTCCGGACTTCGCCCAGCGCTTGGCGGCGCAAATGGGGTTGCCGTTCCTTCAGTTGCTGGAAAGGGTCAAGGACACGGCCGAACAGAAATCGATGGAGAACAGCACGCAGCAGGCGCGTAACGTGGACGGCGCATTCCAAGTTTCTGAAAGACCCATGCCCGGTCCAGTGCTGCTAGTGGACGACTTGGTGGATTCACGCTGGACGCTGACGGTTTCCGCCTGGTTGCTTCGCTCGAGAGGCAGCGGCGCCGTGTGGCCGTTGTCGCTGGCGTCTGCGGGCCAAGAGTGATGCTGGAACTCTCTGCCAACACACAGGCGATCCTGTTGTTGACCGCACCGTTGATTGTCGGTCGGGCCAAGTCGTCCCCCGATCCGCTCAGCGCCGGTGAGTACCGGCGGCTCGCGCGCCGACTCAGGGAACTGCGCCGTGAGCCCGCGGACCTGTTGGAATCCAACGTGGGGGAGATTTTCAAGGAATGCCGTCTCGACCTGGACTGCGGACGGCTTGAACGCCTGCTAGGGCGCGGTTTTCTTCTCAGCCAGGCGTTGGAGCGTTGGCGGACACGAGCGATCTGGGTAATGAGTCGAGCCGATGCCGAATACCCTTGGCGCTTCAAGAAGCGGGTCGGCGAGAACACTCCACCGATTCTCTACGGCTGCGGAGACGCCGGAATCCTGGACAGTGGCGGCTTGGCGGTCGTCGGCTCCCGGAACGTGAACGAAGCCTTGATCGAGTACACGGAAGTTGTGGGGCGACTGACCGCCGCGGCGGGGCGCACTCTGGTATCGGGTGGGGCCCGAGGAATCGATCAGGCTGCGATGCGTGGGGCGTTGGACGGGGGCGGGCGCGTGATGGGCGTCATGGCCGATAGCCTCGAGAAGGCGGTGATGCGCCGGGAGTACCGCGACGCATTGATCGAGGGGCGCCTGGTCCTGATCTGTCCGTACGATCCCGCCGCCCGATTCCAGGTCGGACATGCCATGCAGCGCAACAAGCTCATCTACGCGCTGGCAAGTGCTGCGTTGGCGGTCAACTCGGACTACCAAAAGGGCGGCACGTGGGCCGGGGCTGTCGAGCAGCTCGACAAGCTGAAGTTCGTTCCCGTATACGTTCGAGCCAACGGCGAAACGGGAAGGGGACTCGACGGGCTTCGGGAGCGAGGGGCGATGGCGTGGCCGGACCCGCGAGAGCCGGAAGACCTCGGTGAGATTCTGGATGGATCCGTGAACGTCTCCTCGCACGGTGCCTCAGGTCAACAGAAGCCGCTGGCACAGGACCGTCAAGAAACCGTGCCACTTGCGTCTAACGAGGAGCCAACGGTAGCGGCACCGACGTCTGGATTACCGGAAACCGGAGATTCCACCCCGGCCGACGCACTTCTCGCCAAGGTCACGGAGTTGATCGAGCACATGGATATGCCCACGACCGAAGCCGAGGTGGCCGAACGGCTGCAGATCAACAGGAACCAGGCCGGCGGATGGCTTCAACGATTGGTCGAAATGGGAGTGATGGAGAAACTCTCGCAACCTGCCAGATTTCGGTTTATAGTTTCGAACGTTCCCTTGTTCGACTCCCGGCCCTGACTGAACGCCGGCCGTACGGTGTGGAAGCAGACGCGCCGATCAACTGGTCATGGCGGAATAGCAGGAGGTCGACAGTGACAGAGACGGTTCGATGCGTGACGGCGATGCTCTTGCTCGGGACCTTCGCTTGCGGCGGCGGCGCTACATCCGAGGAGGCGCCGGGGATCGCGGTGGGGATCAGCGCCGACACGCTGCTGGCCGAGACGGAGACGCTAGCCTCGGACGAGTTCGAGGGCCGCGCCCCCGGGTCGGAGGGCGAGACGAAGACCGTCGCCTATCTGACCGAGCAGTTCTCGGCGCTCGGCCTGACCCCCGGGAATCCCGACGGGACCTGGGTGCAGGACGTGCCGCTGGTCGGAATCACGCCGCTGCCGGGGGACAACCTGGTGGTGTCGGCGGATGGTGAGAGCCGGACCCTGGAGCCGGCGGTGGACTACGTGGCGGCGACGAAGCACGTCGTCGACGAGGTCGAGGTGTCGGATGCCGAGTTCGTCTTCGTCGGCTACGGGGCGCGGGCGCCGGAGTACGACTGGGACGACTTCGGGGACACCGACGTCAGTGGCAGGATCCTACTGTTCCTGGTCAACGATCCGCCGCTCGACGACGTCTTCGGCGGACCGGCGATGACCTACTACGGCCGCTGGACCTACAAGCACGAGATCGCGGCGGAGCTGGGCGCGGCGGGGTCGCTGGTCATCCACGAGACCGGGCCGGCCGGCTATCCGTGGGAGGTGGTCGGGAGCACGCCCTACGCGGAGTCGTTCGACCTCGTCGCGGCCGACGACAACCTGAGCCGGGCCACGTTCGAGGGCTGGGTGCAGCGTGCCACCGCCGAGTCGCTGTTCGAGATGGCGGGGCTCGACTTCGAGGAGGCGAAGCAGCAGGCGGCCGACCGCGCGTTCGAGCCGATCCCGCTCGGCGTGACCGGCTCGCTCCGGGTTCGGAACGAGCTGCGGCGCATCGACTCGCAGAACGTCGTCGCCAGGATCGAGGGCAGCGACGCGCCGGAGGAGGTCGTCATGTACGTCGCCCACTGGGACCACCTGGGCGTCGACCCGAGTCTGGAGGGTGACGGGATCTTCAACGGGGCGGCCGACAACGCGACCGGCACGGCCGGGCTCATCGAGCTCGCGCGTGCGTTCATGCACGTGCCGGAGCCGCCGCGCCGGTCCGTCCTGTTCCTGGCCGTCACCGCGGAGGAGCAGGGTCTGCTCGGATCGCGGCACTACGGGGAGAACCCGCTCTACCCGGCCGCGCAGACCGTGGCCGCGCTCAACATGGACGTCCTCAACCAGTGGGGGCGGACCCGCGACATGACCATCGTCGGGATGGGGCAATCCGAGCTGGACGCCGTCGCCGCCGATGTCGCGGCGCGCCTCGGACGCACGCTGGATCCGGACCCCGAGCCGGAGAAGGGCTTCTACTACCGGTCGGACCACTTCTCGTTCGCCAAGGCGGGCATTCCCGCGTTCTACGCCGATCCCGGCGTCGAGTACATCGACAAGCCGGAGGGCTACGGGATCGAGAAGCGCACGGAGTACACCGCGAACGACTACCACAAGGTGTCGGACGAGGTGAAGCCGGACTGGGACCTGTCGGGGGCTCTCGAGGACCTGACCTTCATGTACCACATGGGTGCGCGGCTCGCGGCTGGCGACGAGTGGCCCGCGTGGAGCGAGACCAGCGAGTTCCGGGCGATCCGGGAGGCGCAACGGCCGCAGTAGGCCGTAGGGATTGCGGGCGCGTGCTCGGAGGCGTAACGCCTGCATGCGGCGCCGGAGCACTCATGGCGCTCCGAGACGGCGCCAGAAGTCTTCTTCGTCCCTCGCGGCCAGCGCCGCCGCCGTCACCGCGTCCAGCGGCGTGTCGACGAGCGCCTGTGCGCTGCCCTCGAACGCATCCGAGACCCGCTTCCCGCGCGCCTGCAGCAGGCTCTTCACCGTCGCCGCCAGTTCCGCGGCGCGCCCTTCGGCGCGTCCTTTCGCGACGCCCTCCGCCAGCTTGCGTTCGCCCAGCACGCGCCACAGCGGATCGTCGTCGGGGCCGGTTCCCTCCCGCTCGCCGAGCGTCCGCCCCACGCGCTCCAGAACCCGGTAGGTCGCGGCGGAAGACACCGGCTCGGTCAGCGCAGCGTGGATTTCCCTCGCCGTCCAGCCGGGAAACGCGCCGCTCGTCCGCACCGACCGGTACCTGCCATTCGCCAGCCGGTGGATGGTCACCCCCGCCGGGCGTCGTCGCGTGGCCCCGGCCGGCGGCACGACCACCCACAGCTCGGGGAAGCCCCACGCCTCGTACAGGATCAGCTTGCCGGGGCGCACGTCCGTCGTGTGGTCCACCTCGAGCACGACATCGGGAAAGTCGTTCTCGCCGATGATCAGGGATTTCACAGGCGTCGCGGCGCGCGTCGGGTGCAGGTAGAGCGTCTCGTCCGCCTCCATCGCCCGCTGGGGCCGGCCCTCGGCGTCCCGCACCAGCAGGGTGACCGATCCGTACGAGACGATCGGCGTGCCGCGCACCGAGGCTATCCGTTCCGCCAGATGGGGCAGCCGCCGGGAGGTCCCTTCGTGAACGCCGTACTTGTCGGCGACTACCCAGGCGGTCGCGGTCCGGGCGTCCCAGTACTCGAGCCGGTCGTCGAAGTCCTCGAACTCGTCGCGCGAGAGCGAAACGGGTTGGCAGCCGGGGAACCGTAGCGCATCGTAGTTCAACGACGCGGCTCTCGGGGCGTCCGGCGCCGGTGCGCCCGCCGTTCCGGATGCATCTTCGCCGCGCGCGGAAAGCGGCGGCGGGTTGGTCTCGGCCATTCCTTATCGTAGCACCGCGGGCGAGGCGTTTCCGTCTGCTATCGAAGCTGGAGAAAGACGACTCTCCTTGGCGTGACGTGTTTGGACAACTCCAATGATGGGAAACATTTACGCGAGTCCGGGAACGTGTTCGCGGGCGGCCGGGGGCGATGGTCACGGTGTTACGGGGATTGTTTCCGCAAGCTCCAGGAAGCGACAGAAGGGGTTGGCCAGACGCATCTGCTCCGGGGTGCGGCAATCCGGCGTGAGGAGCGCCGGGCTGGCGACGATCGCGGCCACGCAGCGGGCGCGCGAGGTGGCGACGTTGAGGCGATGGAGGCTGTAGAGGAACTCCATCCCGCGCGGCGCCTCGTCGACGGTGGAGGTGGCCATCGAGTAGAGGACGATTGGCGCCTCCTGTCCCTGGAACTTGTCCACGGTGCCGACCCGCGCGCCGGCCGGAAGCCTTGCCCGCAGGGTTGCGACGTGCGCGTTGTAGGGCGCCACGACGAGGATGTCCTGTAGAGTCAGCGGATTCTCAACGCCGTGGCTGTCGATCCAGGCGGCGCGGGCGCCTAGCAGCTGGCGGATGAGTGCCGTGACGCGTTCGGCTTCTTCCTCCGAGGCGTTCGTGTTGCCGGCATGCTCCAACGGGTTGAACCGCAGGCCCTGTCCGGCCAGCGGTCCCCGTCCGATCACCGTCTGCCGGGCCAGCTCCGGGCGCGTCCCGAGGCGCCCCTCGTAGAACTGCTCCGTGGTGAACGCGCAGAGGTCGGGGTGCATGCGCCACGTGTGTTCGAGAAAGACGCCGCGGGACGGGTCGACCGTCGCCGATCCGCCGAGCAGATGGCCGAGCGCGGAGACGTCGGCGCCCGGGGGGTGGACACCCTGGATCGGTTGATCGAGCTGGCGAGGATCGCCGAGCAGGACGATACTCCGCGCCGCCTGGCAGACGGCGAGGGTGTTGGCGAGGCTCATCTGTCCCCCCTCGTCGATGACGAGCACGTCCACGGCGCCGGCCATCTCTTCGCGCGCCCACAGCCATGCGGTGCCGCCGGCGAGGTTGGCCTCTCCATTGGAGAGGGCCTCGGCCACCGCTTCGTTGGAGTCGGTCTGGACGATGCGCGCGTCCGGGCAGCCGTCGCCGTCCTTCGCCTTCTGGATCCCGTGGACGTCGACCGGTGTGCGCGCGGCCGGCATGTCGCCCGGCTGGCCGTGGGTCTGCCCTTCCTCGTCCCGCCGGCGGTCGGCCGCTTCGCACACCGCACCGAGCAGGTTGGAGATCACTTTGTGGCTGTTGGCGGTCACCCCGACCCGCAGCCCGCGGCCGAGCAGATCGAGGATCATCCGCGCGCCGGTGTAGGTCTTGCCGCTGCCGGGCGGGCCCTGCACCGGCAGGACGGAGCGGTCGAGCCGCGGGGCGATCCGGCGGACGGCCTCCAGCGGCGTTTCTTCGCGGGCGACGAGGTCTTCGCGGGCGACGAGACCCGGTCCGTTGGGTCGATGGGCTGCCGCTCCAGGAGGCGCCGCGGCTGCGAAGCGCGGCGGCACGCGCCGCAGGAGGTCGAATGCCGCACGGCGCGGGCTGTTCGGTGCGAAACCGCTGGACGCGACCTCCTGCGCGAGTCGGAAGAGGCTCTCGTGCAGTACCTTGCTGTTGACGGCGTCGAGCGGCACGAGCGCGGCCGGATGGGGGACCGGTGAGGTGCGCCCGCGCTTCAGGTCGATCGTGCGCGCCGTCTCGTCGAGGGCGACCACGGTTCCGCAGAATCCCTTCTTGAACTCGTCGGACTCGGCGGTGGCCGGGTTCTTCGGTGTGTCCCCGACCGCGAACTCGTGCGCCTGGACCGGGAACCGGTAGCGATGGATGACGGAGCGCTTCACCTGCGCCACCTCGCCCGCGTGGGTCAGCGCCCCGAGGGTCGCCCGATGCTCGACGTGTTCCTCCTCGGTGAAGCCGCAGCGGTCGAAGAACTCCCACCACATGGACTTCTCCTCGCGCCGGTGGAACTCCAGCAGGTGCGCGAGCAGCCGCCGCGCCCGCTGGTCGTCGTTCAACTCGGTGTCGTCGACCGGCAGCCCGGCGGTGAGCGTCTCGAAGAGCGCCGCGATCTCGGCCGCCGACTCCCGCTCCTGGTCGCGTTCGCCGTCCCGGAGCGCCGGCCGCGGCACCGGCTGTCCGGTCAAGGCCTCGAGTTCGCCCCGGCATCCCTCCAGCCATTCGGCGAGCCATAGCGTCGACAGGCAGTCGTCGCGGTTGTAGCCCTCGACATCGGCACGCAGCCCGTCCGCCGCGCCGTTGGCGTCGCCCGACTCCAGCGCCGCTTCGAACCGGATGAGCGCCCGCGTTGCGGCCCTGAGCTCGACCCGGCGGGTGAAACCGTAGAACGGCTCCAGCTTCTTGATCGAGTAGCGCTCGACAGAGGCCCTCAGCCCCTGTCGCACCACGCGGTGCAGGTCGACGAACACGTCGCCGCGCAGCAGCCGGTCCACCTCTTCCTCGCGGGTGGCGTAGCGGCTCATCAGGCGCTTGACGGCGGTCGTCTCGTAGGCGCCGTAGTGGTAGATGTGAAAGCCGGGATGCTGCTGCCAGTGCGCCATGACCCGGTCGATGAAGCACTCGAACACGCGTTTCTCGGTCTGCTGATCCAGGGCCCAGTGCGCGTCGTACCGGTCGTCGCGGTACGCGACGCCGAACAGGTACTCGAGACCGCCGTCCGTCGCGAAGGCATCCCCTTCGAGGTCGAAGAAGACGTCGCCGTCCGACGGCTCCGGCAGCGCCGCGAGTCCCTTGTCCGGCTCGACCGGCGCGATCAGCTCGTGGACGTGCCGGCGTTCCCGCCGCCCTTGATCCTGCACCCGCGCCTGCTCGCGGATCCTGGCCAGCGCGCCGTCGCCCACGCCCTCGATTCGCGGGGCGACCGGCACTTCGAGCGCCGCCAGATCCGTCATCGTCGGAACGTCGCGCGCAACCAGCCGGCGCCGCTGACCGCGTGTGATACCGGCGACGAGCGACAGGTGGTCGTCGGCCCGGCGCCGCTCCGCGCAGGACTGCTTCCACTCGCAGAGCCGGCAGTGATCGACCGGCTCCGGGTAGGTCTCCGGGGGCGCTGCGGCGTGCGCTTCGAAGCGGCGGCGGACCGCGCGGTAGTACGCCGCGTACTCCACGACACGGAAGCGCGCGCCTGCCCGGCCGTCGCCCCGGCCGAGCGCCAGGTGCATCCACGCCGGCTCCATGCCTTGCACCCGCGCCAGCAGGTCCGAGTACAGCAGAAGCTGCAGCAGCGCCTCGCCTTTGGCGCTGCGGGCCAGCTTGGCGTCGAGCACTTCGTAAGACCAGCCGCCCAGCGCGCTCGGCGTATCCACCCGGAGCAGGAAGTCGGGGTAGCCGCTCCAGCGCCCGTCCTCGTTCTCCAGGCGCCCCTGGTAGATCACGTCGACCCCGCGCCGCATCGCCTCCGTGGTGCGCTCGGCGGCGTTCGCGCGGTCCTGGTGCGAGAACGGTGCGTCGGCCGCGGTGATGGTCTCGACGGTGCGGCCGCCGGCCGTGAACTGTTCCAGGAGATGCCGCTCGTGCTCGATCCCGCGCTGTTTCAGCACGTCGGCGCGCGGGTCGTCGTAGGGTGGAGGCCGTTCGATCTCGTCGAGCGCGACCGCGCGGCGCAGGCTCGTCAGGTGGCTGCAGGAGAGGTGGCGGCTGAGATCGGTGGCCGAGAACGCGAGCCCGCCGTCGGTGTCGTGCATGGGGCGAGACCATAGCACGGGCTGTGTCAGGGGCTGTCACCGGGGGTACGGTGGAGCCGGATCCGGGGTCGTGTGAGGTGGAGTCGTCTGGTACCATCGTGACGTGATGAGGTGCGTGCTGGGCTCCGAGACGGATCGCGTGGCTGCATGAGTCGAAGCGGGCCACTGTTACGCCGAATTCTCGGCGGTCGCTCGGATGCGAATCTGCGCTTCGACGACCTGCGTGTTCTGCTCCGGGAACTTGGATTCATCGAGCGCGTACGGGGAAGCCATCACATATTCAGGAGAGAAGGTGTCACCGAGAGAATCAACTTGCAGCGTGACAGCGGCCATGCCAAGCCCTATCAGGTGCGGCAGGTCCGTCGTGTGATCCTGCAGTACGGGCTGGAGGTGAACGGGTGATGTACAAGTACGAGATCATTCTCTACTGGAGCAGGACCGATGGAGTTTTCGTTGCCGAGGTGCCCGAGCTTCCCGGGTGCATGGCGCACGGCGACACACAGGAGGCTGCTCTCGGCAACGTAAACCAAGCGATGGAACTCTGGATCGATACGGCGAGAGAATTCGGTGATCCCGTACCGGAGCCCAAGGGCGAACGTCTGATGCTGGCATAGCCAAGACGGTGGAGATCTCTCCGAGCACCACGGGGCGGTGCGGGCCGGTTGCGGCTGAGATCGGTGGCCGAGAACGCAAGCCCGCCGTCGGCGTCGTGCATGGGGCGGTAGCCTGGACGACCTGCTCGCCTCGATAGAGGGTGAATACGGGACGATGCGGTGATACGGCCGAAGTCTATAATGTACCCGGAGATGGCGTCATCGACATCGGCTGGCATGGCGGCAAGAAAAACTGCGGAAGGAGTCGCAGCCTCGGGCGAGGGCGAGCGGACTCGGGCGGTGGTGTTCAGAAAACAAGGGGGTGAACTGACTGTTGACATTCCGTACGCGGCGCCCGAAACGCTTAAACCGGCCGTGGACCGGGCGATTGAGCTGCTGAAGCTCCCGAGTGGATGGAATTCACACAATGCGCAACCGGTATCGGAGACGGTCGTGTGCCGAACGGTGGAGTTCCTGATGGAGTACCTTGTGAGGGGCGTGGCGGCGCCTGCCGTTGTGCCGACGGTTCGTGGTGGGCTGCAGCTCGAATGGCACAGGAACAACGTTGACATCGAGGTGGAATTCAGCACGGATGGAGATGCGGTGTTGTTTGTGGAAGACGGTACGACCGGAAAGAGCGCTGAAACGGACGTCGGAGGCCACGAGGCGCAGGTCAGACGATGGTTGAGACGCGTCAGCGGAAAGTAATCGGGCGTCTTGACCTCTATCGACGAATGCAGGGAGAAGTTTCCGGACGATCCGCAGATTGCGGACGAAGTGCGGCTATTGCGGAGGATTCCTCAGTGGCATGCGATGTGGGTTGTCGAGCCGCAGGCAAGTAGTGGTGGCGTGTAGCGCGGGGGCCTTCACTCCAGTAACCCAGCCAAGGCGGACGCCGGCTCCAGGCCGCCGTCCGACACAGAGAGATGCTGGCGCTGCGTGCCGGTGAGCCACTCCGCCTTGCTCCCGGTGGCGCTGCGAGTGACCGCGAGGACGTGGTCGATCTGTTCCGCCACGGCGCGGACGTGGGAGATCACGCCCACCATGCGGCCGCCCGCGGCGACCGTTCCCAGAGCCTGGACGGCTGCGTCCAGGTTGTTCCGGTCGAGAGAGCCGAAGCCTTCGTCCAGGAACAGCGATTCGAGCCGCCCGCCGCTACGGGCCATCATCTCGACCATGCCGAGCGCGAGCGAGAGGGACGCGATGAACTGCTCGCCGCCCGAGAGGCTGGCGGGCGACCGCGCCTGCCCGGAATCGCGATCCAGGACGCGCCATTGCGCATCGGTGTCCTGCGGGTCGACGAACGCATACCGGCCACCGCTCATCGTGCCGAGCATCCGGGAGGCGTGCACCAGGAGATCCCTGGAGCGGCGGAGGGTCAGCCACTTCGGGAACGCACCCGGCTTGAGGGCGTTCTCGAGGTCCGTCAACGACAGTTCCTTGTCGACAGCCTTCTGGCGGAGGGCACGGAGGTCCTGGACGTGATCGACGATCCCGGCGAACCGCCTGGCCTCGTTCTCCTTCTGGTTTTCGTGGTATCGGGCCTCGTTGGCGGCCGTCCGAGCGGCCTCGATGATCGCGTCTGGATCGTCGGCGTCAACGTCGTCAGCGAGGCGCGCCATGATCGTCGCGAGTTCCGTGCGGGCCGTCTCCGCGTGAGTCGCCGCAGTGTTCGCCAGCGCGTCCGCGTCGCTGGTGACGTTCGCCGTCGTCGTCCGAAGCGCGTCGATTCCGGCCCGCAACGCCTCCGTGCCTCCCGGATCGACCGTCGCGGGGACATCTTCGTCGAGGTCGAGATCCCAGACCGCTTTCATGAGCACCGAACGATGTGCGTTCAGGTCCCGGATGATGTCGTTGATGGGGGCGTTCACCTCGGCGGCGTTCCGGTGCGCGAGCGCATCTCGTTCCTCGCGGGCCGCGGCGATCTCCTTCTGCAGCCGTTCTCGTTCGGTCGCTCGTTCCGCGAGAACCTGCTTGCGATCCCTGGCGCACACCATCCGTTCGCCGACCGCGGCCGTGTCCACTTTCTCCAGGCCGGCGGGATCCGCAGGCAGATCCAGGCTCGGTCGGAAGGGCGCCGGCACCGCCCGGATGGCCTCGTGCGCTTGGGGCAGCGCCTTCGCGGCGGCGTTCCGTTTCGCGTCGGCCAGCGCGTGATCGCCCGCGGCGGCGGCCGCGGCGGCCGCGGCCACAGTCGACCCTCTGTTCGATTCCGTCTGCAGTGTCCCGTGCTCGTGATCGTGTCGTGCGAGCGCGTCGGAGGCCTCCGTTGCCGCGGCATCGAACGGGCCGAGCAGGAGGTCGTGGTCGGGCAGGGTGTCGGCAAGCGTGGTGTCGGCCGCCTCGCCGAGGGTCCGGAAGCTGGCCGCCAGCGCGTCGGCCGCCGCGCTGGCACGATCTCCTGCCTCGTCGAGCTGTCGGTCGAGACCTTGCAGATCCGCCGTGAGTGCGGCTACGCGCTGGCCGGTCGCGACGGAGGCATGCTGGGCGGCTTCCCAGGTGTTGCGCGCTTCCTGTTCCCGCCGGGCGAGCGTTTCGACGTGCGCGGCGTGCTCACGCTCGTACCGCTCGAGCGCGTCGGAGGCGTCCAGTAGCGCCGTGTCGAGCGGACCGAGCAGGGCATCGTGGTCGGGAAGCGCGCCGTGCAGGTCGACGCCCGCGTCCTCGCCGAGCGCCTTCAGCGCGGTCGTGAATGCCGCACTCGTGGCGCCGGCCTGGATCACGGCTTCGTCGATCTGTCGTTCGACCCCGGTTCGCTCCGTGGTCAACGCGACCACGCGGTTTCCGGCGGCGTCGGCCGCCTGTCCGGCGAGCTCTGCCGCCGTGATCGCTTCGTGCAGACCGGCACCGGCCGGGGCCGTCCAGCCGGCGGGCAGTTCGCGCAAGCAGACGGGGCACGCATCGCCGGCGTGCAGATCGCGGGCCGCCACAGCCGCGGAGTCGGAGCGTCGAAGTGCCGCCAGATGCTCGTTCGCTTCCCGCCGCCGGCGTCCAGCCTCGCGTTCCTCGGCCTCCGCCGCTTCCAGTCGTCGCGTGAGGGCGTTTCGCTGCTCCCGGAGCGCGGTGAGCTTCTGCTCCCCCTCCTTCGCCGCATGCGCTCGATTTCGGCATTCGTCGTATCGCTGCCCGACCATCAGCCGGCGCCTGTCCGCGGCGGCTCGCGCGTCGAACAGTCGCTGTCTTTCCCGGGCGTAGGCTTGCGCGTCGTCGTCGGACGCACGCTGCGCGGCCCTCGAACGTTCGTCGGCTGCCGTGGCGGCCGTGTCGTCGCGGCGCGCCTGCGTCCTGGCTGCGTTCAGTTGCTCGGCGCGTGCTGCGCGTTCGTTCCGCCGTGACGCCAGTGCGTCCCGTGCGTCGTCCAGCGCGATCCGGCACGCCTTGCAGTCGGCGTACCGTTGCTCCACCCTCGCACGCCGGTCGCTCGCGGCCTCGACCGCCGTTGCCAGCGGAGGCCGCCGTTCGGCGTGACGCGCGGTCTGTTCGCCGGCGGCTGCGGCGAGTTCGGACATCCGTGTCGCATGTGTCGTCGCCTGCCCGGCCGCGTCGGCGCTCCGGCGGGCCTCTTCGGCTGCGGTTTCTGCCGCTGTGACGCGCGGTCCGATGGCGGGCAGCGTGGCCAGCGCCGACGAAACCTCCGGCACGCCGGGGCCGTCGGTGTCCGCCGGCACTTTCGCGAGCCGGGTCGCCAAGTCGGCTTGCCGCTGCACGAGGGCCGCATCCTGCGTCGCGATCTCGCACTCACGTGCCGTGATCGGCGCCATCCGCTCTTCCGCCCGGTCGATTACCGGGGCGCGCAGCCGTTCGATGACGTCAGCCGCCGCCGTGCGCGCCCGGAGCGCGTCGCGAAGGGTCTTGTGAGCCGCGTCGACATCGTCTGCCGTGGCGGCTGCCGCGCGAGCCCGTTCACGCACCCGGTCCAGATCCGCAATCAGTTGCGCGAGGTACGCCGCAGGATCTTCCGGGTAATGTGACACGGCCTGCTCCAACTGCACCCGCAGACCGGTGGCCCGCTCGCGGGCGCCTCCCACGAGCAATCCCGCTTCCGCCAGCTCGTCCGTGCGCCAGACCTGCCGGAGAATCGCGGCACGTTCGGTCGGTTTGTCCTCTACCAGCAGGCGCGCGAAACGGCCCTGCGGCAGCACGACGGTGCGCAGAAACGCGTCGCTGTCGAGGCCGAGCAGTTTCTCGATGCGCCTGTTAACGGGCCCGACCTTGGCGACCTGCTCAATCACCTCGTCCTCGTCGCCGAACCGGCGGAGCTGGGCGTTTGCCGGTCCGACCTTGCCGTTGCCGCCCCGGCGCAGCGTGCGGGCGACCTCCCACGTCTCGCCGGACACCTTGAACCGGAGCACGACCTGCAGATGCATGGACGTGTCGTTCATCAATTCCTGGTTGCCCTGCGCCGTGAACGTCGTCTGCCCGTACAGGGCGTAAGTGATCGCTTCCAGAATGGAGGACTTGCCCGCCCCAGTGTCGCCGACGATGGCGAGGTGGTCACGTCCAGTGAAATCGATTGGCACGGCGGGCGACCGGAACGACCGCAACCCTTCGATGGCGAGACGGATGGGGCGCATGTCAGTCCTGTCCTTCGTCCCGCTTCGCGGCAAGAGCTTCGAGTGTCTGTTCGGCCTGCGAACGGATCTCGTCCGCGCCGAAGTCCCCGGGCACGGTATCCTGACCCACACCACTCAGCGCCTGCGCGAAGAGGGTGCGCACGGCTGCGTGCGGCGCCTTGATCCCTTGCGCTGCAGCCGTGCGCCACTCGATGAACAGCTCGTCGAGTCCTGGTTCCGGCCTGCCGTTGCCGGAGTCTTCTATCTCTTTGTCTCGCTGGTTCGTGACGGTGTTGATCAGTTCGAATACGACGCACTCTGGCGACCATTCCGCCAGTCGGTCCGCGAGATCGGGAATCGGATCGTCGGACACGACCCGCGCCTTCAGAATGCAACCGTCGAGCGTGCCGTGCGCGGCGCGCCGCTCCATGTCCGCCAATGTGCCGGCGAAATCCGTCAGGGGCCGGCCGCCCGGCAGGTCGTGCGTCTCGACCTGCACGCCGTCCCCGATCGTGACCAGCACCGCCTGCTTCGCCTGCCGGCGCTCGCCGAAGTCGAGCGGAATCAGCGAGCCGGCGTAGCGCCCCTGCGCGGTGCCCCCGGGCAGGAGTTGCGGGTCGTGGATATGACCGAAGGCGCAGTACAGCGCGCGTTGGAGACCCTCGACGTGCGTGGCGTAGTCCTCGCCCACGGTGATCCGCCGCTCGGACTTGCCCGGACGGGCGCCCTGCACATGGAGGTGCGCCGCGTAGAGGACGATGCCGCGCGTCCCCACGATCCGCTGCGCCTCGTCGAGCAGGCCGTCGTTCAGGGTCCTGATGCCGTCCGCGTAGTTGCCCTCGAATCGGGAGGGATCGTCGGTGGCGTAGTTGGCGATGGCGCTGGGCGCGATGAACGGGACGCACGCCACGGCTACCGACTCCGGTGCGATGTCCGGATACTCGACCACCTCGGGCCGGGTGACCAGCCGCAGCCGGCGCGGCGCTGCGGCGCCGGCCAGTTCGTCGATCACGCGCAGCAGGACGAACGAATCGTGGTTGCCGGAGAGCACCAGCGTCGGGGCGATCTCCGACAGTCGTCTCAGCGCCTGCACACCCAGCTCCAGCGCCTCGTACGGCGGACGCGAGGCGTCGAACAGGTCTCCGGTGTGCAGGATCAGGTCCGGGCGAGCCGATTCTGCCAGGCTCAGCAGCCCGCGGAGCGCCTCCACGTGGTCGGGCGTGCGATCGTGCCGGCCGAGTCTCGCGCCGAGGTGCCAGTCGGAGGTGTGGAGCAGCTTCACAGCTCCACCTTCGGGCCGGCCAGTGCGCCGACGTTGCGGATGATGCCGGCGGCTTGTGCCCGCGCCGCCGCCTCGTCCGCCGCCGCCTCGTCCGGGTTGGTCGCGAACGGCGGGAACGGGAAGCGGATGGGGATCGGCTCCGGCACGATAGGCTGCGAGACGACCATGGTGCCCGGCATGAAGCGGGTCGCCCGCTCGCGCAGGGCCGGGGTCAGGAAGCGGTAGGCGTCGGACTCGCTGGCGTCCAGCCGCCCGGCCACCTTCAGGGAGGCGTTGCGCGGCAGCGCCTGCACCACCGCGGAGGCGGCCTGCTGCGCCCCGATGAGCAGCACGCCGAGCGACCGGCCGCGCTCGGCGATGTCCACCAGCAGGTCTCTGAGCGGCGAGAAGCCGTGGGCCGGGGCGTACTTGTTCAGCTCGTCGAGGACGACGAAGCGCAGCGGGGTGCGGCCCGTCCCCTGCTTTTCGCGCCACACGCGGTCGAGCAGGGCGCCGACGACGAAGCGCTGGGCGTCGTCGTGCAGCGTCGAGATGTCCACGACGTGGAGCTTGGCGTTCTCCGCAGAGACCGGTTCGAGACCGCAGCCGATCAGGGGGCCGATGTGACGGCGCAGCTTCAGCAGCCGACGGAGAAACGCCTGCCGCGTGCCGGACTGCGCGCGGCCGAACCACTCGTTCATCAGGCCTTCGTCATCCGTAGAGACGATTCCCTCGAGCAGATCGATGAGATCGCCGAAGTCGCGCATGACGTGCCCGACCCCGGCCGTCGCCGCGTCCGGCTCGCGCTCGGCCAGCCGGTCCGGGTTGAAGCCCGTGTTGGGCGGCACGAACTCCGCGATCACCACCGCGCCGGACAGGTCGCCTTCCAGCCGCCGCAGCCGGCGCAGGAGCTGGATCCGCACCTGCTGCTCCACGAAGACGACCTGCGTCGAGCGCTCGTCGTCCGAGGTGAAGCAGAACTGCAGGAGCTGCTCGCGGATGAACTGCTCCGGCGTCCAGCCGTAGGCGTTCACGTCGGCGGTCTTGCGGGTCTTCACGTCGGCGACGTTGGTCAGCACGCCGGCCCGGCGCGGCGCGTAGAGCCGGACCGAGCGGAACGGTCCCGGATCGTCGATGCCGAGCGCGCGCCACTTGTCGAGCTCGTCCGGCCTGGCGGCGAACTCGGCGTTGGGGCGGTCGACGTGCAGCAGGTCTTCTCCCTTCGTGTTGAAGACCAGCGCCCGCACGCTCTCGCGTCCCGACCGGCCGCCCAGCAGATCCATGCCCTGCTCGGTCTCCAGGAGCTGATAGAGAAGGAACAGCGCGTAGGAGGTCTTGGTGGCGACCCCGGAGATGCCGGAGATGGAGACGTGGCCGCCGGAGCGGCCGTCGACGAAGCGCATGTCCGCGTAGACGGGAGCGCCGCCCAGGTCGAGGCCCACCGGCAGCTTGCCGCGGGTCATCTCGTCCTCGAACAGGGCCGCCGTGCGGTGCTCCCCGACCGCCCGCGCCGCGAGCGCGCCGGCGTGGGGGGCGACGAAGAGCTCGGGCACGACGCGCAGGACGCGGACCTCAGCCCGCCGCACGTGCTCGGCGGGCAGGGTCCGGTCGACCACCCGGCCGGTGTCCGAGGGCAGGTCGGCTCCCTCGAACCGGGAACGCAGCTCGGTCACGATGCCGTAGTGCGTCACCTGCCTTCCGCCCGGCAGGTCGGTGGTGACGGCGACCAGCTCGTCGAGCTGGATCAGCACCTCCGGATCGAGAACGACCTGGAAGGTGCGCGAGTCGCTCTCGACCGATCCGTCGACCAGTCCGATGCGCCCATCGTCGTGCGACGGACCGTCCGCTTCCAGCGGCGGCATGCTCATTCGCTTCGTCCCTCGCGGTTGCGTTGCAGCACGGCTTCGCGCACGGCGCGCAGCGCCAGGCGCGGGTCTCCCTGCAGGTGGTGCAGGTGCCGCTCCAGTCCGGCGATCGGCGTCAGGTTCACCGGGGCCCGCGCGTCCCGATGGAGCGCCGACGCGAAGTCCGGCAGCCAGCCCGCGGCCCGATTCGCGGCATCTACCGCGGCGGCCAAACCAATCCCGGCCGGCATCTCGATGCGGGCGATACCCGCCCAGGGGCCGGCCCACGGCCCGGGATCGCCGACCCGCAGGTAGCACCCGTACAGCTCGTCACCCATCGTGAAGAGGCCCGAACGCTCCCGCACCGCCAGCCGCGGCACCTGCGTCCAGTGCTCGTGGGCAAGCATACGGCGGTGATGCGTCTTGACGTAGCCGATGACCGGCAGACCGCGGCGGTGGCGGATGCCGTGCAGCGGGCCGTCGAGCACCGTCAGCCACCCGTCGGCGCAGAGCCGCTCGGCGACGTCGGACTCGGCGTCGCGCATCAGCCGCTGGAGCTGCTGCCGAGCGGCCTCGATGTCCGCGCCGTCGACCGCGTGCGGCTCCCACCGCCATCCGTCCCGGTGGTCGGGCAGGGCGACCGTGTGTCCACCCGTGAAGATGGCCGCGCGTCCCCCCGCCACCCGGTCGAAGCGTGCCGGTGCGTCCTCCGCAACGAGCACTGCGCCCGCGGCCCAGCTTCCCGCCAGCCCCGTGCTCACGTCTCCGTCCGGGCCGCTGTGGGTCAGGCGCGCCTCGGTGCGCATCGTACCGTCCACGAACGCGAGACGGTGCGGGCGGCCGGCGGCGGGCGGGCCGTGGACTTCGAATGATCCCGCGTCCTCGACGAGCTCGCACTCGAGAGCGTGCGGCGAGTCTTCCTCCGCCTGGAATCCCGCCCCATAGGCTGCGTCGAAGGCCTCCACACCGATAATGCCGCCCGCGTCCGGGTTTGCTGCGCTTCGCATCTGTCTACGAGCCCATCCGACCACTGTCGCGGAGCCCGCGAGCATATGCCGAGGCTCTGACAGATCATGTCATTGCCCGTTTCCTGCTGTTGACGACGACGAGCCGCGGCCGAGAGCCGCGTTCAGACGGCGGGCACGACGTCGGTGCGCGGGAAATCGTCTCCCTTGAACAGCAGCGGTTCTCCGGTGTGGCGGGCGAGCGCGTACGCGCAGCAGTCGCCGAGGTTCAGGCCGGCGGGGTGTCGACCCTTGCCATACCGTTCATACGCGTCACGGGCGAGCCGGAAATGGTCGGCGGTGAACGGGACCACCTCGAACTCGGAGCGATGCAGCAGCAGATCGAGCTCCATGGCCCCGGAGCTTCCCTTCCGTGACGACACGACGACCGCCGCTTCCAGCGCGTTGACGCTGCTCATCAACCGGACGCCGGCGTCGGCCAGCGCATCGGAGAACGTGTCTCGCTCCGCTTCGTTGAAGAGAATGGCGAGCACCGCCGACGAATCGACGACCATCAGCGGAACCCCCCGCGGTCGTCGTATCCGAGAATCTCGTCGGGGGTTCGCGTGTCGAGGTCGGGCAGCGCGGCGCAGCGGTCCGAGATCTCGAGAATCGCATCCCTTATCGACGGCGCGACCTTCCGGCCGCGCGCGCGCCGGAGCGCGTCCTCGAGGGCGCCGATGACCGCGCGGGTCACGGTGGTGCCCCGTTCTTTCGCGAGCTCCCTGGCGAGCCGTTCCGCTTCGACGTTCTTGATGCTCAGCGCCATGGATGCATCCTGGAACTAGAACAGGCATATTCTACCATTCCGCTGGAAGCGCCGCCCGGAGCCGCCGCGGGGCATGACGGTTCGCCGCCGTCCCGGCTCGGAATCGGCCGTTCCCACCCTCCCGCCGGTGACATAATCGGCCAGAACTCGAACCCGGAGGAGGCGTCATGCTCGCATCCCGCTGGTCGTCGTTCCGGTTCCTCTCGGCGTTCATCACGTGCGCCATCGTCGCCGTCGCCCTGGCGTTCGCAATCGCACCCCCGGTCCTCGCCCAGGAGCCGGATCGCATCCGCCCGGTCACCGACGCGGAGCTGCAGAACCCCGACCCGGACGATTGGCTGATGTGGCGCCGGACGCTGGACGGCTGGGGCTACAGCCCGCTCGATCGGATCGACCGGGACAACGTGGGCGAGCTCCGCCTGGTCTGGTCGCGCGGCATGACGGCCGGGCGGCAGCAGGGCACCCCGCTGGTGCACGACGGGGTCCTGTACATGCCGAACCCGAACGACGTCATCCAGGCCATCGACGCCGTCTCGGGCGACCTCATCTGGGAGCATGTCCGGGAGAAGCCGGAGGACGTGGGCGACTACATCTTCCCGGGTCTCTCGCAGAACAACCGGAACATCGCGATCCACGGCACGTTCATCATCGACACCAGCGTCGACGACCATCTCTTCGCCCTCGACGCCGCCACGGGTCGGCTCGCCTGGGAGACCCAGGTCCTGGACTACCGGGTCAATCCGGCCATGCAGGGCTCGGGTCCGATCGTCGCCGACGGCAAGGTGATCTCCGGGCGGAGCTGCGTGCCGAAGGGAGGGCCGGACGCGTGCGTCATCACGGCCCACGACGCGCGGACCGGGGCCGAGCTGTGGCGCCGCCGCACCATTCCCGCGCCGGGCGAGCCGGGCGACGAGACGTGGGGCGACGTTCCGTTCGAAGAGCGCAGGCACGTCGGCGCCTGGATGGTGCCGAGCTACGACCCGGAGCTGAACCTCGTCTACATCGGGACGTCGGTCACGTCTCCCGCCCCGAAGTTCCTGCTGGGCGGCACCGACAAGCAGCACCTCTATCACAACTCGACGCTGGCGCTCGACGCCGACACGGGCGAGATCGTCTGGGACTCCTCGCGTTCGGCCGTAACCCATTGAGTTGTCCGGATTTGCGCGATCTGCTGATTCGCGTTTTATGCCTTTTTTTATGCCAGCCGCTGACGTCGTTTCCGTTCCGTCCGTGTCCGGAGCGGTATACTGATTGAATGTCGAAGGGTGCGGCTCTTTTTCATAGATTGCTATCTCGCTCATTCATAAGGGTTTATGTCCGAGGACACTCCCTCTTCAGTGCGTTTTGAGGGGTGACAGCGTCCGGCGAGCGCCCCATCCGCCTCTTTTCGGGCCGCCGCCCGACCCGACCACGACGCCGGCACGCGCCGGTCCCCCTCAGGCGCGCTCCCTTCTGGACATTCGCGGGGTGCGGCTCTTCATAGAGGATTTTTCGCCCTATTCATGGGCTCTTTTGCCCGCGGATGCGTCTCCCCAGTGGCCATTTCGGGAGGGACATCAAGCAGGCCAGCGCGTACCGGCGTCTTTTCGGCAGCCAGCCGAGCCTCGTCACGGCGCCGAACACCTTCGGTCTTCTCCCCGACAGGCGCGCTCCCTTCTGGACATTCGCGCGGCGTTCTGGTACGGTGCCGTGGGAAGGGAGGCAGGCCTGCGATGGCTGTGACGACAGGATTCCAGGGACGTACATTCGACGTGCCCCGAACCGGCGTCCCGTGCATCGATCCCCCGAGGCGAGCCCCGTGCGCAGCGGCCGATGCTGTCTTCGCGGATGCCAAAGCCTTCCTCTCGTCCAGCGAAGCCCGGCGGATGAGCGAGAGCGAACTCGAACGGGAACTGCACCGGCGGGGCCAGGAGTTGGTGCGCAAGCTCCTGCAAGGACATCGCGACCAACGCAGCCCGAAAGAGGCTGCTGGTCCGGCCGAGGGCAAGGGCACCAGCGGTGTCGAGTGCTCGGAGCCGCGCGAGCACGAAAGCCACGCCGAAACGGCCTCCGGCACGATGCAGGTTGTGGGTCTGGGCTGCGCGCGGCGCGGTCACGACGGCTTGCATCGGCTCGATGCCGCGCTGAACCTGCTGCCGGAGCGCTACCTGGTCGAGATGCCCCGCCGCGTGACCCTCGCGACCGCCTCGCGGGCACCACCGCGTACGCCCTGGAAGCCACCGTGGTACTCGACATCATCCACGTGGCAGCGGCGACGCGGCGTGCGGTGCTCGTCGCCGGCTCATCGAAGGGCCTGTCGGCATTTGGTCCGCGACCCGATGGGAGCCGACCGGCGCACGGTGACACTTGGCTCCAGTTGCGGCGGTCCGCAGCCGCCGCGGGTAGCCGGAGCCTGGATGCGTACTGAGGAAGAACCTGGCCAGCGCGGTGCTGGCGCGCGGCCTGGACAAGCGGCGGTTACGGCGGTTACGGGAGCGTTGAGCCATGCAAGTTGTTCTCCGCCGCACCGCTCCACCCGCCCCGGCGCCCTATGCGGCGGCGGAGGCTTCTTTCGCGGAGACCAAAGCCTACCTTTCTTCGCGCGAGGCCCTGCAGATGCGTGAGAGCGACCTCGAACGGGAGTTGAACCGGCGTGGTCAGGAGTTGATGCGCAAGCTCCTGCAAGGGCACCTCGACCAACGCAGCCCGGGGGAGGCGGCGGGTCCGGTCGAGGGGGCCGACGGTGTCGAGCGTTCGGAGCGGCGGCTGCACGACCGGCAGTTGGAGACGACCTTCGGGACGGTGGCGGTCGAGCGCCTGGGCTACGCGCGGCACGGTCACGACAGTCTGCATCCGCTCGATGCGTCGCTGAACCTGCCGGCTGAGCGTTACTCGCTCGAGGTGCGCCGCCGGGTGGCCGAAGCGGCCGCATCGCGGTCGTTCGACGAAGCGCTGTTCGAGCTGTCTCGCCATAGCGGGGCCGATGTGCCCAAGCGTCAGGCGGAACAGTTGGTCGCTCGCGCGGCTGAGGACTTCGACGCCTTCTACGCGGCGCGCCGAGCGGCGGCGGGCGAGCCGGTCGCTGACGAGTCGGTTGTGGTGCTCACCTTCGACGGCAAGGGCGTGGTGCTGCATCACGAGGACCTGCGCGAGGCGACGCGCAAGGCGGCCGAGAGGCGCCGGCGGCAACGCGAGCAGCTCTCCCCGTTCAACCGCCTGCGGCCGGGCGAGAAGAAGCACGCCAAACGCATGGCGACGGTGGCCGCCGTCTACGCGGTCGCGCCGTTGGTGCGCAGCCCGGAGGATTTCCTGCAGAGCCTGATGCCCCGACAGCCGGCGGCCAAGGCCAAGAATCGGGCCAAGACCGCGGCGGTGCGTCCTCGCCCGGTGGCCAAACGGGTCTGGGCGAGCCTCGAACACGATCCGGCCGAGGTGGTCGCCGAGGCGATGCTGGAAGCCGAGCGCCACGACCCGGAGCGCGTCAAGCGCTGGGTCGTGCTCGTCGACGGCGCCGAGACGCAACTCGCCCTCGTCGAAGCGGGCGCCGCCGCCTACGGCGTCGACGTGACGGTGATCCTCGACATCATTCACGTGGTCGAGTACGTCTGGAAGGCGGCGCACGTGTTCCATCGCGAGGGGAGCCCCGACGCGGCGCATTGGGCCTGGACGCGCGTGCAGAGCATTCTCGAGGGCAAGTCCAGCAAGGTGGCCGCGGCGATGCGGCGGGCGGCGACCGTCGCAGGCTTGTCGAGCGACACCCGCAAGCCGGTCGATACGTGCGCCGACTACCTGCAGAAGTACGCGCCGTATCTGCACTACGACCGCTACCTCGCGGCGGGCTATCCCATCGCCACCGGCGTGATCGAAGGGGCGTGCCGGTACCTGGTCCGCGACCGGATGGAGTTGACCGGAGCCCGCTGGCGGCTGGTCGGCGCCGAGGCGGTCCTGAAGCTGCGGGCGCTACGGGCCAGCGGCGACTTCGATGCGTACTGGGACTTCCACGAAGCGCGCGAGTACGAGCGGAACCACGCCCAGCGCTACGCTGACGGGATAGCACCGCCGGTCAGCGAGCCGCCCCCATCGCCCTCCTCACCTCGCCTTCGCCGGGTCAAGTAGCTCTTGCCATGCCGCTCGCAGCCCCTCCTGGACCCCTCTGGACCGCCGACGCAAAAGAGCCGCACCCAATGTCGAACCCTACCAATATCCACATCAGCATCGACACTAGCCTGCGCAGAGTAATCGACGACTACGCTGAGATGGGCGCGCCTGACGAAGACGTTTCCCGATGCCGTCAAGGTGTCGATGCGCTCGTGGAGTCGATACACCGCTTGGTCGCCTGGCGCAAGCAGAACAACCTTCCCATGCCTACGACGTGGGACGAGACATCCACGGACTAAGTTCGTCGGCGTCGCTTCCGGGCATCCGCCGCGCGCTTGTCGAGACACCGCCGGCATGCTGTCTTGCCCGGTTCGGCCTGGGCCGGGCAACGCTGGCACCGGCCGGACTCCACGCACCGCGCCCGCCAGTCGGCGTTGATCTCGGCGTGGTAGTCGGCGCACCTCTGACAGAGCGTCCGGCCGTCGCGGGCCGGCTCCCCGCACTGGCAGCACCGGCCCCGGCGTTGCGCGCGGAATGCCCGGCGACGGTAGCGGGCCGAGTCCCCCGAGCACATGCACGGCACCCGGAAGCACCGATCACACGGCGCGTCTACCGGCTTCCACTGGCGCGGAGTCGGCCCCCGATTGAGCGCCCGAAGCTCGGCCAGGAAGTCGGCAGTCTGCCGCAGCATCAGGGATTCTCCGCGTCCGCCTCGTAATCGAATTCGACCACCAGCCGTCCGACCACGGTTACCGCCTCGGGTCCACGCGGCCGGATATCGGTCGTGATCCGCTCGCCGACGTTCACCCGTCCATCTTCGGTCGGGTCCAGCACGGCCAGCTCATGCCGGAGTCGGGCCAGGTCTGCGGCGAGGAGCACCGCCTGCCCTGCGGCATCGTTCGCGGCCGGCCTGCTGATCCACACTGTCAGGATCGCCCGCACGGACTCCAGGCCGCCGACTGCGCCCGTGCTGGTGGTGCGCGGCGGATCGACGTACCAGGCGGTTTCGCTGTCGCGCGGGTCGGCGTCAAAACTGAACGGGTCCACGGAGCGCCGGCCCTGCCCGTCCATGACCGCGAGCACGGCCGCATAGATTCGTTCGATGACTGTCATAGGCGTCGGACTCCGTACGCTTTCGGCCCGCGTTGCGGTTCCGGCTCCACGACCGCGAACGTAACCCGGTCGCCGGGCTGCAGCGTCTCGAAGTCGGCCGCGTCCGTCGCCGGGAAAAAGTAACCGCCGTACATGCACGGCGGGTCGTCATCGTCGGTCAAAAAACCGAACGACGGAAACATCCTGGTGACTCGGCCGTGCTTCATTCTGCGTCTCCTCGTAGCAGTGCCATCCACGCGGCCCGCTCCGGGTCCGGGACGGTCCGATGCGCGTCGATGTGGCACGACGCGCAGAGCATCGCCACGTTGTCGAGCGCGTACGGATCGCCGCCTCTGTCGAGCGCGATCACGTGGTGCATCTCCAGATCGGCGGGCGACTCGCAGCGGGTGCAACGCCAGTTATCGCGGTCCAGACACCACCGGCGGAGTCGTCGCCATCGTGGTCCGGTCAGGCGGGCATGGTGGCGACTCATGCGACGTGGATCCTCGTGCGGCGTGGTTTCGGCATGCGCGCCATCTGACCGCACGCCAGCACGAGCGCCGCGCACAAATCGTCTCTGTGCGTGTTGTTCGTGTCGGCCTTGACCAATCTGACGTTGCCGTCGTCGTCTTTTTCCACGGTCGTTTCCGCCAGCGCGAGCCGGAAGAGCGGACGTGCGGCCGGCACTACCGCAAGCGTCCCGTCGAGCGCCGCGCGTCGAGTCGCCTGGATCTGCTCTGTCGGCTCGCTCCACGACTGGCGCATTCGGCGGAAGACAACCGGCACCCGGCCCTTGACCGCGTCGAGCACCTCGCCATCCCGGAAGCGATCGGCCACCAGCACCCGCGGCCGGAACGCCAGCACCCGATCGATCAGCGTCGAGACCCGGACCACGCGTAGCCCTTCGTCCACGTGCAACAACCCGGCATCCGCCAGTCTCTGATACATGCCGCGGCGCTTCCCGTCTCGGCGTTCCTGCTCGGCCAGATCGGGCAGTCCGGGACAGATGCAGAGTCCGTCGAGGCGGCCGGATGGCCAGAGGATCGCCGCCGTGTTCCAGGCGCGGGAACTGGCCGTGTCGATGCCCACGATCGGCCTGCCAGCGGGCGCAGGTACCGGCCGTGCTTCGACCCTGCGCCATTGGTCCACGGTGAGGAGTACGGACCGCGCCGGCCGCTGGGGACAGTTCAAACGGTAGGTGCAGAATCGCCGCCGCGCGTCTTCGTCCTTCCTGGCCTTGCGCCGCTCGTCCACCAGCTTCGGGCGCAGGTGCGGATTGAAGTCCACGAGCGGATTCGCCCGCCGGATGGTCTTCCACGTATCCCAATTCGGCACCTCTCCGTCATCGTCCGGAGTCGCCGCGTGCGTCTGTATGTAGGTGCCGGGAAGATCGGAGCCGGTGTCCACCAGCCCGCGCCACCAGCCGCCCTCCTCGCCGGGCGCTTTCGTCCCGATAAGCACGAGCCGCATATCCGCCTTACCGCCGCTCGTCTCCAGTGCGTCATGCATCATCGCGCCGCCGCGTTCCTGCCATGCGCCGGGTTCGTCGCCCACCACGATCGGCGTGTTCGCGCCCAGGCCGAACGCCCGTTTTGCATCGGATGATGCGACCCGCACCCGCGCCCCGGTCGGTATGTGTGTGACGGCGACCCGCTGCGCCGAATCCTGCCAGCGGTAGGCGTCGCCGGTGCAGATGCCGCGCAGGAACGCGAACGGGATCCGCGCCTGATCTAGTGAGGAGGCGAGTAACACGGACTCCGCGCCGGCCCGATGTAGCGGCCCGTCCGGGTCCAGTGCGGCGGCGAGTAGGTGAGCGGATAAGGTGCTCTTCCCGAGTCCACGCGGGCCGCAAAGGATCGCCTTATAACAGCCGGGAGCGAACGCCCGCCGGATCCACTTCTCCTGGAACGGTGCGAGCCGTACGCGATGGTCAATCCACGCGATCAGCCGGCCCGCGTCCGTCTGCATGCAATGGCCCCCCTGCGGTGCTGTCCCCCGGTTTTGCTTGCTGGAACAGGGGATCCCCATGCCCACGTACCGACCGCTGCGGTCTGTCGCGGGTCGGTATGCCGTCCGGTTTGAATCCGCGCTTCTGCATTCGGCCCCGGTGTAACTCCTCTTCCAGGTTTGCATCCGCGCCCGTTTGAGAGAAGCCACGAACCCACGCCCGCACCGCCTCGCCCTGCCAGTCCCGATCAGGCATCCAATCCCACTATCCGCCGTGCCACGTCATCGGGTATCGCCGCCTCGTTGCCTACCAGACTCCTCCACGCCCTGGCCCTGCCATGCACGTCGGCCGCTGCCAGATACCGGAAGCCCAGGCGCAGGTCAGGAACGTCGAGCTTGCGCCGTAGCTCGTCCTGCACGAGCGCCGCTAGTGGGAGCACAGAGGCGGCGTACCATCGCCGGTAACTCTCGCGACTCTCGCCGCCTTCCGCTCTGGCCAGTCCCGGCGGGATACCGCAGACGCTAAGCACCGTCTCTTCCACGGCACGCCGTAGCTCGCCCAGACTGGCGGGCGGATCGGGTCCGACTCGGCGCGGTTTCCAGTCGTCGGCGGGCGCGGCTGCTCTGGAGTCGCCGTAGCCCGCGCTGGTGGTTTCGACTAGTCCGGTCCGGCCCATGAGCCGCCGTAGCGTGGCCTTGAGCGGGGCGAACGGGTCCGCCTCATCCTCGGGATTGTCGGACTCGTCGCCCGCGTCCACCGGGAGCGGTACGACCGCGCCCACTTCGCCCGCTGCAGCGGCGGCCGTCTCATTCCGTAGCGCCGCTTCCAGGTTGGACCCGAGCCGGCCCGTCACGCCCGCCAGCACGAGCGGCGGAAGTCCCCGCCAGGGCTCGGCCGCAGACGTGGCATACCGGCAGTGAATGATCGACTCTGCGCTGGTCCAGATCGTCTCCGTGTCGCTCGGCCCCGTAACCGTCACCTGGTACCGCGCCGGCCCGCGTGCGCCGCCGGTCAGGTTCCACGAGGAGCACTCGTGCAGCCGGAGCCGGCCGCCGTCCACGTCGATCAAGTGGACGCTCTCGCCGCTGGTGATCATCCTGCGGGCGATGCTCCCGAGCACGGCCGGACTGAGCGCCGGTACCGCCGGCTCCACGCTGGCGACGTGAAACGCCGACTGAAACATCCGGGCTGCCACTTCCACCGCACCCGTTGCCGCGCCTATCAGTCCGTGCTCGGCGTACGCTTCTGCCGCGGCGACGTGCATCGACGTGTATGAATGCCGCTCGACACGCGGCCCGATGCGGGCGATCCCTAGCTCCGTCATGCCGCCCCCAGGCCGATAGAGCGCCGTTTGTGCGGAGACAGCATCGCCATGGCCCCGCTCGCGCGCAGCGGGTCTAGCGGCCTGTCTCGCCGGAAGCTCTCGCGCAGCATTTCGCCGCCGGCCGGCCGTCTCGCGTAGCGGGTCCAGTGGTCGAAGTAGACGAGGCGGAGCGTCGCCATATCGACCACGGCATCGGGTGCCGGCCCGCCGTTCAGGTAGTGCGATACGGCCGCGTTTGCGCCGTCCACCAGCACCGTGAGAGTCGCCCGCTCCGTATCGCTCAGAGCGTCCGCAGTCTTGCCCGTGACGAACACGGCGGCCTTGTCGAGCGTTACAGCCATACGCGCCGCCTCGCCCGCTGGCGGTCGTGGACTTCGACCGTTGCGCTACGGATTGCCGGACTATCAACGAGCGCGGCGCCTGCCAGGTGAGCGGCCGTGATCTCTCGCCGGCCCCCGACCATCCGATCGCCATGCACCTGCACCTCGGCACTGAGCCCGCGGTAGGTGCCATTGCGGACCATGACCGCGGCATCGCGGCCCCGCGTAGTGTCGGGAAGCACCGCGGCGAGGAGCACCCGGTCGCCGTCCGTCTCCGGCTGCACGCGCATGAGCGGCTGTTTGCGGTCGTGCGACAGGTTCAGCAGGATCCCGTCGCCCGCCCATGACAGGCTGCCGGGTAGGAACACGTGCCCGCGCCCGTCCGCTACAGGCTCGCCGTAGGTCATGAGGATCCCGCTCAGTCGGCCCGGCCCGGCCCCGTCCGCGTGCAGTTCGATGGTGCTGTGCAGTTCGATGGTGGTGGTGGTCATGCGTCGATGCCCCGCCGTTTCAACATGGCTTTCGCCGCTCGGGTCCACTTCGTTTTCCGCTCCTCGTCGCCCCGTTTCGCGGCCCGGATCGCCGCGGTCCACGCATACCGGATCGCCTGATCGGATGGCACCTCGGGCGCGGTCACCTGCCGCACGTCGAGCCCGTCGAGTACCGGCCGCTCGGCGTAGTAGCTCGCGACCATCTGCCGGCAGCGCTGCGCCGCCTCTGCGCCGTCATCCTGCGCCGCTCGTGGTGCCAGATCGCGTATCAATTCAACGTGCCGGTCTGCGCGTCTGAGCGCCTCTGTACGGCTCACGGTCACCTCGACCACCGGAGCGCCGCCGATATCCTGCACGGCCTGCACCGCGCGTCTGGGGCTGTCCACGGCCACGTACCCGCTCAGTTCGCGGGTGTTGGCCTCCCGGATAGCCACGGCCAGCAGGAACGCGGCATATCGGGCCGCTCCGGTATCGGAGATCCGCCCGTCCCGGAATACGGAGTCGGTGCCGGGAATCAGGCTCGCGTATATGCCGCTGTAGCTCAGATGCACGAGCCCCAGCTCGCCCGCGCCCTCTCGCCGTTCTATCTCGCGCGAGATCCACCAGCCCTTGCCGGCGAACGGGCTGCCGACCGCGATGGTCAACGGCACGGCGCCGCCTCCGCGCTACACCATCGCCGCCCCCAGCCCCGGCCGGGATCGCAGTGCTCATACCAGAGTCCCCCGCCGCGCCGGTGCCCGAGAGTGACAACGCACGACCACGCGCAGGCGTCGGCCGAACAGATCGCCAGCGTGTCAACCAGCAGGCGAGCGGGAGCGGAGCATTCCGGGCAGGCTGCCAGATCCATCATGCGACCTTGAAAGCGACCTTGTCGTACACCTCGCCTTTCGGCCGGACCAAAAGCACCTTGTCGCCCACCAATGTATGAAGTGTGAAATGGCGCGTTCCGGATGCGCTGTCGGAGTAAACGTCGTCGATTGCGATGCTGTTCCAAACCGGATGCACGGCCGCGCCGGTCATGCCGCGGCCCATGCGCCGGACGATGCCGGTGGAGATGCCTGCACCCGATTCGCCGGTGGCGGGTGCGTTCGGGAGTCTGGTGGCCGTGCTCCACGACGACAACACGGACTGCAGGTACTTCTGCGCCGACTCCGCCCCGAGACTCACGGCCGCGCCGCTGGCCTTGTCGATGGTCTGATCGCGGAACGTCGTGGTCGAAAGGATGTAGGCGTCGGGTGCGACGATCGCCATCAGATCGGCCATGGTCTCGCTGTACTTGCTGCCGGTGAAACTGGCGACTGTGGACAGGAACGAATCCCACGTCACTACGTCAGTCGGTGCCGTCGGATCGTCCAACTGCGCGAGCAGGCCGGTGATATTCGGCGCTTCGCCGTCGCCGTCGATGCACTGCGAATCGTAAGCATCCGCGAACGCGCCGGATAGGTTCGCCCGCATTGCGGACTCGAATTTTGACGTGCCGATCTGGGCTACGTCTTCGATGGCGATGCTCAGTCGCGCGGATATGCTTCTCGGGTTCGCCGACACTGGTGTCAGTGCTCCGGCCGTGCTCGACTGCGCCGCTCCCTTTGCGCGAGCGCCAGCGGTCAACGGCGTCGAAATGGCAAGCTCGCTCCAAGTCCCCGATCCGACTTGCGGTACGGAAATCCCGAGTCGCTTCGCGATCGTGCCGTCGAAAATCCACGGCAAAATTCGGCCGATGCTCAGGCCGGCCCCGCTCCCGGCCGCAGGGCTGGGCGTGACGGCGTCCGTATGGGTTTCGACCGCGGGCCGGTCGGACTCCCATAGGTCGAGCGGGATCCCGTCTTCCACGTGGCACGCGGATTGATACTCGGCCAGCTCGCCGGCCGGTAGTCGGCCCTGGAGTCTCGCCAGTAGGAAACCGCCGAGCGTCGCCTTTCCGCGCAGTTCGATCCGCTGGCGATCCTCGGCGTCGAGCGTTTCCGTGGCGTGCGTTTCGACGCGGTCGCCCTCTGCGGACTCGGCCAGGATTGCGGCCCGGCGGCGAACCTCCACGTCGGCGTACTCGGTCGCCAGCGTGTCGGACTCGGCCCGCACGTCGTCGCTCAGTTCGTCCATGCCGCTGATCGCGTTCAATCGCTGGCGGATCTCGGATGCCCGGATCTCTAGCTTCTGGCTGTTCGTCATCGTGTCCCCTGTAGCGCGTCCACGACGGCGCGCCGTGCGTCTTCGATCTGGCGTTCGTCTGCGCCCAGGAACTCCCGCCGGCTGCGCTGGTGAGTCCGAGCGACGATGGTGTTGCGGGTGCCGGTGGGAGCGATGCGGAATCCGCGATCGTCCACGTCGGCCTGCAGGCTCGTCAACAGGCGGCCGGTGTCGTGCAGGCGGGCCGGGCTACCGTCCACGCGGCGGCGCATCTGGCGACCGTCTGCGCCCTTGCCGGCGCGGGTGCGGCTGATGATCTCGGCGCGCCACGTGTCGGCCACGTCGTGGAGCACGGCGCGCAGATCGGGCAGGTCGACCGGGCCGGTATCGTTGACGGTGACGTTGACGTGTAGCATGCGCGCAATCCTCCGGCCTGTGGTCGTCAGGTCGTCAGGTCGCGCGATGGGCGGCCCGGTCACATGCGGACCGGGCCGCGGAGTGTCGCCGGGTGCCGTTCACAAACGCCCGGTTCGGATCATGATGGGCGAAAGTGGAGCGAAAGGCAAGACGCTACCGCCGGGCGCGGCGGACCGGGCGCGGCGGTCATCGCTCCTCCTCCCGTGGCTGTACGTGTGTACACCTGTACTCGCGCATGTGCACATGTGGAAGAGGCGTACAGGCGTACAAACAGGGTTTGGCCCTTTGGTGGCAACGCGAATCGTGTACGCCTCTTGCCGAAAACAGGGGCGTACAAGGGGCGTACGGGGCGTACAAAGTCATGCTGCACGCCGTTTCCGCCGCGCCGCGCGTCTAGGCTCGCCCTTGACCACGTAGCCGGGATTCTTCCACCGCTCGGCGTGCTTCCGGTTGCCGATCCGCGCGTCGCCGTACGACCATCCGATCATCTCCAGGGCGTACCGGATCAGGGCGATGTCGGACTTCGAGATGTTGCTCGCTCCGCGGGTCGTGTCCTTCAGGCCGGCGGACTCCCACACGTCGGAATACGTGTAGTACTGCAGTGGAGCCTTACCGGCCCATTCGTGGACGAAGCCGATACGCACCTCATCGCTCTTCGCGTGCACCGGTTCGGCCCGCGCCGCGGCTTCCACGACGATCCGCTCTTCCCGTCCGCTGTCTTCCTTGAGCAGCCACGGGTCGCCGTTCGGCGTCCTGCACCCGTGCTCCACGGCGTACAGGAGGCGCTGTCGGCCGCGTGTGCGCCGCCGGCAGTCGATCCATTCCATGCTGTTCGGCAGTCGGCACAGAGGCGAACCGTCGATCGCGGACTCCGCCAGAGCGCCTCTTATGTGTGGCACGCCCCGCACGAGCCCGTCAGCGTCGAGCGGGAACTTCTCGTGCTGCGCGGGCGCGGCCGGAGCGGGTGCCACTTCCCGGCGCAGCTCATCGATCCGGGCCTGGCACTGGCGGGCCTGCTCGCGATGCCATCGCGGTCGTTCGCGGCAGTCCACGCCCGCCTGCTGCCACCACGCGGCCATCTCGCCCGCCAATACCCACGCGTTGACGGGTGCGCCCGCCGCGATGCTGGCGCGGATTTCGGCGTCCGCCCGCTCGTCGATGTCGGCCTGCAGGTCGTCTAGGTTGGTCGCTGTCTGATCACTCACCTATCCTCCTCTGCGCGCCCGGCTCAAAATCCCCGCTCGCTGCCAGAGGCGGGCGGCCGGGTCATTGGCAGCGACCCGGACGCCCAGAGGATTGAGTGAGTGCGCGCCCTACGATGATGCCAGCTCGCCGGCCGGAATGGTTAGGTTTTGCGCGCGCATCTCCTGTCCCAACACGGGCCGTACAGCCGAGCGGCCCGCGCGATGCGGGCCGCTGTCAATCCGCCCATGAACAGCTCTACGCGCCGAGCACGTACGCGGCCCAGCCGTCCATGATCTCTCGCCGCTCGGCGTCGTAGGTCGCCTTGTTGTACGCCCGCGAAACCGCCGATCCGCTCGCCGCATGCCCCAGACAACCCTCTATCGCGTCATGCGGCCATCGGCCCGTCTCGTGAGCCCACGTCGAGAATCCGCCGCGCGCCGTGCCGTGCAGCGTGTAGTCGGGTGCAGCCGCGGTCATGGTGCGGTCCAGTCCCATCGGTGAGAGCGGCCGGCCGGTGCGCGGGCTGGTGAAGACGTGCTTGCCGGTGCGCGGCCGGGACGCCAGCACCCGCACCGCCTCCGTGCTCAGTGGGATCGTGTGCTGGCGCTTCTGCTTGGTGTCGGCGTCGCCCAGAGTGATCAGGCGAGCGTCGAGATCAACCTGATCCCACCGGAGCATCCGAATCTCGGACGGTCGGCACGCGGCCAGCACACAGAGGCGGATCGCATCGCGGGCAACCTGCGCGCTTTTCGCCGCCTCGACTCGCCGCAGAAACGCGGGAATTTCCGCCACCGGGACGGACGGATGGTTGCGCGTCTTGCGCTGGCCACGGGCCGGAAGCAAAGTCGTGACCGTCTGTGTCGGATCGATGGTCACGTGGTCATGGTCGCGCGCCCAAGTGAACACCTGCCGCAGCCCGCGGAGCACGGCCGGGCCGGTCGCTTTCGACTCCCACACAGGCAGGAGCACGTCGACCACGTCCTGCTTGGCGATCTCGGTCACCGGCCGGGATCCCAGCCGGGGGAACACGTGCCGGCGAAGCACGCCCATCCAAACCTTGCCGGTCGCCGCCGACCACTTCGCCGCGTAGTGCTTGGCGGTCTCGACACTCGCCTGCTGGAATGTCGGCACCACGTCCGGCGCGGCATCCACGCGGAACGGGTCCAGACCACGATGGGCAGCGCGGTAGTTGTCGAGCGCCAGATCGCGCGCGGCCTGTAGACTGACAGCACGTGCCGATCCCAGCCCGCGGAGCACGCGCCGGCCGCGTACTACCAGCCTCTGCACCCATGACCGGCTGCCGCTCGGCTGCACCACCAGCGCGAGCCCGATCCCGGTGCCGTCGCCGTGCCGGCCCGCCGCGTATCGTTCGACCATCTTCGCTCTCAGTTTCCCGCCCATCGTGGCCCTCCTTCGTGTTACCAGTTTTATACCATGTTGGCTCACGAAAACGCAACACTGGAATCATTGGTCGGATTGCGATTTTGTATCCCCCCATACCTATTATGTCAACGTATACAGGCATTTACGCGGCATCTGCGGCCCGTGCTGGTGGGCTCGCCGCCGGGTGCAAGGAGTTCGTCTGGTACTACCAGCACATGAACGACCACTGGGACCTCGACCATCCCTTCGAGCGCTTGCTGGTGGATACGGCGGTCGCGCCGAATCCGACCGCGGTGAGCTGGATCAACCCCCGCCTGCAGCCGGGCGAGGTGCGCAAGGTCGTCACCGGCATCCCAGGCAAGACTGGCGTCGTCTACACGCTGGACCGGGAGACCGGCGAGTTCCTCTGGGCGACACCGACCATCACGCAGAACGTGATAGCGGGCATCGACGGCGCCACCGGGGCGGTGACCGAGAGCGCGGAGCTGGTCTTCACGGCGGAGGGCCAGGAGGTGCTGGCCTGCCCGCACGCCACCGGCGGGAAGGACTGGGAGGCCGGCGCCTACAGTCCCCTGACCAACACCATGTACATGCCGTTGCGGAACGTGTGTGCACGGATGCTGGCGACGACGGAGGGTGAGGACACCAACATCTACGCCCTCGTGTGGCGGGGCCAGATTGCGCCGGGGACCGATCAGGTCGGCAGGGTGCAGGCGATCTCCGCGGAGACCGGCGAGACTGCCTGGACGTACGAGCAACGGGCCGCCACCATGTCGCTGGTCGCCACCGGGGGCGCGCTCGTGTTCGGGGGCGATGTCAACGGGCGGTTCCGGGCGTTCGACCACGAGACGGGCGACGTGCTGTGGGAGGTCAACCTCGGCTCGCCGGTGTCGGGCTTTCCGATCACCTACGCGGTCGACGGTCGCCAGTACGTCGCGGTGAGCACGGGCACGCCGCGCTTTCTCGACCTGACGCCCGAGTTGCGCCCGAGCTCCGGCAACAACCTCTTCGTGTTCGCACTGCCGGAGTGACCGCGGCGGGGCTGCAGGTCTTCGTTCGACAAGACCCACCTCTTCCACAACGCGACCCTGGCGCTGAACGCCGACACGGGGGTGCTTCCGGCGTTTCGCTCGCCGCCTTGACGAGACGTTCTGTCCAGAACAACAATCTAGCCAGGCTGCCTGGACAGAAAGGGCTTCATGAGTGAATGGTCGCTGCAGGATGCGAAGAACCGATTCAGCGCCGTCGTCGACGCCGCACTGAAGGGTGAACCCCAGCGGGTCACCCGGCGCGGCAAGCCCGCCGTGATGGTGGTCGCGGTAGAGGAGTACGAGCGCCTCCGTCACCTGCAGAAGGCCAGGGCGCCGACGTTTGCCGACCTGCTGCTCGCGATCCCGCAGGACGGCGGAGAGTTCGAGCGCATCCGCTTGCCGGCCAGACCGGTCGGTTTCTGATGTATCTGGTCGATACCGACGTACTGTCGTTGCTTCGCAGACCGGAGCGTAATCCCGACATCAGTCGCTGGGTGGCAGGGCAGCGCACGACCGATCTGCACATGAGCGTCGTATCGGTCGCGGAGATCGAGAGGGGAATCACGAGGCAACGGCGGCGCGACCCGGCGTTCGCCAGCCTGCTCGCGGCGTGGCTGGATACCGTGCTCTCGCTGTACGGCAATCGGATTCTCCCCGTCGACGCTTCCACGGCACGGCTGTGGGGCCGACTGTCCGGCGATCTCGGACATGAAGGAACGGACCTGCTGATCGCGGCCACGGCCATCGAGCACGGCTTGACGGTGGTGACGTGCAACGTGCGGCACTTCGGGCCGACCGGCGTGCCAGTCCTGGATCCGTCTCTCCCGCGCCGTTGAAGTGTCTGCCAGATCGCATCCTGCCAACGCCGGGCCTCGGTCGCAGCGGGAGTCTCAGCGCGTGCCCGGCCTCTCCCAGGTCGATGCGTTCCGCGGCCCGAATTGGCGTGCGGTGGCGAGGATGCCCCGCATGATGTTCGCGTTGCCCTCATGGCACGCGAACTCGTAGATGTTGGCCTCTTGCCGCTTGAGGGTGACGACGGCCGTCCACGGCCTCTCCCAGGTCGTCGGGTCGTCGAAGGTGAGCTCGTAACGGATCGCGTCCGACGCAACCCGGGTGAAGCGTTCCACCAGGCGCAGGTTCCCGGCGGCGCCGAGGAAGTTGGTCCTGGACGAGAAGTTCGCGGTGTCGACGACCAGCGTGTCTCCGTCCCAGCGCCCCACCGAGTCGCCGTGCCACTGGCGGATGTGTGGGGAAGGATGCGGCGATCCGTCCACGCGGACGATCCGCGCGTCGTGGTTCGTCTCCATCACCAGGACGAAATACCCCGGAGACTGGAAGATCTGGTAGTAGCCGTAGAGGGGGTCGCCGCGCGGGCCGGGGCCGATGCGCGGCATCCCCGGCGTCACGCAGCGGGCGCGCGTGTTGAGGTCCTCCGGCCCCGCCGGATCCACATCCCGGGCCGTCAGCGCCGCCCACCGCTCGGCTGCCGCCGGCGTCAGCGCCGGCAGCCTGCCGTCGGGCGGGTCCACGATCTGCGACGTGCGGTTGTCGAACTCCCGCTCCACCATGAAATTGGAGCTGCGGTTCGCCCCGCGTCTTCGAAAGGCGTCGACATTCGCCAGGGCGGTCAGGAACAGCGTGTCTCCGATGGCGAGGTCCGCGTCGTTCTCCTTGAAGATCCGATCCGCCCGCCGCGACAGCTCGGCCACTTCCTCGTCGGTGAGAAACTGCCTCCCGGCAAGGGCCGGCGGCCGCTCGAAGGGCGTCGCGCTCGTGTTCAACCAGACGCCCTGCAGGTCGGGCTGCCCGTCCGGCGTGCGCGGCGCCGTCCACGGGCCGGCCGCGGCGCTGGACGGCGTTTCCGAGCCGGCCGCGCGCTCCTGGGCCGCGCCGGACTGTGGCGCCAGCGAAACGACGGTGACGGCGGTCGCCAGAGCGCTCGCGAACGCGAATCGCATGTCGTTCATGTTCGTCCTCCAATCCGGACCCACCGCATCTTACCGCCGAAACCGCCCGACGCGGCGTGCCAACTGGACTCGTAGCGTCTGCTCGTCGAGCCGGCGCGGGCATGACGGGTTGCGCCCGGTGGCATAATCGCCCAAGGTTCTGAACCTGGAGGAGGCGTCATGCTCGCTTTCCGCTGGCCGTCGTTCCGGTTGCTCTCGGCGTGCATCGCAAGCGGCATCCTCGCCGCCACCCTCGCGGTCGCAACCGCGCCCTCGATCCTCGCCCAGGAGCCGGTTCGCATCGATCCGGTCACCGACGCGGAGCTGCAGGATCCCAGTCCCGACGAGTGGCTGATGTGGCGCCGGACGCTGAACGGCTGGGGCTACAGTCCGCTCGACCAGGTCAACCGCGACAACGTCGCCGACCTCCGGATGGTCTGGTCCCGCGGGTTGGGGCCGGGTCGCCAGCAGGGCACCCCCCTCGTCCGCAACGGCGTGATGTACATGCCGAATCCGCGCGATCTCATCCAGGCGATCGACGCGGTGACCGGGGATCTGCTGTGGCAGTACCAGCGCGATCGCCCGGACGATCTCGCCGACTACCTGATCCCGGGCCTGATCGACCACAACCGCAACATCGCCATCTACGACACGCTCATCTTCGACAGCACCACCGACGACTACGTGATTGCCCTCGACGCGACCACCGGGGAGGTGGTTTGGGAGACCGAGGTCCTCGACTACCGGGTGAACCCGGCGAATCAGACGTCCGGTCCCATCGTCGCCGACGGCAAGGTGATCTCGGGGCGGAGCTGCGATCCGCGCGGCGGGCCGCACGCCTGCGTCATCGTCGCCCACGACGCGCTGAGCGGTGAGGAGCTCTGGCGTGTTGGCGAGCTCGAGGAAGTGATCATTTCTGAAGTTCCGTCGACTGGCTGTGGACGACCCTGCTGATCGCGTCATTCGGTGTCTTCGTCGCGAGCCGGACGCTGGCGGTTGCGCTCCTGCTGGCTGAGTTCAGCCTCCCGGCGACGAAAGCTGCTCCCTTCGATGCGAAGGATCTCGACGTGGTGGGTCAGCCGGTCGATCAGGGCGACGGCGCACGAGGCGTTGGGAAAGACGGTGTCCCAGTTCTTGAAAGGCAGGTTGGTGGTGATCAGCAGGGAGCGGTGTTCGTAGCGGCGGCTGACGAGCTGGAAGATCAGGTCCGCGGCACGGGCGTCGTAGGCGAGGTAGCCCAGTTCGTCGACGCACAATAGCGCGGGGCGCGTGTAGTGGCGCAGGCGGCGTTCGAGTGCGCGGGCGGTCTCCTGTCCGTTGAGGTCGAGCAGCAGGTCGGCGGCGGTGGTGAAGAGTGCGGAGTGTCCGGCGAGGACAGCCTGATGGGCGATGTTCTTCGCCAACATTGTCTTTCCCAGGCCTTGCGCGCCGAGAATCACGACGTTCTCGCCGCGGGCGAGGAAGTCGAGCGAGAGGATGCGTTCGAGGGCAGGCCGGTCCAGCGCGGTGGGCCAGTCCCAGTCCCAGTCGGCGAGCGGCTTGAAGCGTCCGAGTCGGGCGCGCTTGAGCCGGCTCTCGACGCTGCGGCGCTGTTTTTCTTCGAGTTCGGCAGCGACGATGTGCTCGAGCAGGACGGTGGCGCTCCAGCGCTTGCGGGTGGACTGGGCGATGATGTCGTTCAGCTCGTCGGCGGTGCGGTTGAGCCCGAGGCGGCGGAGGTCAGTCGCCAGCGTCGTCGGGGTTTTTCTGTCCGAGGGCATCGTAAGTCTCCAGGTCGTGCGGCCGGACATCGAGGTCACGCAGTCCTGGCCGGTCGGGCAGCGTGAGTCGGAGCGGGGGTTTGAGTCCGCGCTGCCGGCGTCGGGTTTCGAGGATGTGGGTGATGGAGCCGGCGCCGAGGGCATCGCGTTGGAGGGCGATGTCGACGGCGGCGGCCAGCTCCTGCGGCCCGTAGTCGTCGAGCAGGGCGCGCAGCCGGGTGGCGTGCGGTCGCAGGGCTTCTCCTCGCTCGGCAAGGCGCTCGAAGAGCGTTGAGGTGGCGGGGACGGCGGCGCGCAGCCGGTCGCGGGTGGTGTGGACGTTGGCCTGGCGAGTGGCGGCGAGCAGGGCTTCCAGATGGGCGGGGTCCTCGACGGTCAGCCCGGTGTCGTAGGTGCGGTGATGGTTGGCCAGCTCGTTCTGTCCGTCGAGGATGCGGATGCGGGTGGCCGAGGCGACCAGGGTCAGCGGCTTGCGGACGTGGGTGTGGGGAATCGAATAGAGGTTGCGGTCGAAGCGGACGTAGGGGGTCTTTCCGGAGCGGACGGCGCGCACCAGGTCGGTCTCGAAGGGATTGGCGGGCAGCGGCAGCAGGCGGGGCTTCTCCTCGGCCCAGACCTCGGCGACACTGCGATTGGGCTGATCCGGATGCGGCCGCCGGTGGGCGACCTCGTCACGCCAGCGTCGGAACTGGGTGTTGATGTCGTCGAGGTCGCGGAAGGGACGGGCGGCGAAGTAGGCGTGGCGTAGGTATTGAATTTTCCTCTCGATTTTTCCTTTTTCATTTCCCCGTCCCGGCGTACAGGGGCGGGGCGCGAAGTGGTAGTGGCCGGCCAGCTCGAGCAGGCGGGGATGAAACTGGACGGCGGCCCCGCGGCGGTCGAGCACGGCGCTGCGCAGATTGTCGTACACCAGGTTGCGGGCGGCGCCTCCCAGCGCGTCGAAGGCGGCGACGTGCCCGCGGAGGAAGCTCTCCAGCGTCTGGTCGAGGGTGAACAGCGCGGCCAGCGCCCGCGAGTAGCCGAGGACCATGACGAATCCGGAGACGGTGCGTGTGCCTTGTCCGATGCGGACCTTGCCGAACGAGCCCCAGTCGACTTGTGCGGATTCGCCAGCCAGGGTGACGACCCGGCGGTAGACGGCGCGGCTGGTCTCGGGCCGCAGGCGCCGCACGAGTTTGCGTACGGGGAAGACCGAACCGGCATAGCCACGCTGGCGCACCATCTCGTGGATCCGCGTCGCGCGCAGCCGTGGGTACTGCGTCAGGGTGTCGCGGATGAACGGCAGATACGGGTCGATGATGCTGGACCGCCACACGCTGGGAGGGACGTCTGGCGACTCGCGCTCGACCGCGGCGCGGACTGTCTCACGGTGGAGGCCGAGTTGGGCCGCGATGGTCCCGATCTTCCAGTGCTCGGCGTAGTACAGGCGCCGGATCTCGGCGCGTTGCGCGGGCGTGATCATCCTTCCTCCTTGTCCCCGCGATGCGCGGCTCGCGCATCGGAACCAGCCACTGGCTCGTCCGCCCGCAGACCACGCAACGCGTGGCAACGAGGGGCTGAACCGGGGCGGCGTCAGGGACGGGGAGTCTGGTCGATCGCAGCGCTGCGGGGGAAGACTGATCCATCACGCCGCGGCGGCGGTCGCGGTAGGCGCGCTGCTGGTCGCGGTGGTCGAGACGGCCCTCGGGACTCCGCTGATGTCGCGCCCTGGCAGCCCGCACCGATCGGCGACGGCCGGCCGCCTGGCAGCGCAGCGTGCAGTAGGCATGGCCGCGATCACACGCTACGCAGATGGCGAACAGGCGGCTGCAGTATCGGCAGGTCTTCTGGCGTAACGGCTGGTCCACGGCGTCGGAGCGCGTGGGCCAAGCTCCGACTGGACAGCGCCGCGCCGGCCGTGGCACAACAACGGTGACCGGCTCGGTCTGTCGGAGCTCGGGGCGGTCACGAGGGTCCGGCTCTATCCCGGGCCCTCACCCCCACGCTTGAGTCCGCTTCAACGCTACCCGACTGCGGTGGAACCTCGCCAGCCCAGCGGTCGTCCCGGACTCCCTCCGGTCAGGCACGCGCGCCGACGACGGCCCGTTCATCGGCGAGCTGGCGGTTATGCCGGCGTTGCGCTGGCGTCCGAAGGCGTCCGCAGCGTTCCGCCAGGTGCCCCGGCGTCGCGAAGCGGAGCGGAGGATTCGCGCGCGGCCGAGCGTCAACGCCCATCCGGACGTGGTCCGCGCGCGAGAGAGCGCCGCCTCCAGGCGCGCCTGGCGCAACAACCGACACCGAGCGTTCCCACGGTCGCCGCGTGCGCCAGACGAGCCTTCCGCGGCACTCGAGTTGTCGCTCGACGGAACGCCCTCGCCGGTTCGTGGTCGTCGACCACACCGTCCGGCCCAACCCGGCCGTTCCGTCTCGCGAGAGTACCCCGGCCGGGCATGACCAACACCGACGTCCGGGACGTCACGCCCGGCCGCAGAGCAGGCAGGCCCGCGGGTCCTTGGCGCTTTCGTCCCCTCCCCCGGACCCCCTCCCGGGGCTCGCCGCCGCGCTTCGCGGACTCACCTGCGATTTCCTCAGTGACCATTGACAGGCGGTCTTGAACCGATCTGGCTTCAATTTCCGTCACTTCTCGAGGCTCGTTGACACTCGGCCTGCTTGCGCAGAATCCGCCTGACGTCGGCCGCCGTTCCGGCCTGTTCGTACGCTTCGCGCGCTTCGGCGGTGTGTCCTCTCTCTTCTTCGAGCCGCGCGACCAGCAGCGGCTCCCACCCGCTGGCGTGCAGCAGGTTCTCGACCTGGCCGAGCAGGATGTTCCGGCTGGTCTCGTTCGTGTCGGCCTCTGCCGCGTCGAGCAGCGTGCTGATCGCTGTTTCGCACAGCTCATACGCCTTGTCTGCGGCGTCTCCGTGGTAGCCGGTCAGCTTCAGCCAGCCCTCGACGTCGTCGGGGAAGTAGTTGCGGGCACTCGACGGGTCGCTTGCCCCGTCGATCAGGCCGCTTCGCAGCGTCTGCTGCATCCGCGCCACGGCCAGATCCGGCCAGTAACGGCGCGGCGGCACGGCGGCCTTCAATGCCTGCAACGCTTCGAGCAGCTTCAGTTTCGGCCGGTCGTCGGGCGATTCGTTCAGCAGGAACTCGACCACGTCGTGCTCTATCAACCGGATGATCTTCTGGTCCGCCCAGTCGTGGGCGTCGCTCCCCTCGTCCGGGATTTCCTCCTCGGTTTCAGCGTCCATACCCACGCCGAGTTGCAGCGACCCCCTCAGATGCACGTTGTCTTCCTTGTCCTCGCCGGCGGCGAGAAGCAGGGCCAGAGTGCGCATCAGCGTCGCGCGCGCGTCGCGGCGCACTTCGCGGTCGGACACGCCGTTCGGCACGTCCGGCGCTCCCATTTCGGCGACCGTCTGGCTGGCGATCTCCCAGGCCCGGTCCGGGTCTTCCTCGACGATCGCCTCCGCTCGGCGGATGCGTTCGTTCGTGCGCTCTTCGGGCGTCGCCGTCTCGTCTCCGAACCGGGCGATGATGTCGTACTGGTTGTAGCGGCCGGCTCCGCCGACCAGCGCCAGCGTGCTCAGGTCCTTGCGCGCGTCCGGTTCGACGTTGACAACCGCCAGCGTCTCGGTAGCCCGGCTCAGCGCCACCCGCAGTCTGGTCGATGGCCGTTCGCCGGCTCTCCTGCCGCAGCGGTGTCCTGTCTTCGATCACGTTCCCGTCGAAGGCCTCGATAGCCGCTCCCACATCCAGCACGCACACCCGCTGGTACTCCAGGCCCTTGGCCTCGCCCGGCGTCATCACCAGCTTGCGGCGCCTCTCGTCCAGCCATGCGGGCGGTTCGTCCGCGGCAGTGATCACCGCGGCTCCCTCCAGGGCGGCGAGCTGCTCGACGAGCCCGTTGGCCTGTTCCGTCCGCTCGACGCAGCACGTACAGCGCGTGGCCCGTGACGTGCTCGGACTCGACTACCGGCTGCTGCTTCTCCGGCCGGCGGTTCTTGTCGACCAGGCTGTAGAAGATGTTCGACCGGTTGACGACGGCCGCGATCCGGGACGGGCAGCGCACGTGCTCGTGCAGGTCAAACGTTGCCAGCTTGCGCCAGCGGCTGCTCAGCCACTCGGTGTAGCGTCCCCACTCGAAGCCGCTGGCCTCGACGCGCTGTCCGGCGTCCCCGGCTATCAGCAGCCACGGGCTCTTGCCCGTGCGCTTGCGGCATGCCCGGAGCAGCTCGAGCAGCATCCAGAACTCGGTCAGGGTCAGGTCCTGCGCCTCGTCGACGACGAGACGGCCGAACTCCATCCCCTCCGGCAGGCCCTTGCTGGAGAGCAGGCGCGCGGCGGCCGCGGCGGCCGCCAGCTCGGGGAATATCTCCACGCGGGTGCTCTCGGGCACCCTCTCCCACAACCGCAGGAGCGTCTTCGCCGTAGCGGCGCCGATCCCCTGCTCGTTGCCCCGCTGCCGGCGGTACGCATCCGGGCGCAGCGCCGCCAGCTTCCCGCCGTCGTCGCTGTCGGCCTCGCCGTCGACGCCTCTACCGAGCAGCCGCCCGCGCACTTCGGCGTACACAGCGGCCTCGTGGCCTTCCCACGGGTGGCGTTCGATGACAGACTTCTTCGGAGCAGCCCCTCCGGGGAGGGCAGGTTCTCTCAGGACCCTGTGTCAAGAGACCTTGGCGTAGAGCCGGTTCCCCAGGACGGCGGTATCGTCGGCCTGCGCCCAGGCGCGCCCGCGCGCGTCGCCAGCCGCAAGCGCATCGATGGCGCGCACTGCCGCCGTGGGCAGCGTCGCCACCGGCCGGTCGCTGGCGTTGCGAAAACCCCACCAGCCGTCGGCCGCCACGACAACCGCCGCCTCGATGACGAGCGACGCATCGCCGTCGGCCCGCTGTATCGCGAATAACGACATCAATACACGGTATCGGCCGTAGCGGTTCCGGCCATCAGGCCGTCGCGACACTCCACGCGCATTACACCCGATCTGGGGTGTCGACCTAACCGGAGTCCGGTTCGACGCGCTCGGTCACGATGCGGATACCGGGGTAAACCGATCACCGATTCCGGCCGAAACCGATCGCTGATTCCGATCCGCCTCGTCAGCAGAATCTGTGGGTGAGTTCTGGTTCGGGCAGGTCGCCAAGTGCGTCGGTGGAGACCCGAAACGGCCAGTATGACCAGCTGGTCATACTGGCCGTTTCTACGTGACCGACAACACAGCAACGTGGTCGGAGCCATTCGGTGCGCACCCCGCAGTGTGTCCGGCAGCCTGCCGCTGCCGAGGCCGAGGAGGAAAAGGTCCCAGGTCCTCGGTGGCCCGAAGAGTCTCCCTGTGGCCGCGGCGCGCGTTTGCGGGGAATGGCCAGGACGCGAGACGTCAGGTCGACGCACTCAGGCGTACGTAGCGCTGCGAACCGGACGAAGGAGCGGACGGCGCCCAGACGCGCATTGCGAGACGCAATGCTGTTGGCGCGGTCTTCTTCGAGGTGGTCGAGAAACGCCAGGACTACGGGCGCATCGAGGTCGTCGAGCGTGAGCGCTTCGGGCTTTCGCTGACGGTGCTGTTCCAGAAACGTGAGCAGCAGGCGAAAGGCGTCGCGGTATGCGTGGATGGTCTGCCGACTGACGGCCTTCTGGTGCAGGAGATGGTCGGTGAAGAACGCACGGAGCAACGGGCCGAGCGAGGCGCGGGTGGTCATGGCGGCGCCTCCCCATCGACGAACGCGGCGAACCGGGCAGCGGCCGGTTCGAGTACCGGCGGGGTGGCCGTCAGATACCAGTAGGTGTCTTGCGGGCTGACGTGACCGAGGTAGACGGCGAGCGTGGGGAGTCGGTCGCGGACTGCGATCCCTTGCTGTGCCCAGGCGGCGAGCCTGCCCACGGCGAAGCTGTGGTGCAGCGTGCGCAGGCTGGGGTGGGACGCTTGCTGGTACGAACCAACCCGACGCCGGGCACGTCGATGTCAGGCTCGCCGGCACGGACCATCGTGAGGAACCCGCGCACGATGCTCAACCGCCGCGCGTGCTGGCTCTCGGCGCTCGCCGAGGCCCACTCGACGGCGACCTGAGCGATCGGGGCGTCGTTGCCGCACCGTTCGAGATGCTCGACGAAGTCCTGCAGGAGGTACGCTCCCGGTCGTTGACCCGGCTGGGTCTCCGGGCTGGAGAGGTCGCGGCGCTTACGGCCCGAGACGGCACGTGGCGCAGTATCGAGGTACGAACGAGCAATCGTCGACACGTCGTCACGGCACGCGAAGGATATGTGGCTGACCCATGAGGGCGATGACAGGGAGAAGACGATGAAGCCACCTCCGCAAAGATCTGCTGGAGACGTGACGTCGGCTACGAGGTGGTGCAGGAGGGGCAGGCGGAGTCGATCGCGAGCTGCGCGCCGACCGGCCAAGCGGTGTGGGCGGCGGGCCTAGAATCGCACGGCGCCCCGCACGACGACCGCGTGGACCGCCGCCGCGGCGCGCTCGCGCCGTTCTACCTCCAGGCTCAGGTTGGTGGAGCGGCCCAGCGACAGGCGGCTCCCCAGCCGGTAGCCGCGGCCGTACTCGCGGTCGAGGCTCAGTGCGCCGAAGGGAGTCAGCGCACCGCGGCCGCGGAACGCCGCGAAGCCGTAGCCGAACTGGGCGTCCAGCCGCGAGCCGGGCGCGCGGGGCGAGGTCGGATCGGTTGCGCCGCGCTCCCACAGGCGTCGCACGCCGCTGGCGGTATCCCCCCAGCCGGGCATCAGGCTCAGCGTCGGGCCGCGGCCCGACGCCCCCGGGTCGTAGCGGAGCACGGCGCCGAAGCCCCATTCGCGCAACGCGCCTTGGTGCGCCGCGAGCCAGCGCCCGTAACCCTCCATGGTCCACCCTCGCAGATTCCGGTAGCGGAGGCCGCCGCCGACCTCCAGGCCCGCGCCGGTCTCGCCGTCGCCGCCGTCGTGGCGCAGACCCAGCTCTCCCCACGGGGTGAGCGACGCTCCAGATGACAGGAGGAGCTCGTGGCTGGCCTCCGTGCTCAGGCGCAGCCGCCGCATGTTCACCGCGAGCGCCTCGACCAGCCCGCCGTCGCCGGCGATGCCGAGCCGCGCCAACGTCCCTTCGCCCTTCAGCGTCAAGCTCGTCGCTCCGTGGGCCAGCAGGCGCCCGTTGACACCCACCGCTCCCGAGTCGAGCGTCGCGGCGCTCATCAGCGGCCCGGCGGCCAGATCGTCCTCGATCCGCAGCTCGCCCCAGGCATGACCGACCATTCCCCAGACGTCCAGGTCGGGCGACACCGACCATCCGAGGTAGGGATGCACGCCGGTCAGCCGCAGGTCGTAGGCACCGCCGGCCTCTCCGCTCGAACCGCCCGCGCGGTAGTCGAACGAGCCCCTCGACCGGGATACGGACAGCCCCGCCAGCGTATTGGATCCGAGTCGCACGTCGGCGCCGAGACTCATGCTGAACGCCTCGCCGTTCCAGGCCACGGCGCCGCCGCCGCCCGACAAGTGCCGGTAGTCGCCGCAACCCCACGCCGCGAAACGCCCTGGGCCGCCCTCCTCGTCCTGCATCGGCATCAGGAACGACGAGTCGGCGAGGGCGCGCTCCAGGGTCAACTGTTCGTGCATCAGCGAGAGCCGCGGGTCGGACCTCAGCGGGTCGGACCTCAGCGGGTCGGACCTCAGTCGGTCGGAGGTCAGCCCGTGCGAGAGTGACAGGTACCCGGCCCGGCCTTGCGAGCCGCCGCTGTTCGTCGGCCCCGGCAGGCCCCCGTCGAACCGACACGTCGCCGCGGAGAAGGCCAGCGCGCGACCCAGCTCCGGCAGGACGGTCCGGTTCACCATCGCGATCCGCTCTGCCATTTCGGTGATCGTTCCCACCCCAGTCGCGTCCGTCACCACCGCGGCCACCGAGTCGCTCAACTCGACCGTGAATCGCTCGGGGCCCTCCATCAGCTCGTCGACCAGCGTCGTCACCGCGATGGTGCGGGTCGTCTCGCCAGGGTCGAAGCGCAGCGTCCCGTCGGCCGCCGCGTAGTCGCGCCCCGCCGCCGCCGTGTCGTCCTGCGTGCGGTAGGACACCCTGACCACCTGCTCGCTCGCGGGGCTCAACGTAACGACGAAGCCGGCGGTAGCGCCCTCGGACACCGGCGGCGCGTCCCCGATCGCCAGCGTCGGCAGGCCCTCCACCAAGTCGTCGTCGACGATCGTCCCTGTCCCGCTGTCGTCCTCCACTCCAGCCCCGGTCGCGCCGCTCAGCCCTACCGTGAACCACTCCTCCGACTCCACGAACTCGTCCTGCCGCGTCGCGACCTCGACCGTCCGGCGCGTCGTTCCCGGCGGGAAGGTCAGGGTCTCCTCTTTCGTGACGTAGTCCGAGCCGGCCCTTGCCGTGCCGTCCGCCGTAGCGAACGCCACGCTGACCTCCTGCTCGATGGGCGCGCTGAGCGTCACCGGGAACCGGGCGGTCTGACCCTCGGTCACCGGAGGCGCGTCGCCGATGGAGAGCGCGGGCAACCTACCCTCGTCGTTGTCGGTGATCGTCCCCCTGCCGGTGGCGTCCGCCAGCGACGCCCCGGCCGGGCTGCTCAACGTCACCGTGAAATCCTCCGTCTCCTCCAGCGTCTCGTCGTCCAGGACCGGAACCCGGATGGCCCGCGTCGTGTCGCCGGGCTCGAGACGCAGCGTCCCGGTCGTCGAGGTGTAGTCCAGGCCGGCCCTTGCCGTCCCGTCGGCCGTGGCGTAGGACACGGTGACCACGTGCCGGGTCGCCGCGCTGAGCGTCACCAGGAACTCGGCGGTTCCCCCTTCGACGACCGGCGGCGCGTCCGTGATCGAGAGCGCCGGGAAGTCGCCGGTGTCGCCGTCGTCGTCCCGGATCGTTCCGGTTCCGGTGTCGTCCTCCAGGGTGGCGCCGGCCGGATCGCTGAGCGTTATCGTGAACAGCTCCTCCGGCTCCTCGGCCTCGTCGTCCAGGGTCGCGACCTCTATCGTCAGGAGCGTGGTCCCCGGCTCGAAGGTCAGCGTCCCGTCGGACCCGGTGTAGTCCGAGCCGGCGAGCGCCGTCCCATCCGCCGTCGTGTAGGACACGGTCACCGCCTGGTCGACCGCGGCGCTCAACCGGACCGGAAACAGCGCCGTCACGCCCTCGATGACCGGCGCCGCATCGTCGATGGCCAACGCCGGCAGCCTGCCCTGGTCGTTGTCGGTGATGGTTCCGTCCCCGGTACCGTCGGCCACAGTGGCCCCAACCGGGTCAAACAGCTCTACCGAGAAGCTCTCGGTGTCCTCCAGGATCTCGTCGTCGAGCACCGGAACCCGGATCGTCCGCGTGGTGTCGCCCGGCTCGAACCGCAGCGTCCCGGTCGTCCGCGTGTAGTCCGAGTCCGCCCTTGCCGTCCCGTCCGCCGTCGCGAACGCCACGGTAACCGCCTGCCCGCTCTCCTCGCTCAATGTCACCGCGAACTCGGCCGTGCCCCCCTCGGCCGCCGGCGCCGCGTCCGCGATCGACAGGGTGGGGAGGCCGCCATCGTCGTCGCCATCACCATCGTCGTCGCCGTCACCGTCGCCGTCACCATCACCATCGTCGTCGCCGTCACCGTCGTCGTCGCCGTCACCATCGTCGTCGCCATCACCATCGTCGTCGCCATCACCATCGTCGTCGCCGTCACCGTCGCCGTCGCCATCACCATCGTCGTCGCCATCACCATCGTCGTCGCCGTCACCATCGTCGTCGCCATCACCGTCGTCGTCGCCGTCACCATCGTCGTCGCCGTCACCATCGTCGTCGCCGTCACCATCGTCGTCGCCATCACCATCGTCGTCGCCATCACCATCGTCGTCGCCATCACCATCGTCGTCGCCATCGTCGTCGCCGTCGCCGTCGCCATCACCATCACCACCACCGTCGGTGATGGTTCCCGTCGCGGTGGCGACTTCCAGCGCGGCGCCGCTCGGACTGCTCAGCACGACCGTGAACGTCTCGGTCGGTTCCGCCCTGCTGTCGTTGACGGTCGCCACTACGATCGTCTGCTCGATCATGCCCGCCAGGAACTGCAAGTTGCCCAGGTTCGGCGTGTAGTCCGTCGCCGCCGTGGCCGTTCCGTCGACCGTCTCGTACTCCACTGTCACGGTTTGGCTGCTGGACGCGCTCAACCTCACCCGAAACAGTGCCGGCTGCCCCTCGCGCACGGGCTCCGCATCCAGGATGGACAGCCCCGGCTGCCCCGAGCTGTCGTTGTCGGTGATCGTTCCCGTTGCGGTGTCGTCCGCCAGCATGGCCCCCGCAGGGTTGCTCAGGATCACCGAGAACGACTCGTCCACCTCTCTGGTGTTGTCGTCGATGGTCACGACCGAGATGGTCTCGGTCGTGACTCCCGCCGTGAAGGTCAGCCTGCCCGACTTCCCGGTGTAGTCCGAGTCCTGCACCGCGGTGCCGCCCGTGGTCCGGTAGTCGACGGTGACCTCCGCGGTGGCCTCTACGCTCATCGTCACCGTGAACTGCGCCGTGCCCCCTTCGGTTACCGACACGTCGTCAATCCTCAATGACGGCGTGCCTCCCTCGTCGTCGTCGGTGATCGTCCCCGTGGCCGTGCCGACGTCGATCGTGGCCCCGTCCGGGTTGCTCAGCACGACCGTGAATCTCTCTTCGTCGGGTTCCTTGGCCTGGTCCTCCCGCGTGGAGACCCGGATGGTCCGGCTCGTCGTGCCCGGCGAGAAGGTCAGCGTCCCGCTGGCCGCCGTATAGTCGGAGCCCTCCACCGCCGTGCCGTCCATCGTCGCGTACTGCACCGTGACGGCGACGTGGCTCGTCGCTTCGAGCGTCACCTCGAACTCCGCCGTGCGCCCCTCCTCGACCGTCACGTCCGCGATGGACAGCCCCGGCTCGTCGTCGTCGTCCTCGATCGTGCCGTCCCCGGCGCCGTCCCCGATCGTGGCCCCGACCGGGCTGCTCAGCCTGACCGTGAAGGTCTCGTCCGCTTCGTGGTCGTCGTCCTCCGTGGTCTGCACCTCGATGTACCCGATCGTCATCTCCGCGGGGATCGTCAGCGTGTCGTCGGCCGCGTCGTAGTCCGCGCCCGCCCGCGCCGTGCCGTTGCTCGTGCGGTAGCGGACCGTCACCGGGTTTTCGCTCTCGGTGTCCAGGGTCACCGTGAACCGCGCCGTGCCGCCTTCCTCCACGCTCGCGTCGCCGATCGACAGCTCCGGCTTCGGGGCGTTCGGCCCGTCGTCGTCGATGACCCGCACCGTCAGGGCGGCGATGCCGTGGAGTTCCGGGGGACAGTACGCGTCGTGATCCCAGAGCTCGTGGGTGAAGGTGTACGTCTCGTTCTCCTCGTCGCCGTCCTCTTTCGCGTCTATCCTGATGCTCAGCCACTGGTTCCAGTTGCCGGTGTGGAACTCCCTGCCGATCGACGGTATCCAACGGATGCTCTCGTATTCGCCGCCGCCGTGCCGCTGGCCGTCGACGTGCACGAAGACCCACCAGGGGGCGTCTGATGCCGCCTCGTCGGGGGGCCTGTCGCTCAGTTTCATCCAGTAGGTGCCGGATTCTCCCTCCCGGATCGTCAGCGTGGGTCGTGTCGCGGCGTTCATGGCGTCCACGGACACCAGCACCGTCCCCCCGTCGTCGGCCCAGTCGTGGGTTGGCTGGTGGTCGTCCTGGGCGTGGACCGGCGGCGGCGCGCCGGCGGACAGCAGCGCGGTCAGCGTGAGGGTGAGGGAGACGGCGAGGACGCGCCGGCGGCCGGATGCGAGTGGGGAGACTCTGCCTTGGGCATCTGGAGGCACCTCAAGCGATCTCCACAATCGTTCCGTCCCGAATCGGGCCGACCGTAGCGGGGCAAGAATACAGGAGCAGGATTGGCCAATAACGTATCACACAACGGTCGACATGGCGACGCGGGCCGCCGCGTCGGGTGCACGTCAGGAAAGTGAGGGGATTCGTTCCAGGGTATAGGACAAGGCTTGATCGGCCGATACCTGGCAGTGGATGGACTGTCAGCACGAGGACCCGATCATGCCCGATGAACAGATTGCGGCGCTGGAGCGCCAACACGCACACCTTCGCAGTCAATTCGCCTCCATCGGCGAGATGCGCTCCGGTTCGCTGACCGAACGCTTCCGACCCTGCGGCAAGGCCGGGTGTCATTGCGCCAAGCCAGGCGACCCCGGGCACGGTCCGGTCCTGTCGCTGACGCGCAAGCAGGCCGGCAAAACGGTCACACGCATCATCCCGGCCCACGCCGGGTCGGAGACGCAGGCGCGGCTCGCCGAGTATCGCCGCTTCCGGCAATTGTCGAAGATGTTCATCGAGGTCAACGATGCCCTGAGCGAGGCGCGTCTGGCGACCGGCAGCGCAGCAAAAAAAAACCGCAGACCGTGGTGATCGCCAAGTCGCTGGCGGCCGAAGCGACACGTGAGATCGAGCGGCTGCTGGGGGCCGACGCGACGCAGACGCTGGGTGACTTCGAGGCGGCCGAGACGGCGGTGCGCACCGCCGTCCTGGCGGTGGCGGCTCGTTTCGTTGCCGAGCGGCTCAACGCCGACCACAGTGACCAGCACGCCGCCGGCCTGCCCTGCCGGTGCGGACACACGGCCCGCTACGCCGGCCGGCGTGCAAAGACGATCCGCACGGCCCTGGGCGCCATGACCCTGCAGCGGGCCTACTACCATTGCGCGTCCTGCCGAACCGGATTCTGTCCGCGTGACCGGACCCTGGGCATCGACGAGACGACGTTGTCGCCCGCGGCGACACGCATGACGGCGGCGGCCGCCGCCCGAGTCAGCTTCAAAGAGGCCAGCACCCTGCTGGACGAACTGGCCGGGCTCGCCGTCGACCCCAAGCAGGTCGAGCGGACCGCCGAAGCGCTGGGGCGCGCGATCGCAACCGACGAACGCCAAGCCGTCGAGCCGGAGGCGCACCGCGTCAAACCTACCCTGTATCTCGGCATGGATGGTACGGGCATTCCCGTGCGCAAGGCCGAAACCGCGCAGCGCCAAGGCAAGCAGCCCGACGGTTCGGCCAAGACCCGCGAGGTCAAGCTCGCCGTCGCCTGGACGGCCG